>CAVWDA010000018.1:0-95721 GCA_963753455.1 uncultured Alphaproteobacteria bacterium | reverse complement strand
GCGCATGCCCGCATGCGGGTCGGCGAACCGCTCGATCTCGGTGTGCGGGCGCTCAATACTTTCCTCACGGTCTGCCGTGGCCAGCGCATGGGCATCTTCTCGGGGTCCGGCGTCGGCAAGTCGGTACTGCTGTCCATGCTCGCCCGTAATGTGTCAGCCGACGTTTCGGTGATCGGCCTGGTCGGTGAGCGCGGCCGCGAGGTGCAAGAATTCTTACAGGACGACCTCGGGCCTGCGGGCTTGGCGCGTTCCGTGGTGGTGGTCTCCACTTCGGATGAACCGGCACTAATGCGGCGCCAAGCCGCTTATCTCACGCTCGCCATCGCCGAATGTTTCCGCGATCTACACAAGGATGTACTGGTGCTCATGGATTCGGTCACCCGCTTCGCCATGGCGCAGCGCGAGATCGGATTGTCGGCCGGCGAGCCACCGACCGCCAAAGGATATACCCCGACGGTATTCACCGAACTGCCGCGTCTGCTCGAGCGTGCTGGGCCTGGCACCAACCAGGGTACCATCACCGGCATCTTCAGCGTGCTTGTCGATGGCGACGACCACAATGAGCCGGTCGCGGACGCCGTGCGCGGCATCCTCGATGGCCATATCGTCATGGAGCGCGCCATCGCCGAGCGCGGGCGCTATCCGGCCATCAATGTCCTCAAATCGATCTCCCGGACGATGCCGCGGGCGGCCGATCCGGCTCACCTGCCGACCATTAACCGCGCCAAGCAGGTCATGGCGACCTATTCCGATATGGAGGAATTGATCCGCCTCGGGGCCTACCGGGCGGGCTCCAGCGCCGAGGTGGACGAAGCCATCGCGCTGCATAAGCCGCTGGAGGCCTTCCTGAGCCAGCTTAAGGAAGAATCAACCAGTATGGCTGAGGGATACCAGCAGCTTGAGCAAATCCTCCAGGGCGCGACATCGGTCCGGCCTTAATCGGAGCGGCCGGCGCCGACACGATGAATCTGCGTTATTTTTGTCGAAAACCAGTTCTCGCCTAAGAAAATGCCTTGAATTGGCTATTCCACAATACCTTCTGGAAACCGAAAACTAACGTTATTGGCCCAGAGTCACCGCCGCTGAACAGTCCGGGGCGTCTGGTTGCGCAGGTAAATGGCCGCGCGCGGGGCGCATATTCGGGGCTTCGGGGGAGTATGTAGTCGATGAAGTCACGTGAAACCCTCATTCGCCTGAAGAAGTTTCAGGTCGACGAGAAGCGGCGCAAGGTTGCACAGATCGAGACCATGATCGCCGAGTTCGACCGCATCGCGGCCGAGCTCGACCGCGAGATCACGTCCGAACAGGAACGCGCCGGCATCCACGATCCCGCTCATTTCGCCTATCCGACTTATGCGAAGGCCGCGATCGTCCGGCGCGAGAACCTCAAGCGTTCGGCCGACGAACTCAAGGCCCAGATGGACGATGCCAAGGCGGCGTTGGGCGAGGCCTTCGAAGAGCTCAAAAAGGTCGAGATGCTCGACGAGCGCGATCATGCGCGTGAGAAGGCCGAAGAGAACGCGCGTGAACAGGCCGAACTCGACGGTATCGCCGCCTTGCGTTTTTCCACCGGCGGCGCGCAGTTGTAGTTTGACTATCTTTCCGGGGTGCGTGCGCAGCACGCTAACCCGGAATCCAGAAACAGCAACGGAGATTGCATCTAAATTCAAGGTTCGCACTAACGCGCGCCTCGGAAAAACATTTCAAAACGCGGCCGCCAAATCGCGCGCGCCGGGTGTCGCGGAATTGCGATTGATATGCTCCTGGACTTCGGCGATGAGGCCGGCCACGACTTTGGTGCGGCGCGCGACCGGATTGCGCTCGTAGCCCGACTGTTGGAAGAAATTCGCGGTCGGCACGCGTTCGCGGAAAGCCTGCGGCATGGTCACCATGTCAAAGCCATTGCCATCGCCGGTGAGATTCATCAATTCCAGTTCGGCGGCGGTCAGCGGCGCCATATAGCCCTTTGTGCGCGCGAATTGCACCGAGTCGAGCAGCTTCTGCACCTGCAGCAGCGGGCCGATATCGATATCGAGAATGGCGGCGTGAATTCCTAAGCCGCCCATAGTGGTCTTGGCCAAACGGTCGTGTTCGTTCCAATTGTTCGGTACGCTGCGGCTGAACGCGATCATGCGTTCGAGCGCCTCGATCTTGTGTTCCATGGCCGTCTTGGCGCTGCCGTTGAGCGCTTTGGTCTTCTGTCGCAGCGCCGCGAGGAAGCGCCCGCCGTGCTCGACCAAAATCGACACCGAATTGGTGCTGAGCAACTGGTTGTAGCCGATGGCGGGCGAGATCGCATGTTTGCCAGGGCCGGGTGGCTCGAGCCCCGCCTGGGTGTCGTAGGTGCCGTGGCCGCCGGTTTCGAAAGCATAGACGCCGACGATCTGCTCTCGGGTCAGGCCGACGACGCGCGCCATCCGGGCATAGGCGCGTTTGAACACGATGTCGCTTGCGGGCAGGTGCGGTACGAAACCATATTGCTCTGCGGCGGCTTGCAGGAAGTCGGCAATCACCGGGATCGGCGGTCTTTCGCTCGGTTCCGGGCCGGGCGCCAGTGGATCGATCGGCCGCCGCGGTCCCGTATAAAGTGGCGGCTGGGTGAGCACATAGTCGGCGAGTTCGATCGGTTGGTGATTGCGCCGCTTGGCGTTGCGCACGCGGCGCTTCTCGACGACGGCGATCCAATAGGCATCCGCTTCGGCGCCATAGGCCTGCCGCGCCTCCAGGTATTCGGCGAGCTTCGCCTGGTAGCCTGACAGCGCGGCGCCCGGAACGCCCTGGGCACGCGCGACCGCCGGCGCCATCAAGACAGCCAAGGCGATCACGGCAAGGCGCAGGGCGAGGCGCGGCATGTCCGGCTCTTTGCGGGGGTCCGTTGGTTCAGCTATCGCGGTCAGCCGCGGCGTTTTGATGACGCGTTCAACCGCTCATTCGGGCCGATCGTATTCGTCACTGCAGAACGGCCCGCCTTGGTAGCGGTCGCCGATCGGATCGGGCGGCGCCTTGGCCTGCGCCGCCATCGCCTGGTCGCGGAATTCGTCGGCTTTGCCAATCGGCTTGTAGCCGAAGCGCCGCGCATTGCTGTTGTCCCACCAGGCATCGGCATTGTCGGAGGCGCCGTAGAATATCTCAAAGTGGATGTCACGATGCTCCAGTCCAATGCGGATCAACTGCACCAGGTCCTCCGGCTTGAGCCAGATCGCGAGGCGTCGCTGATCGAGCGGCGCATCGCTGACGTTACCAATGCGTAGGCAGGTCACGCGCAGACCATGCTTGTCGGCATAGAACGCGCCGACCGCTTCGCCGAACGCCTTGCTGATACCGTAGCGACTATCCGGCCGCACCGTGACGTCGACGCCGATGCGCTTCGTGCGTGGGTAGAAGCCCATCGCGTGATTGGATGAGGCAAAAACCACGCGCTTGACGCCGGCGCGGTAGGCGGCCTCGAACAGATTGTAGCAGCCGATGATGTTGGACTGCAGAATCGTCTCCCACGGCCCTTCGATCGAGTAGCCGCCGAGATGTACAATGCCGTCGACGCCGGCGACGATTTTTTCTATGGCGGCGAGATCGGCGAGATCGGCGGTCACGAAATCTTCGTCCGTGCCGAGGTCATCGGGCCTGCGCAGATCGCTCCAACGGATGCTCGGATATACGCCTTTCATGAGTTTACGCAGCCGCATGCCGACGCCGCCCGCCGCTCCGGTGACCAGAATTTTTTCCATCGCTCTCTCTTGTTATTGCCACCGGGGAGTATCGGTGGGAGGCTACTTGATCCCGTTCTCGATCGCGAGCTTCTCGTAACGATTACGGCTGTTGACCAAATGCCGCTGCATGGCGGCGCGCGCCTGCGTCACCGCACGCTCGCGGATCGCATTCATTATTTGCTCGTGTTCCTGCTGAAATACGTCGAGTTGGATTTGCTTCGAGGGCGGCGCCGATCGGCCCCACACCGTCCGCCGTGGGATGATGAAGCGACCGAGATATTCCAGGAAGCGTTTGAATTGCGGATTTCCGGTGGAATCGGCGATTTCGCAATGAAACGTGAAGTCCTGATCGACGGCATTTTCACCGCGGCCGATGGCGGCATTGATCGCGCCGAAACGATCGGCGATTTTCTTAACCTGTGCCGACGAAGCGCGTTCGGCGGCAAGGCCTGCCGCCTCGACCTCGACGCCGGTGCGCAACTCCATGACATTGAGCACCTCACGCAGCGTCGAATGTTCATCGAAATCCACCCGGAACGGCCGCCGGACTTGTTCAGCGACGAAGGCGCCAACGCCCTGGCGGGTAACCACCAGGCGGTCGGCCTTCAAGGCGGCAACCGCCTCTCGTACTACCGTACGGCTAACCCCAGTGGCGGCTATCATTTCCTGTTCCGTCGGCAGCCGCGAGCCGGGCGGCAATTTGCCGCTGACGATGTTGGCAGTGAGCCGGGCGACCAGTTCGCCGGTAAGTCCGCGCGGGGCCTCAAGCGGCCGCAGCAGGGCAATATTTTTTGACGAACGCTTATTCAAAGGCTTGACACCGCGCTATGCGACAAGGTCATCATATGACATGATGAATACCATGCGCGGTCGCCTCGATCAATGAGCCGCGCTGCCAAGCGTCTTCAATGCCGCCGCAATCAATAACGAATCCCGGGAGGAAATCTTGAAACCCTTTACCGTCATAATCGCCACCGGTGTACTGGCTGTTGCTACTGCGTTTGCCGGCTCGGCTCTCGCTCAACAGAAACTGGTTTTGAAAGCCTCCGATGTTCATCCGGCGGGCTATCCGACCGTTGTTGCCGTCGAGAGCCTTGGCAAGAAGCTGTCCGCCGCGACCAACGGCCGGCTCAGCGTCGCGATGTATCCGGCCATGCAACTCGGTGGCGAGAAAGAAGCCATCGAGCAGGCGCAGGTCGGCGCCATCGCCTTCGCCCGCGTCTCGGTCGGCGCGCTCGGCCCGGTGGTCGACGATCTCAACGTGTTCAATCTGCCTTACGTGTTCCGCAACACCGCGCACATGGAAAAGGTGATCGACGGCGCTATCGGCCAGGAATTGCTCGACAAGGTGACCAATAGCGGCAAGGGCCTGGTCGGCCTCGCCTGGATGGACGCCGGCGCGCGCAATTTCTACGACACCAAGAAACCGATCAAGGATCTTGCCGACCTCAAGGGCATGAAGATTCGCGTCATGGGCAATCCGATGTTCGTAGCCATGGCGAACTCGATGGGCGCCAACGGCGTACCCTTGGGCTACGACCAGGTGTTCAGCGCGCTGCAAACGGGTGTTGTGGACGGGGCCGAGAACAATCCGCCGAGTTTCGTGTTCGACAATCACTACCAGGTCGCCAAGTTCTACACGATCGACGAGCATCTGATCGTGCCGGAGATGCTGGTGATGTCGAAAAAGATCTTCGAATTCGATGTCCAAGGACGACCAGGCGCTGGTGGTGAAGTACGCCAAGGAAGCCCAGCAGGAGGAGCGCAAGCTCTGGAACGATTACGAAGCCAAGGCGATGGAGAAGGCCAAGGCCGCCGGCATCCAGATCGTCCACGTCTCCGACGCCGAAAAGAAGAATTTCCAGGAGGCGGTGAAGCCGGTGTGGGACAAGTACGGCCCCAAATACGCCGCCATGATCAAGCGCATCCAGGCCGTGAAGTGACCTGGTTTTTCTGGGCCGCTGCGCAGCGGCGGACCCGGAATCCAGAGGCACATCGCATGGCCCACATTTTCGCTCGCGGGATTCAGGGCTTGCCTGCTCGCGCTGGCGGCTCGGAGTGACGAGACCGCCAATGGCCGCTCTGTACCGTAAAGCCATGGATTGGGCCTATCTCGTCTGCGTATGGATGGCGGGCGGCGCGCTGGTGTTGATTTCTGCGGTGATCCCCTGGGCGGTATTCACCCGCTACGTCCTCAACAGCGCCGCGTCGTGGCCGGAGCCGACGGCGGTTCTCCTCACCATCGTGTTGACCTTCTTCGGCGCTGCTGCCTGTTACCGGCTCGGCATCCATATGAACGTTTCCATCGGCGTCGCGCTGTTACCCGACCGGTTGCGCAAGGTCTGCGAGTTCGTCGTCGAATTTCTGATGGCGGTGATGGCGCTGTTCATGATGGTTTACGGCTATCGGCTGTGCGTCGCGACCTGGGACAACACCATCGCCGAGTTCCCGGCGCTTCGTGTGGGCATCGTTTATTCGCCAATCCCGTTCGGCGGAATCTTCACGCTGCTCTTCATCATCGAGCATCTCACCATCGGGCGGCCCGTCATTGCCGATCCTGAACCCGCGCAGCCATTTGACTGAGCGATAACATGGACCTCGCAATTCTTCTTGGGACGTTGTTCTTGTGCTTCGGGATCGGTATGCCGATTTCCTATTCGCTCGGCATCGGCGCGCTTGCTGGCGCCTTGTGGATCGGCATCCCGCCAGAAGCGGTGATGCTGAAAATCTCGGACGGCGTAAGCAAGGTCGCCATGCTCACCATTCCGTTCTTCGTGCTGGCCGGCGCCATTATGGCGGAAGGCGGCATGGCTCACCGCCTGGTCAAGCTCGCCAACGTGATCGTCGGGGTGGTGCGCGTGCGCGGCGGACTGTCGGCGGTGAACATCCTGGCCACGACTTTCCTGAGCGGCATCTCCGGCTCTTCGGTCGCCGACACCTCGGCGATCGGCTCGGTGATGATCCCGCAGATGGAGAAGGTCGGCTATCCGCGTGTTTTTGCAACGAATGTGACGATCAGCGCTTCACTGCAGGCGATTGTGGTGCCGCCGAGCCACAACGCGGTGATCTATTCGCTGGCGACCGGCGGCACGATTTCGATCATCAGCCTGTTCATGGCCGGCGTGGTGCCTGGCCTCTTGCTCGGTTTCGCGCTAGTTCTGCTGTGCCTGTTCATGGCCTACCGCGACGGGCATCCGCGCGGCGAGTCGGTGCCGTTCCGCGACGCTGTCCGCATTACCATCGACGCCACCTGGGGCCTGATCACCATCGTGATCATCATCGGCGGCATTCTGCTCGGCATCTTTACCGCAATCGAGGCTGGCGCGGTTGCTTGTGTGTGGGCTCTTTTCGTCACCATGTTCATCTACCGCGATTACCGCTGGCGCGATTTGCCGGGGCTTGTGCATCGCACGTTGAAAACCGTCGCCATGGTGATGACGCTGATCGCGATGGCCTCGAGCTTCGGCTACGTGATGGCGCTGATGCAGATGCCCGCCAAAATCACGGCGTTTTTCCTAACGGTATCCGAGAACAAATACGTCATTCTGCTGCTGATCAACTTCATGCTGCTGGTGCTCGGCTGCCTGATGGATATGGCGCCGCTGATCCTGATCTGCACGCCGATCCTGCTGCCGGTGGTGATGAAGCTCGGCGTCGATCCGGTTCACTTCGGCATGATCATGCTGCTCAATCTCGGCATCGGCCTGCTGACGCCGCCGGTCGGTTCGACGCTGTTCGTCGGCTGCGCGGTCGGCAACGTCAAGCTCGAAGAGGTGATGCGCGGCATCTGGCCGTTCTACGGCGTGATGTTCGCGGTGCTGATGCTGGTCACGTTCATTCCGGCGCTGTCGCTTTGGCTGCCGGCGCTGGTGATCAAATAAACCGCACCTCCCAAAAAAAATCACGCCGCAACAGCGGCGCGAAAGTGCGGGGGAGGTTCGAGAAATTCGCTGCTAGCGGATGGTCGGGCCGTCGCGATCGGTGAATACCACCGGCCCGCCGGCCTTGATCACGGTCGGGGCTTGCGCTGTCAGGATGTCGGTGCCGAGATTGAACTGCTGCGCGGAAATGCCGATCACGGCGATCAGCAGCGCGGCGGCAAGGCCAACCACCACAATCTTAAGGTGGGTGGCGCGGTCTGCGGTGTACATCGACCAGTTCATGACAGCCTCCAAGGTCATGCCCTTTAGTCAGGGCGGCCTGGAAAAAGGTTCATTCAGGTTTCGGAGAGCTAACGTAGGTACGATCGCCACAGTTCCACAGGCCCCATCACGGAACGTTGAAACCGCCGTGAAAACGGCTGTTTTGACCGCGAATGGCGGGAGTTTGGCCGAGGGCAGCCAATCGGGGCGATTTGGTCTTACTCGGTCCGGCTCAGCTGGTGCTCTTCGGCAATGCGCTCGAAGGTTTCCGCGATGCTCTTGATCCGGTAGGCCAGCCGGTTGTCGTTTTCGACCGGCAGCGGGCGGACGATCTTGTATTTGCCGCGCGAAGCCGCGTTGCCGAAAGTCGGTTCATAATAGACGTCCTGGCCGCTGGAAAATTTGTGCGTCATGTCTGTCCTCCGCGGTCCTTGAATGAAAACGCCCGGCGCAAGGCCGGGCGCTCGCTGTTCGTTACGATACGAATTCGTTCGTCAGGCGTTCTGCAGATTGGACGCCGCCTGCTTGCCGCGCTCGGTCACGATCTCATAGGTAAGGCGCTGGCCTTCGTTGAGCGTGCTCATGCCGGCGCGCTCGACGGCACTGATGTGCACGAACACATCCTTCGAGCCGTCGCTTGGCGTGATGAATCCGAAACCCTTTTGGGTGTTGAAGAACTTGACTGTACCTGTGGCCATGGCGGCCTCCTTGCATCGATTGCTGCGTGAGCGGGACGCGCACGGATCCTTTAAGTCCGCACGCTTTGACATCCGAGTTTTTTGGGATGACTTGTTGAGCGCCCAAAATCGGGCAGCGTTGCAAGGCAGAACCGAAAACCTGGTTGCAGGTGCTCAAATACGCTAATTGCGCGCAAGCGTCAAACGCTCGCCGCTCAGCCGGCGCGTTTGGCCAAAGGGTATTCCGCGCTGTCGTAGAGCTCACGGATGACCTTGTGGCCGAGGCGCGCTTCATCGATCTCGATATAGGCGCCGAGCAGCAGCGGCTCGGGCAACTCTTCGACGGCAAAGCGGATGGCCTCGGCGGCGCGATCGAAGCGGCGATATTTGATCTTGTTGACGATCTTCCGGTTGCGTGAGGGAAACAGCTCCGCCGGCGCATTATAATCGAATTTATTCATCACAATCTCCAATGACCGGCGCGAGCCGAAAACATCAATCGGAATTTATATGGGGATTCAGAGGCCCTTCTGCCAGGGGGGTAGCTCGAAGCGGACCGCTGGGTCGATTCCGATCTCGCCATCGCGCCGCCCAAAGTAGACGAATTCGAGACGCTGGAGACGTATCATGCCACGGCCGGCTGCGAGGTCGGCGCTCGAACGCAAGTATCGGGACGATGCCATTCGCGCGCATATGTATGAGCATGATAAGGTGTCGGCGAAGCGGCGGAGTGATGGCGCTTGGCTAGGGTGTATGCTTACAAATTGGGACTGGTGAGGAATGGTTAGTTTATGTCCGTATTGCGCCCCCAGATAATGGATATTCGTCGGGACATTCACGCCGACGGTGGACGGCCCGTTTATGCTTCCGTGCCTTAGATACTGCCGACGGTCTTCAGTCTGGCCCGTGGGTGGATTTCCGACTGCGATACTACCGGAGTTTGCGCGCGGAAACGCTCGATAATGCCGCGTACGAACGGCCTAATACCTGCCGAGGTTACCAGCACAGGCGCCTCGCCTTCGCGCGCTGCATCCTCGAACTTCTCGCGCACCAGCGTGATGAACTCCGACAGCTTGGACGGCTGCATCGCCAACTGCCGTTCGTCGCCCTGGCCGGCCATCGATTTGGCGAAGGCCTGCTCCCATTTTGCCGTCAGCGCGATCATCGGCAGGTAGCCGCCGGGGCTGTTGTGCTGCGCGCAGATCTGCCGCGACAGCCGCGCTCGCACGTGTTCGGCCAGCATCACGGGATTGCGCGAGGCGCCAATGCCGTCGGCGATGCCTTCCAGGATGGTGGCAAGATCGCGGATCGACACGCGCTCGGCCAGTAGGATTTGCAGCACGCGCTGGATTCCGGAGACGGTGATCTGCGAGGGCACCAAGTCTTTGAGCAACTCGGCCTGCTCTTTCGGCAGTTCCTTGAGAAGCTTCTGCACCTCGCCGTAAGACAGGAGCTCCGCCATATTGTTCTTGAGCAGTTCGGTCAGGTGCGTGGACAGCACGGTGGCTGCGTCAACCACGGTGTAGCCTTTGAGCGTGGCGTCTTCTTTCTGCGCGGCATCGATCCAGGTGGCCGGGAGCCCGAACGTCGGTTCGGTGGTGTGGGTGCCAGCCAGTTTCACTTGGCCGCCGGCTGGGTCCATGACCATGTACTGGCCGGGCCAGACCTTGCCGCTGCCGGCTTCGACCTCTTTGATCTTTATGGCATATGTGTTGGCGTCAAACTGCACGTTGTCGAGAATACGCACGGCCGGCATCACGAACCCCATTTCGGTCGCCAGCGACCGGCGGAGCGCCTTGATCTGTTCGGTCAGCCGGTCGCTGCCATCGGGCGAATTGACCATCGGCAGCAGCGCATAACCGATTTCGACCTTGAGATCGTCGATCTTGAGCGAGGCGGAAATCGGCTCTTCCTTCGCCTCGCTTTTGGCTTCGGTTTCCACTTTTTTCGCTTCGCTGGCGGCCGCGAGCTTGGTGCGCTTGTCGATAACGTAGGCGAGCACACCGGCGCCGCCGCCGAGCGCAAGGAAGGGCAGCATCGGGATTCCAGGCAATAGCGCCATTACCACCATAACCGCGCCCGACATACCGAGCGCTTTCGGGTAGCCTGAGAGCTGTTTGAGCAGGGCCTTGTCGGCCGAACCCATGATGCCGGCTTTCGACACCAGCAAGCCGGCGGAGGTGGAAACGATCAATGCCGGAATCTGGGTGACCAGCCCGTCGCCGACTGTGAGAATGGTGTAGGAATGCGCCGCATCGGAAAAGCTCAAGCCTTGCTGAGCTATGCCGATGATCATCCCACCGATGACGTTGATGAACACCACCAGCAGGCCGGCGATGGCGTCGCCACGTACGAATTTGGAAGCGCCGTCCATGGCGCCGAAGAAGCCGCCTTCGTCCTCGAGCTTCTGGCGGCGCCGACGCGCCTCCTTCTCGTCGATCATTCCGGCTGAAAGATCGGCATCGATCGCCATCTGTTTGCCTGGCATGGCGTCGAGGTGAAAGCGAGCGGCGACCTCCGCGATGCGGCCCGAGCCCTTGGTGATCACCACGAAATTCACGATCACCAAAATGATGAATACGATGATACCGATCACGAAATTGCCGCTCATTACGAAATTACCGAACGCCTCGATGACATGACCGGCGGCGTCGGTGCCCTCGTGCCCGTGCGCGAGAATGAGGCGCGTGGAGGCGAGGTTGAGCGAGAGCCGCAGCATGGTCGCGATCAACAGGACGGTCGGGAACGAGGAGAATTCGAGCGGCGCCTGGATGAACAACGCCGTCATCAGGATCAGGACGGAAATGATGATCGAGGTCGCAAGCGCGAGATCGAGCAGGACAGGCGGCAGCGGCAGAATGAGGACGACCAAGATCGTGAGCACGCCGACAGCAAGCGCGATGTCGCCGCGCTTCATGAATGCGCCGAGCTCGCCGAGACCGGGAAGCTTGATGGCGCTGGTTGCCGATGCCGGCGCGGCGTTGATGTCGGTCATGCCTGAGAAATGACTGTTACCCCGGCAATATTTGCCCACTTTATGGTTAGCAGGGAGTTAACGCGCGATTTGCCAATGGCTTGGCCCGATGTGAGAAAGGGCGAGAAGTTGGCGTATCGTCAATCCTAGCCGCGCGTGCGGATGTCACGCGTTGTGACCCGGGCCAGCATCGGCGTTCAAGGGTCGAGCGGCGGGAACCTATGGCGGCCGTCGGCCGCAAGCGGCAACGGATCGACACGAATTACTGCGGCAAGCTTCAATTCGCCGTAGAGATGAGGAAACAGAGCGCCGCCGCGCGAGGGCTCCCATTTCATCCGGCTGCCAAGGCGGGCGGCGTCGATATGCAGCAGCATGAGACCGCGCTCGCCGGCGAAATGCTTCGCCGCAGTTTCGGGCGCCTGTTCGGCGCTGGAGAAATGAATGAAGCCATCGCGGAGATCGATTTCGGAGCCGCGGAATACGCCTTCCCGCTCGGCGGCCTGCCACAGCGATGCGGGAAGGATTTTGTAGACTATGGACATTGGCGGAGTTCGGCCATGTAGTTGGATTACGACCGATTTCGCGCACTTGGCAATATTTCTTGCTTATTGACTGCTGCTGGCTGTCTCTACGCCGCGCCCCGCAACTCGCCGCCGCCCGTCGGCGGGATCGGCGCGCCGTCGGCCGCGTATTCGTTGAGCTTATTGCGCAAGGTGCGGATCGAGATGCCGAGGATATTGGCCGCGTGCGTGCGATTGCCTAGGCAATGCTTGAGAGTCTCCAGGATCAGGTCGCGCTCGACTTCGGCCACGGTGCGGCCGACCAGATTACGTGTGACCTGCTCGGCCGCCATCGCCGCGTGGGAGACGGCGCTGGAGCTACGCGCTTGATCGAGCCGTAGACCGTCCGGAGATAGGATACCGTCAATGCCAATCTCTGGCCCGCTCGACAACAGCACAGCGCGGTGCAGCGTATTCTCCAATTCGCGCACGTTGCCTGGCCAGCGGTTGACGCTGAGTGCCCGGCGCGCTTCCGCGGATAACGGGCGCTCGGCCAGGCCGTTGGCTTCGGAATATTTCTTGGCGAAATATTGCGCCAGTTCGATGATATCGGACGGACGTTCGCGCAATGGTGGAATTTTCAGATTGACCACGTTGAGGCGGAACCAGAGGTCCTCGCGGAATTTGCCCTCGCGCACTGCCTCGGTGAGGTTGCGGTTGGACGTGGCGACGATGCGGATATCGACTGGCACCGGCTTGCCGCCGCCGACGCGGTCGATCAGGCGCTCCTGGATTGCGCGCAACAGTTTAGCCTGCAGGCGCACGTCCATTTCGGAGATTTCGTCGAGCAGCAGCGTGCCGCCATTGGCCTCCTCGAACTTGCCGATGCGGCGTCCGAGCGCGCCGGTGAAGGCGCCCTTCTCGTGGCCGAACAACTCGGACTCCAAGAGATTTTCCGGGATCGCCGCGCAGTTGACGGTGATGAACGGCTTCCTAGCGCGGGTCGAGCGAGCGTGCAGGTAGCGCGCTAGCACTTCCTTGCCGGTGCCGCTCTCGCCGGTAATCAGCACGGAGGCGTCCGAGCCTGCGATCTGTTGGGCGAGTTTAACAACGCTCGCCATCGCCTCGTCGCGATAGATCATCTCGCGCCGGTCGTCGGTGACGGCCGCGAGCACGGCCGCGATCAAGTCGGGGTCGGGCGGCAGCGGGATGTATTCCTTGGCGCCGGCATGGATGGCGTTGACCGCCGCACGCGCATCGTTGGTGATGCCGCAGGCCACGACCGGGACATGGATGCGCTCGGCGTCGAGCCGGTTCACCAAGTCTCGGATGTCGAGGGTGACGTCGACCATCAGCAGGTCGGCGCCGCGGCCGGAGCGCAGCACGGCGAGCGCCTGCTCGTTGCTGTCGGCGTGGGTGACGCTGGCGCCCTTATCCAACGCGATCTTGCTCGCGGTGGTGAGCTGGCCTTCGAGCGTACCGACGATCAGGAGTTGCATGGCATTTTCCTTTTAACGTTCAGCCGCATGATCATTTCAGAAAACGGGTTTCCAGTTTTCGAGATCATTCGTTAGTTATGGTCGGAGTTGATGATTTCAGTCATGGTCACACCCAGTTTATCCTCGACCAGGACCACTTCGCCGCGCGCGACCAAGCGGTTGTTAACGTAGATATCGATGGCTTCGCCAACCTTACGGTCGAGTTCGAGAACGGCGCCCGGCGCGAGCTTGAGCAGGTCGCCGACCGGCATGTGGGCACGGCCGAGCACCGCCGACACATGCACCGGCACGTCGAACAACGCCTCCAGGTCTGCGGCGCCGCGGTTGATAGGCTCGTTGTCGCTTGGAGCCAGCGTGCCGGCGTCGTCGACGGTCTGCGGCTGGGCGCCGGCCTCCAGGTCGGGGAGCGGGACTTTGCTGTCGGTGTCACTCATCGCATGGATCTCCGGAATTCCTATTTGTTTTCGGTGGCGCGTGCTGCCACATAGCGGGCAACCAATTCATCGATGGTTGCGAGCGTCGCAGCGCGGTCGCGCGCGAGGCCGCCATCGGCCCATTCGATGCGGCAGTCGCCGGGCGACATAGCGGTATCGGACATGACCACCAACCGGCCCTCGAAACCGCGCGACTGCGCGATCTCGTCGAGTTTGACCTTGGCCGCTTCATAGATTTCGGGGGCGATGTGCACGACCACGTGCGGCGCCTTCACAAGATGATTGAACGATTCGGTGGCGAGCGCAGATATTTCGGCGAGCGGTTCGCGCGCGATCAGTTCAGGCGCAAGCTTGCCGGCAACAGCGACCGCCACCTGCACTGCCTCGGTTTCCAGTCGCGCTTCGATGCCGGTAAGCGCCGTGTTAAACCGCTCCATCGCGTCGACGATCGCGCCGAGCGCGGCCGTCGCCTTTCTGGCGTCGTCGTTCTGTGCCTGCGCCAGGCCTGCGGCAAAGCCGTTGCGATAAGCTTGCGATTCGGCGTCCGCGCGCCGCCGTTCGGCTTCGACCAGAGTGATGGTCGGCCGTTCGCCGGCGGAGAAATCTTCATCGAACAGATATTTGGCGTTCGCTTTCATCGCTGTCTCAATAGATCAATTCGTCGTCGCCGCGGCTCTTGGTAATCAAGATTTCGCCCTTGGCCGCCAGATCCTTGGCGATATTGACCAGCAGCGTCTGCGCCTCGTCGACATCGCGCAGGCGCACCGGACCCATCCCTTGCATGTCATCCGCGAGCAGCTTGGCGCCGCGCGTCGACATGTTGCTGAAGAAGAACTGGCGCACGCTTTCGGAGGCGCCTTTCAGCGCGATCGCCAGCTTGTCCTTCTCGAACTTGCGCATCAGCGTCTGCGCTGATCCGGCGTCAAGCTTGGTCAAGTCGTCGAATGTAAACATCAGTGCCTTGATGCGTTCGCATGCGTCCGCGTTTTCCGCTTCCAGCGCGGAGAGGAAGCGCGTTTCAGTCTGGCGATCGAAATTATTGAAGATGTCCGCCATCGTCTCATGGGCGTCGCGGCGGCGGGTGTGCGACAGGTTGGTCATGAATTCGGTGCGCAGCGTTTCTTCGACGCGGTCGATCACTTCCTTCTGCACCGGCTCCATCCTGAGCATGCGACTAACCACGTCGAGGGAGAAGTCCTGAGGCAGAATCGCCATCACGCGCGCGGCATGGTCGGAACGCAGTTTGGACATCACCACCGCCACGGTCTGCGGGTATTCGTTCTTGAGATAGTTCGCCAACACGTCTTCGTGGACGTGGGCCAGCTTTTCCCACATATTGCGGCCGGCGGGTCCGCGGATATCATCCATGATGCCGCCGACCCGCTCAGGTGGCAGGTATTGCGCTAGCAAGCGTTCGGCGACATCGTAGCTGCCGAGGACGCCGCCAGACCCCGACATTTGCGAGACGAATTGCAGTAGCAATTCTTCGACCGCTTCGGAATCAACGGTTCCGAGCGCCGCCATTACCGTGGAAATTTCCTTTAATTCATCGTCGTCGAGCAGAGCGAAGAGCTTGCCGCCGTAGCGTCCGCCAAGCGCCAACATGAGGACTGCTGCTCGTTCTGGGCCTGTCAGTTTGCGCTTTCCCTTGGTGCCTTGCGAACGATTGCCGACATTGGCTGCCACCGCGGAAGTTTCCTGCCGGGCAGTACTGTCGCGCTTCTCTGAGTTCGAGCCGAAAGCCATGGTTTAACGCGCGTCCTCGTGGAGCCAGTTACGGATGATCGCGACCGCCTCTTGCGGGTTTCGCTCGGCGAGCTCGCCGACTTTCTGCACTGATTGGGCGTGCACCTGCCCCTGCACCTGGGCGATATCGATCATCGCCGCGGTGCGGTTGGAAATGGCGACCGATTCGTCAGCGCCCACGATCGAAATATTCGCGGTGGAACCAACATTGGTCGGGACGCTGGGCGATACAGCGGTGGCAGTGACATGCGGCAAGCCCATCGCATTGGCGACCCCGGATGTGCCGGCTGCGCCCGCAACTGCCGCTGCTTCAAATGTCATCTCGCCATCCGGCGAGATGACGCGGCGGACCAGCGGGCGGACTACGAGCAACAGCACTACTAAGCCGAGCAGCACCATCACGCCTTGCTCGGCGAGGCGCATGATGTCGTCCTTGGTAAATTGCACGTAACTCATCCAGCCGGTCGGCTCGGTGATCGGCGTCGGCGTAGTTTCGGCGAAACGCAAGTTGACCACTTCGACCTGATCGCCGCGTTTGGCATCGAATCCGATGGCCGAACGCACTAGGGCAGCGATGCGGTCGATCTCTTCCTTTGAGCGTGGCTGATAGGTGACTACGCCCTTGGCGTCCTTCGTATAGATGCCATCCACCAGGACGGCCGCGGAAATCCGGTTGACACGGCCAGCTTCGGTCACCTCGGTCTTGGTGGTACGCGAGATCTCGTAGTTGACGATCTCCTCGGACTTGCGGTTCTGCTCGCTGGTGCCCGCGTCGCCCGGCGGCTTGGCGGCGCCCGGCAATTCGTTGCCGACTGATACCGGTCCGCCCGGTCCGCCCTTGTTGTCGGCGGAAGATGACGATTCCTCGCGGGTTTGGCTCGATCGCACCACGCGACCGTCGGGATCGAATTTGTCGGTGGTCTGGGTGACGCGGTTGAGGTCGAAGTCGGCCGTGATCTCGACGCGCGCGTGGTCGGGCCCGACGACCGAGGAAACGATTGTCTCAACCTGGTCGCGCAGGCGTTTCTCGAATGCCGCCTTGCGCTCGTCGGCGCCGGCGCCTTCCAGCGGATCGTTCGGCGTCGCGCCGTCGGCGAGCAATTTGCCGGTCTCGTCGACGACCGAGATGCGGTCGGGCTTGAGTCCGTTGACAGCTGTCGCCACCAGATGGCGGATGGCGCGCACCTGTTGCGGCTCCAGCGTGCCGCGCACCTTGAGCACGATCGACGCCGATGGGTCGATCTTGTCGCGCGAGAACAGCGGCCGATCGGGCAGCACCAGATGCACGCGGGCGGACTGCACGCGGTCTAGGCTGCTGATGGTGCGGGCGAGCTCGCCTTCGAGCGCGCGCAGATGGTTGATGTTCTGGACAAAAGTGGTGGTGCCAAGTGCGTCCGATTTGTCGAAAATCTCGTAGCCGACGCCGCCGCCCTTGGGCAGGCCGCTTTCGGCGAGCTTCATGCGCAGGCGTGCGACCTTGTCTTTGGGCACCATCACGAGGGTGCCGTCATTCTTGAGCTGGTAGGGGATCGCCTGGCGGTCCAGATCCTTGATAATTGCTGCCGAATCTTCCATCGACAAATCGGTGAAGAGCGGCACCAATTGCGGCGTCGTCATCTAAATCATCAGGAACGAGAAGAAACCGATCAGCGTCAGCGTCACCGCGGCCATCGCCGCCATTCGCGCCGCACCGAGCGATCTCACGAAGTCGAAGAAACCTTGCACCGGGTTCCGTCCCAACCTTTGGGCGCGCTACGCGCCTTACCCGGCAAGATTTGCCCAGTTTATGGTTAGCGTCCGGTTAATTCGCGCCAAGAGAAAATCGTCGCAGTGCACGGCGAGCCGGGCGGAATACGGCCCGCGCCGTCGCGCCGATGGGATCGCCGGTTACGCGGGGCCGGCGTCTTGGCTTGTCAAAGCGAATAGGAAACTACTGGCGGTACTGCTGAATGCGTGTGGTGCGCAGGCCGGCAAGGCCGTGCTGGTCGATGGAATACTGCCAGGACAGGAATTCCTCGACCGTTAATGTATAGCGCGCGCAGGCCTCTTCCAGCGACAATAGACCACCGCGCACCGCGGCGACCACCTCAGCCTTGCGGCGGATGACCCAGCGTTTTGTAGACGGCGGCGGCAGGTCCGCAATCGTGAGAGGACTGCCATCGGGCCCGATGACGTATTTGACCCTCGGGCGGTGGGGCTCGGTCATTGGTGTACTCACAGGACTCTACTTGACAGGCATTTACCGATTGGAAGCTACAAGCTGCGACTTAAAATTTGCCTAAGCATGCCATCTAGAACGGGAAATGTTTGCTCTGTCTCCGCTAACCATTTGGTTACGGTTTGCACCCGCGAGTTCCGCATCTCGGTTGGTCCAATAGCGCCATTCTTGGCCGATAGAGCGCCGAAAACGTACGCTAGAGTGCGCCATTGAAGGAGATCGTCACCAGGGGCCTGGTTTTGAGGGCCTGCCTAGAGCCGCCATTTGGGAACTCTGTTGGGCGCCACGTTCGCGTGTTCTGCACGCCAACCTCGGCTCGCGCCTCGCCTTCCTCAAGCCGAGTGCTAGCCCGTTCGGCCTTCGGCTGGGCTAGCGCTGCCGGCGACGCTGTCAGGCTGCTCGTGAACCTAGCCGACACCTTTATTGGCGCCGTCACCCATAGACCGCGCACTTATTGGATGAGCAATAGTTGGTCGATATCCGCCATGCGCCGTAAGCGACCAAAATGTTGCGGCGCGGCAATTGTCTGCGAAGTTTTCCAGGAGCGACGTCGCTTGAAATGAACGAGGCCACCGAACATGTTGGCCTCGCTATGATCGTTTTGCACAGGGCGTTTATCTACCGTTCGTCATCCGATCAGGCCGGAGACGCGAGCGGCTTGCCCTTCTCCACGACATACGTGCTGATGACTACGGTCTTGGTGTTGCCGTTCTTAGCGCCAGCATGCGGCGTCGCGACTGGCACCTGGAAACCGTCACCCGACATGCGCCGCGGTGAACGCAACGAATGTTCCATCAACGCCGTGCATCTCGGCTCGTCGTTAATCGGGGCGCATGGGCTGTGATTTAAGGTCCCAAAATAGGAGTCTCGAAATCATGCGCTACTAACTCACAGAATATGAATGGATCGCCGTCAGCCCGGGCTTGCAGCCAACTATCTTGCCTTCATCAAGCTTGCATCTATGCGGATTTGGCTACGGACTTATGAGACCGCCGCCTAGTGCGCCGGCGGCCGCGACGCCGTCACGCGGCCTCATCGTGTTGAGCAAGACGCTGAAAGCAGTCGGAAGCTAAAAGCCGGCGTGCTCGAGTTTGCGCGCGCACGTGCCTTTAAGAAGGGAGAAACGCACGGGTTCGCGGGTGCATCGAGCCTGAGTCCCGACGCCGATCAGGATGCTGGCGCGACGATTTGCTGAATGTCGTTGATGGTGTAGCTCTGTCCGCCCATCATGAGCGCCGGCGGCGTCTTGGTGAGATCGACAGAGGTGATTTGTCCCTCGACCTGGCTGGTAACCGTCGTTGTTTGTCCGCTGGCGGTGACTGCGGTCGCCGTGAGGGTGTAGTTGCCGGACGGCCAGGTCGTGCCGTCATTGCCGACGCCATTCCACGCGAAGGTCTGGCTGCCGGCATTGACGGCGCCCGTGGTGGTGTAGACGGTCTGACCGGAAGCCGACGTGACCGTAACCGTCGCAGTCGCCGGCTGGGTCGCCGTCAGCGACCAGGTCGCTTGACCGTTGGCCAGTTGCGCGGTGGTGCCGTTCACGACCACGGTCGCGCCGACGAGCGAGAGCGCTTGCGTCGTTTGCGAGCTCTGCTGCAAAGACACCAACGTACTCAGCGTGTCATTCGTCTTCATCTGCTGCTCGACGCCGGCGAATTCGACGAGTTGTTGTGTGAATTGATTAGTGTCCATCGGATTGAGCGGATCCTGATTCTGCAATTGCGTTGTGAGCAACTGCAGAAACTCGGTGAAGTTGCTTGCAATCTCGGTGGTGTTGGCAAGCGTGCTCGATGAGACTGAGCCTGCGGGACTGGTTGCCGATGTGACGGGGGCAATGGTGGTGGTCATGGTATATCCTCAGACACGAATGTCGATGCCGCCACGCAGTCCGGCGAGGCGACTGTAGCTGTTTTGAGTCATATCGGTGACTGGAAACGTGTTGTCATGAACGACGATCTGGGCGGAGGCTGGTGCGGGTGTGTTGCCCTGCTGGTTGCCCATGGTCTGGTCGCGTAGCGAGAATTGCAAGCCATTACCGGTGGTTTTCAGCCCGGCATCCTGCAGCGCGCGTTCCAGACCGGAAGAATCCTGACGCAAAAGATTGAGCGTGTCAGAGCGGTCGGCGATCAGACTCGTGGTCGTATGGCCGTCGTGGTCGACGTCGAGCCGGACTTCGATGCGCCCGAGTTCAGGCGGATCGAGGCGAATTTCGAAGTGATTCTTGCCGGCCTGCGCCATGTTCGATATTTCGACGGCGACGCCGGCGATCGGAACGGCCGCCGCCGGCGGAGTCAGTGCAGTCTGCGCTGTCGGCGCCGTCGGCGCAGCCGGTACGGTCGGATTTGTTGGCACCGGCGACACATTAGGGGACGGTGGTGTCAACGCGGCCTGCTGTACCGCGTCGCCGGTGGGCTTCGGCGCACTAGGTTGGGCGTCGGTCGTATTTGACGTTGACGTTTGCGCGGAAGACCGCGGGTCTACGGCGACGTCTTCGTCTTGCGGATGGTCGGGTACAAGCTTGGCGATGCCATCTTTCGCGGCGGCAGGCTTGGCGGTGCCGTTTTGCGTGGCGGTAAGCTTTTCTATGCTGTCTTGTCCGGGCGCAAGATCAGGTGATTTGGGCTCGGGCGCATTGGGCACGACAATAGCGGCTTGACTGGTGACGGGCGCCGTTTGCGATACATGACCAGTTGCTGGCGGATTCACTACGGTGGGCGCGGGCGTTGGGGCAACCGCGACGGCCGGCACTATCGTCTGAATCGGGTTCTTCGTGGGATCGGCCACTAATGCGACTGGCGCCGCGGCGTCAGTCGGTTTGCCGTCGTCTGCCGGATCGGTGGCTTTGGTGTGCTCCGCGCTTTTGGTGTCGGTGGTCGCCTTGGTGTTGCCGGGAACTTTGGATGTGGTGGGCAAGGCATTAGCCCCAGCCGCATTGGCGGCATCGGCGGTTTCGGTATCGTTGACAGTCTGCAAAGCAGTCTGCACGACTTTGCTGCCATCGGCGGCTTTGGCGACCGTGGTCTCTCCGTTCATTTCCGCCGGCTTGCCCTTATCGGGATTTGTCGGTGATACAATGGAATTCGGCGACGTAGCGATCGCGGATGTGTCTGCAGCCGTGGTGACGGCCTTGTCGGTAGTCTTGGTCGTGGTCTTGCCCGCGGTCTTGTCGCCGGTCTTGTCGCCGGTGTTGCCGACGCTCTTGTCGGCGGCTGGGTTGGCGGTCTGGCCAGGGACCGCGTCGACGGTCACGTCGGAAGGCGTGTCTGTGGTACTGTTGGCGGGCGCTGGCCGCGTTTGCGGGGGGTCCGGGGCAGCGGCTTGCGTGTTGTCGTCGAGTAGGCTCGCGAATGGTGAGTTGGGCGCGGGGTCGGAACTCGGCGTCGCCCGCGGCGGGATCGGCGGCGCGGGGTTAAAGGCGAGTGCGATGGCGTCAGACGCTACTTGTGACACGGTTGCCTCCGGATATCCGATGATCGGTCTGCAATCGTCAGGCCAGCCGCGGAGTGCGATAAAAATATTGATAAATCAATTGTTTAACTGATAATGGCTGGGTAGAGGTGGGGACTATCCCCGGCAGCGCCTGCTGGCAAAGCGGCAATATTTGCCGCAGGCATGGCTCGATTTGCGCGCCAAGCATCGCCACCTATAGTAAGAAGAACCATGTCCAACAGCCTCGATCTCAATCGCCGCCCGCAAGACACCCGTGTCGTTGTCGCTATGTCCGGCGGCGTCGATTTGTCGGTGACCGCCGCGTTGCTCAAGGCCGAAGGCTACGAGGTGGTCGGGGTCACGCTGCAGCTCTACGATCACGGCGCTGCCATCCATCGAAAGGGGGCGTGTTGCGCCGGGCAGGACATTTATGACGCGCGCAGCGTGGCCGAGCGTATCGGCATTCCGCACTACGTCCTCGACTATGAGAGTCGCTTTAAGGAAGCGGTGATTGACCGCTTCGCCGAAAGCTACATTGCCGGCGAGACGCCGGTGCCATGCGTTGAGTGCAACATGGCGATCAAATTCCGCGACCTGTTGATCACCGCGCGTGAGCTCGGCGCCGACGTGCTGGCAACCGGCCATTACGTTGCCTCGCGGGCGCTGCCGTCGGGAGGGCGCGGACTTTATCGCGCGCGTGAGGAAGAGCGCGATCAGAGCTATTTCCTATTTGGGACCACGCGCGAACAACTCGATGTGCTGCGCTTCCCGTTGGGTGAGCGCACGAAGGCGGAGACGCGTGAGCTGGCGCGCCAGTTCGGTCTGGCCGTCGCCGATAAGCACGACAGCCAGGACATCTGCTTCGTGCCGAGCGGCCATTATGCGGACATGATCGAGCGATTGAAGCCGGGCGCGGCGGAATCGGGCGACATCGTCGATCTCGACGGCAAAGTACTGGGGACGCATTCCGGTATCATTCATTTCACCATCGGACAGCGTCGCGGATTGGGCCTGGCGACGGGCACGCCGCTCTATGTGGTCCGGCTCGATGCCGACCGCCGCAAGGTTGTAGTCGGTCCGCGTGCGGCGCTGCGCATGAGCCGCATCGTGCTGCGCGATGTCAATTGGATTGGTGAGGGCAGTTTAGAAGAAGTGCTTGCCGACGACCGACGCGAGGTATTCGTGAAGGTGCGCTCGACTCGGCCGCCGCAAGCCGGTTGGCTCGTCGCCGCGAATGACGGCTACGAGGTCGAATTGGTGGATGGCGAAGACGGCGTTTCACCCGGCCAAGCCTGTGTGTTCTATAATGCCGGTGAGGGTCAGGCGCGCGTGCTCGGTGGCGGCTTTATCAAGAGCGCGGTAGCTGCGCTGGAAACAGTTGTGCCGCAGGCATTGAATGAGCACGCGGAGCCGGTGGCCGGCGGCTAATCGCTGCTAGTCAATATGATTTGGTTGATGGATGACGCAGGTGCTGGCCCGCCCTGCCGGTAACGAAAGCAGCGCTAACAGCATTTACAATTGTCGCTCGTTGGCCAAATTTGGAATTGTCATGCCAGCCAAGTTCAACAAGCACACAATTTCCAAAGCTTATGCCCGCTGGGCTCCGATCTACGATCTCGTATTCGGGGCGGTATTTGATCGCGGGCGGCGCGCCGCGATCGCCGCAGCGGAGCGGATCGGCGGGCGTATTCTAGAAGTCGGTGTCGGCACCGGGATTTCTCTGCCGGAATACGCGCGTGCGAACCGATTAGTGGGTGTCGATCTGTCTGAACCAATGTTGCGCAAGGCGCGAGCGCGCGTTGCGGCGTACGCACTAAGCAACGTGGAACTATTGGCGGTGATGGACGCCGAGCGGCTGGCGCTACCCGATGAATCCTTCGACGTAGTGGTGGCGCAATATGTCATCACTGCGGTTCCGCATCCGGAAGCGACGCTTGACGAGTTTGCGCGCCTTGTCAGACCGGGCGGTGAGATCGTGCTGGTCAATCATATCGGCGCCGAATCCGGGCCGCGCGCTCTGTTGGAGCAATGGTTCGCGCCGCTGGCGCGCCGGCTCGGCTGGCGGCCGGAATTCCGCTTCCGGACACTCGCCGATTGGGCCGAGCGCCACGGCGGCGTGCGGGTGATCGAGCGGCGCACCATGCCGCCGATGGGGCATTTTTCGCTGGTCCGCTTCGAGCGTTTGGCCGGTGGCGCACGCGAAAGCGCATAATCCGGCAAAATAGGAACAAGTTTTTGGGCAATACGCCGTTTTGTCAGTCTCGGTTTGGCCCAACGCCGCTGATATCACGCGAATTTTCGGCCAAAGTGGCCGTTTAGCCACGACTTTTGGTCTTGTTTGCTTGACAGGCTTTCGCGGCCCTTCCTATATCCCGCCCATTCCGGCAGAAAGCGTTTCGGAATGGCGGGGTAGCTCAGCTGGTTAGAGCAGCGGAATCATAATCCGGAGGTCGGGGGTTCGAGTCCCTCCCCCGCTACCAAATCCACCCTAACCTCCTGAAATCACTGGAATCGATCGCCCGTAGGTTCGGGTTCCAGATGATTCACTGATAAATCCGCGGATACATTTTGGCAAAAAGGCTCCGCTCGCCGCGATCGAGGCGGCATCGGCGAGCGGTCTCCAGCCCAGCAAATTCAATATCGAATGAGTTTCCCACAGAAACGTGAGGGACGCTGTTTGCGAACGGCGCGGCCGATTTTGCCGTTCGAAATGCAACCCTGAGCGCCTTGGAATTCGAGACGGCTCTTGGGCTCGTCAACAAATTTTGCCGGTTCACGCGGAAGCACCGACTTCATAATGCAACGCCATGCGTGCGCGTCGAAGCTCTTTTTGCACCGAGCCGCTTTGCAAATTGTCGGAACTCGTGCGCGACGGACATTTCTGCATCCAACGGAGCAAGGATATGACAGCACACAACGACGAACACGACAATAAGGTGACCCAGGACTCGAAGGCCGCAGAATTGGCGGCGCCGAACCAAGTGGGTGACGATGCGGCGGCGACGCGGACCAAGCAGTCAAGCCCGAAACGATCGGCGAGACGGAGCAAGCGGCGGCGCCGGTGACGGAGCCGCCGTCGAAAAAGAAGAGCAAGCCAAAGAAAGCGAAACGCTCGCAGCCGCGTGCGGAGGTGGGCACTCGGGACAAGCGGGCGCACGGCGCCAAAGAAGATACCGTTAAAACGACGGCGAGCTCGTCGACAGACGGCACGCCGAACTTGCGCTGCCTTAAGGTCATCCGCGAGGCTGTGCCGGTGCTGCCGTCGGGCATCCTGCCGCCGGAGCTCGACAAGTCGTTTCCCGATGCCGGCTCGCTGTCGGCGGCGGCTGCCGCCGCCGGTCATGCCGTCGGTGTCGCCGGCGGGAAAGAAGAAGGGCAGGGCATCCTCGGCCTGCGTGTCGCCGTCATCGGGCTGGCATCTGTGGTCGCCGTCCGACAGCGCATCTATCGTCAGACCATCGCTCATGCCGCCATCCTCGGCTGCACGGCCTTGCCGATGCCGAGGCCACGCCGGCTGCGACGTATGCGCCTCCCGCGGCGCGTCCGTGCTTCGTTCTGCGTGATCCGGTTCCGACGGCAGTCAAGCAGGGGGTTGGCTGGTAGTTGCATAAACAGCACGCTTGAAAATCATCTGTGTAGACTTGCCTAAGCTGATGTCCCCCGCCCAAAGCCGTTTGCTACAAATAAATCGGATTAGAGATCACCTTGACTATGTTTAGGGGGCTGACAATGCGCCGTTTTCGTTTTGCTGCGCTTTGTGCCGAGTTGTTCGTCGCCATCGCTGCTATATTGCTAATCGTACCCGGCGCCTTTGCCCAATGCCTGCCGAGCACCGGCGCGAATTCCGGGACCGGAAGCGGCTGGATCGGCGGCGCGCAGGCCGGCTACAACTGGCAACAGGGCACCTGGGTGTACGGTTTGGAAACGGACCTGTCCGGTAGCGGCCTGAAAACGTCCCTGAACGGTGGGTTGACCAGCGCTATTCCGTGTCCGGGCGATTCCGCAAGCACCACCGCCAAGGTCGATTGGTATGGCACGGTGCGCGGCCGCGCCGGCTGGACGGTCGACAGGTTCTTCTTCTACGGCACCGGCGGGCTCGCCTACGGCCACGTCGACCTCAACGGCACCTACACCTCCAACGGCGTGACGTTGAGCGGCGACAGTTCGTCGACGAGGGCCGGCTGGGTTGCCGGCGCCGGCATCGAATACATGCTGCAGCCCGATCTTACGCTCACGTTCGGCTACCAATATGTCGATCTCGGCACGCTCGGCTTGAGCGCGACGTCGCCGTCGGCCGGCACTGTTCTGGGACTGAACGCCAGCGCGCATGCGGCATTTTCCGTGGTCAGCGTCGGCTTTAATTGGCGCTTCCCGCCGACGGCACCGAAAGATGCGGCGATGCCGTGGGAAGGCGGCTATGTCGGCGGCCATGGCGGCGGCGCCTGGGGGCTGAGCACGAATGCCACATATTCGGAGACGACTTTCATTTCCGATGCCCGGCTCAAGCGTGACATCGCGCTTGTCGGGCGCAGCGCCGACGGGCTCGGGCTCTATCGCTATCGCTATCTGTGGAGTGACACCGTCTATGTCGGCGTGATGGCGCAGGAGGTGGCGCTGATCCATCCCGACGCGGTCGTGCGCGACGCGTTGGACGATTATCTTTGCGTCGACTACGGCCGCCTCGGCATGAGATTAATGACGCTGCCGGAGTGGGAAGCAGAAAACAAAGGTGCGAGCCTTTAGTTTTCTGAGCGACGACGATAGTTGTCGGCGCGTCCCGCCATTTAAGCTAAGAAAGGCCGCCGCTCGTAGGATCGCGGTAGGGACGCGAGGTAACTCGCGTCCCTACCGCGATCCAAGACCCGAAGCGGACATTGCCTTGCCCGAGGCTTTCAATTCAGTCGGCTTATTCGTCAGCCGATCAGAACTGTTTGCTCAAGCGAACGCGAACGATGTTGGAGCTTAAATCGGCGCTGTGGCTGAAGATGGTCGTTGGATAGGTAGCGCCACTGAAGGCAAGATTAGTGCTGGTCGCCGAGATGCTGCCGAACTTGACATAGAGGTACTCAACCCCGAGCAACAATTTCCCCGGCAACGCGGTCTCGACACCGCCTCCGACGACCCAGCCGGCCTTGGTGGCCGACGCAGCGGCACTCTCATTGGCGCCTTGGAGGTCCGCGAATGACCAGTTGGCCTTCAGTTGGGTCACCGCTAGGCCACCGGTCCCGTACCATAGCCAGTTACCTGTCGCCATGCCAAGGCGCGGCCGCGCAGTGAACAGCCAGTCGGCGCGCACCGACGAATTAAACGTGTAGGGAATTGGAAAGGTGTTTTGATAGACAGCACCCGTTGCGCTTGAACCCTTTTGCCCGAAATAGTCGAACTCGGTCTCAATGCCGGCGACCAGGTTTCCCCATTGCCAATTGTATCCAGCTTGAACTCCGCCGGTGAAGCCGCTGGTATTGGCGGACTGACCAGCACCGACAGAATTGACGCCCGGCAGAGCTGCTGAGGCGAAGTATGTTAACCCCGTGCCGTTGACTACTGATGTGGGATCGTTACTGCGGCCCCAAGTGCCGCCGGCGTTCAAGCCGACGTAAAAGCCCGTCCAGTTGAAGATCGGCGCAGGGGCCGCCTTATAGACGGGCGCTTTGATTGGCATGTCGGCGGCAAAAGCAGGCGCACCACAGAACGCAGCGGCAGCAACGCTCGCGAGGAGAATCTTTTTCATAAGCCGTCCCCCATGGACTCGGCCAAGCCCGTTCATCTAGCTGTGAGAGTAGAGGTTCCCGGCGCCGAACAACATCTTGAAAAATGACTTCGCAGGACAATTGTGTGGGGTGTGACCCAAAACCAACAGGAATTCGTCCGCTAGATTATTTCGTTATTCCAAGTGATTAAGGCGATGTCCGCTTTCCGAGGCTGCGGAGGGCTCCTTTCACCGGCACCCGAGGATGTCGCTAATGGCACATCGCGAACAAACCAACCGCGCCCGCGTTTGTCGGCTATTGGGATAACAGCAGACAACGGGCGGCGCTGGGGCTTAATTGCTACGCCGCGTTTGACCCGTATGCGACAAAATTTAACCCGCCCGGCTCGAAGGCTGGGCGGGTTGACTTGCTTTGTGATGGTTGATGGCGCTCGCCGCAACGAATGCTAATGGCGGTGACGCCGATGGTGCGGATGGTGGCGAGCAGGCAAGATCGGCTCCAAATTGAGCCCAGTCACGGTGGCTACCACATTGAGCCCGATCTCTCCCTGAACACTCAGGGGTTGGAGAGTAAATGAGTTGGCACCGCCCACGAGACCATTAGCGCCGACGCCGATACCCACCGCAGCCCCAGCGGTAACTCCTCCGTATCCGCCCGCCAGACTACCTGGCCCAACGTGCGGGGTTGGCGCAAAAACGGCCCACGCCAAGCTTACGTCATCGCTGAAGCCAACTTGGGCCCCGAAGCGGTGAATGACGGCCTGATAATATTGGACCGGACGGCCGTTGGATGGCGTGAAGCTGCAACGGAATGGCTGCCCCGAAACGACGATATAGGCGGCTGCTCCGACACTTCGGCAGCTCAATGTACCCACTTCGACGTCTGCGCGAGCAGGTGTGGTAGCTGCGACGCCTAAAAGTGCCGCAGCAAGCAATGCCAGCTTTTTCATGATTTGGCCTTTTGTATTCGATGGAACGTAAGGTCCTTCAACTAGCATTGCGTCCAAAATGCGGAAAGCCCCCAAATTTGGAGCCCACCAACTGCTACCGTGAAAATTCAGCGCTATGTCGCTTATGGCGGTGGTCTCAACTGGTCGACGTTATCTTTGAGCGAAAAGATGGAGTGTGAGGATGGATCAGAGGTTTCGTCGAGGGTTTACGGCGGCTGAGAAGACGGAGTTGTGGGATCGCTGGCAACGGGGTGAATTGCTCAAAGCGATTGGACGGGCGTTTGGTAAGCCGTCCTCATCTATCCATAACCAGGTGACACCGTATGGTGGGGTTCGTCCGGCTGCTCGGCGTCGCTCGCGGCTGGCATTTACCCTGTCTGAGCGTGAAGAGATATCCAGAAGCATTGCAGCACATCAATCGTGCCGATCGATGGCTCGGTTGCTGGGCCGCTCAGCTTCGATGGTGAGCCGGGAACTCAAGCGCAATGGCGGCTATGATAGATGCCGAGCTGCCGTAGCGGATGAGCAGGCCTGGGTCCGGTCTCGCCGTCCGAAACAGTGTAAATTGGCAAGCAGCTCACGGCTGCGACAGGCGGTGGCGAGCAAGCTGCGATTAAACTGGTCGCCCGAGCAGATCGCCGGTTGGCTTAAAAGAGCACATCCTGACGGTGAGCTTTATCGCGTGTCACACGAGACGATCTATCGCAGTCTCTTTGTTCAAGCCCGCGGGGTGCTTAAGAAAGAGCTGCTTAGTTATCTTCGATCGAGGCGCACGATCCGTCGATCACAGCGAGTAGACCCCAATCGTGATAAACTGGGACGGATCAAGGATCTCGTCTCGATCCGGGAACGACCGGCAGCGATTGAAGATCGGGCGGTGCCTGGTCATTGGGAAGGCGATCTTTTGACCGGATCGCAGAACAGCTACATCGCGACCTTGGTCTAACATCATACCCGTTATGTGATGCTAGCGAAGGTGTCCAACAAGGACACCCAGTCGGTCATCTCTGCGCTTATCAAGCAGGCCAAGAAGCTACCGAGTGAGCTATATAAGTCGCTGACGTGGGACCGTGGCAAGGAGCTGACGGATCATCGACGATTTACGTTGGCGACCAACATCGATGTCTACTTCTGCGATCCGCAGAGTCCATGGCAGCGCGGGTCAAACGAGAACACTAACGGTCTGCTGAGACAGTACTTTCCGAAGGGGACCGACCTGTCGGTGCACTCGCAAGCCCACCTGAACAAAGTGGCGCGTCAGCTTAACGAACGGCCACGAGAGACCTTGCAATTTGAAACCCCGGCAAAGAGATTCAATGCCTGTGTTGCGTCGATCGGTTGAGGCGGCACCCCAATAGCCGACAAAAGCGGGCGTGGTTGGTTTGTTCGCTAATGGGATGGTCCGGCCGTGCTCCTGCCCCGCAGCAGTAAGCTGCCAAGGGGCGCCAAAGACAAGGAGTACGCCATGTCCGAGAAGCTCAGCACTGCAATCGCTGTAATCGGCATCGATATCGGCAAGAACTCGTTCCACGTCGTAGGCCACGATGAGCGTGGCTCCATCGTGCTGCGGCAGAAGTGGTCGCGTGGCCAGGTGGAAGCGCGCCTTGCCAACATGCCGGCCTGTCTGATCGGCATGGAGGCCTGCGTTGGCGCGCATCATCTCAGCCGCAAACTCACAGCACTGGGTCACGATGCCCGGTTGATGCCGGCGAAGTACGTCCGGCCCTATTCGAAAGGGCAGAAGAACGACTTCCGCGATGCGGAGGCCATTGCAGAAGCGGTGCAACGGCCAACGATGAAGTTCGTGGCGACCAAGACCGCCGAGCAACTCGATCTGCAGGCATTGCACCGGGTACGGGAGCGGCTCGTCAGCCAGCGCACCGGCATCATCAACCAGATCCGCGCCTTCCTGCTAGAGCGCGGCATACCGGTCCGGCAGGGACAAAGGTTTTTGCGCGCCGAGCTGCCACGCATCCTGGCCACACCCCCGGATGTTCTGTCGCCACGCATGGTGCGGGTGATTGAGGGCCTGGCAGGCGACTGGCGACGGCTCGACGAGCGGGTCGAAGGTCTGTCGAGTGAGATCCAAGCCATCGCGCGCCAGGATGCCGGTTGCGAGCGGCTGATGAGCGTGCCGGGGATCGGGCCGATCATTTCCAGCGCAATGGTGGCCGCGATCGGTTCTGGAGAAGTCTTCACCAAGGGCCGCGACTTCGCCGCATGGTTGGGGCTGGTGCCGAGACAGATGTCGACCGGGGGTCGTACGATCCTGGGCAGAATCTCCAAACGCGGCAATCGCTATCTACGCGTTCTGTTCGTGCAGGCGGCGTGGGTTGTGCTGATCAGGCCCAAGAGCTGGGAGCGCTACGGGCTCAAATCCTGGATCGAAGCGGCCAAGAAGCGGCTACACCCCAACGTGCTTGCGATTGCGCTCGCCAACAAGCTGGCCCGCATCGCTTGGGGCGTTCTGGCTCATGGCCGGGACTTCGAAGTGAGGAGGATCAATGAGGCCGCCGCCCAGTCGGCTTGATCGTGATTCCACACTAAGAAACGCAGCGAGCACGCAAAACGAGGAGCCTGAGATGACGTAGCCAGATCGATACACTTTACCTGCCGAGGTCTGCGAGAGGATGAGACGAGATGGAGGCTCGGTCTTCCCGGCGCTTACGAATACTGATGGCACATTTGGCCCAGTCGAGGCCTGGACGCTAATGAGATCGTAGGCGCGCTGATATCCATGATGGCCCGGAGCACAACACGCTCCAATCAGAGGCCGGATACATTGATGCAAGACCGCTCACCGCCAGCTCGGCGAAATCCACTTGCGACGCACGGCCGGACCATACATAAGTGCCATGTGTGGACGGCTCCGAGTTGGCAAGAGCTTTCTTTACGTTTGCAGCATTGGTCGGTGCAGCCATGTGTTCGGCCTTTGAAGCGCGGCACACAGGGCCGCTGGCCATAATGCCCTCCGCGGATCAGGTCCCGGTCAATCGCGCGCATTCAAGAATGCGATGGCACTAGTGGGTTGTCCTGATCGCCGGATCGACCGGCTTTGCATTACGTGCTGTTCGCTCCTTCCAACCTTCACATCACGCCGGCTGTCCGACGCGATCTCGTTTACGCCGCTAGCGCGAGCGGGTTCTTGTAGCGCTCGCCTCTGGCCATCATGGCCCAGGCCATACGGGCTAGCTTGTTGGCCAGCGCGATAGCTGCAACCTTGGTCGGTTTTCGAGCCAGCAATGCCGTGAGCCAGGGCCGATGTTTGGTGCCGTGGATCTTGGCATAGCGGATCACGGACAGCGCGCCGGCCACAAACAGGCTGCGTAGATAGCGGTCACCCTGCTTGCTGATACTGCCGAGCCTGTCCTTGCCGCCGCTCGAATGCTGCTTTGGCACCAGTCCGATCCAGGCCGAGAAGTTGCGCCCCGATCGGAAGACCTTTGGATCGGCAACGCTGGCAACCAAGGCCGTGGCGAGCATCGGGCCGACCCCGGGAATGTAATGAAGGCGCTTGCTCGCCTCATTAGATCGATGCCAGGCCATGATCATCCGATCGAATGCAACAATCTGCTCCTTGAGCCTGCGCAACTGAGCTCCGAGAGCGGCAAGACATTCGCGTGCAATATCGGGAACTCGCTTGTCGGCCGGATCGGCAACAACGTTAAGCAGCTCTTCGACACCTTTGCGTCCGACCGGCGCGACGATCCCCAGTTCGGCAAGCTGAGCCCGGATCGAATTAATCACAGCGGTCTGCTGACGGATAAACAGATGGCGTGTGCGGTGAAGCATCAAGCAACTCTGCTGCTCAGGCGTCTTGGTTGGCACGAACCGCATGTTGGCCCTCGTGACAGCCTCGCAGATTGCCTCCGCATCAGTCATATCGTTTTTCTGCCGTTTGACGTAGGGCTTCACGTAAGCCGGCGGCATCAGCCGAACGGTGTGGCCGAGTGCCTTAAGTTCCCGCGACCAATGATGCGACGAGGCGCAGGCCTCAATGCCAACGAGGCATGGTGACAGCTTCTGGAAGAACGCCAGGACGTAGCGCCGCTTCAACTGCCGACGGATAACCACTTGGCCAGCGGCATCAATGCCGTGGACCTGAAACACCGACTTGGCAATATCGAGGCCGATTGTCGTGACCGCGTGCATGTTTGGCTCCTCAAAATTGTGGGAGCTTTAACAGCACCCACATTCATGGCACTCACGTGCCGGTGGAGGAGCCGTCCACAGCATCAATCACGACCAAATGCACCGCAACATGATCCGCGCAAAAAGAAGGACCGCCAGCGCGGCGGTCTCTCCGAAATCCGATCAGGTGTTTTGACTAGGCAGCCGTTCTTTTCGGTCGTGATGCATGCCTGGATCCGTGACAAAGCCACACGCTGCGAGTCAATTCCACCCGTACAACACGATCATTGAAGCAACGATCATACTAACAGGGTCTCCAAGTTTATTGGACTCTAGCCAGCCGAAATAACGATAGCTGAATGTGGCCAAACCCGCTCCACAAATACCGAGCATGGTTGTCAGAATGAAACCGTGTACTGTGTTTGGTCCTGGATAGAGAAGTCGTGCGATTAGACCAACGAGGGCTCCGATAATGATAACCGCAATAAAAGATGGCATGTCAGTCTCCCACTTCCATGACGCCGCTATGCGATTTTGGAAACATCTATGTCCTGCGTATCTCAAATCGTGTTGCGAAACCCAGGCGGTTGATCAATGAGTTACTACTTCAATTGGCTTTTTGATTCTTCTTCTAATGCTTCGATCTGCCTCAAAACCATGTGCCGCTTTTGCTCATCAGTCGTCTCCGCCAATCGCAGCCGAAGCTTGCGCAACTTTTCAGCTTGGCTCAAATGCTCGCTAGCTGTCAGGCCCATCATCGCCTCCCTACGTCAAAGCCAGCTTATTTGCACGCATACACGGTGGGAATCCTCTCCTGCTTTGCGATTTCCTTAGCTGAATGGACAGCAGCCGTGAACGAAAGGTCACTCATGGCCATTGATGTGCCGTGAGGTATTGTAATAGTCACTCCGAGAGGGTCTCTCTTTTGTTCGACCTTCTCGCCATACGTAACGAGCACATATTTTTGCCCCTTGGGAATCTCGTTTAGCGAAGAGATGTGTTGAACGTTCGGCATCTCAATCTCCTCTCAGATCATTTTTATTAAAATAGAGCAGTACGAGACCCCCGCATTGAGATGCCTCAATGAAAAGCGGTTGGCGAATAAAAAACCGATACCGCTATTTATGACAGTTCGATGAATGATCGAGATCGTCCGAATAGTTAGCAATGAGCATCAAGCCAAATACGACATAGAGCACGAACAAAATTACCATGTTTTCATCGCATCGTTTCGTTTGCGGTTCTTAGCAGACATCCAACGATGAGAGAGCTGCCCCTAAGGACAATGCTCTGCGGCGCTTAGCAAAGCTCAAAAGAAGGGCCCTGATCCGAGTGGATCAGGGCCTAAAGGGCTTGGGGATGCAAATCCACCGGGATATCACCCCGGGCAACGAACTATAATGCAGCCGCAACGTCTGTCTGATGTGTCGCACGGTGCTCGTTCTGTTTGCGCCGGTCGATGGCATCGGCCACTTCGTTCCACGCCTCGTGACCTTCCAAGTCGCCTTTGTTTTTGAGGGACGCTGCCATTTTGCGAGCCGAGATGCTTGCCGTGTGTCCGTAACGGGACGCCCAGAATCGAGCGTACATTTCGACCGTTTCTGCCTTTGTAGGCATCCACATACGCAAATCCCTTTTATGCCAGCTACAAAAAATATTATGACTTTTTATAACAAACAATATGACAAGCGGAATAAAGCATATACCGCAATGCAGCTATGCCGCTCGATATGCCCCGAAAGCGGAAGTAAAAAAGGGCTCTTTGGCATCTGGTATGAGCGGCCGAGGCGGGTTGATGGCGTCGCCCGATGCGTGATTCAAGCTTCAAAACCGGAGCCTCGAATCATGCGCTACGAACTCACCGATTATGAATGGGCCGTCATCAAGCCGTTCCTGCCGAACAAGCCGCGCGGCGTTCCGCGTGTAAATGACCGGCGCGTGCTCAACGGTATCTTTTGGGTGCTGCGCTCTGGAGCACCGTGGCGCGATCTGCCGGACAACTTTGGCCCCTAGACCACCTGCTACAATCGCTTCATCCGGCCGACGCTGCTGGTTGGCAAGCCGGGCGGCAGGAAGCCCCCGGCGCTGTCGCGCCGACGAGCGATCTGATCGAGAAGCACTCCGTCGTTCGCCCCATTCCTCGACGACGTGCCCGGAGGCCGAGCGGCGCGTGCAGGCCTTGCATGACGAGGGGGCGGTACCGCCGGCGCCGTTGACGAGAACGACACACGCCGCCGTTCTGAGTCGAGAAACCACCTATTTAGCGGTGAGGCATTGCGGACGGCATTCTGCGTCAATTCAAACGCCAAGATGCATCGATTTTATCGCAACAATCGCGGCACCCAACACCCGGCGGCTAGATCATGCTGGCGACTCGCGGAGGCAGTCGCCGGCGCGTACCGCGGGCATTTCTTGATTTCGCAAATGACCGTAGGTTTGGCGTCGGGCACCAGTTGTCGCCGGTGACACTCGGCGCGCACAAATGTCCTCTAGGCTGTGACGTCCGCAGCCTCGGGGAGATTCACCTGGGAGGATAATGAAGCTTGCGTCGCCGGCTCGATGGCACCGGCGATCGCTTCCTCAACGCGTTCGAGCCAGATGAACTCAAGCTGGTTGCGGATCTCTTCTGGAATCTCGTCGTAGTCCCGCCGGTTGCGTGCAGGCAGCATGACCCGCTTCAAGCCTGCGCGCGCCGCGGCAACGACCTTTTCCTTGATGCCGCCAACCGGTAGCACCAACCCGCGGAGGCTGATCTCGCCGGTCATGGCGGTGTCGCTGCGGATGGTGCGGTCGCTCATCAAGGACACCAGCGCCGTGAACATCGCGACTCCGGCGCTCGGTCCGTCCTTCGGGGTGGCGCCTGCCGGCACATGGATATGGATATCGTTCTTGTCGAACTGCGCCGGATCGATCCCAAGCGCTATGGCGCGATTCTTGACGATGCTGAGTGCGGCCTGCGCGCTTTCGCGCATCACGTCGCCCAACTGGCCCGTCAAGATGAGCTTGCCGCGGCCTGGTATGCGCGTCGCCTCGACGAACAAGATGTCGCCGCCGACCGGGGTCCAGGCGAGCCCGGTCGCCACACCCGGCACGCTCGTTCGCATGGCAATTTCGCTCTCAAATATCGGCGCACCGAGAATCGCAACAAGATCGTCGAGATTGATCCGGATCGAACCGGCCGCGCCCTCGGCAATGCGGACCGCCGCGTGGCGCAGCACTTTGCCGATCTCGCGTTCGAGCCCGCGAACGCCGGCTTCGCGCGTGTAGTGCTGGATGATCTCGCGGAGCGCAGGCTCGGTGATCTCGACCTGCCCTTCCTTGACGCCATTGGCCTCCATTTGGCGTCGGACCAGATAGCGCGTGGCGATCTGCAGCTTTTCCGAAGCGGTATAACCCGCCAGGCTGATGATTTCCATTCGGTCGCGCAGCGGCCCGGGAATTGTGTCCAGCATGTTCGCGGTCGTGATGAACGCGACACGGCTCAAGTCAAACGGCACCCCGAGGTAATTGTCGCGAAACGTGTTGTTCTGCTCGGGATCGAGCACTTCGAGCAGTGCCGCGCCCGGATCGCCGTGGATGCCAGTTCCGAGCTTATCGATTTCGTCGAGCATCATGACGCAATTGCGCGAGCCGGCCTTGCGGATGCCCTGGATGATGTTGCCGGGCAGGGCTCCGATATAGGTGCGTCGATGGCCTCGGATTTCGGCTTCGTCATGCACGCCGCCCAGGCTCACACGCACGAATTTTCGGTTCATGGCGCGAGCGATAGATTGGCCAAGCGATGTTTTTCCGACTCCGGGCGGGCCTACGAAGCAAAGGATCGGCGCTTTGCCCTGCGGCGCGAGCTTGCGCACGGCCAGATACTCGACAATGCGCCGCTTGATCTTGTCGAGCCCGTAGTGATCCTCGTCGAGGATCCGGCGTGCTTCGGCGATGTCGATTGGTGTCTCCTCCGGCAGCGACCAGGGCAGCTCGATCAGCCAATCGAGATAGGTACGCGCCATCCCGTATTCGGCAGCGCTGTCCGGCATCCGTTGCAATCGACGCAGCTCCTTGCGAGCTTGATCCTCCACGTCCTTCGGCATGCCCGCCTTGGCAATCGCCTGCTCAAGCTCCGCAAGCTCGGCAGCTTTGCCTTCCTCGCCCTCGCCGAGCTGTTTCTGAATTGCGGCCATCTGCTCGCGCAACAGTACCTCGCGCTGGCGTTCATCGAGCGAAGCCCTGGTCTGTTTGCCGATCTCTGCAGAAAGTCGGAGCACCTCGATGCGTTGTGCGAGCACACGCGAAACCTTGTCCATCCGTGCAGTGACGTCGATGGTTTCGAGGATTTCCTGCTTTTCCTCCGCCTTGATATCCATGTAGGCCGTGGCGAGATCTGCCAGACCGCTTGGCGAATCGATGCCCTGGATCGCCGCGATCAGCTCCTGCGGCGCTTGCGGCAGTAGTTCGAGGGCTTCTACCGCCTGGCCGCGCAAATGCATCATCCGCGCCTCGATCTCGGGCGAACGGCTCGTTGACTCCGGGATGCGCAGCACCCGCGCGACGAAAAACGGCCAACCGCTCAGAAATTCCAGCACCTGAAAGCGTTGGTCGCCCTGGCAGACGAGATGTTGGGACCCATCCGGTCCGGTCACGTAGCGCACGATGTTGGCGACGGTACCCATGCGATGCATGTCGATGGGAGATGGGTCGGCGAGCCCGGCCTCGCGCTGCATCAGGATGCCAACCTGTCGCTGCTCGCGCACGGCCTGCTGGGCAGCCGCGATCGAACGTGGCCGGCCGATCGTGACCGGCATGACCATGCCGGGAAATAGCACGAAGCTTCGGACCGGAACGATGATCATCGCATCCGGCGGCAACGGGGCTAGCTCGGCCTCCTGCCGCGTCTTCTTAGGCTCGGAAGCCCCAGCCGGGGCGACCTGCTCCAACGAGCGCATGATCTCGCCTTCAGTCACGGAATGCCCTCAACTTCTCCAGGGTGATCAGCACGCAACCGTGAGACATCGCCCGTCGCACCGCAGCATAGCGGCCAGCCGGCAGCCGGACACGCCGCTCGAAACGCCCCTGCGGCAGCTCCAGACGGTGGATCACCGCGGTTCGCAATTCAGCCGGCAACACGCGGCTTCCCGCCACAACGAGATCAGTGCCCTCAATCGCGGCTTCGACGCGATCGGGATCGACACCGGGCAGCGCGATAAGAACTAGGACATCACGCTCGGTCTCGATCATGTCGACCGGCGGCTCCCATGACGGCGTCCGCGAGCCCGGCCGCACCGGCTGGAAGAACTCGCGGTGCAGCCGTTCCGCACGCGCGAGCATGTCGCACGCTTCGGACCACATCCAGCTATTGGGAAAATCGGCCATCAAACACCCTCGGCCCCTATTTGTTATCGCGTGGGTCGAAATTCAATGACAGGTAGCGGTCAATGGGAATAGCGGGTCCTTGTTGGCCGCCTGGATGCCCGGCGAAACGCAACCCAGATGAAGGTGAAGCGAAACGCTGATCTCAACCGGCCCGCGGTCTCGCTTTGCTCGATTTAGCCTAAAGACGGTTACCGCTAATCAAGGCCACCGGCGTGCCGCTGTCATCGGCTGGCGGCTCGGTGTCGCCCGGTCCGAGCGCACGCTGCATCAGGATGATATCGGTCCAGCGCCCATACTTGAAGCCGACCGCCTTGAGCAAGCCAGACCGCTCAAATCCGAACGTCTCGTGCAGGTGCTGCGATGGCACGTTGGCGACGTCGATGTAGGCGATCATCTGGCGATAGCCGGGGGCAGCGCAGGCGTCGATCAATGCCGGCAGGAGACATCGGCCAACACCGGAATGCAGATGATCGGCGTGCACATAAATCGAGTGTTTTACTGTGTAGCGGTAGGCTGGACGTTTTCGGAACGGCACCGCGTAGGCGTAACCGATCACGGCGCCGTTGTATTCGGCGACCAGATGCGGCAGCCGATGCTTGAGCATATTCTTGCGTCGGCGCTTCATATCGTCAGCATGCAGCGGCTCGACATCGAACTCGCCGAGGCCGCGCTGGATGTGGTAGGCATAGATAGCAAGCATGGCGGGGACATCGTCCTCGGTGGAGGGGCGCACGATGATATCAGGCGGTTTCTCGAATATCGTTCTGGCGGTTGCCAATGAATTCAACTCGTCCATCCCATCGGCAATCTGATTTGCGCCGCGGTTCTTGATCGAGCACGCGTCAATGACAGTTTTATGTCAGAGAGCAATAGCCATAAGCGCATGGATGTGTACGAGCGCGAGCATCCCGGCGAATTGATCCGTCTCGATATCAAAAAGTGCGCTGTGGTGTTTTCATCGTTTGCCGACCGCTTTATTCCGGTCGATCAGGATACTACACCCACCGCGGCTGGCTTCCACGACTGACCGGCTCTTACCTCGGGTTCTGGTGTCAAAACTGTGACACGGCGATGTGGTCGCGCGCGCTATTACCGATTCGGTGAGCCTCCAAAGCCAAGCTACGCATAAAATTGACGAAACCGTTGACAGCGCCGCCACGCGCACGCGGCAAGTTTCCGGTTCCATCACGGGGGTGACCCGATTTCGCAAACTGCACATAGCTCGGTGCCCAGCAGATCCTCCAGGCGGTCACCGATCTCAACCGTCAAGCGGAGGCGCTGCAGGTGGAAGCGCAGGAGTTCGTCGCGCACGTGCGCGCAGCGTGACCGAACCTCAACCTGCGCGATGTCGCCTCTTCAACACATTGCGTCGAGTGATGTTGTTCGAGCGCCGCAAGGGCGCAACGCACGGAAATATGCAAATGAGCTCGGGGAAGACACGTGGCAATCTGCATTTACAACTAAGCAGATGTGACCATATGCCAGCGTTCAATCTCGGCAAGCTCAAGCGGCCGTTCGGCGACAATGATGCGCTTGCCGAGCGTGATTTCTCCGGTCTCGCCGTCGAGCGATAGCCAATCGCCTTCGCGAATTCTCTCCTTGCCGATCATCGCCTCACGATGTTGCTCATCGAGGGTGAGGCTCCGACAACCAACGAGGCACACCTTTCCGAGTTGACGCGCAACGACAGCGGCATGCGCTGTGCGTCCGCCGGTCGCGGTCAGGATTCCATCGGCCACCGCATATCCCGCAATGTCCTCGGTCGAGGTGTCCGCTCGCGCCAGGATCGTTGGCTCTCCGCCATCGACAAAGTTCTTGGCTTGCGTGTAATCGAAGACGACGCGCCCGCTGGCGACTCCCGGCGAGGCGGGGATTGCCGTTGCGATCGGCTGAGCGGCGCTAGCGAATCGAGTAATTTCCAGATGGCCGAGATCGATATCTGCGAGACGCGCGAGCGCCTCCTTTATATCAATCGCACCCTCACGCACCAGATCGACCGCGATACGGAGGGCGGCGCGGGGGGTGCGCTTGGCCGTACGCGTCTGTAAAAAATAGAGTTTGCCGTTCTCGATGGTGAATTCGATATCTTGTGCGTCGTGAAACTCGTGATCGAGGCGGCGAGCGCCTTCTTCGAGCAGCTTCGCGGCCTGCGGCAGGCGTGCCGCCAAGCGTGCAACATTGCCGGGGGTTCGTCGCCCCGACACTACGTCTTCCCCCTGAGCATCGAAAAGGAAATCCACGTAGAGTTCGTTTGCACCAGTGGCCGGATTGCGGCTAAAGGCAACGCCCGCCCCAGAGTTGCCGCCGGAGTTGCCAAAGACCATTGTCTGAACCGTCACCGCGGTTCCAGCGAGCTCATCTAAGCGATTGAGCCGTCGGTATTCGGCGGCGCGCGGGCTTTCCCAGGATCGGTAGACCGCACGTGCGGCGGCGAAAAGTTGCTCGAACGGATCCGCCGGCAACGGATGGCCGGAAAGTCGCTCTGCGATCTCGAGGAACTCTGCCGTCAGTCGCTCCAGAGCTTCCGGATCGAGCGCGATAGCGTCGGCAATTCCCTCCCTCTGTAGCATGTCCCTCAGGTGCTGGCTAAAGTCTGTACCGGGGAGGCCTTCGACCACTTCGGCATAGGCTTGGACAAGACGGCGATAACTGTCCCAGGCCAATCTCGGATTGCCGGTCGCGCGAATGAAGCCGTGCAGAGTTTCGCTGATTGAGCCCAAGATTGAGGATCGTCTGAAGCATTCCGGGCATGGATTGGGGTGCGCCAGAACGCACGGAAACAAGCAATGGGTTGCGGATGTCACCGAACCGACGACCGGTCACCTGTTCGAGCCAGGCGATGCCTTTCTGCAGACCCTGCTGAAGTCCTTCGAGCGCTTTTGGATCGTTCGCGTTGACCGGCGCGCAGAAAGTCGTCGGAACGACAAAAGCGGCAGGTACATTGAGCCCTAGACGCGTCATTTGTCCGAGCTGTGCGGCCTTCGAGCCTGCCAGCTCCGCCGTGATGCTTGTCGGACCACCTGATGGCCCAATCAAGATCGGGTCAATGTCATGCCAATTCATTCGGACAATTCCTCAAGGACCCGGTCTCGAAGCGACAGCGCTGCGTGGGCGAGATGATCGGTCGCCATTTCCAGGGCGCCCGTCACTTTGAGGCCGATGACCAAGTTCCGGGCGTCACCGGCAGGCGCACGAGTGAGAGCGCTGAAAGCGTCGCGTTCCGCGGTATCCGCCTGTCGCTCGGCTCCGACCACCGCATCAATTGATTGCAGCGAATCGGCGGCGTCGCTGCGTTGTCCTTGCGGCAATAGCGTTGCCGCCTCAAGGGCACGAACAAGATAGCTGATGCTCTCGATGACGATGCCGGAGAGCAGCTCCACGGGCTCGATATTCGTCATGGCGTCGTCTGTCGGGAACAGGCTGAGAAGAAAGGCGCATTCGTCCAGTGCATCGGTGGCGTTCTCGACTTCGTCGACCAATTGCCGCAGAGTGTCGGCCTGCCGGATGCGTGTGCAAATGTCGCGCGCCATGACCGTGAGGCGATCGGCTTTCTCCTCCATACGCTTGGCGCTTTGTGCGAGCGCCGAGCGGCCCTCATCGGGCATCTGCCCGCCTGGAGTGAGCATTTCAGCGATGGCGCCTGCCAGCATTCGTGTGAGTCCGAGGTGACGCACCAATACTGTAAACACCGCGGATTCCGCTGTCTCGAACAGCTGTGCAAGTTCAGCCTGCACTTCATCGCGGATCAAACGGCTGGATCGGCCTGCGCGCAAACCTTCGCTTGTTTGGCGCAAGACACTACGAAGGAAGTCGGCGCTTTCGAGAGCCCCTAGCGTCTCATCAAGGCGAGCCCCATAAGGAACGCGGCCGGCTCCAGCATGGCGAATGGCTTCGAATATGAGATCGACGCCGCCGAGCTCGAGAAAGGCGCGATGACCATAGTTATGGTTGGCCGCCCAATTCAGAATTTCGATGGCGACATTCTTGCCGATGAACACCTGCAGCGCCTTGCGGGCTTTATTCCAGTCGATCAGAAAGACGATACGTGAGCCGAGGAACTCGAGAAACTGAATGAGATCGGCTTCATCGTGCGCCGTGAACCGCCCGACAATGAGAAAGAAAACATTGCCATCGCCGAGGCCGCGCGCCGCTTGTTCCGCTAGAGGACTCCAGGTTATCTCGCGTTCGGCAAACAGCGACATGAAGAATTTCGTACGCAGTCGATGAATGTCGGTATAGGTGATGGTTACAATTAATGCTTCGACATGAACGACGAGCACATGGGCATCTGTAGCTCCGATGTCGTTCTGAATAGTCAGGCGCGTACCGGCGCGCGCCGCTGTGGTGCCGAGGCCTGGATGACCAAAGGCGAGGGGCGCGGTTCGATTGAGTCCGGCCATGAAGGCCTTGATCCGCGGCCGGTCCTCCTTCTCGACGTGGTGAACGTGAGCACCATCGATCGTTTCCACGGCAATACGCGCAGCAAGTTGGTTAAGGGCCTTATGGGCGTCCATGACTAAGAGGTGTACGCTATCCGTCCCGCCACGATGGGCGGCAGTCATGGCCTCGATGTCCCGCACCGCCAATTCGTCGTTCTCGGCCGATGGAATTGCATCAGCGATTGCGGCGAGCCGACCGGTCAAAGGCTTCGCCGCTTCCTCGTCGGCGATTTGAAGTGGGGCGAGCATGGCGGAAAGATCATCGGAGATGCCGGCGACCAACATCTTGGCACCGGGCGCCATAATGCGATCGGCAGCAAGTGTGCGGGCACCGGCGATCATCGTATCGTATTGTCCGTCGGCGAGACCCGCCGCGCGCCGCTCGCTGTCGAATGAGCGCGGCTTCTGTTCCGGATGCCGCGCATGGCTGACCGCTTCCTGTAGCAAGGTCAGCCGCAATTTAAGACGGTCGTTGGCCGCAACCGCATCCGCGAGCAACGAGGGTAGAAGGACCGCCCTTTCGCCAAGTAGCTGAACAATCGCGCTTTTTTCTGTCATGACGTTTGTTCTTTTTACTTGAGAATTGACGCGGGAATTCAAGCGAAATGGAGGAATGCGTGCCTTGCGCTAAATCATTCACCAAATTGTCACATTCGGCTTTTGTCGCGACACGGCCGTCGCCGCTTTTTCGATATTGGGCTGCTCGGGAGACCAAGTTCATATCCCGTTCGATCTTGGCTTGAGTTACGCCCTCCTTCTCCTGGCTCGGTACCTTTCACAGTGGCGAATGCCTGCGCGTTACCAGAACAACTGCCGCCTTGCGAACTTGCTCCAGAGCGCGATCAATTCTTTACGCTTACGTCGTTGTTCGCTCGCCAACCAATCGTTGATGCGCTCAACTCCAACCTTGACATCCGCTCCTCCATCTGCCGCAAGGCTGGCAATCAAATTCATTGCCACGGTTGCGTCGTGAAAAGTGCCCAGCGCTTGCTGTAGATCCTTGAGTGCGGAAAGATATTTTTTCGTCCTCCGATGTGGCCAAAGAGCGCCGAAGAAATCCGTCGCGTAGCGTAACTTCTTGATAAGAATGCGCAAGCGGTGCAGTTGCGTCGGATCAAGCGTCCGAATCTTCTTGCCGAGTTTTCGGGTCTTGCGATGACAATCTTGGATCACCTGCGCTGCAAACTTTGTAGCCGGTGTGGCCAAGGCATCGGCTATCTGCTTTCTTTTGTGGGAGCGCCCTTCGCCGGAATCAAGTTCGACGTCGATCCAATATGCAAGGCGTAGCAGAAGGTCCGTGCAGTGGTGATCCTGGAGAGCCGCGTGTGCTTTTTTGTGTCCTTCCGCGCGCTTTGTTTTTACGATCTGTCCCAAATGCGCTGAGAACGGCGCGCTAAGTAGTCGTTTCGGCGCAAACTTAAGCGTCTCTTCGACTAACACGTCCCATTCGCGCGCTCCGCCCAGCTTCTGCTGCAGCGAGCGAAGATCGCGGGCGACCCGGACATCAAGGCCTTTCGCCACATGGCGCCGGATGATCGAGAACGCCGCACGGGTGCGGCGGATCGCGACTCGTAGCTGGTGGATGCCCTCCGGATCGTTGCTCTTGAAGGCATAATCGGCGCTGCCGATAACATGTGTTAGACATGATCGCATGACGGCCGTCAGGGACTCCTTAGCGCTCATCGTCGCATCAAGGTGGACCGCGTTGGCCTTTGGAACAACGAGCTGCGCTCCATTGACGAGAGCATATCCCCGTGCAGCCTTGCTCGCGGGTTCGATGCGCAATGGGGTATTGGCGTTCAGGCGACGCGCCAGGTTAAGCAGGCTGGAGGCCTCACCGGACTTAAGTTCGAGTTCGAGTTCGCAGATTTTTGCCTTTTTTCCGCGCGCCGTGACAAAGCCGCGATCGATGGCGCATTCGATACGGCTCCGTCCCAATTCGAGCAGGTGGATCTCCCTCATGACATTCGTCAAGAAGATGGGTTTGAGTTTCTTGCCCTTGCAGCATTTTTCGATCAAATGACGGACAGCGTGGTCCTCGACGCGCCGAAGATTCAGTCGACCATTTGGAATCGCGTTATTTACTTCGGCTCGCCGGGCCGGATATCGGCCGCTGTCGCTGTCGATCTTGATTGATTGCACATGGCGGTGTCCCACCGTGCGCAGGCGCAGCGCAATAGCATTGTGCAGAAGTGACAGGGAAGGAGTGTCGTAGTAGGTACTGATGACGCGGGTCGCTTTGCCGGGGCCGACACGATCCAAAGCTAAGCTCTTACGCAGGCGTGGAACGTCGCCTGGGTCGATGGCAAGCTTGAGTTCGATTTCTCGAGGGATGGGCGAACGGCCCGCGACACGAGTAACCACAGTTTAGGTCCCCCGCCAGCGAATTGACCGCTAAAGTTTTAACGTTCGCGACGGAAGCATATCGCGAGGTATGGCGTCTTGATCTAGGTCAGTTCACCCACGCAGGCCCGAAGTCCCTCTTTGCAAGGGAATTTCTTCGAGTAGTGGTTAGCGCAACCAAGCTACCTGTTCGATCAAACGGAAGGCGCGCGCCATAGTCTGGTCCGCCGCTCCATGACCCGTCTCCGGTTCTACTAAAAAATACCAAGTCGGCCCAATGAGCGGCCCTTCGCGAACTACGAACTTCCGTCTGCGGGGCGCCAAAGGCAGGACCCTGCGCCGCACCATGCGCCCCCGCGAAGGGATTTGGCCCCTGGGGATCGGCGAGGCCATTAGGTCGGCAACGATGCGCATAACCTGGCCACGATTCCGGGTCCGGCCGATCGACCAAGGGCCGCCTCTTGATCCGGCGCACGACGTGCTTCGGCGCCTATCAGTGGCTTTATCATCAAGCTGCTGTTGAGGGTTCGACACGTCCAAGCGATACGACGTCATCGTCATCGTCATCGGCTCAGACCTTCGCGGGCTTACCGCGGCGGGGCTATTGGCGCGAGCCGGCCGCTTAGCGATGACGGGCGCACGCCGCCGTGGCAAGATCGGCCGTGCCATTCGGCATTTCGGCTGAAGCGAAGGAATGAGCCATGCGGATCGATCACACGGCGTTTGGCGAGATCACGATCGACGGCAAGACCTACGAACATGACGTGATCATTCGGCTCTCTGGCAAAGTCGTGAAACGCAAGAAGAAGCTCTCGAAGCAGCTGTACGGTACCTCGCACGTCGTGTCCGAGGATGAGGCTAAATTCGTGTTCGAAAAGGGGTGCAGGCAACTCATCCTCGGTTCGGGCCAAGAGGGCAATGTGCGGCTCTCCCCGGAGGCAGAAGCCTACATTGCCAAGAAGGACTGCCAGGTCGTGATTTAGCCGACACCACAGGCGATTCGCGCCTTCAATGAAGCGCACGGAAAGAAGATTGGCCTGTTCCACGTCACGTGCTGACAGCCCTCTCCGATTGGGGGCATCACGATCAGTTCCGCGCCGATAGTGTTGAAAAAGCCGGCCCTAAGTGACGGGCAGCGAATTAAGATGTCGCCTTTGCCTTTGCGCTCACATCAGCGTCTCGATGGCATTGAGGAATTGGATGAACTCTTGATGGCAATGGTGCGGTATATTGCGGCCGATGATGGTGCCGTCTGACGCCGTTAGCGAATGTTGCAGCGGATGGGCGCCACGAATGCGATTTCCGCACCGGCGAGTTCCGGTGATGGCGGCGCCAACGGTTGAGCTCAAGCGCCGCCGCATATTCCGAGGGAGCCCATTTTGCAGGTCCGCCAGACAAAATTTAGTCCGTACTTCCAATCGTTTGGCTTTTTCAGCGGAATTGATCTTGAGCAATGATAGCAGGCATCTGGGCGGGTAGTTTGCCAATGCTAGGTACCCGCCCCTCACACGGTTTCTAGGGACCATTCGTATGGTGCGGCAGCAAGAACAGCAGTTCAGTGACCCTGTCGTCGACGCGATCGAGCGCGTGCTCAAGACAGAACGCGACGGCGTCGAAGTGTTACGGCAAAGCCAGGGAGAGGCCAGCCGTCTGCTGACACAAGCGCGTGCGCAAGCAACAGCGATCGCAGGTCGTGCCGACAGCTGCATTTCGAAGCTGCACGCGGCCTATCTCCAAAAAATCGATCAGGACATGCGCAAGATCGCAGCATCGAATTTAGCGCCCGGCGCGAGCGCCGATAAGGCTTACGATGCGGGTGCGCTTGCCAACGCCGCGCGACGTGTTGCCACCAAACTGACCGGTGAATCATGAGCGTGCATCCGCCATGGAGCTATGTGCAGGCGCGGTTGCAGGCGCGCCATGGCGAGCGGCTGCATGAAGGCGATTGGCACACACTCGAGGCGGCGCGATCGCCCGAGCAGTTCCTTGACCGATCGCGCGCGACTTCGTTGCGCCGCTTCACCGAACGCCTGAATGCCGGCATGCCGAGCCACACCATTGAACGCCTACTGCGCGCCGCGTGGCGCAATTATGTCGCGGAGATCGCCGCTTGGGGCGCGCCGAATTGGCAACCGGCCATGCAGTGGACCTCCTATCTTCCCGATCTGCCCACGATCGATGCCTTGCTTCTGGGCGAAGTGCCGGATTGGATGCGGAAGGATCCAGCCTTTGCGGACCTCGCCGAAGCTGATGCGCCGCGCCGGGCCGCAATTCTGATACGATCGCCGCTCGCTCCGCTCATTCCCTCGGATGCGCACGAGAAGACGATCGGTCGACGCTGGTACGCGCATTGGCGCTCGCTATGGCCGCGACGGGCGACCAAGTGTCGCTCGCTGACGAATCTGGCCGACACGGTGAAGGCCCATGTCGAGCACTTGGGCCGCGCCAGCCCGCAGGAAACGAGTGGCCCTTATCGCCGTGAACTGGCGCGAGCCATGACCAAAATGTTCCGCAGGCACGGCGGCTCGCCGATCGCCGTGTTCTGCCATCTTGTACTAGTTGCATTCGATCTGGAACGCTTGCGCGGCGGCCTCGTTCGCCGCGTTCTGTTCGAACCAGCCCGCGCGAAGGAGGCCACATGAGCCTTCGCCCGATTGCTGCGCAATGGTTCGAGTTGGTGACCGTACACAAAGAACTGGCGCGGGTAATGGAATGCCTGTCGCGCACAGGCGCCGTCGAACTGGAGGCGCGCAGCCGGGCGACTGACCGGCTGCTGTTTCCGGGCCTCGAAGAAGAGCTGAAGAGTCACCAGGAGCTGGCCCGGCGTTACCGCCATTATTGGCCTCCGGCTCTCACGCCCGGTAGTCGCCAGCCGGAGGAACTCAACGAAACACTCAGATCCGCACGCGCTCGCTTGGCCCAATGGGTCGAGACGGCCGATCCGATAATCACCGCGAGTGAGCGATTGTCGCAGGAGGTTACTGATCTCGAACAATTGCGCGCAGCATTGCGTAGCACGGGCAGCGTCTGTCCGGACCTGCAATTGCTGGCCGGCGCCGGTCCGAAATTGCAGGTGCGGCTGTTAGCGCTGCCAGTCGGCACGCTGCCGCGGGAGATTCCAGCGCTCGTTCTCTACAAGCCATGGCAAACGCCCAATGCGAACTATATTCTCGTCGTTGGCCGTGCGGCCGATATCGCGGACATCGATGCGCACCTCGCCGGGTTGAAGGGCCGCGTTTTACCGCTGCCAAAATGGCTGCCTCCATCCTCGGAGCGGGCGGTTGCGGCCATCGGGGATCAGCTGGCGGTCTTGTCGAAACAACGCGCCGATCTAAGGGCGCAACTTGGCGCGCTGTCCGACCGGCTTGCGGTCGCGTCAGCGCTCGGGGATATCGCGCTGATCGAATGGCTGTACGAATATTCGAAAGACTTGCGCGGAAGCGAGCATCTGGCCTGGCTTACCGGCTGGACCAGCGATGTCGCGGGAACCGAGTTGGGCCGCGCGCTCGACGCCAGCGGCGTGCGCTATGTTTTCCGCTTTGCTGAGGCGCCAGCGGGCATGACTGCGCCACTGGTGCTCAGCAATCCGAGCTGGGCGCGCGCCTTTGAGGCATTCGCGCGCATGCTCGGCACGCCCGGGCGCAATGAAAGCGATCCGAGCCAGATTCTGGCGGTTATCGCCTCGTCAATCTTCGGCTTTATGTTCGGCGATGTCGGGCAGGGCGCCGTCGTCTTTATAGCGGGGCTTGTGCTCGGACGGCGCATCCCGCTGACTCGGATGCTGATCCCCGGTGGCCTCATGGCAATCTTGTTCGGCATCCTGTTTGGCAGTGTGTTTTGCCGCGAAGACGTCATCCCAGCGCTATGGATGCGGCCATTGGCCGATCCGATCACCGTCCTGATGGTCGGCGTGGCTGCGGGCGTTGTGATCATATCAATAGGCCTCGTGCTCGATGCGGTCCAAATGTATTGGCGTGGCGAAGCGCTGCATTGGTGGGCGCAACGCGCCGGTCTTTTCGTCGCTTATGCCGGTCTGATTATTTCCCCGCTGCGGCATGAAGGCCTGCTGGTCGCGGCCGTGGGCGCGGTGTGGTTCGTGCTGGGTGAAGTGGCGCTAGCAAAAGAAGGTCGACTTGCCACGCTGGCAGGCGCCGCCGCTGAATTCGTCGAGGAAACACTTCGCCTCCTGGTCAACACCGTATCGTTCGCCCGTATCGGTGCGTTCGCGCTTGCCCATGCCGGCTTGTCAATCGCCATTCTTGAGATGGCAAACGCGAGTGGCCGTTTCGGATACTGGACCGTGCTGACGGTCGGCAACATGCTCATGATCATGCTGGAAGGTGTGGTGGTGAGTATCCAGACCACCCGCCTGCTGCTGTTTGAATTCTTCATTCGCTTTCTTACCGGCGGAGGGCGCCAATTCAGACCGTTACCGCCGCCCGTTATTGCGAAGAGCGAAATGTCTGAGCCAAACCTGAGGGGCACATTATGAGAGCGAATTGGAAATTCCCGGCACTGATAACGGCGGTAAGCGCCGCTGTCGCGGTTGGCGTGACCGTTCTGTTGCTACACCTCACACCGGCCATCGCCCAACCCGCGGTATCTGCCGCTGCGAACAACGCCGCGGCGCCGTGGGCCATGATAGCGGCCGCAATCGCCGCCGGCCTTGCCACGCTCGCCGCCGGCTACGCGGTTGCCGTCGTCGGCAGCGCTGCTGTCGGCGCGCTGGCCGAGAAGCCCGAGCTGCTCGGCCGCGTGCTGATCCTGGTTGGCCTCGCTGAAGGTATCGCAATCTACGGCCTGATCGTCGCCGTGCTGATCCTCAATCGGGCCGGGTGACATGGGCGCGGCTATCTTCATTGGCGACGAACTGACCGCCGCGGGTTTCGGGTTGACCGGACTTGAGACGCTCGTGCCGACGCCTGAGGCGGCCGGCGACGCGCTCAAGCAGGCGCGAAAAAAAGCTGCACTGGTCATCATAACCGCCGACTTCGCGCGCCGGGTTCCGGTGTTGGAGCTTGAGGCGGCGCTCATCGCTGAGGCGCCCACAGTCGCCATTATTCCGGATATCCTTTTCCGCACCCCGCCCCCCGATGTCGCGAGGAGGCTCAGGCGCGCCCTGGGCATAGAAGAATGAGCCCGGCCAGTCTTATCCCATCGTTGCAATCCAACGCGTTGGTCCAAGAAATCGAGCAGGAGCTCAACACCGAGATTAGCGCCATCAAAGCGGCGGCGGAGCGCGACGCGCGCGCCATCACGGCGCGAGCGCGCGCCGCTGCGCGCCGGCAAGTGAAAGAGGCAATTGCCGAGCTGCGCAAGGAAGGTGTTCGGAGGCTGACGCGTGCTAATGCGCAGCTCGATACCGAATTGCGCGCCCGCGCGCAGCATCGGGCGGCTAATGCAGTCCGGGATGCCATGCCGCTGTTGCGCGACGCTCTGGCCGAGCGCTGGCACGATCCAGAAAGCCGCTGGCAGTGGACGGACGCCATTGCGCGGCTGTGCGTCAGCCGTCTGCGGCGCGGCCCGTGGCTGGTCGAGCATCCGGCGGAATGGGGCAACCGGGAACAACAGCAATTCATGGCGGCAGTCAGAAATGGCAATGGCGGCGACCTCAGCTTTCGCGCTGATGGTGCCATCGCCGCTGGTCTGCGAGTTAAAGCCGATCAGGCGACGCTTGATGCTACGCCTCAGGGTCTGCTGGCTGATCGCACCACGGTCGCCGCGCTGCTGCTCGAAGAAATCGGCGACGGGAGCACATGATGTGATGTGCGGGGTGCGGCCATGAGCGAAGCCATCATCCGCTGGATTGGCGGTCCGGTTCTGCACGCCCGCGTCACCGATGGCGAATTCCGCCTCGGCGAGGCGATCGAGGTCGGCGCGGCGCGCCGTCCCGGCGAAGTGATCCGTCTCAAGGGCGATGAACTGGTCGGGCAGGTATACGAAGACACAACGGGATTGCGCCCGGGCGATCCCGTGCACGGGCCCGGCGGCGCGCTTTCGGTGCGGCTCGGTCCCGGGTTGCTCGGCCGCATCTTCGATGGGCTGTTGCGGCCGCTCGATAAGGAGTGGAGCGGCGATGAGGCTGCGCGGCAACGCACTGTTGCCATCGCATTCCGTCCGCTCGTTAAAGCCGGCGACATGCTCGAGCCCGGCACGCCGATCGGCGAACTGCCTGGAGCGAGCGTGCGGCAGCTTTGCCTATTGCCGCCAGATATCGGCGGAACCGTCGACAGCATCGTGGACGAAAGCACGCTGGCACGAGATGCGACGCTTTGCACACTTCGCGATGCCGCGGGTAGTAAGCACGAAATCGGCTTCTTTCATCGCTGGCCGGTGCGCCACGCGCGGCCGGTGCGCGAACGCCTTCCGGCCGACGAACCGATGATCACCGGGCAGCGGATTCTCGACACGCTATTTCCGGTGGCGCGTGGCGGGCAAGCGGCGATCCCCGGCGGCTTCGGCACCGGAAAGACTATTTTGCAAGAGACACTGGCGAAATGGTGCGACGCTGACGTCATCGTCTATGTCGGCTGCGGCGAGCGCGGCAATGAGATGGCCGAAGTTCTGCACGAGTTTCCCAAGCTCGCCGATCCGCGAAGCGGCCATGGTCTGATGGAGCGCACCATCATCATCGCCAACACGTCGAACATGCCAGTAGCCGCGCGCGAGGCCAGCATATACACCGCAGTCACCGTCGGCGAATATTTCCGCGACCAGGGGCTCCATGTCGCACTAATGGCCGACTCCACAAGTCGCTGGGCCGAAGCACTGCGCGAGGTATCCGGCCGTCTCGGTGAACTGCCAGGCGAGGCCGCCTATCCGGCGTATCTTGGCTCGCGGCTTGCGGAATTTTACGAGCGCGCTGCCAAGGTGAAGACGCTTGGCGGCGCCGACGGCTCACTCACGATCATCGGTGCGGTCAGCCCCCCAGCCGGCGATTTCTCCGAGCCGGTAACCAGCCATACTAAACGTTACGTCCGTTCGTTCTGGGGTTTGGACCGCGAGCGCGCGCAGGCGCGCTTCTTTCCTGCCATTCATCCGCTGCAGTCCTATTCTGAGAATGCGGCACGTTTTTCCGCCTGGTGGACCGGGCGTGGCAATTCCGAATGGCACGCGCATCGCGAGCGCTTGCTGAAGCTCTTGGAACGTCAGGCCGATCTCGAGCGCATGGCTCGCATCGTCGGTAAGGATGCCTTGCCGCCGGCGCAGCAATTGACGCTGCTGTGTGCGGAGCTGGTTAACGAAGCCTTCCTGCGCCAGTCGGCCTTCTCGGAAGTCGACCGTTACTGCTCGCCGCAGCGGCAGACTGCCATGCTCAAGCTGATTCTCCGCTTCCTCATGCTGGCGGAGGCGGCGCTCGAACGCGGCATCGCGCCGCACCGCATCGCCGAGATCGAGGTCCTACGCCGTCTGCAGCGTATGGGCGAGGAGATCGGCGAGGGCGAGTTGGAGAAATTTTCCGAACTGAGCCAGAGCCTCGAGGCCGCCATGGCCGGCCTCGGAGAGGTGTCTTATGCGGCCTGAATTGTCGGTGCAAGGCACGGCCACTGCGATCGAAGGTCCGCTATTGTTCCTGCGACGCAATGTGGAGGTGGGGCTGAACGAGGCTGTGGAAATCTACAGTGACGGCCTGCCGCGAAAGCTAGGCCGTGTGGCTGCGCTTGACGAGATGTCGATGGTAGTTGAAGTCCTAGAATCGACCATCGGCATCGGCCTGCGCGGCGTGCGTGCGCGCTTTCTCGGCGAGCCGCTGCATTTTGCAGTGGGCCCCGGCCTGCTCGGCCGCGTCTTCAACGGTATCGGCGAGCCGGCCGACGGCGGCCCGCCAGTTGCGGCACGCAAGCGCTTCCGTATCGACGGAATTCCGATTAATCCCACCACGCGCGAACTGCCGCAGGATTTTATCGAGACCGGCGTCACAGCCATCGATTTGATGAACAGCCTAGTGCGCGGACAAAAGCTGCCCCTTTTCTCCGCCGGCGGTATGCCGCACGATCAACTCGCTTGCGAGATCGCGCAAAATGCACGACTGCGCGGCGAGAGCGTAGAGGCATTCGCTATCGTCTTCGTCGGCATCGGTATCGCGCATGACACGGCTGAGACTTTCCGGCGCGCGATGCAGGATTCTGGCGCGCTTGGCCACACCGCTATGTTCCTCAATCTCGCGAGCGAGTCATCGACGCAACGCTTATTGACACCGCGTTTTGCGCTCACCGCCGCCGAGTATCTCGCCGCCGAGGAGGGGCGTCATGTGCTGGTCATCATGACCGATATGACCAACTATTGCGAGGCCTTGCGCGAAGTGTCTGCCAGCCATGGCGAAGTGCCGAGCCGCAAGGGCTATCCCGGCTACATGTATTCCGATCTCGCCTCGATCTACGAACGCGCCGGCTGCCTGCGCGGCGCGAAAGGCACGATCACACAGCTGCCGATTTTGACCATGCCGGCGGAAGATATCAGCCACCCGATTCCGGATCTCACCGGGTACATTACGGAAGGTCAAGTGGTGCTCGACCGCGCGCTTGATCATAAGGGGGTGTTTCCTCCGATCAATGTGCTGCCAAGCCTGTCGCGTCTGATGGGGCAGGGCATCGGCAAGGGCTATTCGCATCCCGATCATCCGGCGCTCGCCAACCAGCTCTACGCGTCTTATGCCAAGGCGGTTCGTGTGCGCGTATTGGCGAGTGTAGTCGGGCGCGACGGGCTCACTCCTCTGGACCTAAAATATCTCGATTTTGCAGATCAGTTTGAGAACGTGTTGATCCGCCAAGCCGGTCGCCGCACGTTGGAAGAGAGCATGGAGGCAGGCTGGACAGTGCTCCGGTTGCTGGCGAGGAGCGAATTGACGCGATTGTCGGACACGCAGATTGCGCAATCCATTGAGGTCGCGAAGCACGAGGAAAGCAAAGCCGATGGTTGAGATTACGCCGACGCGTAGCGCCTCCATCGAGCTCGCCGACGAGCGCAAGCTGATGCGTCAGGGCTATGAGTTCCTCGATGAAAAGCGCATGCTGCTGGCCACCGAAATGCTCCGGCAATTGCGGACTCATCAGGAGCGGACCAAGCAGCTCATCGCCGCCATGAGGAGCGCGGCCAATGCGCTAGCCGCCTGCGTCGAGCGGCATGGCCTCGATCAGCTGCAGGTCTGTCCGGCGCCGGAACCGCCGGAAACGCCCAACAACGAGCGGACCCTGTTTCTCGGGCTTGTGATGCTGTTATCTGGCGAGCAGCCGAAGTCGCAGGTATTGGCACGGGCCGCAATCGATCCATCGCCGGAAGTGAAAGCTTGCCGGACTGCCTTCGAGCGGCTGCTTTGGGCAGCTGCTGACACCGGTGCACGCGCAGGCAATCTGAATCGGCTTGCGCGCGAGTATCGCCGCACCGAGCGGCGGGCCAGGGCGCTGGAGAACGTCCTGCTGCCGGAACTAGAAAATGCGATCAAAAACGTCGACGAGCAGCTCGATATTATGGAGCGCGAAGAAGCCATCCGCACCCGCTGGTCATTCCTGATGCAAACAGCGAAATCCGTCGCCGAGTGACAATGACGGGGAGCTCCGGCGTTGAACAAGCCCACCGGAGCTCTTTCTTTTAGGGCGGTTCACAAGGTGCATCTGGGGGAAAGAATTGCGGACTATGCGCACCTCGGCACACGTGATCACGCCGTCGGCCGACTATTGAATAGCGCGGACCTGATACCTACATTTTTACGATGCGGCCGACTTTCCCCTGTCGGCCCGGCGCGCGCGGCCTACCGCCCCCTAGCCCCACCCAAGCCGCGTGCGCCACCCTTTGCTCAACATCCTCTTGCTGGCTCACTCTTGCTTACGGCCGCGCCGCCCTCGACATTCTCGTGAGCGCTTCGCCAAGGGCGAGATGGAAAAGGCCGAGTTCGAGGAGAAGCGCAAGCTGCTCCGCCGGTAAGGCCAGAGGAGAATCTCCTCCCGTTGTCATATAAAAAGCCCCGCGCACGTGGTGGCGGGGCTTGAGTTTGCAGCGTAGCGCTGATGCGAGCTGCGAAGTTCAAAGAGCTGTTATCAATTCCTGCGGTTTCTTGAGCCGCCGAACTTTTGTTTTCGGCGCGGCGTGCTCCTGGGCCTTTTCCTGGGCTTCCTTCGCTAATCGAAGCGCCCTCAAATGCGCGGTCTTTTCGCGCAGGGCGAGAACTTGGGCTTCATATTCGGTCATCGCTTTTCTACCATCTAACGCGCGCGCTTCCTGCTTAAAGCGTGCATCTGCCCGCCTCTTCAGAGCTTCCCTTGAATTCTTCGTCACAATTATCCCCTTTTCGGCGCGTCTGTTCTGACGCAACGCCTTTCATTAGTTGATTGAAGCTGCTACGGGCGCAGCAATGCGGCCCTCTAGCGCTCATGCAGCATATCTATGCACGAAATGATAGAAATGAAGCCCCGCGCACGTGAGTGGCGGGGCTGAGTTTCGAGCGTAGGCATTCCGAAGCGTCAGGCCGATATCTTCACGTCTTCTTCTTTGTCTGTCGGCTGCCGCAGCACATACCCGCGCCCCCATACTCTCCGCGGCGTCCGTCGAATAGGAACCAGACTGCAGCGATATCCATATTATCGGTTTGCATAATCAATATCTCCGAATGTGATTTTCGGATCGAAAGCCGATATTCGCGAAATCTCGACAGGAATGGCTCCGCTCAAGCCGCGTCTTCTTCGCTTCCGGATTTTGACCAGAGTGGTACGCCGGTCATGCCCGTCCTGGCAAGCTTCCGTTTCCAAGCCTCCTCGCCGTAGCGAGTTTTGTAGCAAGCTTCGCGCAGCGCCTCCGGATGACTTAGAATTCGGTCCGCAGCGATTGCGGTAGCGCACTGGTTTTCGAGCCAAGCCGCCCACCACAGCAGCATCGCGCGCTTTTCCTCGATGCGCGGATCGAGATCGTAGTGTTTGCACGTCACATCGTCAGGGACACCTTCTGTGTGGTCTAGGACAAGTTTCGCTTCACCATCTTTTAATCTGCCAAATTTCTTGCCGTACGAAGCAAACGCGCGCCGCAGTGCGTGCGGGGAAAGCGCTCCACGAACGCCCGGCATCGCCGCGATATTATGATTCAGAGTGCTCTCGTTCATGTGAGGCTGCAGATTGACAACGCCCTTATGACGCCGACGCGCCACCGGGAAATACCAGTTCCACGTTTCCGGCTGGCAGCCCGGTTCCCCTGGGTTGATCAAACCGGGCCGGCGAGGGTGGCGAAAAGCCAATTGAAGTAGAGCAGGATACCTCACGCGCCTAACTCCTATCGAAGGGCCATCAATACGTAACGTATCCTGAACGATGACAGGTGGCACTTGCGGCTTTGTTCGGAGAAGCAGGTTATTCACCAGACTCCAGACGCCTTATCCCCGCTCCAGTCAACGCGAGGGCACTAACAGTACCAGAATGGCGCACCACTTCCCGGATGTATCCGGCCGCAATGAGGCGGTCGCGGTGTTCATCCGGGATGGTGCGTTGCATCGGCTTATTGGCGAGGTCTTTCAAAGAGGCAAATTCCGCGCTTGTAAGTGTTGGCTTGCGCAGGGACAAAGATCGCAATTGGGGAGGCAATTTGGCCATGGGAATAGATATGCGCCGATGAATTTGTCACAATCAACCTGTCCCTCTAGGGCATAGCTAAATTATTCTGTGCACGAGCTATTTTACGGTCCGGTCGCAATCAGCACTGAATGGAAATGCAAGGTTGTACCAGTCAAATGTCGGGCATCGGGGTAATACGGTAGATATTGGGCGCGCGTGCTGACCACTTGCGCTATGAGGAGCCGCGTGAAATTAAAGAGGCGCGTCCTAAATCGGACAGCCCTCTGAAATTTTTGAATTAAAAATTAAATTATGTCGCAGCAGTATGCGGGTAATGCAGCAAAGTTTGTGGTATTTCCTTTTGGACGATCGCTTTCCGGGATGTGACCTGAAATAATATAATGAACTGTTTCTGCGATATTGGTTGCGTGGTCGCCGATTCTTTCAAAGTTTTTGATACAAAATAGGATTTGAGTACAGGTGGCTATATTTTTCGGATCCTCTCCCATATAGACCATTGTTTCGTAAAACAGAGCATTGTTGAGCGCATCAACTTCTAGATCCCCGTTGCGAACCGCCAGCGCTTTACTGGCATCTCGCGCAGCATAACTATCGAGGGCTGCCTTGAATTGTCCCATCACCATTCGCGTCATGTGCTCAAGACCGGCAATTAGCGACATCGGAAGAATCTCGGTTCCAATCGCAATCGCGCGTTTGCCGATGTTCTTTGCGAGGTCGCCGATGCGTTCTAAATCGTTGGAGATATGCAGCGCCGAAACCGTTTCGCGCAGATCGATCGCCAGCGGTTGACGTTGAGCGATGATGTTGATGCCCTTTTCCTCGATCTTGGCCTGAAATGCGTCGAGAGCGACGTCTCCGCTTATAACGTTTTGAGCGAGTTCGGCATTTCTTTGCGCGAGGGCGTCAAATGCCCGATTGATTTGCTGTTCCGCAAGCCCACCCATCTCCGCAACCATTCGCATGAGATCCTGCAGATCGGCATCAAATATCGCACGCGTGTGGGGAGACATCGCTGTAGTCATAGCCGCGCCTTCAACAGCAAGCATCTATCTAATGATGATTCGATGACTCTGTAATGACGATCAGGGCGAAAGGTTCGGGCCCCAAAAATTGCAACACGAGGCAACTTTGGACCCGCCAAGCTAGATGTTAGGCGACTCGCTGCTGGCAACTCGCGTTGCAATCTGCAAAAGCCGATTCGCAGACCCAAGCGGTTTTAGCGAACCACTCATGCGTCACTCGGCAGATCGGACACATTGTTCGGCTGAAGAATACCGGGGTAGAGCGAAAAGTCGCGCGGTCGGCCTGTATGCCGGTAGATATGGCCTGCTGTGTCTTGGGGCAAAGTATCATGACCATACCCATATTGCGCTCCGTCCATTTGCGCGGTGTGCATTTGTTATCAGCCTTGTGCGAATGATCGACGAAGCCACGATGACGATTTCGCGGCATTTTCGCGGCATTCTTAGTTCCCCGGGGATCGGCGCGAAGGGTGGATTCGCACGAAAGTTCACGCCAGCGTCACGTAGTCTCGTTAATGAAAGCCATATTTAGCGAGATTTCCGATGAATGAGCCGAACCAAACCCAGTCTTTGTTGGGCTCGAATGATGTTTCTTCCGCCCCCCAATCAGGATCCGAGCTTCGAAGTTCTCTCGGCGAGAGGCGCGCGCAATGCGGAAGGCCGTTCGGGCTTGTATGCCGCCGCCGCGCCGGCAAGCATTTCTGTTCGGCGCGTTGCATTGACGACTATACCAATTCGGTTCGCGATGCTGTCGTGGAAAAGGCCCGCTGGTCCAATTTTCTCTACCAGCGTCGCCAGTCCTGTTGGCTTCCGCTTGATTATTCTTGATAGGCGGCCGGCCGCTGTGTCTTTGCGTAGATGACATCCATCATTGTTTTCACGGCCGTATCGACTGCGCCACCATTTTCAATCACGTAATCAGTACGGAAGTCTTTGTAGGAGGCATTTCGTTCGATCCGTAGCGCGACCGGGCCGTCAGTTTGCCGCGAGCGGCCAGCCAGCCGCGCTGACAAAATATCGGCCGGAGCGGTAACCAAGACGGTATCCACGCGAGCGTAGCGCGTTCGCACTTCGGCAACGATTCCTCGGGATACGTTGCAGACCACCGTACGCCCAGCACGAACATCGTTATCGGCGGATTGCGGAATGCCGTATTTGAGGCCGTGCGCCTGCCACCAAAAGGCAAACATGTTGTTTTGAAATGCACTATCGAAGTCCGAATCGCTCAAGCTGTCGTGATCCTCGGCTTCGGTAGCCGGCCTGGTAACGACGCGACGGGGGAAAACAATGCTGGGATCGCCGCCGCAGGCCGCCTTTGCCCCAGCGATCACGGTATCCTTGCCGGCGCCGCTCGGTCCGACCACAAGCACGAACCGGCCAATGCCAATCGGCTCGCTTGGCGTCGCGTTCATGCGACCCGATGGCCTCTGCTCCAGACAGCGCGCACTGCGGTGGCTTCGTGCACTTGGTGCACGCGAATGAAATCAGCGCGTTTGCCGACCGCGATCTCGCCGCGGTCGACTAAGCCGACCACGTCGGCTGGCGTTTTACTTACCGTGCGGATGGCATCGGGAAGGCTAAAATTATCCGCTTTGTCTGGAAGACGGAGTGCCGCGATCAGCAGGCTCGATGGCACATAATCGGACGAGAGGATATCGAGCGCGCCGGCGCGGGCCAGCTCGGCGGTAGCCACATTGCCGGAATGCGAGCCGCCGCGGATCAGATTAGGCGCGCCCATCAGGATCTTGACGCCGGCGTCGTGCAGAGCCATAGCTGCTTCCATCGTGGTCGGGAATTCGGCTATCGCGACACTATCGTGAATGGCCTGCTGCACATGCGCGGGCGTCGTGTCGTCATGGCTCGCGAGCGGTGTGCCATGCACGCCGGCGAGTTTGATCAGCCCCTGATAATTATGCTCCGCGTATCTGGCGTGGTTTTCGATGCGGCGGGCGAAAAGAGTGTCTAGCTCGGCGTCGCTCATCCCGCCGCCTTTACCGCGATAATATTCCCGCAGCTTCACCGGATCACGGAATTGCCGTTGGCCTGGTGTGTGGTCCATCAGCGACATCAACCGCACGTCCGGACGGCCGATCAACTCGGCGGCATCGTCAACGACCTTGGGCATGGGAACTTCGCAGCGCAAATGCAGGAAATGCTCGATGCGCAGCAAGCCGGCAGCGCGGGCGCGTCCGATAGCCTCTGACAACGCGCTGGCCTGGCCGTCCACCTCTTCGGCGCCTTCCTCCCGCCATACCCGCAGTGAATCGAGAACGGTGGTGATGCCGCTGGTGGCGATCTGTGCGTCATAAGAGATGACGGCGGCGACTGTGTCCCAATGCACCTTCGGACGCGGCATCACATGCGCCTCGAGATGATCGGTGTGCAGCTCCACCAGACCGGGTAGCAACAGATCGCCGCCAAAATCAACGCCGCGCTCGGGTGCCGTGCCATCACCGATTTCTGCGATGCGGCCGCTTTCGATCGCGACATAGCCGCCCTCGATTACCTGGTCGGCGAGCACGATCCGGGCATTGTCGATGAAGAGGGTATCGGTATCAGTCATGGTTTTCACGCGGCTGCCGCGAATTGAGTAACGTCAACGCAGTCGTCGGCGATCACCTTGCGCACGTCGTCGTCGTGCACAATGGCGACAATGGCGGCGCCTTGCCGTTTGCGCTCACGCACGATGTCGATCACGACCGCTCGGTTGTCGGCGTCGAGCGAGGCGGTCGGCTCGTCGAGCAGCAAAATCGGATGCTCTGGCAGCAATCCGCGTGCGAGATTGATGCGCTGTTGCTCGCCGCCGGAGAATGTGGCCGGCGGCAGGCTCCATAGCCGCTCGGGCACATTGAAACGCCGCAGCATCGCGGCCGCGCGCGCGGTGGCTGTCTCGCGCGGCACCGACTTCATCACCAGCGATTCGGCGACGATGTCGAGCGCCGATACCCTTGGTACCGCGCGCAAGAATTGCGTTACATAGCCGAGCGCGCGCTGGCGCACACCCAGGATTTGCCGAGGCGCGGCGCTGGCGATATCGACGACGTCCCTGTCATTGCGAACCAGAATCTGGCCGGCATCGCAGCGGTAGTTGCCGTAGATCAGCTTGAGAATTGACGATTTCCCGGTGCCGGACGGGCCGGCCAGGGCGATGCATTGTCCCGGTTCGACCGCAAATGTGACGCCGTGCAGGACGGCGAGGCGCAGGCCGCCCTGCAGGTGCATGGTGAAGGTCTTTGCCACTGCCGAAAGTTCGAGTGCGACCATGACGAACCTCACGCCGGCAGGATCGAGGATACGAGCAGCTGGGTGTAGGGCGCGTGCGGGTCATCCAGCACCTGGTCGGTGAGGCCCTGCTCGATGACCTCGCCTTCCTTCATCACCATGATTCGATTAGACAACAGCCGTGCGACAGCGAGATCGTGGGTGACTACGATCGCCGCGATGCGCATTTCCGAGACGATCCTTCGCAGCAAGTCGAGCAGGCGCGCCTGTACCGATACATCGAGGCCGCCAGTCGGTTCGTCCATGAAGATCAGACGCGGCGCGGTTACCAGATTGCGGGCGATTTGCAGTCGTTGTCGCATGCCGCCGGAATAGGCGCGGGGCGTATCGTCGATGCGGTCCTCGGGAATTTCGACGCGTGCCAGCCAATCCGTCGCCGCACCGCGAATGTCGCCATAATTGCGCCAACCCACCGCCATCAGCCGCTCGCCGACATTGCCGCCGGCGGAGACGCCCATGCGCAGGCCGAGCTGCGGGTCCTGATGCACATAGCCCCAGTCGGTGCGGAACAGAAATCGCCGCATCGGTTCGCTCATAGACCAAAGATCGGCGATCGTTCCATCGCGCAAGCGGTAGCGAATTTGTCCGGCGTTGGGTTCGATCTGGCCCGACAGCAATTGCAGCAGCGTGGTCTTGCCGGAGCCCGACTCGCCGACCACCGCCATCACCTCGCCCTCGTAGAGTTCGAACGATGCGTCGCGGCAGGCGAGCCGGCGGCCGTACCACTTCGTCAATCCTTCGGCGACCAGAAGCGGCTGTTCGTTCTCGATGAGGCTCATGCCAGCACCTGTTCGAGCATGAGGCGAAAGCAGTAGCCGTGGCGCTCGAAGCCGAGCGCTTCATAGAAGGCATGCGCGCGTTCGCGCTTGGCATTCGATGAAAGCATCATTTTGTAACAACGCTTTTCGCGCGCCCGCGCGACGGTAAAATTCATCATCACCCGGCCGATACCTTGGTCATGGCGCGCGGGATCAACCACTACATCTTCGACAATCGCAGATGGCGCGCCGAGGTGCCCGAGATTGTCCATGATCAGCAGAGCGAAGCTGCCGACGATGCGGCCGTCCTGCTCGGCGACATAGAGCGTGTAATCGGGATAACGGGAAAAGCGCGCGAAGAGCCGTTCGGCCTCACCAATGGACAGGATCCGTCCATCGTCCATGCCCGGCTGCGCATAAAGCGCCAGCACGCCAGGCAGATCGCCGGTATCTGCTGCGCGGATGTAAATTGTGTCGAGCCCAGTCACGGGGCCGGCTCCACATCGGAATGATGGGCCGGCGCGGCGTAACCCATGGCGCGCCGCGTTTCGCAATAGTCGGTATCTGAGCAGACGAACATGCGGCTGCCGCGGTCATCGGTGATCACTTCGTCAAGGTAGCTGTCGGCGGCGCCGCAAATCTCGCACTGCGCGTCATGGCGATAGGGCTGGAATGGGTGATCTTCGAAATCGAGCGATACGACGCGCGTGTAGGGTGGGATCGCGTAAATGCGCTTTTCGCGGCCGGCGCCGAACAATTGCAGGGCCGGGCAATCGCTCAATTTCGGATTATCGAATTTCGGGATCGGCGAGGGGTCCATGACATAGCGTTCGTCCACTTTCACCGGATAGGCGTAGGTGGTGGCGATATGGCCGTGCCGCGCGATGTCCTCATAGAGCTTCACGTGCATCAGCCCGTACTCGGACAGAGCGTGCATGCGGCGCGTTTCGGTTTCGCGCGGCTCGAGGAAACGCAGCGGTTCCGGGATCGGCACCTGATAGACCAGTACCTGGTTCTCGGTCAGCGGCGTTTCCGGAACACGGTGGCGGGTCTGGATGACGGTCGCTTCCAGTGTCGAAGTAGTCGTGCGCACGCCCGCGGTCTTGGTGAAGAACTTGCGAATCGACACGGCATTGGTGGTGTCGTCGGAGCCCTGATCGATCACCTTGAGTACGTCTTCGGGGCCGAGGATCGAGGCGGTGACCTGCACGCCGCCAGTGCCCCAGCCATAGGGCATAGGCATTTCGCGGCTGGCGAAGGGGACTTGATAGCCCGGAATGGCGATCGCCTTGAGGATCGCGCGGCGGATCATCCGTTTGGTCTGCTCGTCGAGGTAAGCAAAATTGTAGACTGGCGCGCTCATTCGGCGGCGTCCTGCATCAACGTGTCAGTGCTAACGCTATCGGCTTCGCGCTCGGCGAATTCCGCACGCAGCTTGCGCAGCAGCCCCAGTTCGGACTGGAAATCCACGTAATGCGGCAGCTTGAGATGCTCGACAAAACCAGTTGCCTGAACATTGTCGGAGTGGCTGAGGACGAATTCCTCGTCCTGCGCTGGACTGCCTGTTTCCTCGCCCAACTCGCGGGCGCGCAGCGCCCGGTCGACCAGCGCCATGGCCATGGCCTTGCGCTCGCTCTGGCCGAAAGCGAGACCGTAGCCGCGGGTGAAGCGCGGCGCCTGCGTTCCGCTGCCGGCAAACTGGTTGACCATCTGGCATTCGGTCAGAAAAATCGTGCCAAGCGGCACCGCGAAACCGACATCCTCGGCGAAGAATTCGACCTCGACCTCGCCGTAGCGGATTTCCCCGGCGAAGGGGTGGTTGCGGCCAAAACCGCGCTGGGTCGAATAGCCGAGCGCGAGCAGGAAGCCTTCGTCGCCGCGCGCCAGGTTCTGCAGGCGCAGGTCGCGGCCGGCGGGAAAAGACAGCGGCTCGCGGGTGAGGTCGCCGATCTCGCCGTCCTGCGCGGCCTCAGGCTCGATCAGCCTGCTGTCGGCGAGAAGATCGGTGACGGAACGGAACGTCGCGTCGGTCGCCGGCGCGGTGGCCGCCGGCGGCACTTCGCTCTCCTGCGCCAAAGTATGATCGAGCAGGCGATGGGTGTAATCGAAAGTCGGACCCAGCACCTGGCCGCCCGGCAAATCCTTGAAGGTGGCCGAAATACGCCGACGAATATCCATATCCGCCGTCTCGACCGGCTCGGACGCGCCGAAACGTGGCAGGGTCGTGCGATAGGCGCGGAGTAAAAAAATTGCCTCGATCATGTCGCCGCGCGCCTGCTTGATCGCGAGCGCCGCCAGCTCGCGGTCATAGAGCGAGCCTTCGCACATCACCCGGTCGACGCCGAGCGCCAACTGGTTGTCGATCTGCGCCAGTGACAATTCGGGAACGGCGCGGTCGCCGCGCCGGACGTCAGCAAGCAACGCATGGGCGTTTTCAATGGCGCGTTCGCCGCCTTTGACCGCGACATACATCGTCAGGTCCCCATTGCGATGCAAATTGAGCGCGGCAACACCGCCACTTGCTCGCCAGCGATCAGGACGAGATCGATACCGCGTGGAAATAGCTCGCGGTTTGCGCGCAGGCGCTCCGCGAAGTCGTCCGGCAAGGGCTGGGCTGCGAGCGAGCGCGCTGTCTTGATGCCGGGACCTTCGATGCTAAGGCTGCGTCCTTCGAAGCGTTCGATCTGGACGACCACTGTGGTCGAGCGGTCGGGATATTCCTCGCTGCCCAGTGAGAACCGCGCCAAATCTGGCATACCATTCGGATCGGCGACGAGCGCGAAGGCGGCAGCGCTAGGATCGGTCACAAGCGGTGCGCCGGTATGAAAACGAATCCATTCCGCGACTGCAGATAAGCCGGCGAGTGTGGAATCGAGCCAGACTGGCGTTTCATAATCGGCGAGGCTTTGCACCAGGGCGGCGGTTGCCGGCGCCAGCGGCACCGGTGCGGTTGCGCCACGGACCGTTCTGATTTCGCCGGGCCGCGCGAAGGCCTCCATCAAGGCGCGAAAGGCGGCTTGGCTGGCGAATGCGGGATCTGGATTGAGCACGGTCATCGCTCGTCCTCTCCGCGCACCAGCGTGAAGAAGTCGACGCGCGTCGCCGCCGTTTGTGCCCGCGCAAAAGCGAGACGCTGCTGCTGCGCTAGGCGCAGCGGCGTCAGCACGTGGCGTTCGACGCTTTGCCGGTAGTCGTCGGCTTGCAATAGCGCGTCGCAAAGCGCCACGGCACGCGCCTTGCGGCGATCGCGGCCAAGTACATAACCAAAGCCGATGACACCGGATGCAAGCTGCACCGCGGCGCGCGTGACGGTGGCTTCGCCTACATTGAACGGGGCGCCGTCTCCGCCAATGCGGCCGCGTAGCATGATCAGACCCGTTTCGGCGGGCCTCGGCTCCGTGAATTCGACGCCGACGCCGACCACACTGAGGCAGCGTTCGATGTCACCGGCCTCGGCCTCCGCCAGCACTGCCATCGCCGCGCGCCTGTCCGCGCAGGCCCCCTGTGCGGCTTCGTTATTGACGTTTTTATTGTTGGCAACCGCCATGACGCTTGCGCCAAGTTGTCTAGTTCAATAGACAAGTGATAGATCGCGTCCAATGACGATTTGATGACAGTTGAGCGATGCTCACAAGAACACCGCGTGGTTCGTTGAATAAAAATCATCTGTTGGCGCGCGGCATTATGTTGTGGCGCTGCATCGCCGACGATTATGAGCAGATGATCCTGGTCGGCAAATATGACAACGCCGAACGCCTGCCGGCGGAATCGGAAATCGCGATGCGCTACGGGGTCAATCGCCACACCGTGCGGCGGGCGATGTCCGAACTTGCCGCGCGCGGGTTGGTGCGAACCGAGCGTGGCAGTGGAACGTTCGTCAAGACCGATAAGTTGGACTACCGGATCGGCCAGCGCACCCGCTTTTCCGAAATCATCGCCGCGGCGGGTCACGAGGCGGAAGGGCGGCTGCAAGGCCACCGACTTGAGCCGGCGAGCGACGAGATTGCCGCGCGTTTAGGCCTAAAGCCCGGTGACGACGTTGTGCGGCTTGAGATCGTACGCGCAGCCGACCGCGTTCCGATATCGGTCGCCACCACATGGCTCGATGGTCAACGCTTCTGCGATGCGGCAAAAGTCTTCCGGCAGCTTCGCTCGGTCACCCGTACGCTGGACCATTATGGAATCGGCGGTTACCGGCGGAAATGGACCCGGATTAGTGCGGCATTCGCTGATGCAGTCGACGCTGGGCGCCTGCGTCTGTCGGTGCACCGCCCGATCCTGGTTGTGGAAAGCCTGGATGTGACCTCGGACGATAGACCGGTCTTGACCACACGCGGGCGGTTTGCCGCCGATCGGGTCGCACTGATCGTCGAGAGCTGATCGCAATTTTTTATTGAACTCATTGCATAACGCCGCCGCTGTCATCCGGCTGTCGTCAACATGTCGTCTTTCTCAAGTGCGAGCCCCCCGGTGAGACTAGCCCAGCCTTCAATGGCTATTCGTGTGTCCATGTCTGAAAAGAAACTGTCGACGCTGCCACTTGTCGATCCGACCGCCTCGTTAACTGCGGCCACCCTCGGCACCTATACCGAAATCGGCGCCCGCACCAAGCTGCTTGAAGTGGAACTCGGCGATTATTCTTACGTGGTCAATGACAGCGACATCGCCTACGCAAAAATCGGTAAGTTTACCTCGATCGCAGCGATGACCCGGATCAATCCGGGAAATCATCCTATGGATCGGGCGAGCCAGGCGCATTTCAGCTACCGCGCTAGCGCCTATTTCGACGGCGAGCGCGACGAGGATGGCTTCTTCGCCTGGCGCCGCGCGCAGCCTGTCCTTATCGGTCACGACGTCTGGATCGGTCACGGCGCCATCGTACTGCCGGGACGCAAAATCGGCACTGGCGCGGTGATCGGTGCGGGCGCGGTCATCACCAAAGACATCCCGGCCTATGCAGTCGCGGTGGGGAACCCGGCGCGCATCCTGCGCCAGCGGTTTTCGGCCGAGATTGTCGCGCGTATGCAAGCTTTAGCCTGGTGGGATTGGCCGCACCAACGGTTGCATGCCGCCTTGGTCGACTTCCGGGCACTCACGGTCGAGCAGTTTCTCGACAAACACGAGACGCAGGTGCCAGTGCCGCATCTCGTTGCTGCCGCGCACTGAGGCCGGCCATGCGCATTCAAGGCGGGCAGGTCTTGACGGGTGGGCAATGGGCTGCCGCCGATGTCGATATCGACGAAGCGGCCGGCCTGATCGATGCCATCGGAAAAGACGGTGGCAACGGTCGCTGTTTCGATGCGCGCGGGCTCATGGTGCTGCCCGGCATCGTCGACCTCCATGCCGATGCCTTTGAGCGGCAATTGATGCCGCGGCCGGGGGTCGGATTTCCTATCGACGTCGCGTTGATGGAAAGCGACCGCCAAGCCGTCGGCAACGGCATCACCACCATGTTCCACGGCGTTACCTGGTCGTGGGAGCCGGGGTTGCGTGGCGCCGACAATGCCCGCGCCTTGTTGACTGCAGTTGAGGCATTGCGCCCGGAACTCGGCGCCGACACGCATATTCACCTGCGCTATGAGACGTTCAATCTCGATGCGGAGGCCGAAGTTGCGGGCTGGGTCGGCGAACGGCGTATCGGCATACTCGGCTTCAACGACCATATGCCGGGCGAAAATGCGCCGCCGCGGGCTCGCAAGCTAGGGGAGATGGCGGAACGCGCCGGGCTCTCGCGGGAAGATTTCATGGCGCTGGTCGCGCGCTTGCGAGACCGAGTCGACGAGGTGCCGCAGTCGATCGCACGGCTCGCCATCGCCGCAAGCGCATCCGGCATACCGACGCTGTCGCACGATGATATGCATCCCGAGCAGCGCCGTTGGTTTCGTGCACTCGATTGCCGTCTGGCGGAGTTCCCAACAACGGTCGAGACGGCGCAGGAAGCGGCTGAGGGGGGTGACGATGTCGTCCTAGGCGCGCCCAATGTGGTGCGGGGCGGCAGCCATATCGGCTGGATCAGCGCTGCGGACATGGTCGCGCGTGGATTCTGCACAATCCTTGCCTCCGATTACTACTACCCGGCACCGCTGCTGGCCGCCTTCCGGCTGGCGGCCGACGGTATCGTTCCGCTCGAGACCGCGTGGTCCTTTGTCTGCGAGCGGCCTGCCAAAGCCGCCGGCCTGGACGATCGTGGCGCGATCGAATTTGGCCGCCGGGCTGACGTGACCATCGTCGACGCCAAGGACCTGCGCCGTCCAAAGCTCGTTGCGACCATTGCCAAAGGCCGCATCGTGCATCTGGCAGAGACTAGCCGCCTGAATTGAGTGGATGACGATGGGCTCTTCGGACCCGGTACCGCGTTACGCGATCTATTTCGTGCCAGGTGCGGTTATGGCGCTGTATCAATTTGGTGCTTCGGTGCTTGGTTATGACTGCTACAGCGGCCATGACAAGGCACTGATTGATGGCGTCGATTCTTTGCCTTGGGCAGAATATGTGCGCGAACCGCGCGTTTACGGCTTTCACGCGACACTCAAAGCGCCGTTTTATTTGTCCGTCGGCTCAAGCGAAGCCGATCTCAAGGATGCAGCGCGGGAATTTGCTGCGAATCGTGCCGCGGTCACAATCGGCCAACTCGTTGTTCGCGAACTTGGTACATTCATCGCCCTTGTCCCCGGCGCTCGCAGCCCACTGGTCGACCGGCTGGCGCAGACTTGCGTGAAAGAGTTTGACCGCTTCCGCGCACCTATGTCCGAATCGGAGCACGAGCGTCGGCTGGCGGCGAACTTGACCACCCGACAAATCGAAAATCTTGAGCGCTGGGGATACCCCTATGTGGCTGAAGATTTTCGCTTTCACATGACGCTGACCGGTTCACTTGCACTGCCCGAAAGGAACCAGGCGTTGCGATTTCTTTGCGATCGATTTGAGCAGGTGCGCGGCGCGAACCCTAGTCACCGTCAACCAGATAGTCGTAGCGCGCCAAGCCGACGCCGTTGCGCCTTTCCGGGTTACCCAAGTCGCGACATTGGGCCATTCCGCGTACCGCCCATTTGCCTACACGTTTTGAGACGACGGCACTCTGACTTGTGGACAACGGGGATGGCTCGCGGCTCGGCGGTTGATGCGATAGCGAGGTTTCCTCGTCGCGGCGCGTCTTTTTTGTCGCGCGTAGGTGATCGCGATCATGACGTCGAATTCATCGACCCGTCGTCTCGCAGTCATGAACCGTCTGTAGCGTCTCATGTCGAGACAAGGGGACGTCTAGATGAGCTTGTATGCTGTCGACCTCTCTTCCGGCATTCCGCTCTATCGCCAAATCAGTCAGGCGATCGAGGAAGAGGTGCGCAGACATTATAAGCCGGGCGCACAGCTTCCGCCTGAACCGGTGTTGGCGGAGCGTTTCTCCGTCAATCGGCATACGCTTCGCCACGCGATCGACGAGTTGGTCAATTCGGGATTAGTCGAGCGCCGCCGCGGCCTTGGCGTCTTCGTGCTCGACGCACCGCATAATTACGGCATCCATAAACATACTCGCTTCACCAAATCCCTTGAAGCCGCCGGAAACACGACCGAGAGCGTCGTTTTGCGCAAGCTGATAATCCCGGCCGGCGGTGGGGTCGCCCGCAGACTTGAACTGGCCGAAGGGACCGAAGTTTTATGGGTCGAGACGCTGCGCAAAGCGAACGAACGCCCATTTTCGGTCGTCTCGCATTTCATGCCTGCCGAACTCGTCGGTCAGGTCTTTGCCGAATACGAAGGCGGTTCGTTGCATGACTTCATCGCCGATCGCCTCGGCATCGAGCTCGAACGCCAATACAGCCTGATTTCGACCCGGCTTCCGCAAGGCGATGACGCGACGCTGCTCGGCATACCGCGTCATCAGCCCATCCTTCGCATCAAGAGTGTGAATGTCCAATTCGGTCGACTCGACGTCCTGTCGAATATGCGCTCGGGCGGCTGCGAGGCGACCGGGTCGAGCTCGAGGTGAAACTCTGATTACGCGAGCAAATTCAGATCGCCGTGGAACTCATCGCATCGATGCATCGAGATCAGAAAGCCAGAGTCTGCAATCAAAGGATCATGCTTCCGTTCATCAAAACCGTAACCGCCAAGTCTAGAACCGCTGCGGGTACGCTTCGTCATCTGCAAGTCAAGCTGAGTGCACAAGTTCTTCGTGAAACGCAAAAATAAACCAGGAGGTTTGAGATGGATAGGAAGTCGATTTGGGCGGCCGCTATCGCGGGCGCCGCGATCGCTACACTGAGTGCGTCGTCGTCCGCGATGGCCGGCAACGCCGCCGATTGTCCGAATAATGGTGTCATCAAGATGATGAAAGAGGCACGAAAAAACAGGCGCATCTCGTGACGGCCTCCGCGATGGTCAATGTGTGCGAACAGGTAGGGGCCCGCTCGAATGCTGCCTAACCGGTTTCTCTCAGGCCGCATTCGACTGCGCATCAACTTGTGACTGTCATATCGATCAACCTCGCAGGAGTAATTGCAATGCATCTGAAACACATACTCTCGGCTGGCGCCTTCGCACTGACCCTTTCCCTGATCGGCGGCGTCTCAACCGCGCCGACGGCCAGCGCCCAGACGGTGAAGGAACCGGACACCCTCACCATCGCCTGGTTGCCGAACGACTCGTCGGACGTTCTGGCGTCGATGCGCGATGAAATCGCCAAAGCGATCGCCAAGGCCACCGGCAAGAAGGTGGAAAACAAGCTCACCACCGACTACGCGATCGCGCTCGCGGCACTGGATAACGGCACAGCCCAGATCTCGTGGACCGGGGCCGCCGAATACCTCACGACACATGCCCGGAATCCCAAGCTCATTCCGTTGGTGGTCAACACCGGGCCGTCCGGAACCCTGAAGGACGCCCTGTACTACAGCCGTCTCGTCGTCAAGAAGGACGATGAGAAGCAGTACGAGGCGGACGGGGTATTCAGGCATCGACAATATTGTCGGCAAACGGATGTCCTTCGTTTCCACCAGCTCCAGCTCCGGCTTCAACATGCCGGCCGCCGCGATCGTGGGCGAGTTCGGGAAACAGGAGAAGTGGAAGCAACTGAAAATGGAGGATCTCACGCAAGGCGGCTCGGGCCGCTTCTTCCAGCAGGTGATGTTCGGCGGTTCCCATCAATTGTCGCTGGTCAACGTCCTGGCCGGCCGCTCCGACGTGTCGGCCGTGTGCGATTTCCTGGTGACGGCGTACGTGGACCTGGTCTCGGGGACCGACAACACCGCCGGGGCCGTATACGCGGTCAAGAAGGATGCCGGCGCTCCATTTTCCTCCGTAGCCGGGAAAGAGTTCGTCATCATCAAGTCGATCCCGGTGTTGAACCCGCCGATCGAAGTCAACAGCGCCTATCTGAGCGAGAAGACCATGAAGGCAGATCGCCGATGTCTTGAGTTCGGATGAGGTGGCCAACAACCCGAAGATCTTCGCCCCCACCAACAGCAAGAGCTCGGATTTCCAGCGCCCCGCACGGTTCGTGAAGGTCACCGACTCTTGGTACGACCCGATGCGCAAGGTCTTGGGAATTGAGCCGCCAAATGTTGGGAATTGAATAATTTCCCGCGCCTTTCCGGGGCCCGGCAGCAGCCGGGCCCCGGAACGTAATTCCCCGGCTCCGCACCTCCTTCGAGGGATGAACGATGTCACAGGTGTCGCAACTTCCCAGCCTCCCGTTGCTGGAGGTCGGCCATGTCGTGAAGTATTACGACGGGGCGAAGCCCGCGCTGGACGACGTCAGTTTTTCCGTCAGGAAGGGCGAGTTCGTCTCGGTGATCGGCCCTTCCGGCGCCGGCAAGTCGACGCTGCTACGCTGCATCAATCGGATGATCGAGGTCAGCAGAGGCGAGGTGCGCTTCGAAGGGATTTCGGTCGGTGCGCTCAACCGGAAGGATCTCAAGCGGCTGCGCAGCAAGATCGGCATGATCTTCCAGCACTATAATCTCGTCGATCGGCTAACGGTGATCGAGAACGTTCTGCATGGCAGGCTCGGTTCCAAGTCGACGCTCGCCGGCGCCATGGGCCGCTACAGCCGCGACGAGAAGCGTCAGGCCATGGACGTGATCGCGATGCTGGGCCTTGGCGACCATGTCTACCAGCGCTGCGATCGTCTGAGCGGCGGACAGAAGCAGCGGGTCGGCATCGGCCGGGCGCTGGTCCAGGACCCGAAGATGATTCTCTGCGACGAACCGATTGCCTCGCTCGATCCCAACGCCTCGCGCAACATCATGGAGCAGTTGAAGAGTTTCTCCAGGCAGATGCACATCACCTTGATCGTCAACCTGCATCAGGTGGAATTCGCACTCAAGTATTCGGATCGCATCCTGGGCGTCAACAAGGGTCGGCTCGTCTTCGATGGCCGGCCGGATGAGCTCTCGCCCGAGCGAATCGCGGAGATCTACGGGTCGGAATCCATCGCCCTGAGGGACGTGCATCGACCTGAGCTCCGACCTGAGGCGAGGTATGCCAGCTGACATCTTCGTCCAGCGCCGCAACAACAGCCTATTCTTCTTCGCAGCCCTGGGCGCGCTGACCGTCAGGTTCGATCGTCATCACCAAGTATGACGTCGCTGCGGGCTTCACCAGCGTCGGCAAGGCGCTCGTGTGGGGCATTACCAATTTCTATCCGGATGCCCATTCCCTGACGAGGCTGCCGGACATCGCACAGAAGCTCTGGGAAACCATTCTGATGTCGGTCGCGTCGACGACGGTCGCCGCGATTTTCGCCGTGGTGCTGGCGATGATGGGGTCGCGCACGACGCGCATCAACACCCTCTTCAGCGTCATCGCCCGAGGCTTGGCCTCGGTGTTCCGCAATATCCCGCTGGTGGCCTGGGCCATGATTCTGATGCTGGCGTTCAGCCAGAGCCTGCTGACCGGCTATCTGGCGCTGTTCTTCGGTTCGCTTGGTTTTCTGACCAGAGCCTTCATCGAGACGGTCGACGAGGCCAGCATCCATGCGGTGGAGGCGCTCAAGGCCACGGGCGCCAGCTATTCCTCGATCATCCTGCAGGCGGTCCTGCCGTCGAGTCTGCCGCAGATGATTAGCTGGCTGCTGTTCATGATCGACACCAACATCCGCGATGCCACCTTGGTCGGCCTGCTGACCGGAACGGGCGTCGGGTTCTCCTTCGACCTGTACTACAAGAACTTCCAATTTCACGACGCCAGCCTGGTGGTGATCTTGATCGTGATCACCATCATGGCCATCGAGGTGATCTCGAATTATATCCGCAGGATCATCCTCTGATGCGCCTGCCGGACACCTTGAGCGGATCGGGCCGGCTGACGGACAGCGCCGTTGCTTCGGCCCTGCGCCTTCCCGTCAAGCCGCTGACCAAACAGACGGTTGTCATCCGGCTTCTACTGTTGGTGCTGGCGGTAACGACCGTCTACGCCTTCGCTACCGTCGACTATGGCGGCATCGATCTGGCCAAGGCGGTGGCCGATACGCTGGCGAACCTGAAGATCATCTTCTTGCACCCCGGCGGGGCGCGCCTTTCCTTCTCCAAGGCCCTCTACGAGGTGGTCATCACTCTGGGACTGGCGTTTCTGAGCACCCTGTTCGGAGCCAGCATCGCCCTGTTTCTTGGCCTTCTGGGCGCCCAGAATCTCGCTCCGACGCTGGTGACCAATATCGTCAAGGTCTTCGTCGCCTTTATCCGGGCGGTGCCGACCATTCTTTGGGTGCTGATCTTTGCGGTGACCGCCGGGCTCGGCGCCACGGCGGCGGTTATCGGTATGACCTTCCACACGATCAGTTACCTGACCAAGGCCTACGCCGAGGCCTTCGAAGACCTGGATCGAAGCGTCATCGAGGCCCTCAAGGCCAGCGGCGCCAATTGGTGGCAGATTGTCTTCCAGGCCGTTATCCCGTCGTCTTTCACCTATCTGTTGTCCTGGACCTTTCTGCGGCTCGAAATCAATTTCGCCACCGCAGTCGCCATGGGTGCCGCAGCCGGGGCATCTGGAGTTGGTTTCGATCTCTATCATGGCCAGCGGCTATTATTTCGACTTGCGGGAGGTGGGGCTGATCACCTACATCATCCTGGCCTTTGCCATGGCCCTTGAGACAATTGCCACCAGGATGAAGAGCAAGATCAAGGATCACCAGACTTGAGGGGTTTGCCGTCACTCAGGAGCTGCCGCGCCACCGCGCACAGCGGCCTCGGTTTCCGCGAGTTCATTGCTCGAGGCCGACCTGCATCATGAGAGCGGGCTGAAGTGGGCGAATTCATCACCCCCGTTTGTTGAGCGTGGGTCCCTATTTGCCGGGGCGGGGTTAAATCCAGTGATAAAAGTCCTGATCGAGCGGGAGCCCGTAATATATTCGAAATAGTTAGATGGGGATCAAGAGCTCCGAGTTGTACCTCTCGTTGTACTTTTTCGAGAATATCCGCTCGTCGCTCGTCCTCAGGGTTGTCGGAGCAGGCGGCATTGGCTTCAAGCTGCTCACGGCGATGAATCTTTTCCAGTATCGCGAAGTCTCGCTCCTGCTGATCGTTATTTTTGTCATCGCTTTAACTGTCGAGCGGCTATTCACATTTCTGCGGCAAAGGCTCGCCTGAGCATAGTGCCGCCACTGACCACATCTGCAGGTCGAGGGTACAGCAGAGTTGGCGTCGCAAGACAGGCATAGACTGGTATTTCGGCATGGTTTCTCTTTGCCTCTCGAACTAGAATTTATCGCAGGTGCTAAAGCAATCTTCCGTCGCGGCTGAAGAATGGATGTGGCCCATCGAAATCACCGATCGGCACAAAGTGAGTGACGACATTGCCGCAGTCCTTCCCGGGAAACCAGACGTGCAGGTGAAATGCCGGCGGCTCGATCTTGAATGACGGCCGCATGTTCGCACCGAGATCGAGCGCAACGGCATGATTTGGCGCCGGGCATATCGTTGCGGCGATGCCCGCAAACATCGCGAGTGTGGCGCGATGGACATGTCCGGCCGCGATCAGCCGCACCCGCGCGTGCTTGGCAACCAAGGCTGCGAGCGCCTCGGCATTACGCAGATTCTGCACGTCCATATGTCCGATTCCGGTACCGAATGGCGGATGATGCAGGAACAGTAGGGTTGGCCGGCTTGAAGCTGCGCCAAGCGCTGCCTCAAGCCACGCCAAAGTCTCGACATCGAGCTCGCCGTGCGGCGCGCCAGGCACGCTGGAATTGATCAGCAGAATATCGAGATCGTCTATCGATAGTCTAAGGTTAAGCGCACCTCTCTGGCACACATAGGGCTGATCCGGTAACGCCGCGCGGAACAAAGTGCGCTCGTCGTGATTGCCGGGGATGGCTACAAAGGGAATCTCCAGTGGAGCCAACAAGGTTTTGAGGTGGTCGTATTCTTCTTTCACGGGCGTATCGACGAGATCGCCGGAAATCACGACCATCTCGGGTCGCGGCGTGAAGCGATTGAGTTCGCGCACGCAACGCGACAGCGCTGCCGCAGTATCGACGCGGCCATAAGCAAGCTCGCCCGGGCGCTTGATATGCAGATCGGAAATCTGCGCGATCAAACTCGGGGGTATGGTCATTGACCCTCGCGGGGAAGTACCCGGATGGCCGCCGGGTCGATCTTTAAACCAATACGCTCGCCAACTTTAATGCCGAGCGTATTGGGCGCGTCAATCATCAAGGGCCGTTGCGCGGCACCGCTCACGGTCAGCCGTTGCCGGTCGCCGATAAAGCTGACTCGCTCAACCTGGCCCGACAGCGAGGCGCCTTCTGGCGCGACCACGCTGATCGACTCCGGGCGGATCATTGCCACTACGTCACCAGCAAGTTGTGCATCGTCGATTGGCAATTTGCCACCGGACAAGCTGAGCGCGCTATCGATGGCGCATGCTTCCACGAGGTTCGCAGCCCCGACAAATTCGGCAACAAAACGATTTGCCGGGGCGAAATAAATGTCGCGCGGCGTACCGATCTGGGCAATGGCTCCCTTGCGCATGACCACCACACGGTCGCCCAGCGCCATAGCCTCCGCCTGGTCGTGGGTGACATAAATGGTGGTGATGCCCAACGTACGCAGCAGACGGTCGAGTTCCCAGCGCAGCCTTTCGCGCAGCGCGGCGTCGAGCGCGGTTAACGGTTCGTCGAGCAGCAGTACGCTCGGCCGTGCCGCCACCGCACGCGCCAAGGCGACGCGCTGCCGCTGGCCGCCCGACAATTGGTCGATGCGGCGGTACTCCAAGCCCTCAATCCCGGTCAGTGCCACCAGTTCGGCGACGCGCGCATTGCGTTCCGCCTTGCCGACGCCGCGGATCTTGAGCCCATAACCGATATTTTCGGCCACGTTCATATTGGGGAACAGTGCATAGGATTGGAACACCATGCCGACATTGCGCTGTTCGATCGGAATGCCGGTCACATCCGCATCGTTGAACAGCACACGTCCACCGGCGTCCGGTGCCTCAAGCCCGGCAATGATCCGCAGCATCGTCGTCTTGCCGCAGCCCGATGGTCCGAGAAAAACCAGCGTTTCGCCACGCGCGACGTCGAGCGTGACCGGCTCGAGCGCCCGCGTGCCGTCGGCAAATGTTTTGGCGCAGGTTTCGACGCACACCGCGACGCCGTGAGACGCATTCATCGGCGCGCTCCCTGCCGGCTGGCGCGGTCGGCGAAGATCTGCATCGCCACCAGCAACGGAATGATCATGACGAAGAATACCAGCGTATAGGCGGAGGCGACCTCAAGCCGCATGGATGCGTAGCTATCGGCAAGCCCGACCGGCAGCGTCTTGGTTAGCGGCGTGTGCAGCATCCACGTCAGATTGAATTCGCCGAGCGACAGCGTCACCACCATCAGCGAGCCGGCGAGGATCCCGGGGATAGCGTTCGGTACGATGACGTCGCGGAAGCGCCGCCAGGGCGAAGCCCCGAGCGATGAGGCGCTTTCGTCGAGCGTCTTGACGTCGATCAGCGAAAACACCGCCATCACCGAGCGCACCATGAACGGCAATGTGAATACGACGTGGCCGGCGACGATGAACAGCGATGAGCGGCGGAAATCGCTGAACCCGTTATAGGTCAGCAGCAGCGCCAGCGCGATGGCTAGCCCGGGAATGGCGAGCGGAAGCGTGATGATCTCTTCAATTGCGCGCGACAACCGGCCTCCGCGTACATGCAGCGCATAGGCGGCGGGAACGCCGACAACAAGTGTCACGCCAAGCGTGATGAGGGCGACGGCGAACGAGCGCGCAATCGTATCGGAGTAAAGCTCCCAGACCTGCATCACCCATTGCAAGGTTAGGCCCGAGCGAATGCCGCGAAAATAATTCACCGTGACGCCCGCCACCATGGAAAGGATCGCAGGTACGATCAGGAAAGCGGCGACAAGAAGCGAAAACAGGAGCTGGCCGGCGAAGATCAGGCGGTCGCGCATGGCGGTCATCCGGCGGCCGCGACGGTCGCGCCGGCGAATTGGCGGGCCAGCGCCAGTGCGGCCCAGGCCACCAGGCCGAGGCCGACCGACAGCGCCGCCGCCATGGCGATGTTCGCCGACAAAGTGAACTCTGTGTAAATCAGCATCGGCAAGACGTCGATATTGGTGGCGAGCGTGAAGGCGGTGCCGAAAGCGCCCATGGCGGTGGCGAACACAATCGCGCCCGAGGCGACGATGGCCGGGCCAAGCGCCGGCAATATGACGTCGCGATGGATAGCCCAGGGGCGGGCGCCGAGCGCGCGTGCGGCTTCCTCCAGCGCGGGGTCGAGCTTTTCCACCGCCGCCATGATGGTGAGGATGACGCGTGGAATGGAGAAATAGAGATAGCCGAGGAACAGGCCCTCGATCGAATAGGCGAACACCAGCTTCTCGCCGAACAACGGCTGCGTTATTTCGCCGATCAGGCCCTGCCGTCCGGCCAGCAGGATGATCATGAAGCCAACCACTACGCCGGGAAACGCCAGCGGAAAGGTGAGCATCGCCACCAGAATGGCCCGGCCGGGAAACCGATGCCGTTGCAGGAACAGGCCGGCGACTATGGAGATTAATAGCGTTGCCACAGTGGTCGCCGTCCGCCAGCAGCACAGTGTTGATAAGGGTCACGCGATAGCGCGGCTCAAAAAGGATGGCGGCATAGGCGCTCATGCCCAAGTCGCCGGTCGCGCCGGTAATCACGAGCCGCACCATCGGCAGCAGGAAAAAAGCGACGACCACCAACGCGAGCGGCAGCAGGCACAGACGAACGAAGGTGCTGGGCTTCATAGGCTAGGGCACTCCGGCGGGATGCCGGAGTGCCATGATGCCTCAATGCACTTCTGCGAGGTAGCGGTCGGTGAAGCCCTTTTGCACCGACTCCATCTTTGCCCAATCGACGCTTTTGGCGCGCGCGTAGTCGCTGTCGGGCAGGAATTTGGCTTTCACCGCCGCCGGCAGCGGAATCGGCCGCGCCGGGCGCAAATAGGCATTGGTCCAGATCGCCTGACCCTTGTCGGAGAGCAGGTAGTCGAGCACTTTCTTCGCCTTGTCCTTGTCCGGCGCGTTCTTCACCAGGCTTACGACATAGGGAAAGACGACCGAGCCTTCGCAGGGGATGACGAAGACGAAATTGCCCTTCTCGGTGTATTTGGCGCGGTAGGCGTTGAAGTCGTAATCGAACAAGATCGGGATTTCGCCCGACACCACGCGCGCATAGGACGTCTGCTTCGGCACGATTGCGTCGTTCTTCTTAAGACCCTTGAAGAACTCGATAGCCGGCGTGAAGTTGTTTTCGTTACCGCCGAGGCTGTTGTTCACCGCGATGACGCCGACATAGCCGACGGCGGCCGAGGTCGGGTCGAGATAGCCGACCATGCCCTTGTATTCGGGTTTGAGCAGATCCTTCCAGCAGGCCGGCACAGCCTTGCCGCCGAGCGCGTCCTTGTTGACGAATAGGCCGAGCGTGCCGGAGTGGATGGTGGTCCAATCGCCGTCGGGGTCTTTCAAACCGGCGGGAACTTCGCTCCAGCCTTTCGGCTTGTAGGGCTCGACCACACCCGCAGTCTTTGCCTTCATGCCGAAGTTGACGCCATAATAGGCGATATCGGCGACCGGATTGCTCTTCTCGGCAAGAAGTTGCGACAGCGTCTGTCCGGAATTCTTATTGTCGAACGGGATATCGTAACCGAGGTCGGCTTTGATCGCCTTGAGCATCGACGCCCAGTCGGCCCATTGTGGCGGACAGTTGTAACAAATGACATCGGCGGCCTGCGCCGGCGTTCGCATCGCGACCGCCACCAGCACGGCAAAAGCTAGTCCCAACATGATCTTCATCGGTTTCATCGTTCTGTCCCCCGGTATTGCGTGGCAGCACATAATTTGCGGCGCAAAGCACTGGGCCACGCAGCCATTGCGGCCAAATGACAAGTCTTTCTCAATCTCCGCTTCGTCTCAACCGCGTCGTTGAACTGATCAGCAAAAGCGGTACTCGGCTAATTCGAAGGCCGCGATGTCTCCGGGGTAATCGGCTTTTATGACAGTCCGGTGACTGATCTGGCTCAATGCCGATCTCTAATCAGTATGGCTTAATCTCGCGCTCGAGTTCAAACGCGTGCCAAACCATGAAATCGCAGATTATCGAGCAGCTTGGGCAAACGGATATCCTGCTGCCGGCGCTGATTGCCGAGGGCTTGGCGGCCAACGATCGGGTGAAAGTCAGGCTCGGCGTGTTGCAGGCGGCGGTGCACCATGCACGTGAGCCGCGTGGCGCACGCTTCGACCTGGCGAACGAATGTCGTGCCGCCCATCTCGATCCAGTGGCGCTGGAAACGCTGGTCAATGGCGCCAGTCTCATAGCGGGTGATCGGCTTGCGGCGCCTGGGCTCGCAAACCTGGAAGCAGTGATCTGGGACGATATCGCGAGCATGCTCCGGCCGATCAAAGTTGGGAATGCGGCAGAGGGCGGCAAGGCTCTGGAGCGCCTGACAGCGTTGAAAGGGGCGGCTTCGCAGCAAGCCGCGGATACGCTCGAGCTGACGCAAATCGCCAAACTCACCGGGATTTCCGATAGCGATGGCGACAGCTTGCATCGGCTGGTGATGGACTTGCATAAGGCGTTGAACCGTCTGGCCGTGGTCCATGCGACCGAGGCGCTGGCGGGCGCGCACGTGCATGGGCTCAAACCGGAAGACCGCCCTGCGGTCGAGGCATTCATGCGCGGGGTCGAGTCGACTAGGGAGCTTAAATTCAATCACCCGGGACTTTCGACCACCGCCTCGCGTACCGGCACCCGTCTCACCATTCAGAACGACATTGGAAAAACCGATGCGCATGTGGTTGTGATCGGTGTCGAAGATGACACGGTAACGGTCACCTACACTGATGTACATTTGGCGCGCGCCAGATTCTTTACCGGCGAGTTGCGGAAGTTTCCGGTGCAATGGAGCGGGCTTGACCGCAAAAGCGCGGACGGGCTTGGCGATAATGGCGTGTTCTATCTCGTCACCGGTCGTTTCGATGCCGACAGTGCCAAAGAGCGCGATGCATTTCTTGAGGCGATCGGCGTCTCGCTCGTTTTTCTGATCGACTGGAACAAAGCACGCAAGGTTCTGCAGACTTGGGTGTCGAAAGCTGACGTCGATGCGGGTCATCGATTGGGCGGCGCGTCATCGCTTCGGCCATCGCGGTTTCCTCGAACTCGGCGGCAGCGAACTGGTGTCGTCGGCGGTGCATCATGCGACGCCAACCCGCATTGGCTTTGGCGAGCGGCTGGACCGCGCGCTCGGCCGCGACGCGGCGGTCGAGTTCCTCAAGACAGTGCTGCGCGTATCGGCGGAAGCGCTGCTGGAAGGCGGCTCCGTCCGGCTCGCACGCGACCGCATTGAGGCCGAACTCGTCCGGCATTTGCAGCGGGCCGACAGCATGCTGCTAGCTATTGTGGTCGCCAGGCGGGTCTTGCGCGTGAGATCGCGGCCGGCATCGCACACTTTATCTCCGAACAGCAGGCGCGCCGGCCGTTCGACCGGGCGGGCCTGGCGGCGCGGGCACGGCGCATCGAGGAGAAGGCCGACAAAATCGCCATCGATGCCCGTAACGAGATTGCACGGTTCGACGCTGATCCGTCGATCGAGCGTTTGGTGAACCGCGCCGAACAGACGATTGACGAGCTCGAACAGGCGGCTTTTATCGCTTCGCTGCTGCCGAGCGAGGTTGCTCCGGAACTGCTTAGACCGCTGGCCGACGTTTGCAGTGCCGCGGTCGTCGGTGCTGAATCCGCTGCATCGGGCGCTACCGCGGCGGCCGACGTACCGGAAGGTCAACGCATCGATTCCGAGGATGCGCTTGCGGCCGTTGGCCGCCTCATCGAGGCTGAGCACAAAGCTGACGCGGCGGAACGCGCGGTCACGGCAACCGTCTTGCGCGGTGAGTTCGATCTGAAAACGGCGTTATCGGTTCTTGAACTTGCGCGCGCCGTCGAACGGGCAACCGATCAGATGCTGGTTTCGGCCACTTGCTTCGCGCGCGCGTGCTGGCCGATCTGTCGACATAACCGGGTGGGCTGTCATGCACATTGTGCGTATTGGGGACGGATCAGTTGTCCACCACTCCGCGGACGTCGTCGGTGCCAAGGCGTTCAATCTGGCACGGGTGGCCGCGCTCGGGCTGCCGGTGCCACCGGCCTTTGTGCTGCCAATCAAACTCTGCACGGCAATCGTCAGCGGTGATCACCATGCCAAGCAAGCGCTGAGCGACGGCCTGCGGGGCGGAATTGAATTCCTCGAGGGTGCTACCGGCAAACGTTTCGGCGACCGGCGCCGGCCACTCCTGGTGTCCGTGCGCTCCGGCGCAGCGCGATCGATGCCGGGCATGCTGGATACGGTGCTCGATGTCGGCTGTACATTGCCCGCGGTGCGCGGCCTTGTGCGCATGACCGGCCACCCACGCTTTGCGTGGGACTGCCGACGGCGGTTTCTCGAAAGCTATGGCAGCGTCGTGGTCGGCGTCGCTTCGGCGTCGTTTACGCAGCGGACTGCCGGCTTAGTTGCGACCGAAGGCGTCGAAGGCGGCCAAGCGCTCGACAGCGAGACAATTGAACGCCTAGCCGGAGACTTCCAGGAATTGATCGAGGGCAATGACATTGCTGTGTCCGAAGACCCGATGGAACAGCTCGAGGCCGCGGCCAAGGCGGTTTACCGCTCATGGATGAGCGATCGTGCCAGCACCTACCGCCAGCTTGAGCATCTCGATGACCTGCAGGGCACTGCGGTGACCGTGCAGGCCATGGTGTTCGGCAATCGTGGCCTGACGTCCGGTGCTGGCGTCGCATTTTCGCGCGATCCTTCGACCGGCGCGGCACAGCCGGTGATCGACGTCTTGTTCGAATCTCAGGGCGAAGATGTCGTGTCCGGTGGCCGCACGCCGGAGACCGAGCAGGCCATCGACCGCTCGCTTCCGGCGGTCGCGGCCCAATTGCGCGAAACGCTGTCGTTGCTTGAGCGGGAATTCGGCGACGTGCAGGACGTCGAGTTCACGATCGAAGACGGCAAATTATGGATCCTGCAAACGCGTTCCGCCAAGCGAACTCCGCAGGCGGCGCTTCGGTTTGCCCTCGACTTCGTCAAGGAAGGATTGTTGACTCCGGCCCAGGCGCTGAAGCGCCTCAATGGCCTGGAAGTCGACAAGCTTGCGCGCCGGCATTTTGCCGACGTCCAAGAGCCGGCCGCTCAGGCGACCGGCGCCTCGACCGGCATCGCGATCGGTCGCGCGGCGTTCGATTCACAGAGCGCGGAGCGCTTGGCAGCCGGTGGCGATCCGATCATCCTGGTGCGGCCCGATACCAGCACAGCCGATGTTGCCGGCTTTGCTGTGTCGGCCGGAATATTGACGGCGGTCGGTGGCCGGACCGCGCATGCGGCGCTGGTCGCGCGCCAGATGGGCAAGCCCTGTATCGTTGGATGTGCGGCGCTGACGATCGATGTGGCGAGCCACAGCGCACGGCTGGGGGAGGCGGAAATCGGTGAGGGAGACTGGCTATCCATCGACGGAGAGGCCGGGACGATCTACTTCGGCCGCCGCGATATCGTGATTGAACGGCCCGAGGCCGCGCTGGCTGAGATCGAGCGCTGGCGCAGAAAATCGCATTGAATTCTTACATTGAATCGACTCGGGCCTTTGGCGGGTGCTTCGGCAAACTCGTCAGTAGCGGTCGTCCACCTGTCGTCTGTTCCGGACCTATCGTGTATTTATCAATGCGCCCTGTCGATCGCGGGTTGGATGGTTTCCCAAGCTGCATACGAGGGTTCGATTCCCTTCGCCCGCTCCATCGGAATTCTCATTAGTTTTAAATGATTTATAGGCTCGCGAGTGTTGGAGATGAGTTATTGTCACTTGGATTCGTACAACATCTATACAACCAGGTTGGCACTTGGTGCCGGTGCCGGATTTGCCGGGCACCAGCGACAAGAAGCCCGACGCGTGTTGCCCTGAATCGTAGAGCAGCTGACTCTTAATCAGCGGGTCCCAGGTTCGAGCCCTGGTGCGCCCACCACTTTGATATCACACCAGAATTTGCCTTTCATCGGGGCCGTCAAATCCACCATTTTGACCGTTTTTTGGTGCGTGGCTGGTGCGTGCCGCAAAAAGCCATTTTGTGCCGATTTTGTTGCAGAAGTCGGCCATTTTGGCTGCGAGGTGCCGGCCTCGGTTTTTTTTGAAACGTCTTCGTATTGCGCTCCTTTATGGAGCGGGATCACTTACCAACTGTACTGACATCATGCATTGGTTACGCGAGACATGCATCAACTGCCGGTGGCGGTCGAGCGATCAGTTTTGCGAGCCTGCGAAGATTTTGCGCGATAGCTGCCAGCGTGAACTCGAACTGGGAGCCGCGCGGGCCACGTAGTCGAAGGCGACCAAGCCTCAGGATGCGCTTAAGGTGGGCAAACAGCATCTCAATGCGTTTTCTTTCGCGACATGATTTTTCGAACGCTTTGGTCTTGGCCAGCGCGCGGGCGACGTCGCGCGCCTCTTCGTAGATGCTGCGCGGGATCCTGCGGAAAGGCGACTTTGGACAGCATTGCGCCTTGAGCGGACAGCCCCGACAGTCGGATGTGCTTGCGAGATAACGAAGCGTCTCCCCATCATCGATCACCGTGCCAGTCGTCGTGAGGGTTTTGTTCGCCGGGCAGATATAAACGTTGCGTTCCCAGTCGAAGGTGAAGTCTGCCCGGCTGAAGGTGCCATCTTCGTGTTTCGATTTGTCGATGACTGGGATGTGCGGCGCAATATCTTTGTCGTTGACGAGCCAATTGAGGTTCTTTCCGGAGCCATAGGCGGTATCACCGGCAAGCCACTTGGGCTTCAGGCCAAAGCGTTGCTCTGTTTGCTCGATCATCGTCTGGGAGGCGCCGACCTCCGCCTGCCGGATGGCCCGTGAAGACTTGGTCCCCAGGATGATGCCGCACTTCACGTCGATCAGATAGTTGTCGGCATAGGCGAAGAATGCCGGCCCCCGCATCGCGCCGGTCCATTGTGCAGCTGGGTCGGATGGCGAAACGAATTTCGGAACCTTGTCGCTGGCTGCACCGAAGGCCGCGTCATCGAGTGTGGCGAGATACTCCTTCACCGCACGGCTCGCCTTCTCTGGAGCACGGTTCTTGTCCCAGTCTTTGCCTGGGATCGATCGCTGCTTGTTGGCGTCCGCCACAATCAAACTCGCATCCACGGCAAACCCTTCACCGCCAACCAGTCCTGCCGCAATGCAGGCATCAACGACCCGCTCGAAGACATGGAGGAATATGTCGTTGTCACGGAACCGCTCATTGCGCGCCCGCGAGAATGCCGAATGGTCAGGGATCTTGTGCTCGAGACCGAGCTTGCAAAACCAACGATAGGCCAGATTTACCTGCACCTCGCGGCACAGCAACCGCTCTGATCGCAGTCCAAATACATAACCGATGATCAGCATACGAACCATCAGTATCGGATCAACCGAGGGCCGGCCCAGCGTCGGATAATGCGGTTCAAGTTCTGCGTAAACCCACGATAAATCGAGAACGCCGTCGATCTTACGCACAAGATGATCATCAGGAACCGCCTCATCGAGGCAAAACTCATAAAACAGACGACCCTGATCGTTGTTCTGACGCCCCATCATCGCTCGTCTCCAACGAAATATGTCGTCAGAAGACGGAATCACTGTTCGCCAAAACCTTCAAATCACTTCTGCAACAAAATCTGCCAGAAGCGAATGTCGCTTCGATCTGACTTTTGGCGTGCGGCGGCGCTGCTTTTTCGCGCGCTCGGCATCATTTCGAAATCGAAACGTCCGCTGCCAGCCCAATTCCGGCTTCGCCGAAACGCACCGTGTGCCTTTTTGCCGCCACCAACAGTCGGGCTCGGATAACATTTTTGCGCTTGCCGACGCGCATGTTAGCCGTGGCATGTAACATAGGCTTGATGGTGCTAAAATGGCTGTCCAAAACGATACTGCCGCAAGCCGATATCCGGCCTGCCTTGAGCGGCCGGATCTCGGTGGCCGCGTCCGCGTTCGGGCGCCGGAGACCGCGGCGGAATACCGTAAGCGCTATATCTGGCTACGCAAGCGCACCGCACGCTTCCAGCACACAAACGTAGAAGCTACGACCGTCGCTGATGTAGCCGAACGGCTCTTTAAGACCGCTTCCACGTTGAAGCCGTCATCTTATCGTCAATACCGCGCCGCCATCCACCAGGAACTGCGGGACCTGTGGGACGCCAAGAAGATCTCGCTCGACCGAGTTGAGCGGATTGCCGCGTCAATGATCCTGTCGCGCGATCCAGACGCACCGTCGCCATATGCGCCGATGCGCGGCCGCTTGCGCACGTCTGCCGGCAGGGCGAAGAGTATCGCTAAGCATAAGGCTGCTGCCCTGTCACGCTTGGCGGCCGCCCGCAAAAGCGCCGCAGGGCGCAATCTCGCCGATCATTTCAGATACGGGCCCAAATTTGGCTTGCGGAATTCCGAATGGCTTGGCGCCGAACTCCAGGGGACCAATCTGAAGGTCCGCTGCGGGAAGTTTTCAATCCACAATGGCCGCGGAGTCGCGGATTATCGCACGCTGTTGGCGCAGGGCCTTGACGCTAGCGAGCTGGCAGGCTTGGCGGAATTCTTAAAGCGGCTGCGATCGGAGATGCGAGCAGCAAATGGGCGCGGCGATCTTGTGCTGCGTCGACAAGGCTACCTGCTACGTGCCATTCGCGGTGCCGCTAAAGCGCCTCGTGTCACGTTGCGGACCGGCAGGCACCAGTTCACGGCAAATATGCGTTCGATGGGCTATTCTCGCGAAGAAATAGCTGCCGCGCTTGGTCATGCTTCGGCCGACACGTCGGATGACCACTATGGCAAAACAAGTCGCGGTTGGAAGGGCTTGCGACGCTGGATTGAACTGCCAGCGGAATTGACGCTGCGGGTGCGCCCAGGTGCAAATACCGCATCTAAGGTCCGGCACGGCAAACCACTGACACGCGCCGAATGGGTCGCAAGCAAACTGCCGGCGCCTGGCATGTGATTGCCGATGAATTGGCGCAACATTGGATGCCATCTCATCGCCCTCTAAATCTCTGCCTTCGGCATCGAGCACCTACATCGGCTATTATCGGAGCTTGCCCCGGCAGAGTGACTCACCAGGATAGAGCAGCGGTTTGCCGATCACGGAAACCGGCTACCGTTCCCACTTCACGTCGGGAGAAACCGTTGCGGCCTACGGCGGCCCGGTCGCTTACGTCGAAGCATGGCTGGAAACGGTGAGTCAGGCTCCAGATTGGCGCAGCATTGAACAGGAGAAGCGTCAGCTCGCTTTGTTTTGAAGATGCTTCTTGCCGGGTGCTCCGCGGCGGATCAGTGAGTGATCGGCTGGATACCGCGGCTGTAACGCGGCCGGCCGGTCGTGAAAAATCCGCTGCATCGGGGCTTTTCATCGCAGCGCTCGCAATCGGGCAGGAAGTCATTCTTCCAATCGGAAATCGACTGCGCTGCAAAGGGCCATACCGAGCGCGCGAGAACGCAACGCGGAAGATTATAGACAGAGATAGGGACCTTCGCTGCGGCCAGAATGTCCACGGCCTCCGCGAGTTGATCCCGGTAATCCACCGGGTCGATCCACAGCAGTTCGTTATTGGCGATAGCAAAGCCTGTATTTTCAAGCCCCATCAGCGCGACATGATCGACAAAGGGCAGGTTGCGGGCGATCCAGCGGCAGGTGGCGACAATGCGCGGCGCCGTAATCGCGTGCAGCACGACACGTATCTCCACCGCTGGCCCTTGTCCTTAAGTTTCAGGACTCCCAGCACGGTTTCATCGAAAGCGCCTTTGGCCTGCACCACATAATCATGGATAGAATCCACGGCGGCGTAGACGGGAATGCCGACCGTCAGATTAGGGTGCCGGGCAGCAGCCCAGGCCGCCGCAACTTCCGACGAGGCAAAGGCGCGGCCGTTGCTTAAAACGTGAATAGCGGTTTCCGGCAGAATGTCGCGGCAGTCCTCCAGCGTCGCGATTAAATCCTTCCAATCCAGCAGCGGTTCACCTCCGGTGAACCCAAGCGAGCGGGTTTGCTTGTCGACCAGCGGCAGCGCGCGGCGTATTTCCTGTAATATCCAGCGATCATCGATATCGCGCGGCGGCTGCGAGCACATCAGGCAATAGTGGTTGCACCGCTCGGTCACCAAAAACGAATTATGCTTGGACTCGCGGCGATATAAGGTACGAAAGCGCTTGCTGGCGGGATGGATGCCCAGAATATCGCCGTCAGAGAGATAAGAGAACTTGTCCGGCAGGCGCACGGTGCGAACAGGGACATTTCCTGGCAGCGCCTCCGGCTTGCCAACCATAACGGCACCCGCAAAGCCGTTGGCAGCAGCCGTTTGAACATCGCAAGGCGCATGGATAAGCGCCGCGTCGGCAGTGTCTTCCGGGGTTTGGTTTGGTTTACGCAGGCGGATGATATGGCGGGGGTTTTGCGGGTCGAAGCCGCGGATGTCATCGGCAATGCCGTAAAGCGGTAACATCACATGCTTCCCCAGCGTCGCAGGACTGCCGCGTCTTCCGGCGAGCGTTCAAGAAGATCGAGCAGTATCCGCATCACCCCTTTTTGGCGGGCGCAGAATTCAGACAAAGGCTTGATGCCGAGCGGATCGCGTTGCGTGGCATGGTGATAAACGGGGTCGGCTCCACAATGCGGTTCGAAGACGCAATCAGCGCATTCCGGCGCGCATTGCGTCAGCGAGTCTGCGACCAATCCGATCAGCTTGTCTGACAAGATCAGTGAACGGTAGGAATCTGCGGCCACACTGCCGAGTTCGAATGTGGTGTCGCCCATCTCGGCCAGCATACGGCCTTCATCGGACGCGAAGACGCGGCCGTCATAGTTATAAACCAGGGCGCCGAGGCCGATTCCCGCAGGGCTGCGCAGATCGACATAACCGATCGGCTGATCGGTGAACATCCGCCGCAAAATCAAGGCTGAATAAAATTCGGGGAAATGACGGCCGGCCCGGTTGATCATCAGTACATAGCGCAACGCTGGACTGCGAGGAGAGAACTTGTATTGCAGTTCGATCTCGTCGCCGGCCGCCGATCGTCATGAAGCTTCGCTTTCACTCGGCGCTTGGGCATTTTGTAGCGTAATTGCAGACCTAACTCGCGATAGATACGTCGGGTCTTGTTCTGTCGACAAATTGTCTTTCCTAAGTAATGTTTGCCGGTGCTTTAATGATTTTAAATTCAAGAAATATGGACGGAGTTCATATAGGAAATTTAAACATGGAAATTGTCATGGCCTGAGTCCGAACAAGGCCTCAATCGCACAAAATCCGAACGCGAGAAAAATAGCTGAGCTCAAATCACCGTTGGCAAATCGAATCGCATCAGGTTCATCGACCTTTTTCTCGGCGCCGCCGTAAAATGAGCTGTCAGAAGTTCTGTTTCGATTAATACAATGAAAAAGATCGCAATTACCTACGTAAAGATATGTGAGTAACCATGCATTAGAGCTGGCTACTCTCGTAATAAAATCCTTCGGTTCAAGTGTACTCATCACAATATGATCGCCGCACGCCGCTCACGAAACAGCTGCTTGAGAGCGCCACGATTCTGTTGGCTGATAACAGTCAGTATCTGCGTAGGATCATGCGCATGATGCTGACGAGCATCGGGGCAAAATCGATCAAAGAGGTTGATGACGGCGTGGCCGTCATTGAGGCCTTGGGAAAGATCGATCCAAATGTGATGATATTGGATTGGGGGATACCGATGCTGACTGCGCCGGAAATAATGCGCGTCATTCGCTCGCCGGGCAGGTTTCCGAAATCCGACCTGCCGGTCATCATGGTCACCGGTAATGCCACTCGCGAGGTCGTGAGGGCGGCCCTTCGACTGGGTGTTCATGATATCCTGGTTCGGCCGGTATCGCCCAAGGTCTTGCAGCAACGTTTGGAGGGCGTTTTATTCTCCCCACGGCAAATGGTGCAGCACGGCGAGCACTACATTCCGCAGCCGCGCCAGCAATCCTCCTGGGCATTTAAATAGAGGTTGATCCTGCACGAACAAGTTGCGGCGGGTTGGTTCTGGCCAGGAGCTAGACGCTACAGCAGAGCAGTTACAGCACGACTTTATAGCGAGGTGGGAAGTTATGGATATTGCAACGAGTTTGGGCTTGCTGAGCGGCGTCGGTATCGTAAGCCTTGTGATTTTGATGGGCGGCGACCTGCACATATTCGTCAACGGACATGCATTCATCGTTATTTTCGGCGGGGCCTTCGCCGCCACGCTCATCCGTTTCCCATTCGCCTCCATGATGCACGGGCTGCCGCTCGGTGCCAAATTCGCTTTTTCGATGCGGCGCATGAGCCAGCGCGAACTGGTCGACGAACTGGCCGGGCTCGCCGAAATCGCGCGCAAGAAGAGTCTGATCGCCCTGGAAAAAGTCGATATCGACGATCCGTTCCTGGCCAAGGGCATTCGCTTCGTCGCCGACGGCTACGATACGAACTTCATCCGTGACAATCTCGAGCGAGACCGCGATAACTTTCTCACCCATCTCGACGAAGGCCAGAAGATCTACCGCGCCGTCGGCGACTGCGCACCGGCCTTCGGCATGATTGGCACCCTCATCGGCATGGTGCAGATGTTCGCCAACATGACCGACCCGTCCACGCTTGGCCCGTACATGGCCAACGCGTTGCTCGCAACCTTCTACGGCGCCGCGCTCGCCAATCTGTTCTGCTTGCCGATTGCGGACAAACTGCATCTCAAGCTGGTCGACGAGGAGGTCAACCGGACCTTGATCATCGACGGCATCCTAATGATCCGCGAAGCCAAGAGTCCGACCCTCGTGCGCGAAATGTTGCTCGCCTATCTGCCTGAGAAACATCGCCACAGCGATTTCGACAAAGACGAGCATGAAGAGGTGGAGGCAGAGGCAGAGGCGGTCGCTGCTTAAGACGGCGCGTCTGAACGGCAACAACAATGACCCGACGTAAAATAGCGGCCCATGGTGGCCACGGCTGGTTCGTAACCTTCGCCGACCTGATGGGACTGCTGGTCAGTTTTTTCGTGATGCTGGTGGCGTTTTCATCGCAAGACCAGGAAAAGCTGAAGATGGTCGCGGGATCTATGCGCGACGCCTTCGGTGTGCAGGATCAGGCCCGCTTTTCTGGCATCATCGAGGTATCGGGCTTGCCGACGCGGCCGGAACTCAAGAATGTCGCTCAGGTCGATCCGTCCGAGGCGTCCTCGATGCCGGCCCCCAACGACCAACACCGCCAACGCGCCGACCGTCAGCACTTCAAAAAGGATCGGCAATTCGCGATGGCTACGGCTTCGTTGCGCCAAGCTTTGCAAGACATGCCGGAAATCGCCGAAGCCTCTATCCGCTTGACGCCCAACGGGCTAGATGTAGATGGGCGAAGCCTGCACAAACATTTATTTTAACTGCCCATGCGTTCGGCACGCATTGCTGCATTCAGTTTTTCGATGTCCTTATCAGTCAATTCGGCCCCTCGTGGGGAAAGCGTTTCAAATCCTTCTGGCGGGATCTTTTCTCTGCGGCTGTAGTTGTAATTCTTTCCTGCCACGATGGCGCATTGGGAAGCAGTCTGATCGATTCCAATTTGAGTATAGCGGAAACAAAAACCTTCAGTGTGAAGGTATTCAAAAACATCAGTATATCTAGGGCCTGTGTTCAGTTGAGCAGGATCATAGCGGCAGCCATCTGCACTGCGGCGAGAAAATTTCTGGCGAGTTTGTCATAACGTGTGGCGATGGCACGGAAGTGTTTGAGCTGATTGAAGAACCGTTCGACAAGGTTGCGTTCGCAGTAGAGCGCAAAATCGCACGCTCTCGGGGTCTTGCGGTTGGCCTTGGGCGGGATGACTGGAGTGATTCCCCGCTGGGTGAGGGTGTCGATGAATGGGTCTGCGTCGTAGGCCTTGTCGGCAAGCAATGCATCTGGATCGGCGTTGTCGATCAATGGCTCGGCGCAAGCAAGATCATGAGCTTGGCCTGGCGTGAGCATCAACGCGACGGGATTGCCCAAGGCATCGACGAGCGCGTGAATTTTGGTGGTCAGTCCACCGCGCGATCGGCCGATCGCTTGCGGGCCGTTTTTTTTCGCGCGCCGGCGCTGTGCTGATGAGCGCGTACGATGGTGGCATCGATCATCATGTATTCGTTGTCGTGATCGCTTGCCAACAGCTTGAAAATGCGCTCGAAAACGCCGCTCTTCGCCCATCGACTGAAGCGCTGGTGCGCGATCTTCCAGTCGCCGAAACGCGCAGGCAGGTCACGCCAGGGGATTCCCGTTCGATACCTGTAAAGAATGGCTTCGACGAACAACCGGTTGTCCGCTGCATTGCCGCCGACATGGCCTTCACGGCCGGGCAAACAATCCTTGATCCGCTCCCACTGGTCGTCTCGCAATCCAAAGCGCTGCATGGGGTCGGCCCCTCCGCAAAGCCGACCTCGCATCAATCACTCGACAACTGATTTGGGAATCCCCAACGTACCGGCGGCGCTGCAAAATAGAACGGCGTTCCGCGTTTGATTCTGATCCGTTCTCGTGCAAAGCCCGCCTAACTGAAGACAGGCCCTAATATACCCGAAGAAAAATCCCTTCAATTTCCCGCTCTGAATGTCATTAAAACTAGCTGCACTTATTTTCTGTTTAAGTCCGATTCCATAAGTGGGGCAGTCATAGGGCTTATTCGTTCCGATAGGATAGTGCCCAACCGAAACTTTTGGGTCGCTATCATTGGGGCTCTCAGTCCCCGCGTGATATTCTGGGCTCCTTGGCAAGACTTCGACGAAAATCAAACGGACGGTCACCTCTTTGAGAAATGCAACCGTCCGGCCCATGTTGAAAAACCCATATTCAATAGTGCCGACATATTCGGGAGGGTTCGACGGTGGCATTCCGGACGGTCCGTAACGCCACAGTTTCATTTTTGGTTCTTTAGGAACGAGATAGGGTCGCTCCGCGACGGTCAAAGCAGCTTCGGCAACGTCTGCGGATTTTCTTGCGGCTCGCGCAGAGGCGATGTTTACGAAAGCAGACTGCCGCATAGCCCTCAGTTGGCGCTCGCCAGCTTTCCACAATTTATCAGTGGATCGTTTGAGGGTGAACGTGAAAGCAGCGAGGCAGAAGGCCGCGAGAACAGCAAAAAAGCCGCTGTGAGTATCAACAAGTCTCAAACTGCAAATAATTTGCGTTTCGACACCGATGACGATGAATTGACGTTTTTCTTTGGAATCCTTGGTGGTCTGTTGGCTGGCTCCCTGGCTTATGCAGGACTGAAATGATGGTGCAAATTGATTTTCGGCCCCGATAAGTATGACCAAAATCAATAGTAGGTAGCTAAATAATGGAATGTGCTTTCTTAGCATCCCTCACCTGATTTCATGTGCTTGAAGTCCGGTGCGCTTTCAGGCTGTATATTAATCTTTTAGTTTCAAACACTTAGCTATGTGAGGCATACAATAAAATATCTTTTATTTCTTGTATTGATATGCCAATTCTGAGAAATTATATTTTATATTATCTCGTCTATGGACATGAAAATAAAAAGGAGTTTATATGGCCGCGTCTCTTTGGGGCAAAGTCTACTACAATGACCTCTACGCGGGAGAACTGCGGCAAGAGCCGGGCGGGCGTTGTCTTTTCACATACGACGCTACCTATCTCGAAGCAAAACATCCAGCCATCGCGTTCACACTGCCACGGCAGGCCGCCCCACATATATGTGAGGCGGGGCTTCATCCGTTCTTCGATAATTTGGTGGCCGAAGGCTGGTTGCGCAATGCGCAGGCCCGGGCGCTGAAGATCGATCCTGGCAACCGCTTCTCTCTGCTCCTTGCGTTCGGCCATGACTGCGCGGGCGCAGTGAGCGTCCTCGATCCGGCTCCCCTCAAGGAGCCCGTTATCGATATGGCCGATCCGGCGACGGCCGCCGCACTGGTGAGCAGAGGTTCACTCTCCGGTGTCCAGCCCAAATTGCTGGCGGTGAAGGAAGGCAATCATTTTCGTCCCGCGCGGCGCGATGAAACATCCACCTATATAGGCAAGCTGCCGTCGGGTGCCTTACGCGATCTTGTCGAGAATGAGTTTCTGGTGCTCCACGCCTGCCGAGCCTTGTTACCCGACGACAAGATCGTGGAAGCGGTGATCGCCCCGCTGAAGGGTATCAACGAGAAAGCGTTACTCGTGCGGCGATTTGATCGTCTGCCCAGTGGCACCAAGATTTATTTCGAGGAGTTCAACCAGCTTCTCGGCCATCGTTCTGGCGACGATAAGTACGATGCTTCTTACGAAGACATAGCGTCCTTCATCATTAACACGCCGGGCTGCACTCCGGTTGATGCATGGCGTCTTTATCAGCGCATTCTCACCTGCATTTTGACCGGAAATACCGACGCGCATCTTAAGAATTTTGCGATGCTGCATACAGCGGAAGGCCTGCGGCTTACACCCGCCTACGATCTGGTCGCGGCCGCGCTTTATCCCGAATACCGCACTTTCGCGCTGGCAATCGGTGGCGCTGCCAATCTGACTCTCGATCGGATCAGACCAAAGCACCTCACCGCGCTGGGCAAGGCCTGCGGCCTCACGCCCGAAGTCATCGGCGAGACTGTCAAAACTCTCGACCAGCGCCGTAAGGCAATGGAGAAAGCCGTGACCGCCGCGGCGAAGGAAGCCAGTGCGGAGCAGCTTGGCACAGAAATTCTTGAACTCATGGAGCGCAGATGGAACGGGACCTTCTCTTCAATTGGGCAGTACTTGTCGACGAAGCAATCCGGCGACGACGGCGAATGAATCTGACCCAGCGCGAACTTGCTGCGTTAGCAAAAGTCAGCACGCCAACGATCTCCCGCTTCGAGCAGGCGGATAAGGACATTCAATTGTCTTCGGCGAGCGCCATTCTCGATGTGCTCGGCATGACGGATAAACGCACCTTGGAGTTTCCAGACCCCAGGCCGTCTTATGACACCTGGGTGGGTGTGGTGTTCTGGGGCCAGGACGGCACCACACGCGTCCAGTGTCGCATTTCGCGCGAAGCGCTCTCCGACCATTTCTCGGAAAATGATCGATTGCGGCCCGAAGCAGCCTTTAAAAAATACGAAAAGGAGATCGAGGCGCTGGCGCGCCGAAAGTACCTTCTCGGCCAGAAGGAAACCGACGGCACGGTGCTGATTGGCACGCAGGAGATCAGCTGAGTGTTGAGGGCGATACGATGATCGAGATATTTAGAATTCCAATTTCCAAACAGCAGCTCCGGGCGATACCTGTCGACGAGCGGAATCTGCTTCTATTGACGAGCCATGCCGTCAACCAACTCTCGATCCTTCGCAAGATTCTTGTATTCTCGCTGAATTACGAGTCGGATAGCGAAATAGAAAACACGCTGAGTGCCGGTCAGTCTCAGACAATTCTCAGGTTCCTGTTTGGCGCGTTGGCTGAAGCGTGGGAAATGGTCAGGCGGCCGATCAACCAAAAGCTTATTGGCAAGGACTACGTTGGCGTCATCGAGGCCGATGGCGTAGCGGCTTATGACGAACTAAAAAAGCACTTCGGCGATTCAAGCCTCTTGCACAAATTGCGAAACACGATAGCCTATGCTCGCGTTGCTGCCGGAAACAGCATGACGCAATGGGCCGATATTGTTGCAAAAGTCTCAAATCGCGGAGCGACAATTTTTCCGCCAGAAGGCAAGACAGGCCGTGATCGCCAATTAATATGGCCTCAGGCTTATTACCGAAGTCGTTGGTGAGTTCATCGCTGTGCGATGAGGTCCCTCACATATTTATTCCAAAATCGGATCTAGAGCCCAGAGAATTTTTGATCAGCAGTGTAAAAAGACTTTTGCAACAATATCGGCCAGAAGCCGACTTGACCCATTCATTGGTTAGAATCGAGCTGTGGCGATTGACCCCTCGCGCTGCTAGGCATAGATTACCGGGCATGGAAGGCGAAGTACTCAAAGGCCATCTTGACATGATCGTGCTCGCCGCGCTTGCCGGCGGTCCGGCGCACGGGTATGCGGTCATTCAGGAAATTAATCGCCGCAGCGGTGGCACCTTCAATCTCCCGGAGGGGACGATCTATCCCGTGCTGCACCGCCTGGAGAAGAACGGGTTGCTCAGCAGCCGTTGGACGACCGCTGACTCGGGGCGGAAACGGCGCACCTATACGTTGACCGGGCGCGGCCGCACCGCTTTAGCCGACCAGCGCGCGATGTGGGAGCGCTTTGCCGGGGCGATCAGCGGCTTGTTCGGGGAGACGTACCGTTGTCCCTGTCGGAAACTAAATCCGCACATATTGATGGTGCAGCCCGCCCAGGATCGGTCGGCAAAGAATGTGTCCGGTCCGCTCGATGGCGCGTGACACGGGCGCGTCCTTATCTAGGGACAAATGCGTGCGTACCTCATTGTGGTATTTCATGTACGATAGCAATACGTGACGAAGATGTCGTTCGCCGAAGACGATGATATGATCGATGCATTCCCTGCGGATCGAACCGATCAGCCGTTCAGCATATCCGTTTTGCCACGGGGAACGCGGCGAAGTTGGTCGATCACGAATACCCATTGATCGAAGTCTGCGCGTGAAGGTCTCGCCATAGGCCCTGTCCCGGTCACGGATTAAATAGCGGGGGGCCTGCTCCCAACCGCATGCTTCCGTAATCTGATTTGCGATCCATTCCGCGGTCGGATGCGCGGTGACGCCAAACCACAAAATATGTCGTCGGCCGTGCCCCAGGATCAACAAGCCATAGAGCAAACGAAATGAGATTGTCGGCACGACGAACAGATCCATCGCCGCGATTCCGTCGGCATGATTATGAAGGAACGCCTTCCACCCTTGAGATGGAGGGCCTCTTCGCCTGGCCATATACTTGGCCACGCTCGTTTGTCCGATATCGATGCCAAGCTTGAGTAGTTCCCCATGGATCCGCGGCGCGCCCCACAGTGGATTGGCAATGCTCATCTCGCGGACCAGCCGGCGGATCTCCAGCGGCACAATAGGCCTGCCACCACGACATCTCGACTTCCAGCGCCAATAAGACCTAAAGCCCGCACGATGCCAGCGGACAACGGTGTCCGGCTTAATGATCGCTAACGCATCGCAAACTCTAGGGAATAACCGATAGAGACCAACGAATATCAACCGGTCGATGGTCCTGAAGGAAAGTTTCTTTGGAGCGGCCCGCCGCAGGACGTTTATTTGCTGCCGCAACGTCCAAATCTCTGCCTCGAGCGTTGCCCGCGACCGGAGCAGATCCACGAGCGTCCAACCAATAAGTCTGCAAAGATCCTTCATCCCACGACAGGATTGCCTGATTCTCGATCAACTGCCAGCCGGACAAGGTTTGCGAT
>CAVWDA010000017.1:0-4182 GCA_963753455.1 uncultured Alphaproteobacteria bacterium | reverse complement strand
CGAACCGGACACGTCTCTTTTGGCCTTTCGCTCTCAATAACTGTCGCTGATAGCACGGGCCGCGGTCGATGCAGCGCAGTAATACAGCGCGCTCGGACGCCGAGACACATCTTGTAACAATATTCTATTTTATGGGCAAACATCTGTGACAACTCGAGCTTACCGAGGGGCATGCAGTGGCTGACCTAGATCAATGACATGATCCTCCTAGTCGACTAGCTACCGCCTAGTGTTCCGAAAGGAACTGCCATGGGTGTCCTTCGCTATGCGGTGAACGAGTTGTTTTTCCGAAGTGGCCGCTCGCTGGTGACCGTCGTGAGCGTCGCTTTGGCCGTACTCGCGGCTATCGTGCTCACATCGCTTGCAAGCTCTTACGCGCGCGCGCTGCGCGTGCCGATCGAGACGGTCGGCGCCGACGTGATCGTACAGCAGCAAGGCGACATCCCGCCGAAGCTCGAAGGCCTGGTGTTTCCGCACCCCAGCGCGCTGATCCCAGCCGATGTCGTCCGCCAGATCAAGGCGATCCCCGGCGTCATCTCGCTCACACGCGGCGTGTACATGTGGGATCTGGAACCGGATCGCTACGAGTCAGTGCTCGGCATCGACGACAGCAAGGTCGGTCTCGCCGGTCTGGGCGAGCGCCTGATCGACGGCGAGCCGATCACCGCCGCGAGCCACAGCATCCTGGTCGACAGCGATTACGCGACCAAGAACCACGTCAAAGTCGGTGACAGCGTCAAAGTCGGCGTCGATACATTTCCAATCGCCGGCATCGTCGATGCCGCGCGCAGCGGTAAGCTGGTGCGCGCCGACGTCTATATGCCGCTTCCGCTGGCGCAGAATTTGGCGACGGCGGCGCCGCAGGTGCGCGCGCTCTATGCGTTCGGCGCCGACGACGCCAATCTCGTCCTGGTCAAAGTCAACCGCGAGGAATTGCAGGGCGTGGTCGAAACGGTCACCAATCTGATCGGCAAGAAGGGCGTGGTGTCCAGCGAACTGTCGATGCGCAATGCGCTCTCCGGCGTGCTGTTTCTCTCGCAAAGCATGGGCCTGATTATCGCGGGCATCATCGGCCTGTTCGCCGCTGCCTTCGTCTGGCGCGCGACCGCGACCTCGGTGGCCGAGCGCCGGCGCGAAATGGCGATCCTGCAGGCCATCGGCTGGTCGTGGCGGCACATTGGCGAGCAGGTCGTGATCGAGAACCTGGCGCTGGCGGTCATCGGCACGGCGGCTGGACTTGCCGTTGCGTTTGCGGTCGTGTCCTCGCTCGGACATATTTCGGTGACGGTCGATCTGCCTTGGGACTTGAGTTCGACGCCGCATTTCATTCCGACGGCAGCGCTCAACCGCACCCAGATCATTACCGCGCCGATCTCGATCTCGTGGCTGACCGCTGGCGTCGCCGTTGCCGGCAGCTTGGCGATCAGCCTATTGGCGGTTCTCGCCGTTCTTATCCTGCCGCGGCCGCAGCCCTGGTCGCTGCTGCGCGCCGAATGAAGGAGCCTCGTATGAGCGATACGGCAATGCTCGCAAAGTCAATGCCGGCGCCGGGGGCCGCGTCGCGGCAAGAGATTATCCGCGTCGAGCGGGTGAAAAAGCGCTACGGCGACGTCGAGGTGCTCAAGGGTGTCGATCTCGCCGTCGATGCCGGGCAATTCACCGCTATCATGGGCAAGTCCGGCTCCGGCAAGAGCACGCTGCTTGGCATCGTCGCCGGTCTGGAAAAGCCGGACGAAGGCGAGGTCTTCATTCTCGGCCACAGCCTCGCCGGCATGAACGACCGGGAGCTCGCGACTTTACGCCGCCATTCGATCGGCATCGTCTTTCAGGGCTTCAGCCTCATTCCATCGCTCACCGCGCTCGACAATGTGCTGCTGCCGACCTTCTTTACGCCGGAGACCAGCGTGGCGCAGCGCCGCCAGCGCGGCATCGATCTGCTGGCGCAGGTGGGCTTGAGCGAACGGCTCCACTACCACCCGGCGACGCTCTCCGGCGGCGAACAGCAGCGCGTGGCGATCGCGCGCGCTTTGATGAATCGCCCGGCGATTCTTTTGGCCGACGAGCCGACCGGAAACCTCGATCAGGAGACTGGCGCGTCGGTGCTCGAACTGCTGCTCGATCTCGGCCGCACGCACGGCACTGGCCTGCTGATGGTCACCCACGATCCAGACGTGGCGGCCAAAGCCGGCAATGTCGTGGAGATGAAAGACGGGAGAATTATCGATGGCCACGCGTAGAGACATCATCGCGCTTGGCGCGACCGCCGCACTTCTGCTGCTGGCGAAAGCCCACGACGCCTTCGGCGCGCAGACCACCGTCGAAGTCATTGCCCTGCCGCATTGGCCGGTGCAGAACGCGCTCAAGCCGGTGCACGATTTTCTGACCGAGCTCGGCGGTCAAATCAAAGTCGTCGAGCTCAACGCGGAAAGCACGGCGGGCGAGAAGCGCATCAAGGCGGTCGGCGAAAAAGGCCATGTGCCGATTTTGCTTCTGGTCAACGGCAGCGACAAGTTCAAGCGGCCGGACGGCACCGCGGTCGTGTTCAAGGATTTCCCCGCCGGCGCCGGCAATCCGCTCGGGCTCAACGGCTCGTGGTCGGTCGCCGATTTCGAGGCGGCGGTCAAAGCCGCGCTGGGGCAATGACATGGCCGTTCACTGGCGCTATGTCGGAAGCGAGTTGGCGTTTCGCTGGAAGCGCACCGCGCTGCTCGTTGCCGGCGTCGCGCTCGCAGTGACCCTGGTGACGACGCTCGATGTGCTCAGCCGCGCCTTCTCGGATCTGGCGACGGTGCCGTTCCGCAATCTCGGCGTCGATCTGATCGTGCAGCGCAGCGCCGTGCAGTCGGCCGTGCCCAACGACATGGGCATCATCCTGCCCTACTCGGCCGAGCCGATCACCGCCGACGAACTCAAACGCCTCGCCGCCGAGCCGGGTGTCAGCCAGGCCGCCGGCTTCGTGCTGCTGTGGAATCTCGGCAAGGGCCGTTTCATTTCCATGACCGGCGTGCCGCTGGCGGCCGACGCACCCGCGCTCGGCCCCGGCAAAATAAAACAATGGCTGATCCAGGGGCGGCTGCCGAACCCTGGCGCGCGCGAGGTGTTGGTCGAGCGGCACTATGGCGCCTTCTTCCGCTTGGTGCCTCGCTCCAAGGTCGACATCGGCGGCGAGCCATACACCGTCACCGGCGTGGTCGATATTCTCGAGGGCAGCCAGATCGTCGCGAGCAATTTCTACATGGATATTGACGAGGCGCGGCGGCTAGCCAACCTGCCGCCGACTTTGGTCAACCAGGTGTTTCTCAAGCTCTCCGACATGGCGCAGACCGAAAGCGTCAAGAACCGTATCGCCGCCTGGCTGCCGCAGGCCTCGGTGACTTCGCCCGGCACGATGCTGCAATTGTTCGGCGGTGTATCGCAGACCATCGGCCGATTCCGCATCGTCGCGATTGTCGCCGGCGCGATTGCCGCGCTGGCGCTCGCCGCCACCTTCGTGTTCGGCAATCTGGTCGAACGCAGCCGCGAGCTCGCAATTCTGCGGGTCATCGGCTGGGAGCAAAGCCAAGTGCGGCGCGAGATCGCGGCGGAAATGGCGCTGCAAGGGCTGATCGCCGGTTTGCTCGCCCTCGGACTGCTGGTGGCCGGCAGCGTTCTGCTCGCGCATATCAGTATCAATCTGCCAGCCAGTCTTCCGGGTGAGAACCCGGCGAGCTTCGCTGCTGGCGACTTCCACCTCGGCGCCAGTATGATCACGCTGCCGGTGACGCTGACAGCTTGGGACTGGCTTTCCGGACCGTTGATGGCGACGCTGGCGCTCGGCATTTGCGGCTGGTGGATGGCGGCGGATCGTAGGTCAAAGAGTTTATGGGCCGCAATCAGGACGTGACGGCTCGGAATGTAGTCGACGCCCGCTTCGGCTTATCAGCGGACACGGTGTCCACGCTACGTCCGCCTTACGCTCAGCAGCGAAAATCGGTATCCGGCTGTTGTTTATGAGGACGCGCCCCGGCACGTCAGCGGCATTGGCGTACAGGCGTTGGTTTGTTCTTCGAAATGGCCGTCGGCGAGCCGGATTGTGAGCACTTTCAAAATCATTTCGCTTGAGCATAATCTTATCCGAAAAGCTGTTCCCATGCCGGACCAAGCCGAGGGCGAGCGTTTCGGGGATCATGCTCGAAGCGCATC
>CAVWDA010000016.1:0-249784 GCA_963753455.1 uncultured Alphaproteobacteria bacterium | reverse complement strand
ACGAAGGGCGACTTGGGTTCCTGCTGGCGCTCCAGCCGCCGCAGCGCCCGCAGCTCGTCCCCGAGGATCGGATGGGTGCTTGGGGTGCCCTGCTTGACCCTGCGGACGTGCAGCCTGGCCGATATGAAATCCACCTGCTCCCACCGGAGGTCCACCAGCTCAGAGGCCCGCAGGCCGTGCCTGTTAGCCCGCCAAAAGCATCCCAGTGGCGTCCCGGTGGCCCCAACGGTTGCCCTTGGCCGCGTTCATCGGTGAGCCCCGCGCCCTCGGCGTCCTCCGGTACTCACGGGTGCGCAGGTCGGCATTGGCGAGCCGCCTAGGGGTAACTGTTCGTTTTACGGTGGCTGGCGCGACCAGCTTGAGATGCGATTTGGCCATGCGATCCGCGCTCCCTGCTCGACTAACTGTTCGTATAATGGTTGTTATTTGAACGAGCCAGTCGAAGGGCTAACCTTGCGGCAGCCAGTGCCGGCGCGGATGACGCAGCGTCACGTTAATCAAAATTGTGAGTATTGTTGCAGCACTTGGGCAACATCAGAAGGCCCCTTGTGCGCCGGGCTCATTGGCGTGGAACATGATTACCGTTACTGCGGCGCCCGCCGTTGGAGCGCGTATGACACTTGTCGATCCAAAGCTAGTTGCCTGACCGTTGTAGTACCCGGCGCCGTATTGGCCATTAAAATTCGTATTGTTTGATCCTTTGTTCCCGCAACGACGGAGCCTTGTTGTAGCGAAGCCTCTGCAAACCTGAAGTGCGTATAGCCGCACTAGAGAGTTGCGTTCGCGGCAGCCCTCATTGTCGAGCGGACGGTTTGCCCGGTGAAAAGCAGCCCTTTCGATTGTGTGTCGATACGGACAACGTTGGGCGCAAGCGGCATCTCTTGTGTGCTAAGGCAACCACTAACGACGAACGCAATCGACGCGAACGCGACGAACTTTAGGGACACTCGCATCGAATACTACCCGGCCCTTCGCCATCATTATCCAGCAACCGAGGGTCGTGTGACGAGTTGGCGCGGCTACGCGAGGCGGAGGTCTTTGAATAAGCTCAAATCGACGGATGCTGCGCCAGCGCGACTATGCGCGGGCGACTATTGCCATTGCAGCAGGGGCAGCGCACATCGCGAAGTGCGACACAGATCAACTGCCTCGGGGTCGCGCGGCTTAACGGCGCCGCGCTTCCCATGGTTTGATGGGTCCCCTATTTCTTTCTGAGGCCACCGAAGACCCTGCCCCGCCCGACTTCAAAAAACGAATGAGAACCCGCTGCGGCTGCTCGCCATGCGGCACCGGGCGGTTTTTCACTATGAACCTGATTTAAAGCTGCGTTTCCAATACGATAGCCCTCAAAATCAACCACCTATAAAACGAAATGGTTCATTTTTGCAGCCTTCCGATCAAAATAACCCCTTTAGATCGAGGTTTACGTTGGTTTATCGCCTAGCAGCTCAAAAGAGAGCGGCTCTGCCTTTGTGGCCGGTGCATCACCCTCATCTAGTTCCTCAGTTATCCACGAGGCATCAGGCCGAACAGGAGCTTCTGTTTTGCCGAGCGTGCGCAGCCGCTTTCCAAGCGCCAGTCCACGGCTGATCGTTTCCGCGTTCCACAGGCCGAGCTTAATGCCCTGATCCAGATACTTACGCGCCATCGTCGGCGTTACGCCGAAGAACTCGGCAATTTCTTTCTGTGTCATGAACTCCCCGGTTGGCAGCCGCTCTGCTATCTCCTCCAGTTTCTCCAAGCTCGCCGTTTCGTACTCCCATGTCCCGGTTGGCTCACCGCCGAACTCCCCCGGTGGATTAGTCACCAAATGTGCCACGACAGCTCTCGGTGGCGTCTTCGAGCCCGCTCTAACCTTGTATCCCCATCGGACGCGAAATTTGGCCTCACCGTGTTCCACTTGAGCCGGTCGTTTTCTCCCAACCGCCGCTGCTGGTCCGTTTCATCACCACCTGTGGCGGCTCTAATTGGATGATCGTCTCAAATGTCGCCGCGAGTTTTCTTGAGCCTTTAAAGTTATCCCCGGCCTTTCCGGTATGATGGACAAGCATCGTTGCGACCTGTTGAACCTTAAGCTGCAAAAGAAACTGCTGGATCGCGTTGAAGCTCGCAGCTGAGTTCTCATCATCAACTTCGCCCAACGTGGAAAAGTTATCGAGTATGACAAGGTCAACCTTGTTCGCATTTAACTGTGCAAGCACGAAGTCCTGCCCTGCCCGCTCTGTAATCGATGGGAATTGAACGCCGCCATTTTGGTGTTGGCGAGCAAGGAAGCTCAGGTTCTTATCCGCTGTCTGCTTATCGAGGTTTATGCCGTTCCGCAGTTGGCGTGCGCGTTCCTGAATGTCGGCAATGTGCATCTCGCCGTCCACATAAAGCACACGCCAACCATCTCCGTCCGCCTTGGCATCTGGACGCCAACCAAGAAATTGACCACCACCAGCAACCGCTAGAGCAGCTGACATTGCAAACAAGGACTTCCCTACTTGTTGCCGCGTAAACCATGCAGTTCTCGTGTTCACGCAGCCACGGAGCGAGCAGATTCTTACGCTCCTTGAACTGCGCCTTGAGCAGTTGATCCAGCGTGGGCATCTTCAGCTTATGCTGGCCGTCAACCTTGGGGGCCTCAGCGGCAACGTAATGCTTGTACGTCACCGTATTTGATGGATCATTTGGCGCGGTTTGCGCCTCGGTCTCCCCAAGGATTTCACCGCCGCCCATCTCTTCGTTGTCTTCCGAGGTCATTTCTAGCGAGTTCCTACGTTGTTAGGTGTGCAGCACAAAACATCTGATAGGACGTATTAAAAAGTGCACCTAAGTATCCAAGGGTGGTCCCATTTAAATGCTATTGGCTTTTTTTTGCGGTCGATTTGCGATGGGCGCGGTCGTTTTTGGCGGCCCTCCCCTTTTTCCTTTTGGCTGACGCTATCTCGTATCGAGGAAACTTCCTAAGCGCGTCCGCCATGTCACCCACCGTTGGCGCTCCATACGATCTGGCAACACTCGCGGGTGCGTGACCGGTGATGGCGTCAGACATCTTTTCAGAAATACCGACCCGATCAGCGATCTGTTTGAACGTATGACGCCAAGCGTGGTTCGGCTGAATGCCCTTGTCGGTCACACCCACCTGACGCACCCAATCAGCGATGCGCTCTCGTGTTTTCACAGGCCGGGCCTTTGATGGGTTCGTAGGATCGTTCGTGGTTGCTCTTCGCGGAGCATCCGCGTTGTAGAACAGTGGGCCATCGCCCTTGCTATGTACGAACCCAATGAACCCTTGTTCGATCAGATGTTCATGAAGCGGCACAATCCGTGCCTCGCCGCTTTTCACCGTGCCTGCTTCCGGTGTTATGTTGATCACCCAATGACCCTCACGCTCAAAGACATCTTTGCCGCGTAGCTGAGTTATCTCCCCGGCTCTCGCTCCCGTGTAAGCACAAATCCACGGCACCCATCTTCGTGCTGCATCGAAAGGACGCATAACGTCCGTGAAGGCTAGCGAGGCGCTGAGGATTTTCTCGACTTCCTCGGGCCTGAACACTTTTTCACGGTTGCGTAACTTGCGTGGCGTCGCAATCTTCACGCCTTGGAATGGATTGATGCTGAGCTTCCTCGTTGTAACCGCCCACCCGAATACGGTGTGAGCTGCGTTGCACCAAATATCGTTCACGGTGGTCGCGCTGCGTTTGGCACTCCGCAAGCCTTCAGCCCAAGCTTGCGCCTCGTCAGTGCTGATCGAGGCCGCCGTCCGCCCCTCGAAATGTTTCTCAAGGGCCGCAAAAACGCCTCGCCAACGGTCAACCGTGGCTGGCGCAGGTTTCTTTGCATCTACCCACGCCTCGAACAGTTTCCACGGCGTCAGGCCGGTGGGGTCCTTGAGCGGTTTGGATGCTTTCTCGAATGCCGGGAATTGCTCAAGGCGTTCATCCCGTGAGAAATCACCGCGCGCTCTGCGCTCAAGCAGCAACGCAGCGGCTATGTACTCCTCCAAGACGCAATCGAGGAACAGATTGTAGGCTTCCTCCGTCAGCGCGTGTCCCCCATTGGCCAAGAACTGATCGGCCTTCGCTTCCTTGGCCATAGCGGGCCTAATGCCGTTACGAACCTCCGGGTCGCGGACTATTTGGTCGAGGTTTTTCCAGCCGCCCGCGAGTAAGCCTTCAGGCGCGTGATCCTCCAGCCTATCAACGAGCGCCCTAAAGTTCTGGTCCCACCACTCAGGGGTTCCGGGATTGTCCTCGTGCTGCGCTACGAACCACTGATACCACTCGCCAGCCAGCGCCCGTGCCTGCTTCTGGCTGAGCGGTTGCCTGTCGCTCCTTTGGCGCGCTCGGATAGTCGTTATACGCGTCTCAACCTCGGCAACCCACACCGCATGCTGCGCCTTGGCTTCCTGTGGTTTCAAAGTGGCCGGCAAGGTGAGCTTGGCTTCCCAACTCTGGCCGTAGAGCCGCTCGTACTCGGCTTGTACGTCCTTGGGGATGCTTTTGCGGGCCGTATAGGCCCCCGATTTCGAGCGGTTAAGTGCGGCCATTAAAAACGCCATTCGTACAGCCCTTTTGTACTTTGGGCTGCTCGGATGTCTCAGGTTTTCCAGTAACTTACTGATCCCATGCGGGATTACAAGAACGCTGGTGCGGACGCCGGGACTCGAACCCGGACGGGATTACTCCCAAGGGATTTTAAGTCCCTTGCGTCTACCATTCCGCCACGTCCGCGTAGCGCCTTCATTCCGCCGGCGCGCGGCGGGTAAAGCCCACGCGGCGGCGCGTCAAGCTATTTCGCTAATAACGAGCCCCAGGCCTCGTCCCAGTTCTTGCCGGTCGAATCGAGCACACGCCCGTCCTGCTCGAAGAACTTGTTGGGGATCTGGAACATGGCGATGAAGGTGCCGCCCTTCGGCGCCCATGCCGAGTGGCGGCTGCCCGCCGGGCGCCAGACGAACTCGCCGGGGCCGACCTCGATGCCGGCGTCGGGACCTTCCTTGTCGACCAGCGACCCCTCCAGCACATAAGTCTGCTCGATCAGCACGTGTTCGTGGTCGGGCAACTCGGCGCCCGGCGCCATCTTGAACAACAGCGTCGCCAGTCCGCTTTTGGCGTCGACCAAAAGCGACTTCATCTCGCAGCCGGGAAAGCGTGTCTTCTGCCACGGCATGTCGACAGGCTTAAGGTGGCGCGAACGCAGATCGTCGACCGGCGTCGCGTTGTCGGTGTTCGCTTTGACGTTCATCGGCTGTCCTCCCCGCTCATACGCGGAATGATACACGAAAAAGGCGGCTAATCCGCCACTCTAATGTTGGCCCGCACGATGATCTTGCCGAATTTTTCGGTCTCCGACGCGACGAACTTCTTGTATTCGGCGGCGTTCATCGGCCGCGGCACGATGCCCTGCGGAATGAGCTTGTCGGCAATGGCCGGCTCCTTGAGCGCCGCGTTCACGATCGTGTTCAGCCGATCGACGATCGGCTGCGGCGTGCCGCCGGTCGCAAACATGCCGAACCAGTTGAGCAGCTCGTAGCCGGCAAGTCCCGGCGAGCCTTCGGAGAGCGGCGGCACGTCCGGCAATTGCGGCATGCGGTCCTTGGAGGTGACGGCGACCGCGCGCAGCTTGCCCGCCTTGATCAGCGGCAGCGCAGCCGCGAGGCTGGCGAAGCTCATGCTGACGGCGCCGGTCGCGACATCGGTCACCGCCGGCGCCGCCCCGCGGTACGGCACGTGCAGCACGTTGGTGCCGGCCATCATGTTCATCAACTCGCCGGCAAGCTGTTGCGGATTGCCGACGCCGGAGGAGGAGAACGACAACTTGCCGGCGTTGGCCTTGGCGTAGGCGATCAATTCCTTCGGATCGTGTACCGGCGTCGAGTCGGCAACGACCACCACGCAAGGCACGATGCCGATGAGCGCGATCGGCGCGAGCTCGCGGAGCGGATCGTAGGTCATCTTGCCTTTGTACAGATGCGGAGCGATGGCGATCTCGCCCGATGTCGCCATCAGCAGCATGTGGCCGTTCGGGCGCGGCCTTGGCGACCGTGTTGGCGGCGAGCATGCCTGCCGCGCCCGTGCGATTTTCGACAATCACCGTCTGGCCGAGCGCGTTCTTGAGCGGATCGGTCATCAGCCGCGCCGAGATGTCGATGCCGCCGCCTGGCGGAAAGCCGGCGATGATGCGGATGGTCTGCGTCGGATAAGACTGCGCCAGGGCCGGCCCGGCCAGCAAGGAAGCGCTCGCACTCGCCAGGAAAGCGCGTCGGGTCAGCATGTCGGTTCTCCCTGCTCTCCTTTATTTTCTCTTGTATCGTCGCTAGTCGCCGCCCTCGCGGATCGGCGGCTGGAATGCAAGGCCTGTGTCCCAGGGGAAATAGATCCAGGTGTCCTGCGACACTTCGGTGATGAATGTGTCGACCAGCGGCCGCCCCATCGGCTTGGCATAGACAGTGGCGAAATGCGCGGCCGGCAACATGTCGCGCACGATGCGCGCGGTCTTGCCGGTGTCGACCAGGTCGTCGACGATGAGCACACCCTTGCCCTGCCCGCGCATCGAGGTCACCTCCGGCCCGACGCCCTTGATCACCTTCAGCTCGCCTTCGTTCTTGTAGTCCTGATAGCTCGCCACGCACACGGTCTCGATCAGCCGCACATTGAGCTCGCGCGCCACGATCGCCGCCGGCACCAGCCCGCCGCGGGTAATGGCGACGACGGCGTCGAACGGCCCGGCCGCGTGCAACCGCCAGGCCAGCGCACGCGAGTTGCGGTGAAACTGATCCCACGAGACGGGGAAGATTTTTTCCGGGTTGGGCGGGCTTGCTTGTGACTTCGGCATTGTCAGCGTGCCGCAGCCGCCAATTGCGACTTCACCTGCGCCAACATCGCCTCCACTGCCGCCTTGGCGGCCGCGAGTTTCTGCGGATCGCGCGAGCGCACCACGATGTTGGTGTTGGGCCCGAGCTTTTCGTCGAAGAACGGATAGCTGCCGATGATGGTATCCGGATTGGCCTTGGCAATCGCGCCCAATTCGGTGCCGACATCGCCTTCCTTGGCGTCGGCGCGGATGGTCTCCGACAATAACTTGGCGCCGGTCCTCAGCTTCGGCGCAACCTCGTCGACCATCGCCTGCATGATGGAGGGTACGCCCGCCATCACGATGACGTTCTCGATCCAGAAGCCGGGCGCGCCCGATACCTTGTTCTTCACCAGCACGGCACCGTGCGGAATGCGCGCCATGCGCAGCCGCGCCTCGTTAAGCTCGCCGCCGATCTTGGCCATGCGTTCCTTCAGGATCGCAACCGCCTCCGGGTGATGGCTTATGCCGACGCCGAAGGCCTTGGCCACGCATTCGGCGGTGATGTCGTCATGCGTCGGCCCGATGCCGCCGGTGGTGAACAAGTAGGTGTAGCGCGCGCGCAGCGCATTGACCGCCTCGACGATTGCCATTTCGTCGTCGGAGATCACCCGCACTTCCTTGAGATCGATACCGATGGCGGTCAGGTAGTCGGCGATAAAGCCGATGTTCTTGTCCTTGGTTCGACCCGACAGGATCTCGTCACCAATAACCAGCACAGCCGCGGTTACGAGCTCCGGGTTGGCATTCACGGCGGTCACGGCATATCCCTCCAGGTCTAGTCGAACACCTAGCGTGGCCCCGCTAACCACTCAAGTTGCGTCAGCCTTTTGGCCGGCCGACGCAAATCCCGCCGAACAGCACTTTTCGCCCATAATTTAGGCAGGAACATCCGAGCCCCGGCCATTCTAATACGTGTTTTTCCTGGATTTTTCTTGGCCTGAAGCTTGCAAACAATCGAATAGAGAAACGGATTTTTGAATTGATGTCGCTCGCCCGGCGGTTGCTTTAATCAACGTTGCGCGAGTGGCCCTTCAAAATCCTTTTTCAACAGCATCGGAAAGGATCAAGAAGCCGGGCGGCCGGGCGTTCCTCGTAAACGGACGAGTGCTGGGAGTCCGAGATGGTTGTCGCTTTCGATGAGATGAACGGAGCCGACGGTGGCGTGCGCCCGGCCTACGGCGAGCTATCGCGCTGGCTCGGCGAGGTGCCGCCCGATGTACTCGACTACCGGCGGCGCGAGGCCGAGCTGTTGTTCCGCCGCATCGGCATCACTTTCGCGGTCTATGGCGAAGCCGATTCCACCGAACGGCTGATCCCGTTCGACGTCATCCCGCGCATTATGTCCGGCGCGGAATGGCGGCTCTTGGAAAAAGGCCTCACCCAGCGCGTCAAGGCGCTCAACCTGTTCCTCAAGGACGTCTATGGCTCGCGCGAGATCTTGCGGGCCGGCGTGGTGCCAGACGACCTGGTGTTCCGCAATCCTGCGTTCCGTCCCGAGATGAGCGGCCAGAGTGTGCCGCACGACATCTACGTCCACATCGCCGGCATCGATATCGTACGGGTCGATGCCGACACTTTCTACGTGCTCGAGGACAATGCGCGTACCCCGTCCGGCGTCTCCTACATGCTGGAGAACCGCGAAATCATGATGCGGCTGTTCCCGGAGCTGTTTTCCCGCCACCGCATTGCTCCGGTGGAGGATTATCCAGACGTCCTGCTGGCCACGCTCAAATCGGTGGCGCCGTCGCGCATCGCCCGCGACCCGACCGTGGTGCTGCTCACCCCCGGCGTCTACAACTCGGCCTATTACGAGCACTCGTTCCTCGCCGACAAGCTCGGCGTCGAACTGGTCGAGGGCCGCGACCTGTTCGTGAAAGACGAGATCGTCTACATGCGCACCACGCAAGGCCCGCGCCAGGTCGACGTAATCTACCGCCGCATCGACGATGACTTTATCGATCCGCTGACCTTCCGACCCGACAGCGCACTCGGCGTGGCCGGGCTGATGTCGGCCTACCAGGCCGGCAATGTGACGCTCGCCAACGCGGTCGGCACCGGCATCGCCGATGACAAGGCGGTCTACAGCTTCATGCCGGCGATCGTGAAATTCTATCTCGGCGAGGAGCCGCTCCTGAAGAACGTGCCGACGTGGCGCTGCCGCGAGGAGGAGCATCTCGCTTATGTACTCGAACATCTGCATGAGCTGGTCGTCAAGGAAGTGCACGGCTCCGGCGGCTACGGCATGCTGATAGGCCCGGCGGCCAGCAAGGTTGCCATCGAGCAGTTCCGCGCCAAGCTCAAGACCGCACCGAAGAATTTTATCGCGCAGCCGACGTTGGCATTGTCGACTTGCCCGACCTGCGTCGAACAAGGCGTGGCGCCGCGTCACGTCGACCTACGCCCATTCGTGCTCACCGGCAGCAACGGCACCCGCATCGTGCCCGGCGGCTTGACGCGGGTCGCCATGAAAGAGGGCTCGCTGGTGGTCAATTCGAGCCAAGGCGGCGGCACCAAGGACACCTGGGTATTGGACGGATAGAAATGCTCTCGCGCACCGCCGATAACCTATATTGGCTTTCGCGCTACGTGGAACGCGCGGAATATCTTGCGCGCATTCTCGACGCCACCCAGCGGCTTTCCGCGCTTCCGCTTGCTTATGTCGGCTCTACCAACGAATGGGAATCCGCGGTGCTCACCGCCGGCTGCGCCGCAGCTTTTTTCAAGAATTACGAGGAAGCCAACGAAGAAAACGTTACCGACTTTCTCGCTTTCTCCACCGCCAACTCGTCGTCAATCCGCAATTGCTTCGAGCTTGCGCGCAGCAATGCGCGTAGCGTTCGCACCGCGCTGACCATGGAAATGTGGGACGCCATCAACGGCACCTGGCTCGAGCTCAAGCGCTACGGCAACGGCCCGACGTCGCGCGAGGAATTCTCCCGCTTCCTGCGCTGGGTGCAGGAATCCTCTCTGCGCTACGACGGCTCCGCCTACCGCACCATGCTGCGCAACGACGCCTATTGGTTCTCCCGCCTCGGCGTCTATCTCGAGCGCGCCGACAACACCGCGCGCATTCTCGACGTGAAATACCATCTGCTGCTGCCCGATAACGAACGCGTCGGCGGCCCGCTCGACTACTTCCAGTGGGCGGCGATCCTGCGTTCTGTGTCGGCGCTCACCTCCTACCACTGGGTCTATCGCGAGAGCCTGCAGCCGTGGCTGGTGGCCGATCTCTTGATCCTGAAGGAAGAGATGCCGCGCTCGCTCGCCTCCTGCTACGAGGCGATCGTCCGCAATCTAGACCAGGTGGCCGGCGCCTATGGCCGCCAGGGTCCGGCCCAGCGCCAGGCCCGCGGCATCCGGGCTCGCCTGCAGAACAGCCGCATGGACGGCATCTTCCAGCGCGGGTTACATGAGTTCATCGGCGAATTCATCACCGAGAACAACCGACTGGGCGCTGCCATAACCGAACAATTCCTGCTATGAGCCGGCGCCAGACGTTTATCTTGCGCATGGTCTTGTCCCAAAGCCGGGCGTCACCCTGGATCAGGCACGGGCAAGCCCCCCTTCGGGATCGTGCGCCAGCCTGTGCTAGAACGTCGTCGGTAAGTTTGGCCCTGAGATCGCATGCGAATTCGTATTTCCCACGCGACGACTTATCGCTACGACACGCCGCCTAACAGCGTGATCCAGATGCTTCGGCTCACCCCGCGCAATCACGATGGACAATACGTCGTTAACTGGCGCATCGATCTGTCAGAGGATTGTCTGCTGCACCAACACGAGGACGCATTCGGCAATATCAGCCATTTCTTCACCGCCGAGGGACCGTTTCGCGAATTGTCCATATCGGTCGAAGGAGAAATCGACACGCACGATACTAAATGCGTGGTCAACGGCGCGGTCGAGCGTTTCCCTCCGGGAATTTTCCTGCGCGAGACCGCGCTTACGCAGCCCGACGACGCGATCATCGACTTCGCCGACAGCGCGCGCGCGAACGCGAAATCCAACTCGCTGGCGCAATTGCACGGGCTCATGACGGCGCTCAATCGCGAGATGACGTTCGATACCGATCCGACCCATTCCGCGACCACCGCGGCGGAAGCCTTCGCCCTGCGCCGCGGCGTCTGCCAGGACCTCACTCACATCTTCATCGCGGCGGCGCGCCGGTTGGGAATTCCAGCCCGCTATGTCGGCGGCCATTTCTACCGCGTCGACGGCGTGACGGCGCAGGAGGCCGGCCATGCTTGGGTCGAAGCCTATGTCGAGCACCTCGGATGGGTCGGCTTCGATCCCACCAATGGGATCGGCATCACTGAAGCCCATGTGCGGGTGGCGATCGGATTGGACTACCTCGGCGCGGCGCCGGTACGCGGCACGCGCTTCGGCGGCAGCGGCGAAACCCTGAAAGTGGCAGTGCACGTCGCCCAAGCGCATCAGCAGGCGCAGAACTGACATGGCGCACTATCTTGTTCGAATGCCGATTGTGCGCGGCGGTATCGGGAACCGCGACATTGCCGGGCATAGCGCCGTCGCTATAACCTTGAGACCTATTCACAAAAAAAGAAGTCGGATCCCATGACATATTGCTGCGGAATCCTGGTGCGCGACGGCCTTGTGATGATCGCCGACACGCGCACCAATGCTGGCCTCGACAACGTCTCCACGTTCCGCAAGTTGCACGTCTACACAGAACCGGGCGAGCGCATCATGGCGATCGCGTCGTCCGGCAATCTGTCGCTCTCCCAATCGGTGCGCTCGATACTTACCGAGGGAGTCGACAATCCGGAAACCGGCGAGCGCGAAACCTTGATGAATTCGCCGACCATGTTCCAGGCCGCGCAGCGGATCGGCCGCACCATCCGCAATATTCAGAACGCTGAAGGCAAGGCGCTGGAAGCGGCCGCGGTCGACCACGAGGTCGCCTTCCTGTTCGGTGGCCAAATCAAAGGCGGCCGGTTGCGACTATTTATGATCTATTCGGCCGGTAATTTCATCGAATGCACCACCGACACGCCCTATCTGCAGATCGGCGAGCATAAATACGGAAAACCGGTGCTCGATCGCGCCATCAGCTTCGACACCGACCTTTATGACGGCCTCAAGATTGGGCTCATCTCGATGGACTCCACCATGCGCTCCAACCTCGGAGTCGGCCTGCCGATCGACATTTTAGTGGCACGAAGGGATGCATACAACTACGAGTTGAATTACCGCATCGAACCGGGCGAACCCTATTTCCAGGACCTGCGCGAGCGCTGGTCCGCCGCGTTGCGCGCAGCCCACATCGCGATCCCGCGCCCGCCCTACCGCAGTTCTGTCTGAAGATCCCGGCCTACGGCTTTTACCATCGGTTAACAGCGCCACGCGAATTACAGTATCCGGCGGCCTACCGGCCGCGGCCGCCGCTAAACCGAAAGCGAAAAGCAAGCATTCGGCCCTAGGTTCCGCCCCTAAAAGCTCAATAACCAGGACGGTTTAAGGGGTTGAACGTGCCGGCTGTCGCTCACCCGCGCGCATCCGAAGAACGATACACGAGTTGGGATCGCGCCCGCTTAAGCGTCGTGGTCCCGATTGGCGTCATCGTAGCCGTGGCAATCGTCTGCATTGTCGTCGCCGTTTTGTCCTCAGCCCGGCGCGCCGACGAGGTCGCTGTGCAGCACGAGAAGCTGTTGTTCTCGCGCGCATTGAGCATCTATGGCGACCATGTTTTGCGTGAAATCAAAAGCGTCGCCGCTTCCGACCGGGCGATCCAGAATATCCGCGTCAAATACAACCCCGACTGGGTGAATGGGCACGTCGGGCGTTGGTTGAAAACTTCTTTCGATCACAATCATGTCTTTGTCTTCGACGCTGGCGACAGACCGATCTATGCGCAAATCGATCGTCACGCGCGCGAGTCATCCTGGTTCGAAGTCCGCGCTGCCCGATATGCAGTCGGTCCTCGACTACATGCGCGGGCGCAATCCGGCCTTGCATGGCGCGCTCCGCCCCACCGAAGCGGGCACGCCAGCCGACGGTCCGCATTCGCAAGTCGCGGCGATCCGCAACCTGGCAGGCAAACCCGCGGTCATCGCCGCGGTCGCGGTGGGCCCGGTCGATGAAATCCCCGCTTCGAGCGACATCGCGGCGCCGATCATCATGTCGGTGAAATTCATCGACAGCGACGCGCTTTCCGGCATCGCCGGAGAACTACAGCTAATTCATCTGCGCAATCTCGGCGACGAGCCGGCACCGCCCACCGACTTGATCTATGAGGTGGATGGACCGCAAGGCAAGCAGATCGCGCGTTTTGCCTGGACGCCGAAACAGCCCGGCGCCGAAATCGTCAATAGCGTCATCCCGTTCATCGTCGTCGCGCTCACCGGTTTCGCCCTGCTCGCCGCTTTCGTGCTGCGCTACATGCGCCGCACCGCCATCGCGATCGCCGCCGGCGAATCGCGGCTGCGCCATCTCGCCATGCACGATCCGCTCTGCGGCTTGCCCAACCGCATCTTTTTCGGCGAACGGCTAGAGGCGGTGATCGATGAGGTGCACGCCGGCTCGTCGCCAGCCGCGGTGTTCTACATCGATCTCGACCATTTCAAGGATGTCAACGACACGCTCGGCCATCCGGTCGGCGACGAACTGATCCGCAATGTCACGCTGCGGCTGTCGCACGCGCTACGCGGCGACGATCTGGTGGCGCGGCTCGGCGGCGACGAGTTCGCGGTCATTTCCAAGATCGGCGCCGACACCGCCCATATGATGGCCGTCGCGCAGCGCATTATCGCCACGATTTGCGCTCCCTATGCGATCAACCAGCAGAACATCGTGATCGGCGCCTCGATCGGCATCGCGGTGATCGACCGCAATAGCGGCGGCGGCGCCGACATCATGCGCTACGCCGACATGGCGCTCTACCGCGCCAAGAATGAGGGCCGCAACCGCGCCTGCATTTATGACGCGGCGATGGATGCAGATCTGTCCAACCGCAAGCTGCTGGAAGGCGACCTGCGCGAGGCGATCGGGAATAATCAACTTAGGCTGCTTTATCAGCCGATCGTCAACAAGAGTGGCGAGATTGTGGTCGGCGTCGAGGCGCTCTGCCGCTGGACCCACCCGACGCGCGGCGAAATTCCGCCCAGCGAATTCATCGCCATCGCCGAGCACAGCGGATTGATCATCGAACTCGGCGCCTGGGTGATGCAGCAAGCCTGTCTCGACGGCAAAGCCTGGCCGGACCTCACCATCTCGGTCAACGTCTCGCCGCTGCAATTCCGCCGCACCGATTTTTTCGACACCGTGCAACGCACCTTGAGCGAAACGGGATTCGATCCGACCCGGCTCGAGATCGAGCTTACCGAGAGCGTGCTGCTCGGCAATGCGGACGCCGCGGAAACAGGCATGTTGCGGCTGAAGGAACTCGGCGTGCGGCTCGCGCTCGACGATTTCGGCACCGGCTACTCCAGCCTGCTGTATCTGCGCCGCCTGCCGTTCGACAAGCTCAAGATCGACCGTAGCTTTGTGCTGAGCATCGAAAAGGCTGCGGACGCCGCCGCGATCGTGCACGCGGTGGTAAGCCTCGGCCGCGGCCTTGGCATGAAAGTGACGGCGGAAGGCGTGGAGACCGCCGACCAGCAGCTGTTCCTGCGCGCCGCTGGCGTGCATTTCATGCAGGGCTATCGCTTCGGCAAGGCGGTGACCGCCGCCGAAATCACCACTCGCCTGCAATCGCGTGGCGCCTTCACGCCGATCGATGTCCCGCAAGCGCTGGCGAGCTGATTTCTCTCCGAAAATACCCAGCTCCGCTCGTCCCTGTGAAAAGGGAGCCCCCAGTCATTTGCTGTCGTTTCGGGGCGTAGTCCCTGTGATTTCAACTTGCGCGGCAATAAATGGAAGTTGCGTCGACGCTGTAATGGCGAACGTGACCTTTTATGCTATGGCGTCGGTTAGAAAACACATCTCAGGGAGGACCTCCGATGGCTGCAAAAATCGCGTTGGTGACTGGAGCCGGAACCGGCGTCGGCCGCGCGGTGGCGATTGCGCTGGCGAAAGCCGGCTATAGCCTGGCACTTGCCGGCCGTCGCAAGGAAATGCTCGACAAGGTTTCGGGCGAGATCAACGCTGTCGGAGCGCAAGCGCTCGCCGTGCCGACCGACGTATCGAAGCGAGAGTCGATCTTGGCACTGTTCGCAAGCGTTAAATCGAGCTTCGGCCGGCTCGATGTCCTCTTCAACAACGCCGGCATCGGCGCCCCGGCCATGCCGCTCGAGGACCTGCCCTTCGAGACGTGGCAGAATGTGGTCGCCACTAATCTGACCGGCATGTTCCTGTGCACGCAGGAAGCCATCAAGATCATGAAGGCGCAGACCCCGCGCGGCGGCCGCATTATCAACAACGGCTCGATCTCCGCACATGCGCCGCGGCCGTATTCGGTCGCGTATACTTCGACCAAGCACGCGGTGACGGGCCTGACCAAATCGACCTCGCTCGACTGCCGGCAATACGACATCTGCTGCGGCCAGGTCGATATTGGCAACGCGGCCACGCCGTTGACCGAGCGCATGGTGCAAGGCGAAGGCGTGCTGCAGCCGGACGGCCGTAAGATGATCGAGCCGCGCATGGATGCCGAACATGTCGGTAACGCAGTGGTCTACATGGCGAGCCTGCCGCTCGATTCGAACGTTCTCTTTATGACGGTGATGGCGAACAAGATGCCGTTCGTCGGGCGGGGATAAGCCAACCGAGCCCCGCCATAACACCGGCCTGACGGCCGGCCGTATTACGTGACAACGCTGACCTCGACCTTCTCGCCGGTCTTCACCTTACCCAGCGCCTTCACGTTGCCGAGCGCCTTGGCGAACACGTTGCAGGGACTGGCGAGCCGCGTTTCGTTGCCTTTGGAGATCGGCGTGCGGCCAAACCCAATGGCGATCGCAGGGCCTTGCGGCCAATAGGCGATCTCGCCCGGGACGATTACCGCGCGCGCGTTGCTTTCGCGCGCGACCTCCACCGGCACGTCGAAATAGACCTCCTCGCCCCAGGTCAGCACCGACGAAGAAAGCGGCAGCGCCGCCATAATGGCCTTGGCGGTCGGCGTATCGAGCAATTCGGCCTCGAGCGTGAGCATGCCGAAATCGAAACGGATGCGGGCCATAGGCGCTCTCCCATTGTTTCCTCAGCCCCGGCAGTCCATGCATTTTGATGATCGGGCCGGCATTGGCAAGGCAATGCCTGAGACTTAACCACCGCCGTGTAGGGGATTTACGACATGCAGCGTTTGCAATCCGCACTCGGCACGCTGACAACATGCCTGATGGGGGCGATCGTAGAGGTGTTGAACTAGATGCTCAGAATAGTTGTTGCGCTGGCCGTATTGATCGCGGCCACGCCCACCCTTGCCCGCCCGCTCCATATCGTCGCCTATGGCGACAGCATGACCGCCGGCTGGCTGGTGGCGCGTAAGGATGCTTATCCGGCGCAGTTGCAAGCGTCGCTGCGCAAAAATGGCTACGATGTCGTTGTCGCCAATGCCGGCATCAATGGCGGTACGTTCACCGACGCGCTCTTGCATTTCAACGAAGCCATCGTACCGGGCACCGACATTGCCCTCGTCGAATTCGGCACCAACGATCTGCGTCGTGGCGCCGCAATGAAAACCGTGCGCGGGCGGCTGGCCGAGATCGCCCGGTCGCTGCGCGCGCGCAAGATCGAAGTGCTGGTGATCGGTTTCGCCAGCCTAAAGCTCGGCGACGCCGCCCGCGCCGAGAACGTCGCCTATGCCGAATGGAATCTGCCGCCGGGCAAATACCGCGCGCGCGACGGCGCGCATTACAACGCGCAGGGCTACGCCATCGTGGTCGCTCGCATGCTGCCGCAGATCGAGGCGCTGATCGCGCGGGTCCGACCCCGCTAAATCAATGCAACCGAAACTCGCCGTCGACGGCCTTCAACTCGGCCGGCTTGATCAGCTTGCAATGGGCCACCTGCACCGAGTGCAGCGGGCCTTCCAGCTTCTCCTGCCAGAATGCCAAGAATTTCTGCAGCTCCGGAAATTTCGGAAATAAATCGTAGGCCTGCCAGACGTAGGACTGCAGCAGCCATCGGTGATCGGGACGCCGATACAGAATGTGTGCGGTCGTCAGGCCAAAACCGTTGACCTGTTTGCGGAAGTCTTCAGAAATCATCGCGCCCTCCATCTGGTCGGACACAAGTCTCCAATTCCGGCTCTAGCCATTGCAAGCCGAAAAGGTAAACAATCTGTTTAAAATCAAGGCGTTAGCAGCAACCATGGGAGCCTGCTAACAACCTCCGCGGCCTCCCGCGGCCAAGGCTAATCCGCCGCCGCTCCGGGCTGATTCAGGCAAATCGCCGTTAACCATTGATCGGCAAGGATTTTCGGCGGCATTGGCACTCGCAGCAAATGAGTGCTAAAAAAATCGCGGATGCCCCTTGCGGGCCAAAACTATGCCCCCACCTGCTGTCCAGGTGCTGGCAAGGGGACGCGCCGGCTACCAATTCGTGCAAACCGTTCAATAATATTGGAGGACTGCCATGAAGTTCCGCCCGCTTCACGACCGCGTCGTCGTCAAGCGCATCGATGCCGAGGAAAAGACTGCCGGCGGCATCATTATTCCCGACACCGCCAAAGAGAAGCCGAGCCAGGGCGAGATCGTCGCCGTCGGCCCTGGTGGCCGCGACGAATCCGGCAAGCTGCTCCCGATCGATCTCAAGGTCGGCGACACCGTGCTGTTCGGCAAGTGGTCGGGCACCGAAGTGAAAATCGACGGTCAGGATCTCCTGATCATGAAAGAAAGCGACATCATGGGCGTGATCGAAGGCGGCCATGCCGCCAAGCGAAAAGCCGCCTAAGCGCTTAGCCGACATCAAACCGAAGGAATTCGAACTATGGCTGCTAAAGACGTCAAATTCTCCGTCGATGCGCGCGACCGCATGTTGCGTGGCGTCGACATCCTCGCCAACGCGGTGAAGGTCACCCTTGGCCCGAAGGGCCGCAATGTGGTCCTCGACAAGTCTTTCGGCGCTCCCCGCATCACCAAGGACGGCGTCACCGTCGCCAAGGAGATCGAGCTCGAGGACAAGTTCGAGAACATGGGCGCGCAGATGGTGCGCGAAGTCGCTTCGCGGACCTCCGACCAGGCCGGCGACGGCACCACCACCGCGACCGTATTGGCCGCGGCGATCGTGCGCGAAGGCTCCAAGGCCGTGGCCGCCGGCATGAACCCGATGGACCTCAAGCGCGGCGTCGATCTCGCCGTCGAAGCCATCGTCGAGCACCTCAAGGCCAACTCCAAGAAGGTCACCTCGAACGAAGAGATCGCCCAGGTCGGCACCATCTCCGCCAACGGCGACGCGCGAAATCGGCGACTTCCTCGCCGAGGCCATGCAAGAAGGTTGGCAACGAGGGCGTCATCACGGTCGAAGAGGCCAAGAGCCTCGAGACCGAGCTCGACGTGGTCGAAGGCATGCAGTTCGATCGCGGCTACATCTCGCCCTACTTCATCACCAACGCCGACAAGATGCGCGTTGAGATGGAAGACCCCTATATCCTGATCTACGAGAAGAAGCTGTCCGGCCTGCAGGAACTGCTGCCGCTGCTCGAAGCAGTGGTACAGACCGGCAAGCCGCTGCTGATCGTGGCTGAGGACATCGAAGGCGAGGCGCTTGCCACCCTCGTCGTCAACAAGCTGCGTGGCGGTCTGAAGGTCGCTGCCGTCAAGGCGCCGGGCTTCGGCGATCGCCGCAAGGCCATGCTGCAGGACATCGCGATTCTGACCGGCGGCCAGGCGATCTCGGAAGATCTCGGCATCAAGCTCGAGAACGTCACCATCAACATGCTCGGCCGCACCAAGAAGGTGATGGTCGACAAGGAAAATACGACGATTATCAACGGCGCCGGCAAGAAGGCCGATATCGAAGCGCGCGTCTCCCAGATCAAGGCACAGATCGAGGAGACCACCTCCGATTACGACAAGGAGAAGCTGCAGGAACGTCTGGCCAAGCTGGCCGGTGGCGTTGCGGTCATCCGCGTCGGCGGCGCCACCGAGATCGAGGTGAAGGAGCGCAAGGATCGCGTCGATGACGCGATGCATGCGACCCGCGCTGCGGTCGAGGAAGGCATCCTGCCAGGCGGCGGCGTCGCGCTGTTGCGCGCCACCGAGGCCCTCAAGAAGGTCAAGGCTGCGAACGAAGACCAGAAGCACGGCGTCGACATCGTCCGCAAGGCGATCCAGGCTCCGGCGCGTCAGATCGCGACCAATGCCGGAGAAGACGGCTCGGTCATCGTCGGCAAGATCCTGGAGAAGGACCAGTACAACTGGGGCTTCGACGCGCAGCTCGGCGAGTACGGCAATCTCGTCAGCAAGGGCGTGATCGATCCGACCAAGGTCGTGCGTTCGGCGATCCAGGGCGCGGCATCGGTTGCCGGCCTCTTGATCACCACCGAAGCGATGGTCGCCGAGCTTCCGCAGAAGAAGGGTGCTGCCGGCGGCGGCATGCCGGGCGGTATGGGCGGCATGGGCGGCGGCGGGATGGATTTCTAAGTCCTCCGTTCAACGCAAAAATAAAGAAGGCCCGGGAGAAATCCCGGGCCTTTTTCTTTTCGAGTGTCGCAGGCCGACGCCGGCGATATATCCTCGGACCATGGCAACGGGACGCATTTACGTCGGTATCGGCGGCTGGACCTATGAGCCGTGGCGCGGCGTGTTCTATCCCAAGGGCTTGCCACACGCGCGCGAGCTTGCTTACGCGGCCGAGCACCTGACCTCGATCGAGATCAACGGCACCTTCTACAGCACGCAGTCGCCGAAGACTTTCCGCAAGTGGGCTTCCGAGGCTCCCGACGGCTTCGTGTTTTCGTTGAAGGGCCCGCGCTACGCGGTCAATCGCCGCGAACTCAAAGGCGCCGGCGATTCGATCACACGCTTTCTCGAGTCCGGCATTACCGAACTGGGACCAAAGCTCGGCCCCCTGCTCTGGCAATTCGCACCGTCCAAGAAATTCGACGAAGCCGATTTTTCTGGCTTCCTCGAACTGCTGCCGAAAGCCATCGACGGCTGCGCGCTGCGCCATGTCGTCGAAGTACGCAACGACAGCTTCAAGGCGCCAGCCTTCGTCGCCCTGCTGCGAAAGTTCGGCATCGCCTTATGTTACGCCGAGCACGACACTTATACCGAAATCGCCGACGTCACCGCCGACTTCGTCTATGCGCGGCTGCAGAAGGGCGACGAAAAGCTCAAAGCCGGCTATCCGCCGAAGGCATTCGATCGATGGGCGGCACGCGCGAAAATCTGGGCGGGCGGCGGCGAACCGAAAGACCTGCCGAAGATCGCCAAGACGTCCGCGACAAAACAGCCGCGCGACGTTTTCATTTATTTCATTCACGAGGCGAAGATCCGCGCGCCAGCCGCGGCCATGGCGCTGATCGAGCGGCTCGGTGAGGATCAGCGCCGCTAGAAACGGAAACGACCACGAACGAGAGGGCGCGGGTACATCCGCCGTCGCCAATTCTCATCGTGGCCGTCAAGGCGATCGGTATTCGACAAGTTCCGATCGCCAATTGCCGCCTGTATACCGGTCGGTTGTGTCATTACTGTGACGACAATATGCGGACTTTGTTTACGATCGGTTACCAGCAGGCCAAGCCCGACGCGGTGCTCGGCGAGATCAAGCGCGCTATCGACTCTTACTCCGCCGGCTCCGCGGCCGCGTGCCGCGCCTCGATGTTTACGATCAGCGTCACCAGGGCAAGCGTCGACAGAGAACATGATCAGAGCGATGATCGAATTGACGCCGAGCACGAGGCCGAACCCGCCGCTGTTGTGCAGCAGCGAAATGATGGCGATCGCAGCGCCAGCGCTGACGAACAGCGTGAAGTAACGCACGGCATAGACACGGCCGCGCCAGGCGTCGGCGGTATAGCGCGCCAGGATGATGTCGTTGACCGTGACTTGGCCGTAGATCGCGGCGATGGCAAGCGAGAGCGCGATCATCAAGGGGATGCCGGTCGCGTAAGCCGCCCACAGATTGCCGGCAAAGCCGAGCGCGGTGACCGAGGCAAAAATAACGTGCGGCGGCACCCTTTCGACCAGCCGGCCGACGGTGAGCTGCGCCAAGGCGCCGCAAACCAGAACGCCGGTGGCGATGCTGCCCACCATGACCAGCGGCACCGACGACGCGACGCCTTCATCGACGATCTTCGGCAGCGCAATGGTCAGCACGTTGAAAACGAGCCCGGCGCTGAGTGCGATGATCAAAAACAAGCCGAATAGCATGGCGGCAAGCTTCGGCGTCAACGGCACCGCCGGCTTCGACACTCGCGACTTGGTGTGATGGTGATCGTCCGGCGTCAGCCAGAGATAGACGAACCCAGTGACGACGCAGAGCGCGGCGGGCGCCAGAAACGCGGCGCGCCAGCCGAGCCAGGTCGCGAGCGCGGCGCTGATGCCGGCGGCCAGCGACACGCCGAGGTTGCCGCACACACCGTTGAAGGCGAGCGTGCGTCCGCGCGCGCCGGAGGCCTCGATCAGCATCGCCATGCCGACCGGATGATAGATCGCGGCGAACACGCCGAGCACGAACATACCCGCCGCCAGCATGGTCAAATTCGGCGCGAAAGCGGTAAGCGCCAGCGAGGCGCCGCAGCCGAGGTAAAACGCCGTCATCATATTGCGACGGCTCCAACGGTCGGCGAGCCAGCCGGCCGGCAGCGAAAAAATGCCGAAGGCGAGAAAGGCGGTACTCGAAAGCGCGATCAGTTCGCTATAGGGCCGCCGGTAGACCACCTCGAGCCCGATCACCACCGTCGGATAGATCAGCAGCACGAAATGGTCGATCGCGTGCGCCCAGTTGAGGAAGGCGATGGAGCGGCGGCGAGCCGCCTCATCGGTGAGGAAAGTAGGGTTTTGGGCCGGTCGCATGGGGTCCGATTCTGGCTAGCAAACATCAATTTAGCCCTTGCCATTTGGCGATGTTCGGCCGATTTTCGTCGCAATCGTGCCAGAGCGAACCATGCCCAAAATCGCGCCCGTTTACCGCCGCAACATGGACGACGCCCCCCGCCAGGTGGCGGTCATGGCGGCGACCTTCGACGTCGGCCACCGCATTCCGCTTCATATCCACAGGCGCGGGCAATTGCTGCACGCCGTCAGCGGCATCATGCGTGTGGAGACTGCGGAAGCCGCCTGGATCGTACCGCCGGCGCGCGCCTTGTGGTTGCCGCCGCAATGGCCGCACAGCGTCACCATGCGCAGCCATATCGAGATGCGCACGGTTTACATCGACGACGTCGGCTGCCAAGCGCTGCCGCGGCAGCCGGTGCTGGCGGAAATTTCCGGGCTGTTGCGCGAACTCATCCTGGCGCTGTTGGAAGAGCCAGCCGATTATGACGAGAGCGGCCGCGGCGGCGGCGTAGCGCGCCTGATCCTCACCGAATTGGCGCGCCTGCAGGAACGTCGGCTCGCCGTGCCAATGCCGCGCGATCCGCGGGCGTTGCGCGTCGCCCGCGCGCTTTTGGACAATTCCAGCATCGATTTCGACCTCGACCGCTGGGCCGACGAGGCTGGCGCCAGCCGCCGTACGCTGGCGCGTATCTTCCGCAACGACACCGGGCTCGGTTTCGCCGAATGGCGCGCGCGTCTGCGTGCCATCGACGGGCTCGCGCGCCTTTCGGATGGCGAGTCGGTTGCGGAGACCGCAGCTTCTGTCGGCTATGCCAGTCCGAGCGCTTTTTCGGCGATGATCCATCGCACCCTGGGCCACCCGCCGCGGCGACTGGTGAAAACGCCGAACTGATCTGTCCGGCTCCGAAACGACTAGACAGCAAACCGCCAACACGCTTTAGTTGTATTTGCATATAATGCCTGCTGGCCGGGTGTGCTGGGGCTCGGGGGCCTCGATACGTTGTGGAGGGTACGTCAACGCGGCGATCACCGCCGCGGCCTTTGTGGTCGGTTGTGTTTGGCGTGTCCACCGGTCCTGCCCGGGCCGACGATGATGGCGCACAGGTCCTTTTATTCTCCGGCGGCGACCTGTGGCGCGATGGCCAGTTCATGCATGGCGGTCTTCTATGGTCGCCAGATGGGCTCGATCGCGAGGGCTTCACGCTTAAAGCGATGATTTCCGGCGGACGGTACCGCTACCGCTCAGGCACGCTCGACAATGCGTGGGTCAACGGCACCGAGGAGGAAGGCCAGCTGTTGCCCGGCCCTACGGTTCAAGCGCAGCCACCTCGAGCTCAAGGTTTTCGCCGGGTTCGACATCAAGAACGACATCGCGAGTTCCTACGATCCTGGCGGCCGATTGCACGGGGCAACAGTTGGCGGACGCGTCGCGGTCAATCTGTGGCTCGAACCGACCTCTGGATTGAAAACCGGCCTATGGGAATGGCCGGCGGCGGCGGGCTGGTCCGGCGACAGCGATCAGCGCGCAGGCCCCTATCTGCGGCTCGGCGTATTGACGCGACGCTAACGTCATTCCGGGCGAGCTATCTTATGCAAAAATTGGTTTCCACTTTTCGGGATCAAGCCTAATCCAGCGTGCGGCGGAAGCGTGTCACCGCAATTGTCATTGCAATCAGCATCAGAATGAACAGCGCAACAGCGTCATAGCGCAAATCGCCGATCGACGAGCCCTTCAACATGATCGCGCGTACAATGCGCAGGTAGTGCGTAAGTGGCAGCGCCTCGCCGACATATTGCGCCCAGACCGGCATACCAGCGAAGGGAAACATGAAGCCGGACAACAAAATATTGGGCAGGAAAAACATGATCGACATTTGCATGGCCTGCAGCTGGTTCTGCGCCACGGTCGAGAAGGTGTAGCCGATTGACAGATTGGTCGCGATGAACAGCGTGCTCAGCGCCGCAAGCATTCCAAGATTACCGATGACCGGTACGCCGAACAGCAGGACGCCAATGCCGATAATCATCGCGGCCTGCACAAAACCGACCATGATGTAGGGCACAATCTTGCCCAGCATGATCTCGAACGGCGTGATCGGCATCGACAATAGGTTTTCCATGGTGCCGCGCTCAATTTCGCGCGTCACCGATAGCGCCGTGAAGATCAGCATCGTCATGGTGAGGATGGTGCCTACCAATCCCGGCACGATGTTCAACTGGGTCACGCCAGCCGGATTATAACGCGCATGGGTGCGAATATCGAATGGCATGGCGGGAGCGGCCGGAACATCGCGGTCGTGCTGCAATGCCGTCTGTAAGACTTGGCCGAGCGCGCTCAACGCGGTGCCGGCGGCGACCGGATCGGTAGCGTCGGCCTCGACCAGCATGGCCGGTTTGTCGCCGCGACGGACCGAGCGCTCGAAATTGGCCGGAATTTCAATCGCGAACAATACGGTGCCAGAGGCGAGCAACCGGTCGACCTCGGCTTCTGTATGCGGCAGTTTGGTGACCTTGAAATATTTGGTGTTCTCAAGTGCGGCGAGAATCGAACGCGACAGATCGGTCTGCTCCTGCAGCAGCACCGCGGTCGGCAGATCGCGCGGGGTGGTGTTGATGGCATAACCGAACAACATCAACTGCACGAGCGGTATCACAATGATCATGGTGAACGATACACGGTCGCGCCGAAGTTGGATGAATTCCTTCACCACCATCGCCCAGGTCTTGCGCCAGAAACCGTCGCCGGGGAGACGCCGCACCGCTTGAGTAGGAAGCAGGTGAGTCATTGGAAGTTGTCCCGTGCCTTGCCCATCAGGTCGATGAACACGTCTTCGAGCGAGGGCTGCGAGCGCTGCCAGTCGAGGTTCCGGTTCATGCGGTAGGGCGCGATTGCCGTCTCCAGCGCATCGGCGTCGCGGCCGGAGACGTGCAGGCTGGTGCCGAACGGCGCGACCATGTCGACGCCTGGCTTGCCGGCAAGTTCTTGTGACAATTGGCTCAAACCCTCGCCGTATTCGGCGCTCACCACGTAGGTCGTCAGGTGAGCGGATTCGACGACATGCTCGACGGTGCCGCGAACCAAAAGCTCGCCATAGGCGATGTAGGCGATCTCGTGGCAGCGCTCGGCCTCGTCCATGTAATGCGTTGAGACCAATACGGTGAGCCCTTCGGCGGCGAGCGCGTGGATCTCGTTCCAGAATTCGCGCCGTGCCTTCGGATCGACGCCGGCGGTTGGCTCGTCCAGCAACAGTAGTTGCGGGCTCGGCAAGGTGCAGGCGCCGAGCGCGAGCCGCTGCTTCCAGCCGCCCGACAATTCGCCGGCAATCTGCTCCTCGCGGCCGGCAAGCCCGAGCCGCTCGATCGCTGCGCGCGCCGCAGCGACTGGTTTGATAATGCCGTAGATGCGGCCGATGAACTCCAAATTCTCGCGCACCGAAAGGTCTTCGTAGAGGCTGAAGCGTTGCGTCATGTAGCCGACCTGACGCTTGATCTTGTCGGTTTCGGTGCGGATGTCGTAGCCGAGGCAGGTCCCTTCGCCTTCGTCGGGCGTGAGCAAGCCGCACAGCATGCGGATGGTGGTGGTCTTGCCGGAGCCGTTCGGCCCTAGGAAGCCGTAGATCGTGCCACGCTTGACCTGCATCGACAGATCGCGCACCACCGCCTTGCCATCGAACTTCTTGGTCAGGTGATGAACGTCGATGACGATATCGTGTGCGCCGTTTTGCACTCCGTTTTGAGCGCTCATGGCGGCGCCTCTTTCGGCAGCGTGACGGTGACCGGCTGACCGACGCGGAATTTCTCCGGCTGATCCGGCAGCGCCTCGATCAAGAAGACGAGCTTGGCGCGCTCATCGAGGCTATAGATCACGGGCGGCGTATATTCCGCACTGCGGGCGACGAAACTGATCTTTGCGGTCAGCCCCTTCGCGCAGCCGTCGCAAGAGACTGCGACGGTCTCACCGTATTTGATCTGCGGCAGGATTGGCTCCGGCGCAAAGAAACGCATTTTGAGATTTTGCGGCGGTAGCAGCGCCACCACCGGCCGACTGGCCGGCACCGTCTCGCCGACACGATAATAGACTTGCTCAATGGTGCCATCAGCGGGACTATAGGCACTGCGCCGCGCGAGCCGCGTCTCCGACCAAGCCAGATTGGCCTCAGCCTGGCGCAGCGCAGCCTCGGCGTCGTCATACGTCTTCTGCGTGCCGGCGGCCGTTTTCAACAATTCCTTGGCGCGATCGAAATTCTGCTGCGCATTGACCACAGCCGTTTTCTTCACCACCACGTCGGCCTTTTGCAGATCGTCATCGACGGTGAACAGGAGATCGCCTTGCTTGACGTGGTCGCCTTCACGCACCTTTAGCGTTTCCACCCGGCCCTGCTCGTCGGGCGACACGAAGATCAATTCGGCTTCGACCCAGCCCTGCAATTGCAGGTCAGCGCTTTTGTTGCAGCCAGCAAGTGTGAGACCGGCAAGCACTATTGCCGACAGAGCGCCCAAATCCATTCTCATGGCGTTCTCCTCGGCGGGAACAGCAGTTCGATATGGGTCTTCATCATCTTGCGAACGTCGAGCGGCTCGAAACGTTCGAACAAACCGCTCCAGACGATCGCAACCAAGCCCGGCGCGGCGATGATCTGCGGGAACTCGGCGAGCGCCTCGGATACCTCGCCGCGCGCGGCGGCGCGGCGCAGCAGGTCGCGCACCGCGGCAATGATGCGCGACAGCACCTCGCGGTAGTAGAATTCGGCAAGCTTAGGGAAGCGGCGGCCTTCCGAGATCATCAGACGGATCACATCTTTGCGCCGCGTTTCGTAGACCTCGCGCACGAACAATTCGACGATCTGATCGGTGAGCACAGCGATTGGTACATCGGCCGCGCCCAGCGCCTCGATGGTGCCGACCAGCGGCGTGAGCATGGCACGGAGCAGCTCTTGAAACAGGCTCTCCTTGTCGCGGAAGTAGAGATAAATCGTGCCCTTGGCGATGCCGGCGCGTTTGGCGACGTCGTCGAGACGCGCCGCCTCGAAGCCGCTCGAGGAGAATTCATCGAGCGCCGCGGACAAGATCGCCTCGCGGCGGGCGGCGCTGCGTTCCTGGCGCGCGCCGCTGCCCGGTACTGGACCGCCGCGGTATTGCAGCGTCGCTGCGCGCCGGCGGCGCGGAGTTTTGCGGGCTGGGCGTGGATGCGCGGGGGTCATGGCGGTCAACAAATACTGACTGACTGGTCAGTCAGTATTTAGCGCAAAATATCTTGCAGCACAAGAAAGAATAATGCTCAGCAAAATCAATATGTTAAGCCGGTCTATGCTTGGCGGGCGCTCTTATGCGCGCCGTCGATGCAGGAGAAATCGTAACCCTTAGCGTACGCGCCGCGGGCGCCGATCGCGTGCGCTCCGGCCGCACGCGCGGTGTTGACCGCAACCAGCATCAGCATCGCGGTCGCGAGCAAAAGCGACGCGGCAACAAGTGCGCGCACCACCGATGTGAAGCGATCGATCATCGCCCTTCCCTCACCCAAGCACGGCTCCAGATAAGGGCTGAGTTGCAGATGCGATCAATGATTTGAAGTCTTAGGCACGTTCGATTTCCGCCTTGACGGCGGAAAACGACTCGGGTGTGTCGACGTCGGTAAGCGCCGCCTCGCCGGCGACGGGGACTTCGACGACCGCCTCGGCATAGCTGCCGATCAGGTACCGAGCGCCGATGTCTCCGGTAACTCCCATTAGATCGTGGAAGAAGCGACGCGACCACACCACCGGATTGCCGCGCCGCCCGTCGAATGTCGGCACCACCACCAGCGCGCCCCGCTCGGGGTCGAAGACGGCAATCAATTTATCGATCAGCTTGACATCGACCTGCGGCATGTCGCCGAGGCAAACGATAGCACCGTCGGCTTCCGCCGGCACGGCGGCGATCCCCGCTTTCAGCGACGTGCCAAGGCCTTCGGCATAGTCCGGATTGTTCACGAAGCGAACGGGAAGTCCGGCGAGCGCCGCCTCGACACGTTCGCGCTCATGGCCGGTGACGACGATCACCGGGCTGGCGTGCGAAGCGAGCGCCTGCTCGGCGGCGATGCGCACCAGCGGCTTGCCGCCGATTTCGGCGATCAACTTGTTGATCGCGCCCATGCGGGTCGAACGGCCGGCCGCCAGCACCACGGCGGCGACTCGGCGGCCTTTTTCCGGCGCCGGCTCTTTGCGCGGCTGCGGCCGGGTGACGATTTCCATCAGCAGGCCGCCGACGCCCATCCCGGTAATGTCCGCGCGACTGACCGGTAGCCCGGCGAGCAGACGCATCAAAACCCAATCGAAGCCGTTCTCCTTCGGTGAGCGCGCACAGCCTGGTGCGCCAATCACCGCCTGTCCGCGCAAGCGGCCGATCAGCATCAGATTGCCGGGATCGACCGGCATGCCGAAATGCTCGATTGCGCCGCCGACCGCCTCGACCGCCGCCGGGATGACGTCGCGCCGGTCGGCGATGGCGGAGGCGCCGAACACGATCACCAGTTCGGTGCCGGCCATGAGTACCTCGTCGATGGCCGCCGCCAGAGTTGGCGTCGCGTGAGGCACGCGCTTCTCGGCAACAATGGTCGCGCCTGCGGGCGCAATACGGGCCGCCGTGATCTTGAGCGTCTTGTCGATAACTTTCGGCGAAAGTCCCGGCAGCAAGGTCGAGACGACACCGATCTTGCGCACCTTGTACGGCGCCACGCGGATGACTGGCTTGGCTTTCCCGGCCTCGGCGACCGCCTGGTCGCGAGCGGCGGCGGCTACGGCAAAAGGTATGATCTTCACGGTGGCGATCATCTCGCCTTCCACCACCGATTTGAACGCCGGCAGCGTGGCAATGGTCACCGCCTCGTCGATGCGGTTGAGACGGTCGACGGCATCCTTGTCGAGCACCAGTACGCCGGAGGTTTCCGCGAACAGATTGCAGCGCCCGGTGAAAGCGCGGTCGGCGCGCGCGCCCTCGCCTCTCACGGCAGACGCGATATCGGCAGCCGCCTGATCCTCCGACACGTCGCCCGGCTCGAGCCGCGCGACGACGAGTTCCTTGACATCTGCCGCTTTCAGCGCGGCCACTTCCGCCGCTCCGATCAACGTGCCCTTCTTGAGCACGAGGCCGCCTTGACGGATCGAATGCACCGCGGTGGCGCCCAGCGCATCGTCCGGAGCGACCGGGCCGAATTTCATGTCGCCTCCGCTTTGTCCGCCTTCAGCCGCAGACGCGCGGTGATTTCGGCCATGATCGAGATGGCAATCTCGGCCGGCGATACCGCGCCGATAGCAAGCCCGATCGGCGCATGGATGCGCGCGATGTCGGCGTCGCTGAGCCCCGCCTCCTTCAGGCGCTCGACCCGCTTGGCGTGGGTCTTCTTCGAACCGAGTGCGCCGATATAGAAACAATCGCGCGCCAAAGCGTGCTTGAGCGCGGGGTCGTCGATCTTCGGATCGTGGGTGAGCGCGACGAAGGCGGTGTAGTGATCGACATTAAGCCGTGGCAGCGCCACGTCCGGCCATTCCGCGATCACCTTCACGTCAGGAAAGCGTTCGATCGAGGCGAAGGCGGTGCGCGGATCGACGATGGTCACGTCATAGCCGAGCAATTGCCCGACCGGCGCCAAGGTCTGGCTGATATGCACCGCGCCGGTGATGACGAGCTGTGGCGAGGGGACATGTACGGTGAGAAAGATGCGGCCCTGCGCGGTCTCCTCCATGCCGCTCTTCGCCATACGGACGTGCTTTTCGATCAGGTCGCGCAGCGGATCCTTGGCGATATCCGCCGCCCTGACCAGCCGCTGTTCGCCGCTCGCCACGTCGGTGACGACCACGACGGCACGCCGCGCGGCACGTTCCGTATTGAGCGCGCGAAGGATATCGAATTTCAACTGACTTTCTCCACATAAACGCGGATCGTGCCGCCGCAGGACAGGCCGACGTTCCACGCGGTCTCGTCGGCGACGCCGAATTCCAGCATCTTCGGCTTTCCCGAGTCGATCACGTCGATGGCTTCAGTGACTACCGCACCCTCGACGCAGCCGCCGGAGACGGACCCGAGGAAGTTGCCCTCATTGTCGATCACTAGGTTCGAGCCGACCGGCCGCGGGGCCGAGCCCCAGGTCTCGACTACGGTCGCCAGCGCGACGCCGCGCCCGGCTTTGCGCCAGTCCTCGGCGGCTTTCAGAATATCTTCGTCGCGCGAAAGCATGATGTTTCTCCGTCAGGCAACGTTCCGCAGCCACAGCTTCGGATCGTAATCCTTGTCCGGCGCGCCCGACAGGGCGCGCACCAGATCGTTCATCGAGTCCAGGTTGTGGATCGGCCGCAGTTCGTCAACATGCGGCAACATGGTTCGCACGCCCTTGGCGCGGGCCTCAAACCCCTCAAAGCGAAGAAGAGGATTGAGCCAGACCAGCCGGCGGCACGAGCGGTGCAGCCGGTCCATCTCGAATGATAGCGTGTCATCGGCATCGCGCTCAAGCCCGTCGGTGATCAGCAGCACAACGGCGCCTTGCGTCAGCACGCGGCGGGACCAGCGTTTGTTGAACTCGCGCAGGGATGAAGCGATGCGCGTGCCGCCCGACCAGTCGGCAACATTGGCCGAGCACGCCGCAAGCGCCTCGTCGGGGTCACTAGCCCGGATCGCGCGGGTGACGTTGGTGAGCCGCGTGCCGAACAGAAAGGTGGTCACGCGTTTCTCGCGCTCGCTGAGCGCGTGCAGGAAATGCAAGAACAGCCGCGTGTACTGGCTCATCGAGCCGGAAATATCCAAGAGCGCCACGATCGGCGGTTCCTTCTCTCGCGGCCCGAGATATTTGAGATCGATCACAGCCCCACCCGCCTTCATGCTGGCGCGCAGCGTGCGGCGGATGTCGATGAGGTATCTACGCCGGCTGGCGGCGAGCCGCCGCGTGCGCACGAGATCGAGCGGCAGCGTGAGGCGCGCGATCGCCTGCTTGGCGGCGGCGACCTCTACCGCCGTCATCTGCGCAAAGTCTTTTTTCTGCAGCACCTCGCGGTCGGAGACGGTCAGCCTAGCGTCGACCTCCACATCGGATTTATCCTCGCGCCGGTCGAGACCGCCGAACAACGCTTCTTGGATGCGCTGCGCGCCCGGCGGCGGCGGCTCTGGCGCGCCCGGCGGCGTGCCCGGCAGCATGGAGGCGATCAGCTTCTCGATATAGCCGCGCTTGCGGAAAAAGATGCGGAAGGCCTGATCGAACAAAAGTGTATGCTCGTGCCGCTTCACGAACACCGCGTGCAGCGTCCAGTAGAAGTCCTCGCGGTCGCCGACCTGCGCGACCTGCACGGCTTCCAGCGCATCGAGCACGGCGCCGGAACCGACAGGAATCCCGGCCGCGCGCAGCGCCCGCGCGAAGTAGAGGATATTTTCGGCTAAACTGCCTTCAGTCTGCGTCATTGCCGTTCCCCTCCGCTCGTCCCCGCGAAAGCGGGGCTCCAGGGGCCGTAAGCACTGGAATCCCGCTTACGCGAGAATGGACGGAGTTTGTTGCACACTCTCAATCGACTACTCCGCCGCCCGGAGCTCCGACTTCACGTCGTCGAGCAGCGCCTTCACCTTGCTGCCGTCGAGGCGGGCGATGTCGTCCTGATATTTCAGCAGCGCGCCGAGCGTATCCGACACCGTCGCCGGATCGAGCGCGACCACGTCGAGTTCGGTGAGCGCGCCGGCCCAGTCCAGCGTCTCGGCGACGCCAGGCGACTTGAACAGGTCCTCCTTGCGCAGCGCTTGCACGAAGGCGACCACCTGCTCGGATAATTTTTTCGAGATGCCCGGCACCTTGGTGCGCACGATCTTGAGTTCGCGCTCGGCATTGGGATAGCCGACCCAATGATAGAGGCAGCGGCGCTTGAGAGCGTCATGCACTTCGCGCGTGCGGTTGGATGTCACCACCACGATCGGCGGATGCGCCGCCTTCACGGAGCCGAGTTCGGGTATGGTGATCTGGAAATCGGCCAGCACTTCCAAGAGAAACGCCTCGAAGGCCTCGTCGGTGCGGTCGATCTCGTCGATCAGCAGCACCGGAGGCCCTTTTGTGTCGGGCTCGAGCGACTGCAACAATGGCCGCTTGATCAGGAATCGTTCGGAAAACACGTCGTGTTCGATGCGCTCGCGGTCACCCTCGCCTTCGGCTTCCGCGAGACGAATGGCAATCATCTGCGCACCGTAGTTCCATTCGTAGACGGCGGACGAAACATCCAGCCCCTCGTAGCATTGCAGGCGGATCAGCCGGCGGCCCAGCGCTTGGCTCAACACCTTGGCGATCTCGGTCTTGCCGACGCCGGCCTCGCCTTCGAGGAACAGCGGCCGGCCCATCTTCAGCGCGAGATAGAGCACGGTCGCCAGCGACCGGTCGCCGACGTAATCAGCCTTGGCCAAAAGATCGAGCGTGGCGTCGATGGACGCGGGAAGCGGTGTAAGAGACATGCCTAGGTCACCTCGATGACACTTTAACCGACGCAGGGCTAAACCTACATTTATAGCCCGAGGCGACCTGCCACCAGCCCGGGATAGCTGCCATGACGAGCCCCGACACCGCCGAAAAGACCGCTTTGCGTCTGCCCACCATCGATCCGGGGGTCAGAATTGGCCATGTGCACCTGAAGGTCGCCGATTTGCAGCGGGCGCTCGATTTCTATTGCGGCGTGCTGGGCTTCACGTTGACCGCCAGCCGGCCCGGCGCCGCCTTCATCTCGGCCGGCGGCTATCACCACCATCTGGGCTTGAACACCTGGGAGAGCCTAGGTGGTTCGCCGCCGCCTCCCGGGACAACCGGACTTTACCATACTGCGATTTTGTACCCGACCCGGCCGCTTTTGGCCGACGCGTTGCGCCGCCTGATCGTCGCCAAGATCCCGCTCGAAGGCGCCAGCGATCACGGCGTTTCCGAAGCACTTTATCTGCGCGATCCGGATGACAATGGTGTTGAGCTTTATTGGGACCGGCCAAAGGAGCAGTGGCCGCAGAAGCCGGGCGGATCACTGCGCATGTACACCAATCCGCTCGACCTGCACGATTTGCTCGCGGAGCTGGAGAAGGAGACGGCGTAATTATTTCTCGTCATTCGACGAGGGCCGGGCCGCAAAATTCTTCACGCGGCGGATACCGTGGCCGCCGACCGCAGACGCGTCAAATACCTGCAGACCAGTTCGATCGCGCTGTCCCAGTCGCCAAACCGAGGCTGCCTGAACAGCCGCGCCGTCGGGTACCAGGGGCTGTCGTCGCGCGCGCGCAGCCAGCGAAAATCGGCGGCGAAGGGCAGCAACACGCACACCGGCTTCGCCAGCGCTCCGGCAAGATGTGCCACCGCTGTATCGACCGAGACCACAAGGTCGAGCCGTGAGATCAGTGCGGCGGCATCGACGAAGTCCACCAGCTTGCCTCCAACGTCGAGGACGTTGGAACGGCTGCGCAAGAGCGCCATGTCGTCCGCGCTGGCTTCGCGCTGCAAGCTCACAAACTGGATACCCGCAACGTCGAACAGACGCATGAAACGCGCCAGTGCGATCGACCGATTAGCGTCGTTGTTGTGGGTCGGCCGTCCGGCCCATGCGAACCCGACCAAAGGCTTGCCGACGGGCAGACGCGTCGTCCATTCAGCGGCCCGGATTTCTGGAATTTTGATGTAGGGCACATCCGCCGGGATGCTTGCTGCGTTCGTCCCGAAGGCGCGCGGCAGGCTCATCAGCGGGCAATGAAGATCGAAGGGCGGCAGTTTTCCGCCACTCGCTAAGACCCGTGCCGCACCCTTCACACCCGCCATCAGCCCGACGAGTTCTGACGGCACTTCCAGCAATACGGTGGCGCCAGATTGCGCCACTCGGGCGACATAGCGGACAAACTGGATGGTATCGCCGAATCCCTGCTCGCCATGCAACAAAATGGTGCGCCCGTCCACCGGCTGCGCACCGGCCCAAAGCGGCGAACCGAATCCGCGCAGTCGGTGCGCGAACGCGTGCGTCGCCCAACGCTTTTCATACGCCCTCCAGCCCTCTTCGAAATTGCCAAGTGCGAGCAATGCCATCCCAAGCTCGAATTGCGCTTCGGCGTGGTTCGGATCAAGTGCGACGGCCCGGCGCAAGTCCACCAATGCCTCTTCGGGCCGATCGATGCGGCGCAACGCGTGCGCACGGCTGGTGAGGAGCCTAGCATTGTCGCCGCCGATCCCGCGCGCTTTGTCGAAGCATGCGATGGCTTCGTCCGGACGATTGAGCTTGAGGAAGGCATTGCCGCGATTGCCAAGCGCGTCGACATGCGCGGAGTCTTCAGCGAGTGCGCGCTCAAGGCTCATGAGAGCCTCCTGCGGCCGGCCAAGATCGAGAAGCGCTATGCCGCGCCAATTGAGCAGATCGGCGTTGCCAGGCTCGATCGCAAGGGCAGCGTCATAGCTTGCGAGCGCCTCCCCGATGCGGTCGAGCGCGTGCAACACGAGGCCGTAGTTCGAGAGCACTTCCGCCGATCGCGCATTGAGCCTGACTGCGGCGGCGAGAAACGGCAGCGCTCGCGCCGATCTGCCCTGTTGGTGATGGAGGAATCCAAGCAGATGGAGGGCATCGAAATTGTTCGGATCGCGTTCCAGGATCGCTTTGTAAAGCCTTTCGGCTTGCGCGAGCGCACCGTCCGATATGTGCCGCATGCGCCTTTTGAAACAGGCGCCCAAGGTTCGCTCCGGTAGGGATGGCCCGACGGTGAGGCATAGCTGAGACGTTGGTGCGGCCGACGAAATCGAATCGCGGCAACAGCTTAGGCGTTCCAAAGACCGAGGAAAACGACGTGAGGCCGCCCGGCCGGCGACCGTCTCCGACCGCACCTCAAAATGGAGGAAAAATGCGCGCTAAGGCTAAGCCGTCGCCTTAGCCACCGCGCGGCGCGCGAGCACGCCGACGAGATGCGCGCGATATTCCGGGCTAGCGTGGATGTCGCTGTTCATACCGGTCGCCGGGATGCTCATACCCTCGAGCGATTTTGCCGCGAAACGCTTTTTCAACGCTTCTTCGAACGACTTCACCCGGAATACGCCATTGCTGCCCGCGCCGGTGACCGCCACGCGAATGTCGGAGCCGCGCTTACTCACGAACACACCGACCAGCGCGAAGCCCGAAGCCGGGTGCTTGAACTTCTCGTAGGCCGCCTTCTTGGCGATCGGGAAGCTGATCCTGGTGATGATCTCGCCCTCTTCCAGCGCTGTCGAGAACATACCGGTGAAGAAATCGTCGGCAGCGATCCGCCGCTTGTTGGTGATGATGGTGGCGCCGAGGCCAAGACAGGCTGCCGGATAGTCGGCATTCGGATCGTTGTTGGCGATCGAACCGCCGATGGTGCCGCGGTTGCGCACCTGCGGATCGCCGACCGAAGCGGGCACCGAGGCGAGCCCCGGCAGCGCCTGCTGCAACACCGGTGAATTGGCGGCGTCGGCGTGGCGCGTCATGGCCCCGATCACGATGGAGCGGCCTTTCTGCTCGACGCCGGTCATGCCCTCGACCAGGGAGAGATCGATCAGCGCCGACGGGCTCGCCAGCCGCTGCTTCATCACCGGGATCAGCGAGTGGCCGCCGGCCAAGAGCTTGGCCTCCGGATTGCGCGCCAAGAGGCCGGCCGCCTGGCGGACCGTGGTCGGACGATGGAAGGTGAAATTGTACATCGCTCTCTCCTGATTAGGCAGCTTGGCGTGGTTTGGCGCCTTGCAGCGCCGTCCACACCGCGTTGGCGGTCGCCGGCATGGCCAAATTTTCGGTGCCGATCGCGTCGGTAATGGCGTTAATCACTGCGGCGGGCGCGGCAATGGCGCCGGCCTCGCCGCAGCCCTTGATGCCGAGCGGATTCGACGGCGACTTGGTTTCGGTCAGGCCGACGTGGAATGACGGCAGATCGTGCGCGCGCGGCATGGTGTAGTCCATCATCGAGCCGGTCACGAGCTGGCCCTCTTTGCTGTAGACCGCGCCTTCCATGAGCGCCTGGCCGACGCCTTGCGCGATGCCGCCGTGCACCTGGCCCTCGACGATCATCGGATTGATCACGGTGCCGAAGTCGTCGACCGCGGTCCAATTCACGATCTCGGTCTTGCCGGTGTCGGCATCGACCTCGACCTCGCAGATGTGACAGCCGGCCGGAAAGGTGAAATTGGTCGGGTCGTAGAACGAGGTCTCTTTCAAGCCCGGCTCCAGTTCGGCGCCGGTGAATTTGTGCGCGATGTAGGCGTTGAGCGCGACGTCGCCGAAGGCCGCCGACTTGTCGGTGCCGGCGACGGTAAACTTGCCGTCCTTGAACTCGATATCGCCTTCGGCTGCCTCCAGCATGAAGGCCGCCACTTTCTTAGCCTTGGCCTCGATCTTGTCGAGTGCTTTCACGATCGCCGACATGCCGACCGCGCCCGAGCGCGAGCCATAGGTCCCCATGCCGAACTGCACCTTGTCGGTGTCGCCGTGCACGATCGAGACATTCTCGAACGGAATGCCGAGCCGTTCCGACACCAGTTGCGCGAAGGTCGTCTCGTGCCCCTGCCCGTGCGCATGACAGCCGGTGAGCACTTCGACGCTGCCGGTTGGGTTGACTCGCACTTCGGCGGATTCCCACAAGCCAACGCCGGCGCCGAGCGAGCCGACCGCCTGCGAGGGCGCGATGCCGCAGGCCTCGATATAGGTCGAATAGCCCAAGCCGCGCAGCTTGCCGTGGCGCGCCGCATCACGTTTGCGCTTGCCGAAGCCCTTCACGTCGGCGGCCTCCACCGCCTTCTTGAGCGAGGCGAGATAGTCACCCGCGTCATAGGACATGATTACCGGTGTCTGGTGCGGAAACGACTTGATGAAGTTGCGTCTGCGCAATTCCGCGGGCTCGATGCCCATCTGGCGCGCCGCCACTTCCACCAACCGCTCGACCACAAAGGTCGCCTCGGGGCGCCCGGCGCCGCGATAGGCGTCGACCGGCGCGGTGTTGGTGTAGACCGCGTCGACCTCGCAATAGATCGACGGAATGTCGTATTGCCCCGACAGCAGCGTGCCGTAGAGATAGGTCGGCACCGACGACGAGAAGGTCGACATATAAGCGCCGAGATTGGCGATGGTCTTGGCCTTTAACGCCAGGATCTTGCCGTTGGCATCGAGCGCCAGTTCCGCGTGGGTGACATGATCGCGCCCGTGCGCGTCGGTGAGGAAGGACTCCGAACGCTCCGCAACCCATTTCACCGGCCGGCGTACTTTGCGCGCGGCCCACAGGCAGACGACTTCTTCCGGATAGATGAAAATCTTGGAGCCGAAGCCGCCGCCGACGTCGGGCGCGATCACCCGCAACTTGTGCTCCGGCGCCATGCCGACGAAAGCGGCGATGACCAGCCGCGCCACATGCGGGTTCTGCGAGGTATTCCATAGCGTGAGGTTGTCGCTGCCGGCGTCGTATTCGGCGAGCGCCGCGCGCGGCTCGATCGCATTCGGCACCAGGCGGTTGTTGACGATGTCGAGCTTGGTGACGTGCCTGGCGGCGGCAAAGGCGGCCTCCGTCGCCTTGGCATCGCCAAGATGCCATTGGTAGATCGTATTCTTGGCGATGTCGGCGTGGATCTGCGGCGCGCCCGCGACCTGCGCCTTGGCCGGATCGACCACGGCGGGCAGCACGTCGTAATCGACCTTCACCTTCTCGGCGGCATCGCGCGCGTGCGCCAACGTCTCGCCGATCACGACCGCCACCGCGTCTCCGACACAGTTCACGTTGCCGGCGGCGAGAGCCGGATGCGGCGCCATCTTCATCGGCGTGCCGTCCTTGGAGTGGATCATCCAGCCGCAGATCAGATTGCCGATCTTGTCGTTGGCGAGATCGGCGCCGGTGAACACGCCAACCACGCCGGGCATTTTCTTCGCCGCGCTGGCGTCAATGCTCTTGATTTTGGCGCGGGCGTGCGGCGAACGCACGAACGCGGCCCGGGTCTCACCCGGCCGCACCACGTCGTCGGTATATTGCCCTTGGCCGGTAATAAATCGGAAGTCTTCCTTGCGGCGCACCGCCGCGCCGATCCCGGTCGCGCTCATGGCGGTCTCCTTCCCATTGTAGTTTTTTAAGCTACTCGGCGGCCTGACGTGCGCCGCTCTTGGGCATCGCCTTCGCTCCTGCGGCGATCGCCTTGACGATGTTGTGATAGCCCGTGCAGCGGCAGATGTTGCCGTCGAGTTGTTCGCGAATGGTGTGCTCGTCGAGATCGTTGCCCTTGCGGCGCACGATATCGAGCGCCGCCATGATCATGCCCGGCGTGCAATAGCCGCATTGCAGGCCGTGGTTCTCGCGGAAGGCTTCCTGCATCGGATGCAAGGCGCCGCCCGGCTCGGCCAGCCCCTCGATGGTGGTGATCTTGGCGCCCTCGCATTGCAGGGCCAGCAGCGTGCAGGATTTCGCGGCGATACCATCGACATGGACGACGCAGGCGCCGCATTGCGAGGTGTCGCAGCCTACATGTGTGCCGGTAAGCCGGAGATTTTCGCGCAGGAATTGCACCAGCAAGGTGCGCGCTTCGACGTCGCCGGTGACGGGTTTGCCGTTCACCGTCATGGACACCGCAGGCATAACCGTCCTCCCAAATTCGGGGCCAAAAGCCCTCTTTTCGCTTCGCCCGGCAGGGGCGGCGGCGGCTCGGGATTGAAATAAAGCCGATTTCGGCCCGAATGCGCCTTGGAACAGCAATAACTCTGAACCCCGATTGCTGGCCGGGTCAAGGCATTCCAAAGGCGAAATCCAAGATGGTGCCGCACCGCCACACCCTACCAAAACTTAACGGAACAGAGCGGCCGGTCGCGGCTTGGTTCTGTGACGAGGTAAGACGGAGGAGATTTCCCATGCGTATCAAAATCATGGCAGGCGTCGCGGTATTGGCGCTGGCGGCGTCGAGCGTGCTGACTGTTTCGTCAGCGGACGCTCGAGGCTGGCGTCACGGATGGTACGGCGGTGGCGGCGCGATCGCAGGTTTAGCCGCCGGTGCGATCTTGGGCGGCCTCGCGGCGCAGGGACCCTATGGATACTATGGGCCGGCCTATTACTACGGGCCTGCCTATGCCTACGAACCCGATTACGCCTATGCGCCGGGGTCGGCCCACGTGGCCGGTGGCGAGGTGAGGTACTGTATGTCGCGATTCAAATCCTACGACCCGGAATCCGGGACCTATCTTGGCTACGACGGGCATCATCATCCCTGCCCGTGAGCCGGCTTTCGGCTCGCAAAGCCCACACTTGAAATAAGCCGTCCGCGCAATGCGGGCGGCTTATTTGCTTTAAGCCGGCGGCGGACTCATCGTCGCAGCGAAGTTCTTGAAAAAATCATCGGCAATCTTCTTGGCCGCACCGTTGACCAGGCGCTGGCCGAGCTGGGCGAGCTTGCCGCCGATCTGCGCCTCGACATTGTAGGTGAGCAGAGTGCCGCCGTCCTTTTCGGTCAGCGCCACCGTGGCGCCGCCCTTGGCGAAGCCGGCGACGCCGCCATCGCCCTCGCCCGAGATCTTGTAGCCGTTGGGTGGGTCGAGATCGGTCAAGTGCACTTTGCCTTTGAAGCGCGCCTTGACCGGCCCGATCTTGGTGACGGCGACAGCCTGCAACTCGGTTTCGGAGATCTTGTTGAGCTCCTCACAACCGGGGATGCAGGCTTTCAGCACCTCGGCGTCGTTGAGCTTGGCATATACAACCTCACGGCTGGCTGGGAGTTGAACCTCCCCAGTCATGACCATCGCCATAGGCCTTCCTCCTCACGCGCACGGCAGACTTGCCGCAACGGCTTAAGCCTTCGTGAGGCCGCTGAAAAGAGCTTTGCAGCGGGCGCGGCTCGCTTTAAGTGTGTGCTCCAAAGCAACATCGCCATAATCATATCAGGACTTTGGGGAGGAATGTTTATGCCGACGATTACCGCCGAGGACGGCTGCCCGCTCAACGTTGAGGTCGAGGGCCGTGAGGATGCCCCGGTTTTGATGCTGTCGAATTCGCTCGGTACCGACCTGCACATGTGGGACGATCAGGCTCCCGAATTCGCCAAGTATTTCCGCCTGGTGCGCTGGGACCGCCGCGGTCACGGCACATCCGGCACGACCAAGGGTCCCTACAACTTTGCCCTCTTCGGCCGCGACATCATCAAGATCATCGATACGCTCAAAATCAAGAAGGTGAATTGGTGCGGGCTGTCGATGGGCGGGATGGACGGCCAGTGGCTGGGCGCCAACGCGCCGGACCGCGTCGAAAAGCTCGTCCTCGCCAACACTAATTTCTACTATGCCGACAAGGCCCCGTGGGCCGACCGCATCAAGATCGTGCGGGAAAACGGCCTTAAGCACATCGTCGGCCCGAACATGGAACGCTGGTTCACCAAGGGTTTCTTGCAGCGCTCGCCGCAGACAATTGCGCGCATGACGGAGATGTTCGTCGCTAGTAATCTCGACGGCTATATCGCTTGCGTCGAAGCCGTGCGCGACATGGACTTTCGCGAATCCAATTCACGCATCACCGCGCCGACGCTTGTGGTCGTTGGCAAGCAGGACCCCGCCACACCGCCCGTTGCCGGTGAAACCATTGCCAAGTCCATCAAGGGCGCCAAACTGGTGGCGCTCGACGCCGCGCACATCTCCAATGTCGAGCAGCCAAAGGCCTTCACCGACGCAGCGCTCAACTTCCTGCTGAATTAGCCATGGACGAGAAAGAACGCCACGAACGCGGCATGGCCCAGCGCCGCAAGGTGCTCGGCAACGAATGGGTCGATCGCGCCAACGCGAAAAAGACGCCGTTTAGCGAGGAGTTCCAGAACCTCATCACCCGCTACGCCTGGGGCGAGGTGTGGACGCGGCCGCATTACGACGAACGCACCCGCCGCGTGCTGGTGATCGGCACCATGATCGCGCTGGCGCAGTGGGACGAATTTCGCCTCCACGTGCAGGCGGCCCTGGCCGAGGGCGGCTTTACCGAGGCCGATATCAAGGAAGTCATACTGCAGCAGGCAATCTACTGCGGCGTGCCGGCCGCCAATCATGCCTTCAAGGAAGCCGCCGAAGTGATGTTGGAAATGGCGAAGGCCAGGTAGCCCTCCTTGCGGACGAGCTACGGCAAGACTCAAAATCGGGTGAGTTTGGGGCTCGCACCCTAGCGAAACGGCGAGAACCAGGGCGCGCCGCGCGGCGTGGCGGCGAGTTCGGTCGTCACGGCGGGCGCGGCCTTGTCGGCCGGCGGCCTCACGTTGCGTTCGAGAAGGCACAGCGCGGTGGCGACCGCGGCCAGCGCCAATTGGATGGTCGATTCGCGCACCAGCTCGGCATTATGCGACCATACCGCGGGGCCAACCGAGGCGATGCTGATCAGCACCACCAGGATCAAACCGCCTTCGAGGATTTCCGAGTCCGGCTTGCCGCCGATCAGCGCGCGCAGGCGATCGAGAACGTGGACGGCACAGAATGCAGCAACCGCAAGCTTCACCGCGCCGAAAAAGGCTGCGAGCTTGATCAGCCCGATCGGGCTTAAGCCGAATATGCCGCCAATGGCAAAGATGAATTGCGAACGCCAGGCGTCGTCCAGCCCGTAGCTCGGCGAGGTCAGCACACGCAGCCCGTCTTCGCCCCAAGCCAGGGTGAAATAGAGCGCTACGCCAATAATCACTACGACCGCCGCGACCGACAGTTTGCGCATGGCGTCCTCCTGAAACAACACATCACGCGTAGGCGCTTCAAATGCGAAATTCAAAAGAAACCGAGCCTTTACCTTACCGCTTAAGCGCGGTCCTTAATGTTAATCGCCCCGGCCCTCGCGGAAGGCCTGCGGCGTCATTCCGGTCTGCTTGCGGAAAAACCGCGTGAAATGCGACGGGTCGGAGAAGGCGAGATCGTAGGAAATCTCGTGGATCGGCTGATTTGTGAACACCAACTGACGCTTGGCCTCGGTCAAAACGCGCTGACGGATCAGATGGCCCGCCGTGACGCCGGTGGCCCGCTTGACGTGGTCGTTGAGCCGGTCGGCGGTCATTGCCAGCTTCTCGGCGTAGAAGCTGATCAGGCGCTCCTTGCGGAAATGTTCGTCCAGCAGGCGGCGCAGTTCCTCGACCCGCGCATCGGCGCGCGTCAGCGTCACCGTGCCCGAGCGCGCCCGGCTGACCGCCAGCCGCACCACCTCGATTGCGATCAGCGCCAGCAGGCCGCGCATGGCGAGGCGGTAGCCTTCGCGTGCCAGCGACGCCTCTTCGTTGAGGTCGGCGCAGAGCGCAGCGAGACGCTTGGCCTCGTTCGCGCCGCTGAGCGGCACTACAGGATCGGCGGCGACCGCTTTGAGCCGCGCCAAGGCTTCGCCCGACTGGTCGCCGAGCGCGTCGGCGACGTCTTCTGTAAAACTCACCACCCAGCCGTCGGTGACCTGCGGGGTGAAGCGGAATCCGTGTGCGGTAGTGGCCGGCACCAAGATCGCCGCCGGCGCAGAGAACGCCACGGTCGCGGTTTCGAAATTCATCTCGCCGCCGCCCTGCTCGATCAGCAGGATCTGGAACAGGTTGCGGTGGCGGTGCGCGCGAATCGTCCAGTCGTGCACCGAGGAGCGCGAGGCAATGGTTTCGATATGGATGAAGTCGAAAGCGGAATCGTCCGGCGGGTCGCCGTAAAGATGAAACAGCGGGAGCGAGGACGAGGCCATGGCGCTCAAGCATATGCGAGGCGGCGCGTCAGGCCAACGCAATCGAACGCCCTCCAAATAAAAAGCCCCGCCACGCGGCGGGGCTTCCTTTCATCGCGCTACAGCGCGTCAGCGATTCTGCTGACCGCCTTGACCGGGGCGGTTCGGCTGCTGTTGCTGCTGTTGGCCGGGCTTCTGCTGCCCGCCACCCTGCTGCTGACCGCCCTGCTGGCCGGGCTGATTGCCCTGTTGCTGCTGTCCCGGGTTCTGGTTGGGGTTTTGATTTTGACTCATTGTGTATCCTTCCAACGTTGGTCGTTCGCGCTCCCCGCCCGAACGACATGACAACGCGCGATCATCAATCCAGTTCCCACCCATGCGGATGGTAACACGCGTGGAACCCTGCGCAGATCTCGGAGTTCCCCATGATGTCAATGGAGGTAACGCGTCATGGGGCGCTATCTGTTGCTCTGGCTATTGGGAATTCCGCTGCCGATCCTGTTCTTGATCTGGATATTCGGCGGATTGCATTAGAGCGCTTTGCGAAATGGCTGCGACAGCAGACGGACAATTCCTAATTCCGCCACATCACGGAAGATCGGCAGGCCGACCGTCATGCCTTGCTCGCCGGCCGAAGGCTTTGCGCGATAGGTGCCAAACAGACGATCCCACCACGGCAGATTGAATCCAAAATTGCTGTCGGTCTCCGCGCGCTCGATCGAGTGATGCACCTGGTGCATTTGCGGCGTCACCACGATCCAGCGCGCCACCGGCTCGAGCCATGGCGGCAGGGCGACATTGCTGTGGTTGAACATCGAGGTGGCGTTGAGCAACACTTCGAAGACCAGCACGGCGAGCGCCGGTACGCCGAGCGCTGCCACCGCCGCCATCTTGATCGCCAGCGACAGCAATATTTCCAGCGGATGGAAGCGCACGCCGGTGGTCACGTCGATGTCGAGATCGGCGTGATGCATGCGATGCAGCCGCCACAGCACCGGCACGTGATGGAAGACGACGTGTTGGGTGTAGATCACGAGATCGAGCGCGACCACGCCGATTGGGATCGCCGCCCAGGCCGGTACCCCCAGCAGGTTGAACAAGCCCCAGCCCCGCGCGGCCGCGATCAGCGCTACGCCGACCGTCGCCGTCGGCACCAGCAGCCGCACGGCTATGATGTCGATGACCAGGATGCCGAGGTTTCCGGGCCAGCGCGGCCGCCGGCCGGCAGTCAGGCGGCGGCGGGGGGCGAACCATTCCCACAGAGCCATAGCGGCGAAAACGGCCGCAAAGCAGCCGAGCCGGACGGCGGTTTCGAGGCTGGGGGACATGTGCCTTTCCTTTTTAGACTTCTGCCGCGGCGGCCCGACTTAATAACACGCCTCGCAGCGAGCGTTGCCGGTCCCGCCATGCCCTGTTAAGCCTTGTAGAATTGAAGCATTGACCGTCAGCCGGAGGCGGCCCAACGCGAAAGGCTGAGCGCAACGCATGGAAATCTTCCTCCAGCAGCTCATCAACGGCATCACCCTCGGCTCGATCTACGGCCTGATCGCCATTGGCTACACCATGGTGTTCGGCATCATCGGCATGGTCAACTTCGCCCATGGCGATTTGTTCATGGTCTCGGTCTTCATCGCGCTGATCGCCTTTCTGATCCTCACGACGTGGCTGGGCCTCAGTTCGATTGCGCTGGCGCTGTTCATCGTGCTGATCGTGGCCATGCTGTTCACCTCGCTGGTCAACTGGGTAATCGAGCGCGTGGCGTACCGGCCGTTGCGTGGTTCGTTTCGTCTCGCACCGCTGATTTCGGCGATCGGCATGTCGATTTTCCTGTCCAACTTCGTCCAGGTCAGCCAGGGCCCGCGCAACAAGTCGATCCCGCCCATGGTGCAGGGCCAGTTCGACTTCTTCACCAAGGACAATTTCGTGGTCACGCTCTCTTACAAGCAGCTCGTCATCTGGGGTGTTACCGCGGTGCTGTTGCTGATGTTCTGGTATCTGGTGACCAGAACCAAGCTCGGCCGCGCGCAGCGCGCCTGCGAGCAGGACCAGAAGATGGCGGCGCTGGTCGGCGTCGACGTCGACCGCACCATATCGATGACCTTCGTCATCGCCGCCGCCCTCGCCGCCGTCGCGGGCACGATGTACCTGATGTACTATGGGGTGGTCAGCTTCTCCGACGGATTCTTGCCGGGCGTAAAAGCGTTTACCGCCGCGGTCCTTGGCGGTATCGGCTCGCTGCCCGGCGCGGTAATCGGCGGCCTGCTGATCGGGCTGATCGAAACCATGTGGTCGAATTATGTTTCCATCGACTACAAAGACGTCGCCGCCTTCTCGGTGCTGGCCATCACATTGATCTTCCTGCCGCAGGGCTTGTTCGGCCGGCCGGACGTCGAGAAGGTGTGAGATGGCGGGCGGCGCGTCAGTTCCGCGCGTCGAGTTGGCCCGCGCGCTACGCGACGCCGGCTTCACAGCACTGCTGACGTTCGGGCTGCTGCTGCCGCTGATCGGCTTCCAGACGATCACCGACTTCCACAACAACTTGGTCTTGAATACGCGCTGGCCGCTTTTGTTCGCCATCGTCGTCATCGTCGGCGCCGGACGGTTGGCCTTTTCGCTTGTCGTCGAACCCTGGCTCAAACAACGCAAGATGCGCCCCATTGCGGCGGCGCCCTCACCCTGGCGCGCGGCGCTCGCCAAATGGTTCGGCCCGTTCGCCGTCGGCTTCGTCATCGTCTATCCGCCGCTGGTCATTGCCATCAATGGGTTTGGCGGCGCGGTTAAATGGATCGATAATTTCGGCATCCAGATTTTGATTTATGTGATGCTCGGCTGGGGACTCAACATCGTGGTTGGGCTCGCCGGCCTGCTCGACCTCGGCTATGTCGCGTTCTATGCGGTCGGCGCCTATTCCTACGCGCTGCTGGCCAAGGAATTCGGCTTCTCGTTCTGGCTGCTGCTGCCGCTTTCCGGCATCCTTTCTTCGTTCTGGGGCATCCTGCTTGGCTTTCCAGTGCTGCGGTTGCGCGGCGACTATCTCGCCATTGTCACGCTCGCCTTTGGCGAGATCGTCCGCCTTGTGCTGATCAATTGGGTCGACCTCACCAACGGCTACGCCGGCATCACCGGCATCCCGCGCCCGACGCTGTTCGGCATTCCGTTCAATGCCGACGATAACGGCTTCGCCGCCGTATTCGGACTTGAATTCTCCCCGCTCTACCGCGTGATCTTCCTCTATTACATCATCCTTGCGCTCGCGCTGTTGACCGCCTTCGTCACCGTGCGGCTGCGCCGGCTCCCCGTCGGCCGCGCCTGGGAAGCGTTGCGCGAGGACGAAATCGCCTGCCGCTCGCTCGGCATCAACACCACCAACACCAAACTCACCGCTTTCGCGATGGGCGCGATGTTCGCCGGTTTTGCCGGCTCATTCTTCGCCACGCGCCAAGGCTTCATCTCGCCGGAATCCTTCACGTTTCTGGAATCGGCCACCATTCTGTCGATCGTCGTTCTCGGCGGCATGGGCAGCCAGATCGGCGTAGCGATCGCCGCCATCGTGATGATCGGCGGCACCGAGATCATGCGCGATCTCGATTTTCTCAAGCGGATTTTTGGCCCGACCTTCGATCCGACCCAGTACCGCATGCTGCTGTTCGGCTTCGCTATGGTGCTGATCATGATCTGGCGGCCGCGCGGCTTGATCTCGACACGCCAACCCTCGGTGTTCCTGAAGGAACGCAAGAGCATCTCCGCCGACCTGATCGGGGAAGGTCCCGGCTGATGGCGAGCGCCGACGATACCCTGCTTCGGGTCGAACATCTGACCATGCGCTTCGGCGGGCTGGTTGCAGTGGACGATCTATCGTTCGAAGCGCGGCAGGGCAATATCACCGCTCTGATCGGACCGAACGGCGCCGGCAAGACCACCGTGTTCAATTGCATCACCGGCTTTTACAAGCCGAGTGAAGGACGGATCGGGCTTCGCCATGGCGATGCTTCGGTGTGGAACGAACTCGACGCGCTGACCGACAGCGGCGAACGTCGTCTCACGCGGGCGCATGGCACGCTCTATCAGCTCGAGCGCATGCCGGAATATCTGGTCACACAACAGGCGCGCGTCGCCCGCACCTTTCAGAACATCCGCCTGTTTCCGGGCATGACGGTGCTGGAAAATCTGCTGGTCGCCCAACACAACCGCCTGATGCTGGCGTCGGGTTACACGCTGTTTGGCATCCTCGGCTTCCCCTCTTACGCTGCCGCCGAACGCGCCGCGATCGACAAGGCGCGGTTGTGGCTCGAACGCGTAGGTTTACTGACGCGCGCCGATGATCCGGCCGGAGATCTGCCCTATGGCGCGCAGCGCCGGCTCGAGATCGCGCGCGCCATGTGCACAGATCCGCTGCTGCTTTGCCTCGACGAGCCCGCCGCCGGTCTCAATCCACGCGAAAGCGCCGAACTCAATGAGCTTCTGCTCGCCATTCGCGATGAACACGCCATCACGATTCTGCTGATCGAGCACGACATGTCGGTGGTGATGGAGATTTCCGACCATATCGTCGTCCTAGACTACGGTGTGAAGATCGCCGATGGCGAACCAGAGGCGGTGCGCAACGACCAGAGGGTGATCGCCGCCTATCTTGGCGTCGCAGACGAAGACGTAGCGAAGGTCGAAGCAGAGGTCGGGCTATGACCGCGCCGCTTCTCTCCATACGCGGCGTGAAGACCTTCTACGGCCGTGTTATGGCGCTCAGGGGCGTCGACCTAGACGTCAATGACGGCGAAATCGTCACGCTGATCGGCGCCAATGGCGCCGGCAAGTCGACGCTGATGATGACCATCTGCGGCAATCCGCAGGCGCGTGAAGGCATTATTACATTTAGCGGCCGCGACATCACGCATATGCCGACACACGATATCGCGCGGCTCAATCTGGCGCAGGCGCCGGAGGGCCGCCGCATCTTCTCACGCATGACGGTCCTGGAAAATCTGCAGATGGGTGCGACCACCGCCGCTCCGTCCGGCTTCGAGCACGATCTCGAACGTGTGCTCGCGCTGTTCCCGCGGCTGAAGCAGCGCTTGCATCAGCGCGGCGGCACGCTATCGGGCGGCGAGCAGCAGATGCTGGCGATCGCGCGCGCTCTGATGGCGCGGCCGCGGCTCTTGCTGCTCGACGAACCGTCGCTCGGTCTGGCGCCGCTGATCGTGCGGCAGATCTTCGACGCTATCAAAGCGCTCAACATGCAAGACGGGCTAACCGTTTTTCTGGTCGAGCAAAACGCCTTCCATGCGCTCAAACTCGCCCACCGCGGCTATGTCATGGTCAACGGATTGATCACACTCAGCGGCACCGGACACGAATTGCTGGAGCGGCCCGAGATCAAATCCGCCTATCTTGAGGGCGGCCGGCAACGATCGGAATCGTAATGCAAGGCTTTATCTACGAGGAAGGCTCGTTCGTTGTCTTCATACTCGTCACCGTTATCCTCGGCGGCGGGGCGGCGGCGCTGGCCGGGCGCGCCATCGCCATGACCTGGCGGCCGTGGTGGCAGATCTTCCCCTATAGTGTCGTCCTGGGCGCAGCCGTGCGGTTCCTCCACTTCGCCTTGTTCGGCGGTACCCTGTTGTCGGCGCACTATTATCTGGTCGATAGCGCGGTCTGCCTGGCGTTCGGGCTCGCCGGGTTCCGCACGACCCGTGCCAAACAAATGGTCAGCCAGTATCGCTGGATCAACGAAGCGGACGGCCCTCTACGCTGGCGCCGAAAGTCGCCCTGACGTAGTATTTGCGCACTAGACGAGCCTGCCGGCTCCACTCGAAGGGGAAAACGGATGAAACGGATCACCACGCTCGGCTTGGCGCTGGGCTTTGCGATTGCATCGGCGGGTACGGCTTCGGCCCAGGTCAAATTCGGCATGGCCGGACCGATCACCGGACCGAGTGCCGCAACCGGCGCGCAGATGAAGAACGGCGTCGATCAGGCCGCAGAAGACATCAACAAAGCCGGCGGCATTCTCGGGCAGAAAATCACGGTCGAGTACGGCGACGACGTGTCCGATCCCAAGCAAGGCGTCTCCGTCGCCAACAAGTTCGCCGGCGACGGCGTCAAGTTCGTGATCGGCAACTACAACTCCGGCGTCACCATCCCCTCATCGGAGGTCTACCAGGAAAACGGCATCCTCGAGATCAGCCCCGCTTCGACCAACCCGACCGTCACCGAGCGCAAGATGTGGAACATCTTCCGTGTTTGCGGCCGCGACGATCAGCAGGGCAAGGTGGCCGGCGCCTATATCCTCAAGCACTTCAAGGGCAAAAAGATCGCCGTCGTCCACGACAAGACGACCTACGGCAAAGGTCTTGCCGACGAGACCAAGAAGGCGATCAACAAAGGCGGCATGAAAGAAGTGCTCTACGAAGGCATCAACACCGGCGAAAAGGACTATTCGGCGCTGGTCTCCAAGATCAAGCAGTCCGGCGCCGATCTGGTCTATTTCGGCGGGCTCTACACCGAAGGCGGCCTGATCGTGCGACAGATGCGCGACCAGGGCGTCAAGGCGCCGCTGATGGGCGGCGACGGCATCACTTCGGACGAGTTTGCCTCGGTCGGCGGCCCCGGCGTCGAAGGTACGCTGATGACCTACGGCCCCGATCCGCGCAACAAGCCGGAAGCCAAGAAAGTGGTCGAGGAATTCCGCGCCAAGAAGTTCGAGCCGGAGGCCTACACGCTCTATTCTTACGCCGGTGTTCAGGTGATCAAGCAGGCGGCGGAAGCGGCCAAATCACTCGATCCCAAGAAGGTGGCCGAGAAGATGCACTCGGGCATGAAGTTCAAGACCGTGCTCGGCGACCTCTCCTTCGACAAGAAAGGCGACATCACCAAGCTCGATTACGTGATGTACCTCTGGAAGAAGGACGCCAGCGGCAAGGTCACTTATGTTGAGTGCCCCGGCTCCGACTGCAGCAAGATGAAATAGGCTGAGATAATCACGCTGACGGAAGCCCGCCGCGATGGCGGGCTTTCCTTTTGTATTTCTTGCGCTCATGCCCGCGAAAGCGGGCATCCAGTTCTTTTATTTGTCTAAGCTGGATCGCCGCTTGCGCGGGGACGAGCGGGAAGAAAAGCGCACCGCTAGCCGATCTTGCCCAGCACCGGAAACGTCTCCAGCAGCCAGACGCTCATCCAGTTGATGCTGCCGGTGAGGAAAGCAATGCCGGTGAGCACGAGCAGCGCTCCCATCGCCTGCTCGACGCGGTGCAAGTAGTTCTTGAAGCGCGACAGGAACGCCGCAAATGGCTCGACCGCGAAAGCGGCAATGAGGAACGGTATGCCGAGGCCAAGCGAATAGACCGCCAAGAGGCCCGCGCCCTTGGCCACCGTCTGCTCGGAGGCAGCGACCGCCAGGATGGCGGCGAGGATCGGCCCGATGCACGGCGTCCAGCCGAAAGCGAAGGCGAGGCCGATCACATAGGCGCCCCAAAGCCCCACCGGCTCGACGACCTCCAGCCGCTTCTGCCGGTGCAGTAGCGCGATCGGCGTGATGCCGAGGAAGTGCAGGCCCATGATGATGATGACGACGCCCGCGACGGTCGCGAGCGGCCCCGAATAAGCGCGGATCAGCGCGCCGACCACGCTGGCGCTGGCGCCGAGCGCGACGAACACGGTCGAGAAGCCGAGCACGAACAAAGCCGCGGCTAACACCGTCTCGCGCCGGACGCGCTGTTCCGGCTCGGCGTTTTCGAAACGCTCCAGCGAGGCGCCGGTCAAGAACACCAGATAGGGCGGCACCAGGGGCAGGACGCAAGGGGACAGGAAACTGATCAACCCCGCGATAAGGGCCGTCAGGATGGGGACATTACCATTCATGGCGCCCTAGATGCCCCGGCAACTATGGCAATGGCAAGTCGGTCGCTCCGGTCCTGACTTTGATGTGATCGGGCGTGATAGACTACCGCCCATGACCTTACGCAATCTCATCATCGATATTTCCGGCCTGCGGGTGGGCCATGCCGCCGATGCCAGGCTCGGCTCCGGTGTCACGGCCGTCGTGTTCGATGCCGCAGTGGTGGCGAGCGTGGACGTGCGCGGGGGCGGACCGGGCACGCGCGAGACCGCCCTGCTCGACCCCGCGCAAACGGTGGAAGGCATCGACGCCATTGTGCTGTCGGGCGGCTCGGCCTTCGGCCTCGATGCCGCCTCCGGCGTGCAGGCCTGGCTACGCGAGCAGGGCCGCGGCTTTGCGGTGCGCGATGCGCTGGTGCCGATCGTGCCGGCGGCCATCTTGTTCGACCTGCTCAACGGCGGCGACAAGAATTGGGGCCGTTTCCCGCCCTATCGCGAACTCGGCTATGCGGCAGCGGCCGGCGCGGGTGCGGATTTCGCACTCGGAAGCGCCGGCGCGGGACTGGGCGCCACCACCGCCACCCTCAAAGGCGGTGTCGGCTCGGCTTCGGCAATGACGCGCGGTGGCATCACGGTCGGCGCGCTGGCGGTGGTCAACGCCGTCGGTACGACAGTGGTCGGCGACGGCCCGCATTTCTGGGCGGCGCCCTTCGAGCAGAACGGCGAATTCGGCGGGCGCGGCACGCCAGCGCAGGTGACATCCGCCGACCTGGCGATCCGCGCCAAAGGCGGCGCGCAGGAAAACACCACCCTCGCCGTGATCGCCACCGATGCCAAACTGAGCAAGGCGCAATGCAACCGCCTCGCGGTTATGGCCCAGGATGGGCTCGCTCGCGCGATCTATCCAGTGCACACGCCGCTTGATGGCGATGTGGTCTTCGCCGCGGCGACGGGCGCAAAGCCGCTCGCCGATCCGCACTACGGGCTCGCCGAGCTCGGCATGATCGCCGCCAATGTCATGGCGCGCGCCATTGCGCGCGGCGTTTACGAGGCAACCGCCCTGCCCTTTGCGGGCAGCTTGCCGAGCTGGAAGGATAAATTCGACGGCGCATGATCCCAAAACGCGGGAATCGGTTTTGGGAAAAGATCATGCGCAAATGAAACCTAAAGAAAACGCTCAGCCCGATAGGGCGCCGGATCGCAAAACGGCGCTTTACCCGCCATCATCTCGGCAATCATGCGGCCGGTCGCGGGGCCGAGCGTGAGGCCCCAATGCGCATGGCCGATTGCGAGCCATAGGCCAGCAAGGCCGGGCGCGGGCCCGATCGCCGGACGCGAATCCGGAAAACACGGCCGGCTGCCGAGCCAAGTCTTGTCGTCGGCGCGCTCGCCCAGCGGATACAAATCGCGTGCCTTCGGCATGACCCGGTCGAACTGAATCGGCGAAGGCGCCGCATCGCGCGGCGCGAATTCGACGCCGGTGGTCATGCGGATCCCCTGCTCCATTGGCGTGATGACGTACCCCGCATCGGCGTCGAGCACCGGCCGCGCCAGCGATGCATTGCCGTCGCTACGGAAGTGCCGGTGGTAGCCGCGCTTGACCATTAGTGGCAATTTCAATCCGAGCGGTTCCAGCAAATCGAGCGCCCAGGGACCGAGAGCGACCACGACCTCGGGCGCAGTCGATACCACCCTCGTTGGTTTCCACCCGCCAGCGGCTGCCGGTGCGATGCAAGGAGCGCGCGTCACCCGCAAGCGTCACCCCGCCGAGCGCGGCAAAGCGCGCGGCATAGGCGCGCGTGACGCCGAGCGGATTGCTCACGCTCGCCGCCTGCGGCCAGAACGCCGCATGTGCGAACACCGGATTTAATGATGGTTCGAGCGCCCGCGCGGCCACAGTGTCCAACGCCTGCAACGGGAGCCCGAATTGCGCGGCCAAATCGAATTCCGGTTTGAGCGCGGCGAAGGTACGCGCGCTGCGATAGACCTTCAGCCAACCGGTCTTGCGCAGGAATTGCGAGCCGCCCGCTTCCGCCAGCAGCGTCTCGTGCTCGGCCACCGCGCGCGCAAACAGCGGTCGGATGAGCCGAGCATTCTCGATCAACCGCTGCGGCCGCGATGCCGCGCGGAAGGCCAGCAGCCACGGTGCGATCTGCGGCAAAAACGAAAGATGATAATTTGCCTCGCTTGCCCGCTTGAGTGCGATGCGCGCCAGCGCGCCGAGATCGGACGGAAACGCCGGCGGGAACACCGTGTTGCCCTCGATAATCCCGGCATTGCCGTAGGAGGTTTGCTCGCCCACGCCGGCGCGGTCGATCAGCGCGACGCTCATCCCCCGCTTGGCGAGATGCAGCGCAACCGAGGTGCCGACAATGCCGGCGCCGAGCACGATGGCGTCCGTGCGTGCCATGGAGTCTCCTTTGCCTCCATATATGGATCATCGCCATCGAAGGCGCTATCAAGGTCGCTAAAGCCCAGCCGGGCGGCCGGAGTTTTCAAGTCATGAACGTGCTCGCCCTGCCTGCGGCCGCGCTTGCCTGGGTCGGCCGCAAGGGCACGCTGGTGGTGGCGGCCTCGCTGTTCGTCGGCCTGGCGGTTCCGGGTCTCGCCGCCGCCTGCAAGCCTTTCCTCGGCGAGGCCATCGTCGTCATGCTGGCGCTGGCGTTTCTGCGCGTCGATCCCACGGAACTGCGCCACCATTTCGCCCGGCCCGGGCTGATCGCCATCGCCACCGTGTGGGTGATGCTGGTGGTGCCGGCCGGGCTCGGTACGCTGTTTTTGAGCGTCGGCCTCGATAAAGGGATGCCTGGCCTGTTCTTCATGCTGGTGCTGCAAATGTCGGCGCCGGGACTGATGTCGTCCCCGGCGCTGGCCGCGCTCATGGGCCTCGACGTGGCGCTGACGCTGGCGAGCCTGGTGGTATGCACCGCGATCACGCCTTTGACCGCCAGTCTGTTCAGCCACGTCTTCCTCGGCAGCGCGCTCGCCTCGCCTTATGCCTTCGGCCTCAAGCTGTTTGCGATCATCGCGGGCTCGGCTTTCGCCGCGGCTGTGATCCGCCGCATCGCCGGACGCGCCTGGGTCGAGGCGCAGCGCGAGCGTATCGACGGATTAAGCGTGCTCGCTATGTTTATGTTCGCGGTCGCCGCCATGGATGGCGTTGCCGATCACTTCCGCGCCGACCCGCTGCTGGTCGCCAAGCTGATGACGCTCGCCTTCGCGCTGGCGCTCGGTCTGATCGCGATCACTGCGCTGGTGTTCCTACGCGCCGGCCGCGGCCGCGCGCTGGCAATCGGTCTGATCGCGGGAAACCGCAATATTGGGCTGATGCTGGCGGCGACCGGCTTCCTGGTGCCGGACGTCGCCTGGCTCTATTTCGCGCTGGCGCAGTTTCCGATCTATCTCTTGCCGCATCTGCTGAAGCCGCTGGCGCAGCGGCTGCAGCAGAGCCACTAGAGATTAAACGAACGTCGACAAAGCGGGCGCCGCCGCGTTCAGCAACTGCGCCTGCAACTGGATCAATTGCTCGATCAGGTTGCCCGCGTTCTGACCGGTAGCACCACTGCCCGCCGAGCCTGAGCCGGAGGCCGATGACGCCGGCGTGGTCATCTCGACCGTGCTGCCGTCGGCATAGGAAATCGTGGTGGTCGTCGAACCGTCCGAATTGGTGGTGGACTGGGTTTGCGCGCCACTGGCGCTGGCCGACGACAGCAGCGCATCGATCGTGCTTTGCCCGGACGTAGCGTCGGCTTGACCACCGCCGCCGGCGTGCATGTGATGATGGTGGTGATGACCGGCAGCGTGCTGCGCATTTGCCAGCTCGCTTTGGCTGATCGAGCCGTCACCATTGGTGTCGAGCTTGGCGAACAACGCATCGGCGCTGGATTTGTCGATGCCGTCATTGCCGAGCGCGGTCTCGAATTCAGACTGGCTGATCTGCCCGTCACCGTTGGTGTCGAGTTCGGAGAAAAGTTGCGACTGCCCCGGAACCTTGGTCGCCGAGGCCAGTTCGCTTTGGCTGATGGAGCCGTCGCCATTGGCGTCGAGCTTGGAGAATAACGCATCGGCGCTGGATTGATCGACGCCGTCATTCCCGAGCGCGGTCTCGAATTCCGACTGGCTGATCTGCCCGCTACCATCGGTATCGAGGGAGCCGAAGAGTTGCGACGGCCCCTGGGTGCCGGTTGCTGATTGATCCTGCAGCGCCAACAGCGCGGCCATGGTGCCGGGGTCGAACGACGTGGAGCTTGAACCGCCCGTGGTACTGGTCGATGCCACGGCGGGCGGCGGCGAGCCCGTCGTTGCGTCCGACCCGGACAGTTCGTCCAGCAAGGTCGATAACGGATTGGCATTCGCCGAACCGCTGGTTCCGGAACTGCCCTGCGCCAGCAAAGACTCCAGATAGGCCAACGGATTGGACGTTGCGCCGACTGACATTGACATAACTCATACTCCATCACTCCACCGGCCATCCCGGCGGACATAGCCCCTGACGGCACCGACGCAAATGCCGCGCCAAGTCCATGCCGGCCTGCAAAGGCCCGCCGTTATTGAGGTTGTCCACAGGTCCCGGCAGGCAGCGGCGACACCTTTGCCGCCGCGTCTGGGCAATTTTTGCCGGAGCGGTAAACGTTAATGCCGGGTCGCAATCGGCGCCGGCTACGCGTTGCTCAACGACCATCGCTGTGTTAGGCGAACGGCGTTTGGAGGCCGTCCATGCGCCCGTTGCTCATCGCGCCGTCGATTTTGTCGGCCGATTTCGCCAAGTTGGGCGATGAAGTCCGCGCAGTCGAGGCCGCCGGCGCCGACTGGATCCATGTCGACGTGATGGACGGGCACTTCGTGCCCAACATCTCCATCGGCCCCGCGGTGGTGCAGGCGATCCGCCCCGTCATCAAGAAGACGCTCGACGTACACCTGATGATCGCGCCCTGCGATCCCTATCTCGAGGCCTTCGCCAAGGCCGGCTCCGACGTCATCACAGTGCATGTCGAGGCGGGCCCGCACGTGCACCGCTCGCTGCAGGCGATCCGCGCACTCGGCAAGAAGGCGGGCGTGACCATGAACCCGGCGACGCCGGTGTCGAGCATCGAGCACGTCATCGACTTGGTCGATCTTATTCTCGTCATGTCGGTCAATCCCGGCTTCGGCGGCCAGGCCTTCATTCCCGCGGCACTCGACAAGATTGCGCAGGTGCGCGCGCTGGTCGGTGCGCGGCCGATCGACATCGAGATTGACGGCGGCGTCACTGCGGCGAACGCAGCCGACGTGGTTCGCGCCGGCGCCAATGTGCTGGTCGCCGGCAACGCCGTATTCAAGGGCGGCAACTACAAGGGCAACATCGCGGCGATCCGCCAGGCCGCCGCCCTGGCGCGCGGGGAGGCGGCGTGATCCCGCGCTATTCCCGCCCCGAGATGGTCGCGATCTGGTCGCCGGAAACCAGGTTCCGCATCTGGTTCGAGATCGAGGCGCACGCCGCCGAGGCGATGGCCGAGCTCGGCATCATTCCGAAGGATGCGGCGAAGAAAATCTGGGAAAAAGGCAAAGCGGCCAAGTTTGACGTCGCCCGCATCGACGCCATCGAAGCCGAGGTCAAACACGACGTCATCGCCTTCCTGACACATCTGTCCGAGATCGTCGGGCCGGAAGCGCGTTTCGTGCATTCCGGCATGACCTCCTCCGACGTGCTCGACACCTGTTTCAACGTGCAATTGGTGCGCGCCGCCGATATCCTGATCAAGGACCTCGACGCTCTTCTCACCGCGCTCAAGCGTCGCGCCTTCGAGCATAAATTGACGCCGACCGTCGGACGCTCGCACGGCATCCACGCCGAGCCGACCACCTTCGGGCTTAAGCTTGCTTTTGCCCATGCCGAGTTCGCGCGCGCCAAAGAGCGGCTCGTTGCCGCACGCGAGGAAGTCGCTACCTGCGCGATCTCCGGTGCGGTCGGCACGTTCGCGCAAGTCGATCCGCGCGTCGAAGAGCACGTCGCCAAGGCCATGGGGCTTTCCGTCGAGCCGGTCTCGACCCAGATCATCCCGCGCGACCGCCACGCCATGTATTTCGCGACGCTCGCCGTGGTCGCCTCCTCGATCGAGCGCCTGGCCACCGAAATCCGCCATCTGCAGCGCACCGAGGTGCTGGAAGCGGAGGAGTTCTTCTCCGAGAAGCAGAAGGGCTCCTCGGCCATGCCGCACAAGCGCAATCCGGTGCTGTCGGAAAACCTCACCGGCTTGGCGCGCATGGTGCGGTCTTACGCCCTGCCCGCGATGGAGAACGTGGCGCTCTGGCACGAGCGCGACATCTCGCATTCCTCGGTCGAGCGCATGATCGGGCCCGATGCGACAGTGACGCTCGACTTCGCGCTGGCGCGGCTCGCCGGCATCGTCGACAAGCTCGTGGTCTATCCCGCCGCCATGCAGAAGAATCTCGACAAGCTCGGCGGGCTGATCCACTCGCAGCGCGTGCTGATCGCGCTGACACAAAAGGGCGTGCCGCGCGAGGACGCCTACCGTCTGGTGCAGCGCAACGCCATGCAGGTGTGGGGCGGCGAGAAGGATTTCCTGGCGCTGCTCAAGGCCGACAAGGACGTGCGCGCGAAATTGAGTGACAAGGAACTCGAGGCCAATTTCGACCTCGACCACCATTTCAAGCACGTCGATACGATCTTCCAGCGCGTGTTCGGAAGCGCATGATCCCGAAAAGCGGGAACCGGTTTTCGGACAAGATCATGCGCACTCTAAGAGCCTGACGTGCCCGGAACACCGGTAAAAATCCTCGTCTTCGACTCCGGTGTCGGCGGACTCACCGTCTATCGCGAGGTCGTTAGGGCGCGACCAGACGCGGCTTACGTCTATCTCGCCGATGATGCTGGCTTTCCCTACGGCAATCAGCCGGAAACGGTACTGATCGCCCGCATCATCGACGTGATCGGCCAGGCGATTTCCGAACACAATCCCGATCTCGTGGTGGTGGCATGCAACACGGCGTCCACACTCGCACTCGCGGAATTGCGCGCGCGTTTCGTCGTCCCCTTTGTCGGCACCGTGCCGGCGATCAAGCCGGCCTGCGCCCAATCGACGACCAAACGCATATCGGTGCTCGGCACGCAGGCGACCGTGTCGCGTGAATACACCCGCGCACTCATCCGCGAATTCGCCGCCGGCTGCGACGTGGCGCTCATCGGCTCGTCGCATCTTGCATCCTATGCCGAGGCCGAGCTTGCCGGCAAACCGGTCGCCGACGCCGCGATCAAGGACGAGATCGCCGGCTGCTTCGTCGAGGCTGAGGAGCGCCGCACCGATACCGTGGTGCTCGCCTGCACGCATTATCCGCTGCTGCTCGACCGCTTCAAGGCCAATGCGCCCTGGCCGGTCGACTGGCTCGATCCGGCGCCGGCGATCGCCCGCCGCGTCGCCGACTTGTTGCGCGAGCGGCCGGCCGGCGACCCGCCGCCGTCACCGGGGATCGTCTTCACCTCCGGCCACGCGCCGTCGCCGGCGTTGACCGCGGCCCTTTCGCGCTACGGATTCTAGAATTCATCACTCGTTCGTCGCCGCGAAGGCGGGACGCAGGGGGGCGGATCGCCGACCCCGCGGCTTGCCGCTCTGGATTCCCGCTTGCGCGGGAATGAGCGGAAATTGGTTCACGCCCTAACCGAACAAATGCGGCCACACTTCGCGTCCGCCGCGCCAGATCATATCGCAGGCGACGTAGAGGATGATCGCCAGGCCGATATAGGCGATCCAGCGATGCCGGTTGAGCAGCTTGGCAACGAGGCTAGCGGCGACCCCCATCAGCACGATCGAGAGGCTCAAGCCGAAGATCAGCGCGACGGGATGATCGCGCGCCGCGCCTGCTACCGCCAGCACGTTATCGAGCGACATCGAGATATCCGCAACAACGATCTGCCACGCCGCCTGCGCGAAGGTCTTGTGAGGAACATGCGCACTGCCGCCGGCGAGCGCCGCCTCGGTGTCGTGTTGGTTGGGCCCGCGCAGTTCGCGCCACATCTTCCAGCAGACCCATAACAGCAATACGCCGCCGGCGAGCAGCAAGCCGATGATCGCCAGAAGTTCGACCGCGATACCTGCGAACAGGATGCGCAGCGCGGTCGCGGCGATAATGCCGACCAGAATCGCGCGCGCGCGCCGTTCCTTGGGCAAGCCCGCCGCCGCGAGGCCGATAACCACCGCGTTGTCGCCGGCCAGCACCAGGTCGATCATGATGACCTGGAGAAAGGCGGCGATCGAGCTTTGCGAGAAAATCTCGGTCATGGGCTTCGATAGCATCGGCCGGCCGGTTTGACACCCGCGCCGCTACCCCCTAGATAACCGGCTCCCGGCGGGTTTTCGGATTCACCGGGCGTTTCGCGACCCGTGGCAAGGCCTTGCGCTTACGAGGCTTTTCCTGTCGGCCTAGGGGTTCCCCGGGGGCAAAGGAGGGCGCGATCCTCAACCAACAATAGCAAAACTTCGAGGACGCGATGACCAAGCGCATGGAATCCAAGTACAAGCTCGACCGCCGGATGGGCGAGAACATCTGGGGCCGCCCAAAGAGCCCGGTGAACCGCCGCGAATACGGCCCCGGCCAGCACGGCCAGCGCCGCAAGGGCAAGCTTTCCGACTACGGCGTGCAGCTCAAGGCCAAGCAGAAGCTGCGCGGCTATTACGGCAACATCTCCGAGCGTCAATTCCGCGGCATCTACGACGAAGCGATCCGCATGAAGGGCGACTCGGGCGCGCACATGATCGGCCTGTTGGAGCGCCGTCTCGACGCCATCGTCTACCGTGCCAAATTCGTGCCGACCGTGTTCGCCGCCCGCCAGTTCGTCAACCACGGCCACGTCAAGGTGAACGGCAAGCGGGTGAACATCGCGAGCTACCGGGTCAAGGTCGGCGACGTGGTCGAGGTGCAGGAGAAGGCGAAACAGATGAATTTGGTGCTGGAAGCGCAGGCCTTGGCCGAGCGCGACGTGCCCGATTACATCGAGGTCGACGGTGCCAAATTGACCGCCAAGCTCACGCGCGTCCCCGTGGTCACCGATGTGCCCTACCCGGTGCAGATGGAGCCGCATCTGGTGGTCGAATATTATTCGCGCTGATCGGCCGGCAATCCGACATGCAAAACCCCGGCGCCAACGCCGGGGTTTTTGTTTGCACTCAATAGGGCTCCGGGATCGCCACGGCGAGTAGCGCGCCGGCCGGCGGCATCCAGGCGACAATGACGCCGGGCGCGGGCTTTCCACGCCGGGTTACCACTCGCGCCGCAACCCAGGCGATCACTGCGGCCACATAGGCGACGAGAAGGCCTGCCGCGCCGTTGCACTATTCGGGTCGCGCGCCAAATAGAAACCCGGAAACGCCAATCAAACACGCGACCAATGCGACATCGACAATGGCTGCCAGGATCAGCAGAACTATGACCACCCGGCGTTAGGCGGTCTGCGTCAGCGCCACGCCCTTCTCTTTCAGCGTCTGCTGCAATTCGCCGGCCTGGAACATCTCGCGGACGATGTCGCAGCCGCCAACGAATTCGCCCTTCACGTAGAGTTGCGGAATGGTCGGCCAGTTCGAATAGGCCTTGATGCCGTCTCGCAGCTCCGTGGAGTCGAGCACGTTGAGGCCTTTGTAGGTGACGCCCAAGTGGTCGAGGATCTGCACCACCTGGCCGGAAAATCCGCACTGAGGAAACTGCGGCGTGCCCTTCATGAACAGCACCACGTCGTTGCTCTTCACTTCATTGTCGATGAATTGCTCGATGCCCATGAGATTTCAGTCCTTTTCGGCGGCGGCGCCGCTTCGCTCACCGATATATGTAGCGCAGATTCCGGCGCCAGCCCAAGTGGGGAAATCCCTTATCCGTCGGGCTATTTCGGGGCGAAGAACGTGCCCTCAACCTCGAAAATGTCGTCCTGATTGAGTTTGGCGACCTCGACGATGGTGCGCGGCGGATAGGGGGCGCCGCCCCACAGTTCCTCTTGCACCTTGTTCACCAGCGGCCGTAACCGGTTCATATCCGTGACGAAAACCGTCAGCCGCACGCAGTCGGTCAAACGCGCGCCATCCGCTTCGGCGATCGTCTTCATGTTCGTGAAAGCCCGCCGAATACGCTCTTCCTCGGTGCCGAGGATGGCGTTGCTCGCCGGGTCGATGCCGCGCATCCCGGCGACGAAGACGAAATCGCCCGCGCGCGCCCCCAGGCCCCAAGGGCCGGTCGGCTTGATAGCGCCGTCGGGCGATAAGATCCGGACGCCGCCCTTAGCAGACATCAGTTTTCCGGCGTGGCAGTCTGCAGAGCGAGCGCGTGCAGGACACCGCCCATTTGGCCCTTGAGCGCCTCGTAGACCAGCTGGTGCTGCTGCACCCGCGACTTGCCCTTGAACGAGGTGGAAATCACGGTGGCCGCGTAATGGTCGCCGTCGCCGGCCAGGTCGCGGATCGTCACTTGGGCGTCCGGGATACGCGCCTTGATCAGCCGCTCAATTTCGCCGGCATCCATGGCCATGGGTAACTGCTCCCTAAGCGCTCAGGCTTGCGGCAATTCGCCGGCCATATAGGACGGCAACCAATTTTCGAAACGCTCGCGCAAAATCCTGACGAGGATGGGGCGCTCGCCGGCAAGCGTCAATGCGTCGCCGCCGGTTGTCCCAATTGCCCACACCGGCACGCTCGCCGCGCGCGCCCGCTCCAGCACCGCCTTGACCTTGGCCGCCGGCACGGTGACGAGATAGCGCGCCTGATCCTCGCCGAACCAATAAGCGTGCGCCGGGATATCGTCCGGCGCCTCGTCGAGCTTTGCGCCGATCCCGGACGCCATCGCCATTTCCGCCAGGCCAACGGCCAAGCCTCCATCGGAGAGATCGTGCGCGGCGCTCGCGGTGCCGTCGAGGATCAGCGTGCGCACGAAATCGCCGTTCTCGCGCTCTTCGATGAGGTCGACGGGTGGCGGAGCGCCCTCCTCGCGGCCGCATAGCTCGCGCAGATACATCGACTGGCCAAGCCAGCCCGTGGTCTCGCCGACCGCCAAGATCGCCTCGCCATCGCATTTGAAGGCAAGGGCGGCCGATTTGGTGAAATCGTCGAGCATTCCGACGCCGCCGATCGACGGCGTCGGCAGAATGGCGCGGCCATTGGTCTCGTTGTAGAGCGACACGTTGCCGGACACGACCGGGAAGTCGAGCGCCTTGCAGGCTTCGGCGATTCCGCGGATGCAGCCGACAAACTGGCCCATGATCTCCGGCCGCTCCGGATTGCCGAAATTGAGATTGTCGGTGACGGCAAGCGGCTTGGCGCCGACGGCCGTCAGATTGCGCCAGCATTCGGCCACCGCCTGCTTGCCGCCCTCGAACGGATCGGCCTCGCAATAGCGCGGCGTCACGTCGGTGGTGAACGCCAGGCCCTTTGGCCCGTTCTCCACCCGCACCACCGCGGCATCGCCGCCCGGGCGCTGCACGGTGTTGCCTTGAATGATATGATCGTATTGCTCCCACACCCAACGCTTGGAGCAGAGGTCCGGCGTGCCGATGAGTTTCTCCAGCGCGTCGGCAATGCCCATCGGCGGCGCGATATCGTCGGCGTCGATGACGGCAGGTTTGGCCGCGCTGACGAAAGGCCGCTTGTATTCAGGCGCCTGATCGCCGAGCTCCTTGATCGGCAGGTCAGCCATTACGTCGCCGCCATGCCGCACGATGAAGCGCTTGGACGGGGTGGTCTCGCCGACGATGGCAAAATCGAGCCCCCATTTGCGGAAGATTGCTTCGGCTTCCTTTTCCTTTTCCGGCTTGAGCACCATGAGCATGCGCTCCTGGCTTTCGGACAGCATCATCTCATAGGCGCTCATGCCCGCTTCGCGGCATGGCACCTTGTCGAGATCGAGCGTGACGCCGAGGTCGCCCTTGGCGCCCATCTCCACCGCCGAGCAGGTAAGACCCGCCGCACCCATGTCCTGGATGGCGATGACGCAGCCTTTGGCCATGATCTCGAGGCAGGCTTCGAGCAGCAGCTTCTCCGAGAACGGATCGCCGACCTGCACGGTCGGCCGCTTGGCTTCCGAATCCTCGCCGAATTCGGCTGAGGCCATCGACGCGCCGTGGATGCCGTCGCGCCCGGTCTTCGAGCCGAGATAGACGATCGGCATGCCAACGCCGGAGGCGGCCGCGTAGAAGATCTTGTCCTTCTCGCAAATGCCGACGGCCATGGCATTGACCAGATTGTTGCCGTCGTAGCGCGCGTGGAAGCGCACCGAGCCGCCCACCGTCGGCACGCCGAAGGAATTGCCGTAGCCGCCGATGCCGGCGACCACGCCGGACACCAGATGGCGGGTCTTCGGATGCTTTGGGTCGCCAAAGGAGAGCGCATTCAGGCAGGCGATCGGCCGGGCACCCATGGTGAACACATCGCGCAGGATGCCGCCGACGCCGGTGGCGGCGCCCTGATAGGGCTCGATGTAGCTCGGGTGGTTGTGGCTTTCCATCTTGAACACGCAAGCGAGCCCGCCGCCGATGTCGATAACGCCGGCGTTCTCGCCCGGGCCCTGGATTACCCATGGGCCCTTGGTCGGCAGGCCGCGCAAATGCACCTTGGAGGATTTGTACGAGCAGTGCTCGTTCCACATCGCCGAGAAGATGCCGAGTTCGGTCAACGACGGCGTGCGGCCGATCAGATCGAGGATGCGCTGGTACTCGTCGGGCTTGAGCCCGTGCTCGGCGACCAGTTCCGGGGTGATGGCAGGCTCGTTTGAGATCACACTATGCCGCCCGGTCGAGCGCCTCCGCCAGCCCGGAGAACAACCCGCGGCCGTCGGTCACGCCAAGGGCCGCTTCGACGTGGTTCTCCGGATGCGGCATCATGCCGAGCACGTTGCCGCGCTCGTTGACGATGCCGGCGATGGCGTTGATCGCGCCGTTGTGGTTCCAGTTCGGGTCGATCATGCCGTCGGGCGATGAATAGCGGAAGATCACCCGCCCTTCGCCTTCGAGCCGCGCGATGCTCTCGCCGTCGGCGATGTAATTGCCCTCGCCGTGTGCGACCGGCACGCGGATCACCTGGCCGGCATTGTAGCCGCGGGTGAACGGCGTATCGGAGCGCTCGACGCGCAGATAGACGTCGCGGCAGATGAAGCGCAGGTTTTCGTTGCGCATCAGCACGCCGGGCAGAAGACCGGCCTCGCACAAAATCTGGAAACCGTTGCAGACGCCGAGCGTGAGGCCGCCGCGCGCCGCATGCGCACGCACCGCGTCCATGATCGGCGCGCGCGCGGCAATCGCGCCGCAGCGCAGGTAGTCGCCGTAGGAAAAGCCGCCGGGGATGACCACCAGATCGGTACCGGGCGGCAATGCAGTATCGGCATGCCAGACCATCGCCGGCGCCGTGCCCGAAACCAGCGCGAGCGTGCGGGCCATGTCGCGCTCGCGGTTGATGCCGGGGAAAACGAGAACAACGGCTTTCATCCCACGACCTCGACCCGGTAATTCTCGATTACGGTATTGGCCAACAGCTTGTCGGCGGCCTGCTTGAGCACGGTTTCCGCCTGGACGCGGTCATTGCCCTCGATTTCGATGTCGAACACTTTGCCCTGGCGCACGCTGGCGACGCCGGCGACGCCCAACGAGCGCAACGCGCCTTCGATGGCCTTGCCTTGCGGGTCGAGAATGCCGGATTTGAGGGTGACGGTGACGCGCGCTTTCATGTTTCGCTGCTTATGCCATGAGTCGCCCAATAAAACCGGACGCTCGCCGAGTTTTCACGCCTAAACTAGAGACGCCAAAGCCCGGCACAAGGCCGGGCTTCGGGTAATTCACGGCCAAAAAGGCCGAAATCAGACTTTTGCCTAGCCTTTTACCAGCACCGGGCCGGCGCCGCGCGGCGGTTCGCCCTCATTCATGATGCCCAGACGCTTGGCGACCTCGGTATAGGCCTCCAGCAGCCCGCCGAGGTTGCGGCGGAAGCGGTCCTTGTCGAGCTTCTCGTTCGACTTGATGTCCCACAACCGGCAGCTATCAGGAGAGATTTCGTCGGCCACGACGATGCGCATCACGTCGTTTTCCCACAGCCGGCCAGCTTCCATCTTGAAGTCGACCAGGCGGATACCGACGCCGAGGAACAGGCCGGAGAGGAAATCGTTGACGCGGATGGCGAGCGCCATGATGTCGTCGATTTCCTGCGGGCTCGCCCAGCCGAAGGCCGTGATGTGCTCTTCCGACACCATCGGGTCGTTGAGCGCGTCGTTCTTGTAATAGAACTCGATGATCGAACGCGGCAATTGGGTGCCCTCGTCGATGCCGAGCCGCGTCGCCAGCGAACCGGCGGCGACATTGCGCACCACCACTTCGAGCGGGATGATTTCCACCTCGCGGATCAACTGCTCGCGCATGTTGAGCCGCCGGATGAAATGCGTGGGAACCCCGATTTCGTTAAGGTGCTGGAATACGTATTCGGAGATCCGGTTGTTGAGTACGCCTTTACCTTCGATAACCTCGTGCTTTTTGGCGTTGAAGGCGGTCGCATCATCTTTGAAGTGCTGAATCAGCGTGCCCGGTTCGGGGCCTTCATAGAGGATCTTCGCCTTGCCCTCATAAATGCGGCGGCGGCGACTCATCGGAGTATACCGTGGTTTTTGAAAGTCCATGGGATGCCGTGGCTCCTATTCGTGACGTGTCGAGATCCGCGGCGGCGGGACCGGACAATTGCGAATTGCGCTAAAACGATCCGGACACGAGGTTAACCTAGCCGATCGGTCGGGCCAGCACAATCGAGTGAGCAAGACGTTTTCCACTTGGCAAATCCGCGTCAACAGCGCTGCCGCATGTTGCCTTGACGCTGCCACAGCGATATGCAAGGCGCAGAAGTTAGTATTTGTGCACGCGATCGCGAGCGATCGCAAGCAATGAGGGCGGCATGACCACATTCGACAAGCGCGAGGAGGGTTTCGAGAAGAAATTCGCGCACGATGAGGAGCTCAAATTCAAGGCTGCCGCGCGGCGTAACAAGATGCTCGGTCTGTGGGCAGCCGAGAAAATGGGTCTCGCGGGCGCCGAAGCCGAGGCGTATGCCAAGGAAGTCGTGATGTCGGATTTCCAAGAGATCGGGGATCACGACGTTTTTAGGAAAATTCGCCAGGATTTCGACGGCAAAAAACTGCCCATCGCCGACCAGGACATCCGCCGCGTCATGGGCGAGCTGATGGAGCAGGCGTTCGCTCAGATCAAGGCGAGCGGCTGAAGTGGCAGCTTTCGCGCTCGCCCGGCGGCTGCGTGCAGGCGAAACCGTCTACGCCGCCTGGTGCTCGCTCGCCGCACCGGTCGTGGCCGAAACCGTCGCGCGCGACGGATTTTCTGCCGTTGTCCTCGATATGCAGCACGGGCTGTGGGACACCGCCTCGATCATCGCCGGCATCGGCTCCGTCAATCACGCGGGCGCTTCGCCGGTGGTACGGGTGCCACTCAACGACTTTGCCTTCGTTTCGCGCGCGCTCGATTTCGGCGCCGAGGCGATTATCGCACCCATGATCAACAATCCCGCCGAAGCCCGCCAATTCGCCGCCGTGGCAAAATACCCACCGCTCGGCGAGCGCAGCTGGGGCCCGCAGCGCGCCATGATGCTGCAAGGGAAGACCGCAACCGTCGACTACCTGCGCGAAGCCAATGAGGGCACGCTGACCATGGCGATGATCGAGACGCCGGCGGCGCTGGCGCAGGTCGAGAGTATTGCCGAGACGCCCGGAATCGATGCGCTGTTCATCGGCCCCTACGATCTGTCGACCATGCTGAGCGGCGGCAAGGCACAGGACGTGACGGCGCCCGAAGTCGAACGCGCCATCGACCAGATCTGTGCGGCGGCAAAAAAAACCGGCAAGATTCCCGGCATCTACTGCAACGGCGCCGAGCGCGCGCTGGCCATGGCCAAGCGCGGCTTCCGCTTCGTCACAGTCGGCGGCGACGTCGGCTACCTGCGCGACGGCATCGCGGCACAGGTGAAGGCGTTGCAAGCGTAAGCAACAAACTTGTTCATTTCCGCGCAAACAGGAATCCAGAGCCGCAAATGATTGCCGACCATGTCGCGCCGGGTCCCCGCTTGCGCGGGGACGAGCGGTATTGATTAGCGCTCCGTCGGGACGGCAACGGAGAGTTCGTCGAGCACTTTAGCGATGTCCCGCTCCGCCTCCGCCGCCCTCACCTCGATCACCCGATAGCCATGCGCGTCGAGCCACGCCCGTCTGTCGGCGCGCACCCGCATAGCCACGTCGTCTTCCACTGCCGGCACAAGATCGATCACACACTTGAGCGGAAACGATACGAAATCGGCGATATGCGGACCGATCGGCACCTGCCGCTTGAAGCCGCGGCCGGCGAAGCGGCGGTCGTTGACCAGCGCCGGCCACAAGATGCGCTCGGCGTCGGTCGGATTGCGCCGCAACAGCCGCGGCAGACCGCGCAACGGCGTGCGCTCGGAAGGCGCGCGCCCGGCACCATGCTCGGCCAGCAGCGCACGCAGCTTCTCCGCTCCGGCGCCGTCGAGCACGCCGCCGCGCGCCGGACCTTTGCGCCCCTGCGCGATCGCCGTGATCACGCCGTGCAGCGTGCGCACGTCCTGCTGCGACGGCTGCATGCGCAGAAAGATATTGCGCAGGTTGACGCCCATGGTGCCGCGCTTTTCCGCAGGACGAAAGAATTCGACCTTGTCGAGCTCGCGCTCCAAGTCGGAAAAGAACGCCTCGAGCTGCTGCCTGGCCGCCGGCGGCGATTTCTCAGGCATGGCGAACGGCAATGCCGCCCCCGCCTGCTTGAACCATTCGTAACCGACGATGACCACCGCTTGCGCCAGGTTAAGCGAGGCGAAGGCCAGATTGACCGGCAGCGTCAGGATGCGGTCGGCGCGCGCCACCTCATGATTCTCCAGCCCGTTGCGCTCGCGCCCGAACACGACCGCGACATTTTCGCCCGCCGCGACGCGCGGCGCCATCTCGGCCGCCGCTTCCGCTGCGCCGATCACCGGTTTGGCCTGATCGTGATTGCGTGCGGTCGCCGCTAATACAAAGGAACAATCGCCGATCGCGTCGGCGAGACTCTCAAAAAGCTGCGCGCCGTCGAGCACGCGGTCGGCGCCCGCCGCCATGACCCGCGCCCTTTCGTTCGGCCAGCCCTGCACGGGCTTGACCAGCCTGAGACGCGACAGCCCGAAATTGGCCATGGCGCGCGCGGCAGCGCCGATGTTCTCGCCGAGTTGTGGCTCGACCAGGACGACGATCGGTGCCGGCTCAACGCTCCAGCGTTTGGTCTTGTCGGTGCCGGCGCCCGGCATACGGTGCTCCTGAGGCGGTTCCCCGAAGACGCAGCCCGTGCCTAAGCCGGCCGCGCGCGTCAAGCGGCGGCACGGTATTCCGGATGATACACCCTGCGGTTCCCGCCGGGACTTTCGCTTCGGCGCGCAAGGTCGCCACCCGCGCGGTATTTCGCGAAAAGCCCTTCATCCACCGCCCCAGATGGCCAAACACACGATGTTTCGCGCCTTTCCGCTCATGCACCAGCCGCATATTGGTCCGCTGGCGGTTATTTCGCACCTGCTAACAAGGCTTTCACCAGCCGAGTGCGGATGCTATAGGGCGCGCGCCGAACTCCCGTCAGTCGAATTCCCGATTGGCGATGTCCGCGCCGAGAACAATTCATTTGAGGGCCCGCGGGAGAAGTCATTCCACCGCGCCCGCTAATGTTCAGTTTCCGGTCGGCCCAAACAAGCACGGCGACCAAAGGTGCTAGCATGCCAGATCTCGAAATCATGTGGACAAAGGTCGATGAAGCCCCGGCGCTCGCGACCTACTCCCTGCTGCCGATCGTCGAAGCCTTCGTGGGCGCGGCGGGTATATCCGTGAAGCTGAAGGACATCTCGCTGGCCGGCCGCATCCTCGCCACTTTCCCCGAAAAGCTCACCCCTGCGCAACGAATTAACGACGAACTCGCCGAACTCGGCGAGCTCGCGACGCGGCCCGAGGCCAACATCATCAAGCTGCCCAATATCTCGGCCTCGATCCCGCAGCTCAAGGCCGCTATCAAAGAGTTGCAAGACAAGGGCTACGCCGTTCCGGACTATCCGGACAACGCCGTGACGGAAGCCGAAAAAGACATCAAGTCTCGCTACGCCAAGGTTTTCGGCAGCGTCGTCAACCCGGTCTTGCGCGAAGGCAATTCCGACCGCCGCGCCGCCACCGCCGTCAAACAATACGCCCGCAACCATCCGCACAAGATGGCCGCCTGGAGTTCCAGCTCCAAATCGCATGTGGCGTACATGCCGGCCGGCGATTACTACGGCTCGGAAATCGCGACCACCCTCGCCTCGCCGACCAATGCCCGCATCGAGCTGGTCGGCGCCGACGGCGCCGTCACGGTGCTGAAGGCAAAGACGCCGCTTCAGGCCGGCGAGATCATCGACGCGGCGGTGATGAGCCGCAAGGCGCTGCGCGCCTTCTTTGCCGAGCAGATCGAAGACGCCAAGAAGGAAGGCGTGCTGTTCTCACTGCACGTGAAGGCGACCATGATGAAGATCGCCGATCCGATCGTGTTCGGCCATGTCGTTTCCGTTTTCTTCAAAGATGTGATCGACAAGCACGCCGCCACGCTGAAGCGCCTCGGCGTCAATCTCAACAACGGCTTCGGCGATCTCTTGACGAAGATCGAGACGCTGCCGGAGCCTGAGAAAAAAGCGATCAAGGACGACATCGCGGCCGAGTACGCGAAACGGCCGGGCCTCGCCATGGTCAATTCCGACAAGGGCATCACCTGCCTGCACGTCCCCAGCGACATTATCGTCGACGCTTCGATGCCGGCGATGATCCGCGAAGGCGGCCGCATGTGGGGCGCCGACGGCAAGCTGCACGACGTCAAGGCCGTGATCCCGGATCGCGCCTACGCGACGTTGTATCAGGCGACCATCGAGGACTGTAAAGCCCACGGCGCGTTCGATCCCAAGACCATGGGCTCGGTGTCGAACGTGGGGTTGATGGCGCAGAAGGCCGAGGAATACGGCTCACACGACAAGACGTTCGAAGTTCCCGTCGATGGAACGGTCCGCGTCGTCGCCGATGACGGCAAGGTGCTGCTGGAGCGTCGGGTCGAGACCGGCGACATCTTTCGCATGTGCGAGGCCAAGGACGCGCCGATCCGGGATTGGGTCAAGCTCGGCGTGCGCCGCGCGCGCCTCACCGGCACCCCGGCTGTGTTCTGGCTTGACGCCAAGCGCGCGCATGATGCGCAGGTCATCGCCAAGGTCGAAAAATACCTGAAGGATGAAGACACCTCGGGGCTCGACATCCGCATTCTGCCGCCGGTCGAAGCGATCAAGTTCTCGCTCGAGCGCATCCGCAAGGGGCAGGACACGATCTCCGTCACCGGCAACGTGCTGCGCGACTATCTGACCGACCTGTTCCCGATCATGGAACTCGGCACCTCGTCCAAGATGCTGTCGATCGTTCCGCTATTGGCGGGCGGCGGTCTTTTCGAGACCGGCGCCGGCGGCTCGGCGCCCAAGCACGTGCAGCAGTTCGAGGAAGAGGGCTATCTGCGCTGGGATTCGCTCGGCGAGTTCCTCGCCCTCGGCGCATCGCTCGAACATCTGGCGCAGACCCACAAGAACGCTAAGGCGCAAGTTCTCGCCGAGACGCTCGACACGGCCATCGGAAAGTTCCTCGAAAACAACCGCAATCCGGCGCGCAAGGTCGGCGAAATCGACAATCGGGGCAGCCATTTCTACCTTGCCCTGTACTGGGCGCAAGCGCTGGCCGCGCAGACCAAGGACGCACAGCTGCAAGCCCGCTTCAAGCCGCTGGCAGAAACGCTCGCCAAAAACGAGGCCAAGATCAATGCCGAATTGATCGGCGCGCAAGGCAAGCCGGTCGACATCGGCGGTTACTACCTGCCCGATCCTGCCAAGGCATCGGCCGCGATGCGGCCGAGCGCTACGCTGAACGCCGCGATCGCCGCGCTCTGACGCGGAGCCCGGCGGCGGCGGAAGCCTCCGAGGCCATGTCTCGCTCGACGACGAACTCCTGACGAGACCTCACATCCCGACCTGCCGCGATCGCAAGCTGCGACGCACGATCGACGCCCGTCTCTACCGGCAACGCAATCTCACTGAGTGCTTCTTTAACAAACTTAATCACTTCCGCCGCATCACCCCGCTAGGCGCAGCGCAGCACGAAGTGGTGCGCTGCAGACCCGGGACCATTCATGTTCGTTTGGTAAGGCCCCGGATCAGCGTCGCATCACGTTACTTCGCTCGTGCTGGGCCGCGTCCGGGGCACGTTTCTACTTAATCTCCTCCGTCACGATGTCGCCTACAGGCGACACCCGTTCGTGGCCGACGCGCTTCTCCACCACATCATTGATATGCTTGGCGATGCGCGGATCGCGCTGCATTAGCGCGTGCAAATCCTGCGCGGCGAGCACCAGAAGGTTCATGCGCGTGAGCGCGGTGGCGGTGGCCGAACGGCGCGCGCGGCGCAGCACCGCCACCTCGCCGAAGAATTGGCCAACCCCGAGCCGCACGCTTTCCTTCTTGAGCGCCACCTCGACCTCGCCGGCGGCGATGAAATACATCGAATGCGCCGGATCGCCGGCGCGCACGATCACCTCGCCCGACTCCACCACCTGCGCGCGCAACAACTCCATGATGTCGGAGATCGCGGCAGCGTCGAGTTCCCCGAACAGCGGCACGCGCGCGATCATGCCCCAGGTCACGATAAAGTCGCGGCGATGGATCTGCTCGGAGAAGGCGGTGGCAATAATGCCGATCGGCAGCGCCATCATGATCAGGCCGGCGAAGATGGTGGCGGTCGCGATCAGCTTGCCGAGCGCAGTGATCGGCACCACGTCGCCGTAGCCGATGGTGCCGATGGTGACGATCGCCCACCACAGCGCGTCTGGGATGGTACCGAGCTTTTCCGGCTGCACCTTGCTTTCGGCAAGATGCATCAGGGCGGCGGCGACCAGCGCGGTGCCCAAGGTGATCACCAGGCAGCCGAACAGCGCGCGGCGCTCGCGATAGAGCACGTCGAGCAGCGAGCGCATGGCCGGCGAATAACGCGCGATCTTGAAGAAGCGCACGATGCGGAACACGACCAGGATCCGCAGGTCGTCGGGCAGCACCAGCGCGAACCAGAACGGCAGCACCGCGATCAGATCAATGATGCCGCTCGGGCTCAACGCGTATTTCAGCCGCGCGCGCATGGCGTTAAGGTGGCGGTGCGGCCCGTGCTCGACCGCGGCCCACAGCCGCAAGGCGTATTCGACCGAGAACGCGACGAGCGAAAAGAGCTCGATGGCGGCAAAACCGACCGCGTAGCGGCTGCCGATCTCGGGCACCGATTCGAGCGCCACCGCGATGAGGTTGATCAGGATGAGCACGATCAGCAGCCGGTCGACGGTGATGCTCGTGCTGTCGCCCACCAGTCCCTGCTCGAGGACCAGATAGACACGGTGGCGCAGTTCCTTGAGTTTGGCGCGCGGCATGCGGCGGTGATTCCGCGGGAATCGGATGGCGATATTAGTACACTGAAGGGATAGGCCGGTCTTGCGGCCGATCAATTAACGGAATTGTCCGACCAAACCCTAGCCGCCGAGCGCGGCCTCGATCGCCTTGAGCGCATCCTCGGCCTTAGAGCCATCCGGGCCGCCGGCCTGCGCCATGTCAGGGCGGCCGCCACCGCCCTTGCCGCCGAGCGCCTCCGCGCCCGTTTTCACCAGATCGACCGCGTTGAAACGCTTGGTCATATCTTCGGTGACGCCGACCACCAGGCCCGCCTTGCCGTCGGCAGAGAGGCCGACGATGGCAACCACGCCGGAGCCGACCTGCTTCTTGCCCTCGTCGGCGAGACTGCGCAGGTCCTTCAATTCGATGCCGGTGACCGAGCGCGCGATCAGTCTGACGCCATTGACTTGGCGCACACCGTCGTCCGCGCTTTTCGCCGCGCCGCCGCCGCCCATGGCGAGTTTCTTCCGCACATCAGTCAATTCACGTTCAAGTTTCTTGCGCTCGTCGATGAGCGACGCGATGCGCGCCGGCATCTCCTCGAGCGGCGTTTTGAGTTCGGCGGCCGCGTGCTTGGCGATTTGTATTTGCTTGTCGGCGCTCTTACGCGCGACTTTTCCGGTAAGCGCTTCCAGGCGGCGCACGCCAGCGGCGACGCCTGAATCGGTGAGGCCATTGATCAAACCGATGTCGCCAGTGCGCCTTACATGGGTGCCGCCGCACAATTCGACCGACCAGCCGAGCGTGTTGCCGCTTCCCTCGCCCATCGCCACCACGCGCACTTCGTCGCCGTATTTTTCGCCGAACAGCGCGCGCGCGCCGGAGGCCCGCGCATCGTCGAGCGCCATCAGCCTCGTCGTCACCGGCGCATTCTGCAGCACGATGTCGTTGGCGATGTCCTCGACGCGCTCGAGTTCGGCCGGCGTGATCGACTTCGGGTGCGAAAAGTCGAAGCGCAACCGGTCTGGCGCGACCAGCGAGCCTTTCTGCGCCACATGATCGCCGAGTACCTGGCGCAGCGCCTCGTGCAGAATATGCGTGGCGGAATGGTTCTGCCGGATGGCCGCGCGCCGCGTGTGGTCGACTTCCATCAGCAGCGGATCGCCGATCTTCACCGCGCCCTCGTCCACTTTGACCATATGCACGAAGACGTCGCCGGCCTTTTTCTGCGTGTCGGTGACGCTAAGGCGCACACCCTCGCGCCGCATCTCGCCGGTATCGCCGACCTGGCCGCCGGACTCGCCGTAGAACGGCGTCTGGTTCATCACCACGGCGCCGCTGTCGCCTTTTTTCAATTCGCTGACGCTGTTGCCGTCCTTGACCAGTGCGGCGACGATGCCCTCGGCGCTCTCGGTCTCGTAGCCGAGGAATTCAGTCGCGCCGACCTTCTCGCGCAGGCCGAACCAGACGGTCTCCTGCGCCGCCTCGCCCGAGCCCGCCCAGGAGGCGCGCGCTTTCTCGCGCTGCCGCTCCATGGCATCGTTGAACGAGGCGATATCGACGCCGATGCCGCGTGCGCGCAGCGCGTCCTGCGTCAGATCGAGTGGAAAGCCATAGGTGTCGTAGAGCGTGAACGCCGTCTCGCCGTCGAGCATGGCGCCTTTTTTGAGGTTCCTGCTCTTCTCGTCGAGGATGGCAAGCCCGCGCTCCAGCGTGGCGCGGAAGCGCGTTTCTTCCAGCTTAAGCGTCTCGGTGATCAGCGCCTCGGCGCGGAGCAACTCGGGGTAAGCTTGGCCCATCTCGCGGGTGAGCGAAGGCACGAGCTTCCACATCAGCGGGTCCTTGGCGCCGAGCAGTTCGGCGTGGCGCATTGCGCGCCGCATGATGCGGCGCAGCACGTAGCCGCGGCCTTCGTTCGAAGGCAGTACGCCGTCGGCGATCAGGAATGACGAGGCGCGCAGGTGATCGGCGATCACCCGGTGCGAGGCTTTTTGCGGGCCCTCCGGATCGACGCCGGTCAGATCGGCGATGGCGCGGATCAAAGTGACGAACAGGTCGATGCCGTAATTGTCGTGCGTGCCCTGCAGCACCGCGGCGATGCGCTCGAGCCCCATGCCGGTGTCGATCGAGGGCCGCGGCAGGTCGATGCGCTTGCCGCCGGCGAGCTGCTCGTACTGCATGAAGACGAGATTCCAGATCTCGATGAAGCGGTCGCCGTCGGCGTCCAGCGAGCCGGGCGGCCCGCCGGGGATATGATCGCCATGGTCGTAGAAGATTTCCGCGCACGGGCCGCAGGGGCCGGTGTCGCCCATCGACCAGAAATTGTCGGAGCCGGCGATACGGAGGATTTTCTTGTCCGGCAGGCCCGCGATCTTCTTCCACAGCTTGAAGGCGTCGTCGTCGTCGATATAGACGGTGACCAGGAGCTTCTCCGGCGAAATCGCGTAATCCTTGGTGAGCAGCTCCCAGGCGAGCGCGATGGCGCGCTCCTTGAAGTAGTCGCCGAACGAGAAGTTGCCCAGCATCTCGAAGAAGGTGTGGTGGCGCGCGGTGTAGCCGACATTGTCGAGGTCGTTGTGCTTGCCGCCGGCGCGCACGCATTTCTGCGCGGTGACGGCGCGGCTGTAGGGGCGCTTCTCCAGGCCGGTGAAGACGTTCTTGAACTGCACCATGCCGGCATTGGTGAACATCAGCGTCGGGTCGTTGCGCGGCACCAGCGCCGAGGACGCCACGACCTGGTGGTCGTTGCGGGCGAAGAAATCCAGGAAGTTTTTGCGGATATCGTTGACGCCGCTCATTGATCGCCGTTGCTTACAGCCACATTTTAGGCCCCGCCTTGCGAGGCCTAAATCCCCGTCCGGCTTGATGTTTCGCCAGCTATTTAGCGATGGGGGTGGGCGAAGTCCAGGAAGGGCTTCGCTTTCTTCCTTCTCTGCGCGTGCGGGCTTTTTCCCTCCCCCTATGGGAGAGGGAAAGAGTGCTCCTCCCCACACAAGCCCCAAAAACGCCCTCGCCCCCGTCCTCGGTGGCGGCCGCTTTACGCAGCCGGGTGCCGACGGGGGCGAATGCTTAACGCAGCACTCAAGACACGCGTTACCTAAAACTCGGGCGGCCAATTACGGACTTAGCCGGCTGCCCTGCCCTTCTTGCGCTTGGCCTTGGCTTGCAACTTGGCTTGCACCTTGGCTTCCGCTTTGGACTTCGCCTTTGCCTTCATATCCGGCGTGATCCCGTCCTCGACGCTGGCGCTGGCGTTGGCTTTGGCTTTGGCTTTGGCTTTGGCTTTGGCTTTGGCTTTGGCTCTTTGCTTGGCGTTCAAGCGTTTTGCAGGCTTAGGATGTGCCGTCACGAGGCCGGCGATCGCACCCCCGGCGGATTCAAAATTGACGGCAATAATCTCAGCCTGTTTCGGATTCTTTGTCTCCGCCTTTGGTTTGCCTTCGGATATTGCAATCTCAGCTTTGGCCGGCTTTTCAGGCTTGGTCGGCTTGGTCGGCTTGGTCGGCTTGGGCTGTGCAGCAAGCGCTTGATCTTGCTCCTGCGCCGATCCTTGGAACGAGGCGTCACCCTCGTCGCCGTGACCGGCACCGGGTGCTAGCGTTAGATCGCTAGCGGCCGGCGTGCCCGCACCCTTTCAAGCCTCCGCAGCCTCGTCGTCGTCGTCCTTCTCGCCTTCGCCCGCCAGGATCGCCTCGGCGACGACGCCGGAGTTCTGGCGCACCTGCGCCTCGATCTTGGCGGCCATGTCGGGGTTGTCCTTGAGGAACTGCTTGGCGTTCTCGCGGCCCTGGCCAATGCGCTGGCTGTCATAGGAGAACCAGGCGCCGGACTTTTCCACCACGCCTGCCTTGACGCCGAGATCTATCAATTCGCCGACCTTGGACACGCCCTCGCCGTACATGATGTCGAACTCGACCTGCTTGAACGGCGGCGCCAGCTTGTTCTTGACCACCTTGACGCGGGTCTGGTTGCCGACCACCTCGTCGCGCTCCTTGATGGCGCCGATGCGGCGGATGTCGAGGCGCACCGAGGCGTAGAATTTCAGCGCGTTGCCGCCTGAGGTCGTCTCCGGCGAACCGTACATCACCCCGATCTTCATGCGGATCTGGTTGATGAAAATCACCATGGTGCGCGACTTCGAGATCGAGGCGGTGAGCTTGCGCAGCGCCTGGCTCATCAACCGCGCCTGGCTGCCAGGCTGCACGTCGCCCATCTCGCCTTCGAGCTCGGAGCGCGGCACGAGGGCCGCGACCGAATCGACCACCAGCACGTCGATTGCGCCGGAGCGCACCAGCGTGTCGGCGATTTCCAGCGCCTGCTCGCCGGCATCCGGCTGCGAGATCAAGAGATCGTCGACATTGACCCCGAGCTTACGGGCATAGACCGGATCGAGCGCGTGCTCGGCATCGACAAAGGCGCAGATGCCGCCGAGTTTCTGGGCTTCGGCAATGGTGTGCAGCGCCAGCGTGGTCTTGCCGGAGGATTCCGGCCCGTAGATTTCCACCACCCGGCCGCGCGGCAGGCCGCCGACGCCGAGCGCGATGTCGAGGCCCAAGGAGCCGGTGGAGATGGTCTCCACATCCATGGATTTGTCGTTCTTGCCGAGCCGCATGATCGAGCCCTTGCCGAACTGGCGCTCGATCTGGCTGAGCGCGGCGGTCAGGGCTTTCGACTTGTCCATGGACGATCCTTCGACGACACGCAGGGCGGGCTGACTCATCGTTGCGCTCCTTATGGCCGGGAATTTCCCCACCGACAACGAAGGCCCCTCGCCCGCGCCGCCGGAATCGACTGAGGAGACAATGTACACTATTTGTTCTCAGTTCGCAATATGTTCTTTTTGTACTCCAGGTACTGGCCTGTTTTGACCTCTAGTAGCCTACTTTGAAAATGAAAGTGGCCCATTTTGATTTTGCTCAAAGACTGTTGCCTACAACTAAAGTATGAGAGACTTCATGATAAGGATACTGAGGAGGTGTCAATGACAACGCAACCTCACGAAGCACCGTGGGCGTATACATGGGAATATACGCTGCTAGCAGCAGTAGTCATGGTTGCTGTCGCAGCCATCATTGTCTGGTCTTACGCTTCATAGCTTCAATGCTTCACCAAATTCCTGAGGCCGCCTCATCAGTTGGCGGCCTCTTTCATTATAAGTCCTCGACCTTGATGGGTGCCTCTTCCTGATCGGCCAAAATCTCCTTATCGAGTTCAAGCTTCTTAATCAGTCGCTCGATCTCTTTGACACCGATCGGCCGCTTTGGGGCGGCTCGCGGCGTATTCGAACTGGCTTTAGTTTGCAGCGCGCCATGTGAGGCCGCTGCTGTTCCCGGCGCCATTAAAAAAATTTTTACTGGCTTTTTTCCCGGCCAAGGTGCGGAATTACCCGGCTTCGATTTACGGGCAATGAGCGCAACAGGGAGAGCAATCGATGCGCAAGCTGGTAATCACTTTCGTTGCTACGGCGGCGATTTTGGCGGCGGGCGCGGTGGCCTTCAAAGCCGACGCGCAAACCTCGCGCGGCGCCGCGGATATCACGATGCATGCCAAGAACTTCACGCCGATCGAAAAGGCCGCCTGCGGACCTTATTGGGGCCGCTGGTGCGGACCGTTCCATCGCCGCGTCTGCGGCCCGCGTGGCCGCTGCTGGTGCGTGCACTGCTGATCGCCCCGGAAAAAGCCCCCACGCCGGCGGGCGTGTTTAACCCGACGAGAGGCCACCCTGCGGGTGGCCTCTTTCATTTCAGTCCGCAAAGATCCAGCCATGGCAAACTGCCCCTGTTAAAACTTTGCTTAGACAGAATATGACGCTGGATTGCTGCCGAACCGACAGCCGCGAGGAGACCGCACCAGCGGCTACGTCGTCAGGGGGTAAAGTGATGCAAATTGGAATTGCCGCCTATCTTCGAAATCTTGCCGTGCGCTGCAACAAGATCGCGCGCACCTCGTCGGATGCGCGCACGCGCGAAGCGCTCGTCGCCATCAGCGCAGAGCTCACCGGCAAAGCGGAGGCTCTTGAAGAGACATTCAAGGTGCCGAAGGAGCGGTTCTAACCGCCGGCCGCCTGCGCACCGTCACCGGCCATCGTCCATCGCGAAAAAAGCGCGCGGAAAAATATCAAGCGCGACTCGGCTTCGAGGGCGGCGCCGCGGAGCGGCACGCCGGCGCGGCTTGCCATTCGCGCCAATGCGTCGGCCGCACATCCAGCCGTTCCTTGGTCTCCACCTTCATCCAGCCGTTGAGAATGCGGCGGCACGGAAACACGAGTGCATGCACGATGCCGCTATCATCGATGACGGCCAACTCGAGATCGCGTTCGAACGGCGCGTTGGAAACCTGTTGCCACATTAAATAATTGTGGGCGCGCGACTGCCCCCTGCATTGACCTAAATCATGTTGCGCGCTCCGCCGCGTGACCGCAGCGGCATAAAGGCGCGCGAACGGCCGGCAGGGCATTGCTAGCGCGCAACTGGATTGATCTAAGTCAATTGCGGCATGGCGGTATCGGGGAATGCTTTCGTCTCGTTTTCCAGATCATCCGGATGAGACTTTGATAGAAAGCCAGCGGCCTCGTGTTCGCCATTGCCCGGTCTGTAGTATCGCCATGCAGGCGACTAAGTCACGGGACAACCTAGAAGATTTTGACACCTTCGCGTGCTTGAACTGCGGCACGGTGATCCGCGACTCCAGACCGCCGCCACCTGATCCGAAAGACTAAGCGGGCGCGCTCAGAACGGCCAGGTGCTGATCATAATGGTGACGCCGAGCACGGCGCTGACCATGGCAGTCAGCGTGTAGACCTGCCCGACGATCCACACCTTCAGGAACCGCGCCGATTCTCCGTCGGCCGGGCGCCCGGCTATCACCATCGCGATCGTGACGGCGACCAAAATCAGTCCTGCCGCGAAATTCATAGCTGCCTCCGGCCTGGTAATGCGCTGGCGCAAGCTAGCCGCCCCCCGTTCCCGGGGCTCGTAAATTACTTATTAAAAACAATTACTAAGCGGAGCTGACCCGGCCGGCCGCGCTTACCCTTAGACGATAGTGTTAGGTAGGAAATCACTACCGCCCAGGCTGTTTTGATCTCGCTCAATACCGTCGCGGCAAACTCGTTCATGGTGCATCGCAATCGGTGACGGCTTTTCCGCCCGCCGTAGGAAAAAGCGTTCAAGAGACTTTTCAAGAGACTTGGAGAGACCATGAATTCCGCCAATATTAAACGCTCGATTGTGCGCAACGGGCAGAAAACCAGCGTGTCGCTTGAGGACGAGTTCTGGGACGGGCTGCGCGAGATCGCCAACGCGCAAAAGGCCAAGCTATCGACGCTGGTGCGCCAGATCGATCAGGGGCGGCAGGGCAACAACCTGTCCTCGGCGATTCGGGTCTTTGTGTTCAATCATCTGCGCGCGCAGACATCGGCCAACGGCGGCTATGCCGTCGCGCAACAGGCCGCCGAACAAGCCGAGATGCGCTGAAGCGCGTGCCGGGGCCTGCTTCGGCGGGCCTTGGCATTGCGAGTGGCCGCCGTTAGCGTCGCTTTCGTTGCCATAACGGGAGCGCCGCGTGACCGATACGATCCTCGCCACTCCGCCTGTACGCGTCGCCGCCCCGCTGCGGCCTGCTTACATTATCGCTGCCATTGCCGCCCTGGCGGCGATGACCGTTGCCATCCTCGGCAGCAGCCTTTGGTTTCTTAATTTCGTCCATGTCTTGGCCGGCGCGCTGTGGACCGGCATCGACCTGTTCATGGGCTTCGTGATCGGCCCGGTGTTACGCCGCGTCTCGCTCGACACCCGGCGCGCCATGATCGCCGGCATCATTCCGCGCACGCTCATCCTGATGCCGACGCTGTCGGCCATCACCTCGACCGCCGGCTGGTTCCTGGCGGTCCGGCTCGGCTTCCTCGACCTCGGCTATCCGCAGTTCTGGTGGGTGATCGCCGCGCTCGCCATCGTCACCGTGCTCACGGTGCAGGGGCTCGGCTATCTGCTGCCGATGAATCTCAAGCTCTATTTCGAGATCCAGAAGCCCGCGCCCGACCCCGAAAAGCTCAAGCGCTGGATGCGCACTTACGTGCGCGTCGTCGGCGTGCAGGGCGTGATGCAAATCGCCATCATCGTGGTGATGGCGCGCTTTGCCACCGGGTTCTAGCGCGCCGCATGCCGTTTGCCCACGCGATCGACGATCGTTACTTCGATGATTATGTCGAAGGCGACGTGCATCGTTTCGGTAGCGTTTTGCTCGAGGCCGACGAGATCGTCGCCTTCGCCAAACGCTATGACCCGCAGACTTTCCACACCGACCCGGAGGCGGCCAAAGCGACCCAATTCGGCGGCCTCATCGCCAGCGGCTGGCACACCTGCGGGCTGATGATGCGGCTCTATGCCGAGCATTATCTCACCCATGTCGCAAGCCTCGCCTCTCCCGGACTCGACGAGTTGCGCTGGCTCAAGCCGGTGCGCCCGGGCGACCGGCTGTCGGTGCAGGTGACCGTGCTCAAAGCGGCGCCGTCGAAATCCAAGCCCGACCGTGGCGCGGTGACTTCATTCATCGAGGTGTTCAATCAGGCCGATGAGCCGGTTATGACGATGAAAGTCGTCAACATCATTGCCCGGAGGGCTCCGGCGTAAGCCACGATAGCGCTGGCTTGACCGGCCGCGCCGGCACCCAGCACAGTGCCCAGGGGGGCGACGAACCGATACCGGGATCGACGATGGCGCGCCAACCCAATGCGGTGGATTTCTGGCGTGGCTTTGCGCTGATCACGATTTTCATCGACCACATTCCCGGCCTGGTCTACGCCAAATACACGCTGGTCAATTTCTCGATCTCGGATGCCGCCGATCTGTTCGTATTCCTGGCCGGCTGGTCGCTGCGCCTGATGGCGGATGGCGGCGGCCGCAGCATGCCGACGCGCGATGTGATGCTGCGCCTGTTCGGCCGGGCGCTCGAGCTTTATGCCGCGCAGGTGCTGATTACCATGCTGGCGATCGCCATGCTGGCGCTGACCTCGATCGAGCTCGACAATCCGCTGCTGCTGCAATGGCACAACGCCGCCGCCGTATTCAACGACCCGGTGCCGACGCATATCGGACTCGCTTTGCTCACCCATCAGCTCGGCTATTTCGATATCCTGCCGCTCTACGTTGTGCTGATGTTGATGGCGCCGTTCTTCGCGCTGATCGACCGCACCGTGCCAAGCCTGCTTCTGCCGGCCTCCGCCACGCTCTATGTCTGCGCCCTCGTTTTCCGCCTGACGTTGCCGACCTGGCCGGTGTCCGGCACTTGGTTCTTCAATCCGCTGGCTTGGCAATTCGTGTTCGTGCTCGGCTTTGCGCTCGCGCGCGAGGATGCCGGCATCGGAGCTCTGGTGCGGCGGAATATCCGCGGGCTGCGCATCCTGGCGCTGCCGCTCCTGATCTATTTCACGCTGGGGGTTTTATTCGACACCTTGTGGGACCCGACCAATGTACCGGAGCCGAAGCTGTTCTTCCTGCTCGACAAGACCTGGGCGACGCCGCCGCGGCTGATTCAGTTCCTCTCGTTGGTCGCCGTATTCTCGCTCGCCTTCCGCTATATTCGCTGGTCCGCCAGCCTGCCCTGCCTCCACTACCCGATCGACGTCGTGATCCGCATGTTTGCCATGCTCGGGCGCAACTCGCTTTACGTGTTCTGCGTCGGCTCGCTTTTGAGCCTCGGCGGACAGATGCTCCGCTTCCTCTATCGCGGCACTGTCGGCATCGACACCGCCGTGGTAGTTTCCGGAATTATCATCATGGCGTTCACCGCATGGCTTGCCGACTCGCGACAACGCGGACGACCTGCGCCATCGGCGCCGCGCTCGTAAGCGCGCTGATTTGTCTGGCGGCGGCGCGGGCGCAAACCCCGCCGCCGGCAAGCGCTGTGCCGGCCGACAGCGCGCCGCTGGTGTCGAAGTCCTGTCAGCCCGGCGTCAGCGCCGGCACCACCCCCTCGGCGCTGCCGAACGTCGCGGCGGCGCTGGCACAGCGCAAAACTTTGCGCATCCTCGCATTTGGCGCGGCGCCTGGCCGCGTCAGCGCGCGGGGTGGCGGCTATACCTCGCTGATCGAGAGCATGCTGGCGCACGCGCTGCGCGGCATCGACATCGTCATGATCAATCGCGGCGTCTCCGGCGAGCTGGCCGCCAGCGCCGCCGCTCGCATGAAGAACGAAGTCGCGCTCGATGAGCCCGATCTGGTGCTTTGGCAGGTCGGCACCAATGACGCACTCGCCGATGTGGCGACGGAGGAGTTCGCCGCAACGGTCAAGGACCAAATCGATTGGCTCAAGGCACACAAGATCGATGTGGTGCTGGTCGGCCTGCAATTCGCCAAGGAGATGGTGCGCGATCCACATTACGTCGATATCCGCGAGACCTTGCGCCGCGTGGCCGCGCAGGAGAACGTGATCGTGATCCGTTTCTTCGAGGCGATGCAGATCATCAACCAGACGCAAGGCACCGGGTCCGAGCCGGTGGCAGCGGAATTCTCACGCGATGAGGCCGGTTACAATTGCCTGGCGCAATATGTCGCGCACGCCATCACGCTCGGCGTCTTCGCCAAGAACATGCCAAAACAGCCGCCGGCGAAGTGATTAGGCCCAGGATTTTGCACTGCAGCACGTCCAAGCCGGCCTCCGTCCCGGCGGCCGGGACCTAGACCCCGTTCCCGAATGTCGCATAACCTTCACACAGGCTTGTTATCGCCGGCCGAAGCCATGGCCGCAGGGACGGTGGATAAAGCCGGTGAGCAGCGTCGTCGTTCGCGCGGTGAGCAAGTTTTGGGGTGAAACACCCGCGGTCGTCGACGTTTCTTTCGAGGTCGCCAAAGGCGATCTCGCGGTCCTGCTTGGGCCGTCCGGCTGCGGCAAGTCGACACTGCTTCGGATCATCGCCGGGCTCGACGCGCCGACCAACGGCACGATTGAGATCGACGGCCGCGACGTCGCCGCTCTCACCGGGGCGGCGCGCGGCGTCGCCATGGTCTTCCAATCCTACGCGCTGTTCCCGCATCTGACCGTCGCCGACAACATCACCTTCGGCCTGACGGTGCGCGGCACGCCGAAAGCCGAAATGGCAGAACGGCTCGACAAGGTGGCGGCCTTGCTCGGCCTCGAGGCGCTGCTGCGCCGCAAGCCGGCGCAACTCTCCGGTGGCCAGCAGCAGCGCGTCGCGCTCGGCCGTGCGCTCATCGCCGAGGCGCCGGTCTGTCTGCTCGACGAGCCGCTGTCCAATCTCGACGCGCAATTGCGCCAGGACCTGCGCCGCGAAATCCGCGCGCTGCAGCAGCGGCTCGGCATCACTATGATCTATGTGACGCACGATCAGACTGAGGCCATGAGCATGGCCGACCGCGTCATCCTGCTGCGCGCCGGTCGCATTGAACAGAGCGGCACGCCCGCCGATCTCTACGAACGGCCGGCGAGCCTGTTCGCCGCGCGTTTCATCGGCGGCGCGCCGATGAGCCTCATTGAGCTTGACGACGGTTCGAATGGCGCCGTCATCGCCGGCACCGGCGGGCCGGCGCTCGTCGCCGAGCCGGGACGCGGCCGCATTCTCGGCCTGCGCCCGGAAGACGTGACAATCGGCGGCAAAAGCGGGCCGGGAACCTTTCACGCCCGTGTCACTGCGGTCGAATACCTTGGCGCCGAGGCGCTGGTCACCTGCGCCATCGGCGAGCGGACGATCCTGGCGCGCACGCGCGGCGGCGTTGCTCCGCCGGTCGGCGCCACGGTCGGCCTCTCATGGAACAGTTCAGCCGTCCATCTGTTCGACGCTGCCAGCGAAAACCGTGTCGACCTCGATGCCGGCGGCAAAGCGACGGCCTCTGGTCAATTAAGCGAACAACAAAGGAGCATTTGCGCATGAAAAACTTTACCCGCATCGCCGCCGCAGGTCTTGCGGTCGCGTTTCTCGGCTCACCCGCCTCGGCGACCGAGATCACCTTCTATTACCCGATTGCCGTCGGCGGTCCGATCACCAAAATCGTCGACGGCTATGCCGCCGAGTTCACCAAGGCGCATCCGGATATCACCGTGAAGCCGGTCTACACCGGCAGCTATCAGGACTCGGTGGTCAAGGCGATGACGGCGGCCAAGGCCGGCAATGCGCCGGACGTCGCCGTGCTGCTCTCCACCGACATGTTCACTCTGATCGATAACGACCTGATCGAACCCTACGAGTCGATCGCAAAATCGGAAGGCGACAAGGCCTGGATCAAGTCGTTCTATCCGGCCTTCATGGAAAACAGCCAGGCCGGCGGCCACACCTGGGGCATTCCATTCCAGCGCTCGACCATCGTGCAGTACTGGAACAAGGACGCCTTCAAGGCGGCGGGTCTCGATCCCGACAAAGCGCCGAAGACCTGGGACGAGATGGTCGCTTTCGGCAAGAAACTGACCAAGAAAGACGCTGCCGGCCACGTCACCCAATGGGGCATCGAAATCCCCTCCTCCGGCTTCCCCTATTGGCTGTTCCAGGCGCTCACCACACAGAACGGCGCCATCCTCGCCAATCCGGACGGCACCAAGGTGGCCTATAACGACCCCAAGGTCGTGGCAGCGGCGCAGTTCTTCGCCGACCTCGGCCAGAAATACGACGTGATGCCGAAAGGCATCATCGAGTGGGGCACGACGCCAAAGGACTTCTTCGAAGGCAAGACCGCGATCATGTGGACCACCACGGGCAACCTGACCAACGTGCGCAAGAACGCCAAATTCCCGTTCGGTGTGGCGGAGTTGCCGTCGAAGGCGCGCGGCGGCTCGCCGACCGGCGGCGGCAACGTCTATATCTTCAAGAACAAGGACAAGGCCAAGATCGCCGCGGCCCTCGAATTTGCCCGCTTCCTCACCACGCCGGAGAAGGCGGCGGATTGGGGCATCGCCACCGGCTATGTCGCGACCCGGCCAGACGCCTGGCAGACTCCGGCGATGAAAAAATACGTCGCCGAATTCCCGGCCGCAGAAGTCGCCCGCGACCAGCTTAAGGCGGCCGTCGCCGAGCTGTCCACCCACGACAACCAGCGCGTCACCAAAGTACTCAACGACGCCTTGCAGGCGATCCTGACCGGCGCCAAGCCGGCCAAGCCTGCGCTCGATCAGGCACAAGCCGAAGCGACGCGGATCCTTGCCAGCTATAAGCACTAAAGACGTGCCGGCGGGGCGCGCTGACGTCCCCGCCGGCCGTCCTAACCTGGCGATGCCGGACCAACGCAACAGTCGCTTGAACATTCACCTGCAGGGCTGGCTGCTGGCGCTACCCGCCGTCGTGCTGCTCGCGACCTTCACCCACGTGCCGGCCGTTGCGACGATCTTCGACAGCTTCTTTGCGACGCCGCACGGCACGCGCGCGGCGCCGTTTATCGGCCTCGCGCAATACCGCAGCATGCTGGCCGACCCTATCTTCTGGCGATCGCTCGAAAACAATCTACTCTATGCGCTGATCACGGTGCCGGTTGCGATCGGCATTGCGCTGGCGATGGCGCTGTGGGTGAACGGCCGCATCGCCGGCCGCACGACCTTGCGGCTCGCCTTTTTCACGCCGACCATTCTGCCGATGGTGGCGGCCGCCAATATCTGGCTGTTCTTCTACACGCCGGAGTACGGCCTGCTCAATCAGATCATCCGCGCCTTCGGCTTCGGCAGCATCAACTGGCTCGGCAACCCGGATACCGCGCTGCCGGCGATGATGGCCGTGACCGTCTGGAAGGAAGCCGGCTTCTTCATGATCTTCTTCCTGGCGGCCTTGCAGCAGGTATCGCCCGATCTCTATGAAGCGGCGCGCATGGAAAATGCCGGCCGCTGGCAGGTGTTCCGGCGCATCACCTGGCCGCTGGTGATGCCGACCACGCTGTTCGTCGCCATCAACGCGCTGATCAACGCCTTCCGCGTTGTCGATCAGGTGATCGCCATGACCGGCGGTGGCCCCAACAATGCGACATCGCTGCTGCTCTTTTACATCTATCAGGTCGCCTTCAGCTTCTGGGATTCCGGCTACGCCGCCGCGCTATCGACGGTCTTGCTGCTGGGGCTCGCGGCGGTGGCCTTGGCGCAGTTCTTCATGCTCGACCGCAGGATCCATTACCGATGACGGGAACCGGCGCCAGCAATCGGTTCTCTTCGCTATCGACGGCGGCGGCCTGGCTGTTCGGGCTGTTGTGGGCCTTGCCGCTGCTCTATGCGCTGTGGGCCGCGTTTCACCCCGCCGCCTATGCGACGCATTTCGATCTGCTGTCGCCATTGACCTTGCGCAATTTCGCCCGCGCCTGGGACGCCGCGCCGTTCGCGCGCTATTTCCTCAACACGACGATGCTGGTGCTGGGCATCATGGCGGCGCAGTTCGTCATCTGCACGCTCGCCGCCTTTGGTCTGGCGCGCTGGAAATTCTTCGGCGCCGACGTCCTGTTCGCGCTGATCCTGATTCAGCTGATGGTCACGCCCGACGTGCTGATCCTCGAGAACTACCGCACGCTGCAGACGCTCGGCCTGATCGATACGCTGACCGGCGTCGGCCTGCCTTACGTCGCCTCCGCGTTCGGCATTTTTCTGCTGCGCCAGGCCTTCAAGACGATCCCGAAAGAACTCGACGACGCCGCGCGCATGGAAGGCGCCAGCACGCTGCAGACCATCTGGCGCGTTTATCTGCCGCTCGCCCGGCCGGTCTACGTCGCCTATGGGCTCGTCTCGGTAAGCTACCACTGGAACAACTTCCTGTGGCCGCTGATCGTCACCAATTCGGTGGAGACGCGGCCGCTCACGGTCGGGCTGCAGGTTTTCGCTTCGGTCGATCAGGGGGTCGAGTGGTCGGTGATCTGCGCCGCGGCGCTGATGACGTCGGCGCCCCTGATGATCGCCTTCCTCGTCTTTCAGCGCGCCTTCATGCAGAGCTTCCTGCGCGCGGGCATCCGTTAGGCGGCCGCGATCCGAGCGGAACTTAGCTGGCCTTTTTCTGCGCCAGCGGGTCGTCGCGCTCGATGAACAGCCACAAGCCGCCGCTGCGCGAGGACTGGACGCGCAGGCGCACCGCGCGCCCCGCCTCGTCATCGCCGCCGGGCCAGCCGATGTCGAGATCGACCGGGCCGTCCTTCATCGCGCGTTCGAGCCGGCCGCGGAAGGCGTCGCTGCCGAGGCCCTCGGACAGGGCGAACAAATTCTGCCCCAACGGAATGTCGCCGTAGCCCGACAGCTGCGCCTCGGTGGCATTGCAGAACTGCACGGTACCCTCGCGGTCGAGCCGGATGACGCCGAACGGCAGGTGATCGAGCTCGAACAGGCTGGCGCATTCGGCCCGCGTCGCGAGGTCGGGCGCATCGAAGTCGATCGGAACTCTCGCCATGACCTATTCCCCGCACGTCCAGCGCGTCGTCACGGAAAATTGCCCGCGCGCCGTCGATTCGACAAGTCCCATTCGATGAACGGAATGGCCGCGATAAATGGCGGGTCAAGCCATCGGCATGCGAACGCGCTTACGCCGCCTTGGTGATGGCGCCGCCCAGGGAATTGTCGACGACGACTGGGGTATCGAAATACGCCACCTGCGGCGCGTTGCCGTAGAGCTTGGCCACCCGCTCGCGCCACTCGCCACTGTAAACCTTCTCGGCTGCGGCCTTCGATTCCCACAGATAGACGCCGCCGGCGGTGCGCCCGTCCTCCGAGCGCAGGTAGTACTTGCGGATCAGCCCCGGCAGATTCTGGTATTTCGGCGCGGTCAACTCGAACATGCGCGCGGCCTCCTCGAGCGACACCGGCTGAGGCAGGGCAAATTGCACAATCGCGGTGATCATGGGCGGCTCCTCCGTTGCGCGGATGGTAGCGCAAACGCTCCTCCGCGTCATGCGCGGGCTTGACCCGGCCATGACGGATCAGACTAGGCCCGCGCCTCACCCCAAATTCAATTCCTTGAAGAAATCATTGCCCTTGTCGTCGATGACGATGAAGGCGGGGAAGTCCTCGACCTCGATGCGCCAGATCGCCTCCATGCCGAGTTCGGGATATTCCTGGACCTCGACTTTCCTGATGCAGAATTCGGCCAAGTTCGCAGCAGAGCCGCCGATGGAAGCAAGATAAAAGCCGCCGTGCTTCTTGCAGGCGTCGCGCACGGCCGGCGAGCGGTTGCCCTTGGCGACCGAGATCATCGAGCCGCCTGCCGCCTGGAACTGGTCGACGTAAGAATCCATGCGCCCCGCGGTGGTCGGGCCGAAGGCGCCCGAGGCGTAGCCCTGCGGCGTCTTCGCCGGACCGGCGTAATAGACCGGATGGTTCTTGAAATAGTCGGGCAGCCCCTGCCCTTTCTCCAGCCGCTCGCGCAATTTGGCGTGCGCCAGATCGCGCGCGACGATCATCGGCCCGGACAGCGACAGCCGCGTCTTCACCGGATATTTCGACAGCTGCGCCAGGATTTCCTTCATCGGCCGGTTGAGGTCGACCTTGACCACCGCGCCACCCAATTTCTCCTGGTCGACGTCGGGCAGATACTGCGCCGGGTGATGCTCGAGCTCCTCGAGGAACACGCCGTCCTTGGTGATCTTGCCAAGCGCCTGGCGGTCGGCCGAGCACGACACGCCGAGGCCAATGGGCAATGAGGCGCCGTGCCGCGGCAGGCGGATGACGCGCACGTCGTGGCAGAAATATTTGCCGCCGAACTGCGCGCCGACGCCGGTCGACTGCGTCATCTTCAGCACTTCCTGCTCCATCGCCAGATCGCGGAAGGCGTGGCCGTCCTCGCCACCTGTGGTCGGCAGCTCGTCGTAATAATGCGTGGAGGCGAGTTTCACCGTCTTCATGGTGAGCTCGACCGACGTGCCGCCGATGACGATCGCCAGATGGTACGGCGGGCACGCCGCGGTGCCGAGCGTCAGCACCTTCTCTTTCAGGAACGCCAGCATGCGGTCGTGCGTCAGGATCGACGGCGTCGCCTGAAACAGGAACGACTTGTTGGCCGAGCCGCCGCCCTTGGCGATGAACAGGAACTTGTAGGCGTCCTCGCCCTCGGCGTAGATCTCGACCTGCGCCGGCATGTTGTCCTTGGTGTTCTTCTCCTCGAACATGGAGATCGGCGCGAGCTGCGAATAGCGCAGGTTCTTTTTCAGGTAAGCGTCGCGCGCGCCCTCCGACAACGCCGCCTCGTCGGAACCATCGCTGAACACCAGGCGGCCCTTCTTGCCCATGATGATGGCGGTGCCGGTATCCTGGCACATCGGCAGCACGCCGCCGGCGGCGATGTTGGCGTTTTTCAGGAAATCGTAGGCGACGAACTTGTCGTTGGCGCTCGCCTCAGGGTCGTCGAGGATCTTCCGCAGCTGCTTCAAGTGCGCCGGGCGCAGCAGATGATTGATGTCGGTGAAGGCGGCCTCGGCGAGCGCGCGCAGCGCCTCGTGGCTGACCACCAGCACGTCCTTGCCCATCGCCTTCTCGACCGTGACGCCGCCGACGTCGAGCTTGCGGTACGGCGTCTTGTCGGGCCCGAGCGGGAACAGCGGCGCGTGGTGGTACGGGGGGATGGTGGGGGGCGTGACGGGGGCGTTCATGGGGATTTCTTGTATCCTTTGTTCCGCTTTCTATTCTAACTACCACGGCATTGAGCGCAATTGCTCGGGGCTTAAGTCCGCTGCTTCTTGCGTATATTGCGGCAACGATTCTCGAAGGTAAGATTGATGCCCATGAGTTAACCCCCCAATTGCGAATTTGACAGCGCAAAGGTCTGTCTCTTCGACGGGCCGCTCAAAATCCATTCCCAACCGCGGAATATAGCAAGCGTAGGGTGGGCTAAGGCGCGAAGCGCCGAGCCTACCGCTCGCCCATCACCACTTCCGTCTCCCACCCGCTTCCTCGTCGGCTTCTACCCGTGATCTTCACGCCCTGCCCGAGCGCGGTGAGGAATTCCATCAGTCGTCCGACCTCAACATTGCCGGCGCAGTTGCGCATCTGCGCGAACTACCTCTCCCGGCCTCATGCTGAGGAGCCGCGCGCAGCGCGGCGTCTCGAAGCATGTGCCCGCCCCACCCTTCGAGACGGCGCTTCGCGCCTCCTCAGGATGAGGGCGGAGAAAGGCTCAAGCCTCGACGTAACCGGCGATGCTGGTCGGCGTGGGGACGGGCTGGCCATCCTCTTTTAGACCGTCGATATGAAAACGGATCGCGTCGCGGATTTCGCGCTCGGTTTCCTTGACGGTTGCGCCGGTTGCGACGCAGCCCGGAAGGTCCGACACATAGGCCGAATAATTGCCGTCCGCCTTCTCGATCACGATCGCGTAGCGTATTAGCGTTCTTCCCTATCGCGATCCCTTGCGCCGTGCATCACCGCCAACACCGTAATTTCGTCCGCCGGCTCATCCACCATGTACACGATGATGTACGGCGGCTCGATCAGTTCGCGCGTTCGTTCCACAAGCCCGGGCCGCCCGATGTGCGAAAGCCCGGGGAACGCCAACCGATCGATACGGCTGCGGACGCGCTCCACCATCGCGGCTGCGGCACTGGGGTTGTCCTTCGAAATCCAAGCAAAAATGTCTTCGAGGTCAAGCGCCGCACTCTCGCGGACGACGACCTTCATTCGCCAATGAGGCGGCGCAGGCGGTCGTTGAACTCGTCGAGCGTCAGCCGCTTGGCGTTCGTGTCGGAACGCCGCCGCCGCACCTCCTCGACCTGTGCGTCCGTGAGCCGGTAGGCGTTATAGTCCTGCGCCTCCATCAAGCTCAGCACCTTGGCGGCGTCTTCCTGGCGCTCGCTCGGCCAAGTCAGCACGCGGTCGAGAACCGCTTTCACCTGCTCTTTGCTCATGGCGATCAATATACAGCCGTCGGGTGAGTCACACCACCCTCGCCTTCCAAGCCTCAAGCCCACTCCCAACCCTTTCACAGGCTTCTCATATTCCACTCCCGGCGGGCTGACGATGCTGCGCGCGCGCCCGGAAACTTAACCAACGCCGCCGTTTTGATTTGCCATCGCGGTGCGCCCGATGGAAACGAAAAGGCTAAACTTCTTGCGATGGAGGCTGCCAATGACCGGTTCTCGCCTTGCCATGATGCAGCGGATTGTCGCGGCCGTATTTTGCGCGGCCATGCTCGGCGGCGCATCGGCGCCGGCGAAGGCCGCGGACCTCGGCACGGTGCCGGGATGGCACAGGCACGTCAGGGTCTCGCAGGCTTATTGGAACTGGCGCGACCGTTGCGCCTATGCCGGCTATTACTGCCTCTACGCCGAGTACCGCACCATCTATCATTATCCCTTCGACGACCGCCCGATCGCCTACGCCCATTATCGCCACCGCGTCCGCTAGAGACTTCGGCCGCGGCGCGTCAACTCCAAGCACTGTTAACGCGATCGATCGCATTTGAACTAATTTTTCCGCGAATACGCAGCGCATTTTCGTCTGTTTTGCCGCGATCTTGTTTCAATTTCGGCGCGCCGATTTAGCCGCTGCGCAAAATCTTTATGGGAGAAACACCCTCAACGGGAGGGGTCAACCCCATGAAGAATAGTCTGCGCAGCTTGATGGCGCGCGCGCCTGTCCTTGCGTCGATGGCGGCGCTCATCGTCGGCATCGGCACGGCGCCGGTGGCGTCGCGCGAATATCCAGCTTTCGTTCACGTCGCCAGTCAAACGAATACGCCGGTGGGCTGGGTGCAGTTCTGCCAAACCTACGAGGGCGTATGCAACACCAAGCCGATGGAGCCGCGCGACGTCGTGCTCGACGACAAGGCGTGGAAAACCCTGGTCAGCGTCAACGCGTGGGCCAATGGCAGCGTCAAACCGATGACCGACATGGACCACTACGGCATGATCCAGTGGTGGCGTTATCCGGATGACGGGGCCGGAGCCTGTCACAGCTACGCGTTGTTGAAGCGCCGCATTCTGATGCAGGCGGGGTGGCCGCGTTCGGCGCTGCTGATGACGATCGTGCATGAAATGGACGGCGAAGGTCACGCGGTGCTTACCGTCAAGACGGACAAGGGCGACTTCATTCTCGACAATCTGACCGATAAAATACTGGTCTGGTCGCAAACGCCCTATCGTTACTACAAGCGGCAGTCGCAGTCCGATCCGAACCGATGGGTGTGGCTCGACGATTCCCGGTGGAACGACAGTATTATGACATCGAGCTTGCATTAGACGGCGGCGCGTAGGGCGACGTAACCCGCGGGTGCGCCGAGAGGCGCCCGCGTTCTTGGCAACAGGAACGCGGCAAGACGAAAGACCGGTGCGCCACTCGGCGCTCCGTTCCCTCGGCATTTTTGCCGGGGAGAGAAGAGGAAGACGGCCGACCCGGGGCCGGTAAAGAATACGGGCGACGGCGCGCGCGCCCTCCGCCTCATCCTGAGGAGCCGCGCGAAGCGCGGCGTCTCGGAGGATGAAGGCGGCCTCATGGTTCGAGACGTGCCTTTCAGGCGTCTCCTCACCATGAAGAGACAGGGTGGAGTTAGCTGTTTGACAATCGAATCGGCGACGAACGATGCGCAAGGAAACCGAAAGCGCCCTACACCGCCCTGCACTTCCCCGCTTCGCCCAACGCGCACTCGAGCGCCTTACGATTCCACTTCGCCAGTTTGGCGGCGGCCTCATAAGTGCTCTGCAGAAATTCCATCAGCGTCGCATCCGTATCGCCGGCTTTACGCACGGCGTCATAAGACAGAATAAATTCGCCGAGCTCCTTCGAAAAGAACGCAGCTTCGGGCTTCACCTTGGCCGCGTCGAAACCGTCCGGCGCCGGATAGGCGTAGGAATAAAACGCGGCGTAGTCGACCGGCCCGCCGCCGCCCGGCCAGAAGCCCGCGCTCGACACCTCATGCGAATAAGCTTCCCGCGCCACCGCGTTGGGCAGATGCGGCACGCCGCCGGGGTGCAGCGGCGCGGGCCGCCCCGAGAACCGCGTCACCGCCAGATCGAAACTGCCCCAGAAGAAATGCACCGGGCTCGCCTTGCCGAGAAAGCCAGTGCGGAAGCGGCTCAGCACCTCGTTTGTGGCGAGCAGCACGCGCCAGAAGCGGTTGGCGGCGTCGCGGTCGTAGGCCGCGTGCGTCGAGTCCCGGTCGAACGGGATGCCGTCGGGAATCTCGCAGGGCATAGTGCGGATCGTGATGTCGACGCCGAGTTCCACCAGGGCGATGAATAGATCGGCGTAGAATTCCGCCACCATCATCGGCCGCAACGTCAGCTGGCGGAAACGGCCGTCGCTCAGGCGCAGCCACAGCACGTGATCGACGAAATCGAATTCGATTTCCAGGCTGCCGCCCTTCCATGGCATCGGCGAAGTGGTCAGCCCCCGCGCGGTCACGTAAAGCGTCACATGCCAGGAATGGTTCAGCCACGGCGTCAGCGTCAGGCGGATCTTACCGACGATCTGCGTCCACAGATGCAGGGTGTCGCGCGTCTCCCGCCACGCGGCATAGGGCAGTTCGGGCCAGCGGTCGGGGTTTGCGGTCATCCCGCCATCATGAAACGGACGGCGGCATGCCGCAATCCTCCGTCACTCGAGCCGGAAATTACCTTTACGAGCGGCGGGACTGGGCATTGAACTTTTTCCGGCCGGCGAGCGGCCAGGGGACGATCCACCAAAGGAACTCCCATGACCAAAGCTCAATGCCTGGCCGGCGCCGAGCGCCAAGGTCGCATCCTCGCCGCCGCGTCGCTGCGGGTCGAGCCCTACAAGCAGCCGTTCGTGCTCGCTGGCGCGGCCCGCACGGCCACTGCCATTGGGACCGCGGCTGGGGCCGCTAGACCGGCCAATCGCTGTTGTGTGCGACTTTGGCCCGGCTCGTCCGGGCCAAAGTTTTTTTGCGTTGACGCGCACGCGGCCATCTGGCATCCGCAGCTTCCAACCTGTTGGAATCGAATTTCCGAAAATGCCCAAGAGACCGTTCCGCGTCGGCCGCTCACGCACCGGCCTCGGCCTGTTCGCCACAAGGCCGATCCGCAAGGGCGCTCGCATCGCCGAATACAAGGGCCCGCTGCTGCGCACCAAGGAGGCCGAGATCCTCGAGGCCAAGGGCAACCGCTACCTCTACGAGATCAATAGCCGCTGGACCATCGATGGTTCGCCGCGCAGCAATATCGCGCGCTATTTCAATCATTCCTGCAATCCCAATTCGGAAACCTACGACGTCGGGCACCGTGTGTTCGTCCGCACGCTGCGCGCCATCAAGCCGGATGAGGAGATCGTCTACGACTACGGTATCGACTACCTGAAGAACGTCATCGGGCGCTCGAACTGCAAATGCAGCCGCTGCCGGCGGCGGCGGGCCAAGAAGGCGCGCGAGGCGCGGGCCCTGAAGAAACGCCGTGCCGCGCGCCTGGCCGCCAAGCGAAGGCGCAAGTAGCCGTTCGGGGCGGGCTCTCGCAAAGCCGCCATACCGATTTACCCCTGCCCGCTCGCGTAAGGCCGTGGTAGGCGGAACGCTCCATTCCGCCAGAGGCCTCTCCCGGTGACCTCCGACAGCCTCGACCAGCGTTTGCCCGCCGCGCGCGCCGACCGCGTCCCGCGCGGCATCCTCTATATGCTCGCCGCCACCGTCATGTTTGCGGCGTCGATGGCGATCGCGAAATGGCAGGTGGCGCGCTATTCGTTCGCCGAGGTGCTGTTCTACCGGTCAGTCGGTTCGCTCGCCGTCTGCGCGGTGCTGATCCTGCCGCGGAGTGGGGTCGCGGTGTTCCGCACGACGCGCCTGCGCGATCACCTCGGCCGCAGCACCACCCAGGCGGTAGCGCAGAGTCTGCTCATCGTCGCCTTCTCGCTGATGCCGCTCGGCGGCGCCGTCGCCATCAATTTCTCCGCGCCGCTGTTCGCCACGCTGTTCGCCGCGATCTGGCTCAAGGAAAAAGTCGGTATTGCTCGCGCCTGCGCGCTGCTTGCCGGCTTCCTCGGCGTGTTGCTGGTGGCGGCGCCCGGCGCCGACAGCTTCCGCGTCGGCGCGCTGTTCGCCATCGGCAATGCGGTTCTGTTCGGCAGCGTCACCGCGGCGGTGCGCGGCATGACCTCGACCGAGTCGGCCGAAACGCTCACCATGTACCAGATGGTGTTCCTGATGGCGTTCTTCGCCGCTGCCATGCCAATCTTCGGCATGACGCGGCCGGGCGGCCTCGATCTCACCGCCATGCTTGTGAACGGACTGCTTAACGGGCTCGGCCAGTATTGGTGGACGCGCTCGCTATCGCTCGCGCCGCCCGCGGCGGTCGGGCCGTTCTATTATTTCTCGCTTGTTTGGGCGATGGGGCTTGGCTTCCTCATCTGGGGCGACATCCCGACGCTGCCTTTGCTCGCCGGTTCGGCCGTCGTGGTCGGCTCCGGACTGTTCCTGCTCTGGCATGAAACCAATAAGAAGCCGCTCATCGCCGAATGAAAATCAAAGGGAGGATTGAATAATGAGCCTCAAAATTCGCCGCGTCGTCACCGGGCATGACAATCAGGGCCGCTCCAAGGTGCTGATCGACGAGACAGTCAGCAACGTGATTTCGAGCCGGCCAGGCGCCCAGTCGTCGGTGATCTGGTCGAGCACCGGCTTTCCGGTGAGCAACGACGGCGATCACGATCCCTCACACCAGGAAATCGCCACCACCATCGACAACGGCACGGTGTTCCGCATCGTCTACTACGGACCGGGCGTCGCCCCGCGCAATCACCGCACCGATTCAATCGATTATGCTGTCGTGATCTCCGGCGAGATCGACATGGAGCTCGATGTCGGCAGCGTGCACCTGAAGGCCGGCGACGTGGTGGTACAGCGCGGTACCATCCACAATTGGGTCAACAATGGCAAAGAGCCCTGTATCATCGCCTTTAGCCTCATCGCCTCGAAGCCGGTCACCGCCGGCGGCAAGCCGCTGCCCGCGCACGGGTAAGGCGGCGCGCTACTCATCCAATTCCGGGTAATGCCGGAAGATGCCCCATTCGTTGAACGGCAACCGCCGCTTCGACGCGAGATAGGCCTTGATACGCGGCCGCGCAGCAACCTTGTCGTGTACAGCAACCGACAGCGGGGTCTTGCGCTCGGCGCGCTTCATCGCATTGGGAAAAGCATAACGCAGACCCTCGACGAGTTGAAAGAGCGACAGATCCATGTAGCTAAACTTACGCCCGAGCAGGTAAGGCCCGCCGTTTTTCTTCAGCACGCTCTCGAAATAACCGAGATATTTCGGCACGCGCTCTTTGAGAAAATAATGCGTGAAACGCGCCGCCTCCAGCTTCTGGTCCTCGTAATAGAGGCTGCCGGCAATCGGGTGATGGGTGTCGTGGATTTCCTTCACGAAGTCGGTCACCGTCAGCTGCAATTGATGCAGCCAGAGCCGACCGGCCTCGTCGCGGGGAGCAAGCTTCAAGCGCGGTCCGAGATAGAATAAAATATCCGCCACTTGGGCGATGAGGAGTTCCCCTACTTTTAGGAACGGCGGCGCGAACGGCGGGCGCTTCTCGCGCCCGCCGTTCATCATCGACATCATTCTTTCCATACCGGCCTTGCTGCGCGCGACGTCGTCGTAGGCCACGCCGGCCTCCTCCAGCGCAAGGCGCACGAACTCGCCGCGGCCCTGGATTTCCGGCCAGTAGAAGAGTTGATAGCGCATCACGAACCTCGCGCGAAGATGCGACGATCCAAGTCAGCCGGCAGGTTTCGCTTTGTATTGCTCGTCGGTCACTGCCTCGAGCCAAGTCACATGCTCGCCACCCTGGGCCTCCTGCATGGCGAGGTGCTCCATGCCGTGTTCGGGCGTGGCGCCGTGCCAGTGCTTCTCACCCGGCGGAATCCAAACCGTGTCGCCGGCGCGCACTTGGCGGATCGGACCGCCCCAGGTCTGCACGTGGCCGACGCCGGAGACGATGTGCAGCGTCTGCCCGAGCGGATGGGTATGCCAAAAGGTGCGCGCACCCGGTTCGAAGCGTACCCAGCCGGCGCGCAGCAGCGCTGGATCGGGCGCCTGGATGATTGGGTCCTGCCAGACGGTTCCGGTAAAACTCGATGCCGGCCCCCGGCGCGACGGTCGCGATCCGCAAGCGATAATCTCCATGGCTCGTCCCTCCCCGGGCGACGCGTGTTTCCGAGCGTCGTTTCTACACGAGTGGCGGGCATGCAAAAAGCCCGGCGTCGCCGCCGGGCTTTGGAGCCAGTGAAGTTCTTCACTTTATTGTTTGCTGGCCTCAGGCCGGCTGTAGATTACCGGCCGCCTGCTTGCCGCGTTCAGTGACGATCTCGTAGCTCACCCGCTGGCCCTCGTTGAGCGAGCGCATGCCGGCGCGCTCGACGGCAGTGATGTGCACGAACACATCCTTGGAGCCATCCTCCGGCTGAATAAAGCCGAAGCCTTTCTGGGTATTGAAGAACTTCACAGTTCCGACAGGCATCATAGTTCCTTTCAAGCTTCATGTTGAACGCCCGCGCGCCGATCGCGTTGGCGGCAACACTGCAAGTTTTTGGGAGATCCCTTGAGTCGCAGCCCAAAGACGGCAGCGTTTCAACAAGATGAGGCCGAAAACCAGGTTGCGGGCGGCGACATAGACGGAAATCGCTGCAAGGTCAACGCCCAGGCGGCGCGCTGCGCCGCCGATTCACGCCGCCAAGCGGCGTTTTGTAAATTGATCATTGCCCGGCGGTAAAGTTCCACATGGAATTTTCCGACCGTTAATGAATCGTGAATTCAATACCGCGCCTGCCTCGAACCGCAGGCAATGAGGGTCTACGATCGACGAGAAACGCAAGGCGTGTTGCCAACCTTTGCGTGACACCACCCGATTGGCGCGATCACTCCGCCATGGTTTCTTTGACTTTCGAGACCAACTGCTTGAGCGTAAATGGCTTGGCGAGGAATTCGTACTGCTCCTGCTGCGGCAGGTTTTTCTGGAACGCTTCCTCGGCATAGCCCGACACGAAAATGACCTTTAGCTTCGGATTGCGTCGGCGCAGTTCCTTGAGCAGCGTCGGCCCGTCCATTTCCGGCATTACCACGTCCGATACGACCAAATCGACGTCACCTTTTTTGTCGAGGACCTCGATCGCATCGACGCCGTTGCTGGCCTCGAACACCGTGTAGCCGCGCGAGGCGAGTCCGCGCGCATTGAGCGCGCGCAAGCCCTCTTCGTCCTCGACCAGCAGGATGGTGCCCTGCCCGGTGAGATCGGCGCTGGCCGCACGCGCGGTGGCCGACGTGCCAGTTGCGATGGCCGGCGCCTCGGCGTCCGGAATTTGCGGCACTGCCTTCTCGGCGCCCGCAAGATGACGCGGCAGGAAGATGCGGAACGCGGTATTGCCGGGCACCGAATTCACATAGATGAAGCCACCGGTCTGCTTGACGATGCCGTAGACCGTAGACAAGCCGAGACCGGTGCCTTTGCCGACCTCCTTGGTCGAGAAGAACGGCTCGAAGATCTTGTCCACAATGTCGGGCGGGATGCCGGTGCCGGTGTCGCTCACTTCGACCAGCACGTGGTCGGCGCTCGGCATGCCCTTGTAGGCGAGCGTGCCGCTTTCGCTCGCTGGCACGTTGGCGGTACGGACGGTGAGTTTGCCGCCGTCCGGCATGGCATCGCGTGCATTGACCGCCAGATTAACAATGACCTGCTCAAACTGGGAGATGTCCGCCTTGACCGGCCACAGGTCGCGGCCAAACGCCGTGGTCAGCGTGACTTTCTCACCGATCAAACGGCGCAATAGTATAGTAAGATCGTTGAGCGTCTCGTTGAGGTCGAGCACCTGCGGCCGCAGCGTCTGCTTGCGCGAGAACGCTAGCAATTGCCGCACCAGAGCCGCGCCGCGATTGGCGTTCTGCTTGATCTGGATGATGTCCTGGAAGCCGGGGTCGGTCGGCTTGTGCGCGTTGAGCAGGAAATCGGTCGCCATCATGATGACCGACAGCACGTTGTTGAAGTCGTGCGCGATGCCTCCGGCGAGTTGACCGACCGACTCCATCTTCTGCTGCTGGTAGATGCGGTTCTCCAGCGTGCGCTGCGCGGTGGTCTCCAGAGCGTAGACGATGGCCACCTCGCCGTCGCGGTCCTCCTCCTCGACGGCGGACACGAAGAACGTGGCCCAGCGCTCGCCGCTGCCGGCGAGCGCGGCCTCCACCGGAGCAATATCACCCTGCCCTTCGGCGGCCTTGCGGATCGCCGTCTCCAGCGCCGGACGGTCGCGCTCGGAGACCACTGAAAGGATCGAGCGCTCATCACCTTTGAGGGTATCCACGAAGGTGGAGGCGAAACGCGCATTGCTGCGCGCGATACGGCCGCTCTTGTCGACTGTCGCGATCGCCATTGGCGTGTTCTGGAAAAAGCGCATGAAGCGCACTTCCGCCGCGCGCTGCGGATCGCTGCCGTCATCCTTGGCGCGGTTGAGTACCAGTGTCCGTGAGACGCCGGCGGCGCCGTCGGCGCCATAGGCTACTTTGTGATAGAGGCGCACTGGCACCGGCTTGCCGCCGCGCGTCTTGAGGTCGAGGTCGAGCACTTCGGTTTTCACCTCGCCGGGCGCACCATTGAGCGTGGTGAGCAGCGCCGCGCCCTCGCCGGCGACGATATCGCCGAGCTTGAGCGAGCCGGCGCCGACCTGGGCGAGATCGTGATCAAGCCAATCCGCCAGCGTCGCATTCAGATAGACGATTTCGCCCGCCGCATCGACCGAGAAGAAGCCGGCAGGGGCATGGTCCAGGTAGTCGATGGCGTGCTGCAGCTCTTGGAATACGTTTTCCTGGCGCGCGCGATCGTGCGTCACATCGGCGACCGACCATACCGTCATGCGGCTGTCGTGCTGGCCTTCGCCGAGCGGGCGCACGCGCATGCGCAGCCAGCGCGCGGCCTGCGCGGTCGCGCCGGGAACCCGCACCTCTTCCTGAAGACGGCGGCCCTCGCGCGCGGCCTTGAGCAGGCGGTAGATCGCCTCCGAGACATCGGGATCGCCGACGAAAACCCGTTCGATCGGCCGCACGTCGTTGCTGTCGGTTGCCCCGATCAGGTCGAGATAGGGAGCATTGGCGTAGAACACGCGGCCCGACTGGTCGGAGACCACGATACCGTAGAAAGCATTGTCGACCACCGCCTTGAGCAGCGGATTGCCTTGAGCCCGGCTGGAAAATTGCAGGATGCCGGACGCAATGCCGAACAGGGCGGCCACGCCGACGACGCCGAGCAAGGCCAAGAGCGCCAGGATATAGGTTCCGCCGTAACGCGGCTCGATATAGAGCAAACCGGCGGCGGCGGCGATCAGCGCAAAGGCAACCAGCAACACCAGACCGACCGAGCCTGAGCGCGGCGCACTCTGGCTTTTGTCGAATGCCTGCCGCCCCGATCCGGTACTGCCGTCGGTGCCCGGCGCCTGCGCTGCGGGTTTCTCGCCTGCCATGACTCCTGAGTGCCTTAACCCGCCCTATCGGTGCAAGGGCCAGCCCATCGCAATCCCGCCCTTTGGCTAATGACGCCCTGCGGACGGCGGCCTGACCACCGCCCGGCGCAGCCGCATGACGTAACCGATCACTTCGGCCACGGCCTTGTAATGTTCCACAGGGATCGCCTGGTCGACCTCGACGGTCGCGTGGAGCGCACGGGCAAGCGGCGGGTTCTCGATGATCGGGATCGAATGTTCGCCGGCGACCTCCCGGATCTTCATGGCCACCGCGTCGACGCCCTTGGCGACGCAGATCGGGGCCTCCATGCCGCGCTCGTATTGCAGCGCGACTGAGTAGTGGGTCGGATTGGTGATGATCACCGCCGCCTTGGGAACATTAGCCATCATGCGTTTGCGGCTGCGGTTGGCGCGCAGCTGCTTCATCTTGCCTTTGATGGCCGGGTCGCCTTCGCTCTGCTTGAATTCTTCTTTCATTTCGCGCAGCGACATTCTTTGCCGCTCGTGCCACTGGCGGTATTGGAATAAATAATCGGCCATCGCCACCACCGCCATCATCGCGACTACGGCGCCCATCAGCTTCAGCGCGAGCGACTGCGCGAGCGGTAACACCGACCCGAGATCCATGCGCTCAAGCGCCATGATACGGCCGCGCTCGGGCCACATCAGTGCGGTGAGCACCGAGCCGACGAGCAACAGCTTGACGAGGCCCTTAGCGAAGTTGGCAAGCGCTTCCTTTCCGAACAGCCGCTTGAACCCGGCGGCCGGCGAGATTTTGGCCAGCTTAGGCGTCAGCGCTTCGACCGACCAGACCAGCCGATGCTGGATCATGTTGCCGCCGAGCGCAGCGAGCATCAGCAGCAGGAACGGAACGGCGACCGCGGCGATGATTTCGACGCCGATCTTCTCGAACAGCCGCGGCAAAGCCGGCCCGTCCATACTGATATTGTGCGCGTTGGCGATGATCCCACGCATGGTGGCGGTTAGAGCGCCGCCCATCGTACCGGAGAACGTACTCAGCACCAGCGCCGCGCCGGCGATGACGAACCAGGTATTGACCTCCTGGCTCTTGACCACATCGCCGCGTTCAAGCGCTTCGTCCAAGCGCTTTTGTGTAGGGTCTTCTGTTTTTTCGCTGGTGTCGGGGGTGTCGCCTTCGGCCATCTGCGTTCACCGTCAGGTATAAGGTGCGAGTTCGCCGAGCACGCCCTGCAGATAGCCGACAAAGGTGCCCATCATGGCGCCGAGCACCAGCACCAGCAGCAGCAAGCCGAGCATGATCGATAGCGGCAGGCCGATGAAGAACACCTGCATTTGCGGCATGAGCCGCGACAAGACGCCCAGGCCCAGATTGAATAGCAATCCGAACACCAGGAACGGCGCCGAAAGCTGTATGCCGATCCGGAACGCAGTGGCGACGACACGGGTAATGTGCTGCGCCGCGTCGCCGACAAGCGGCATTTCGCCTGGCCGGAAGATCGCATAGCTGTCGTTCATTGCCGCGATCACCAGGTGATGCATGTTGGTCGCGAACACCAACGTGATGCCGAGCAGCGTGAGGAAATTGCCGACCAGCATGCCCTGCTGGTTCTGCGTCGGATCGATCGCGGTGACAAAGCCCAAGCCGAGTTGCTGCGCCACCACCGACCCGGCGACTTGCAGTGCCGAAATCGCCAGCCGTGCCGTCAAGCCGAGCACCGCGCCAATCGCTATTTCCTGGATGAGTAACGTCAGCACCGGCCCGAGCGCAGTGAGATCGACGGTATACGCCTTCTCATGCGACGGCAGCAGGATCGCGGTGAGCAGCAGCGCGATGGTCAGCCGCACGCGCGCGGGCAAGTTCAATTCGCCGACGCCCGGCATCAGCATGACCATGGTGCCGACGCGGGCGAATATCAGCAGGAATGCCGCGGCCAGCGCCGGGAGGAATGAAACATCGACGCGCATTCTTGGTTTATCCGCCGATGATGCGGGCGGCGAGCCGCAGCATCTCGGCGTGTAGCCTTTCGGCCATGAATGGCAGCGCGATCAACAGCGAAACGAAAATCGCCAGGATTTTGGGCACGAACGCGAGGGTCATTTCCTGGATTTGGGTAACCGCCTGCAGCAGCGAAATGACCACGCCGACCGCCAACCCCACCAGCATCACCGGACTGGCGACGACGATGAGCGTAAAAATCGCCTCGCGGGCGACGTCGAGAACTTCAGGTCCGGTCATTTTCTCTCCGCATTTCTTGTTCTCCCCGCCTGCGGGCAGAGGGACAATCAGATCGGCATCTTCATGATTTCGTCGTAGGCCGCGATGACCTTGTCGCGCACCGCCACCATGGCGTCGACGGCAACCTCGGTCTGCGCCACCGCGGTCACCACATCGACCATGTTGGATTTGCCGTTGACCAGCGCTTGCGTCTGCGCATCGGATTTGCGGCCCGCCGTAGCAACCGCGCCGATCGCGTCTTTGACCAGAGCGGCGAAGCTGGCGTCGGCATTGCCGGCACCCGGCGCGGCAGCGAGCGCTCGCGTTGGATCGGTCGCGATGCGCGCGATGTTGGCATAGGCGCTGGCGGCGGCGAGGGGTGAAGCCATGGTCGATCAGCCTTTCTCGGTCAAAGGTTAGGTTTTGAGAATATCGATGGTGCGCTGGATCATGCGGCGTGTGGCACTGATCACGTTGATATTCGCCTCGTAGGAACGCTGGGCCTCGCGCATGTCACTCATTTCCAGAAGCGAATTGACATTGGGATAGCGGACGTTGCCATTTTTGTCGGCGGCCGGATGTCCGGGTTCGTATTTGATGCGGAAGTCGGAGTTGTCGGTGCGGGTGCGACCGAGTTCGACCAGCTTGACGTCGAGCGCGCGATCAACCTCGGTCTGGAAGGTCGGAACCTTGCGCCGATAGGGCTGCTCGTTCGGGTTCGACGGCGTCGAATCGGCGTTGGCGATGTTCTCCGAAATGATGCGCATGCGCCCCGCCTGCGCGCGCAAGCCGGAGGCGGCGATAGCCATGGTCTTGAGGAAATCCACTTTGGCCTCCTTCGATTATCGGCGGCGCCGAGGCGCAGCGGAATGTCAGGCCTTGCCGAGCGCGGTTTTGATCAGACCGAGACTGCGGGTGTAGAGCGCGGTCACCGCCTGGTAGTCCATCTGGTTCGCCGCCACTTTCATCATCTCTTGCTCGAGATTCACGGCATTGCCGGTCGGACGCACTTCGTAACCGCTGTCGTTTTTGGAGCGGAATGGCGAATCGCTCTGCCCAATGCCAGCGAGATGGCCGCTATCGGTGCGCACGAGCGAAACGGAGGTAGGCGGCGGACCCGATCCCGGGCTCTGCTGCTGCGTATCGAATTTCAGCGGCGCCAAGTCGAGGGCGCGGAATTTGGGCGTATCGGCGTTAGCGACGTTTTCCGCCAGCACGCGCTGGCGCTCTTGCGCCCATTGCATGCGGGTCCGCAGCATGGAGAGAATCGGAATATCGGTGATTGCCATCGGCCAGCCCTCAAAAGCCCCCGTTGCGGCCGCGCCGCACTAGGCAGACTTTGCCGGGCGTATGGTTAATGGGTGGTAAAAATTAAAGGATGGAACTCTTTGTCCCGCCCGCTGTTTATGAACCATAAAATCGCGGAATTCGCAGTGGGATGGCAAATGTTCTAATATTTGTTAATGCTCTGTTAGTAATACGGGCGGCAAATTGTGCTCTACGGAATTAACCATTTGGACGATCCCCGTCCATTCAGCCGCCGCATAAGGTACGGAGTGGATTGATGTTCGAGAGCGTGTTTGGCTCGGAAATACCGCTGGCTGCGCGGTTTTTTATCGCGTTTCTAGTGGTTCTCGCGCTGATCGGGTTGACCGCCTGGCTGGTGCGCCGGTTCGGCGCCAACCGCCTGGGCAGCGCTACGCGCGGGCGCCAACCGCGGCTAGCCGTCATCGATGCGGCGACCATCGACGGCCGCCGCCGCCTAGTTCTGATCCGCCGCGACAATATCGAGCATCTTTTGATGATCGGCGGGCCGACCGACGTTGTGGTCGAGCCCAATATCGTGCGCGCAACCGGAGCGCGCGAGCCGGCACGGGTCGCGGTTGCGCCCGAGCCCATCGCGCGCCAAAACCCCAGCGTCGAAGGCTCATGGCCGCTGCAACCATTGACTGAGCCGGCGTCGATTCCGGCACCGCGCCCGTCCCGCTCGTCTGCAACCGAGGAACCGTGGTTGGCGCCCGAGCCGCCGGCGCCGCCGCGTCCGCGCCCGGCCGACAGTCTTTCCGGTCTTGCCGCCGAATTATCGACGCGGCTCAACCCGCCGGAGATCCCCGCGCGCGGCGAACCGGCGCCGCGACTGAGCGTCGCGGCCGCACCGCCGCCCCAAGAGGCGCCGCCGCAGACCGATCATAACCTCGCCGAGATGGCTCAGCAGTTGGAAGCCGCGCTGCGCCGCGCGCCCGCCCCGGAAAGTCGCCCGCCGGTGACCGATCCGCTCGTCGCCCCGCCGGCCAAACCGGCACCGCCGCGCGACCTCAAGCCGCGCCTCGAACCTAAATTCGAACCGCCGCGCGAAACCAAGTTCGAACCAAAATTCGAGCCGAAGCTCGAAACTAAGATCGAACCGCCGGCCGAACTCAAGCCGAGCCCAAGCTCGCCCCTGCCCCGGTCAAGGCGCCGCTCGATAATCTCGAAGAGGAGATGGCCAATTTGCTGGGTCGTCCGTCAGGAAAAACGTGAGAGTTATTTCCGACCGCCGCGTTCGTCATTTTTTGACGGTGGTGGTTGGAGTAGCAGGGCTGATGGCAGCGGCGGCGACGCCTGCTGCCGCGCAGGACATCAGCGTCAACTTCGCACAAGGCAGCGGGCTGACCGAGCGCGTGATCCAGATGATCGCGCTGCTCACGGTGCTATCGCTGGCGCCATCCATTCTCGTCATGATGACCTCGTTCACCCGCATCGTGGTGGTGCTGTCGCTGTTGCGCACCGCGCTCGGCACCGCCACTGCGCCGCCTAATGCTGTGATCGTTTCGCTCTCGCTCTTCCTCACCGCTTTCGTAATGGGTCCGGCGCTGCAAAAAGCTTACGACACCGGCGTGCGACCGCTTATCGCCAATGAGATCACCGCCGAGCAGGCGTTCCAGCGCAGCGCGGTGCCATTGCGTGCTTTCATGGAGAAGAACGTCAACGAAAAGGATCTCAAGTTGTTCGTTGACATGGCGAAGGAAGCAGAACCCGCCAAGCCCGAGGATATCTCGCTGCGCGTGCTGGTGCCCGCCTTCATGATCTCCGAACTCAAGCGCGCCTTCGAGATCGGCTTCCTGCTGTTCTTGCCGTTCCTGATCATCGACCTAGTGGTGGCCTCGGTGCTGATGTCCATGGGCATGATGATGCTGCCGCCCGTCGTGGTATCGCTGCCGTTCAAGCTCATTTTCTTCGTGCTGGTGGACGGCTGGAGCCTGGTAGCCGGCTCGCTCATACAGAGCTACGGGACTTAAGCGTCAAATCCGTTCGTTGCCGCGTAAACGAGGCCCCGTATCCGGGCTAATCGGGCGCGCGGTAATTACGGGCCCCGGCGTTCACACCGATGCACTCGACGACAATTGCCAGTATTAGGCGCGCGCCTTACCAGGCGCGAATCCATGAAACGTCAGCAGAATGTTGGCATGCCCGATCGGATTTCGGAAAGAGCGACGCAACCTATAAGGACATGCGCTACCGCCGCGTAATCGACCCGGTCGGCGTGCGGTCGGGTTTGGGCGGCTCCGCGCCCGGCGTCTTCGGCGGCGGCGTAGCCTCGGCGGCGGGCTGCGCGGCGGCGGCCGGCGCAGCGGCAGCAGCGGCGGGAGGCGTCGGTGCGCGCGAGATTGCCGACGAGTCCGGATAGCGCTTGCGCATGTCGCGCAGGAACGCTTCCATCGTGTCGATGCCGGCGACTTTTTTGGCAATATTTTGGAAATCCGCGCCACTGCTGCCGACCGGCGCGCTCACAACGTCAAAGGCGTTCGCGTCCGGGGTGCTTGCCATCTTCGGGGCATAGCGCTCGCGGAACCGCGCTAGCCCGAGCGGCTCGTCGCCGAGCGAATAGCCGATCGCCGCGCGCAGGATATCGAAGCGCTCGGTCTCGTTTAGCGGCGTGAAGTCGCGCCAACGGTCGCCGTAGAGGATCTCGATCTGCTCGGCGGCGGCCCGCCAGCGCCGCGCCGCCCACAGAATATCCGAACGCAGCCGTGTCGCCTCGTGGGTGTCGATGTTGGAGATCAGTTCCAGCGCCAGGTCATGGCGGCCGGTCTCCGACAAAGCGCGCGCCTCCAGCAGCAGGCGTTGATCGCGCAGCTCGGTGGGCAGATCCGCCGCCCGTGACTTCTGCAAAGTAGTGATCGCGCGATCCGGCTTGTGGTTCATGAGATAGATGACGGCAAGCCGTGTCGCGACTTGCGCGCGCGCGCCGCCTTGTAGGCGATGATCGACCTGATGCTGGAGCAATTCGGCGGCCTGATCGAGCAGATCGACCGATACCAGACGGTCGGCGAGCTTGCGGATCATCTCGTCGCCGCGCCACCCGATCGGGGTGAGATCGCGGTAATCGTAGAAAAGGCCGAGGGCTTCGATCGGCGACAAAACATCGGCCTTACCGCCAAGGAACAGTTGATCGAAGGTAACGCTTGCCTCGTCCTGAATTGCTCGGGTGTATTCGGAATTGGGGTGCACCACCAACGCCGTGCGCATCACGTGGAAAGCGGCGCGATAGTTGTTCTCTTTGGTATAAAGATGCGCGAGCAGCTTGAGGCCCTGGGCTTCGATTTCGTCGCCGCGCCAGATCGTGGTGAGCGTCTCCAGCGCGCCGATTGCCTCCTTGCTCGGCATGTCGCCGTTCGCGTAAGCCAACAGGATCTCGTGCAGGCGCCCCTCCGCAGCTGCGCGCCGATCGGACGAAACCGCTGCGATATGGTAGCTGGCAAGCGCTTCCGAATTGCGGCCTAAGGCTTCCCTGAGGCGGCCGACCAGCACCGCGATCGATGGTTTCATTTCTGGCGGCACGCCGAGCGCGACGAGTTCGCTGAGGATGCGGTCGGCGCTGCTGAAATCGTGCATTTCGATTGCGGTTTTGAGCGCCTTGCGCAACGCCATGCGCTGGAGTTCGATCGGTAACGCGGAAATCGCGTTGTCGGTGTTCTTGAACGAGGCTTGCGCGTCCGGCCATTGGCCTAGGTCCGTATAAGCGATCCCGCGCCAGATCGGCGCATCGAGCTGATTGCCAATGCGCGGATTGGACAATCCCTTAAGTGCGTCCGCGGGCCGCGCAAGCATGAGATTAGCGACCGATTCGAGCACGCTTCCGGTGATGTCATCGTCGTTCTTTCGCGTCGGCCTGCTCCACTTCGAGCACCCCCTTGGCTTCTGCGGACATGCCTGAAGCGAGAAAGAAGCGCGCGAGGTTGAGCCGCGCCGGCTTGCGCTGACTCGGCGGCGCCATAGCCGCGATGTGCATCAGCTCGGCTCGCCGGACATTGAATTTGGCCTGACGGTTGTAATTCCACAGCTCGGTATTGAAACTCAGCGCCCGGAATGTGTTGGTGGGCTCCACCGAGACAGCCGTCGACGAGAGCGAAAGCCCGCCAGGGCGAGTGACGATGATCTTGTCGACGGCAAGCTCCGCGGTGATGTCATCGGCAAGCGGCTGCAACACCACGCCGTGAGTAGACGGAAGCGCGCGCAATTCGACGAAATTCTGCGTCTTCAAGAATCCGCGCGGGGGGCCAAGCGCGGTAACCACCAACAGACGATCGCCGATATCGTAATCGGTCAGGATGTGGATCTTGCTCGGCTGTGCGAACGGAATTGTGAGGCTAGCGCGGCTGTTGCTGACGATGTTGCGCGCGATGGCGAGCGGACGGCTCGGCGCTGAGACGCTGTCGCCTATTGTGACGATCCAACCCGGACCATCTGTCTCCAGACTCACCAAGTGCGGCCGCTCGAGTTTGATGCGCACGATTGCTTCGCCGTCTGCGCCGCGATCCAATGCGGCCGAGCGGATCAACTGGCTGGTATCTTTGGTCAAACCGGCAATATCGATGTTGGCAGTGCTGTCAAATACCAGCCAGAGCGTGTCGGCGCGCTGGAACACGGCAGCCGGCGTTTCGGCCACGAACGGGAATTCGGCGCGCAAGCTGTCGCCGGACTGGTTCACCTCAACGACAACGGGCGCGTTCGGATCGGCCGGCGGCAACATTTGCGCAGTCGCCGCAGGTTTCGCGGGATGCTTTGGAGCGGCGAGCTTCGGTGCCGGGCTGGCTGCTGATGACCGTGCGGCCACAGCCGCTGGCGGCGCTCTATCTTCGGGCGGCGAGGGAACCAGCGCGGGCGTGCGTTCCGCCGCTTTCTCAGGCCGCGGCGCAAGAGCTATTGGTTGCTCGGTGGCGGCCGCCGGCTTGACCGCTGGCGGCCCTGGAACCATTGGCGGCGCCATCGCGGTGGCCGGCATGACCGGCGGCGGCGTGTTGTCGGCCTTCGGCGGCGGTGCAACCTCCGCGGCGGGGTTGGCCGGCGGAGGCGCGCTATCGGCATTCAGCGGCGGTGCAGCGGCGGCTTCCTTGACCGGCACAGTCTCGGGCGGTGCTACACCTAGCGCACCCTGCTGCTTAGTGACGTCCTTAGGTTTGGCGTTCTGCTCCGCCGCCTTGGGCTTGCCACGGTCGTGGCTGACATCGATCACGATGCTGCGATCCTCGCGGAAGGTCCGCACCTGCGGATCGCCATTGAAAATAAAGGTGACGGTCGTCGAATTGTCGCCGGGGTCATTGTCGATCGATTGTAGCGTCGGCGGCATTGCCACCCTAGCGTCCGACAGGTCCCAATTGATCGGCTGATCGAATTCGAGCGTCAACTTGCCGTTCGCGTTCTGGGAAAGGACATTTGCCAGATCCGGCATCGCGAACACGTAGCGGGTGAATGTCGGTTGGGTCGCCACCTTAACACGGACCGCGGCCGGCTTCTTCTCGGTCTTGACGGTGATCCGTTCCACGCGCAGCTGGCGTTCGGCGTCAAGCGCGCGCTTGGCGAGGTTTTCGATCGTCTCGCGCGGCAGACCCGGTAGCATTCCGCTCCAAGTCTCTGGCAACAGATCGATAAAGAGTTGCTCGGCCGCCGGTATTGAATTGACCTTCACCTTGTGCACCAGCGCGATGCGCACCGACCTGCCGTCGGGGTCAATCCGCGCGGCGTTGATATAGTCCGATGCGCCGCCGCTGAGCCGATCGACGGAGAGGGCGACCGGCTGTTTGAACGTCACCACCATGATCGAATCGGTGACCTGGATGCTGGCCGGCACTTCCTTTTCGAAGCGGAACACCAGGCGCGCATAACCGCCATCGGTGCTGACCCTGACTTCGCCCTTGACCCGCTCTTCGGCCAACGCACGGCCACCGAAGGGCGGCACGACCACCATCAGCAATTGCAGGATCGCTACGACCACCAGCGCGCCACCAAATAGCGGCCGCCCCCGCAGACGCGTGCGCGCGCAGGCCGTCATCGGGCTGTGGGGCATTGCCGTCATGCAGCCGTTCCAGCCGGCATTAATGCCGGCCGCGACAGCCTATGGGTCGCCGTTTAATGACGCGTTAAGCGGCGGTTTTTCTGCGCCGGCTTACGGTCACCGCGATCGTTCGCTCAACTGCCGCCCGATTTGCCTTCGATCTTAGGCAATTGATCTGGATTCTGCTGTTTGCCGTCCGCGCGCCGCGCCAATTCGATGGTGAGTTGTTCGGCCGTCTCCGGCGTCATCTGCGCGAGAATTGGCGACATGTTGGCCGGCTTGATCGCGCTGGCGACCTCCACCAGAACTTTCATGTCGATCCCTTCGAGGATGCGCGCGGCATCCTTCGGCTTCATATTCTCATACATGGAGACGACGCCCTTGAAGCGCTCGGCCTCGGCCTTGTCGCGGGTATTCATGGTGACTTTGATGCGCGCCTCTATATCCTTAAGCTCGGCGAGTTTGGCATCCAGCCGCTTTTCGGTGGCATTGAGCAAGCTCTCGCGCATTTCAAGTTCGCGGCTGCGCTCGTCGAGCTCCTTGCGGCGGTCCCGCAGGCGCCCCAAGATGGCCCGCTCGCTGGCCGATGCGATCTGGTCGGATTCGATCGGCACTGTGACATCGCCGACTTTTACCTTAGGTGGTTCAGGCGGCTTGGTACTTGTCTTGAGCGGCGGGCCGCTCGATTTATCGCCGCCTTCGACCGACCCGGTTATGTCATTTTTGTCGCTGCCGTAGTTGAACATCTCCTGCGCCCAGGGCCGCTTCGATACAGGTGCCGCGAACGCCGGGACTGGTGCATCTTTGTCGGCGAATACAATCTTAGGATAGTCGGGAACGCTCTCACCCGTCGTGATCCGTATAGCGTTCTTATCGGGCCGTTGCAGCCGCTCGGCCAGCGTATAACCGCCGTCGAACACCAAACCCGACACTTTGAGCGCTAACATGCAGATCGTCGCCAACAGGACGACCGGAATTAGCCGAAAATCTCGCGCAAAGCGGATCATGCGGCAAGGCCGCGCACCCGCGCGGTGGTTCGTTCAGCGAAGGCTTGCGCCGCGGCGGCCACCGATTTGGGATCAGGTGCCGAGGGCGGCTGAATTCTCGCCGGCTTGGCGGCGCCGACGATGCGCGCGAGCCGCGCCAGCAGTTCCTCGCCGGCGGATAGCTGACGCTCGATGTCGCCGCTGAGTGTCTCCGCCCGTTGCAGGCGAGTGGCCAAGTTCTGCTCGCCTTCGCGCATCGTCGCCTTCAAGCCAGAGATCGCACGTTCGGCAATTTCAGTAGCGGTGATCAACTCGGAGATGGTCGCACGCAAGGTCTGCTCGTCGGCCTTGAGCAGGCGAAGCTGCTTGTTGAGTTGTACGCAATACAGGATCGTGAGCAACAGCAGGATAGAGACCATAGTCTCGACCAGATAACCGTAATGATAGCTCACGTCCCCTCCAATCGATTGGTCGGTTCGTCTGTATTCTCGAACATAGCGAGTGTAGTCCGTGGTTTGCGCAAGGGCTTGGCGATCCGCACAGCGACTCGGTCGCCGACTTTGCCCATGCGACCTTCGGTTAAGGTAATGTCGCCGCAACGAACGGTGACAAGTGCATCGGGCTTGATTTCGAGCGGAATCGTATCGCCGACGTTCAGGTTCATCATCCTGCGCAGCGGCAGGCGCTCTTCGTACAGCACAGCATCGACCGAGATTTGCGCCTGACCGATTTCGGTCGCCAGGTGATCTTCCCAGATCGGGTCGCGGCCGAACTTCTCGCCCATAAACATCTGGAGCAAGGTGGCGCGGATTGGCTCGATCGTCGCATACGGCAGCATTAATTCGACGTTGCCGCCGCGGTCTTCCATGTCGATGCGCAACCGCACCAAGATTGCCGCATTGGCCGGCCGCGTAATCGCAGCGAACCGCGGATTGGTCTCGAGCCGATCAATAGTGAACTTGACAGGCGACAGCGGCTTGAAGGCGAGTTCGGCATCCGACATCACCAACTCGATCATCCGTTTGACCAAGTTGGTTTCGATCGTGGTGTAGGGGCGTCCTTCGACCCGCACCGTATTCTGCCCGCGCCGGCCGCCGAGGAGCACGTCGATGATCGAGTAGATCAGGCTGGAATTGACGGCAACGAGGCCAAAATTGTCCCATTCCTCGGCCTTGAAGACGGCGAGAATTGCGGGCAGCGGGATCGAATTGAGATAGTCGCCGAAACGGACCGAGGTGATGCGGTCGAGCGAGACTTCGACGTTATCGGAGGTGAAATTGCGCAAGCTGGTCGTCAGCAACCGCACCAGGCGGTCGAAGATGATCTCCAGCATCGGCAGGCGTTCGTAAGACACCATCGCCGAGTTGATAATGGCCCGGATGCCGGAATTGTCGTTCATCGACACGTCGGTCAGGCTGAAACCGAGCATGGTGTCGATTTCATCCTGATTGAGGATGCGCTCGGCGCCGCCCTTGTTGTTCTGGGCTCCGCCTTCGCCGGCCATCGCCGCCCATTGCGCGGCGGCCTCATCGGCGGCCGCCACAGCGGCGGATTTCTCTGCGCCCGCGGCCGCGGGCGCCGTTGCGGGGCTCTCTTTTTCGAGCGCCGCGCTCCATTCGGCGGTCAGCGCGTCTTGATTGATATCTTGGTCGGGCGCCATCGGTCAGACCGTCACTGGACGATGATTTCTTTGAATAGAACTGCGGTGACGCGGTTTGGCACCACGGCCGCATTGACCCGGCGGGTCAATTCCTCCTTGAGCCGATAGAGGCCCGCGGAGCCGTCGAGGTCGGTCGGCCGTAATTCGCGCAGATAGGTTTGGAAGGCATCTAGTATCCGCGGCATCAGCGGCTGGATCGCCGTGACGACCTCGGGCGTCGGCACTTCGAGCACGATCTTCACTTTGAGATATTGCGTCCGCTCGTTACCGGTATTCGACAGATTGACCAGCACATCAGGCAGATCGACGAAGACAGCAGGCTTGACCGGCTTGGCGGGCTGTTTCGCCGCTTCGTGCTCGGAACCGCTGAAGAAATAGAAGTAGGCCCCGACCCCGCCGCCGAGCACCAGGAGGCCGGCCGCCGCGATGATCATCACCTTGCGCGATAGCAGCGCGATCGACGGTAGTTTGAGCCAAGAAAACAGCTTTCCTTTCGGCTTTTCTGCTTCTTGCTCGTCGCCGTCTTCCAGTTCGTCTTCTAACTCTTCTTCTTGCGCTTTCTTCGCTTTAGCCATGATGATCCCGATCGCAACGGATTGAGCCGCCAGCCGGTGTCACGGGCCAGACACCGCAGTTGCGCGGCCCGCGCGCTCCCCTTGCGAACGAGCGTAGGTCGGTATGGTTAACAGATACTTTCTGATGCCTGCGCAGCAGGAATGTTTTGCCGGGTATGGACATCGCAACGGCGGTTTTTGCCTCCCTCGGAATTTCGCGACTTCAACTAATTGATTGATTTTATTGCGTCTTCTTACTTGGCACGACGGCTGCAAAGCCCTTGCCAGCCGCCGGCTTGGGAGAGCTTGCGGCGAGCTTTCGGCAAGGCCGGCCTCGGGAGGGCGGGCCGCGCTGGATGAGCAAGGGGAGAATGCCGATGCAGAACGCGATTCTTGTCGGGCTGTCGCGCCAAGTCGCTCTTTCGCGCGAGATGGACGTCGTCGCCAATAATATCGCGAACATCAACACCACCGGCTACAAAGCCGACAGCTCGGTATTCGAAGAATATCTTTCATCGCCCGCGCGCGCCGATATCACCGGCAGCCGCGTGAGTTTCGTGCAAGATCGCGGCGCTTGGCACGATATGAGCCAGGGCGCGGCCGAACACACCGGCAACCCGCTCGATGTCGCCATCGACGGCCCCGGCTTCCTGGTTGTGCAGACACCGAACGGCGAGCGCTACACCCGCAACGGCTCGATGCAGATCAATGCGACCGGTCAACTCGTCACCAGTGACGGCTATCCGGTGCTCGGCGACGGCGGCCCGATCACGCTGCAAGCGAACGACAGCCAGGTGTCGATCAGCCGCGACGGCACGATCAGCGTGCGCGAAGGAACTTCGAACGTCGATTCCGCGCGCGGCAAGATTCGGCTGGTCACTTTCGCCAATCTGCAGCAAGTGCAGAAAGATGGCAATGGCACGTTCAATCCAACGGGCGGCGCACAGCCACAACCCGCGGCGGCGACGTCAGGCCTTATTCAAGGTTCGATCGAAAAGTCGAACGTGCGCGGTGTCGTGGAGATGTCGCGCATGATCGAAATCTCCCGCGCCTACGCCCAGATCGACGGACTCCTGCAACAGCAGAACGATCTCAGCCAGTCGGCGATCGATAAACTCGCCGAAGTTCCAACCTGACGATGACGGAGAGTTAATTCTATGCGCGCGCTCAGTACTGCAGCGACCGGCATGATGGCGATGGAACTCAACGTCCAGGTCATCGCCAACAACCTCGCCAACATGACGACCACCGGCTACAAGCGCCAGCGCGCCGAATTCGAGGATCTGCTGTATGACCACGTCAGCCGGATCGGCACGCAAACCTCGTCACAGGGTAACATCCTGCCCGTCGGCATCGACCTCGGCTCCGGCGTCAGGTCAGTCGGCACGCCGCGGTTGATGACGCAAGGTACGCTGACGCAAACCGGCGGCAGCCTCGATGTCGCGGTGCAGGGCGATGGCTTCTTTAAGCTTCAGCTGCCGGACGGCACCTACGCTTACACCCGCGATGGCTCGTTCCAAATGAACGCGCAAGGCCAGATCGTCGACGCACAAGGCAATTTGGTGATGCCGGGTATCACTATTCCGTCGAACTCCAGTGGGCTGACAATCAATGCGCAAGGGCAAGTTTCGGTCATACCGCAAGGCACTACGACGCCGACAATTCTCGGTCAGCTCACGCTGACTCGATTTATCAATGAGCCCGGCCTACTGCCAATTGGCAATAACGACTTCACCGAAACACCTGCATCAGGCACACCATTGGACGGGATACCGGGCACGCTTGGAGCCGGCACCCTCCTGCAGGGCAATCTCGAACAATCCAATGTCGATTCGGTAACGGAAATAACAAACCTTATTGCCGCGCAGCGCGCCTACGAGATGAACGGCAAGGTGATCACCGCCGCCGATCAGATGCTGCAATCCGATGAAAATTTGATCCGTTGAGGGGCAATCATGATCCGCAAACTCGCCATCGCAGCCACCGCCTTGCTCGCATTCGGCGCCGCAGCCGCCGCCGAACCCGAACACCCCAAGCTCAAAGCAGAAACCGTCATCACCGGCAGCATCGTGCGCATCGGCGACCTGGTCGACCATGCCGGTATCATCGCCAGAGTGCCGATCTTTCGCGCGCCCGATCTCGGCGTCACCGGAACGGTATCGGCCGAAGCGGTGGTCGAGGCGGTGCGCCCCTATGCGCTGATCGGGCTTGACACTGGCGACGTCAGCGAAGTGACAGTCACACGGGCGAGCCGTGCGATCCCGGCCAAGCTGATCGAGGACAGTGTCGCGCAGGCGCTCGCCGCGCAATATCCGCTCGGCCCTGCCAAGGACATCGCGGTGCATTTCGAGCGTGAGATGCGCATGATCTACGTGGAACCGTCCGCCAAGGGCGAGCCGCGCGTTTCTTACCTCAATTACGACAGCCGCAACGGCCGCTTCGACGTAACTCTCGACATGCCGACCGGCCCCGCCACCCGCGGTACGCTGCATCTTTCCGGCCGCGCCGCCGCGACCGCCGAGGTCGTTACCTTGACCCGCCAGGTCGAACGCGGTGAGGTTATCAAGAGCGACGACGTCATGGTCGAGCGCCGCCCGCGCGGCGAGGTCAGCCGCGATTTCGTCAACAATGTCGACCGAGCGGTCGGATTTGCTGCACGCAGCGCCTTGCAGCCGGGCCGGCCGCTCCGCGTCGCCGATCTGATGAAGCCGGAAGTGGTTCACCGCAACGATATGGTGACGCTGGTTTACGGAGTGCCGGGCATCACGCTCACGGTGCGAGGCAAGGCGACCGAAGGCGGCGCCGAAGGCGACGTGATCTCGGTGCTCAACGAACAATCCAAGCGCGCGGTGCAAGGCGTCGTGGCCGGACCCGGCCGCGTCGTGGTCAACGCCAATACGCCGCGTCTGGCGGCCAATCTTTCGCTAAGCCAATGACGTAAAGCGTAAGCAGTGGATCAAGTTGCTTGAAGTCAATGCCAAACGTAACGGCGCAGTTGCGCCCATTGTGAAAGTAAAGTCGATGAAAGTCATTATGCTGACGCGTCATGCGGTCTTGGCCACGGTCGCAGCCTCGTTGCTCTCAAGCTGCGCGGCTATCGACCGGCTGAAGAATATCGGCCAGGCACCGGCACTTTCCTCGATCGACAACCCGACCGCGCGGCCTGGCTACAAGCCGGTGCAGATGCCGATGCCGGCGGCGCAACCGGCCTCGTACAATCCGAATTCGCTGTGGCGCAACGGCGCACGCGGCTTCTTCAAGGATCAGCGCGCGCACCAGATCGGTGATATCCTCACGGTGAAAGTCAATATCACTGATCAAGCAAACATCAGTGACGAAACGCAGCGAACTCGTACTGCGACGGAAGATTCCGGCATCACTAACTTCTTCGGAAAATCAAAACTACCCATTCTAAATATGGGCGTGCCGGGGCGACTTTTGACGGCAGACGGGACCTCAGCCAGCGACGGAAAGGGTACGGTTGCTCGCCAGGAAGCCTTGCAGACAAACGTCGCCGGCGTTGTGACGCAAGTTCTGCCGAACGGGAATCTCGTGATCGAAGGCAAGCAGGAGATCCGCGTAAACTTCGAAATGCGTGAACTGATCGTCGGCGGCATTATTCGTCCGGAGGATATCGAAAGCGACAACACCATCGATTCAAACAAAATCGCGCAAGCACGCATTTCGTACGGCGGCCGCGGCCAACTCACCGACGTACAGCAGCAGCGTTACGGCCAGCAGGTGATGGATGTGCTCTTGCCGTTCTAGTTCCGACCTCCCCTGCAAGGGAGACTGATGGGGATCAGAGCTTGTCGCCCAGAGTTTTGTACGAGTGGTTTCGTAGTGTGCGGCACGTGTGACCAGTTCAGTTGTGAGCTCCCCCGCCGTCGGTCGCATCGCGCGAGCGTAGACGGCGTCAACGACGCGGCCTCCGGCAGCTCCCCAGCCGGGGGCCGCGTTCGTTTTTTGCTGGACCGGGTTCTTCCCGTCTGGCGTGCCTGTCATTCGCTGTGTGGGAAATGCGCATACCCTACTGTCGCCTGTGTTGACGACATGGCTGACGCCGCGGCTTTGCTGTTGGAGCGATTCCAGCAGAGTGGATTATAGAGTGAGGATGCCCAATTTGCCATTGGAAGTCTAAAGCACCGTTGTCTTCGACCCAATCATCGACGAATTTGCCCCTTGGAAACTTGTCTCTCCTGTCCGCCATAGACGACTCAGCGCGGCTTTTCTATCCCTTGTTCAGGAGGTAAACCGACATGATTGGGCCGCTGATGAAGGGCCAGACGTTCAACGTGGCGCAGGTCCATGATCAGGCGCAGCAGCTGCATCGGCAGGGGCGACTGCAAGAAGCCGAACTGCTTTATCTTCAGGTGCTGCAGGCGCGCCCCGATCATGTCGACGCCTTGCATACGATGGCGTTGATCTGCCACGCCAGAGGTCAGCAGATCGAAGCGCTGCAATTCATATCCGCCGCCATGCAGGTGCGGAAGCCGGCGCCGGTCATCTTGCTCAACCGCGGCATCATCCTCAGCGCACTCGCGCGTCCCGAGGAGGCACTTGAGAGTTTCGAGCAGGCCGTCAAACTGAAATCTAGTTTCGCCGAGGCGCACTTCAACCGCGGCAATGCGCTGTCGGCGCTGGGCCGCGACGAGGAAGCCCTCGAAGCTTACAAAAAAGCCATCGTCATCAAGCCAGATCTCACCGATGCGCACTTCAATCGCGGCGTCCTGCTGCTAAAGCTCAGCCGCTATGACGAAGCGCTTAAAGCCACCGAGCGGGCGCTGGCACTCAACCCCGGGCACGCCAAGGCGCATAATACCCACGGCGCGACGCTGGTCGAGCTCGGACGCTACCAGGAGGCACTGGCCAGCTTTGAGCGGGCATTGGCCATCGATCCCACCGACGCAGTCGCCTGCAATAACCGAAACCGCGTTTTGTTCCTGTTGAACCGATTTGACGAGACTCTGGAGCGTCTGGAAGCGGCACAGCTGCAGCGCCCAGACGATCCTGAAATCTACTATATTCGCGGCCGCGTTCTGCTCAACCTCAACCGCAACGAAGAAGCATCAGTCAATTTCCAGCGCGCATTGGCGCTGCAGGCCGATCATGCCGACGCCCGCTTTGGCGACTGTTTTGCCGAGCTGCCGATCGTCTACGACGACGAGGACGAAATCGTCCGCCGACGATCCGCATATGAGCGCAAACTCAAGGCGTTGCGTGGAGACGTTGAAGCCGGACGGCTCAAAAATGTCCCGAAAGCGATTACAACCATTCAACCATTCTATCTTGCCTATCAAGGACACAACGATCGTGATCTGCAGGCGCTCTATGGCGGCATGATATCGACCATCATCGAGCGGCAGCATCCGCCCGCAGTGCTACCGGCAGCCCCGGCGTTCGGCGAGCGGATAAGGGTTGGTATTGTCAGCGGTTTTTTCCGCCACCATTCGAACTGGAAAATGCCCATCAAGGGCTGGCTCAGTCAGCTTGATCGCAAGCGCTTCCAGGTTTTTGGCTACCATTTGGATGTGGAGCGCGACGCGGTAACTGACGTGGCCGCCGGTCTTTGCGATCGTTTTGTTCATCGCACACAGGACGTCGCCGGCTGGCGCCGCGAGATCCTCGCTGATGCGCCGCACGTGTTGATCTATCCCGGCTTCCAGATGGATACGATTTCGTTTCAACTGGCAGCACAACGCCTGGCTCCGGTGCAGTGCAATTCGTGGGGGCATCCCGAAACGAGCGGTCTACCGACGCTCGACTATTTCCTCAGCAGCGACCTGATGGAGCCACCGGATGCGGCCGATCACTACACCGAGCGACTGGTGCGATTGCCGAATCTGTCGATCCATTATGAGCCGCTGGAAACGACAGCGGTAACGCTGACCCGTGAAGAGCTCGGCTTGCGCGCCGATGCAACGGTATTCTGGAGCGGCCAGTCGGTTTTCAAATATCTTCCGCAATACGATGCCGTGTTCGCGCGCATCGCCAAGCAGACGCCCAACAGCCAGTTCGTCTTCCTTCGTCATAATGGCAGCGTTGCCGATGTTTTCCAGGCCCGAATCGCGCGCGCATTCAGCGCATACGGTCTCGTCACGTCGGATTATTGCGTCTTTCTCGACTCAATGGACCAAAACAGCTTCATCGCCGCTCAGGGACTTTGCGACGTGTTTCTCGATAGCATCGGCTGGTCGGGCTGCAATTCAGCTATGGAAGGCCTGCAGAGCAATTTGCCGATCGTGACGGTGCCAGGAGCGCTCATGCGCGGCCGTCACAGCATGGCGATCCTGCAGATGATGGGCGTCACCGAAACGATCGCCAACACGCTCGACGACTATGTTGCGATAGCCGTCCGCCTCGCCGCCGCTCCGGCTGAGCGCCAAGCACTCAGCCGCCGCATTGCCAAGCACAAGCAACGTCTTTACCGTGATCGCGCTTGCATCACGGCGCTTGAGGACTTTCTCGAGTGCGCTGTCCGCGAAGCCGCCAGGTAAAATTGCTAGCGGGCCGCTCTAACCTGAGAGGAGTGTAGCTCCGCCTGCGTGGCAAGCGTCGGAATCAATCGTCGCGATACACACGCTCGCGCCGCTCGTGGCGCTCCTGCGCCTCCACCGACAGCGTCGCGATCGGGCGCGCCTCCAGGCGGCGCAGCGAGATCGGCTCGCCGGTCTCCTCGCAATAGCCGTAGGTGCCGTCCTCGATGCGGCCGAGCGCTTCGTCGATCTTGGCGATCAGCTTGCGCTGGCGGTCGCGCGCACGCAGCTCGATCGCGCGGTCGGTTTCCGACGATGCCCGGTCGGCGAGGTCGGGGTGGTTCTGATTTTCTTCCTGCAAGTGCTGCAGCGTTTCCTTGGCCTCTTTCAGGATGTCTTCCCGCCATGCGAGCAGTTTTGAGCGGAAGTAATCCCGCTGCCGCTCGTTCATGAACGGTTCTTTGTCCGACGGCCGATATGTCTTGGTCTTAGCCAGCATTCCCACCAACTCCCTGTCTTTTTATGGTTCTTGGATACGACGCCCGTCCTCCCATTGCGGCAGGCTTATATACGCGCGCCGGGCCGCGGACAATATGCGAATAACGGCCTGTGGCAAGATGGTTTATTATGACATTTCAATGACTTGAGCAAGACCACTTGAAAAACCGCAGTGCTGTTGGTGGTCGCGGCGTGATCAATATTGAACAGTGTGAAAAGGTAAATCGATCCCGCGCTAGCGGACGCCAGCCTTAGCTAATTCGACCGCCACACGCAGGTCGATCTCGCCCAGGACCATGTCGAGGCCCGGATCGCCAGTTTCGTCGGTCAGCCCCTCGGCTGCAACCCTCAGGCGCGCCAGCGTCGAGCGGTCGACGCTGCCATCCAGCAAAGAAAGCTTAAGCGTGTCGAGCACGTCAAGCGCGCTGCGGCCGCGCTTAACCGCGCGTTTCTTGCGCTCGGTCGGGTCTTCCACCCCCTGCAAAGCGATCAACGCATCGACGGTCGACACCGCGCGCAAATTGCCGGTCGCAGCGGTATTATGCGGCGTTTCCTGTTCACTGACCGTAAAGGAGCCGCCGCTGCGGCGGCGCGCTGTGGCTGGTGCCGACGCCAATGCAGATCCGTTAGGTCCATAAACCCGCATCGCTGAAAATCCCAACCGGACGTGCCGGTCCCGAATAACAACTGCAGCCTGGGCCGTTATGGTTAACCGCCGGTAAACAGAGCGGCAAAATTTGCCGCCGTGGACCCTTCCTGCCGGTCCGCGCACGGACCGTTGTCGTCGCGCTCATTTAAGAAAAAGCAATGCCGCCAGAGTCTTGAGGGGCGCGCCAGCCTTGGCACGCCATTCGCATATGGGATGTCAGTTAAGCGTCACATTGGGGAGCAGTGATGACGACGACGTTGCGAGCCGCATTGCTGGCCGTGCTATTGACCGCGTTCGCCGTGCCGAACGCCGGCGCGACTTCGCGCATCAAGGACCTCGCCAATATCGAGGGCGTTCGGCAGAACCAGCTCATCGGTTATGGATTGGTGGTTGGTCTCAACGGTACCGGCGACACCCTCAACAATATTCCTTTTACCAAGCAGTCGCTCACCGCGATGCTGGAGCGCCTCGGCGTCAACATTCGCGGCCAGACGCTGCGTACCGGCAATGTCGCCGCCGTGATGGTAACCGCGAATCTGCCGGCCTTTTCGACGCAGGGTACGCGCATCGACGTCACCGTCTCTTCGCTGGGCGATGCCAAGAGCCTACAGGGCGGCATGCTGCTGGTCACCCCGCTGCTCGGCGCCGACGGCAACGTCTACGCCGTCGGCCAGGGCTCTGTCGCGATCGGCGGCTTTCAGGCCGAAGGCGAGGCCGCCAAGATCGTACGCGGCGTACCGACCGTCGGCCGCATCGCCAACGGTGCGCTGATCGAACGCGAAATAGAATTCAGCTTGAACAAGCTGAGCCAATTACGCATGGCGTTGCGCAATCCGGATTTCACCACGGCCAAGCGCATCGCAACGGCGATCAACGACTTCCTCGGCACGCCGACTGCCGAGCCGCTCGATCCCGCGACCATCGGCATCACCGTACCGCAGCAATATCGCGGCAACGTGATCTCGCTACTCACCGAGATCGAGCAGCTCCAGGTCGAGCCGGACCAGGCGGCCAAGATCGTGATCGACGAACGTTCCGGTATCATCGTCATGGGCCGCGACGTGCGCGTGTCCATGGTGGCGGTGGCGCAGGGCAACCTCACGGTCACTATTACCGAGGCACCGCAAGTGAGCCAGCCGGCGCCGTTCTCGCGCGGCGGTCGAACCCGTGTCGTGCCGCGCACCGCCATCGGGATCCAGGAAGAAGGCAAGAAGCTGGCATTGGTCAAAGACGGTGTATCGCTGCAACAACTCGTGGATGGACTCAATTCACTCGGCATCGGCCCGCGCGACCTGATCTCAATCCTGCAGGCGATCAAGGCGGCGGGCGCGATCCAGGCCGACATCGAGGTGATGTAATGGCCAGCACCCTGCCCTTGGCCGCGCCGGGCTTAAGCGCGCTCGATCTGGTCAACCTCAATCCGCCGGCCGCCGGCAAGCTGTCGGCCGCCGGCCAAGCCAAGGCGCACGCTGCGGCGCAGGATTTCGAGGCGGTCTTCCTCAATTCCATGTTCCAGCACATGTTCACCGACATCGACGGCGAAGGCCCGTTCGGCGGAGAAGGCGCCACCGGCGTCTGGCGCTCGGTGCTTACCGACCAATATGCCAAGTCGATCGCCAAGGCCGGCGGCATCGGCATTGCCGACCAGGTCTATCGCAGCCTGATCGCCCATCAGGAGACGCACGTATGAAAACGCCTTCGACCGAAAATCCGATTGCCGACACCGACGAAGCCGAGCGGGTTATCAAGAACCTGAATGCCATCACCGACCTTTTGGAAGAGACAATCAAGGAAGAGACCGCGCACGTTCGCGCCGGCCGCTTGCGCGAAGCGGCCAAATTAGGCGAAGCGAAAGCCGATATCTCACGCCGTTATACGGTCGAGAGCATGCGTATCATCGCCGCCCGCGAGTTGATCGCACGGTCCCTGCCCGACGCTTATGCCGCGTTGCGTGAGCGGCACGGCGCGTTCCAGGCTCTGCTGCAAACCAACATGATCGTGCTGGCGACCGCCCACGCGGTTTCCGAGGGCATCATTCGCGGCGTGTCGGGCGAACTCGCCCGCAAGCGCGCGCCTTCGACCTATGGTCCCACGGGCCGCACGAATGCGCCGAGCCCGAAGGCGAGTCAGCCGCTGGCCATCTACCGTAGCCTTTAATTCAAGTCGCAATAAATCGTTAACATCCAAACTGCGTCAACGGCTTCGGGCCGGTCACTACCTGCTGATTTGTCGAAAGAATCCGTTAAGCTCCTATACGTGGCAGGGGGGAAAGTCTTAACAAATCAATCCGCTGGCGCGATCGCGGCAACATTCATTAACCATGTTCTTTTACGCTGCGTTACGCGGCTTTGGATAGCTTCTCACAACGCGCGCTGGTCAGAGCGATTGGCGCCGGAACCAGCGCCGCTTAGGCAAAACCAGAAGGGTTACAGTTATGTCAGGTATTACTCTCTCCGCCGGTATTCGGGCGAACTTGCTTTCGCTGCAGAATACCGCATCTTTGATGCAGACCACGCAGAACGACCTCGCCACGGGCAAGAAGGTCAACTCGGCCCTCGATAACCCGCTCGAATTCTTCACCTCGCAAAATCTGAACAACCGCGCTGACTCGCTCAGCGGCCTGCTCGACGCCATGTCGAACGGCATCCAGACGATTCAGGCGGCCAACAACGGTATTACCTCGATCACCTCGCTGGTTCAGCAGCTGCAATCGGTGGCCTCCCAGGCCGCAGGCGACACGTCGTCAAACACGCTCACACCTGGCGCAGTGACCGACACGGGAACTGCCAACGGAAACGTCAATAGTTCGGCATCCGGTGGTCAGATCGTCTTTGCACTTGCCGGCGGCGGTTCCGCGGGTGTCGCCACTTATTCGGCAACCCAAGTGGGTGATACCGTCACTGGCGCTGGTTTTAACGGGTCCAATATTGCCACCAGTGGTACGATCAATCTTCAAAGCAGCAATATCAACGGCGGGCAAACCATCAGCGTTAACGTGACGACCGGTCAGTCTGAAACTAGCGTGATCAACGCAATTAACACGGCCATCAATGCTGCTGATCCAACCAATGGTGGGCACGTCTGGGCGCAGGACAACGGTAGCGGCCAGATTGTGTTGCATAACGACCAAGGCAACGCCATTACCGTCAGTGATGGTACTGCTACGGGCGCTACGGCTGCGATCTTCGGTAGCGCTACACCTACCAATACTACTGCGATCGGCACAGTTCTCGGCGCCGCATCGATTGCCGCCGAGATCAACAGCAACGCCAGCCTCGCCGGCGTGGTCAAAGCATCCGTGAACAGCGTGGGTGCTCTGGACCTGCAGAACTTGACCAACGCCGCAATCGGGGGAACGGGTGCGACATCGGGTACCGCCATTACAGGTCTGACGGGCGCTAGCTTTACCCTTGCGGCGGGTACCGGTAGTGGCCTGAGCGCCACCCGTCAGAGCTTGCTCACGCAGTTCAACAACCTGCTGACCCAGATCAACCAGACGGCCAACGATTCGGGTTACAACGGCATCAACCTGCTGAACGGCAATGCCCTCACATTGACGTTCAACGAAAACGGCACGAGCTCGCTGACCGTTCAGATGGTCGACAGCAACAATAACCCGACCAGCATCACTTCCAGCAACCTCGGCCTCGCCACAGCGACCACGGCCCAGTTCTCCTCGAACTCGGCGCTCACTACCCTGACGACGACCATCAACAATGCGCTGAACTCTCTGCAAAGCCAGGCGACCGCGATTTCCGGCTCGCTGTCGGTCGTGCAGAACCGCCAGAACTTCACCACCCAGATGATCAACACCCTGCAGACCGGCGCGGACAACCTCGTCCTCGCCGATCCGAACCTGGAAGGCGCCAACCTGCTCGCCTTGCAGACTCGCCAGTCGCTGTCGACCACAGCGCTGTCGATGGCCTCTCAGGCCCAGCAAGCCGTGCTGCGCTTGTTCCAGTAATCGAAAGCGAAATCGCCACCACAGACGGCGGGGCCTCCGGCCCCGCCGTTTTTCTTTTTGCCCGGCCGGCATCGCCCGACACTTAACGGTCCATTAATCATGCAGGGCAAGGATGCGGCCCAGGAGAGAGCCATGGCACTCAAGGTCGAATTGAAGCCGGGCGAGCGCATCTTGATCGGCGAGTGCGTGATCACCAATTCCGGCCACCGCACGCGCCTTGTCATCGAGGGTAAAAAAGTACCGATCCTGCGCGAAAAGGACATCCTGACCGTAGAGCAGGCCGACACTCCGGCCAAACGCATCTATCTGGCAGTGCTGTTGATGTACACTTCAACCGATGCGCGCCAACAGCACGCCAACTATTTCACGCTGGTGCAGGATCTCGTCCGTGCAGCCCCCAGCACCTTGTTCCACATTGAGATTATCAATAATCATATCTTAACAGGGAATATGTATAAGGCTCTCAAGCAGGTTAAGCAGTTAATCGATTACGAACGGGAGCTACTGAGCAATGAATCAGGCCGCAAAGATCTACGGAAAAGTGGCAAACAAAATCTCCAGTCCGCGTGAACTGGAGGCCGATCTCTTGCTGGACGCGGCGCGCCGCCTGCAATTGGTGCAGGAATCGTGGAACGGCCCGGACAAAAATCTCGATTCCGCCTTGCACTTCAATCGCAGGCTCTGGACGTTTTTCATGTCCGCCGTCACCAGCAATGAAAACCCGCTCCCGAGCGACATCCGCCAGAACGTCGCCAATCTCGGTCTGTTCGTCTGCAAGCAGACGCTCGCGATCCTGGCCGACCCGAAGCCACAGAACCTCGGCTCGCTCATCAACATCAATCGTGAGTTAGCGGCAGGACTGCTCGGCCGCGCCTGATCGTCCGTCAGCGAATGAAACAAAAAGACCGCGGCCATGCCGCGGTCTTTTTTGTTGCGCGGAAGTCGGCGTCCGGCCCGTATTATCCCGACACCGGCGCGAGATAAGTAACCAGATTGAGCTGCGCCATCCTTGCGGTTGTCGACAGCGTCGCCGACAGGCTGGTTTGCAGCGATAGAATTTCCGCGCCAATCGTATTCTGATCGACGCCCTCGATGGACTGCAACATGTTGGTCAGTGTGTTCTCGGTCTGCTGGTGCTGGCTTTGCGTCGAAGCCATGAGCACCTGCGCATTGGAGAGGCTCGCCTCGATGGCGGAAATCCCTTGTGTGCCGGGTGGAACCGCAAGCGCAGTGTAGAGGCGCTGATTGAGGGCGTCATAGCTCGCCGACGCATTCGGATCGCTCGCGGAATAGGTCGTTGCCGCCAATGTCGCGATGCTTTGCACGATCGATCGGATGCCTTGTTCGTTGGCCTGCGTCCCGTAGGCGATCGTCGTCGATGGATCGATGCGCGCCGTCGCAGTCGATCGCACCGCCAGCGTAAACGCGGCGTTGGTAAAACCGAGGGCGGCGGAGGTTCCGGCGGAATTGCCGGCAGCGTCCGCAACCGTGATATTGTTGCCGCTGGCGCTGGTCAGGACGATTTGACCGCCGCTGAGACTGGCCTGCACATCGCTGCCGGCGCCCAATGCGGTGTTGATCTTAGTCACCACGGTGGCCAGCGAATCGCCGTTGGCGACCGTTACGGGCACGGGATTGCCGCTGTTGACCGCAGCGCTGGTGATATCGAACGTGCCGGCGGTGCCGGCCGTGATCGCGCCGCCGCCGCTGGCTGCCAAGGTCGCCGCGGTGGTGCCGCCGGTATACCAGGAGACCGTGTTGGCGGATGTGCCAGCGACCAATGCCGTTGCGGTGGCCGGGTTGCCGCTCACGCGCATCGGTGGTTGATCGAAGAAGTTGTTTGCAGCGGCCACGGCGGAAGCGGCCGGCAGCGACGTCTGGCCGATCTGGGTTATCCCGGCAGTAAGCGCTGCCTGAAGATTTGCCGCCGTATCGGCACTCGTGGCACCGATGGTAAATTGGTTCGCAGTTGGAGTCGTGGACGAGGTCGCCTGGAGTTGTAGCGTCTGGCTGGTGCCATCGGGCAGCGTGAATGTGTAGGTGATGGTGTCGCCGTCGTTCGGATTTGTCGCTCCGAGGTCGACGGAAACCGACGCGGGCGAACCGGTCGGACCGGTCACGGTCGCTCCGGTGAGCGACGAGTTGACCGAGGCCAATTTAAGCCCGAACGGCGAACCCGCGGCGTCCTCGCTTACCGACACGGACGTGCTGGTGGGGGCCGAAATAACCAGCCGGCCAAGCCCATCGGAACCCTGATCCGCCTGCAGACGTTCCGCAATCACCTGCTTGAGGCCGGCCTGCGTTCCATTGCCATTGAGTATATCGTCGGCGGACGCGACCGAAGGCTGGTCCACGGCGTTTCCGGAGAATAAATAGCCGTTCCCGCCTTCCGAATTAAGCAGGCCGAGAACCTGATCGAGCTGGCTGACGGCCGACTCCTGGACCGGAGTCTGGCCGGTATTATCGATGCTGAAACTGGGTGTCGCCATCGCCGTCTGCACCGAGCTGCCGACGCTTCCCACCTGTTGGAGCACCTGCTGCTGCAGGTTGATCGTCGTTCCCACATTCGTCATGGTCGTGTCGAAGCTGCTGAGCGCCGCCAATTGCGCATTCAGCGAGACGGCGACCCCGCTCTGCGATCCGAGGCCGGCATAATTGTCCGCCTTTTGTCCCGATCCGAGCTGCCGTTGCAGGTCGTCGAGCTGGTTGTTGATGTCCTGCGTCGACTGAATGAGCGGAGCAAGGCTAGGTGAAACCCCTGAAATCGTCATAAACGCCTCACATCAAGCTTGCAGCAAAGATTGCATCATTGCTTGGATTGTCGACATCACGCGTGCATTCGCCCCATAGGAGTTCTGCAGCGTGAGAAGATTCGCCATTTCGGTATCGATATTCACCGCCGACGTTGAATTGAATCGCGATTGCAGCGAGCTGACCACGGTATCCTGGCCGGTTTGCAGACTGGTCGCGGTATTCGCTGCAAGGCTCTGCATGCTCACGATCTGACTCATATAGCCGGACAGCGTGCCTTGAAACGGAGCGGTGGTGCCCCCGACGCCGGTATCGGGAGAATAGGTGGCTGTGGCATTGACGAGTTGATTGTAGATGAAGTTTGGCCGCGTCGCGTCACCCGCGGCCGTCGGCGGCGACGTCTGATAGGTCGTGAGTAGCGAAGGATCATCGACCACCTCGGGGTTGACCGCAATCCGCCCTGCGTAGCCCGTGATCTCGGGGCCAGTCCCCGCGAAGGCGCCCGTATACGGATTCGCGCCGTCGACGAAAAGCGGAAGCGCCGCCGAGCCCGACGTCAAGGAGGTCGCGGTGGTCGTCGTCGAAACCGAGTTCACGGTGACGGGCGAGTTCGCCGCATTCAGAATTTCAAGCGTCGAGCCCGACGGATTGGAAAATTGCAGGCCTGCCGAGCCGAGCGCGGTATTGAGCTCGGCCGCGACCGCGGCAGGGCCGCCGGAGAAATCGACACCGATGACGGTATCGTTCGGATTTGCGGTTGCCGTGTTTGGCAGCGGCAGCGCGGTTGCATCGTCGACCCGAACGATCGTGACGTCGTGCTGCACTGGCGGAGTCTGACCGTCGGTATAGCTGAGCTGGATCGTGTTTCCGTTCGACAGGCCGCTGATATCGGCATCGAAGCCCGTATTTGCGCCGACCGTGACCGGCGATGCGGCCGTGGTCGTGTCGGAAAGGGCGCTTGACATCTGTGCGGCGAGTGCGTCGAGCTGATTTTGCGCCTGCGGCAGCACATCGTCGCGCATGCTGAGGTAGCCGGCGATTTCGCCGGACTGGATGCCGCCGTCGGCAACCAGATCGGTGGTCGTACCTGACGGCGACGTTAGAGTTATGGTGCTCAGTTCGCTTTTGGTCGGATCGGCATTCCAGAGCTGCGTCGCGTTAATCGTGCCGCTGGCGGTGAAACTGAGCTGCGACGCCCCCGCCTGCCCGACGAGTTGCGTCCCACCGCTGGTCGTCACGATATCTTCGTTGTTGCTGCCTTGGGAAACGCGAATGTCCATCAGCTTTGAGAGTTGATTGATGTACTGGTCGCGCTGGTCCTCCAGCGTCGCCGTCGTGCCGTTGTCGAGTCCGACTGTGGACAGTTGACTATTTATTTGTGCGATCTGCTGCAGGGCGGTGTTGGCCTGCTGCACGTCGCCGGCAATTCCCTGGTCGGCCTGGCTGCGGAGCGCCTGAATGCTTTGCGTCGCGCTGTTGAGCTGCTGCGCCATCGCTTGAGCCGAGTTGACCGCCTGGGCCTGCGCCGCGGCCGAGCTCGGGCTCGCGGATAGAGCTTGGACGGCGGCCGTGAAATTGTTGAAAGTCGTGTCAAGCGTGGTGGGCGAACCGGGCTGACCGTACACTTGCTGCAGCTGCTGATAGACATTGGCTCTCAGATCGGCGTAGCCGCCGCCGGCACTTTCCGTCCACAATTGTTGCTGAACGAAAGTGTTGAGCACACGGTTGATCGACCCAACGCTCACGCCATTGCCGCCGTCGCCGGCCACGGTCTCGGTCAAACTGACCGATTTTTCAACGTAGCCGGCCGTCTGCGCGTTGGCCACATTACCGGCGACAACCGAAAGACCGGCCTGCGTTGCCTGCAATCCCGACATCGCGGTGGCGAGCGATTGCGTCAAACCCATGGCTCGGTCCCGATCATACGCTTCGCCAACTCATACCGGCTGCTCATTGAGCGCTACCGAATGATGTCCAACAAATCCTGCGACATTTGGTTTGCCGTCGTGATCACCTTGGTATTCGCCGAATAGGCCTGCTGGGTCACGATCAATTTTGTGAACTCTGTCGCAATATCGGTATTGGACTCTTCGATCGACCCCCCGTCGATCGTACCGGTCGCCCCGGTGAGCGCTACACCGGAAGCGTCGGTTTGCTCATAGGCGCCGCCAGACAGGGGATTAAGGTTGGACGGGCTGTTGAAATGCACGAGCGGAATATCGGCCAGCGCGACATTCTGCCCGTTGGAAAACGTGCCGGTAACCGTGCCATTGTCGGCGATGGCAATCGTTTCCAACTGGCCGGCCGCAAAGCCGTTCTGTTTCAAGTTGTTGACGGTCGATAATCCGCTCGAGTTGGCGAATTGCGTGATGGCGCTGCTCGGCGTTTGCAACGTGAGATTGCCAAGAACGGTGCCGCCGATATTGACGTTATTCAGCGCAATCGAATTGATTGGCGGCGTGAGCTGACCGGACGAGTTAAATACAAATTGGGTTCCGGCGTTCTGCCATGCGACTTGCCCGCCGGTCGCGTTCGGGTTGACCTCATAAAATAACTCCCAGGTATCGGTGCCACCCGCCGCCACGCTGTTGGTTTTGCCCCATCTGAACTGGAGGTTGGCCGGCGTGCCGGTGGCATCGTAGACGGTGAGCGAGCCGCCATCGATCGTTTCGTTGACAAAAGCTTGTGCATCGGAACCGATCACCTGACCGGTTGCCGGAAGACCGTTGGTACCGTTGGCTGTCGCTGTCGCGCTGGCAAAGCCGAGCTGGGTTGCGTCGCCACTGCTGAAGGTGTCGACCGTCACCGAGTTGCCCGAGCCCGCCGTTCCGGTGCTGGTGATCACCAAATATCCGGCACCATTCAGCGTCGCATTCACTTTGGCCGACGCGCCGACTTGAGTGTTGATCGCGCTTACGAGGTCCCCTGGCGTATAGAGACCGTTGCCGCCCGAGCCCCCGTTAGTCGCTAACGTTACCGTTTTACCGTTGACGTCAAACGTGATGGCGCCGCCGCTCGCGTTGATCGTGGTGAGAGCCGCAGTGCCGGTCACGACGGCATTACTGTTGGAGGTTGCGACAAGTGTAGGATTTTGGGTGAAGTTCGCGGCATTGAGAAGATTAGAGTTTGGAACAAGCGAGCTGGTCGCGGTCGTCTGGGGTGTCGCCGGAAGGTTGACGGCATAGTCGACTTCGGTGGTCGCGCTCGCCGGCAGAAAGTTGCTCTGGAAATTCAATGGCGTGGCAACGTTGCCGACGGGATCCCCGGTGGTCGAATCAATCGGAATCCCTTCCAGGTAAAAGCCGGAGCCGTTGACCAAATAGCCGTCGGCATTCAACGCAAAGTCGCCGCGTCTTGTATAGTTTTGCTCACCGTTGAATATCGGGACTGTCCCGCTGAAGCCGGTCGGGGCTTGCACTGTGAAATATCCGTCGCCATTGATCGCCATATTCGTCGCGGTCGTGGAGGCCTGGATGGCGCCCTGCACGCTATTCGTCGCGACGGAACTTGCCGTGACGCCGCCGGCAACCTGCTGCGACGCATCTCCGCTGCCCGAGATCAAGTCCGAAAAATTGGTATCGATGCCCTTGTAGGCGATGGTCTGAGAATTCGCGATGTTGCCCGAAATGTTCTGCATGGCGAACGATTGCGCCTGCAATCCACTGACGGCCGAGGTAAGAGCGCCGAACAAACCCATGACTTCATCTCCACGTTCGCAATTCGCCAGCCCACAGGCCGCGCGCGGACATTCCCGCGAACAGGACGACGCAATCACCGTGCCATACGAAATGCCTTTACAATACAATAGCTTAATTGACGGCGCCGGTTCGGAACCGGCGCTCACACGGGTTCTTTCTGCCTCACGCCGGCAGATTTTGCCGGGTGTTTCGGTCGACGAGCCGTCTGACTCCGGCGCTCAGAAAAACGCGGCCGCCCGGCAGGTTTCCCTGCCGGGCGGTCAAGGCACTGCACTTTAAGCCGATAGATGTGTTTACGTCTGGCCGGGCGCCTGCGGCTCGAACTTCAGCGCCACACCGTTCATGCAGTAGCGCAGAGCCGGTCGGTGGCGGCCCGTCGTCGAACACATGGCCGAGATGCCCGAGGCAGCGGCTGCAATGTACCTCGGTGCGGGTCATGAAGAAGCTGCGGTCGGACGTGGTGCCGATCGCATTTGGCAGCGGCTGATAGAAACTCGGCCAGCCGGTACCGCTCTCGAACTTGGTATCGGACGAGAACAGCGGCAGGTCGCAGCCGGCGCAGGCGAACGTGCCCTTGCGCTTCTCGTGATTGAGCGGGCTGGTGCCGGCGCGTTCTGTGCCGTGCTTGCGTAGTACGTCGTAAGCCTGCGGGCTCAAGCGTTTGCGCCATTCCGCGTCGGTCACTTTGCGCCAGTCGGTATCTTGCGTCGTTGTTGTCATTGTTTCTGCCTCGCCAAATTTACCCGTAGTCATCAGCGCGCCCAAAGCGACGCCGGCCGTCAACAGGGCTCGTCGGTCGATCATATCAGCTGTCTCCCTTCGGTTTGCCCCAAAGTTGCTCCAGCCGCTGATCGCGGCCGCAGTTCCAACGGTAGAATTTATACTTCGTCGGGTTCTTCAGATAGAAATCTTGGTGATACTCCTCGGCCGGATAGAACGGACCGGCATTCACGATTTCGGTGTAGACGGGCTTTTTGAGTTCGGCCTCGACTTTTTTCTTGGAAGCTTCGGCGAGTTTGCGCTCCTCGTCGTTGTGGACGAAGATCGCGGTGCGGTACTGATGACCGACATCGCAGAACTGCCGGTCTTTCACCGTCGGATCGACGTGGTGCCAGTAATAGGTAAGCAATTGCTGGTAGGAGATCTTGCTCGTGTCATAGATCACCTGCACCGACTCGGCGTGCCCCGTGCCGCCGGCCGACACCTGCTCGTAGGTCGGATTGACGACATGACCGCCCGTATAACCCGAGGTGGTCGAGATCACGCCCTTGACGTGGTCGAAATCCGACTCCGTGCACCAGAAGCAGCCGCCGGCGAAAGTCGCCACCGCCTGCCCGGGGCCGGGCTTTGGCAGCGGCGCCATCTGCGCCCGCGCGAAGCCGAGCCCCGCAAACACTAGAAAAAAGCCGAGCAACAGGCGGCGCATCCAATCCTCCCGAATTCGTCTCCTCGCGCGCCATGACATATACGCTCTGCGCATAATAGCCATTCAACTTGCCATCACTCGGCCATCACGCTTGTGCGAGGGCGCATGGCCCCGAAAAATGCGGTACCGGGTTTCGGATTAGGCCATGCGCCAAACCAAAAGTGTCTGGCAAAGCGCCTTGCCCCACCCCGGCCGCCTGCCTAATGTCGCTAAAAAGCGAGGAATTGTATGCGTTTTGAAGGCACCAAGGCCTATGTGGCGACCGATGATCTCAAGGTCGCGGTCAATGCGGCGATCACGCTGGAGCGACCTTTGCTGGTCAAAGGCGAACCCGGCACCGGCAAGACCGTGCTGGCGTTGGAGATCGCCAAGTCGATCGGCGCGCCGCTGATCGAGTGGCACGTCAAATCCACCACCAAGGCGCTGCAGGGCCTCTACGAATATGACGCGGTGTCGCGCTTGCGCGACAGCCAGCTCGGCGAGGCCCGCGTGCAGGACATCCGCAACTACATCAAGCGCGGCAAATTGTGGGACGCCTTCGTCGCCGACGAGCGTCCGGTGCTGCTGATCGACGAGATCGACAAGGCCGACATCGAGTTTCCCAACGACCTGTTGCAGGAACTCGATCGCATGGAGTTCTTCGTCTACGAGACCGGCGAGACTGTGAAGGCGCGGCGCCGGCCGGTCGTCGTGATCACCTCCAACAACGAGAAGGAATTGCCCGACGCTTTCCTGCGCCGCTGCTTCTTCCACTACATCCGCTTTCCCGACCCCGACACCATGACGGCTATCATCGAGGTGCATTTCCCCGGCATCAAACAACGCTTGGTGAGCGAGGCGTTGAAACTATTTTACGAGATCCGCGACGTGCCGGGCATGAAGAAAAAACCCTCGACCTCGGAACTGCTGGACTGGCTGAAATTGCTGATGGTCGAGGATATCGGCCCCGAGATTTTGCGCGAGCGCGATCCCAAGAAGCTGATCCCGCCGCTGCACGGCGCCTTGCTCAAGAACGAGCAAGACGTGCATTTGTTTGAGCGGCTGGCCTTTATGGCGCGGCGCGAGGGGCGCTGATCACGTCGCCGGCTTGTCCGGTTTCGGCTTGGGCTTTTGCGCGGGCTTGGGCTCCGGCAATTTCACCGGCTCTTCGGGCTGCGCTTCGACGGCTTCCGCCGCAATCCAGCCTTGGGCTTTGGCATAGGCCACAATTTTTTCGCAGGCGGCGCGGCCGAGCCGGCGCGCCGGTCCTTCCACATCGGGCGAGAGCTTGACTTCGTCCTTTTCGGCCGCCAGCACGGCGGCGATCGCCGCATTGCGTTCCGCCGCCTGTTTGCCGGTCGGCGGCTTGCCGGCGCCCTTCGCGTCCACCGTGAAGCCGGTCAACCGCTTCTTGCTGCCGCCTGCAACATACGACACCGTCATGTCGGCCACCACGCCGCCGCGGCCGCCGCCGAAGCCGATCGACTTGTTCTTGGCATCGCCGCCGCGCAGCCGCCCGCTCACCACCGCCGCCTGATCGTTGAGCGTGAGCGCCTCTTCGCTGCCGGGTTCCGCATCGAGCCCGGCCTCGCGCAAGGTGGCGACGATCGTCGCCACGATCTCGTCGTTGATGCGCGCGAGCGTGCGCCGCTTGCGCTCCAGGATCGGGAACTTGCTGCCGTTGCGATCCATGCGCGCGCTGAAGCCGCGGTCGATCGCATCCACCTCAGGCGCGGCCACGAAATCCGCCACCAGCACGGTCTTCGGCTTCGCCGCCGAATTGCCGAACATGCCGTTGGTTGCGCCGGTGTTGGCGCAAGCGGCCAGCGTCAGCGCAGCGATGGCAAGGGCAAATAAGCGTGGAGTCGATGGGCTCATAGGGTTGGAACCTAGCACGGGCCGGTGGGCCAATAGAACGGGTACGGCGATTTGACCGAACGGGCCGGTCAGGCCGGTGGCGCGGCGGGCGGCTCAGGTGCCGGCGGGACGAGCTCCGTCGGCGCACCCTTGGCAACGACGGCCGGTGGCTCTTGCATCTTTCGGGCGGTGAGCCGCGCCGCTTTGCGGGTACGCGCCTGCTCCCGGTAGCGCGCCCAGCCCTGCTCGATCCGCTCGACCGGCCGCGTCCCCCAATAGATGCCTTGCGCCAGCGCCCGGCCGAGCAAACCGCCGGACCACACCAGTTCGTATGGTGCGAACAGCCGCCAGGTCGCATCCGTTTCGACGATGCCGCGTGCGACCAGTTCACCGCCCATCGCCGTAGTGTTGAGGCCGTGCCCGCCGAAACCGCTCGCCACCCACAATCCGCTCTCAATCTCGCCGATTTGCGGCATGCGATGGATGGTGCGCCCGAGCGTGCCGCGCCACAAATGCGCGATCTCTACCGCCTCGAGGCCGGGAAAATTGCGCCTTATATCGGCAAGGAGGCCGCGCCGGATCCAGCGCGGATCGGCCTGCCACGCGCGCATGCGGCCCGACCACTGCAGGCGATCGCCGCCGACGATGCGAAAGTGATTGTCGGCGCGGTTGGTGTCGCTGACCGCGCCGCGGTAGCGCACGATTTCCGTGAGCCGCGGTATCGGCTCGGTGACCAGCACGAAGGTCGTGATCGGCAGCAGCGTGGCGCCGAGCCGCGGCATCAGCTCGCCGAGCTGCACATTGCCGGCGAGCACGACGTGCGCTGCGCGCACACGCGCCTCGGGCGTATCGACGCGCTTGCGCACCCCGGCCGGATCGATCCCGACCGCCAGCGTAGTCTCGAAAATTCGAGCGCCGAATTTTTCCGCGTCGGCGGCGAGACCCAGCGCGTAATTGAGCGGATGAATATGCATCGCGCCGGGGTAATGCAGCGCGCCGAAATAGCGTTTGTTCGGCAGCACCTCGCGCACGCGCTCCGTCGGCCAGGCTTCGACATTCGCGCCGATCCAGCGCAGCCGCTCGACTTCGGCGTCGATTTCATCCCCATTGTCGGTCTTCGAAATGTGCAGCCAGCCCGGGACCGGATCGACACCGGGCATGCCAGTTTCCGCGACCGCGCGCCGCACATAGTCGATGCCCTGTTCCGACAGCGCCCAGAGCTGCTTGGTGTGGTCGAGCCCGATGCGCTCGACCATGCTGTCGATATCTTCCGAAAATCCCGGCAGCACGAAACCGGTATTCCGCCCGGACGCCGCGCCAGCGACCCGGCCGCCCTCCAGTACCGCCACCGACCAGCCACGCCGCGCCACTTCGCGCGCTACGGTCAAGCCGGCGAGCCCGGCGCCGATCACGCAGACATCGACATCGAGATCGAAATTCAGGCGTAGGCGTTCCGGGCTTGCCACCCAAGTCGCCTCGTACCAGCCCGCCGCCACATTATCGTCTTTGCTCATCACTACTCTTGTTGACAGTCGCGCGGCGCCGCATGCACCAGCAGCGCGCATGCTAAACTACGGCGGATTCGAAATCGACGCTCCGACGTCCCCAGCCCACACTCTGATACACCATGCGCCGCCTTTTGCTGCTACGCCATGCCAAGGCCGAACGGTCGGAGCCCGGGACGAAGGACTTTGCCCGTGTCCTGATCGATCGCGGCCGCAAGGATGCCGCCAAGATTGGCGCCTATATGGCGGCCCATGCGCTCGTTCCTGACCGGGTGATCTTGTCGCCCGCCGCGCGCACCCAGGAGACTTGGAAATACGCGGCAGCCGCGTTCCATCCGGCACCGGCGGCAATGTCGGCGGAAAAGGTCTACGACGCGACGCCACATTGCATCCTGGCCGTCATCAAGGACGCCCCGGCGTCCGCCCATACGCTGATGGTGATCGGCCACAATCCCGGCCTGCACGAGCTTGCGCTGATGCTGATCGCGGCCGGCGACGTCGATGCGCGCGAGCGGCTGCGCGAGAAGCTGCCGACTTCGGGGCTGGTCATCATCGACTTCGCCTTCGATAATTGGAACAAGTTGCATCCGCAGTCCGGCCGGCTTGAGCGCTTCGTCAGTCCGAAGTCGCTGGAAGCCGCGGCCAATTAAAGCGTGGATTTCTCGATCACAACCGGCGGATAGCGGCTGCGCCGCCCGCATCAAAAAAACGCCCCGCACCGGAGGTGCGGGGCGTTCGGTTTGGATGGAGGGCAGCCGGCTCTGGCCGCCCTACCGTTTTGTCACATTGAAGTAATGTCGCGATCCTTGGTCTCGGGCAGGAAGATCAACCCGACGACGAAGCTCATCGCGGCGATCACTATCGGGTACCAGAGGCCGGAGTAGATATTTCCGGTCGCCGCCACGATGGCAAAGACGGTCGCCGGCAGGAAGCCGCCGAACCAACCGTTGCCAATATGATACGGCAGCGACAACCCGCTGTAACGGATGCGGGTCGGGAACAATTCAACCAGCCAGGCGGCGATCGGCCCGTACACCATGGTCACGTAGACGACCAGGATGACGAGCAGCAGCACCGTCATTGGATAGTTGATATCGTTCGGATCGGCGCTGGCCGGATAGCCGTGGTTCTTCACCGCCGCGGCGATAGCGGCAGGCAGGTTCGGGGTGTCGGCGTTGAGTTCGGTGTCGCCGATCTTCACGCTGGCGCGCGTGCCGGCCGGCGCAGCGTTGTTATTGTAGTTCACCGACAAGTTGACCAGCGTCGACTTGATGATATCGCAGGCGGTGGTGAATTTCTCGGTTCCGGTCGCCTTGAACTGGAACGAGCACTGGTTGGGGTCCGCCGTCACGATCACCGGCGCCGCCGACAAGGCGTGCTCCAGCTTCGGATTGGCGTAGTGCGTGATGCCGCCGAAGATCGGGAAGTAGGTGATGACCGCCAGCGCGAAGCCGGCGAGCATGATCGGCTTGCGGCCGATCTTGTCCGACAGCCAGCCGAACAGGATGAAGCACGGCGTGCCGATCGCCAGCGAGACCACAATCAATATCCAGGCGGTGACGGCCGGGACTTTCAGCGTCTGGGTGAGGAAGAACAGCGCATAGAACTGTCCGCCGTACCACACGACCGCTTCGCCGGCGGTGGCGCCGAACAGAGCCGCGAGCGCGATCTTGAGGTTGCCCCATTGGCCGAACGCTTCGCCGAGCGGGCGCTTTGACTGCTTGCCTTCCGCGAGCATCTTCTGGAACAGCGGGGCTTCGTTCAGTTTCATGCCCATCCAGATCGTGACCACGAGCAGCAGGGCCGAAACCAGGAACGGAATGCGCCAGCCCCAACTGGAGAACGCCGCTTCGCCGATCGAGGTGCGGATGCCGAGGATCAGCAGCAGCGCCATGAACAGGCCGAGCGTGGCGGTGGTCTGGATCCACGACGTGTAGTAGCCGCGCTTGTTCGGCGGAGAATGTTCGGCGACGTAAATCGCCGCGCCGCCGTACTCGCCGCCGAGGGCGAGGCCTTGGATCAGGCGCAACGCCACCAGTACCACCGGTGCCGCCATGCCCCAGGTGGCATAGCTCGGCAGCACGCCAATGAAGAAGGTGCCGAGGCCCATCAGCGTCATGCAGAGCAGGAAGGTATTTTTGCGGCCGATCGTGTCGCCGAGCCGGCCGAACAGCAGCGCGCCGAACGGACGCACGGCGAAGCCGGCGGCGAAGGCGAGCAGCGCGAAGATGAAGCCGACGTTGGCCGGCACGTTGGAGAAGAAGTATTTCGCCAGGAACGCACCGAGCGTTCCGTAGATGTAGAAGTCGTACCACTCGAGCACAGTGCCGAGAGATGAGGCGAAGATGACTTTGCGTTCCTCGGACGTCATCCCGCCTTCGCGGTGGGTATTAGCCGTCATTACTGTCATGAGCGTTATCCCCGTCATATGTTGATTTGTTTTTTGTTAGGGGGCTGCCTCGTCGTTCTTATGTCTCCCGTCCAAAGCCGTCCCCGCACTAAAATTACGCCGTACATAGCCACTTCGTCTTTGCCCCTGGAGTCTTACGCTTAAAGTCTAAACTCCGGCAGTAGCTGGGTAGTGAACCTGCTATTTGTTCGTCGATGCGATTTTCTAGACATTGACCGATGACGCAAGGACCCGGCGCCGCCGTGCACCGCAGCAAATTCGCCAAGAATGTCTCGCCGCGCGGTTATGGCGTAACCTTGGTAATCGCGTTCCGCAATGAATTTCCGTCGGATGGCGCGACAAGATCGCCCTCAACGCCGCGGCGGAAACATGCCATGATTGCTTCCCTCGCCGGAAAAAAGGGGGCGCTGTCATGTACAAGCAGATCCTGGTTCCGATCGACCTTGCCGACACCGATTTGGCCAAACCCGCCATTGAGGCCGCGGTGACACTCGCCCGCTCGTCCGGCGGCTCGGTGCGCCTAATCAATGTCTTGCCGACGACGCCTGTTATGTTGGCGGAATACGTGCCGCCGGATTTCGATGCGCAACAACGCAAGTCGGCGGAAGAGGCCATGACCATCATTGCGCGCGAAAGCGGGCTCGATGCCGCGCATATCTCCGGCACGGTGCGGCAAGGCGGTATTTATCACGAGGTTCTGGAAGAGGCGAAGGCGATCAACGCTGACCTCATCGTGATGAGTTCCCACCGCCCTGCCATGCGCACTTACTTCCTCGGCTCCAATGCCGGCCACGTGGTGCGTTATGCCAAATGCTCGGTGCTGGTGGTGCGCAACGGCAAAAGCTGAAAGCCGCGTTCAGTCTTTCGGCATTAACCCGGCCGGCGGCGCATGCGGGCGATAAAGGCCCGGCCGGTTGCGGCGAAAGTAGTTGCCGCCCTGCCACAGGAACAGCGCCAAAAAGCCGCCGACGAAGGCTGCGCCGGCTTTGACGCCGGCCTGCAAGGCGCACATGATAAGCCAGGCCAGCGCGAGCGACACGCCGGCATAGAGCATCAGCCCCGGCCAATAGAGGAGCGGGTGACTGCCCTGCTCGAATCGCGCCGACGGCGCCGCCAGTGCGATGCGCCGGTGCAACTCGGCGATAAATGCCGCATAGGCTTTGTCGAGCCGCTCCTGCTCGACCATGCTTTTCCACGAACTCGACAGGATCTCCAGCTTGGGCGCGCCGTCCGCCCATAGCTCGGCCGCGAAGCGGTACGTCTGCATGCTCGCGGGTCGAAACGACAGGCGCACACGGCGGAGTGTGCGAAACGGAACACGGCCCGACTTGCGCCCGTTGACCCATTCGATGCCGTCGCCGACGAGCTTGAACTCCCAGGGTGCGCCCAGAAGGGAGGGCCGATAGGTATAGGCGACGCCCTCGCCGGCGCTCGCCGCTTCAACGGTCATGCTGCCCGCCTGACAAAGACCGTCCCGCGCCGATTTCATGCATACTTTCAGCCGTTAACCATGATATCAGCCGGCGCCCGCACCCAGCGGCACACCCCTCATTATGCTTCAAGCATATGTTTCAAAGCGTGCAAGTATATATTAACCTACAAGTGGGTGTAGGGTCTGGGGAGCCTCGTGATGGCCAAGTTGTCGAACCTTTTCGGGCGCAAAAGCGATGAGATCGGCGGCGGCCGCGAAACCGGTACCGACGAATCCCGCCCCGCCGAGACCATTACCGACGTCGGTTCGCGCATAGGCGAGGAAAATGAAGCTCTCCGCAACCTCCTGAGCGATACCGCCCGCAAGATCGGCGAACTCGACGAACTCAAAGAATCCTTCGACAAACTCGTTACGCCGTTCAACAGTGCGTTGCGCGCGCTCGAGCAGGAAAAGTCGCAGACGCTCGCGCTCAATGGCATGCTTAACGAGTCACGCACGGCCTATGAAACGTTGCGCGCCGAATTCTACCGGGTCGACAAAAAGGCCACCACGCTCGAAGCCGATATCGAGACCCTGCGTGTGGACTACGAACTCGCGCGCGAATCAAATCGCGCGCTCGAAAGCACCCAACTCGAACTCACCAATGAAATCTCCAACTACCGCGCCCAGATTAACGAACTTGAACACCGGTTGGCGCAAGAAACCACGGAACACCGCACGCTGATCGAGAATCACCGCATGCTGCGGGAGCAGTTCGATAGCGCCGAAAAGCGCAATATGGAGCTTGAGGGAGATATTGCCGACCTCCGCGAAAAGCTGGCGCTGGTGGACGACGACAAGCGTTCGCTGCAGATCGCAGTCGACAAGGCGCTGGACGAGACCGCCCGTCTCTCCCGCGCCCTCACCGAGACCGAGAACGCATTGGCCGCGACCCGTGCGCAACTCACCAAGGTCGAGGCCAACTTCGCCGAAACCTATGCCGAACGTGGCCAGCTTGCCGTCGCGCTCGATGAGGTCCGCGAGCAGCGTCAGGCCGAGCTAAACAGCCTCAACATGCGGCTCGAAGCCCTGCAGTCGCGCGCGGCGACGGCCGAGCGTCTGTTGGCCGAGACGCGGCAAAATATGATAGTCCGCACCGAAGAAGTGCGCGCGTTCGACCGCAAGTCGGTGGAAGCCACCATCGCCCGTAACAACGCGGAAAAGCGCCTCGCCCAAGTCGAGGGCATGCACGAGATGCGCGAGAGTCATATCAAGGACATCGAGAAGGCGCGCGCAGCGCTTGCCGAGCGCAATAATGCGATGGCCAAAGCACTCAAGGCACGCGAAGCCGCACTGGTGCGCGCGGAAGAGAAGATCGCCGCGCTCACCGAGCGCAACGGTCACCTCGAAGCCGACGTTCAGGTTAGCCGCACCAACATCGAAAAGCGCGTCGAAGATCTCAATTCGGCGCTGCAACGCGAGCGTATGGAGCGCGCGATGATTGAAGGCGCGCTGGAGGCCACGCGCAAGGATAACTCGCGGCTGCAAAGCGAGGTGGCGTCGCTGCGCTCAGTGCTGCGCCGCGGCATGTCGCTTGATGACGCGCCGGTCGCGCCCGACGAACCCGCAAACGACGAGGCTTCGGTCAAGGCCAAGCCGGGCAGGAATGCGGAACCCGCGTGACACGCTTTGTAATGCGCCGGCCTATCTAGGTTTTCTTCAGGGTTGGAAGGCGGGGGTTCAATCCCGCGTTCGTTTTTGACGTGACGCGCGGAGCCGCACGCCCGTGACTCGGCGGCGCGCACATTCTATATCGATTTCATGCGCACGCTGATCATCGTCGCCTTGTTCACCCTGCTGGCGCTGGCGGTCTGGTTCGCCGCCGTGGCCTGGGAACGGTTCGGCAGCGATGCCATCCCGTTCTACGGTTATGTCGCCATTGCCGGCGGTATTCTGTTCTCCCTGCTGCTTGGCGCTGGTTTGATGGGACTGGTGTACTATTCGAATCGTCACGGTTACGACGATTTGAGCGGCGACTCAGATGACCGCTGAGCCGCGACTTCAGCGCCATTGCGCCGTTCGAATATTCCACACTTTTGTTATCCTAGAGCCGCGTAGGTTATGTTGCTTTGCGACACCGGTTATCGCACCGCAATGAGCAATTGGACTTGAAGTCCAAGGAGTAGCGACCATAGCATTCGTCCTGCCCGACTAAAAAAATAGAAAATCCCGAGCGATCGCGCACATCACGGACTTTGCCGGGGCACCAAGTCCGCATCGAACGCTACGGCAACACCGAGACCGGTGCTGCGGCGTGATGATTCAACTCGGGAGTACGCTGGATGTTCACTCAAATTCTCGACCCAACTGGAAATCTCTTCATCACTTGGCTGGTCGCGCTAATTCCTGTCGCGGCACTGCTGTTTATGCTCGCTGGCCTGCGCTGGTCGGCCTGGGTGGCGACGCTAATCGGCTCACTCATTACACTCGCGCTCGGCCTTTGGGTATGGCACATGCCGCTCGACCAAGGCATCCGGGCTTACCTCTACGGCTCAGCCACAGGCGTATGGAACGTGGACTGGATCACGTTCTGGGGCGTGATGCTGTTTAATACGCTGGTCACGACAGGGACGTTCGACAAGCTGCGCCGCTGGCTGATTTCGCAAGGCACCCAGGATGTTCGCGTACAGACCATTCTGTTTGCATGGGCGTTCGGCGCGCTTTTGGAAGGCCTTGTCGGCTTCGGCTACCCCTGGGCCTTCGTCGCTCCCATCTTGATCGCGCTCGGCATTCCGGATCTCGACGCCATCCGCGTAGCCGCCATCGCCAATAACGCGCCAGTCTCTTACGGCGCGCTCGGTGCACCAATCATCGCACTCGCCGCAGTCACGGGTTATCCGCTGCTCGCGTTGTCCGGCTCGATCAGCAAGATCGTTGCCATCTTGGCGATATTGCCGCCGTGGATTCTGCTCTATCTGGTCTCCGGCAAAAAGGGCATGTGGGGTGCATGGCCCTTGGCGATCGTCGGTTCGCTCGGGTATATCGCCGGCCAGTTGCCGGTGGGCACCTATCTCGGCCCCTACTTGCCGGACGTAGCCGGTTCGATCGTGTGCTTCGTCTGCCTGCTCCTTCTTCTCAAGGTGTGGCGGCCGGCGGAGGTCATGGGCTACGGCGGCAAGCCGGTGACTGGCGCCACCTCCACAGCAGCCGAGCACGGCCTGTCCGGCGGAGACGTCTTCCAGGCGTGGCTGCCTATCGCAGTTCTAATAATCGTTGTCGTCGCATGGACGGGCCCATGGTCGAAATTGCCGGGCATCGTGATGCTCCATTTGCAAGTGACGGCAGCATCATCCATCACCCAGGGTGCGACTATTGCGGCAATTTTCAACTGGACGCCGTTCGTCGGCGGTTCGGCCATCCTGGCGTCGTGGATTGTCGTTGCAGTGCTATTGCGCGTGAATAGCAAGCAGCTCGCCGAGATCTGGAGCAAGACATGGTCGCAAATGTGGGGCGCGTGCCTCGTCGGTGTCTTTATCTTCGGCCTCGCCTATGTCTACAACTTCTCGGGTATGGCCGCGTCTCTGGCCAAGGCCTTCGCCTCGCTGGGCACTGCCTTCATTGTCGTTTCTCCGATCCTCGGCTTCATCGGCGTGGCGCTGTCCGGCAGCAACACCTCGACTAACGCCATGTTCGGCAAGTTCCAGGCGCTGGTCGGGCAAATCCTCGGCTTTCCGCCGCTCCTGCTGCCGACCCTAAATTCGATCGGTTCTGAGATAGGCAAGCCAATAGCGCCGCAGACGGCGAGCGTCGGCGTTTCGACTTCGCGCTTCGTACGCGACGAAGGCGCGGTCATCCGGCACAATTTCGGTTGGTGCCTGGTGCTGCTGGGCTATCTCATCGTAATCAGCGTAGCTTGCTACGTGTTTTTCCCGGGAATTATGAAAATCTGAACCCCGGTTGAAACTCGAAACTCACAAACGGGGCAAGCGCGGAGTGTCCCCTTTGTTGTGCATTTGCACTGAAAGGCCTCCTGCGCGAGGCCAACGCAACACTGCCCTGCATCGAAAGATGCAGGGCTTTTTCTTGGGCATACGCTATAGTTAGGCGATCCAACCCATCCGGACGCCCCATGAACAAGACTCTGGTCCAGGAACAATTCGGCAAGACCGCCGCCAGCTATCTCACGTCGACGCCGCACGCGCTGGGCAAGAGCCTGGAGCGCCTGGTAGCGCTGACTTCCCCGCAGAAGAGCTGGCGCGCGCTCGACGTCGCCACCGGCGGCGGCCACGTCGCTTACACCTTCGCGCCGCATGTCGAGCGCATGTGGGCGACCGATATCACCCAGGAAATGCTCGACATGGTGAAAGCCGAAGCGCAAAAGCGCGGCCTCGCCAATATCCGCACGACCTACGCCAAGGCCGAGGCGCTGCCGTTCGAGGACGGAAGCTTCGATCTGGTCACCTGCCGCATCGCACCGCATCACTTCGATTCGATCCCGGAATTCATCGACGAGGTGCACCGCGTGCTCAAGCCGAACGGACTGTTCGCGGTCGTCGACAATGTGGTGCCGGAAGGCAGCGTCGGCGACTACGTCAACGCTTTCGAGCGCTTCCGCGATCCCAGTCACTTGCGCGCCTGGACGATCGGGGAATGGCGTGCCGCGCTGAAAACGCACGGTTTTTCCATCGTGCACGAAGAGCAGCTTCACAAGCAGATGGAATTCAAGAGTTGGGCGGCGCGGCACGACGCCAACATGCAGGCCTTTCTGCGCTCGATGCTCGCGCTGGCGACGCCCGAGGTGAAAACCGTCATGGAGCCGAAGGGCACCGGACCCGACCTTACCTTCCGCCTGAGCGAAGGCCTGTTCATCGCCAAGCGCGCGTAAGCGCGCGAACATAAAGGAGCGGGCCGAGCCCGTTTTCAAGTCGGGATCGGGCACCGCCGCGATGGCGATGGTGGTAAAAAAGAAGATGCCGGCGCCGACTTCATCGGCACCGGCGAATCAGCAAAGTACTTTCTCGGCGGCCACGCGATGGCATCTTCGCGCGCGTTTTATCGTCGATCGCCCGGCACGCCATGGCTCGATTCGGCGCGGAATTTTGTGAGTTTCCTAAGACTTGAAGTCGAACAGGCGGGCTGCCCGCGACACGGTTATTCACAAGCCTATGGTGCCGACGTCTCGCTTGCCCTAAGCGCAGCGTTGGCGTGGGCGGCATCGGCCGGCGCGCACAGACCGCTGGCCGCAAGCGACATTTCGTCCGTCAGTACAAGTGGTTAAAGTCTTGTTTCCCGTCGCAGTCCGGTTTTCATTCCGCTAGTATCCCTTCTTGTGGTTGATTCGGAGTTGCTTCGGCCGGGCGGATCGGCGCATTTAAGGGGTCACCGCCATGAGCAGATTTGGCTTTCTCACCCGGAAATCGGGTTCCGAAGAAAAGCCGGACGAGCCAACAGACGCCTCCGACAATCCGCTTGAACTCGACGAGGAACTGTTTTCCGCGCTCGGTGCCCAGCTTGGCGGCGAGAACGAGGCGCTGCGCAATCTCTTGCTCGACGCCAACAACAAGATCGGCGAGCTCGACACCATCAAGGCTGCGGTCGGCAAGCTGGTCGATCCGGTCAGCAAGGCGCTGCGCGATTTCGAGGCTGAGAAGTCCGAAAAGGTCAGCCTGCAGACGGTGCTCAACAATACACGCACCGCCTACGGCAAATTGCGCAACGAGGTCGGCGACCTCGAAAAGAGGCTGGCCGCTTCGGACCAGGAATGCCAGACGCTGCGCCAGGATCTTGCCGCCACGCAGAGTCTGCTGCATACGCTGGAATCGACCAAGACCGATTTCTCGATCGATATTGCCGCCGCGCGCGCGCAAATCGCCGAATTGGAATCGAATTTGGCGCAGCGAACGGGGGAATGCCTTGCCTTGCGCGAGGAAAACCGCCGGTTCGACGAACGGCTGGTGGCTACCGAAAAGCGCGCCATAGCGATCGAATTGGATCTTGCCGCCGCGCGTCAGCGACTATTGGTGACCGAAGACGAGAAGCGCGCCCAGCAGGCCATGCTCGATAAAGCGAGTTCGGAAGCCGCGCGCATTTCGCGCAAGCTGGCCGAAACTGAAGCGAGCTTCGCCGCCGTGCAGGGGCGCCTGCGCCAGGCGGAAGCGACCCTCAACGAAGGCAACATCGAACGCGCCCGGCTCGTCACCACCATCGACGAGATCAACGAACGGCACGAGCGCGACCGCACCGGCCAAGCCATGCGTTTCGACTCGCTGCAGGCGCGCACCGTGACGCTCGAGAAGGTGGTCGCCGATGCGCGCGAGTTGCTGCTCGCCCGCGCCGAACAAATTCGCCAATACGACCGTCGCATTGCCGATACCGCGGCCGAGCGCGATGCCTTGCAGGAGCGCACGACCAATCTTCAGGCCGCGCTGATCGAGTACGAATCCAAGTACAAGGAGGCCGACCAGACCCGCGCGAGCTATCTGGAGCGCAACGAGACGCTGGCGCGCGCCTTCACCGCCAAGGAAGCCGCGCTCAAGCATGCCGAGGACGCCAACGGCTCGCTCATCGACCGCGTCCGCGCGCTGGAAACCGCGCGGGCTGTCGAGAAACAGGCTTCCGAGCAAAAAATCGAAGGCCTCGACACGGCGTTGCGGCGCGAGAAACTGGCGCGCGCCGTCGCGGAAGGCGCGCTGGAGGCCGCCCGCAGGGACTACGCCAAAGCGATGCGCGAAGTGATGGCGCTGCAACGCAATCCGGCCGCGCCCGGCGAACCTACGCGCCCGCGCGCTGCCAACGCCGCATAAGTCCCTCTTTACCGACTTGTGTCGCATCGCCGGGCCACGCGCCCGGCGATGTCGTTTTTGCGGCCGGCGCGCGCGGGGGCCCCCCGTTGATTTAGCGCAAGGCAGCCGGTGTGCGCTGCCGCTAGCGTGCGCAGGTAACATCCCGGCGGGGGCCGATGAGGACTTCCCGACATGCCTTATCGCGTCAACGGCGATCTGCCGCCGTCGGTCAGGAACCACCTGCCCGACCACGCGCAGGATATTTACCGCGAGGCGTTCAACCACGCCTTCGCCGCCCATGCCGGGGAACCCGATCGCGAAAAGCGCGCGCACATGATTGCCTGGGCGGCGGTCAAACGCAGCTACGTCAAGGCGGGCGAGACATGGGTTCCGCGCGAAGGCGCGGATGCCGGCGCGCGCTGATCGCAGCATCGCGCCGGTGCGGCGGCAACACGCTGACAAGTCTCAAATTTCGTCCCACTTTTGATCTAGATCATAGTCGGAATCGGCGCGCTCCGTAGCTTTTCCGGCGCCGGGTGAAGAGGGGCGTGCCATGCCTTCACTTGCAACAAGCGCGCGTCAGACGACTTACATCATTGAAATGATGGAGCGACTCGGAATCGAACCGGGCGGCGGCGCGGTTCCGCGCCTGGGTTTGAGTTATACGACCGCATTTCACCGCTGCGAGATCTGTGGTTCCAAGCCGGCCTGCCGCGCGTGGATCGATGCCGGCCCCGCCTCGGCGACGTTTGCGCCGCGCTTCTGCCCGAATGCCGATATCTTCTTCGAGTTGCAGGTCGATCTGCCCGGCCGCCATCCCAGGCAGCACGCCTAGATTTGGCTGCCCGTCGCGCACGACGCTTTGGCCGGAGTCGAACACGACCATGACAAAACCAGCAAATATCGCCGACCTTGTGCGGCTGGAAGACGAAATCGACGAAGCGCTGCTCAATCTGCTCAATAAGCCGGGCGACGACCAGACGATAGACGATCTCAAACGCTGTCGGACGCATCTGCGCGACGAGATCGAACACCTTCTTCAAGAAGCTGAAAGCCGCAAACCCACGCGCCTCCACTGACTACGCCGCAAATGAGCCAGCCGTCACCCGCGACCGCGTGGCAGGCAGCGCCCAAGGTCTTTATCCACCGCCGGCGGACCGGGCTGACGTTAAATTTATTGAGCTAATGCGCTAGCCCCAGAAGGCCGGCGGCAGTCCGAATGAACTAGGCAGGCGCACCGGTAAATCCATGCCAGCATCGCGGCGCTGACACGCCTCGACCGCCTGAGCCAGCACCGAAACCCCCGTCGGCCACGCCGCTGCTACGGTTGCCAGCCCGCTTACCGCCGCCATCCCGTCGGTGGCCTGCGCCTCTTGCGCGATCATATGCGGCCGGGATTTGTCTAATCTGTTCATAGTTTATATTTGAACCGATTTGGTGGGTTCGGCATTGATCCAGCGCAACGGGTGCGCCTGTCGCCTTACGGAAAAATACGTAACACCTGCCTCACCGCGCCAACGCCCGCATCGCGCGGTCCAAGCGCTCTAGAGCCGCGTATCTCAAGGCCGAGACGGCCCCCTGGGCCGGGTGGTAGGAATAGACAGACGAAAACAGCGAGACACCCTCATGCCGCGTTATTTCTTCCATCTCACCGACGGCAAAAACGTCCTGAACAATCACAAGGGCATCGACCTGCCCGGCAACGCCGCCGCACGCGAGGATGCCGTGGATCTCGCCCGCGACCTGCGGCACGACATGATGCCCGGCTGGAACTGGGACGGCTGGTTCGTCGCCATCCTCGACGAGCACGGCCACAAGGTCGACCAAGTGCCGATCGCGGATACGCCCTAGGCGGAGCAGACGGCGGACTTCCACCTCGCGCGGAAATCAATCGGGATAGGGGGGAGCCTCACGACTCCTCCCCTCCCACACCACCGTGCGTACGGGTCCGTACACGGCGGTTCGATGGATTAAGCCGGCTGAGGTTCCGCGAGAGAAGCTAGGCCGAGCGAGGTGAAGAAGGCATTGGATAAGGCGATGGTGAGCGCGGGGCTCATGCTGAGCCGCCAAGGGCCATGTGGGCTGCCGGCGCTCCGCGCCGCCAGGTCCCGGCCGACGCCGCGGCGTCGCAGCTCAACAAAACGGACAGACCCGCGTTTCCATTGCTTCCAGACGATGGCGCGATGCCGTCGTCTGATCCACTTGTCGAGGTCGCGCAACTCCGACGGGGTTTCGCAGAATCCGAAGTAGCCGCGCCATCCAATAAGATAGACAGACAGCTCTTTGACGATCTGCGGAAGGCTCCTGCCTCGATTACGACGCGTCAGTTCCCGCACTCGACTTCGGAACCGGGCAAGCGACTGCGGTGCAATGCATCGCCGAGGCTGTTTCCCATTCGTGAAGCTGAAGCCTAGGAACTTACGCTTGCTCGGGCGAGCGACCGCACTTTTCGCCTTGTTGACCCTGAGTTTGAGGTGCTTGATCAAGAATCTTTCGACGCTCGCCATCACCCGTTCGCCGGCTCGCTGGCTGCGCACGTAGATGTTGCAGTCATCGGCATAGCGCACGAAGTTGAGCTTGCGTGTCTCAAGTTCCCTGTCCAGCACATCAAGCATCAGGTTCGACAGCAGCGGCGAGAGCGGCCCACCTTGCGGTGTACCCTCCTCCGTCGTGCTGACCAGCCCATCTGCTAGTGCACCCGCGGTCAAAAAGCTGCGGATCAACACCAAGATTCGCTTGTCAGTCACCCGTTTCGCCACCAACCCCATCAGGATGTCATGGTTGACCCGGTCAAAGAATTTCTCCAGGTCGATATCCACCACAACGCCGTGATCGGACGCGATCAATTCTTGCGCCCGTTTCACCGCCTGATGCGCCGAGCGCTTCGGCCGAAAGCCGAAGCTATGCTCAGAGAACGTTCGGTCCCAATTGACTTGCAGCACTTGCAGCACCGCCTGCTGGATAAAGCGGTCGAGCACCGTCGGAATGCCGAGTAGCCGTGTGCCGCCCGTCGCCTTCGATATCTCCACACGCCGCACCGGTTGCGGTTTGTAGGTGCCGTCAAGCAACTGTGCCCGGATCGCGAGCCAGTGTTCCTTCAGGTAAGAAGCCAGTGCGCCGAGGCTCATGCCATCGACGCCAGCAGCTCCTTTGTTGCGCTTAACTTGCGCAAGCGCCTTCCTCAGATTGTCTCGTTCGACAATCGTTTCCATCGACGGCTCAGCAGCCGCCCGGCTTTCGATTTCGGTTGTCGCCGCTCGGGCTTCGGTCCCTTCCGCGTCGGCACTTCGGGTTTCACCCGTCGCTCCGCTGTGCAAGGTGATCTCCATCTCAGTTTTCTGCCGCATGACCCGTGCGAGATCGCCGTTCTACTTGCCATTCCACCGTTTGGGCCTTCGACGGATCGCTCCGCCTAATATGCCCTCTGCTGACTTCTCCGCCGCGATCACGGACCTTGCGACCCGCTCAGTCCGGTTTCCCGGACGCGCCGGAGATCTCCCGAGGTAAGCTCGACCGCCTTCACCGCACGCCCGCCGGATTTACCACCCCGACCCTTGATGGCCGTGGACTTCGCGATCCTTTGCTCGCTCGTCCGGACGGGTAGGCCTCGTTATCCGGTTCTTGTCCATCGAGCCGCGGCTTTGCTCCACGCTTCTTTCAGACCCCGTCTCGCGACGACGCCCTTGCGCTTCGCTAATCCTTCACCACCATCAGGTTGGATAGAGGACTCACACCTCCAAGCTGTCGATCATGCTCGGCACACAAAGAAGGGCTGCCCTTGCGGACAGCCCTTCCATTGTCAGGCCGTGGCCCGGTTGCGCGAAGCGTTTCGCTTCGCGCGCGTGAGCCGGTGACGATCAAGTCACCCGGCGAGTCACCTGCTTTGGACCTCGGCAGAGGCGAGGATCCAGTTCACGAATGCCGGCGACCGCGGCGATAGACAATGAGACACTGGATCACCTCCTTTCGGTTGTTAATGGTGGCATCAGTATAGGGGAGCCCGGGCGATTCGGAAGGGCGCTTTCGGGCCGCTGGGACGCATCTGAGCGCTGCCAACAGGCAAAGGTCTGCGCTTGGGAGACCGCGCCGAATTGTGGTATTAGAGCATCATGAGCGACACGAAAACTCTCGAAGCACTGATGGAGCGCGCGGCCTCCTGGCCTGACGAAGCGCAGGCCGAACTGGTGCGCTTTATGATCGACACCGAAGCCAAGCATTTCGGCGTCTATCGATTGACCGACGACGAACGCGCCGCCATCCGCAAAGGCCTCGATGACGCCCGGCATGGTCGCTTTGCCAGCGACGAAGAGGTCGCAGATTTGTTCAATCGCTTTCGCCGGACGGCATGAAGGTCCGCTACACCGATACTGCCGAAGCCGATCTTGAGGATATTCTGAACTATCTGATTGAGCGTAACCCACGCGCTGCGGCGATGGTCGGCTAAGCGGTCGAAACGACCGTCGTCCGCATTACGGAGTTTCCCGAATCGGCGCAAGCGACCGATGAGCCCACCGTGCGCATGGCAACCGCAGGCCGATTTCCATATTTGATTTTCTACGCCGTTGCTGACGATGAAATTCAGATCGTCCGCGTGCTGCATGGTGCTCGGCAGCGGCCATGGGAGACGAAGGAATGAGGAAATCGAGAAAAGGCCGGGGCGACCGCAGCGAGAGCTTCGATGAATTCCTGGAAAAAGACGGCCTGCTTGCGGATACCGAAGATGCCGCGATCAAGGAAATCATCGCCGACCAGATCAAGGTGACGATGGACAGAGGGGTGGATTTGTTTGCCGAAGGACGCCCTGCCGCAATAGACGTTGCTCGTCGCGATTGAGTGCTACCTCACCAACTCCCGCATCGCCCGGTCCAGCCCGTCCAACGTCAGCGGATACATCCGCCCGCCCATCAGCTGGCGCACCATCTGGATCGAATAGGTGAAATCCCATTCCTTCTCCGGCACCGGGTTGAGCCACACGCTCGCCGGATAAGTCCGCGTCACGCGCTCCAGCCACAGTGCGCCCGGCTCGTCGTTGAAATGCTCGACCGACCCGCCTTGCGAGGTGATCTCGTAAGGCGACATCGAGGCGTCGCCGACGAACACCACCTTATAGTCGTGCGGATAAGTGTGCAGCAGGTCCCAGGTCGCGGTGTGCGCTTGGAATCTGCGGCGGTTTTCCTTCCACACGCGCTCGTAGAGGCAATTGTGGAAGTAGAAATGCTCCATGTGCTTAAACTCGGTGCGCGCAGCCGAGAACAGCTCCTCGGTCGCCTTGATGTGCCAGTCCATCGAGCCGCCGATGTCGAAGAACAGCAGCACCTTCACCGCGTTGTGCCGTTCGGGGCGCATCTGGATATCGAGATAGCCCTTGTGCGCGGTGCCTCTGATGGTGCCGTCGAGGTCGAGCTCGTCGGGCGCGCCGGTGCGAGCGAACTTGCGCAGGCGTCGTAGCGCCACCTTGATGTTGCGGGTCCCGAGTTCGACGTCGTCGTCGAGATCCTTGAACTCGCGCTTGTCCCAGACTTTCACTGCGCGACGATGCGTTGCTCTCGCCGCCGATGCGGATGCCCTCCGGGTTGTAGCCGGCATTGCCGAACGGCGAGGTGCCGCCCGTGCCGATCCATTTCGAGCCGCCCTGGTGGCGGCCCTTCTGTTCGGCCAGCCGCTTCTTCAGCGTCTCGAGCAGTTTCTCGAGCCCGCCCATGGCCTCGATCTGCTTTTTCTCCTCCTCGGTGAGATATTTCTCCGCCAGCTTCTTGAGCCATTCGGCCGGGATGTCAGCCTCCTGCCGCATCGCTCAAGATTTCGAGCCCCTTGAACACGTGGCCGAACACGCGGTCGAACTTGTCGAGATTGCGCTCGTCCTTCACCAGTGTGGCGCGCGACAGATAGTAGAAATCCTCCACCCGGCGCGAGGCGAGGTCGGCCTGCATCGCCTGCATCAGCGTGAGATACTCGCGCAGCGTCACCGGCACGCCGGCGGATTTGAGTTCCTGGAAAAAATTGACGAACATGACGTGAGAATTCGCCCTCTACGCGCCATCGTCAAGCGCCCGCCGCGGTGCGGGCCGGCCACCGCTGGTGGCGGCGTTGGCGCGCCAAACCGCCGCCGTGAGACGGCCCCTAGGCGCGCCCATGCCACGCCGCTAACAAGGCGGCGCTGCTGGGGATTTCCAATGCCGAACCGCGACCGTGCCGTCTGGGCGCTTGCCGTCATTTCGTCAATCGCGCTGCTGATGGCGGCGGCACTATGGAACGGCTTTCCTCTCCTGCAATGGGACACCGGCGGCTATCTGGCGCGCTGGTACGAAGGTTATCTGGTGCCGAGCCGCGCGATCGTCTACGGCCTGATCCTCAATGCCGGATCGCCGTTCGCCTTCTGGCCGGTGCTGCTGCTGCAATCGGCGCTGACGGTGTGGGTGCTCGCACTTATGCTGCGCGCTCATGGACTGGGCCGGCGGCCGCTGCTGTTGCTCGCCGTCATCGCCGCGCTGTCGCTTGCCACTACCCTGCCCTGGCTGACCTCAATTCTGCTCACCGACATCTTCTGCGGCCTCAGCGTACTGTCGCTCTATCTGCTGTTGTTGCGCAACGACACGCTCGGCCGTGGCAAGCGCATCGGCTTGATCGTCCTCGTCGCGGTCAGCGCCACCACCCACAGCGCGACTTTTGCCGTGCTCGCCGGATTGCTCATCGTCGCAGCGCTTGCGACGCTGCTTGACCGCAAGCGAATAGCGCCCGCCTGTCTTGGCCGCGGTGTCATCGCACTCATCCTTGGCGCCGTCTTGGTGTTTGCCGCCGACTACGCGGTTGCCGGGCGGCTGGCCTGGACGCCGGGCGGTTTTGCGCTGTCCTTCGGCCGCATGCTGCAGGACGGCATCGTCAAGAAATATCTCGACCGGCATTGCCCCGATCCGGCGTTGCAACTGTGCGCCTACAAGGATCAGCTCCCGCACGACGCCGACGTGTGGTTCTGGGGCAGCGCACTGTTCGACAAGCTTGGCCGTTTCGCCGGGCTCGGCAAGGAGATGCAGAAGATCGCGTTAGACAGCGTGGTCGAGTATCCGGGTTTGCAGATTGAGACCGCGGCCATCGCCACCGCCAAACAACTGGTCGCGGTGCACACCGGCGAAGGCGTACTCAACGTCATCTGGCACACTTACAGCATTATCCAGCGCTATACGCCGCAGCTCGCCCCCGCCATGCGCGCGGCGCGCCAACAGAAAGGCAAAATCTCATTTACCGCCATCAACGCCTTCCAATATCCGCTGGCGCTGATCGCGATGGCGCTGTTGCCGGTCGTCGTTTGGCTGTCTTGGCGCCAAACGCTGCCCGCCGCGACCGGCGAACTCGCCACCACCGTCGCGATTGCACTCTTGGGCAACGCCGTCGTCTGCGGCGCCTTCGCCAATCCGCACGACCGTTACGGCGCGCGCGTGGTGTGGCTGGCAATGCTGGTGATCATCATCGCATTCGCGCGGGCGCGAGCGACCCGCCTTGGGCCGCCTATCGATTCCGCTTAGACTACCCCGCCGCCCAGAGTGTTCTCGGAGACCCGTATCAATGTCCAATGCCGTAACTGAGCTTGCCCCCACCGGAAAGCTGCGCGTCGCCGTCGCCATCGCGCCTTCGCCGTCGGCGCAATTCGCCATCAAGGACGAGGCCGGAACTTATCGCGGCGTCGCGGTGATCCTCGGCAATGCGCTCGCCAAGAAGCTTGGCGTGTCGGCCGAACTCATCGCCCATAACGGCTCCGGCGAAATCCAGAATTCGGCCGCCGACAACAGATGGGACGTGGCGTTCCTCCCCGTGGACGAGGAGCGCAAGAAATTCGTCGACTTCGGCAACGCCTATCACCTGTTGCAGAGCACTTATCTCATTGGTCCTGCCGGTAAAATCGCCTCGGTCGCAGCGGCCAACGCGGCCGGCGTGCGCATTGGCGGCGTCGCCAACACCGCGACCTTCCGCACCTCCAACAAGACGGCGCCGAACGCGACCCACGTCAGCTTCGACAAGACCGATGCCGCACTGGCGGCGCTGAAGGCCGGCGAAATCGATGCTCTCGCCTTTTCGCGCGAGTCACTGACCGGGCTCGCGCCGAAAGTGCCGGGTTCGCGCATTCTCGACGGCGGGTTTTTGAACTCGACCACCTCGGTCGCGGTGCCAAAAGGCCGCCCGCAAGCGCTGGCCTATGTCACCGAATTCATCGAGGAAGCGAAAGCCTCGGGCCTGGTGCGCAAGGCCTTCGACGAGATGGGGCTCACATCGTCGCAGGTCGCGCCGCCGGGGATGAAAAGCTAAGCCTGCTTCTCCGGCGTGCGCACGACGAGCCCGTCGAGTTCGTCAGACACCTTGATCTGGCACGACAGCCGCGAATTCGGCCGCACGTCGTAGCCGAAGTCGAGCATGTCCTCCTCCATCGGCGAGGGCTCCCCGGTCTTGGCGCGCCAGGCTTCGTCGATATAGACGTGGCAGGTGGCGCAGGCGCAGGCGCCGCCGCATTCCGCTTCTATCCCGGGAATATTATTGCGGATCGCCGCCTCCATCACGGTCGAGCCGTTCTCGGCGACGACCGTGCGGGCGGTGCCGCTGGAATCGATGTAAGTGATCTTAGGCATGTCGGACGTTTGTGGGAAATCGCGCCGGAATTAGCGCCAAGCGGCGCCCCGTATATAGTTATTCTGTCGGCGACGCTATCCCTTCATTATCCGGGTACTCAGGACTCGCCTAGCAGCGCTGCGATAGCCACGCAGGCCTCGTCGATGGCCATCGCGAGCCGGTCCAGCGCGATCTTGCGATCGGCGGCGCTGGCGTGCTCAACCGCCGCGGCGGCGAGCATGACATCGGTTGCGCCGATGCTCGCGGCCGAACCCGTCAGCGTGTGCGCGAGCGTGGCCACCGCCGCCGCCTCCCGGCTCTGCATGCGGGCGAGCAACAGGCCGGCCTGCCGGTCGAACAATTGCAGGACCTCGCGCTCGAGGCTGCGGTCGCCAAAGGTCATGCGGGCGAGTTGGCCGCGGTCGATTGCCGCAGCCGGCGCCGCCGGCTTCTGATCGATGATCGTCGTCGCGAGTTGCGCCATACGGACCTCCCCCGGAGCTCTACGGCCCCTCCTGATCGGCGCCCAGTTTGACCTGCGCGCGGCCAAAACTCGGTAAATACGGGCCCATCCAGGGGTGCGATTTAGCCCCATCCCAGGGGCGTAGTTAATGCGCGTGTAACGGTTGCACGCAGGGAGCCTGAAACGTCATGGTTAATAGCGAGTTAACGATGATGAAAAAGTCTTTACCATCGCGGTTTCTTTCGTAATGCCAAGCCGATAGGATAGCGAGCCGGCATTATCGATAGTGCCTGCGGCGACCGTGGGCGCTGCGGGGATTTGGCGCTCCTGGCGCAGCGCCGGTGCAAGGCGACGGATCGGGCCGCAATTGTCCGGCGTAATGGCGAGGCGACCACCGAATGGCGAACATTCCCCAGAAATCCCCGAATTCGACGGAAGATGCCGCCCTGAACGCCATTCAGGAAGCGCTCACCGCCGCTCAAGGCGAGCGCCGCGGCGCAGCAATGGCTGCCGCCACCAACGAGAGCACCCGCACCCAAATCCAGGCACCCCCGCCCGGCGAGCTGTTCAATGAGCCGCCGGAAGTAGCCGACGGAGCGCCGCCGCGGCGCGCCGCCAATGACGACCGCGCCGAGCTCGGGCGGATATTGCAGACCCTGCACCACCGCCCGGCGCGCATGCCCTATGTTCTCGCCAGCATCGGCGCCTTGGTCTGGACCGCCGGCAGCCTCGCCACCGCCTATTTCTACGCCGGTCAATTGCAGGCCTTGTTCGCGACCCCGCGGGTTGGCATTGCCGCCGTGATCGGGCTCGCCTGCGCCATCGTCATGCCGGCGACCTTCTTCTATGTCCTCGCGCATATGTTCCGCCGTTCGCAGGACCTGCGCATTGTCGCCGAGACCATCGCCGAGGTGGCGATGCGGCTGGCCCAGCCGGAGGAAACGGCGCGCGAACAGATCGTGTCGGTCGGGCAAGCGATCCGCCGCGAAGTCGCCGCCATGGGCGACGGGGTCGAACGCGCGCTGGCGCGCGCCGCCGAACTGGAATCGCTGGTGCACAACGAGGTTTCCGCGATCGAGCGCGCCTATAACGACAACGAAGTGCGCATCCGCGATCTTCTCAACGGGCTCGCCAACCAGCGCGAGACCCTGGTCAGCCAGGCCGAGCACGTACGCAACGCCATTGCCGGCGTGCATCTCGATCTATCGCACGACATCACTTCGGTCGGCGATCTCGTCGCCGACAAGGTCAGCGAGGTCGCCCAGCGTGTCACCCGCTCGCTCACCGAAAAGGGCGAGCACATCACGCTTGCGCTCGGCCATGTCGGCGATTCCATGATCGACACGCTGACCGAACGCGGCTCGACTTTGCTCGACCGGCTGGAGACCACCGGCGACCGCGCCAGCACCGCCATCGCCGCCGCCAGCGAGAACCTGACGGCCAGCCTCAGTTTCAAGACCGAGAACGTCCACGACGAATTCTCCGAGCTTGCCGCCCGCCTGCAGCAAATGATGAGCGCCCGGCTCGATCAGGTCGCGCAAGGCTTCGCGCAGAAAGCTGCCGTCACGATCGAGAATATGGCGAACCGCTCGCAGCAGTTTACCGACAACCTCACCCAGACCGGCGGCAGGATGGCCGACACCATCGCCGCCCGCGCCGAGGAAGTGAATACCACGCTGCGGTCGACCGGCGACGCCTTGGTGGTCGACTTGGGCCGGCGCGGCGGCGAAGTAGTCACCAAGTTGGAGCAGACCGGCGCCAGCATCACCAGCACCCTCGTCAGCCGCGGCGACGCCGTGGCCGGCACCTTCCGCGAAAACGCGGAAGCCCTGGCGCAGGCGCTCACCAGCCGCAGCGACGCGGTCAAGGACATGCTGACCGCGCGCCTTCAGGCTTTCGAGGACATGTTCAACCATGGCGGCACCGCGCTGACCGAGAAGGTGTCGCGCGATAGCACCACGCTCGGCAGTCTGATCACCCGCCACATGACCGAGTTCGACCGCACCGTCAAAATCTATGGCGGCGAGCTCGTGGAACGCCTCGGCCAGCGCACCCAGGACGTGGCCGACGCCATGCGCAATTACGTCGACACGTTCGATCAACGCATGGCCAGCCGCGCCAGCGATCTCACCGGTTCGATCGATGTGCGGCTCTCGCAATTCGAAGAAAGCATGGCGTCGCGCGTGGCCGATTTCACCGCCCGGCTGACCGGCGACGGCCAGCGGGTTGTCGATACGATCGACGGCCGCATCAGCGCGGTGACCGGCATCATCACGACGCGCGGCACCGAAGTCGCGGACGCTATCGGCGCCAAGATCGCCCAGATCGACCATACGTTGGGGACGCGCGCGATCGAGGTCGCCAATACGCTCGACAGCCGCGTCACCCGTTTCGAGGATCTTCTGGTCGGCCGCGCTGAAACTGCCACCAATCAGATCGAGACCCGTACCAAGGCCGCCGCCGACGCGCTGCGTGACCGCCTCGAGCACCTCGGCGAATCGATCAAGACCAATGCGGCGGACGCCGAACGTTCGCTCGGCCAGCTCGCTCAATCCACTGCCGAAACGCTGCGCAGCAGCGCCGACGACGTCGAGCGCAAGCTTGTAGGCATGAGCGTCGAAGTGACCCGCACCATCGGCGGCAAAGCCGACGAGATCGCCGCTACCGTCAGCCAACGCACCAACGAGTTGGCCAACGTGCTGTCCGACAAGGGCGGCAGCGTGATCGCCGCCATTACGGAAAAGGGCGAGCAATTCACCGCCGGCCTCAACAAGGCCACCGATAATGCAATGCAATCGATCGAGAATAACGGCATGATGTTGACGCGCGCAATGCTGGACAACAGCGCGGAAATCGCACGCATGATCAACAGCGCGGGCGAAGCCGCGTCCAACTCGATCAACCGCACGCTGAACGACCTGCACTCAACCGGGCAGACGGCGATCGAACGGTCGGCAGCGTCGGCGACCGCCGCCGTCAACGAGATGATGGAAACGCACAATATGCTGCGCGCCGATACCACCGCGCTGTTCGAGCGGTTGCGTGAAGCGAACATCATGCTGCAGGAAGTGCTTTCCGGCTCGCACGCGAACTTGAGCGCGCTCGAGAACACGCTGGTGCTCCGGGTATCGGAATTCGTATCCGCGATGACCGACGTCACCGCCGCGACCGGCACCGTCACCACCCGGGTGGAATCCAACGTCGCCGAATTCCGCGAGGTCACCACGAAGGTGGTCACCGATCTCAGCCAACTCGCCAGCCAGTTCGACGCCCATGGCCGCGAGCTCGCCAGCGCCGCCCAGCAGATCGAACGCAGCAATCAGCGCGCCGAGGATGGCATCGGCCAGCGCAGCACCGCGCTCGATGAACTGGTGACCTCGCTCGACACGCGCACTGAGGATCTCGACCAGCGCCTCAAGCGCTTCGCCGGGCTGCTCGACGAGTCGCTCGAGGTGGCTTCCGCCCGCGCGCGCGAGGTTGCCCGCGTGGTGTCAGAATCGACCGCGGAAAGCAGCCGCGCCATCAGCGACCAATACGAGCACGTCCGCGAACAGGCCGACGACGAACGTCGCCGCACCGCCGAAACGATGCGCGCGATTTACAATCAGACCACCGGCGACACCCAGGCCATGTTCAACGACGCCAGCGATCGCTTTGCCGAGACGGTGCAGAGCATGCGGCAAATGGCCGTCGAAATGCAGCGCGAACTCGAAGCCACGCGCGCCCAGATGCACCGCGAACTCGAAGCCACCCGCGAGGAACTGCGCCGCGGTGCCTTCGAACTGCCGCAAGAAACCGCCGAAAGCGCCGCGCAAATGCGCCGCGTCATCGTCGACCAGATCGAAGCGCTGGCCGAACTCAACCGCATCGTCGCCCGCCACGGTCGCAATCTCGATGCGGTCGAGCCGCGCCGCGCGGCGCGCGAGGACGTGGCGCTCGCCGCCGCCGGCAGCCGCGAGCCGCCGCCCCGCCCGGCGCCGCCGCGCAGCGACGTCGGCGGCTTCGCGCCCCGGCGCGCCGAGCCGCCACCGCCGCTCAGCCCGAGCGCAGGCTCGTCCGGCCGCAACAGCACCGGCTGGCTCACCGACCTGCTCAGCCGCGCTTCGCGCGAGGACGGCGAGCCGGGCCGCGATCAGCCGCGCGAAGCCGCACGCGAACCGCTGCGCGGCACCGAGGAACGTTCGCCCCGGCACAGCATCGAATCGCTCGATTCGCTTTCGGTCGATATCACCCGCATGATCGATCACGACGCCGCGGCCGACCTGTGGGACCGCTACAAGCGTGGCGAACGCAACGTCTTCACGCGCCGGCTCTACACCTTGCAGGGCCAGCAAGCGTTCGACGATATCCGCAAGAAGTATCGCAGCGACCGCGAATTCAAACTCGCCGTCGACCGCTATATCGGCGAGTTCGAACGGCTGCTCGACGAGGTCTCGCACGACGACCGCGGCCAGCTGGTGGCACGCACGTACCTCACCTCGGAAACTGGCAAGGTCTACACCATGCTGGCGCACGCGGCCGGACGGTTCGATTGACGGGTCGTGTCCTAATTTGCCCGTGAACTCCGAAATCCATCTTTGATCCAGATTATTATCGTCCCCCAGCGCTGCTGGTCGACCGCTGCGTCCGCGCGGGGCTGGCAGCTATCGCACTGGTGACGCTGCTGTCGACCACCGATACGATTGCGGTGCTCGCCTGCGTGCCGGTGCTCGCGGCCATCGCCTACTGGATTGTATTCCGGCGCAAAGTGGAAGAAGTCGAGCCGGAAGTGGTGGTGCTCGACCCGGCAACGTTGGTGCCGGCAACTGCGCACGCATCGCTCGGCAATATGGGCTGATGCCGTCGGCGGCGAAGCCTTGGGCGCGGCGGGTGGCCGCGCCCGGGCGGCTGGAGCGTTTATTTTCTGCCGGCGCGCCGCCGAACAGCAGGCGGCTCGGATTGCGGTCGATGTTCTTCACCGTTTTCTCGACCGCTCCCATCATGCGATGGGCGTCGGCGCTGATTGCATTGATTTGCTTGGTGCCGGCGGCGGTGAACGTATTGATGCCTTTGGTGATTTCTGCGGTGCGCTGGTCCAGGTTATCGGACAGCGTGCGGAACGAATGCACCGCTTCGTAGAGTTCGCCGCCATTGCCGTCGGTCCCGGCGGCGAGATTCTCCAGGCCCGTGGTGATCTTGTCGATGCGGTCCGAATTGCGCGCCAGCGCCTGACTGAACTGGTCGAGATTGGCGAGCGCGTTGTGGAACGCTGCCTGGTTCTGCTCGATCAGATTGTCGATCCGGCGCAACGTGTCGCGCGCGCCTTGCGTGACATCCTGCGCCGCGCCCGGCGCCGCCATGAGCTGCGGCGGATTATCCTTGGCGCCGACCAGCGCGGGCGACGCCGGGTTGCCGCCCTTCAGCGACACCGAGGCGATGCCCGTGAGCCCCTGGAATTCCAGGCCGACTTCGGTGTCGCGGCGCACGGTCACCGACTTATCGATCGAGACGACGGCAATCACCTGCTTCGGCCGCTTCGGGTCGAGCTTGAGATCGGTCACTTCGCCGACGCGGATGCCGTTGAACAGCACCGTGGCGCCGGTGCGCAGGCCGGATACCGATCCGTCGAACACCACCGTATAATTGGCGCGCTCGGCGGTGCCGCCGATGCTCTGGAACCAGTAGACGAACCCGAACACGCCGAACACGACGGCCAGCGTGAACAGTCCGATGATGACATAGTTCGCTCTGGTTTCCATCGATCGGCTCCAACTAGACGTTCGCTGCTTCGAGACTGCCCGCCCGCGACCGCTTGCCGTGGAAATAGGCGCGCAGCCAGGGATGGGTGGACGCGAGCATGGTGGCCATGGTGCCCGCGGCAATGACCTTGCCGTCGGCCAGCACTGCGATGCGGTCGCAGACCGTATGCAGGCTGTCCAGGTCATGCGTCACCATGAAAACGGTCAGCCCCAAAGTTCGTTGCAACGTCGTAATGAGCGTGTCGAAATCGCCCGCCCCGATCGGATCGAGGCCGGAGGTAGGCTCGTCCAGGAAGACGATGTCCGGATCGAGCGCGAGCGCGCGCGCCAGCGCCACGCGCTTGGTCATGCCGCCCGACAATTCCGAGGGGAATTTGTCGAGCGCGCTGGCATCGAGCCCCACCATTTCGAGCTTGGCGATGGCCACTTCGTCGAGCAGCCGTTGCGACAGCTTCAGGTATTCGCGAATCGGAAATTGCAGATTTTCGCGCACCGTCAACGATGAAAACAGCGCGCCCTGCTGAAACAGAACGCCCCAGCGCCGCTCGACCGCATGGCGCTCGGCGTCGGAAGCCGCCGCCAGATCGACACCGAGCACCTTGATGGTGCCGGCGCGCTTCGGCAGCAGCCCGATAATGGTGCGCATGAGCACCGACTTGCCGGCGCCGGAGCCGCCGACGAAACCGAGAATTTCGCCGCGATAGACGTCGAGGTCGATTTTGTCGAGCACGGTGTGATCGCCGAAGCCGACGGTCAAGCCGCGCACCTCGATCACTACGTCCCGGCCGCCGTTGCCTTTTGCTTTCTCTTGCGCCATCGCTCACATCCCGATCGACGCGAAGAAGATGGCGAAAAACCCGTCGAGCACGATCACCAGAAAGATCGATTCGACGACCGAAGCGGTGGTCTGCAGCCCGAGCGATTCCGACGACCCCTTCACCGCCATGCCTTCGACGCAGGCCACCACGCCGATCACCGCCGCCATGAACGGCGCCTTGATCATGCCGACCTCGAAGGTTTGCAGCGAGATCGCTTCTTTCAGCCGCTGCAGGAAGATGTCGGGGCTGATGCCGCCGTAGAGCCAGCACACCAACCCGCCGCCATAGAGCGCCGCTATCGATCCGAGGAAGGTGAGGATCGGCACGCCGATGATCAACGCCACGATGCGCGGCAGGATCAGCACCTCGGTCGGATCGAAGCCCATGGTGCAGAGCGCGTCGATCTCCTCGCGCATCTTCATGGCGCCGAGCTCAGCGGTGTAGGCGCTGCCGGAGCGGCCCGCCACCATGATGGCGACGATCAGCACGCCGATCTCGCGCAGCACCAGGATGCCGACCATGTCGACGACGTAGATGTCGGCGCCGAATTTGCGGAAATGGAAAATGCCCTGCTGCGCGATGATGGCGCCGATCAGGAAGGTGATGAGCAAAATGATCGGCACCGCCCGCCAGCCGACATTGTCGAGCTGATGCACCATCGAGGTGAAGCGGAACCGGCGCGGATGCGTCACGACCCGCATGAGCGCGACCACCAGCCCGCCCAGCATGTTGACGATGGCGGCGAACGAACTGCCGACCGAGGCGATGCTCACGCCGATCGCGCCGACCGCAGCGGTGAGCGAATTGCCATGGCGGCGCGGCGGCGCCAGCTGCGGCGGGACGCCGTGCACCTCTTCGACCAGCCCGCGGTAGTCTTCCTTGAGCCCGGTCACCGCGGTATCGCATCCGCGCGCCGAAAAGCTGCGTGTCAGCCGCTCCAGCAGCCAGGCCCCGAAGGTGTCGAGCCGGTCGACCCGGGCCATGTCGATGACGACGCGCTTGATGGCGCCACCGCCCTGGGTCGCGGCGTTGACCTGCGCCTCCAGGCTGCCGGCATTCTCGGCCACCCAGGCGCCGGCGCCAGCCAGCCGGAGCCGCTCACCCTCCGCCGTGCCTTCAAGGAATACGCCGCTCATTCTATCAAGCCTTTGATTTCACATAGTTTCGACGGCGAACGGGTGGGACCTCCGCAGGGCGGCACTTGACCCAAGGGCCTGAAACTGTCGAGGGTTTGGCGGTTGCCGCTATCCGCATCCCGTCCGTAGACACTAGAATTTAACCCTGAAAATGGCCTTAACCATCGCCATTGCAGCCGAAAACTGGCCAATCGCCGGCTCCTTTGCCATCAGCCGCGGTGCAAAAACCGAGGCCATGGTCGTGGTCGCAGAATTGGGCGATGGCAAGGCGCGCGGCCGCGGCGAATGCGTTCCCTATGCCCGCTACGGCGAAACCGTCGAAAGCGTGATGAGGCAGATCGGGGCCCTGGAGGCGCGACTTGCCGCCGGTCTCGACCGCCGGGCGTTGCAAGACGCGGTGCCGGCGGGGGCGGCCCGCAATGCGCTCGACTGCGCGTTCTGGGATCTCGAAGCCAAGCACAATGGGCGCCCGGTTCACGCGCTCGCCGGCCTGCCCGCGCCCCACGCCCTTACCACCGCCTACACGATCTCGCTGGCGCCGCCCGATGTCATGGCCGCGGCCGCCGCCGAGGTCGCCAGCCGCGCCTTGCTCAAGGTCAAGCTCGGCGGCGACAGCAGTCATGGCGGCGACGACGCCCGCATCGCCGCGGTGCGCGCCGCCGCGCCGCGCGCCACGCTCATTGTCGATGCCAACGAAGGCTGGGACGAGCGCAATCTTGGCGACCGGCTCGCCGCCTGCGCCGCGGCCGGCGTCGTGCTGGTGGAGCAGCCGCTGCCGGACGGGCGCGATCAGGCGCTGGCGCAGATCAGGCGGCCGATTCCGGTCTGCGCCGATGAAAGCGCGCACGACCGCAACTCGTTATCGGCGCTGCTCGGCAAATACGACGCGGTCAACATCAAGCTCGACAAAGCGGGCGGGTTGACCGAAGCGCTGGCGATGGCCGCGCAGGCGCAACAGCTCGGCTTCATCATCATGGCCGGCTGCATGGTGGCGACCTCGCTCGCCATGGCGCCGGCGATGCTGCTCGCACAGCAGGCACGCTATGTCGATCTCGACGGACCGCTTTTGCTCGCCAAGGACCGCCCGGAGGGCTTGCGTTACGAAGGCAGCCTGGTTTATCCGCCGGCCGCCGCGCTCTGGGGCTGAGCCGGCACGATCAAGCGGCGGCGCGAGGAATCGCCGCGCAGCCCGGCCGACCGGCGCCGGAGCGCATCCGTGGTCGGCTTTTCGATCAAACGGTAGACGGTCAGCGCGGTCGCGATCGCCACCAGCGCGCAGACGATCAGATAAAACCCAAGCGGCAGCGCGCCGCTATGTAGCTTCATCCAGATATTGCGGATCGGCCTGATGGCGAAGGGATGCGTGAGGTAGAGGCTATAGGAGGCGTCGCCCAACGCAACCAGCGGCGTCACGACCCACGAGGCCGATAGTCTCGGCCCGAACGCCGCCGCCGCCACGATCAATGTCGCCGCCAGGCCGCCGGAAACGAAGCGCGGCAGCACCTGATCCATGCCCCAGAACGGACCGAGCGCAATCGCGCACACGGCGCCGGCGACGATCAATGCCAGCGCTGCGCCCGCCGGCAGGCTGAATTTCGCGCGGCAGGCCAGCGCGAGCAAGGCGCCGAACAGAAATTCCAGAATGATGGAATTCGTCCAATACGTGAGCGCGATTGTCGGCATCGTGACGGTGGCGCCCAGGATCGAAAGGCCGACAAAGATACCGATCAGGTAAAACGTCGCCCGCTTGAGCGGCGCCAGCAGGCAGACGGCGAACACGGCATAGAAAAACATCTCGTAGTTCAACGACCAGCCGAGCGCCATGATCGGCCGAATTTCACCGTTGCCCCGCAGATCGGGGACGAACAAGAACGACGTGACGATGGAGCGCCACCCTTCGATCGGCACATTCAGGATCTTCGGTGCCACCAGATAGACGAGAATGAGCGCGGCCGTGATCATCCAATAAAGCGGTACGATGCGAACGATGCGCCGAGTGAGAAAGACGCGCGCGGCGCCCGGCTGGCCGAACAGGTCTGCGGCCGTATAGATCATGATGAAGCCGGAGATGACGAAGAAGATGTCGACGCCGAGGCCCCAGTCGATAATGGACAAGTTGAGCGGCGGCCGTCCGGTCTGTTCGGCGATGGTGCTCGCCTCGTGCAGGCAATGGCCGAACACCACCAGACATGCGGCGACGGCGCGCAGAATTTGGATTGAGCGTAGCGGAACCGCCTGGAACAAACGCGGGCCTCCTCGGGGTGGCCACCAGACACCACCGGGCGCCGTCCGATCAATTTCATAATAAAATTAAGCCTAATCCACCGCTGATGGGGCAGCCGGCCGGTCTCCCGTGCCGACTTGTCCCCATCCGTTTGGTTAACCAAACCTTTCCAGCGGCCGCGCCTTTAGCCTAGACTTCCGCTTAAATCGTGCAGCCGCCGGGACAGACGCGGACGAACGATCGCGGGGGAAGCCATGGGTATTCGGGGCCTGCTGCTTTGCGTCGCCGTGCTGGCGTGCGGCATGTCATCGGCGTCCGCCACGGTCCGCATCGCCGAAGACCGCGGCGGTCAGATCGGCCAATACCTGCAAACCTTCGGCGCGGTGCGCGAGAGTGGCGAGCGCGTGGTTATCGACGGCAACTGCTTGTCGGCCTGCACACTTGTACTCGGACTGATCCCGCGCGATCGCATTTGCGCGACGTCGCGCGCGCGCTTCGGCTTTCACGCCGCGTGGATGCCCGACGATAACGGCCGTCCGGTCACCAGTCCGATGGGAACGCAGGCGCTGTGGAATGTCTATCCGCCGTCGGTGCGGCATTGGATCAAGCGGCACGGCGGTCTGTCGCGCAAAATGATCTTCATGGAAGGCCGCTCGCTTAACGGCATCGTCGCGAGTTGCGACCATCCAATGGAACGCGCACGTCTGCGCTCAGAGCGCCGTTACTCGTCGCGTCCGCTGCGCGATATACCCGCAAGCGCCGCCAGCGACCGCCGCTAGCGCCATCGCCGCGTAAGCGCGGCTGCCGAAGCTGCTGTAAAGCCAACCCGACAATCCTATCGCCGCCGCCGACGTCACGCCGATCGCGATCGCGAGGTAACCTTGCGCGGTCGCGCCCTGTCCCGGCGGAGCGCTGCGCGCCACGAAGCCGAGCGCGCCGAGATGGGTCGCGCCGAAGGAAGCCGCGTGCAGCAATTGCAGCCAAGGCAGCACGAGCGCCGGCGGATCGAGCGCCATGCCCGCCCAGCGCAAGGCGCCACCGGCCGCGCCGATCATGATGAGCACTGACGGCTGAAAGAACGGCGGCAGCCGTCCGGAAATCGCGAACAGCACGATCTCGGCGATCACGCCGAGCGCCCACAATGCCGCGATCGCCGTGCCGTCTAATCCGGCGCCGCGCCATTGCAACGCCGAGAAGCCGTAATAGACGGCATGGCTCGCCTGGATCAGGCTCGCCGCCGCCAGCACGGCAATGAAAGCCGGATCGCGCAGCAAAGGCTGGCGCGGCGGGACCAGTTCGCTTGCCGGCGTTACCGCCGCCGACAGCGGCTCAAGCGTCAGCGCCGCCAAGGCGCTGACCAGGCTGGCCGCGGCGATCAGCCAGATCAGATCGCGCGCCGGGATCGTATCGGTGGCAAAGCCGGCCAAGAAGGTGCCGAAGATGAAGGCCGCCGAGCCCCACAGCCGGACGGGCCCGTAGGCGCGTCCGCGCTGGCCGAGGCCCCTGAGCGCATAAGTCTCGGCCAGCGGCATCACCGGCGTGAGCGCCAGCGAGGCGAGCGCGTAAGCGGCGAGGATCGCGCGCGTCCCCTCGGCCAGCCCGACCAGCACATAGCCGGCGACGCCGAGAAAGCTCGTTACGATGATGGCCGCGCGCACGGCGTCGTGCCGATCCGCTGTGCGCGCAACCAGCGGCACGGCAATCAGGCGCGCGACGATCGGCGCCGCCAGCACGATGCCGATCATCTGCGGGTCGAGGCCCTTGGCCTTCAGCCAGACTGGGAAGAACGGCAATTGGATGCCGCCCATGACGAATATACCGGCGTAGAGCGCCGCCAGGCGCGGCACAAAACCGACTTGCAACTGGCTCAAGGGCCGCATTTCGCTGTCTTTTTCGCCGGCGCGTGGCGTCGTTTCCGGGTTCCGGGGTCAGGACTGGCTAGCCGAATCAGGCCGGCTGATTCATAAACGGACGATCAGGGATTGCCCATGGCGAACGAGCCTTTAGCGCTGGCGATCAGGCCGCCGGAAGCGCCCCAAGAAGCGTCCCAAGAGGACGAGTATCTGGCGCTCTGCGCCGCGCTGTCGCAAAGCGCGCGCGGGCGCGCGTTCCTCGCCGAACATGCCCGGCGCAGCCGCAATGCCGACAACGAGGCGCTGCTGGCCGCGATCGGCCGTATCGAGACGCGCCTGCAGGCTGATGCCACCGCCGTGCAGCGCCTGCGCGATGACCTGCGCATGCTGGTCACGGCCATCCGCCTCGCCCGCCCCGAGATCGACGCCGCCGACCCGCCGGCGCGGGCGGTGAAGCTCGCCAAACTGCTCGACCTGTTCGAGCGGCGCATCGACGCCATGGCCGAGGCGAGAGCCGTCCGAATTGCCGGCCGATGCGGCACCGCGTGCCCGCATTGCGCTGCCGATCCGCGCCGGCGCCTGCGCCCGAGCCCGCGCGCGCCCAGCTCTTCGTGCTGCCGCTGCGCAACGAGCCCGAAGCGCCGCCGCCCGCGCCGCAAGCCTCGCGCCGCCGCGCAACCCTCGACCGCCAGCGCGCCCATGCCAGCCACGATTGCCGTCCCCGAGGTCGCGGTCGTGCCGGAGACCATCGCCGCAAAAGCTGCACCACCGCCGGCGAATGTCGAGAAAGCGACCGCCGTGCCGCCAGTTGACCCGCTCGCCGCCCTCATGGCGCTGAGCGTCGACGAACGCTTGGCGCTATTTACGTGATTGCCGTCCCCGCGAAAGCGGGGACCCATACGCCGTGTCTCGTCGAAAGACTGCGGAATATGGGTCCCGGCTCTTGCTGACGCTCGGCCGGGACGACAGGAAAGCGATCACCCCGCGATCAGCCGCGCAAACAAATCCGCATCGACATTGCCGCCGGAAAGAATGCCGACGACGACCTTGCCTTTGACGTCGAGCGAGCCTGCGAGCAGTGCGGCGAGCCCGATGGCGCCGCCCGGCTCCACCACCAGCTTGAGTTCCTGGAATGCATAATGCACCGCAGCGCCGACCTCGGCGTCGCTCGCGGTCATGCCGGCGCCGATCAGTTCGCGATTGATCGGAAAGGTCAGCTCGCCCGGCGTATTGCTCATCAGCGCGTCGCAAATGGTGCCGCTCATGCGTTCGTTTTGTTCGCGCTGGCCGCTGACGAACGAGCGCAGCGTGTCGTCGAAGCCTTCCGGCTCGACGGTATAGAATTTGGCCGACGGCACGCGCGCCTTGACGCCGAGCGAGATGCCGGCGGCAAGCCCGCCGCCGGAGGCGCCCACGACTACGATCTCGGGCTTGAGCCCCAAGCGCTCCAGGTCCTCCACGATCTCGCCGCCGATGGTGCCCTGCCCGGCGATGATCAGCGGATCGTCGTAAGGCGGCACCAGCGTGGCGCCGCGCTCGGCAACGATTGTCTTGGCGATGGCGGCACGGTCCTCGGTATCGCGGTCGTAAAGCACGATCTCGGCGCCGAGCGCCGCAGTGCGCTCGCGCTTCAGGCGCGGCGCGTCGGACGGCATCACGATGGTCGCGGGCATGCCGAGCAGGCGCGCCGCCGCCGCCACGCCTTGCGCATGATTGCCGGATGAATAGGCCACCACGCCGGCGCGGCGGCGCTCTTCGGGAATCGAGGACACCTTGTTGTAGGCGCCGCGGAACTTGAACGAGCCGGTGCGCTGCAGCGTTTCGGCCTTCAGGAACACTCAGCGCGCCGAGCCGCTCGTCGAGCACCGGCGCGTTGATCAGCGGCGTGCGCACCGCGATACCGGCGAGCCGCTGGGCGGCGGCGGCGATATCAGCGGCAGTCGGCAGCAGCGTCTTGTCGATGGCGCCCATGAAGCAAGGCTAACGCCGCTTCGCGCGTCTGGGCAAGGCCGCAAGACGAGCGCGCTTCGCCTTCCCCCGGATGAGGAGGGTCAAGCGGCTCTCTGCTAAGCCGCCTTCTCTTTCGTCCGCTTGAAGCGCTGCTTAAGCCGCGAAAGGCGTTTCAGCTTTTCCGGCATTGGGGTATGCGTAGCGTTCGCCACATGCTCGATAAAAGTGCGCGCGCTCGCTTCCCAAGTCATGCTTAGCCCGAAATCGCGGCAGTCGTGACGGGACAATTCCAGCGCTTCCAGGCAGGCGCGCCGCAAATCCTCGTCCAGCACGCCGACCGGCGCCTCGCCGATCACGTCGCGGGGGGCCGCTGCCGGAAAGCCGGCGACCGGCACGCCGCTCGCCAGCGCCTCCAGCAACACCAGGCCGAAGGTGTCGGTGCGGCTCGGGAACACGAACACGTCGGCGGCCGCGTAAACTTCAGCCAGCGCCTCGCCTTCGCGGCTGCCGAGAAACATGGCGCCGGGAAAAGTCTTGGCCAGCGAGGCCCGCGCCGGCCCGTCGCCGACCACAAGCTTCGTTCCGGGAAGGTCGAGCTTGAGAAAGGCTTCCAGATTTTTCTCCACCGCTACGCGCCCGACGGTGAGGAAAATCGGCCGTGGCAGACCGAACGCACCTTTTTTGCGCGGGTGGAACAATCCGGCATCGACGCCGCGGGGCCACAGCTTCACGTTCTTGAAGCCGCGCGCGGCGAGTTCGCTGCCGAGCGTGGGGGTTGCTGCCAATACCGCCGCGCCGGCGCTATGGAAACGCCGCAGCCAGGCCCAGGTCACCTCGCAGGTCCAGCGCTCCGGCACCGGCAGCCGTTCGGCCAGATAATCGGGAAACCGGGTGTGCAGGCTGGTGGTGAACGGAACGCCGCGCCGCATGCAGACGCGGCGCACCGCATGACCGAGCGGCCCCTCGGTCGCGATATGAATCGCGTCCGGCCGCGCGCGCTCGAGCCTCCGCTCCACGGCGCCCGGCCCCGTCAGCGCCAGTCGTACTTCGGGATAGGTCGGCATCGGCAGCGTCCAGAACTCACCCGGCGTCAGGAATTCGAGTTCCGCGCCGAGCGCGCGCGCTTCGCGCGCCACATGTCCGAGCGTGCGCACCACGCCGTTGACCTGCGGATGCCACGCGTCGGTGGCGACCAGGATCTTCATGCGTTTTTCAGCCGCACGATCTGATCCGGAAACCGGTTCTCATCCCGGATCAAGCCCGGGACATGCTTTTTCTGGATCATGCGGCGGCCTGTTGCATGTCGTCCGTCGGTTCCTCAATCGGCGCCGGCTCGATGTCGTGCCCGGCCCGCGTCCAGTCGATGATCTCGAAGCGGCCGTCGACATGCTCGGCCACCGCGGTGCAGCTCTCCACCCAGTCGCCGCAATTGATGTATCGCAGGCCGAAATCGTCATGCATGGCGGCGGTGTGGATATGGCCGCAGATCACGCCGTCGACCTGATGATGCTTGGCTTCGGTCGCCAGCGCCTTCTCGAAGGCGCCGATATAATTCACCGCGTTCTTGACCTTCAACTTGGCCCATTTCGACAGCGACCAGTAGGGCGCGCCCAGTATGCGGCGCAGGCCGTTGAACAGGCGGTTGGCGGTGAGCGCGAATTCGTAGGCTTTGTCGCCGAGCAGCGCGAGCCAGCGCGCCTGCGTCACCACCAGATCGAAGATGTCGCCGTGCACGACCAGATAGCGGCGGCCGTCGGCGCCCTCGTGGATGATGTTCTCCACCACCTCGATGCCGCCGAAATGCGTGCCGTAATAGCCGCGCAGGAATTCGTCGTGATTGCCCGGGATGTAGACCATGCGCGAGCCCCTGCGGCCCTTGCGCAACAGTTTCTGCACCACGTCGTTATGCGCCTGCGGCCAATACCACGACGAGCGCAGCGCCCAGCCGTCGACAATATCGCCGACCAGGTAGATGGTGTCGGCTTCGTGGTGGCGGAGAAAGTGGAGCAGTTTGTCGGCCTGACAGCCGCGCGTGCCGAGATGCACGTCGGAAATGAAAAGAGCGCGAAACCGTCGCGAGTCAGTCACGATGCGGCGAGCTTTCTGCCGTTGCTCATGACCGAGCCCATAGCAAATCGAGGTCTCGGATTTATGACAGCGGCGTTTACCATTTAAATACCTTATGCGGCGGCACTTTGCGGCTCGGAGCGGCGGAACCGCACCAGCGTGTAGACGCCGAACGGCGGCACCTTGCGCCGCTCGATCAGCTCGGCCCCGCCATGGCTTTGCGCCCAGGCCGCGAGCCGCGCGAACGGAAACTCCGGCCGCAAGCCGAGCGCACGCGCCTTTTGCGCCAGCAGCCGCTCGATCGCCGCGGCCAAACCGCGCTCGGAGTAGAGATGATTGACCAGGATGATCTCCCCGCCCGGCTTGACCACGCGCGCGCATTCCGACAGCACGCGCTCGGGATCCTCGACCAGCGTGATGACGAATTGGCCGACCACGCAGTCGAAGCTGGCGTCGTCATAGCGCAGCTTGTGCGCATCCATCACCGCCAGGCCCTTGACGAAAGGATAGCGGCCGCTCGCCGCCCGCAAGCGCGCGCGCGCGATCATCGGCTCCGAAATGTCGATGCCGGTGATCTCGGTCGATGCGTCATAGTCGTCGAACGACAGGCCGGTGCCGACGCCGATCTCGAGAATGCGCCCGCCGGCGTCGCGCGCGGCGCGAGCGGCGGCGCGCCGGCCGTTGAGGAACACCGGCCCGCACAGCACGTCATAGACCGGCGCCCAGCGCGCATAGGCTTTTTCCATCACCTGCTTGTTCGGATCGCGCAGCATGGTTCCCCCGCGAATCGAGTGGCCATCGTCCGCGACCCGGGTAGCAAGCGATTGCTACAGTTACGCGACAAGGCTTGACGCTCGCGCGTCAGCCCCTAACACTCGCGTAGAAGCGCTTTGAAAAAGGACATCCCATGGATCTCGGAATTGCCGGCCGCAAGGCCATTGTTTGCGCGTCGAGCCGCGGGCTCGGCAAGGCCTGCGCGCGGGCGCTCGCGGAAGCCGGCTGCGAGGTGGTGGTCAACGGCCGCGACGCCAAGCGGCTGGAGGCGACCGCCGCCGAAATCGCCCAGGCAACCGGCGCCAAGGTGATCGCGGTCGCTGCCGACGTAGCGACGCCAGACGGCCAGAAGGCGCTGCTTGCCGCCTGCCCGACGCCCGACATCCTGATCAACAACAATGCCGGGCCGCCGCTGCGCGACTTTCGCGAGCTCACCCGCCAGCAGATGATCGACGGCGTGATCGCCAACATGATCGTCGCGATCGAATTGATTCAGAAGGTGATCGACCCGATGAGCCAGCGCAAGTTCGGCCGCATCGTCAACATCACCTCGGGCTCGGTGAAGATGCCGCTCGCCGGCCTCGACCTGTCGTCGGGCGCGCGCGCCGGGCTGACCGCATTCCTGGCCGGTGTCGCGCGCACGGTCGCCGGCAACAACGTCACCATCAACGCCATCCTGCCCGGCGCGTTCGACACCGATCGTCTGCGCGGCACGCTAAGCAAAGCCGCCGAACAGAAGGGCATCAGCGTCGAGGAAGCCGCCAAGGCGCGCGCCGCCGGCATCCCGGCCAAACGCTTCGGCCAGCCGGACGAATTCGGCGCGGCGGCGGCGTTCCTGTGCTCGACGCAGGCCGGCTACATCACCGGGCAGAATTTGCTGATCGACGGCGGCACCTTCAACGGCGCGTTCTAGCCGCAAAGAAAAAGGCCGACGGTGCCGCCGGCCTTTTCACGCCGCGATCGGCAGTTTCTTATTTGTGATAGAGCGTCGACTTCGTCGGCGCCACCGCAGGCTCGTCCCAGCGATAGTGGAACGCCACCGAGATGATATCGATGTGCGAATCGACGGTGCCGGCGTAAGCCGTGCCGTCGAACCACGGATTGGCAGCGCGGTGATATCGATCGATGTGTTCTTCACGAACAGATGCGAATAGGCCGCATCGAGCGTGATCTTCGGCGTCAGCTTGTAAGTGCCGCCGAACGACAGCCAGTAGCGATCATTATCCGGCAGGATCGGGATCCGTACGTCATCGGTGATCGGCGATTTCTCGTAAGCCGCGCCGGCGCGCACGGTCAGTTGGTCGTTCCATTGATATTCGGCGCCAACCGAGAAGAACCAGCCGTCTTGAAACTGGAATGGCAGGATGACGGCAGTGCCGTTGATCGTGGCCGGCGCGCCGGACCCCTGCGCCACCGCGGAGGTGCCAATTCGGCTCCAGTTCGTCCATTCCACCGTGCCGAGCAAAGTCCATTGCGGACCGACACGCTGCTTCAGACCGAGCGACACGACGTCGGGGAGATCGAGCGTCGTGCTGGTCGAACCGTTGGTGGACACTGCCGCCAGGGGGCCCACGACAGTCATTGTGCCGTTGATTTTCTGATTGATCGCCGAACGGTAGCCAAGACCGATGGTGGTGGTCGGTGTCGGCGTCACGGTCACGCCGGCTGTGAAACCGTAGCCCCAGCCGGTGCCCTCAAGGTTAAAGTCGGAGAACGCGCCTACAAAGGGCAGGCCTTTGTTCAGCTTGGCGTCGCCGTACTGAATTTGCACGCCGAGACCGACGCTGATCATGTCGTTGATGCGCCAGGCGAAGCTCGGCGTGGCGTTATAGGTCGTCAGGCTCGTGCCGTTGGCCCCATAGTCGCGGCCAGCCCACATGTCTGGGAAGGTCACAGACAGGCCGAACGGCGAAGTAAGCGATAGCCCAAGCCACATGTCCGGCCTGAACTGCCAAGTATAGTAGCCGGCCGGCACCAAAGCGTCTTTCGCGGTATTGCTGGTGCCGCCAAGGAAAAACGGAGCGCCGGCCAGTGCGCTTCCAGTGCCGGGTGTACTCGCGGAGTAAGGCATGATGCCGCTCCAATCGGAACTGCTCTGGAGGCCCGGGATCTGCGTCATAGTCGCCGGATTCCAGAACATCGCTGACGAATCTCCGCCCGCGGCGACGCCCGCAAAGGACGCGCCCTGCCCCCAGGCGCTCTGCTCGCGAATGGCGAAACCGCCCGCATTCGCGTCGGCCGTCGCAGCGAGCAAGGCGCCGACGCCACCGCACGTCAGCAGAACCGCTTTCAATCCACGAAACGACATCGCCAGCCCCCTATCATTCCTGCACCATTTCCCCAGCGGCGCACGCTTTGGTGCATCGTGCCCGCGGAGTCGGGCGCCGACAATGGCGGATGACCAAATAGCCGCCACCCAAGAGCCGTTTGCACAAATTTTGGTGCAATGTGACAACTGCGCCACACATGACCGGCAACCGCCGCGCTGGCCGATTGTCATGAAATATTATTTATACTCATATACTTAGATGCGGAGGCCGCAGCACTTCGGCATCCGGGCGGCACCATCGCGCTCGAACGGGCTTGTTGCCGTCCTCTTGCGCGCCAACGTACCGCCTCAGGCGTTGAACACCACACCCAGGCGCGTCGCGGTTCGCCAGATGACCTGGCAGGGCGCTTTCATGTGATCGCGCTCAACCACCAGCACGAACTCGTTCGGAATGCCGATCTGGCTCGCCACTTCCAAGCAGGCGCCCGAAGGCGACAGATTGCGCACGCGGCAATCGACGCCGCCGGCGCGATTGAAGTTGATGATTCCCGCTTTCAACGTGCGATGGCGCTGGACTCTGCGTCTATCCTCCATGACATCCTCCGTCGTTACCGGCATTCGCGCGTTCCCGCGCGATCATGCCGATGCAGGTCAGACGGTTTGAGCAACGCGGCGATCATAAGGCCCGGCGTTTAGCCGACCGTGAAACTGATCGTCGAAATGCGAATGTTTTCGTTAGCATTCGCTAATCATGGCGCGGCGCGGACACGACTTTTCCGCACAGACCCACACATTTTACCTGCAATTTACGGAACGGGGCCGCCGGCATGACCTAGACTGCAATTTTGATCGTAGCATCGGGACACATCGCGCCGTGTTGCATTGGCTCCTCAACGACTGCTTCTTGTTCGGCCTGCCTATGCAGAATTGGATGTGGGCACTGCCCGGCTCACTTCTGCTCTACGGCGCCGGGTTGCTCTATTTCCGGTCGCGGCGGACAAAATTGCGGCCGTAAAGGCCCATTCGTGCGGCCTGCGCTTGCAGCGCATCTCGACCTACGAGGCAAGCCTGCCCGCCCCTGGCGCGATGCAATGCCTGCGGCCATAATCTCGCATCATGGTCAACCGACCCTGCAAACCGGGCGCCGACGTGAAGCAGATTTGGCAGCTGCTGCTGCCCGACACGCCGTTTCCGGCGTGCGGGAGGCAAGAGCAGATCGGCGCGGACGCGAGCGAAAACGCGGCGGCGAATGAGCCGCACCCGGAAACACCGCGTCGCGACAGTCCGCGCGCGCGGCGCGATTGATGCAACCGGGCGCCGGGCAAAACGTTGCGCGATGCAAAACGGGTTGCCCCTGCGCTTCCGCCAGCGCATGATCCGCCCCGACCCGCCGTTCAGCACTGTCCAAAAAACAAACGTTCTAGGGAGATGTCATGAAACTCGTCCGCTATGGCGCGCCTGGCCGCGAGAAGCCCGGCATCATCGACGCCGACGGCAAGATTCGCGACCTGTCGCGCGTGGTGAAGGATATCGACGGCGCAATGCTCGCCGCCGGCGGCCTCGCCAAAATCAGGAAAGCCAATCTCAAGCGGCTTCAGGTGGTCGCCGGCAAACCGCGCCTTGGCCCGTGCATCGGCCATGTGCGCAATTTCATCGCCATCGGACTGAACTACGCCGATCACGCGGCGGAATCCGGCGTGCCGGTGCCAAGCGAGCCGGTGGTGTTCAACAAGACACCGTCCTGCATCTGCGGGCCAAATGACAACACCATGATCCCGAAAGGCTCGACCAAGCTCGACTACGAGTGCGAACTCGGCGTGATCATCGGCAAGCGCGCGCGCTACCTCGCCAAAGAAAAGGCGATGGACGCCGTCGCCGGCTATTGCATCTCTAACGACGTGTCGGAGCGCGCGTTCCAGATGGAACACGGCCAAACGATCTGCAAAGGCAAGGGCGCCGAGACCTTCGGCCCGCTCGGACCCTGGCTGGTGACCAAAGACGAGATCAAGAATCCGCAGAATCTCACCATGTGGACAAACGTCAACGGCGAGAAGCGCCAGCACGGCTCGACCAAGACCATGGTGTTCGATGTCGCGCACCTGGTCTGGTACCTGTCGCAATTCTTTGTGCTCGAGCCGGGCGATGTGATTGCGACCGGCACGCCGCCGGGCGTCGCCTATGGCATGAAGCCGGCGCCGGTCTATCTCAAAGCCGGCGACGTGGTCGAACTCGGCATCGAGGGGCTGGGCACGCAGCGGCAGAAGGTGGTGCCGTTCAAGGCGTGAAACTTGGCGCAAGTGGCGCCACGCTTCGCTACAACTCTTGGCGCCTGCTTGCTGCATCGCACACGACCGTGAACATGACTGTGCGGCAATTTCCGCATGAAGTGTTTGCTTGACCTCGGTCGGGGCGGCTGCTGCTCTGCCGCGACAATGATGCGTCCGAAAAAGTGATCTGAGGCACCGCCAGCATGGCGCAACGCAAGCCCTTCACGGCCGTTCGCGGCATCGTCCATGTTCCGGTGACGCCGTTCACGCCGGACAACAAGGTCGATCTCGACACCTTCGCCCGCGTCATCGACTTCCTGCTGCGCCAGAACGCCTCCTCACTGTGCATCAATCTGCATCTGGCGGAATCGCTCAACCTGACGCTCGACGAGCGCAAGCTCCTGGCCAAAGCCGCGGTCGAGACCGCCGCCGGCCGCGTGCCGGTGATCGTGCATGTCAGCACACCCGGCACCGACCAGGCGATCGAGCTCGCGCGCCACGCCGAACAGGCCGGCGCCGACTGCGTGATGGCGATCGCGCCCTATTACTGGAAGCCGTCGCAGGAGCAGCTTTACGAGCACTTCGCCGCCATCATCGCGGCGACCGCTCTGCCCTTCATTGCCTACAACTCGCCGACCATCATGGACGGCGTCGGCATCGCGCCGGCCACGCTCACCGCCTTGATGCAGCGCTTCCCGCAATTCATCGGCCTCAAAGAGGCCAGCCACAACTGGGAAAAATATCTCGAGCTCGGCCGCGCGGCGAAACAGGTGCGCGCCGACTTCGGCCTGTTCGTCGGCACCGAATGGATGCTGCCGAGTTTGACGCTCGGCGGCACCGCCTGCATGTCGGTGTTCGGCGGCATCGCGCCGAACTTCGTCAACACGCTCTACGACGCGACCACCGGCGGCAAACTTAAAGAGGCGCTCGGCCTGCAATACAAATTCTCCGAGCTCTACCAGATCGCCAAGGTCGAATATCCGGCGCCGACCAAGGCGATGTGGGAGATCATGGGGCGGCCGGTCGGCGGCCCGCGGCTGCCCAATCGTCCGCTCCCAGCGGAGCGGAAAAAGGAAATCAGAAACACGCTGGAAGCGCTCGGGCTGTTCGACACCGAACCGCACGGCTGGTAGCGGGCGAACGGCGGCAAGACGTGAGACAACCCCGCAATCACACGTTGGAAACATAGGGAGGCGAACTTGAAAAAATTAATAACGGCAGGCGTGGCCGCAATCGGGCTGCTGGCGCTGGCGTCGGCGCCATCGTCTGCGCAGGACTGGCCGACGCGCGGAACGATCCGCATGATCGTGCCTTATCCGGCCGGCGGCGGCACCGACGTGGTGGCGCGCATCGTCGCCAAATATCTGCAGGATCGGCTGCACCAGACCATCATCGTCGATAACCGCGGCGGCGCCAACGGCCAGATCGGCCTGCAGGCGCTCAAGCAGTCGGCGCCGGACGGCTACACCATGGCGATGACGTCCGACTCGCCGATGACCGTAAACAAGTGGGTCTACAAGAGCATTCCCTACGACCCGATGAAGGACTTCATCCACGTCACGTCGGTGATCCGCCTGCCCTCGCTGCTCGCGGTCAATCCGTCGCTGCCCGTGCACAACGTGGCCGAGCTGATCAAGCTCGCCAAGGAGAAGCCCGGCACGCTCAACTACGCCTCCGCCGGCGTCGGCAATTTCAGCCACCTCGAGGCCGAGCTGTTCGCGCAGGCGGCCGGCATCAAGCTGGTGCACGTTCCCTACAAGGGCACCGGCCCCTCCTCGCTCGCGCTGATCGGCGGCGAGGTGCAGCTGTCGTTCAACAACGTGTCGACGCTGTGGCCCTACGTGAAGGAGAAGAAGCTGGTCGCGCTCGCGGTCTGCGAGCCCAAGCGCATGCCGGACCTGCCGGACGTGCCGACCATCGCGGAGACGCTGCCGGGCTTCGACATGGCGCCATGGGTCGGCATCATCCTGCCGGCCGGCGTGCCCAAGCCGATCGTCGATCGCCTGACCGCGGAAATCCTCGCGGTGATGAAGGAGCCTGCGGCGGTCAAGACCTTCACCGATCAACAACTGGTGGTGATGGCGCTGCCCGGCGAGCAGTTCACCGCGCTGATCAAGAAGGATTCCGACAAGTGGGAGAAGGTGGTGAAAACGGCGCATATTAGTTTGCAGTAGCCCGCAGTCACATCACGCTTGCAATCAAAATAAAAAGCCCCAGGGTTTTGCCCTGGGGCTTTGTCATTAACCGTTAGCGCAGAACGCCCTACTCCGCCGCCATCTGCGTCCGGCCCAGCGTGGCGCGGGCGAGATCGCGGAACTCGGCGTGGCTGAGCATCTTCTTGTTCTTCAGCGAATGCAGCTTGACGGCCTGCAAGACCTTCATGGCGTCCTCTTCCGACACCTGCATGCCGACATCGCGCAGCCAGGCATTGACCGAGTCGATGCCGGAGCCCTTGCCCATCACGATCTCGGCCGGCGGCTGGCCGACCGCCGACCAGCGGATCGGGAACAACTCGGTGGCGTTCTTCTCGCCGCAGTTCTTGAACCACGAGGCGATGATGCCGGACTCGATCTGGTAGAGCCCCGAGCCGACGATCGCCTTGTTCGACGGCACCACGACGCCGGTCAAGCGCTGCACGAGGTTCGCCAGCGGGGTGAGCTTGGTGGTGTCGATGCCGCAGTCGACGCCGTACATGGTTTTCAGCGCCATCACCACGTCTTCCATCGGCGCGTTGCCGGAGCGTTCGCCGATGCCGAGCACGGTGGTGTGCATCACCTCGACGCCGAGGGAGAGTGCCATGATGGTGTTGGCGACGCCCATGCCGAAGTCCTGATGGAAGTGCGCCTCGAGCCGCTTCGGGATGCGGGCCTGCACCTGCTTGACGAAGTACTGCATGGCGTGCGGCGAGACGACGCCGAAGGTGTCGACCAAGGCGAGGGCGTCCATGTGGCCTTCCTTGCCGACCTTCTCGATAAGGTCGAGCGCCCACTTGATTTCGGCGCGCGAGAAGTCGATCGGGAAGAACACCACTTCGAGGCCGTTGTCGTGGGCGAACTTGGTGGCCTCGACCGAGGTCTCGATCGCCTTTTCCAGCGGCCAGCGGTAGGCGAGTTCGAGCATGTGCTTGCTCGACGGGATCTCCATGACGATGCCATTGACGCCGGTATCGACCGCGCGCTTGACGTCTTCCTTCATGCAGCGGGCGAAGGAGAAGATCTGCGGGCCGAGGTTGCGCTTGACGATTTCCTTGATGGCGTCGTTGTCGGACGGCGACACGATCGGCATGCCGGCTTCGATGCGGTGCACGCCGGCTTCGGCCAGGCCTTCGGCGATGCGAATTTTTTCATCCTTGGAAAGGATGATGCCGGTCTGCTGCTCGCCGTCGCGCAGGGTGACGTCATGGATCTTGATGTTCTTGGCGAACTTGAAATCCTTCGTCACCTCAGGGGCGTAATTCCATTCGCTGACGAACCAGTCGTTGGTTTTCCAGGGGGTTGCAGTGGCCATCCGTTTAACTCCTCTCGCAGGGTTCTTTGGGTCGGTTATGGGTCGATAGTGCGGTGTTTTTCAGGGCCGGCCTTGATGACGTCAAGACCGCATCAAGGCGGCATAAAGTCAGGGCAATCGGGGCGAGAAGATCGCTTTTCCTGCCGCTGGCATTGATATTTCGCAAGTCCGGCCAAAATCCTTGGGTTTCGCTGCGCCCTTATAGGCGATGCCGGCGGCTCCGGCCACCGGGTTTCAAACCACCGGGTTAACGAGTTCGCCGATGCCGGTGATCGCAATGCGGACCACGTCGCCGGCCTTGAGATAGCGCGGCGGGTTAAAGCCGATACCGACGCCGGCGGGCGTGCCGGTGGCCAACAGGTCGCCCGGCTCCAGCGGCACATAGGCCGTGACCGTCTCGATGAACGTCGGCACGTCGAAGATCATGTCCTTGAGCTTGGCGAACTGGCGCCGCTCGTCGTTGACGTAGGTCGCCAGCTCCTGCTCGGCCGGCACGCCGAATTCGTCGCGCGTCACCAGATAGGGCCCGACCGGGCAGAAGCCATCGAGGCTTTTGCCGAGAAACCACTGCTTGTGCTTCTGCTGCACGGCGCGCGCGGTGACGTCGTTGACGATGGTGTAGCCGAACACGTAATCGAGCGCGTCCTCGCGCCTGACGTTCTTGGCCGCCTTGCCGATTACCACGCCGAACTCGCCCTCGTAGTCGACGGTGTGCGTCGGGTCGAGCGCGGCGACGATTTTGTCGCCCGGATCGGCGAGCGAGGACGGCGACTTGGTGAAGATGACCGGATCGGCCGGCACATCCTGCTTATCGCCGGACTGGTCGACGCCGCTCTGCGCGAATTCGCGGGCGTGGTCGTAGTAGTTCTTGCCGACGCAGATCACGTTCTTGCCGAGCGGGCCGACCGGCGCGGCGAGCTTGGTGCGGGAAAGCGCGACCGACTCGCCGTAGTCCGGGGCCGCGCCGGCGGCGAGCAGCTTGATGACGTGGCGCAGGTCGCGCAGCGCAGCCCCGCCGACCGAGAACGGGCGGAAGCTATCGCCCTCGATGGCGCCGAAAATCTTGCCCTTCGGGGTGTTGATCGCTGCGATTTTCATGGGGCGTGGCTGACCTTGCTGGAATGCCGGACGGCGGGATGCGCGCAAGGCGCTAGCAAAGACGGCGGCGGCGAGCAAGGTATCCCGGTCATTCCGGGGCGCGCAAGCCTAAGCAGCCTTCGCGCGCAACGTCGGAATCTTGCTGACGTCCTCTTTGCGCTCGGCATACCAGGTATCGTAGGCACCTTGCATGCGCACCCAAACGTCGGCGCCATCGCCATCGCCAAACAACTTGCCGAGCCGCACCGCGACCGCCGGCGACGCCGGCTTGCGCTCGCGCAGAATGTCGTAGAGGTGCTGGCGCGAAATGCCGAGCAGCTGCGCGATGTCGGCCTTGCTCCGCCCGGTCGCCGGGATCACATCCTTGCGCAGCAAGACGCCGGGATGCGTCGGGCAGCGGCCGCGATTGCGCTTGGCGACATGGACCATGACGTTTCTCCTCAGTGGTATTGCACGAAGTCGACGCGACTGGCATCGCCTTCTTCGAGCGCTTCCTTGCGATCAAGCCACCCCGCGTTTTTTCGCAGCCTCCGCCGGGTGCGCGGAAAGCGTCAGCCCCATAGCCCGCACGATGCGCATCACCGTGCCAAACTCGGGATTGCCGCTGGCGCCCAACGCCTTGTAGAGGCTCTCCCGGTTCAAACCGGCGTTCTTTGCAATCTTACCCATGCCGCGCGCGCGCGCGACGACGCCGAGCGCATCGCGGACAAATTCGGCATCGCCCGCTTCCAGCGCCGCCGCGATATAGGCGGCCTGCCGCGCCTCGCTGTCGAGATAATCGGCGGCATCGAACCGTGTCGTCTTCTTCGTCGTTGTTTTCTTCGCCATTACAGCCTCTCCGCGAATTCCTGAGCGCGTTTGATATCGTCACGCTGCGTGTGCTTGTCGCCGCCGCACAGTAAGATCACAATCGCTGCCCCGCGCTGTGCATAATAGACGCGGTAGCCGGGCCCATAAGCGATCCGCATTTCCATGACTCCCTTGCCGACGCTGCGCACGTCGCCCGGATTGCCAAGCTCCATGCGGCGAACGCGAGCGACGATCCGCGCGATCGCATTGGCATCGCGCAAGCGGCGCAGCCAGCCCGAAAATTCCGCCGTCTGGCGAACTTCGATCATGGATAAAGCAATGTAGCCTATAGGCTACGTCAGGTCAAGCAGACGTATGATCCCGCTCATTCCCACGCAAGCGGGAATCCAGTTCTTTAGGACGGAACCAGTGGCCGTGGGTCCCCGCTTTCGCGGGGACGAACGGAAGACGTCAAGCCCTCGCCCGCAGCACCGCCTCGATCGACACCCGCGACCACGGCGCGGTGGCGTCGCGGAAGGCCACGTAGGAGCCGTGCACCTTGCCGGAGATGACGTCGCGCGCGGCCATCTCGCCGAGCACCGACACCGCCTCCCGGCGCGCGGCCGTCACCAGATCGCCCGGGAAGGCGACGAGCTTGACGTTGTGCTCCTCGGTGAGCGCGGCCAGCGCCTGCGCGTTGAGCCGCTCCATCTCGGCCAGCGCGTAGTTCGCCTCCGCGGCGCAGGCATGCGCGACGATCGCCTTGAGCTCGTCGCTGAGCGCGTTCCAAACTTTCAGCGCGACGATGCACTCGCCGGTGCCGTTCGGCTTGTTGAAGCCGGGATAGTAGTAGAATGGCGCCACGCGATAGAGCCCGAGCGCGATGTCGGTGCCGGGGCCGACGAATTCGGCGCCGTCGAGCACGCCCGATTGCAATGAAGTGAGGATTTCCGAAGGCGGCGTGGTCTGCGGCGTGGCGCCGAGCCTCCGGTAGACCTCGCCGCCGAGGCCGAGCGAGCGCAGCTTCAGGCCCCGCAGGTCGGCGGCGGTCTTGAGCTCGCGGCGGAACCAGCCGCCCATGCAGACGCCGGTGTTGCCGGCCATGAACGGCTTGACGCCGAACGGCGCGTAGAGCTCGTCCCACAGCGCCTGGCCGCCGCCGGCCTCGATCCAGGCGACGTGCTCGGCAGGCGTGAGGCCGAACGGCACGGTGGTGAAGAAGGCCGAAGCCGGCATCTTGCCCTGCCAGTAGAAGGCCGCGGTGTGGCCGATGTCGGCGACGCCGTTGCCGACCGCGCCCAGCACCTCGAAGGCCGGCACGATCTCGCCGGCGGCATAGACGGTGATGTCGATGCGCCCGCCGCTGAGCGCGCGGATGCGGGAGGCGACGCGCTCGGCCGACATGCCGGGGCCGGGCAGACGTTTCGGCCAGGAGGTGACCATGCGCCACTTCACCGTTTGCGCGCGGGCGACGGCGGGCGTCGCGAGCAGGCCCGCGGCGGCGGCGATGGTAAAGGTGCGGCGCGTGGTCATGGGTCGCTCCATTGCTTATAGAATTGATGCAAGGGCCCGGGGCCGTGGCCGATCTGCAATTCGTCGGCGTGGGCGATGGCGGCGGTGACGTAGGCCTTGGCTTCGCGGCAGGCGGTGACGAGGTCGCGGCCCTTGGCGAGCCCCGCCGCGATCGCCGACGACAACGTGCAGCCGGTGCCGTGCAAATTCTTGGTCGCGATGCGCTTGGCCGACAGCCGCACGACCTCGCCCTCGCCGATCAGCAGATCGACGCTCTCCTCGCCGCCGCCATGGCCGCCTTTGATCAGCACGTTGCGCGCGCCGAGCGACAGGATCTCGCGCGCCTGGATTTCCATTTCGCGCTCGGTGCGCGCGGGCGTGCCGCCGGCGAGCGCGGCCGCCTCCGGCAGATTGGGCGTCACCAGCAGCGCGTGCGGAATGAGCCGGCGGCGCAGCGCGTCGACCACGTTGCCGGCGAGCAGGCTGTCGCCGGAGCTCGCGATCATCACCGGGTCGAGCACGACGGTGCGCGCGCGGTGGCGCGCGAGCCCCTCCGCCACCGCCTTGACCGTCGCCGGGCGGAACAGCATGCCGATCTTCACCGCGCCGACGGCGAGATCGGAAAAGACGGCGTCGATCTGGGCGTCGACGAAGCCGGGCGGCACGTCGTAGATCGCGCTCACGCCCTGGGTGTTCTGCGCGGTCAGCGCGGTGACGACGCTGGCGCCGTAGACGCCGAGCGCGGCGAAGGTTTTCAGGTCCGCCTGGATGCCGGCGCCGCCGCTTGAGTCCGAGCCGGCGATGGTCAGCGCGACCGCCGTCATGCGGCCCCTCGCCGCTTGAGCGCCGCGTCGACCACCGCGCGCAGCTCCCGCGCCGCCTTTTCCGGATCGGGCGCGCGCGACAGCGCGGAGATCACCGCGACTCCGTCGGCGCCGGCCGCGATCGTCTCGCCAGCGTTGGCCGCATTGATGCCGGAGATAGCACAGACCGGGAATCCCGGCTTGCGCGCGCGCACCACCTGCACGATTTCGCTCAGGCCGGCGACGCCGATCGGCGTCGAGGCATCGTCTTTCGAGCCGGTCGGATAAACCGCGCCGATGCCGACGTAATCGATCAGATCGAGCGGGGCGGCCTGCGCCTGGTGCACCGTGCTCAAACTCAGCCCGATGATGGCTGCGCGGCCGAGCAGCAGCCGCGCGTCTTCGGCCGCCATGTCATTCTGGCCGATGTGCACGCCATCGGCCTCCGCGGCGAGCGCGACGTCGACTCGGTCATTGATCAACAATGGCACACCAGCCGGCTCGAGCACGGCACGAAGGCTGCGCGCTTCCTCCATCATGGCGCGGGTGGACCCCTGCTTGTCGCGCAACTGCACCAGCGTGGCGCTGCCGGCGATCAACTTCGCAAGATCGGTCAGCATACGCCCGCCGGCCACGGCGGGATCGACAAGCGCGTAAAGCCGGAGATCAACGTTCATCAATCCACCTCTGCAAAATTTACGCGAGCGTTTGCGATGAGCGTCGGCCCATCGAGATTGAACAGCGTATCGACAAATGCCACCGCAAAGCTGCCGGGCCCCGCGGCCTTTTCGGCGGCCACCTCGCCGGCAACTCCGGCGATCATCAACGCGGCCGCGGTGGCGAGCCAGGCATCCGTTTCGACGCCGAGACAGGCTGCGACCAGCGCCGAGACAGCGCAACCCATGGCAGTCACCTTAGCCATCAGCGCGTGGCCGTTGGCGATGGCCGCGAGCCGCTCTCCGTCGCCGACCAGATCGGTCGCGCCCGACAGCCCGATCACGCTTTTCGTGGCGCGCGCATAGGCCGCAAGTGCGGCGCGCGTCGGCTCGTTGCCCGACAGCGCGATAAACTCCGCGGCGTTGAGCCGCACCGCCTTCGGCACGCTCGCGAGCAGCGTCTGGGCGAAGGCCGCACGTGCGGTGCTGCGGTCGATGAAAACCGGATCGAGAACCCAAGGGAGGCCCCCCTTCGTTGCGGTTTCGACCGCGATCGCCGTTGCCTCGCGCCGCTCTCGGTCGAATGTGCCGAGGTTGACCAACAATGCGGCGGCGCGGGACACAAAGGCGCCGATCTCCTCGGCCGACAATGTCATCGAGGGTACGCAGCCAACTGCGAGCAGCACATTGGCGGTAAAATTCTGCGCCACCGCGTTGGTGATGCAGTGGACACGCGGCGAGCGCGCACGCAGCCGCTCGATCAGCGCCGCCGCGGATTGCGCCACATTATCGCGCGTTGCCGGTCCGGAATCGCGCATCTCATCTCCCTCCGCCGGCATGACCCGGATCAGGTTCGTTGGGTTGGCCTCGGATCGGCCTCTCAGTCCGGCAACGCCGGACACCCCACGAGATTGCTGATCACTACCTAGTCCGCGCGGTTAAGCAAGGCAAGCCTATGAGGCCTGTGCGCCTTGCATGTGGGCCGCGTTTTTGCTGGATTGCGGTGTCCCCCTCAGGGGCACGGAGGCGCGCGATGACCCCCTTCTTCGTCCAGATCAAATGCGAGCTCGGCAAGTCCTACCAAGTGGCCAATGAACTGGCCGAAGCCGAGATCGCCTCCGAGATCTACTCGACCGCTGGAGACTACGATCTGCTGGTCAAGTTTTACGTGGATGCGGGTACCGACATCGGTCACTTCGTCAATGAGAAGGTTCAGAGCCTGCCCGGCATTAAAGACACCTACACGATCATCACCTTCAAGGCCTTCAAAGCCTAGGTCACGGCAAAAGACCGCGGCAATTGGCGGGAACGCGCCGCCGCAGGCGATTTCAGCGTCTTTCATGGTTAACGGACTGTTAACGCTCCTGTGGCCTGCTCCGATCGTATTGCACGATCACGGATACCATGAGCGACGACGGCAGCTGGGCACCGCGCGCGGTGCAAGAAGAAGACTCCGCTCACTCGAGCACGAGCTGGCGAGCGGCCGCGGCACGGTTGATTTACAGATCGAACGCGCCGCCCTTCTGAACGCTCTGGACCGGCGAATCGACGCCCAGCAAGCCTTTGTCGAAATCCTGCTACGCACGCCGACCCATTTCAGCGCGCTCAACGAATTCGGCAACTGCCTGACGTCGATGGGAATGATTGCAGCGGCCTGCCGCGTCTACTCGGAAGCGATCGCGCATCACCCGGCAAATCCGATGGGGCACGTGAATCTGGCCAACTTGCTGCTGCGCGGCGGCGATCTCACGGGCGCACGCAAGCATTATGAAACCGCGTTGCGGCTCAACCCAGAGCATCCGCAGGCCCATCAGGGATTAGGCGCGGTTCTGTCGGGACTCGGCGACCGCCGCAGCGCCCAATCACATTTCCAAAAGGGCTTTGCCGATTGCTCCGTGACATCATTGCCTTATCGCGGAAGCAGACCGCCGGTGCCGGTCCTCCTGCTGGTGTCGTCGGGCAGCGGCAATATTCCGACCGCATCATTCCTCGACGATCGGATTTTCATGACATCAGTGATCGTCGCGGACTTTCTCGATCCATCAATTCCATTGCCAGCGCATCGCGTGGTTTTCAATGCGATCGGCGACGCGGACCTTTGTTCGCCTGCACTTGCAGCCGCGGCGCGGCTGATCAACCGGACAAGCGCACCGGTAATCAACGATCCATCGATGATATTTAAAACCGGCCGCATCTCCATTGCGCAACGCTTTCGCACACTGCGAGGCATAGTGGCCCCGCAAGTGCTCGCAATGCCGCGAGCCATGCTCAGCGGACCGGAGGGCGCCACCACGATTTCCGGCCATGGCTTTGCGTTTCCGCTGCTCTTGCGCTCGCCGGGTTTTCACACCGGACATAATTTCGTCCTGGTCGAATCCGTGGCCGACCTCGCCGCCGCGGCGAGCAGCCTTCCAGGCGACGATCTATTGGCGATCGAATATCTCGACGCGCGCGGCCACGACGGCAACGCGCGAAAATATCGCGTGATGATCGTCGATGGCCGCATCTACCCCATGCACCTCGCGATATCCCGGCAATGGAAAGTACATTATTTCACTGCCGACATGGCCGATCGTCCGGATTATCGCGCTGAAGAAGCCGCGTTCCTCGCCAATATGTCTGCGGTCCTCGGCAAAAAAGCGCTCTCGGCACTCCAGCAAATCGCGCGTGCGCTTGCCCTTGACTACGGCGGCATCGACTTTGGCCTTAGCGCTAACGGAGACGTGTTGCTGTTCGAGGCCAACGCAACAATGGTCGTCAATCCACCGGACGCGGACGAGCGCTGGGCCTACCGGCGCGCAGCCGTCGGCAAAATCCTGGAAGCCGTCAGCGCCATGATTTTGCGGCGGGCGGCGGAAACTCCCGAATCCAACGTCGCCTGAAAAAATCAGTTCGGCGCATTAGATCTCCGGCCGGCGCGGCCCTTCCGCTTCACGCGCCCGTTGTAAGCCGAGCGCGCGCTCGCGCCAGATCACGAACAGCCCGGCGCCAGCGACGATGGCCGCACCGGCATAAACCAAGGTGCTCGGCAATTCGCCGAATACCCAGTAGCCGAGCAGCAGCGCCCACAACATCGACGAGTAATCGAACGGTGCGACCACTGAAGCGGTGGCGTGGCGATAGCTTTCGGTCAGAAAGATATGCCCGATGCCGCCGAAGATGCCCATCGAGATCAGCATGAGAAGCTCGGCGCCGGTCGGCGCGTGCCAGGCAAAGGGCAATGTCACCGCCCCGGCGAGCGCCGTGACCAGCGAAAAATAAAAGACGATAGACGAGGTGGTCTCGCTCTGCGTGAGCCGCCGGGTCTGGATGACGGTGCCGGCGTTGCAGAAGGCGGAAATCAGCGCCAACACAGAACCGATCGTCGCCGCACTGGCGGCACCGGCAATGGCATAATGTTTAATGTCAAAATGCGGGATCAGCATCACGATCACGCCACCAAATCCGACCACCACCGCCGACCAGCGATAGAACCGCACATGTTCTTTCAGAATGACCGCGGCCAAAGCCACGGTGATCAGCGGCGAAGCGAAGGAAATCGCGGTAGCGTCCGCCAGCGGCAGCCGCGCCAGCGCGGAGAAATTGGTGTACATGCCACCAACGCTGAGCGCGCCGCGCCCGAGTTGGCCGAGCGGGCGGCGGGTGTAGACCGCGCTCGCCAGCTCGCCGCGTAAGGCATAGATCAACAGCACCGGCGGAATCGCGCACGCGCTGCGGAAAAACACGAGCTGTCCGACCGGCACAACGTCGCCCAATTGGCGCACGAATGCCGACAGAGCGGCGAATAAAAGCGCGGAAATCAGCTTGAAGCCGATAGCTTTTAATAGATTCATTGCGCCCGGCTTATACCAGCTAACGACAACGGCAAGTCACTGCTTCTTATTCGGCGGCGGCTTTTGCCCTTCGACAGCTGGCAGCGATTTAATATAGGCGGCGATCGCCATACGATCCGCTGCGGTCAGTTGCGACGTATTGCGCACCACCTCAACCATATTGCCGCCAACCCGGTCGGCATCGGGCGTCATGCCGTCCTTGAGCGTGTCGGCGATGTCTTTCTCCGACCAGGCCTTGAGCTTGTATTGCGTGATGTTGGGCACACCGCCCTGACCGTCGGGGCTTGGGCCACCGGTAAAGCGTAAGCTCGCGATCACGCCGCCGAGCGCATTGCGCGGCGAGTGACACTCCACGCAATGGCCTGGACCATTGACCAGATAGGCGCCTCTGTTCCATTGCAGCTGACTTCGACGGATCGGGGGCGAACGGCTTGCCGTCGAGATACAACAGTTTCCACAGGCCAAGCGTACGGCGGATGTCGAATGGAAACGACAGATCGTGACCACGCACGCGGCCTTGCACCGGCGGCAGTGTCTTCAGATAAGCAAACAGATCGCGCAGGTCGTCGAAACGCATATGCTGATACGACGTATAGGGAAAGGCCGGATAGAGGTGCTGGCCGGAAGGCGCCGTCCCCTTCGTCATAGCGGTGACAAATTGCGCCTCGCTCCAAGCGCCGATGCCGTCCTTCGGATCGGATGAGATATTGGGGACGTAGAACGTGCCGAACGGCGAGTTCAGCGCCAGGCCGCCGCCAAGTTTCGTGCTGTCGTCTTGCTTGGGCACTGCGTGGCAGGACGCGCAACCGCCAGCGTAAAACATCTCCTTGCCGTTGACGAGGTCCGCCGTATGCGCCGCGAGTGCGCTCGTCGGCACGATGGCGGGGATAGTCAAAATCCAGAACGCCGCAAGCCCCAGTAAGGCAGCGACCGCCGCCAGCAACACAAGCCTCCGTATCATCGCGCCCCCCGGTCCCCGCAGGCCGCCTTTCATACAGCAAACAAAACGCCGCCGCGACGGAATCGCGGCGGCGGCGCGCATCGACGTGGCCTGGCCCTATTGTTTCGACAGGCGGTATAGTTATTCCCCGCATGGGTCTTAGATTCGGCGGACACCGGGCCGCCTCAGTCGGCCGCGATCGCAAATCCGCGATCATCATCTAAGCTATTAAGACGGCGTGGCCTATTGTGTCGCCGCGATCGCCGCCCAGACCTTTTGCGGGGTCGCCGGCATGTCGATGGTGCGGATTCTGAAGTTTCGCCAGAGCGCATCGAGGATGGCGTTAATCAGCGCCGGACAGGAACCGATGGCGCCCGCCTCGCCTGCGCCTTTGACCCCGAGCGGATTGTTCTTGCACGGCACGTTGTGCGTTTCGAACACAAAGGACGGCGCGTCCGCCGCTCGCGGCATGGCGTAATCCATGAAACTCGCGCTGAGCAATTGCCCCGATGCCGGATCGTAGACGGTATCCTCCATCAGCGCCTGGCCGATGCCCTGTACCGCGCCGCCATGCACCTGGCCGGCAAGCAGCAGCGGGTTGAGCGTGGCGCCGAAATCGTCGACCACGACGTAGTTCACAATCGTCGTCGCGCCGGTGTCGGGGTCGATCTCGACTTCCGCAATATGCGTGCCGTTCGGGAATGTCGGCTGCTCGACGCCGAACTCGCTCGATGCGCGCAACTGTTCGGGCTTGGCCTCGGGCCGCGCGGCAAGATCGGCAAACGAGATGACGCGGTCGGTGCCGGCGACCCGCACCGCGCCGTCAGCGATTTCCATGTCAGTGGGCGCCGCCTCGAGCGCGTCGGCGGCCAACTGCTTGAGCTGCTCGGCCAAAGTCTTGGACGCGCGGTCAACCGACACACCGCCGACGGGGATTGAACTCGAACCGCCGGTGCCAGCGCCGGTCGCAATCGCATCTGTATCGCCTTGCACTACCCGTACGCGCTCCGGCGGCAGATCGAGCCGTTCGGCGACAAGCTGCGCATAAGACGTCGCGTGCCCCTGGCCGGTCGACTGCGAGCCGATCAGAACGGTGACGCCGCCGTCGCGATCGAGTCGCACGTCCGCCGTTTCCGGTCCGTTATTGCCGCAGGCCTCGACATAGGTTGCGATGCCGATACCGCAGAGCTTACCGGCGCGCCTTGATGCAGCGGCGCGCTTATTGAAGCCATCCCAGTCGGCAATCTCTTGCGCGCGGGCGAGCGTAGCGGCGAAATCGCCGGAGTCGTAGATTTTGCCGGTCGGAGTCGTGTATGGCATCGCCTTCGGCTTGATCAGATTGCGTCGGCGCAGCACATCGGGCGCAATATCGAGCTCGCGGGCCGCAGTATCGACCAGGCGCTCGATCAGGTACGAGGCCTCCGGCCGTCCCGCACCGCGATAGGCATCGACCGGAACCGTGTTGGTATAGGCGGCGCGCAGCCGCACATGCGCCGCCGGGATGTCGTAGGCGCCGGTCGCCATGCCGGCGCCGAGCCAAGGAATATACGGCGCGTAGCAGGAGAGATAGGCGCCCATGTCGGCGACGATATCGAGGTCGAGCGCGAGGAAACGCCCCTTGTCGTCGACCGCCAGCCGCGCCGTTGAGATGTTGTCGCGGCCGTGGCTGTCGCCGAGAAAATGTTCGGAGCGCTCGCACACCCATTTCACGGGCTTACCGGAGCGCTCCGCGGCGACCGCCGCCAGCGCATATTCGCGGTAGGGAAACAGCTTGGTGCCGAAACCACCGCCGACGTCGGGCGTGATCACGCGCATGCGGTCGAGCGGCAGCTTGAGCACCTGACCGCAAATAATGTCGCGGATGATGTGGCTGCCCTGGCTGCCGAGCGTGAGCGTGTAGCGCTGGCCGTCGTATTCGGCGATCACGCCGCGGGTGTCCATGTAATTGGTCACCAGCCGCTGATTGACGATGGTCAACTCGACCGTGCGCGCCGCCTGCGCGAAGGCCGCCTTGGTCGCGGCGGCGTCGCCCAGCTCGGTCTCGAAGGCGAGATTGTTCGGCCGGTCGGACCACACGCGCGGCGCATTAGGCGCAAGCGCAGCCATGGCGCCGATCACGTGCGGCAGCGGTTGCCAGTCGATCGAGACCGCCTCGGCAGCGTCTTTCGCCGCGGCCAGGCTGTCGGCGACCACAAAGGCGACGGCGTCGCCGACATGGCGCACCACCTCCTTGGCCAGGATCGGATAGAGCGGAATCTTGATGTCCACGCCCGGCAGTACGCCGGGCGTCGGCAGCGGCCCAAGATCGGCCACCTCGGCGGCAGTCAGCACCATCCTCACGCCCGGCATCGCACGCACGCGGTCGAGTTCGTGGATGCTGAAGCGGGCATGCGCATGCGGAGAGCGCAGTACCACCGCATGCAGCGTGGCGGCCGGCGCGACATCAGCCACGTAGCGGCCGGCGCCGCGCAGCAGCGCGTCGTCTTCCTTGCGCATGAGCGGCTGCCCGAATCCGAATTTCATTGTCATGATTTGGCCGATTGTAATTGCTGTCGCCGTGCGAAGCGCTGCGCGAACCAGCGTGAGACCACGTAGAATACCGGCGTAAAGATCAGCCCGAAGACGGTGACGCCGATCATGCCGGAGAACACCGCCGTGCCGAGCGTCTGGCGCAGTTCGGCGCCGGCCCCGATCGCCCAGACCAGTGGCGTCACGCCGAGGATGAAGGCCATTGAGGTCATCAGGATCGGCCGCAGCCGCAGATGCGCGGCCTCCACCGCCGCGGCAAAGCGGTCGCGCCCGGCGTCCTCCAGCTGCTTGGCAAATTCCACGATCAGGATGGCGTTCTTGGCGGCAAGACCGATGAGCACGATGAAGCCCACTTGGGTGAGAATATTGTTGTCCTGGCCGCGGATCACCACGCCGACGATGGAGGCGATCAGGCACATCGGCACGATCAGGATCACCGCCAACGGCAGCGTCAGACTTTCGAATTGCGCGGCCAGCACCAGGAACACGAACACCACCGCCAGCACGAATGCGAACATCGCCGTGTTGCCGGCGCGCAATTGCTGGAAGGCGAGCGTCGTCCACTCGTAGGAGAAGCCCTCCGGCAGGACCTGCGCCGCCAATTGCTCCATGATCTTGATCGCCTGGCCCTGGCTGTAGCCGGGCGCCGCCGCGCCGTCGAGCTCGGCCGCCGGATAAAGATTATAGCGCGGCACGCGGTAGGGTCCGGTGACCGTGCGCACGGTGGTAAAGGCGCCGAGCGGCACCGTAGTGCCGCTGTTGTTGCGCACGCGGATGCGCAGCACGTCCTCGGTGTTCTTGCGGTAGTCGCTCTCGGCCTGCGCCACCACGCGATAGGTCCGGCCGAACAAATTGAAGTCGTTCACATAGGCCGAGCCGAGATAGATCTGCAGCGCGGCGAAGACATCCGGGATGTTGATGCCAAGCAGTTGCGCCTTGACGCGGTCGATGTCGAGGTAGAGCTGCGGCGTGGTATTTTCGAACAGCGAAAACACCTGAACCAGCCCCGGCGTCTGCGCCGCGCGGCCCATCATCGCATAGGTCGCGTTCTGCAACGCTTGCGAGCCGCGGCCGGCGCGGTCCTCGACCATCATGCGGAAGCCGCCGGCATTGCCGATGCCGGATACCGGCGGCGGCGCCACCACGAAGATCAAGCCGTCCTTGATTTCCTGCAGGCGCATGAACAATTGGCCCTGGATCGCAGCGGCAGACTGCCGCGGATCCTTGGCGCGCTCCTCGAACGGATCGAGGGTGACGAAGATCGCGCCGGCGTTCGGCGCGTTGGTGAAGGTGGCGCCGGAAAAACCGACGATGTTCACCGCATGCGCAACGCCGGGCACTTTCAGCGCGATCTCCACCGCGCGACGGTTGACCTCGTCGGTGCGCGCCAGCGAGGCGGCCGGCGGCAGCTGCGTGATGATGATGAGATAGCCGCGGTCGAGTTGCGGGATAAAGCCAACCGGCGTCTTGCGAAATTCATTGAGGCCGAAGGCGATGACGCCGCCATAGACAATCAGCATCAGCACGGCGAAGCGGACCGTGCGCGCCGACAGCCAGCCATAACCTCGCGTCAGAGCATCGAAATAACGGTTGAACCCGCGGAAGAAGCCGTGGATCGGCTTGTTCCACCAGGTATCTTCCTCCGGCTTGCCGTGCGGCTTGAGCAGCAGCGCGCAGAGCGCCGGCGACAGGGTCAGCGAAACGATCAGCGAGATGATCGTCGCACCGGCAATCGTGAGGGCGAACTGCCGGTAAAACTGGCCGGAAATTCCGGTGATGAAGGCCGAAGGAATGAACACCGATGACAGCACCAGTGCGATCGCGATCAGCGCCGCACCCACCTCATCCATGCTCTTGATGGCCGCCTCGCGCGGATTCAGTCCGGTCGCGATATTGCGTTCGACATTCTCCACGACGACGATCGCGTCGTCGACGACGATGCCGATGGCCAGCACGAGGCCGAACAACGACAGATTGTTGAGCGTAAAGCCGAACAGCGACATCACGAAGAAGGTGCCGATCAGTGACACCGGGATGGCGACGATCGGGATGATGGCGGCGCGCCAGGTCTGCAGGAACAGGATAACCACCAGCACGACCAGGATGATCGCTTCGCCGATGGTCGATTCCACTGCGTCGACCGACTGCTGGATGAACTGCGTCGGGTTGTAGACGATGGTGTATTTCAGGCCGGGCGGGAAACGCTTGGAGAGATCCTCCATCGTGTTCTGGATCGCCTGCGCGGTCGACAGCGCGTTCGAGCCCGGGCGCTGGAAGATGCCGATGGCGATCGCCGGATCGCGGTCGAGATAGGAATTGGTCGAATAATCTTGCGCCGCCAGTTCGACCCGCGCGATGTCCTTGATCCGCACGACCGCTCTGGCGGTCTGCTTGACCACGATCTGGCCGAACTCGTCCGGATTGGCGAGGCGGCCTTGCGTCTGCACCGAAATCTGGAATGCGCCCGACTTGTCCATCGGCGGCTGGTCGAGCACGCCGGACGCCACCTGGACGTTCTGGCCCTGCAGCGCCGTCACCACGTCGGCGGCGGTCAGCCCGACCGATTGCAGGCGGTCGGGATCGAGCCAGATGCGCATCGCGTAATCGCGCGCGCCGAACACGATGAGCGAGCCGACGCCGTCAACGCGGGTGACCGCGTCGGTGATCTCCAGCGTCGCGTAATTGGAAATGAACAGCGTGTCGCGCGAATTGTCCGGCGAATAAAGATGCACGACCATCATCAGGTCGGGCGAGCTCTTGTTCACCGTGACGCCGATGTTGCGCACGTCGGCCGGCAGACGCGGCTCCGCGATGGCGACGCGGTTCTGCACCTGCACTTGCGCGATGTCGAGATTGGTGCCGATGTCGAACGTGACCGAAATGGTGAAGCGGCCGTCGGCGGTCGAGTTTGAGGACAGGTAGATCATGTTCTCGACGCCGTTGATCTGCTCCTCGATCGGCGTCACCACCGTCGAGGCGACGACGTCGGCGCTGGCGCCGGGATACTGGCCGGACACGGTGATGGTCGGCGGCGCGATCTCCGGATATTGCGCGACCGGCAGCCGCACGAAAGCGACACCGCCCAGGATCACGAACACGATCGAGACCACAGAGGCGAAGATCGGCCGGTCGATGAAGAAATGCGAGATGCGCATCGGTTTTGGCCGCGGTTATTTCGCCGCCTGCGGCGCCTGGGCGCCCGGCGCGGCGCCCGGTTTGCCCTCTTCCTGCGCCGTGACCGGCTGGCCCGGCCGCGCCCGCATCAGACCGTTCACGATGATGCGGTCGTCGGGGCCGATGCCGGTCTTGATCACGCGTAAATTGTCTTTGGTGATCTGGCCAAGCGTCACGTATTTCGGCACGACCTTGTTGTCGGCGCCGACGGTCAAGACGAATTTCCGTGTCTGCTCCGTGCCGATTGCGGCATCCGGCACCAGCAGGGCCTCATACGGCGGCGAGCCGGCGACTTGCACGCGGGCGAACATCCCGGGCGTAAAGAGATTGTTGGCATTGGCGAACACCGCGCGGCCGCGGATCGTGCCGGTTGACGGATCGATCACGTTGTCGACGAAATCCATGTGGCCCTGGTGCACGAAATCCTGCTCGTCGATCAGCTTGAGCGCAACCGGCACGCCAGCTCGCCGGCTGGCGATGTCGTTGCCGGTTTTGGCCATGCGCTCATAGCGCAGAAACGAGGCCTCGTCGAAGGTGAACTCGAAGTAGATCGGATCGGTCGATACGATCGTGGCGAGCAGCGTCGTGTTGCCGGTGGTGCCGCCAGTCACCAGATTGCCGGGCGATACCCGCCGGTCGCCGATACGGCCGTTGACCGGCGCGCGCAGTTCGGTGAATTCGATGTCGAGCTCGGCCTGGCGCACCGCGGCCTCGTTGTTGCTCACGGCGGCCTCCGCGTTGTGGAAAGCCTGCCCGCGCTGTTCAAAGGTCTGGTCTGTGATGGTCTTGTCGTGCACCAGTTGCTGGCCGCGCGTGTAGTCGGACTGTGTGAAGGCAAGATTGGATTTGGCCTGCGCCAGATTGGCGCGTGCCTGGTCGAGCGTGTTCTGGAACGGCCGCTTATCGACGGTGAACAACAGATCGCCCTGCTTCACGATCTGCCCGTCCTTGAAATGCACGCCGTCGAGATAGCCGGAGACGCGCGCGCGCACCTCCACCGAATTGATTGCGGTAAAGCGGCCGACATATTCGTCGTAGTCGGTGACGGTTCGTTTGACCGGCTTGGCGACGGTCACCGCCGGTGGCGGCGGTGCGCCGGCTTGCTTCTGCCCTTCGCCGCAACTTGCGACCAAAGTCGCAAGCGCGCACAGCAAGGCAATGTTCCGGCCACCACACATCAGCGAAAATGATGGATTTACCCGTGCGAAATTCATGAATACCTGCAATGTCGGCCAGCCACGAATAGCCCGGTCAATAGCGTCGGGTATGAGTTATGCCCAACGAGCCCAATCGGCAAGGACCGCTTGAGGAAACGTTGCGTCAGCCGCGCTGCCGGGCGCGGAATGCGGCAAGCCAGCGCGCGCCGAACAATGCCAGCACGATGCCACCATAGACGGCAGCGCCGATCGCCGCCAGCAACGCCAGGGCGGCAATATCGCGCAGCCGGGTCCAGCTCGCGAACAGATGCGTGGCCAACGGCGCGCATAGCCACAACGCCGCGGCCAGGGCGAGCCCGGCGGCCACCAGCTTGACCGCCGATTGCCGCAGCCGTTCGTCAATATGGATGTGGCCGGCGCGCGAAGCGAACCACACCACTAGGCCGAGATTGATCCAAGCGCCGATCGAGGTCGCCAGCGCGAGACCTACTTGCGCCAGCGGCCCCATCAACAGGAACTTAAACGCGATATTGACCGCAGCCGCGATCAGCGCCGCTTTCACGGGCGTCGCAGTGTCGCTGCGTGCAAAAAACGTCGCCACCGTGCTGCGGATCAGCACGAAGGGCAATAATCCCAACCGCGTAGGCCGCAAGCGTGCGGCCGGCGGCAACCGCGTCAACCGCGGTGAATGCGCCGCGCATGAACAGCGCTCGCATGATCAACTCGGGAATGACGAAAAAGGCGACGAGACAGGGAATCGATAGCAGCAGCGTGAATTCGATCGCGCGGTTTTGCGCGCTCGAGGCACCGGCCTCATCGCCGGCGGCCAGGCGGCGCGCCATTTCGGGCAAGATGACGGTGCCGGCGGCTATGCCGATCACGCCGATCGGGAGTTGATCGATGCGATCGGCGTAATAGAGCGCCGACAACGCACCCGCCGGCAGAAAGCTCGCGATGATGGTGTCGGCGAACAGCGCGAGCTGCACGCCCATGGAGCCGACCGTGGCCGGTCCAAGCGCGCGGAAGAATCTGTCGCACGTCGGCATCGAGTTCGGGCCAGCGCAAAGCGGTCATCGCGCCGGCGCGCAAGGTGTCGCCGCCGACGAGCAGTACCTGCAGCACGCCGGAGATCAGCACGCCCCAGGCCGCGGCATGGCCGGCGGTCGGAAAGAACGCGGCCAGCGCCAGCGTCACGACCATCGACAGATTGAGCAGCGTCGAGGCCGCGGCGGCGGCGGCGAAGCGCTGCAGCGCGTTGAGGATGCCGCCATAGAGCGTCACCAAGGTGATCAGCAGCAGATAGGGAAAGGTAATGCGGGTAAGATTGACGGCGAGCGCAAAGCGCTCGGGGTCGTGGGCAAAGCCGGGCGCCAGACACGTCGATCACCGTCGGCGTGAACAGCAGCGCCAGCGCCAGCAGCACGATCTGGCTGGCCAGCAGCAGCGTGAAGATGCGGTCGGCGAACAGCTCAGCCCGCGCGGCGCCGCCCTGCTCGCGGATGCGCGCATAGGCCGGAACAAAGGCGGCATTGAAGGCGCCTTCGGCGAAAATGGCGCGGAAATGATTCGGCAGCCGGAAAGCCACGAAAAAGGCGTCGGCCGCCGGCCCTGCGCCGAGGATCGCGGCCAGCACGATGTCACGGACAAAACCGGTGATCCGCGACAGCAACGTCAGGCCGCCGACCGTGAGGATTCGCTTGATCATGGTGAACGCGCCTCGCGCCGACGCAAAATTGCTGACCTGGAACGAATTTTTACGATGCGCAACAAATGCGATAGTCAGTGACGTCAAACTGACTTAAGACGATTCCCGCCTCAAACATAGAGCCCCGAGCGGCCCTGCCAGCGCATGACCTCGAAAAGCGGGAACTGGTTTTCGGGATGATCCACAGGCAAAATGTTAGGGATTGTGTGGATTTAATCTGAACGAATCGAAACCGAACAGCATGGCCTCGCCCATCATCCCCATTCTCCTGGCCGGCGGCGCCGGAACACGGCTCTGGCCGGTCTCACGCGACGCCCTGCCCAAGCAGTTCCTACCCCTGGTCGGCGAGCATTCGACCTATCAGCAGACGCTGCTGCGCGTGCAGGACCCGATGTTTGGGGCCCCTATCGTCATCACCGGACCTAATTTCCATTTTTTCGCCCGCCGGCAGGCCGAGGAAGTCGGCGTCGAGGCGACGGTGGTGATCGAACCGCTGAGGCGGGACTCAGCGGCCGCCGTCGCCGCTGCCACCGCGGTCGCCCGCCAACGCGACCCCGACGCGGTGGTGCTGGCGCTCGCCGCCGACCACATCATCCTCGACGTGCCACAGTTCCGCGCGACTTGTCTCGCCGGCCGCGAAGCCGCCGAGGCCGGACGCATCGTCACCTTCGGCATCAAGCCGACCGAGCCCAAGACCAGCTACGGCTACATCCTGCCGGGCGAGGCCATCGGCAAGAGCGGCGTGCGCGCCGTCAAGAGTTTCGTCGAGAAGCCGGATGCCGTGACTGCCGCCCGCTATGTCCGCGACGGCTATCTGTGGAATTCCGGCAACTTCCTGTTCCGCGCCGACGTACTGCTATCCGAACTGGCACGGCTCGAGCCGGCAATCGCCGAAGCGATCGAGGCGGCGGTTGCCAACGCCTCCACCGACCTCGGCTTCCTGCGGCTGCAGGCGGAAGCTTTCGCGCGCGCACCGATGAAATCGATCGACTACGCGGTGATGGAAAAGACCGATCGCGCCGCCGTGGTGGCGGGCGATTTCCGCTGGTCGGACATCGGCAGCTGGGATGCACTGTTCGATATCACGCCACCGGATGCAGCGGGCAATGTCGTGCACGGACCGGCGGTGGCGCTCGATGCCAGCGGTTGCGTGCTGCACTCGGACGGCCGGCTGATCGCCGCAGTCGGCGTCAAGGATTTGGTAGTGGTGAGTACGTCGGATGCGGTGATGGTGGTGCCGCGCGCACGCTCGCAGGAGGTGCGCGAGCTGGTGGCCAAGCTCAAGTCTGCCAAGCGGCCGGAGGCCACCGATCATAAGCGCGTGCATCGGCCTTGGGGTTATTACGAGTTGATCGACATGGGCGATCGCTTCCAGGTCAAACGCATCGTCGTCATTCCCGGCGGCGTGCTGTCGCTGCAGAAGCACCGCCATCGCTCCGAGCATTGGGTGGTGGTGCGCGGTACCGCCGAAGTCACCATCGGCGACACGGTCCGCGCAGTGCACGAAAACGAGTCGGTCTACATCCCGATCGGCAGCGTCCATCGCATGGCCAACCACGGCAAAATCCCGCTCGAGCTGATCGAGGTGCAGACCGGCAGCTATCTCGGCGAGGACGACATCGAGCGCATCGAGGACATTTACAAGCGCAGCTGATGCCGCGCCGATCAAGCCGACTCTAAAGCGGGCTTTGCCGCGGCGTTCTTGAATTGCTCGAATGCCTCCAGCGCGTGATTGGCGTACATCACCGAGGGGCCCGCGCCCATGTAGATCGCCATGCCGAGCGTCTCCATGATTTCATCGCGCGCAGCGCCCTGCTCGAGCGCCGACTTGACGTGGAAGCCCACGCAATCGTCGCAGTGAATGGCGACGGCGATGCCGAGGGCGATTAGTTCTTTGGTCTTGCAGTCGAGCGCCTTGGGCGCCAGCGCGGCTTGCGCCAGACCGGAAAACGCCTTCATGACGTCCGGCGTGCCGGTGCGCAAATTCCGCAATTGAGCGCTGCGTTCTTTGATGTATTCGGGCCAATTCGTCATTTACCGACTCCATTGCCAATGCGCTGGGCCCTCGACGGCCGCGCGATTTCATATTCTTAAGTTGGCATACGATAACGGCGCAGGAATTTGCGATTTTGATATCAATCAAAGCCGATCAGGAAATGTGCTGGGTGTTTGCCAGAGCTGCGTCACAAAATTTTCCGCTGGACCAGCGCCTCGACCACTTCGCTCGCAAGCCGGTCGGGATCCTTGCTGCCGGCTAAAAGATGAAGCTCGGGATTCTCGGGCGCTTCATAGGGTTGATCGACGCCCGTGAAATTCTTGATTTCGCCGGCGAGCGCGCGCCGATACAGGCCCTTGGGATCGCGCGCAATGCACTCCTCGAGTGGCGTGTCGACGAAGACCTCGATGAATTCGCCGCTGTCGAGCAGTTCCCGCACCATCTGGCGCTCGGCGCGGAACGGCGAGATGAACGAGCAAAGCACGACGAGGCCGGCGTCGGTCATCAGCTTGGCTACCTCGCCGATGCGCCGGATGTTCTCCACCCGGTCAGACTCGGTAAAGCCCAGGTCCTTGTTCAAGCCGTGCCGCACATTGTCGCCGTCCAAGATGACGGTGTGCACCCCGCGCGCGTGCAGCGCGGCTTCGACAAGGTTGGCGATAGTCGATTTTCCCGAGCCTGGCAGACCGGTGAACCACAAGACTGCGGGGCGGTGATGCATGAGCGCCGAGCGCACCGCTTTGCTTACCGTGTGGCTGTGGTGGTGAATATTGGTCGCCCGGCGCAGCGCAAAATCGATCATCCCGGCGGCGACCGTTTCGTTGGAATAGCGATCGATCAGGATGAAGGCGCCGGTATCACGATTGGCCGCATAGGCGTCGAACACGACCGGCCGGGTAACGGATAGATTACACACGCCCACCTCGTTCAACGCCAGCGTCTTGGCGGCGAGCTTCGAAAGTGTCGTGACGTCGATCCGATGCTTGATCTCGGTCACCGTCGCCGGCAGCGTGCTGTGGTTGATCTTCATCAGGTAGGACCGTCCGGGAAACAGGTTCTCCGCAGACATCCACACCAGATGCGCCGCAAACTGGTCGGCGACCTGCGCGCGGTCACGCAGCGCGGCAAACATGTCGCCGCGCGAGACATCGATTTCATCGGCGAGCGTGATAGTCACCGAATCGCGCCCCTGCGCGGCGGCCAGATCGCCGCCGGCACCGATGATCCTCTTGATTTTGGTCGTCTGCCCGGACGGCAGAATTGCAATTTCGTCACCCGGTTTGGCGCTGCCGCTTGCAATCGTGCCAGCAAAGCCGCGGAAATCGGCATTGGGCCGGTTGACCCATTGCACCGGCATGCGGAAAGGCTTGCCGGCGCGGTCGTCCTCGACGTCGATCGTTTCGAGATAGCCGAGCAGATGCGGCCCGGAATACCAGGGCGTCTGTTCGCTGCGCGACGAAACATTGTCGCCGTCACGCGCCGACACCGGAATTGCTTGGATAGTCGTAAAGCCGAGCGTGTCGGCAAAGACGTTGAAACTTGATGCGATCTCGTCGAATACCGCGCGGTCGAAGCCGACGAGATCGATCTTGTTCACCGCCAGCACTAGGTGGCGAATACCGAGCAGGCTCGCAATGACCGCGTGCCGGTGCGTCTGGCTCAGCAGCCCTTTGCGCGCGTCCACCAGCAGGACCGCAAGCTCGGCATTGGACGCGCCGGTTGCCATGTTGCGGGTGTATTGCTCGTGGCCCGGCGTATCGGCGACGACGAAGGCGCGCCGCCGTGTCGAGAAATAGCGGTAGGCGACGTCGATCGTGATGCCCTGCTCGCGCTCGGCTTCCAGACCGTCAAGCAGGAGGGCAAAATCGACATCCGCGCCGTTGGTGCCGCTCTTTTTCGAGTCGCGCTCGAGCGCCGCCAGCTGATCGTCGAAAATGAGGTTTTGTTCGTAGAGCAAGCGGCCGATCAACGTGGACTTGCCATCGTCGACCGAGCCGCAAGTGAGAAAGCGCAAAGCCGGACGCGCATCGAGACTGTCCTGACGTTCGTGCGTATCGGCGACAACCGGCGCGGGACTGTCCATCAGAAATAGCCCTCGCGCTTCTTCTTTTCCATCGATCCGGCCTCATCATGATCGATGATGCGGCCCTGACGTTCCGAACTGGTCGAGCCGCGCATTTCCGCAATGATTGCATCGAGCGTGCTGGCGCTTGAGGGAACCGCGCCGGTCAGCGGATAACAGCCCAGCGTGCGGAAGCGGACGCTCAGTATCCGCGGCTTTTCGCCGGGCAGTAGCGGCAGGCGGTCGTCGTCGACCATGATCAGCATGCCGTCGCGCTCGACCACCGGGCGCGGTTTGGCAAAGTACAGCGGCACGACGGGGATATCTTCGGCCCTGATGTATTCCCACACGTCGAGTTCGGTCCAATTAGACAGCGGAAACACCCGCATGGATTCACCGGTCTTGATGCGGGTGTTGAACAGCCGCCACAGCTCGGGCCGCTGGTTGCGCGGGTCCCAGTTGTGGCTCGCCGATCGATGCGAGAAGATCCGCTCCTTGGCGCGGCTTTTTTCCTCGTCGCGCCGCGCCCCGCCGAAGGCCGCGTCGAAACGCCACTTGTCCAAGGCCTGCCGCAGGCCTTCGGTTTTCATGACCTGGGTGTGGAGCGCCGAACCCGAGGATACTGGCGAAATGCCGCGCGCTAGACCCTCTTCGTTGACATGGACCAGCAAGTCCATGCCGAGCCGCGCCGCCGTCTCATCGCGAAATGCCACCATCTCGCGGAATTTCCAGGTCGTGTCGACGTGCAGAAGTGGAAACGGCACTTTCCCCGGATGAAACGCCTTTTGCGCCACGTGCAGCAGCGCGCTTGAATCCTTGCCCATCGAATAGAGCATCACCGGATTGCGGAATTCGCTGACGACTTCGCGCATAATATAGATCGCCTCGGCTTCGAGTTGCCGCAAGCGAACGTTCTGATGGCGCCAATTCATCCGATAAATCCGAGCCTTTTCCCCGATAGTGCTACTTCATTTCAATCATTTCGGGGAGAAACTGATATTTCTATTTCGCAAGCCGAGCGGAAAAATTAGCCTCTAAACGCTCACGACACGAGTGCGCGACGCACGGCATCGACAATGCGACTTTGTGTCGGCTCGTCGAGATAGGCGTGCATCGGCAGGCTGATAACTTCGCCGGCAAGTTGGTCGCTCACCGCCACGCCGCCGTCGCCAACCGGAAAATGCTTATAGGCCTGCTGCCGATGCAGCGGGATCGGATAATAGATCGCGGTCGGAATGCCTTCCGCCTTGAGTGCGGCCGCCAGTTTATCGCGGCCGCCGCCGGCGACGCGAATGGTGTATTGCGCCCACACGGAGGTCGAACCGGACGGGACTTTAGGGGCGATCACAACATCGCTTAACTCTTCGGAATAGCGGCGTGCGACGCGGTTTCGCGCCTCGATCTCGTTCGGGAAAATCTTCAACTTCTCGCTCAAGATCGCCGCTTGAATGGTGTCGAGCCGGGACGCGAGGCCGATACGAACGTTGTCGTATCGATCGCTGCCTTGTCCGTGCATGCGCAGGCTGCGCAGGTCATCGGCCATCGCGTCGTCGTCCGTGAGCACCGCGCCGCCATCGCCGTAGCAGCCGAGCGGCTTGGCCGGGAAAAAACTGGTCGCGGTGGCGTAACCGAAAGTGCCGAGCCGGCGGTTATTAAAAGTTGCGCCAAACCCCTGCGCGGCGTCGTCGAGAATGAACAGACCTTCGGCCTCGGCAGCGGCGGCTACAGCCGTATGGTCGGCCGCCAATCCGAATAGATCGACCGGGATGACCGCCTTCGGCGTCAAGCCCAGCACGTTTGGCCGCCGCAATAGCGCCAGCGATCTTATTCGTGTCGATATTGAACGTGGCGGCGTCGACATCGACAAATACCGGCGTTGCGCCAACAAGCGCAGCGACCTCGGCAGTCGCACAAAACGTAAATGATGGACAAATCACCGCGTCGCCCGGCCCGATGCCCCGCGCGCGCAGCGCCAACACCAGCGCGTCGGTGCCGCTGGCGCAGGTCACCGCGTGCTTGGCGCCGCAGAATTTCGCCAACTCCGCCTCGAACATCCGCACTTCAGGACCAAGGATGAACTGGCAATGGCCGAGCACCCGCGCAACCGCGGCATCGATCGCACCACCAAGCCGGCGGCGCTGTGCGGCCACATCGATAAACGGAATCATCGGTGGGTTAGGTCGCTGATTCATGCCAATTCCAATTGCCGCGCGGCCAGGCAGCGTATGGCGATCTCGAGGCTGGCCACGCCTTCCTCTCCCGTCACCGCCGCCGCCGCTCCGGACCGCACTGCACGCAGGAACGCCAGCAGTTCGGAGCGCAACGGCTCGGCGTGTCCGACCGAGAGATGGCGCATGGAATAGCTGCCGTCCGGCTGGAAACCAAAGCATTCGGTCACCTGCCGCGTGAGGAGATCGCCCATCACGTATTTGCCGCGGGTCGCGACAGTAACGTTGCGCGCCTTGAACGGGGTCAGCCAGTTGGTATTGATATGCGCCAGCACGCCAGATGCGGTGCGGAACTGTAGGAGCGCAATGTCCTCGCGTTCGGCCACCGCGCTCGATAGCTGCGGCTGCACCTCGACGATGTCGGAATCGGTGAACCAGCGGATCAGGTCGATGTCGTGCACGGCCAGATCGATGACCACGCCAACATTCGACATACGTGGCGGAAAGGGTCCAACTCGGGTGATCGCAATCGAAAGAATATCTTCATTGCGGATCGCTTCTTTGATCGCCTCGACCGCCGGATTGAAGCGCTCGACGTGACCGACCATCAATGTCACGCCAGCGCGGCGCGCCGCGGCGATGATCTCGCGGCCCTCTTCGACCGACGACGCGATCGGCTTTTCCACCATGACATGGACACCGCGCGCAATGCAGGCGAGCGCGATGTCGCGATGCAGATGGGTCGGCGCCGCGATGGTGACGGCATCGACCTTCAGATCGAGCAGTTCATCGACGCCGGCGATGGCGGCGCAGCCGAGCGTGCGCGCGACGAAATCGGCCTGCCGGAAATCGGGATCGGCGACGCCGACAAGTTCAGTGCCCGGCAACCCCGTAAGCACCCGCGCATGGTTGCTGCCCATCACGCCGACGCCGATCACGCCGATACGCAACGAAGGCCCCGCATCCGGTTTTACCGCGCTGCGTCATGGTCGAACGGATTTCCCCTGCCCCTTAACCCTTAGCAAGGGGTTCCCTAGCACGCTCCACGACGGCTGGCGACCACCGCGGGAAAACGTAGCGAACACGTTTTGATTCAAAGCGTTACAGCAAGGCCGCGGCCTAAAATCCAGGTCCCGCAACAGGCTGCGCGCTCAAATCACTCGGCGGCGCGCGAAGCAGGGACCGAAAGCAGCAAGCCTGCTGCAAGCGCGTCCTCGCGGAATGAGTTCACCGCCCCTAGTGAAAGTTCCGCTGCCGACTTGGTGCCCAGAGCGGGCAGCTTCTTGAGCACATCGGCCGGCGCGGTGATAATGTGGCAACCTAGGCTGTCTGCTTCCACGATGTTGAACACCTCGCGCGTGGAAGCCCAGATGATCTCGATATTGCGCGTCTTGCGGGCGCGCGCAACGGCGTCTTGCATGATCGGCCGATAGTCGATGCCGAAATCCGCAAGTCGACCGGCAAATACCGACACGCAGGCCGGCGCGCCGCCATCGAGCGCATCGACCGCGCGGGCAACCTGCTCCGGCGTGAAGATTGCGGTCATGTTGATCTTGACGCCGTCGCGAGACAACCCGCGCACCACGTCGAACAGCGGCTCATTGCGCGTAGTGGTCACCGGCAACTTGACGTAGACATTCTTGCCCCAGGCGGTGATGACGCGGGCCTGCGCGACCATCTCGGGGATGTCGTCGGAGAACACCTCGAACGAAATGTGGCGGTCCGGTACGACCGCGACGAGATCGCGGGCGTAGCGCTCGTAGTCGCTCACCCCGGCTTTCTTGAGCAGCGAGGGGTTGGTGGTAAATCCGGCAATCCAGGCCTGCTTGGCCATCTCGACGATCTGCGCCTTGTCGGCGCCGTCGGTGAAGAGCTTAACTTTGAGATCGGACAGTTTCGGCATGCCTATCACCTTTGCGAGCCCGCACCCGAGCTTTCACTTATCCCACTCTCGACACGCGACAATCAAGCGACGAGCGATGAAACGCTTGAATTTCCCCAAATATCCGCTTTGCCGGCCATCTCTTTAGCCAAAGTGCCCGCGGTGCGATGCCGCTTTCAACCGATATGATGGTACTGTTTGTACCAGGCGATGAATTGCGCGATTCCCTCGGCGATCGGCGTCGACGGCTTGAACCCGACCTCGCGCATGAGGTCGTCGACATCGGCATAAGTCGCTGGAACGTCGCCGGGCTGCATCGGCAGCAGTTCGCGAATGGCTTTTTTTCCGATCATCTGTTCCAGAATTCTCACAACCTCAAGAACATCGACCGGGCTATTGTTGCCGATATTATAAACGCGCCACGGCGCCGAACTGCGCGCTGGATCTGGCGAGCCGCTCGACCAATCGGGATCGCCACTGGCAGGCCGGTCGATCAGCCGCACCACCGCCTTTACGACATCGTCAATATAGGTGAAATCGCGTTTCATGTTGCCGTGATTGAACAGCTTGATCGGCTTGCCAGCGTTAATCGCGGCGGTGAAGATCCACATCGCCATATCGGGCCGCCCCCAAGGTCCATAGACAGTGAAGAAACGCAGACCCGTCGCCGGCAGATTGAACAAATGGGAATAGGAATGCGCCATCAGCTCGTTCGCCTTCTTCGAGGCGCCGTAAAGGCTGAGCGGATGGTCGACGTTGTCGGACGTGCGAAACGGCATCTTGGTGTTGGAGCCATAGACCGACGATGACGATGCATAGACGAGATGGCGGCAGCCGTTGTGACGACAGCCTTCCAATATATTGACGAAGCCGATTATATTGGCGTCCACATAGGCATGCGGATCGACCAACGAATGTCTGACCCCGGCTTGCGCCGCGAGATGGATCACAAACGGAAAGCGATGTTCAGCGAACAAGGCCTCGGTGGCGGCGCGATCTGCCAGATCCATCCGCACGAATTTGAAATTCTTGGCCCCGGCGAGTTGCGCCAGGCGAGATTCCTTGAGCTTAGGATCGTAATAGGGCGATAGATTATCGACGCCAATCACTTCGCGACCGGCCTCCGCCAGACGACGCGCCACGTGAAAACCGATAAAGCCAGCGGCACCGGTGATCAGAATGGGGTTTACAGGCGCCACAGATCGATGCCTTCTGGTTTTTGTTCGCGATCGAGCTTGGATTTCACATCAAGCACAGTTCCCCTGCCGTCCTTGAGGAGGCGCGCGATCAGCGGCCAGCCTTCGGTTACATACGCCTCGTGTGCCACGGCGAGGACGATCGCGTCGGCGGGTTTTAGCGCTTCGAGCGATGTAAGCGTGACGCCATATTCTTCTTTTGTCTCATCGACCAACGCCAACGGATCGTGAACCTGCGTCCGTGCGCCAGCCCGGTTTAATTCCCGCACCACATCGATAACCCTGGAATTGCGGATGTCCGGCACATTCTCCTTGAACGTCATGCCGAGCACCGTCACCAGCGGATTGATGCATTGGCGCGCAGCAAGTCCGCGCAGGCACTCGCGCGCCACCCGCTGGCCCATGTCGTCGTTGATGCGGCGGCCGGCGATAATGATCTCCGCATGATAGCCTGCTTTTTCCGCGCGGTAGGTGAGATAATAGGGATCGACCCCGATGCAGTGGCCACCGACGAGGCCGGGCTGGAATTTCATGAAATTCCATTTGGTCGCGGCGGCCTCCAGCACGTCGCCAGTGTCGATGCCGAGCTGATGGAAAATGGCGGACAGCTCGTTCATAAACGCGATGTTGAGATCGCGCTGGGTGTTCTCGATCACCTTGGCGGCCTCGGCGACCTTGATCGAGGGCGCGCGATGGATGCCGGCTTTTACCACCGAACCATAGACATTGGCCACGATGTCGAGCGTGCGGGCATTCTGCGCCGACACCACTTTGGTGATGGTCTCGAAGCGATGCTGCTTGTCGCCGGGATTGATGCGTTCGGGCGAATAGCCGACAGTGAAATCACTGCCGCCTTTAAGGCCGGACGCCTTCTCCAGAACCGGCACGCAATCTTCCTCGACCGCGCCCGGATAGACGGTAGATTCGAAGACGACGATATCGCCGCGCTTGAGGACGCCGCCGACGGTCGCGGAAGCGCTCAGCATGGCGCCGAGGTCGGGCATCCGGGCATCGTCGATCGGGGTCGGCACTGTCACGATGTAGAAATCGGCCACCGCCAATGCGGCCGGATCGCTCTCGTAGACAAGCATGGGCTGTACGAGGTCCAACGGCTCGACTTCCCGGGTTATGTCGAGGCCGGCGCGCAGTTCGCCGATCCGTTTGCGATTGATGTCGAAGCCGATCACCGGCACGCCGGAGCGGGCAAAGGCGACGGCGACCGGCAGCCCCACATAGCCGAGCCCGATGACAGCGATTTTTCGGGTGTGCATCACGTCTGTACCCAAGATCCTTGCTGGTGAGCTCTTACCCGCCCGCGGCGGCGGGTGCCATTGCTGACACAGACTGATCCTTCGGTGCAGTGATAGAGGATGTCCAGCGGCGTCGCCAGGCTTCGAACATAAGGATTGTCCACAGCGCGTAAGCCTGGTTACGCCGTCCTACCAGATGGGCGTTCCACAATGTGCGCACCGCGCGGACATCCAGCAATCCGCCACCCAGATACTGCGGATCGAGCAAGTCTTCGGCCCAGTCGCGCAGCGGTCCGCGCAACCAATCTGCCAGCGGAATAGCGAACCCCATTTTTGGACGCTCTACCAGCTTGCGCGGAACGTAGCGATCGAGGACCCGCCGCAACAGCCATTTGGTTTCCCCACCGCGTAAGCGTAAATGCAGCGGAAGCGAGAAAGCAAACTCCACCACCCGGTGATCCAACAGCGGCGGACGAACCTCTAGGGATACGGCCATGGAAGCGCGATCGACTTTCTGGAGAATATCGTCTGGCAGATAGGTTGCGGTGTCCCACACCTGCATGCGCTCGAGCAGCGTGCCCGGCGCCTCCAGCCCCGACCATGGCATGGCGACCCCGTGCTCACGCAGCCCGTTGGTCAGCGCCGCTGGATACGGATTCTGGCTGACCAGTCGCAAATAGGCCGCATCGCCGTCGAGCCGCAGTGCCTCAGCTAACTTCTTAAGCTTGTCGGCGAGCTGCGCCGGCCGCCAGGAGGACGGCACCAGCCACGCGGCACGATCGACAACATGATCGGGAACAGCGAGCATCGCAGCGGCGGCTGCGCGCCGCAAAGGCAGCGGTAACCGCGTGAGCGAGGCGACATGTCCAGCTGCGAGGCTATATCGATTGTAGCCGGCGAACAGTTCGTCGCCGCCATCGCCCGATAATGCCACGGTGACATGCGCCCTAGTCATTCGGGAAATGGCATAGGTCGGGATCTGCGAAGAATCCGCAAACGGCTCATCGTAGATATCGGCGAGCCCCGGTACGACCGACAGCGCATCCTCAGCTGTAACGGTGAGCTCCTCGTGAATCGTACCAAGATGGGCCGCGACCGCACGGGCGTGGGCAGATTTGTCAAACCCAAAGTCTGGAAATCCAATGGAAAAAGTCCGCACTGGACCACGCTTCGCCGCAATCATCAGCGCAGCAACCGTCGAGGAATCGATTCCGCCGGAAAGAAAAGCGCCGAGCGGGACATCCGAAATCATATTTGTTGAGACTGCGTCCGCCAGTAGGTTGTGTAGCGTGTCTTCCGCCTGCAGATCCGAACCGGAAAACGGCCGATCCAGTCCTCTCTGCGCAATCTCAGCGAGGCTCCAGTAGGCGCGCTTTTGGATATCTCGCGACGGGCCGATTGATATTAGCTCGCCCGGACGAACCTTATTTACGCCTCGATAGATCACATGTGGCGCAGGGACATAACCGAAGCGTAGGAAGCTCGCTACCGATGCCTCGTCCAACTCGAAAGAAAAACCGGCAGCAGCAAAACTCTTCAACTCCGATGCGAAACAAAATCCGCCGGGTGCCTGTCCGTAGAAAAGCGGCTTGATTCCGAGCCTATCGCGCACGAGATGCAATGTTCGCGTGCTCCGGTCCCACAACGCCATGGCGAACATGCCGTTAAGGTCGGCGAGCGTACGGTCGAGCCCACGACGCGCAATCGACTCCACGATCACCTCGGTGTCCGAGGTACCACGCCGCACGAGACCTTCCATCTGCGGTGCGGTTGCTATCGCTTCCGCATTATAAACCTCGCCATTATACGAGATCACCCAGCGCCCATCCGTAGAAACCATCGGCTGCGCGCCTGTCGGGGTGAGATCGACAATGGCCAGCCGCCGGTGTGCCAATGCAATCCCAGCTTCGGAATCGCTCCATACAGCCGTGCCGTCTGGCCCACGATAGGCAATGGCGTCGGCCATCGCGCGAGCGCGCGCAGTCAAACGCGCAACCGACTCAGCTGCGATAAGGCCGACTATGCCGCACATGCTGTCATTGCCTTTTTGCTTCACGCCCTCTTCGCGAACCGGGCCACGACCCGCTTGAAGAATTTCAACCAGCTCAAGGTCCATACGAGAGGCCATGCAAGGGGCCCAATAATGTTCTGTTGGCGCAGACGGACATAAGTATCGATCTCGCCCTGGCGCATGCGCCCGAGCCGTGAGCTCAAACCGCCTTCGCCGTAGCGGGCCTTGAATAGGACCGCGAGCGGCAGGTCGATATATGCGGCCGGGCCATTCTTTGAAACAATTTCCATCCAAAGCAGATAATCTTCCGAATAGCGCTTGCCTTCGACAAAACGATTCTTGACGCTCCGCCGCAACATTACCGTTGGCGTCGAAACACGGTTGGCGACAAGAAAATGCATCATGCCGTACATGCGGACCGGCAATTGCCCGCATGGGTTATCCGGGTTCTTCGTCGCCTCGCTCTTGACGACGCATCGATGGCCGCACAGTGCGACGTTGGGGTGATCGACAAGGAAACCATACTGAATTTCCAGCTTACGTGGATGCCAGGCGTCATCGGCGTCAAGGAAGGCAATGTAATCCTGGGTAGCAAGCCGCCAGCCTGCATTGCGCGCCGAACCCGCGCCGCTGTTTGCCTCGAGATGGACGGTCCGGATCGCAAAGCCTGGATGGTCCCTACACAGAGCGGCCAAAACCTCACGCGTCGCATCGGTACTGGCGTCGTCGACCACGATGATTTCGGCCGGCGGACGAGTTTGCGCGACGATCGAGGCGAACGCGCGCGGCAAACTGACTGCCGCATTGTAGGCCGGGATGATCACCGTGACCGGCAGCCGTGCAGCGGTTTCTGCGCTCACGTGCGCCAACCCAGCCAATCCCAGTGGCCGCGCGCCTTGGCTAAAAGCCGCGCGGTGCTGTCTTCGGCCCAGACATCGGTGCGTGCCACACAGAAAGGATCATCGCCCTTATGGTAAGCGCCGAAGCGACTGCACGCTGCAAGCCGATAACCAGCCGCCTTAGCCGCCGCGCGCACCCGCGCATCCACAGCGCCGTGCGGGTAGGACATGACCGTGACCGGCCGGCCGAGCAAATCCTCGATCCAGGCTTTGCTGCCCGAGAGTTCATCCGCCAGTTCCGCGTCGCTGCATTGCGTGAGCCGACGGTGGCTACGACCATGCGCGCCGATGCTGACGCCAGGAAGCGCGGCCAGCTCCTTGAGCTCTGGCTGCGACAGATATTGCGGCCGCCCGCTCGCAATAAAGTCCGGCGTGACAAAAATCGTGAACGGCAACTGCGCCGCGACGAGCAGTGGCGCAGCAATCATAAGATTATCGCGATAGCCATCGTCGAAACTGATCCCAAGCCCGTTGCCTTCGGCAATGCCGGCTTCGAGCGCAATCATGAGCGCGCTGAATGTGTCGGCAAGGCAGCGCACATGATCGGCAAAACGATCAGGCGCGATGCTGTACAGACGGCGTGTATCGCCGACAACCTCACCGCCGACAGCATGATACATCAGCACCCGACAACCAGCCGCCTGGCGCAGCGGTGCCAGGAGCGCGAAAGCGGCGCTGATGCCGTCGCCCAGCCTTGCCTTGAAGGCGTTCATGCCGCCATCCCGCGATAGCGCATCAACAGTCCCACTGCAGGGGCGAGCAATGGCAGGTTGGACCATTCCCACTCACCGACGTATTCAACCATGCGCGCACCGGTGCCGCGTTTGAAATCGAAGACGCCTTTGTTCGCCAAAGGATCTACCCCGCCGAGATCGTAAGTATGCGCGCCCTTCTCCCGACACGCTTCCAGCAGGGCCCAAAACACGGCATAAGAGGCATAAACTTTTCGCGCCGCGCGAGCCGCCGCTGCGAGAAGGTCCCAGCCGCGCCCGCTGAAAATGCCGGCGGCACGAAAGGCGAGCAAATTTCCCTCGCTGTCGAGACAACGAAATACCAGCAGGCGCTCGCCGAGCGCGCCAAGCATGGTTCGCAGGTCCGCCTCGGAATATTGTTGCCCGATCCGCTTATAGTCCTGCATGTCGCGGTAGATCGCCGCCATCTGCCCTGCGTCAGGCTTTGGCCATGGCTCGATGATTAAGCCATACTTGCCGGAACGCCGCAGATTGTGGCGCCAATTCGCCGAGGCCAGGTTCAAGCGTTCTTGCATTGATCGCCGAAGGTCCAACTCGAGCGACAGACCCGTTACCAACCGCGCACCCGGCCGGCTCCATCCGCCAACGGTTAGCGTATTCTCGATATTTGGAAGATTTTCGCTGAGAATGTTCAGGCGACAATATGTTGCCGGCCCGAAACGGCTGCGCAGGAATTTCGGCAATGAGCCCGCCCAGCACCGACAGTCGCCAGCCACCCCTCCCGGAATCCATATGATCGTCGCGCCAAATCGGCGGCGAACAAGCATCTGAGCCATCGCGACGATGGTCAAGCTTTCGTCCCGACCCGTTGCACGCAAAAGTTGCCACCCTCTCGCACCACGATACTCACCCCAGGCGTACGACTGATGAAAACTGCCGCCTAGAGAGGCGACTGCAAGATCCCACTCGTTCGCCGAACCATCGAAGCTGATCCAATTCGCCGTCGTGGGCTTAGTTGCTACGATCTGCCGCGACACCGCTCTCTCCAGAGAGAACACTTAGAGAAAATTCACAAGCCAGAGTGTGTGGTGGTAAACGGGCAGCCGCTTTTCAATCGCGCGAGGCAGATCCGGCCAGTGAATAAGCTCGACGCCGCGCCCCTTTGCCCAATGCCGCATCCGGTCGAGCGTACTTTCGCGATCCGTCCGAAATGGGAATCCGTAGGGTGAAACCAGCGGCGGCAACGCCGCGAATAGCGGAACGATGCCGAGAGAAAGCGCCGCTATTTCAGCCTGCCGATATAGAGCGCGCCGGCGTTCAATTTCCTCCTGCACATCAAGGAAGCTAAGGCCTGCCAGCAGTCCGGAATTGGCCGCGGGCGGATACGGAATCGAGTACTCGGCGTTTTCGTCAGGTGGAGGGATCGCGTGGCCGCTGCGCAACCGGCGAAGGAGCCGCGCAAAACCGGTCAGGGCATTTGCGGTCCTAATTCCGGCGACCGGTATTCGTCGCAGCGTCGTCTTCCAGACACCGGATGGCGCATAGCCACGTCCAACTGGAACAACAGGCTCGGCTAAAGCTTGTGCCATTTTGCCATTGAAGACAAATAGGGCCGCGCCGTCGGCAAGGGGAAGGGTTTTGCGGAGGCTGAAAATCCCGGCGTCGCCCCGCGTCCCAAGCCACCGCCCCGACCCATCGCGCGACAGAAATCCATGCGCGTTGTCCTCGATCAACAGCGCACCCGTGCGCCCGGCATAGACGCGAAACAGTTCGAGTGGCTGCGGAAAGCCGAAGTAATTGACGGCCAGAACGGCTTTCGCCTCGGGCCATGCCTCCGCGGGACTGGCTGGGCTGAGATCGTCTGCAACCGGATACCAAACAACTTTGGCACCGACTGCGCTGAGTGATGCCAAAACATCGCGACAGATAAACTCCGGCAGCAGAACCTTATCGCCTGCATTAATCCCGGCTGCGCGCAGCGCCTCAGCCAGCGCATGCCGACCAAGACTAAAGAGACGGAACGCCTCTGGAGCGCACTCGCTTTGCCACTGCCCAAAATCCATGAAGCCAGCCAACGAAAGACTTTAGCTGGGAGCGAGAACAATGATCATGTCGTTTCCAAAACCAAGACTATCGAAACGACTCAGAATCCGCTGAAGTCCCTTCGCTTCACCGAAAGACGGCAGGCTCGCGAAAAGTTTGGGAAACAACCCGGCATCAGACGCCGTCAGAAACATACCTGGATATGAGAATGTCGTCAGCGACTTGACCTCAAACTGATGACGACTTGCATAGCGCTCAATATCGCTCGGCGCAAAATGGTAGAGGTGAATTGGCAACTCAACACAATCGGGGACGAGTCGATAAATCATCCCATCCGCATTAGGCACAGTAATGACGAGCACGCCTTGCGGAAGAATGTGCTTTCGGAGAAAATCGAAATATCGGTTTGGTGAATGGACATGCTCCAGCGACCAATTCATGCGTATTACCCCGAAGCGCGCATCGGCCGGAACATCATCGATATCGCCCCACGCCGTGATGGAGAGCGCGACAAGCGCTTTCCTCGCCGATTCTGAAATTTCCACGCCCGCCACAGGCGCTATCTGCCGGTATGCCCTGAGTGCTCCCCGCTCGCCCCAGTAATGAGCGGACACGCCAGTTCCGCAACCGATGTCCAAAAACGCACCTTGCCCGCCACCGGCATAGTATTCCCTCACCGGATCGGGAAACGAAGGACAGATATGGGGAATGAGAACGCGCCCCGCTTCAGGAATAGCTCCCACAATTGAGCCGACTGGATTGTTGGCCAGGTATTTGAGCAATCTTCGAACTAATCTGCGTGCGAGGGAAGGTTGAGCGTGGAACGCGTAGGTTTCTGGGTAATACTTTCCGATCTCGTGCGTCGCAGGGCGCGGATTTGTATAGCGCAGACCACAGTTTGAGCACTGAACAATCGAGAAAAGTTCGTCCGTTGTTCGATGCAGCTTATCGGTCTGTCGCACCATCGGCGTCGAAGCAGACGAGCCGCAATAATCGCAACAGACCAATTCCATCGCCAGACAAAGCTCTTTTTATGATGCTTGCATAAATCGGGCTATTCTAACGTCAACCGACTGAATCTGCGTCCGATCCCGGTGTTCAGTGGCGACAAGCCGTCAATGAAGGCATTTCAGTCCGTTTGCGTAAAACAACAATCTGACCCCCATCGCTGTCTGGGGCATCGCAATGCTGTTTATGCCCGAGCGCTGATAAGTTCGTCCGGCAGAACATCGCCGCGCAATCTGAGCGCCAAGGCCGCGCGCGAAGCCGGCCATAACATCACGGCCAGCGCCACTAAACGCGGTTTAATCCCGACTTTAGAGGAAAAGTGCCGCACAAGCGGCCACCTGTTACCCTTCAGCCAGGCATCGCGGCCCTCGGTCAGCGCAACCACGTCCATGAGAACTTCAATCTCATCCGCGTACTGCGCATCAAAGCCCGGATAGAGCTGCCGGTAACGGTCGAGCATCAGCAGCGTCTCCTTGCGGAACAGTTCGGGATGCTTAAAGGTCCAGCTGCTGGCGTGCACCCGCCAACGGGCAAGAGCGTCGGCGACGCCTTCGATCTTCCAGTCGTGGGCGATGCGGCGGAATAGGTCCGCCTCCTCGATGAAATTGAAACGCGGATCAAACCAGACGGTTTGAGCCTCAAGCGCCGTCCGCCGCAGCACTACCGTTTCCATGGACAGAAAGTAGCGCCCCAGCAGTTGGCGGAAGCAACGACCACGACCGGGCAGAACACCGCCGTAAGAGCGCTTCTCGTCGCCGCGCGCGTTGAAGAATATGGTGTCCGAGTAGACCAGACCGACTTCGGGATCGTCGAACAAAGGCAATTGCCGTTTGAGCTTTTCCGGCAGCCAAATGTCGTCGCAATCGAGAAACGCGATCAACTCGCCCCTGCTTTCGCGGATTGCCTGGTTGCGAGCCTCTCCGAGCGACGTGAACTTGGGTGCCAGAAAATATCGCAGCCTGGGATCAGAATAGCCGGCGACGATCTGCGCCGTCCGGTCGGTCGACAGATTGTCCCAGAAGACGACTTCCCAATCGCTGAAGGTCTGTGCGAGCACTGATTCAATCGCCGCAGCCACGTATGCTGCGACGTTGTGCCCATTCATGATCACCGAGACCCGCGCGCCGGGCACGATCAATCGAGCTCCGCAGCGAGACGCTCGCACACGTAATCGACATCCGCCTCGGAAACGTCCGGATGCAGCGGCAACGTCAGCAACTCCGGATAGACCCGGTCGGTGACAGGAAGAGGAGCTGCACTATCGCGCCCATAGAGTTCCAAGGTGTGATTGGGCCTATAGTGAACCCCCGTCTCGATACCCGTCTCGAGCAAACGCCTTCGCAGGCTGTCGCGATCGTTCAGACCGAGAATTCGTACCGGATAGATATGCGGGACGATCCCCTCAAGATCTGACAGGATCGGCGCAACTCTCTGTTGACGACGCAGGCAATCCTGGTATCGGCGCGCCAATTGTTGACGCCGGTCTGCAAGTTCTTTCCGCCGAGAGAGCTGGGTCCGGCCAATCGCGGCCATGATATCGCTCATATGATAGCGCCATCCCTGCCCCCGCACGTCGAAATCCCAGCTCCTTTGGCCCGCGAAACGGGCTGTCGTGTCATTCTCGACTCCCAAGAGCCGGCCATCGCGCGCGCGCTGCAACACCACAGCGTCGTCGGAAACGATGCAGCCTCCCTCTCCCGAAGTAATGTTCTTAATTCCATCAAAACTAAAACAGGCGACGTCTCCGACGGAGCCGACCAGCCGGTCGTGGTTTAACGAACCAAATGCGTGCGCTGCGTCTTCGATCACTCGCAATCCATGGCCGCGAGCCAGTTTATAGACTTCGTCAAGCGTCCCGACCGCGCCCGCATAGTGGACGGGCATGACCGCGCGAGTCCGGCTGCTTATCCGCCTCGCGGCGTCGAATGGATCGAGTGTGCAACTTTCTTCGCGAATGTCGCACGGAACTGGGATCGCGCCCGTGGCACTGATCGCCTGAAAGCACGCCAGATAGGTCAGGGACGGCACAAGTACCTCGTCTCCCGAACCGATCCCGCAAGCCTGCAGGGCAAGGTGGAGCGCCGCCGTCCCGTTGACGACGCATACGGCCGGCCGGCCGAAAAATGCCGCGAGTTCGTCTTCGAAGGCTTTGACCTCCGCTCCCATGCCGAGGAATGCATTTTTCAGCGGCCGCTGGACAGCCTCCAATTCGGCCTCGCCAAGCTGCGCCTTCGACAGACGTATTTTACGGCTAGGTTCGGTCATCGCAGCCATGGCGCCTTTCCGGACGACCAAAGCGCTTCGAGCGTATCGCGGTCGCGCTTCGTATCCATGCACTGCCAGAAACCGTCGTGACGATACGCCATCAACTGCCCTTCTGCGGCAGCTCGTTCGAGCGGGGCGGCTTCGAGCACAGTGTCGTCACCTGCGATCAGGTCAAGAAATCCCGGCTCGCAGACAAAGAATCCGCCATTGATCCATCCATCGTGCACTTGCGGCTTTTCCTGGAATGAGACCACCTTATCGCCTTGCATCGTCAACTCGCCAAAGCGGGCTGCCGGATGGACAGCGGTAACCGTCACAAGCTTGCCGTGTGCGCGGTGGAAAGCCAGAAGCCGGTTGATATCGACGGACGCTAAACCGTCGCCGTAAGTTAGCAAGAAGGACTCGCCTTGCAATTGCGGAGCGAGGCGCTTGATTCGGCCGCCGGTCATCGAATTTTCGCCGGTGTCGATCAAGGTCACCTGCCAGTCGTCTGTCGGCGCACTGAGCGCAGTGACTTCGCCCTTGCCGAGGTCAATTCGAAAATCCCCGCTTAAAGCGCTATAATTCGCGAAATACTCTTTTATGAGCCAGCCTTTATATCCGAGCGCAACGATAAAGTCCTTGTGCCCGAAGCCAGCATAGTGGTTCATGAGGTGCCAGAGGATCGGCTTCCCTCCGATAGTCACCATCGGCTTCGGAACCGCCTCGGTGTATTCGGCAAGACGCGTCCCAAGTCCGCCGGCAAGAATAATAGTCTTCACTTTACCCCCAGTCGAAAGCGATCGCATCAACAGGACGGCGGTCGGACTCTGCTGGATCGTGCGGAAGGTCTGCCACGTTAAGGAGAAGATTAAGCCCATCGCCAAGCCCCATGAAACCCATCCAAAGGCCCGGAGGCACAGTCAACCGCCGATAGTTGCGGCGCGACAGATCGACAACGAATGTCCGACCTTCGGTCGGAGAGTTGATGCGGTCGTCATGGAGGGCAAATCGTACTTCACCAACTGGTACGACAAGATTGAGCGTCATCGCTCGGTGTCTCTTCCAAGCTTTGACGCGGTGATGTCCGACAGAAGAGAAGTAAGCTTCGCCAAAACCGCGAAAGCCTTCACTGTCCGCCCGAATGGCGTGAAGCACATCTCCATCCGGGAGCGGAATGACGGCCAGATCCGTGAGCATTACACCTTCGATCAAAAGGCCCATCGTAACTCTCGCTGTCGTGCTACCGCCTCATATCGCCCGATTTGTTCAAGACTAAACTCAAACATCGAGCTGTGCGGCTGCTCGTAGAACCGTCGATACCAATCAGCGGTCATAGCCACCGTCTCTTGAAAGTTAAGGGTTGCCCTCCACTGCAGCATGGCGAGCGCCTTGTCGCAGTTCAGCTTTAGCAGCCCTGCTTCCCGATTTCCACTCGCCCGGTCCTCCACAGCATGAGCCGCTCCGGGCCAATGCCGTTCCATGGCCTCAAGCAATTCCAAGACCGTGTGGTCCTGTTCCGCCGGCGGCCCGAAGTTGAACGGCTCGCCATGCAGAACGCGACGGGACGCCAAGCCACATCCAAGCGCCAGGTATCCCGACAGCGGCTCCAGCACATGCTGCCAGGGGCGCGTCGCCTGCGGGCTCCGGATTTGGACCGTCGATTTGGCCACCCATGCGCGGACACAGTCCGGCACGATCCTGTTTTCCGCCCAATCGCCACCACCGATGACATTTCCGGCACGGCCCACTCCGATCCGGATAGGACAGTCAGCATCGGAAAAGTAACTTTCAACGAATGTTCGGATTGCCAGTTCCGCGCCCCCTTTGGACGCACTGTAGGGGTCCTTGCCGCCGAGCCGGTCCGTTTCGCGATACCCCCAAGCCCACTCAACATTGTCATAACACTTGTCGCTCGTGATCATGACGACGGTGCAAGGCTTCTGGACCTGCCGCAGGGCATCGAGCACATGGGCCGTCCCCATGACATTTACGGCCAACGTATCGATCGGCTCGCGATACGAGCGGTGCACCAGGGATTGCGCAGCTAAATGAAAGACGAAGTCCGGCTGCGCCTTTTTGACGACGCTCGCCACCTCTGCCCGGTCGCGCACGTCGATCCTGATGTCTTCCATCTTGGCAGCCAGTCCGGCGCTTCGGAAATGAGACGGCTCGGTTGGCACCTCATTGGCAATGCCCACCACCCTCGCACCAAGCTTCAGAAGCCATGCGGTGAGCCACGATCCTTTGAACCCGGTGTGGCCAGTCACGACGACTGTGCGATCACGGTAAATGTCGGAAAACACATGCATGCTGATCACGCTAATGGCTTGTCAATGACCGGCCGGCTGCCGCCGCCTGCTTAAGGAAAAGCACGAGCCCTGAATAATCCAAGGCGCGGCCCAGGGAGCCAGGGTCGACACCCATCGCGATACCTCGACTTCCCATCGACGCAACCGATTTTGCAGCTGCTGTTCGTGATCGGGCGACCTGACCTCGGTGATCACAGGCCAATAGGGCGAGAAGCGAGCGCTCTCGATGTCAAAATACGTCCTGAACTCACGAAGGTGTCCGCTATACGAGAAAAAGTGTAGGTGCCCGAGGGATTCCGTCTGGCCCTGATAATAACGCCCGCGCATGTAGGCATTTCTCAAAACATCGACCAGATTTCGCTCGATCGGCATGTTGCAGATCAGCCATTCGCTTCCGTCGGAAATCGCCTTCAAGGTCGGGCGATAATCGGGGATGTGTTCGAACACATCGATCCCGAGCGTCAGATCGTAGCGACGACCACCCGTGAACGCTTCGGTGGGGACGCCCCTTATCGATTTAGCGATGAACGGATTGCTTCGCCCCTGCAAATTCAGCATTTCGGCGCTGACATCGGCCGCCGTCAGCATGACCTTCAGACCACGATGATGAAAATAGAGGGAGACGAGGTGTCCGAGCACGCCGGCGCCGCCCCCGATGTCGAGAATTGACCACGTCGATCCCGATGTATGAATTTGTTCCAGCAACGGCGACATCTGAGCGAACTTGAAGAACGTATCGCTCACATGCGCGTCCGGATTGTACCGAAGATAGGTGCCGTCGTTGTAAATGTCTTGCACGGCTACTCGTTCTCGCAATATCCGAGCCCATTCAGCAAACCGCCAACTTGTCGATTTAAGTCGAGATTTGACGCGTTTGATGCCTTGCGGATCGCTACCTCGATTTCGGCCGCGCACGAAAGTCCGGTGATCGCCAAAGCCGCACAAAAAATATTAAGAATCGGACCAAACACGGGGCGTAGCACTCGAAACGCCCCCGCCGGGCACATTCTGGCCGATATACCCCTGACTATCCGGATAAGCCACCGCCCAGGCCTGTAGACACGGTCAAGACTCTCGATGAACGGTCGGTTCGGAAAGACCGGCACGCCCAAGAGCCGCGTGTCCCAGAGGCGGTTGAGTGCTTTCAGCAGTATCAGTTCGCCGGCCTGCGCACCGCGATTGACGACTGGCGCGGGCCCGGCGCCCGGCAAGAATGGCGTGCCCGTGATCTCGGCCAGTCGGCCACAGAAACGCGGAAAGTCGCGTGCGATCCATTCGAAAGGAATCACGTGAACCCTGCCCCGCCCGAACCGCGCCTCCAGGAATTGCAAGAAGTTCCTGTAGTTCAGAGCGAGCGGATCGACCGTCGTGTCTGCGTATCTGCGCAGGCGAAAGCCCAAAAAGCCGCCGTTGAAATAGCCGACAAAACGCGGATAGCTGCCGTAATGCCCTTCTTCCACGGCATACCGGTAGTAGCTCTGGACGAGATCTGATTGCCGCCGAATGACCAGCATGATTTCCGGCTCGCCGAACAACACCTTGAGTGCTTCGAGAAGGTGGGGCGACGGCAGCATATTGTCAAATGAGTCTCCGACCAGCCCCTCGCAACTGATCAGGAGGATAGGCTCCGGATATTCCGAAAGAAGAAGGTCGATGTACTGCTTTTCGTCTGTAGTAACTGGCGTCAGGTAAATATTTCTGCCAGTCAAAATGAATTTATTGATTAGGAAGTTGACGAGCCGGCGATCGCTCGACGCTGGCGACATGACCCTGATCTTACCCCCAAGCCGCGGGAAGAGTTCGCGCTGAAGCAGCGTCGACCCGCAGCGCGGAAATCCGATATGGATGATGATGCGCCTGTTCGTCATGTCGATCGGGCATCCGCCAGTACTTGATGAAAGAGACTCTCGTAGCGAGCTATCCAGACCTCCAAGGTGAAGCGATCTTCGAACAATGCAGTATTCCGTGCACGCACCTCTTCGTAGAGGGCGGGAACGGTGACGCAGTCCCAGAGCGAATGCGCCAGGCCTTCGACGTCGCCTGGCTCGCACAACATCCCAGATGCATCGTCGATCGCGCTGGGAATGCCGCCGACACGTGTTGCGACAGCCGGAACGCCGTAACTCATTGCCTCGAGCAAGACGAGCGGAAGACCCTCAACGTCCGAGCTGATCAGCAGCAATTGGCCGCGTCGCTGCAGATGTGCTTGCACGTCGCCATAGCCCTCGAGCATAATCCGCTCTCGATCGACATGACCACTCTGAATAACGGACAAGAGAGTTTGGTGATAATTTTCATCGGCGACAGCGCCGATAATGGTGAGCGTTGGTGTCGGCAGATCTGGACGCTCCGCAGACAGTCTCTGAACGAGCCTACGATAGGCATTCACCGCGAGAATTTGGTTCTTCCACGGCGCGATCGCGCCGATGGACAGGATGTCGGTGACGGCATCATGCTGCGACTTATCCGGCAAATCTGGAGGACGCCGCACGGCATTTTCGATTACCTTGTTCACCCGCAAGTTCCGGACGCTCGGGAAAGCTTCGGCAATCGCACCCGTTACTGCCACTAGCGTCGCCGAGCGAGCGATAAGGCGGTCGAGCATCATCTCGAACGGACGCAACACGGCGGGAGATCGCGTGGGCATGCTGTGTACGATCATCACCGCCGGCCGGCCCAACAATCGCGCACCGAGCACGGCCGCCCGGCACATTTCGCCACCCGGGTAGCCCCCGTTGTTCGAAACGACCAACTCGATGCCGTGACTCTTGAAAATATACGCCCAGAACAGCGCGGACGCGAAAACGTGAGGATACCTGATGGCAAAATTGGCGTACCGGAGAATGGATGCTGCCCGGCGGCGTCCACGCTTCTTCAGCCCGACGGCGGCAGTGCCAAGTTCGGCCAACGTTCTCCAACGGTATCGAATTATACGTATTCTCTCCGTATCGAGCCTAGCCAACAGGTTGCGCTCGTCGTTACCAGCGTTGGTGAAGATGACTACGTTTGCGTCCGAAAGATTTGACGCAAGTTGGTTTGCTATAACGTCGGACCCACCGGCCACGTAGTTCTCGACGACAATGCCGACCGTTCGGGGTGCCGCATCAGCACCGGCTCTGCCTGAAAAACGCTGCCCCATGTTAGGGTCGCAGCGGCCTTGCAGGAGCCCCACCTACGATTTTCCCGTCGGCGACGTCATGCGTCACTACGGAGTTCGCCCCAACGACGCAATTCTCGCCGATAGTGACACCCGGGAGGATCGCAGCGCCGACACCAATCCAGCTTCCGTGACCAATCTTCACCTCGCCACCGAAGGCAAGCCCCTGATCGATGACCGGTATACTGGGGAGTGCCGCTCGGTGGTTACAGTCACCGATGAACACGCGGTCAGAAATCATTACCTTCTTGCCGATCTCGATTTTTCGGCTCAGCGCAACCAGAAAGTAATTACCGATATAGCAGCCGCCCCCGATCGTAATGCGCATCTGGTCGTCAGCTTCGGGATCGACACTGATCCAACCATCAGACCCCATGACAACGCCATCGCCCACGATGACGGCGCTCGGGCGCTCGATCGTCCAGCGCGGCCCGATTGTCGACCCGCGGCCGAGCCCGCCCAATACGGCGCGCCACATGGCAGTGCTAAAACGCCGGCGCAGTGAATTCCATGTTGTAGCCAAAAGATGGAGATTGCGCGTCACCGTTAGCCGACCTTCCGCCCGACGACCGCCATGTAGGGTGCGAGCCCGAGTTTAAGTCTTGTCAGAACGTGCCTGTCGATTGCCTGACTCAGCCGATCGACGCGACGCAGAAGCGAGATCCCGAGCCGCGCGACGAACTGTCCGCGATGGGTTAACAACCCATAATCGAATGCACCGATAATCTTGCGGTCGATGATCTCCAGACCTTCGATTGTTTCAAACCTCTCGAAAAACGTATCTCCGCGCATGAGGTCGATATTGTGCGTTTCGATGACGCGCGGGTTGAACCATTTATTCCACGTGTAATAGGGGCCATGGAGCTTTGGAATGGTGACGACGATGTACCCGCCGGGCTGGCACAGATCCAAGTGCCGGCGCAGCACCGCTACGGTATCATCGAAATGCTCGACAAAGCCAAACGACGAAACGATGTCGAACTTGCCGCGCCAATCGTCGATGGCATCCGAAAAGAAGTCTTCGCAACGCACGTTCTCAGCGTCGATTCCATTTACGGCGAACAGGTGCCGATTGAGCGCGACGCCGTCCTCAGTATATTCGATGCCGTAGGGCGTCACGTCCAAGCCTCTCGCCATCTCCAGCAGATTCCATCCTGGTGCGCTCCCAATCTCGACCGCATTATGTGCACCCTTGCCGCGCAGGGTCGGCAGCAGAAAAGCATCCCAGAGCTCGCGAAGGCTTCGATTGGTTCGATAAAAGGCTTCGATTTCCTGCAGCCGGCGATCGAGATCATCCACTTGGTAGTCGCCGGCCCAGTCATCCTGTCGGGTGAGGCGCTTCACGTTCGCGTCCCAGCTTCTGAGCGAATGATCGCGCGGCCAAGGATGAAAGCTTCGGCCGCATGACATCCGACAGTCGCTCCGCGCCAGCGTGCCAGGTGTTCGACGCCCTCGTAAGACCGCGGATGCGGCCAAGCGCGCATTTCGGCGTCATAGGCGCGCAGAGCCTTCAGCTTCGTTGCGAGAGTTGTCGATATGTCGACGAACCAGTTGGGCACGAAGGCGGACGCGGCTCCTGCCACCTGCCATTCCGTGCTCGACGGGATCTCGAAGAACAGCAGTGTCTTCACCGGGTGGCCGTGCTGCGGCCGGCAGGCGGTGACGACCGCCTCGTGCGTCCGCCGATGATCGACGTTCAGGTCGCCGGCATGATGCGTGAAGACGACGTCCGGCTTCAGCGCGGCGATATGGGCCTCGACCGCTTTGGCGAGCTCGAGTTCGGGAGCGCGTATCCAGCTGATTGTCGGGAAACCCATGGAGCAAGACCGAGCGCGCGCCCAGGATGCGGGCGGCGTCGTGCGCCGCGCTTTCGCGTCCGGCGACGCGATGCCCAGCTTCGGCGCCCCTACTCGACTTGCCGTCCGCTAGGATCACCACCGTGACGTCGTCGCCCGACGCCGCATGCAGGGCCAAAGCGCCGCCGCAGCCGAGCACCTCGTCGTCCGGATGCGCGACGATTGCGAGGATATGATGCCGTTGGTCCGTCATGATTTCACCGCGACAAAATTCCACCAGCCAACCGGCGCGACCCCCTCGGGGGCGACCGTGTCGATCGTCTTGTGCTCGAGCCGCTCAATCGAAAATCCGGCACCGGCCAACAGCCCTTCGAGGTGCGCGCGATCCGAGAAATGAATTGCGCCAACACCGGCGAACTGTCCTTCGGGCAGGGCCGTGCGCGTATGAATGTCGATTTCCGTCCCGAGCCTAGACTCGGGATAGACAGCCGAGAACCAGTCGATGCCGATGTATTTTCCGCCCGGCCGCAGCCGATCGAAACACATTGCGAGTGTGCGCCGGATCGCGTCGGTCGAATTGTGCGTCAGCGAACTGCGGTCGAGGATCAAATCGAACGGACCGTCAAACGGGATACGCTCGGTGAAATCGCCAGCGACTACCCGCCCGGCCAATTGCGGAAACCTCTCCAGAACCTGGGCGACGATCGTCTCGCTGCCCTCGATCGCATCGTAGTCCATGTCGAGATCGAGGAAGAACGGGATGTTTGGCCCGGCCGCGCAGCCGATCTCGAGGACACGCCTAAAGTCGGACAGCGGCCGCGCATGGCGGTAGACATAAGAGACGACGTCGGACCACGGCCACCGCGAGATGTTCCGCCCCTGCCGGAAGCGCTCGTCCCACTCCTGCGAGAATGCCATCGTCAGCCTTCGCCCGCGGCCGTAACCGCGGCATCGGACGTCATCTCGTCCACCGACGCGGCGTTGCCGCTCATGAGGACCGCGCGGCTCGCCGGCCCTTCGTTGAACAGGAGGTCGACGACCGACATATAGGGCTCGAACGCGCCGAACAGCTGGCGATAGCGCGGGTGCACGTATTCCTGGAAGCGGATGTCGATGCCGTTGCGGCGGAACGAGCGGGCGTCCGCGTAGTTCTTGCCCTGCTCGCCGAAGATGTAGGTCGTCGCCTTCAGCTTGACGCACATGTCGAGCACGAGGTCCGACTTGTAGCCCTGGAAGTCGAGATCCGACGCCTTCACGATCGGGATTTTGATGTCGAGCCGGTCAAGGAAGAACATCAGCAGCTCCGTGTTCAGATCGGTCAGGAACGTATGCTCTCTGCCGAGCAGGCACGCTTCGAGCCCATCGATGTAATCCTTGAAATACGGCGCCTTTCCATAGTGCGAGCGCAGCGACCGCGCGTGCTTTTTATTCCAGCCATCGTGCACGATCCTGGCGTCGCATATCTTTATGTCGAAATGGTTTTTCGACTCGACTGGAACCGTCAGCCAGATTGGGCCAGCGACGGTCTTGATCCGGTTCCTGTTGTTGAAGTCTTTCCGCTGGTACTGGGCGATGTCGAAAATACAGAAGCGGTCCGCCAGCGCGATCTTATGAAACAAGCCCAGCCAGGGCAGATAGACCGGTTGATGCGCCGTCAGGATCATCGCCGTCACCGCCGCTCAGTTCGCCGCCCGCACCGCGGCGATGACGCGCGAGACGTCCTCATCGCGCAATGACGGATAGGTCGGCAACGACACCGTCGCGCGGGTGAGCGCTAGGGCGTTTGGAAACGCTTCGGGATCGGCCAGCAGCTCCCAGTCCTCGATCGGCACGATGGCCTTTATCCCCTGCCCGGCGAGCGCGTCGATGAGCGCGCGAGGATTACGCGCACGCAGGACCGTGCGATAGCGAACCGGCGCGCAGCCGACTGGCCCGTCCAGGAGATCGAACCCGGCCTTGCTGTATAGGTCGAATATCTCGGCGCGCCGGGCGGCGAACGATGGCAGCTTCTTGAGCTGTTCGCGGCCGATAGCCGCCTGCAGGTCGGTCATCTGGATGTTGAAACGCTGCTTGCGATCGGGCCGGCGGTCGAATTCGCGAAAATCGCGCGCGGCGGCAACGATGTCCGCATCCGCGGAGGCCAGCATGCCGCCCTGCCCGCCAGACGTGATGAGCTTCGATGCATAAAACGAGAAGATCGCGACACGCCCACCGCGGCCGACCGGCCGCCCGCGCGGCGTGGCGCCCAGAGCCTGCGCACAATCCTCGATCACCGTCTTGCCGCCGAGCGTCTCTATATCAGCCGGCACCCCGAACATATGCGCGACAATCGCGATCGGCGCGTCGCTGCAATTGACCGCGATCATGTCGACGTTCGGGCTGCTCGCGGCCACGTCGACGAACCGCGGCCGCGCACCGGCAAGCTTGATCGCATGGGTCAGCGCGCTGCAGGCGAACACAGGACAGACTACATTCTTGCCCCTTGCGCCAAGCACCCACAGCGCAAGGAACAGCGCCGCGGTCCCGCTCGACAACGCGACGGCGTGACCGGCAGGCAGGCCGAGGTGGTCGCAGAGCTCGTTTTCGAATGCCTCGACCTCAGGACCCTGCGCAACCCACCCCGATGCGAGCACGCGTGCCGCTGCCCGTTTCTCCTCGCGGCCGAGCGTCGGCCGGTTATGCGCGATCGGCTCGAGCCGCATCAGAGCTGGATGTAGGAGATATTCGGCTCGAATGGGAAGCATTGCACGGCGTACTGATTGAGATCGAATTTCTCCAGCAGCGCGCGCGTTTCGCCCGGCCAGTTCGCGTTGTTGATCTCGTCGAACGCAATGATGCCTCCGCGCGGAATCCGCGGCAGCAGATGCGTGATCGCGGCGACGGTCGGTTCGTAGATGTCAAAATCGAGATACAAGAGCGAGATCAGCAGGTGCTGGTTCGCCGCGAGGTATTCGGGGATGGTCTTGATGGCGTCGCCGCAAACCACCTCGACCTTGCCGATCTGATTGATGAAGCGGTTGGCGTCGTATTCCGCGATGCAGGTCTTCAGCTCGGAAAACGTGTCGTAATCCTCCTTGAACATCCCGGCATGGACATTGTCGGCGCCGCCATCTTTCGCGTGAACCGCAGGAAAGCCGCCGAAGGTGTCAAATCCGATAATCTTGCGCCGATAATTGTAAGGCTCGAGTGTGCTGGATAATTTCGCCCAGGCCATGAGACCCGAACCATGATGCACGCCGCATTCGACCACGCTACCTTTAACTCCGAGGGTCAGCTTGAAGATCTCATACTGAGCGAGAAAGCGCGCGATGCTCTGTCGCCTCACGTATTTTGCGAAATGTTCAAGCTTCGCATCCGTCGAACAATCGGATACGTCAAATGCACTCATTTGCTATTTCCTCTTGATGGCTGCTACCCCATCACTCATTAAACGACGTCATTTATCTGCAGAACATGTCCTGCCTTTAGCGGACGCGAGGCAACGCGGCCCACGATCGACCCAAGCATCTCCGGCGGCAATCCGGTTCCGGGACGACGCAGCCCCACGTTACATTCACTGAGCGGTTCGCCAGGATTTACATCGCAAAGGACTACGATGCTACGACGGGCAATCAGTCGCATTTCTCGCTCCGCAGAAGTCGGCTCGATGATCGAGTTGCCTAACATCGAATATGCCATATAAATTCGAGGATATCCAATTTCTCAGGCCAATAGGGTCTTCGGAAAACCAATGATCCGGGCCTGGCAAATCTCGGCTTAAGGTAAAGTGCTTTTCGAAAACTGTTGCACCCAACGCTGTTGCCACGGACGCCGCTAATGACCCTTGCGTGTGGTCTGAATAGCCGAGGGTTACATCCGGGAATGCATCACGGAGTGTTTTGAGCTTGCGCAAATTTACGTCTCCGGGAGGCGTCGGATACTGCGAGGTGCAAAGCAGCAGAACAGTGGGATAGCCGGAACTCACCCCTATTGCCCCAAGTGAACTCCGGACCTCATTCATATCGGCCATGCCGCAAGAAACGATAAGCGGCAGACCAGTAGCCGCATAGCTTTTCAATAACGGCAGGTTCGTGAAATCGTCCGAGCCAACCTTGATCGCAGGCACATTGAGTTCAAGCAGTAGATCGAGATCAGATCGATTTTGCGGCGTGGACAGAAAAATCATACCTTGCCGGTCGCATTCACTCTTGATTTTTCCCCAGGCATCCAGCGGCAACTCGTACCGCTGGAACATTGCAAGCATCGACTCTGTAACCTGTTCGCCCTTCGACCGATATGTATAGAGTTGGTTTGGATCCCCTACAAACTCGCTAGCTTTGAACGTCTGGAACTTGACAGCGTCCGCACCTGCCTCCCGAGCAGTCCTTACCATCGCAAGCGCTCTGTCGATCTCACCGTTGTGATTGATGCCGACCTCGGCAATCACGAACGGAGGATGACCATCGCCGACAGAATGCCCGTTGATGCAGATTTCAGCCATATTGCCGCTGTTGCGTTGAGCGCATAACAAATACGAAGACCTTGGCTACTAAAGCAGCGACGTCACCTCTTCTTTAGCACGAATAGAAAGCTCGGCGACCAGTGATACCTTCCTAAAGATGGCAGTTTAACCGCAATATCGTTTATGGGATGGTCATATTGCGGCTCCTTACCTTCTCTTGCCGCAAGAGCCGCGTAAACAACACGCGAGATGATGTAATAGAGATTCTCAAAGTTATCTATGCTTTCCACGGAGAAATGTCTTTTAAAGAACGCGAAAAGCTTCTTCTCCGGCAGGTAACAATTGTGCCAGCGAAGCACAATCGGCTTCAGCGCGAAGCGCGCACGCAGTTCATTTAGCCGGTCAAGACCGTCCTTTGTATTCTCCGCCAAGAGCAAATGCCCTCCTTTCTTCAATATCTTCCGCATTTGAAGAATGGCGTGACGCTGCTCGTTCCAATTTTGAAGATTGATAAGGCAGCGTTGCGAGATGACGTAATCAAATCTAAGTGCGCCTACCTCGTTCGCGATAGATCGGACATCACCTTTGAAAAATGTCATTCGGCTCTTCACTGACCTCGGCTGTTTGGCGAGCGCGCTGCGAGCATGTCTTATCATTTCATCGGAGTAATCTACGCCTACGAATTCAGCCTGCGGGCGAGCCTTCGCAAACTGAAAGGTTGAGAACCCATTGCCGCACCCAACGTCCAATACGCGAATCTTCCGGGTGGGGAGCTGATCCACGATCGTGCGTATCTCAAGATCGCGCCCATGCTTATTTGGGTCAGTAGAAAGCTGAGACTTCTTAAATGTTTTAGCTTGTGCCTCCCAATAGTTCCTGACTTCCTCGGCAGTTCCCTTTTTTATCCGCCTCGGGCGTAAAGCCTGTTCCGCATCCGGTTTCGCGGAATTCGCGTCCATTTTGATTAGCTCCTCATTTCTCCGACTTTCTATATAATTGATAATGGGCCACGCCGAAGTGGCGCTATGTTGAGCGGACACGAAATGCGGGCTGGATTATCGGGCCCCGCAAATAACTTCTTGGATTTTGATCATTAAGGGCAGCGGCGAGGGCCGTTAGAGTTGCGTCGATAGCTGCGCACGTCTCCACCTCAATGCTGTTGTCGACGTGAGCGAGACAGAGACTAAGTGTGTTTTGTCCAAGAACGCCATTCGCAGCCAGCTCTTGGCGTAAGAGGCTATGTAGGAGATTAGGCTCGACTGGGCAATCGATGAGCTTCCAAGCTGGCAGCCAATCGGGGCCAGCAAGTTTGATCACCGATGATAGTCGGTGCTTCGAAACAAGGCCGTTGATGAGCTCTTTAAGGCGAGCGCCATGCACCCGCATTCGATGCACCGCGTCTTGGCTAATCAGCTTGTCAATGGTCGCCACCGCAGCGGCGAGCGACAGCGCTTCACCTCCAAACGTGCCTGAGAAGAATATATCCGTCATACGTTTCATTATTTCATCGCGTCCGACAATGGCAGAAATGGGCATTCCGTTTGCCATTGCCTTACCGAAGCAAGCAAGGTCCGGTATCACTTTGTATTCCGCCTGGGCGCCGCCCAAATTTATGCGGAATCCGGTGACGATTTCATCAAATACCAATACTACCCCATACCGTTCAGTCAGCTCTCGTAGGCGTTCGAGAAATCCCGGTTCAGGCTCCATTAGGCCTGCCGGCTCAAGAATTACTGCCGCATAGGCCTCTGGTTGCTTAGACAACAGGTCAGTGACAGCTTCTGCTTGATTGAAAGCGAACGTCGTCGTCAACTCGCAGACCGACTGAGGAATGCCAATACGCCGAACCGTCGCGCCAATGTACCAGTCGTGCCAGCCGTGGTAGCCACACGCCAGCACCCGATCGCGACCGGTGTGAGCACGCGCGAGCCGAATTGCGGCGCTGGTCGCATCGGATCCATTCTTTCCGAAGCGAACCTTCTCGGCGCAGGGTATGAGGCGCACTAGCCGCTCCGCCAGTTCAGCTTCCCAAACGGTAGGAAGCGAGAACGTGATGCCGCATTGAAGTTGAGACAAGATCGCATGATCGACATCGACATCACAATAGCCGAGCACAATTGGAAGGAGCCCCAGCACATAGTCAATGTAGCTATTTCCATCGACGTCGGTGACCCGACAGCCGCGGCCGTTCGCCAGAAACTGCGGCATCGCTCCACGCACATACTGCTGATGGCTCTTAGAGAAAGTCTGGCTTCCAAGCGGAATCGTTTGGAGGGCACGGTCAAGGAGGCGATCGCTCTCTATGAAGGTCCTGAGGTCATTCCTGTGGACGCTTTTCATTTTCCGATCGCCCTAATTGCAACGTTCCGACGAACTGGCAGCGTAACAAAATCTCCGTACACGCATTGCTCCCAGTCCATCAACAATCATTGCGGCAGCCACACTCATAGATGCTAGTGTTGATTTATTGTGGGCTAGGCTGCGGATATTGGAAGCGATCGCATCGGTGTCACACAACTCGCTGTCTTCGACTATTAAGGCTGCACCGGCGCAGCAAATCGCCGAAGCGTTTACACGCTGATTTTCAGCCAGCACGACCAGAATTGATGGTACACCGAGACAGCAACGCTCAAGAGCACCGACTCCGCCTGCTCCAATCGCGAGATCTGCACGACTGATCAATGAGGCCATGTCCTCAACATCGACATGAACCGTCGCGGGAGGAGAGAGTCGATTTGCCGCCGATTGTACTAATTGCCGATGCGGATTAAGTCCGCCAATTACCACATCGATGGCAACGCCGAGATCTGCATGCTGGAGGGCAGCAAGTGCACGAACTGTGGCACCAGCTGGATCAGTCGAACCAAAACAAACGAACACACGCCGCACATCACCGTCACGGCAAGCAGTTGCAGTTCTCGCCCTGGCGAAGCTCGAGTCGAGTAGAGCGTAATTTGATCCTGCGAGAATCGTGCAATGTGGCGGAACAAGCGATCTATAATCCGCAGCCGATCGACCCGGCGCCTGATCAACCAGAACGTCGCAATCGTGACGACGATCGGCTAGATCATCGATCGTCAAGATACGCCGCGCCCACGGACGACATGCCCGCTCAAACGCCCCATCTAGTCTATAGCTATCGACGACCAGAAGATCGCATCCATTAGGTACATCCGCCCTGAGCCTTGCCGCAACATCTTCACGGTTGTTGACCGAGATCAACTTGATACCGATTTTCCGTAAAGACGGCACCACCTCCGCTGTTCCTTGGCACGAGGCGAAAAGTACTGACCACCCGTCCTCCAGTAAAGCTTTTGCAAGGACGATGCATCGCCGAACGTGGCCCCCGCCTATCTCTACGGTTGCGTCGGCATGAAAAACAGCTGTACCAGACAAATCTAGGCTCACGGTTTGGCAGTCTTCTCTGAATTCGAGCTGCGCACCTGCCCGGCGAATACCTACGCGCCCGGCTAGGAACAGTGCTAGTTCAAAGTCCTCCGGGGTATCGATGTCGATCGACCGACTCATTGGCATCTCGTAGCCCTTGATAGTTTGCCCACAGAACGTTCGCTGTTCAAGAAATGCCGTCACGTCCACGACATAGGTACTGCCATTGTCCCCGCGTAGTGTGGGTAAATCACTAGACCGCAGTTTTATAAGATTTGGCCACATTGGCATTAACAAGCCTTCGGGCGAGACTTTCATCGCCTCATGGGGTGACACATTGTACCGAGTGACCGCCAAGGCAAATGCGCAACTCCCAGGCTCAAGGAGCGCGACCGTACTACGAACGTCCTCTGCATTTCGTAGTGGAGCAGTCGCGTACAGACAGCCAAGGGTTTGCCATTGTCGTCCTCTACGGGACTCGGATTGGAGAAACTCGAGGCAAACGTCAACTACAGTCGCATGGTCGGTTGCCAGTTTAGCTGTTCGTCGGTGCACGCTCGCTCCAAATTGGTTGGAAACGGCAGCAATCTCGTCGTCCTCGGTGGAGACAACTACAAGGTCAAAACACCCACTCGCGCGCGCGGCTTCGATCGTGTAAGCGATTATCGGGCGACCACAGAAATCAAGCACATTCTTTCTTGGTAACCGCTTCGATCCGCCCCTAGCGGGTATCAATGCAACCGCATTTCTCTTCGACCGATCCATCATTCCAAGTCTCTCAAAGTCACCATGTGGCCTGCCGGAAGATCTCGTCGTAGGCGCGCTTCGCGCATCTCATCGTACTGATCGGGACGCAAACCGAAGCCTGGCCTACGAAATGTGACGCGGCAATCATGCAACAGGGCTCCCGCCTTGCCCGCCCCATCGAGAAAAACACTTCGTCGGTATTGCAGACGACGATTCTGCTCTGACGGGTGCAATATACGTCGCGGAACTCCCATTGCGCGCTGAACGCTCGCAATAGTCTGAACGAAAAGAGCCATTTCCGCTGGCTCAATCGACATAATATGCTCGACACTGCGCGTCATGCGGTCAAGCGTGATTGTCTTTTCAACGAGATTGGCGCCAAGCGCAACAGCAGCGATATCCATAACCGAGCCTGGAGTATGATCTGAAAAAGCGATCGGATAGGGAAACATCTGCCGAAGCGTCTGAATAATTCGAAGATTGATGCTATCAAGATGCGCGGGATATCCTGACGGACATTGGTGGATAATGATGCTCTCGTTTCCTTCCGAACGAATGACATCAACGGCCGCCTCGATTTCTCCGAGATTCGAATTGCCGGTATCCAACTGCAGGCACATACCCGTTCGAGCTGCACAACGGATGAGCGGAAAGTGATTGACATCCACCGATGCAATTTTAATCGAGTGACAGCCAAGCTCCACAAGCAAGTCTATTTCGTCGTCGAAAGTGACTGTAGCGAAAAAGGCGAGACCTTGCTGATCGCAGTACGCCTTGACTTCTCGCCATTGCTCTTTTGTCAGAAAGCGACGCATCAGAATATCGTAAAGGGGCTCTGTTATTGTTTCCGTTTTCCCCGAAGCGCGATCGGCAAGTACCTCGTATGAGAACGGTAGCTTGCGGTCTGCCATCAAACGATCGGGATCCGCGATTTGAAATTTAATCGCATGCGCGCCTGATTGGGCGGCATGTCTAATAAGAGCCTTCGCGCTTTCTAAGCCGTTATGGGTTGGTCCGGCTTCAAAGACAATAAAGACCGGCGCCCCATCCCCAACTTCCCCCGAGCCGATGCGAACGCGTGTTCTTTCCGTGGCAATAATCATTCGACACTCCCCAACATGGTCACAAGCCGCAATCAACCCTCAAACTGCGAATCGCCGCGTGACACTGAACTGTTCCTGATTTTTACGCTCGACAGGCCATGCCGCCTGATGGTTTGCTATTCTTCGTCCTGGCGACGCCCGGTGCACAATGCCATTGCGACTCAGATTCCAACCGTCACTGATAACGCTGGGGACGGCCCAGCTCGGCATGGCGTACGGCGTTAGCAACATCAAAGGACAGCCGAGCCAAGGTGCCGCGCTGGCCATCCTCGACCGCGCGGCGCAACTCGGTATCACGACGATCGACACAGCGCGCGCCTATGGCGACGCGGAGGTCCGGATCGGCAAGTGGCTTGCCGCCCGACATCCGGCCGGCGTCAACGTAGTCACGAAGATTCCGCCCCTGCCGGCAGCCTCGCACGCTGAGCGCCGCCGCCTTACTCTCGATTATATAGTCGCGTCCGCCGCAGCGCTCGGCGTCCGACCGCTGCCCCTCGTGATGGTGCATGAAGAAACCGATTTGCTCGACCCGTATGTCGTCGACGCCTTTCAGGCCGCCATCAGTCACGGCACCATCGCGCACTTTGGCGCGTCGGTCTATCAGACGTCCGTCGCCGAGCAGTTGATTGCGACCGTCCCGATCGCCGCACTGCAGATTCCCGCGAGCATTGCCGACCAGCGTTTTGCGAGGGCAGGCATCCTCGACGCTGCGTCCGCCAAAGGCATTGCAGTCTTCGCTCGGTCCGTATTCCTCCAGGGACTGCTTCTGCTGCCGCCGCAACGCGTGCCGAAGCACCTCGAAGCCATTACCCCTTTGCTTGCGGCTCTCACCGAAGCGGCGTGCCGCAGCAACTGCGCCATTATGGAAATCCTGATCCCGGCCGTCCGCGACCTGCCGGGCGTCACCTCGCTCGTGCTCGGCCTCGAGACGACGCGACAACTCGAAGCCGACATCGAAGCCTCCGTTGCGCAGCCAATCGCAGGAGATCTTCGGGCGGAACTGACTCGGATCGCGGCGAGGCTTCCACCGGCCCTTTTCAGTCCCGGGCAATGGAAGACATTGGTCGGTGGCCGCTGAGACACCGACACTCAAAAACTTGCCTCCAGCGCCGCAACGACGCGATCGACGTCGCTTTCGGTCATGGACGGCGCAAGCGGCAGCGATAGCGCGCGCGTGTAGTAGGCGTTAGCGCCCGGCAGATCGAGTGCTCCATAACGCTCCCGGTAATAGGGCTGCAGGTGCACCGGAATATAGTGAACCTGGGATCCGATGCCACGCTCGCGCAGGCGCCGGATGAACGTCGCCCGGTCTGTGCCCAAGGCCGCGTAGTCCACCAGCACACCACACAGATGCCAGCCCGGATTCGTGTCGCGGCGGCTGACGATCAAGCGGATGGCCGGGGCCAACGGCGCCATCTTCCGTGCGTACAACGCCATGAGCTGACGCCGCGCCTCGAGGTATTGCGGCAGCTTGCGGAGCTGTGATCGGCCGAGCGCGCAGTTGAGATCGCTGGCTCGGAAATTATGACTGATATCGCCGACCTCATAGTACCAGGGATTGGTCGTGCCGTCGGGCGCGAAGGCCAGATCGCGGTTCCGCATTTGCTCCGGATTCCGGTTCATGCCGTGCGAGCACAAGAGCCGCATCTTGGCAGCGAGCTCCGCGGAATTCGTCGTGATGGCGCCGCCCTCGCCCATGGTCACGGTCTTGACAGGGTGGAACGAAAAGCAGGCGGCGGCGCTGTGGGCGCAACCGCCGACGCGGTAGCTGCCGTTGCCATAGTCCGTACCGAGCGCGTGGCACGCATCCTCGACGACGATAAGGCCGCGCCGCTCCGCGAGCGCCGCCAACGCCGCGGCATCGGCCATGCGGCCACCGAGGTGGACCGAGCAGACCGCCTTGATGCGCGGATGGGTTGATCGGTTCAACGCGTCTTCGACTGCGCCGACGTCCATCAGACCGGTATCCGGATCGACATCGGCAAAGACGACGCCCAACCCGGCCAGAACCGCGGCGCTTGCCGTCGCGACGAAAGTGATCGCCGGCACCACGACTGCATCGCCCGGCTCAAGCGGCAGAGCCCGCATCGCCAGATACAGAGCGGCCGTGCCGCTGTTGCAGACGACGGCGTGGCGCGCCCCAGTCGCCTTCGACAGCGCCGCTTCGAACTCCGCGATGGCGGGGCCGGTCGTCAGCCAGTCGCTCTTGAGCGCGGCGACGACCGCCTCGACGTCAAAGTCGTCAATCACCTGCCGCCCGTAGCTGAGGAACGGCGCACTCATTGCATCCCGACCTTCACCTGCTGGAGAAGCTCACGGATCCCCGTCACACCCAGCCACTCCGTATTAGTATCACTGGCGTAGCAGAAGTCTTCGTCGACCCTCTTCAGCGCATATTGCTCATAATGATCGCGTTCCCAGAATTCGAACAATGGCTCTATGAGATAGCGATCGTCCAACTCGAGCGTCATGCGGGCATCGTCCTTCGAAATCATCATCTCGTGCAGTTTTTCGCCCGGCCTGATCCCCACGAACTCAAGCTTTGCTCCCGGCATCATCGCCTCGGCCATGTCGACGATTCGAACGCTCGGAATCTTCGGAATGAACAACTCACCGCCGCTCATCATTGCGAGCGATGACAGCACCACCTCGACGCCGTGCTCCAGCGCGATCAGAAAACGCGTCATGCGCTCGTCGGTGATCGGCAGCGCTTTCGCACCAGAAGCGATCAATCGCTCGAATAGTGGGATCACACTGCCACGAGAGCCAACGACATTACCATAGCGAACGACAGCAAAGCGCGTCCGCTCGCGGCCGGCGATCGCATTGGCGGCAACGAAGATCTTGTCGGAGGCAAGCTTGCTCGCGCCGTAAAGATTGATCGGATTGGTGGCTTTGTCGGTCGAAAGTGCGACGACGCGCTTGACGCCGCTGCGGATTGCCGCATTCACGACGTTTTCCGCGCCGTGGATGTTGGTACGGATACATTCAAACGGATTGTACTCGGCGGTCGGCACCTGCTTGAGAGCCGCGGCGTGAACGACATAGTCGATGTCCCGCATCGCCGTTTCCAGCCGGCCGGCGTCCCGCACGTCGCCGATGAAATAGCGCATGAAAGGCTGCTTGAAGCGCTGTTGCATTTCGTACTGTTTGAGCTCGTCTCGCGAGAACACGGCTAGACGCCGTGGCGTGTAGTGCTTTGAGACGAAATCCACGAAGGCATGGCCGAAGGAACCCGTGCCGCCCGTGACTAGGATGCTTCGACCGTTGAGATCCGCGAGCGGGAACGCCGGTCGCCTGAAGGGTGCATTCATACGTAAGACCTTATTAAACGTTCACGCGCCGAAGCGATGACCGCATTTTCAGGCGAGGAGCTCACGCAGCCACGGCCGGGCCCAATCCCTGGACCGGATCACGTAGTGATCGAGGAAGTTGTTCACGGCGGCAGCGACCGGCGTCGATCTCCACCATTCGTCGGGATGGCTCCAGATCCGGCCCAGCGCTTCGGCCGCGGCCCGCGGCGTGCGGTGATACACGCCAGCCTTTTCGAGCGCTGCGAAGTAGACCGACGCCTCCTCGTTCAAGGTCCAAACATCGGGATCCCACACAAGAATCGTCGGAACGCCGCTGCCCAGGCACTGGGCGAAAGTCGTGCTGAGGTTGTCGACGACCGCAACTCGTGCGCGTCGCAGCCTGTCGGCGAAGCTCGTTACGAAGTCGTCAATCTTCAGGTCAGGCAGATAGCGGCGAACTTGCGCGATCTCCGACCAACCCGCATCGCCGGGATTGGGACGCATGAGCAGCTTCGACCGCAAGGCTCCCGGGAGCGAGTTCCAGAAATCGATCTGGCGGTCGAGATAATCGAAGAACATCGGGCCGATCGGATAATGCGCGATGCTGAACGGCAACCGATCGACCGCAGTCCCGATGTACAGGATCGACTCGTCCGTTCCGCCCGAACGCTCGACCAAGTAATGCGGGGGGATCGGCAGGGTGACCCGCGATCTCATCTGTTGGCCGCTACCACCCCAGCTGATGAATCGGTCGACGACCGAAATCTCCGTGGCCTCGCCGACACCGGGCAGATATCTCTGGCCGTAGGCACCACCATGCTGACAGCTCACTAGACGCGCCCCGCGCTTGTGCGCGAGGATTGCCCAGACTCTGAACGGATCGTCGTTATTCCATCCGTATGCGCTCAAGATCGTCTTCGGAGCGCAGGGATAGTTTTTGGCCGCGATCGATTTCAAAATGCCTAGCCCCTCGAGCAGACTGACTGGCAAGATGGCCGGCACGATCTTGCAAAGGGCCCGCTCGAAAGGCGAGTCGCCGAGACACGAGCGTATATGGTCCGCCAGATCTCGCCGAAGCACCGGATCTGGGCAAGGCCATTCGATCGAATCGTAACGCACCAGAGGATGTAATCCGATCCGGAAGCCGCTGCCCACGACAAGCACGAGGACCTCGTAGATCGACAGCGTCGAATTGTAGACCACGGTCCGCGCACGGCCTGCCTGCCACCGCGTCAGCGACTTCACGATGCCGCGCATGACGCCGCCGATCCCCCTCGAGCGTCCTGCGATGGGCGCCGGCATGGGCGGACTTGCAACGGTGGTCACCTCGCCCGCCGCCAGCGGCTCGACCACAATGCCCAACAACGGGCACATCTCCGTCATCAGCTGGATCCGAAAGACGTCGCGGCGAAGCTGGTCGACCAGCATGTCACCGGTCGCGGGCGTTACATAGTCTTCCTTGCGGATGCCTGCGGTTCTCAGCGGGCCGTATTTTTCGGCCGCGTCCTGAAGGCAAACGAAATCGTGGCGCAGACCGATGACGATACGCCCGATTGCCGCGCCAGCGAGAAGCCTGGTTTCGCGTTCGTCGAGCGGACACTGGAATAGGTTCGAGAAGAATGCAGTCAGCCCGCGCACGATGCGCGCTGTCACGTCCGCGCAATATTGAAGACCGTCGGTGCGCGCCTCGTGGCTCGCCCAAGCATAGGGCGGCGTCGCAGCATTCGGATAGAGCTCAGCATCTTCCTTAAATTGCAGGCACCAGCCGCCAAGGAAGACGTCGGGGCCACCCTCGGGCCACCCAAGCTTCGACCGTGTGGTCGCCAGAAACCGCGAACTCACGTCTGGCATCCTCGACAGCCGACCGCAGCGGCCCATTGCACCCGCAGGCCTGGCACGCAGCCCGGAACAACAGCGTTCGACTCTGCCTTATTGATAGAACTATGCCGCGGCACACAGCTCTCCGTTCTCGAGGCGAACGACGCGATCCGCTGCGGCAAGCAGCGCCGGCTGATGCGAAACCGCGACGATCGTCATGCGCCCGGCCAATTCGCGCACAGTGCAACACACGCCGCGTTCGGTTTCTTTGTCGAGCGCGGCCGTAATCTCGTCGAGCAACAGCAGCGAGGGATGCCGCGCCAAGGCACGCGCCAGCGAAATCCGCTGACGCTGGCCGCCGGAAAACCGGCTGCCGCGCTCGCCGACGAGCGTGTCCATTCCACTTGGCAGGGCCGTTACAGCGGCCCACATGCCGGCGGCACGAAGGGCCTCCTCAGCATCAGTCCGGGACACGTCGGGATCGCCGAGACAGATGTTGTGGTAGACGGTCTCATGAAGCAGCAGTGGGTCCTGCGGCACATAGCCGATCTGATCCCGCCAAGCTCGCAAATCGAGGCCGCTCAGCTCTCGCCCGCCGACCAGGATCCGTCCCGACATCGGCACCAGAAGGCCGGTGATCAGATCGAGGAGCGTCGTCTTTCCGACTCCAGATGGGCCCGAGATGACGACGAACTCACCTGCCCCGATCCGCAGCGACGCCCGTGAAAGCACCTCAGTCTCCGGATATCGGAAGGTCACGTCCTGCAGTTCGATATCGACGCGCCTTCTCGGAATGGTGTTAGTACCCGGTGAACGCTCGCCCTCTCCTTCGGTCTCGCGGCACAATTGGTAAATCGACCAATAGGCGCTCGCGCCGACCCCGGCCTGCTGATAGATTTCCTGCATGACCTGAAAGCGGTTGAAGAGTTGGTAAAACAGTGCCGCGATGACCATTAGTGTCGGAAGCGACTGACCGCCGATTTCGACGGAACCGTAGATCGCAATAGCTAGCAGCACGACCAGCAACGGCTCCTGCGCGACGCGTAGAAGCTCAACCGACCAGACCTGGCTCCGTTGCGCGACGTCGAGTTCGCGGATCTGTTGATCGAGAAGAGGCAGAGCCGTTCTGTCAGCGCCCATTGCCTTGATGGCCTTAATGCCTTGTAGCGTGTCAGTGGCGCGCACCGCGAGCGACTTCATCAATTCCGTCTGGCGATCTCCAGAGCGCACGGCGACGGCAACGACCTTGCGAAACACTAGGGCGGCGACCGCACCAGCAACCACAGCGTATACTGCAACCTTCCACGATACGATGACCGTCGCCGCGCCGTAAACGATCGCCTGAATGACTGCCGAAGCAAGCCGCGCCGACTGTTGGTAGGTGACCCCCGCGCGTATGGTTTCGGCGCAGATTGCGTTGGAAAACATGCCGAGCGGACGGGCAACAAAATAGGACCATCGCGCTTGCATTAACGCGGCCATCAGCCGATGCCGTAAATCGGTCATAAGTCGGCTGACGGCATATCCCACCTCCTTCATGGCAAACATTGACACGGCGGCCTTGAGAGCGACACCAGCGACGATCAGCACAAGCAGCGAGCCCAGGGACGGCGTCAGGCCGACGAGGGATAGGATTCCGTCGACCCAATGCACCGACGCACCGGCATTCTGCGGAGTACCAGCAAGTGCCATTTGGATAAACGGCAGGAACGCAAGAACGCTGATCCCTTCCGCCAGTCCAGCAAGGCTGAGCAAAGCCACAACCAATACCGTCCGACCGGGATAGACGCTCAGGAAGTGCCGAAGCAGCGCCGGAACACCGCGCGGGCTGACTTCAAGCTTTGTTTCGTTCGGAATTGTCATTTTGGAAGAATGGTCGTCGTAAATAACAGGGTCGCCGCCATCAAGACGCAGCGAACGTTCGATCGTTCTGAATGCCGCCACAGCTTCAGTGAAGCAGCTACGCTACCGCAGTCCGGGTGAATCGCCCCAGACTAGACAGCCAAAAAGCAGACGCCCGCCCGGCAGGCTCACGCCGCCGCGACGCTCTCCATGTCGACCGTGACGCGAACCTTGCGGCCAAGAAGATCCAGCAGAATGGAGACGCGGTCGCTGTCCCGCATGCCCTCGTAGAGACCAAGACAGTCGGCGAACGCACCGTCGAGCACCCGAACCTGGTCCCCAGCCCGGAAGCTTGTGCGTCGGTCCAGACGAACGAACCCGCTCGCGTCCTCGCGCACTTTCAGGCTCTCGAGCACCTCTTCGGCAATCGGCGTTGGCATGTCACCATTGCAGACCAGCCGAGAAACACCAATCGTCGAGAAGATCGATCGCCAGCGCTGCTCGGCGAGATCGATACCGACAAACAGGTATCGCGGAAACAACGGGGCCGAGACGACCTCGACCTTACGCGCATGCCGTCGCCGCTTGAGATAGCGCGGCAAATAGGTGGCAAACCCCTGGCGCGCGAGATGGGCAACTGCCTTGTTCTCGGCATTGGGCTGCGTTTGCACGACGAACCAGCGCTGCCGCAATGACTCATTTTGCCGCCTCGCTGCTTGTCACGTCGGCGGGGGCTTTCATGCGGATGCGCAATAAATCGGGCACGAGCACGCGCGCCACCCCGAAACGTGCCACGGCGGCTTCGCAAGTTTCACGCGCGTTGGTAAGATCCGTGATCAGCACCGCGTCGAACGGTTTCGACACCGCCTCGTAGGTCGGAAATACGGGAAGGCCGACTAACGGACCGTTCGCCGCCCCGCGTTGGACTACGCCGATGATTTCGATGCCATGCTCCATGGCGCAAAGCGCCGCAATTTCGGCAAGATCGGATTGGCCGACGAGCACGATTTTGTTCACTCCGCCGGCCTTGGCCGAACGGAACAGGCCCGAGCAATCGGTCTTCGCCTGACGGAAGAAGCCGAAGGAGTGCGATAGATATTCAACGGTAAGCCGCGATTTCTCGGCGAAACCTTGCGGCGTGAGATAATAGACGTAACGGCGGGCGGGCGCCTGGCGGACTTTAACGAGGCCCTTCTTGACGCAACGCTTCAGATAGGCATTTGCAAGGCCGAGAGCAATTCCAAGTTCGGATGCAAGATGCCGCTGCGACTGCACGCGCTCTTGCTCGACGGCATCGAGCAGTCCCAACATGATGCGAGACGCTTCCGTATTGTCTTCCGCGGCTCCGCCCATGGCGATCCTCCACAAGCTCTATAGTTTGTTCACCGAATGAACGTCAAGCATCATGTTCACTCCATGAACGGCGTTTTCCGCTAAAGTTAAGAGATTTATCTCAATATAATCAATAATTTATCCGTGCGCTACAATTTTCACCGTATTCTGCGGCATTCGCTCGAATGACAGTTTGACCGAGCACACTTGCACCCCACTTCTACGGGAGGCTATGAGTGAAACGAGCAAAGCCAAGATGGCGGCCGTCCAACAAAAAAGACCTGTCAACACGCACAGATTAGGCGAATGAAGCGGGACGCTAGCCTCGGACAAATCCGATCTCCGGAAATTCCGCCTGGTCGGTTCTCCGTTAGCTTGGCTTGCGCGCGCACACCCTGATGCCGCGGAAACTTCTTTACCTCGTCTCGGAAGACTGGTCCTTCCTCTTGCACCGGCTGCCGATGGCACGCGCCGCACGTGACGCCGGCTACGAGGTGCATGTCGCAACCCATGTTGTCGACCATGCCCAACAGATCGAGGATGAAGGCTTCACGCTGCATCCAATTGCCTGGCGGCGCGGTTCGACCAATCCGCTACGGACGATAGGGACGGTCATGGCGGTGCGAGCTCTCTACCGCCTGCATAAGCCGGACATCGTGCATCACGTAGCTTTCGTCTCGATCATTATCGGGTCCCTCGCCGCGCTCGGCCTGCCGATGGCGAAGCTGAACGCGCTTACCGGACTGGGCTTCATTTTTACCTCGGAAACAGCCAAGGCACTGATGCTGCGGCCATTCGCCAACCGTCTGCTCGGATTTCTTTTACGGCGACCAAACACCATGACGCTAGTGCAAAATCCGGACGACCAGGTCATGGTGGAGCAACTTGGCGTCGGCGCGGACCACATCGCACTCATCCCCGGGTCCGGCGTCGATGTCGATGTTTTATTGCCAATGGCCGAACCTTTGGGTCCTTTCACCGTCGGCTTTGTCGGGCGCCTGCTTCACGATAAGGGAGTTGAGACGCTGGTGCGTGCCCAGGAAATTCTGAGTGAGCGTGGCTTGCAGATACGTGTGCTGCTCGCTGGTGCGCCTGATCCTTCCAATCCAGCGTCGATACCGGAGGAAACACTCGCACGCTGGCGCCGGCGCGAAAACCTTCTGCTGCTTGGTCACGTCGATGATATAAGCACAGTATGGGCGCAGGCTCACGTCGCCGCGCTACCGTCGAGGCGCGAGGGACTACCGAAGAGCCTTCTGGAAGCTGCGGCCTGCGGCCGGCCAATGATCGCAACCGACGTTCCTGGCTGCCGCGAGATCGTCCGCCCCGGTATTAACGGCCTTCTGGTGCCCATGGATGACGTGATAGCGTTGGCCGATGCTATCGAACGGCTGCACAATGACAGCGATCTGCGCTGCCGCTTTGGCAACGCGGCACGGCAAATAGTGGTCGACAAGTTTTCCAGCGCGCGCGTTGGCCACGATATTGTGGCTCTCTATGCACGACTGCGGGCAACCAAACCTTTGCCCCCCCGGACGACGAGCACGGGCGAAGCATGAACTGGGCAAGCGGATTTTATTGGCTAGCGCTGTTCGGCGCGGCCGCCCTATCGAACTTGCTGATCGTCCTGCTGCGACCATTGCTGCAACGCTATGCACTCGCACGGCCCAATGCCCGCTCATCGCATGACAGGCCGACACCACAGGGAGGCGGCATCGCTGTCATCGGTGCCACAGTTCTTGTTATTGCCGCCGCGACCATTTTCAGTCCGGGCAGCCTGACCGATCAGACCAGATTGGCAGTTGTGTTCGTCTGCGTCATCGCACTAGCGATCGTCGGTGTCACCGACGATATCCGTCCGTTAGAAGCTGTTCCTCGTCTGTTTTTGCAGACCATCATCGTGCTGGTAGTGGTCGGAACCTTATCGACCGACCTGCGTATCCTGCCTTTTGTGCCATGGTGGCTCGAACGAGTGCTGATGGCCGTCGCCATGCTATGGCTGGTGAATTTGGTCAACTTCATGGACGGCATCGACTGGATGACGGTCGCCGAAGTCGTACCTCTAACGGCTACACTCGGGCTGTTCGGGCTTGCGGGTGCACTGCCTTCAGATGCAACGCTTGCAGCGTTCGCACTGTGTGGCGCCATGATTGGCTTTGCCCCTTTCAACAAGCCCGTGGCAAGCGTTTTCCTTGGCGACGTCGGCAGCCTACCAATCGGATTGCTGTTGGGCTGGCTGCTGATCCTGCTTGGGGAGCACCATTTCGCGGCAACAATACTGCTGCCACTTTACTATGCGGCCGACGCAACCGTCACCCTGTTAAGACGTCTAGCGCGTCATGAGCCCGTGATGCAGGCGCACCGCAATCACTTCTATCAGCGCGCCCTCGACCGCGGTGTCGATATTTTCAAAATCATCAAGCAGGTATTCCTGCTTAATGTTGCGCTTTCGGCTCTTGCTGCATTTACGATTCTGACTTCTTCTGCCGTTTTTCAGATATGCGCCGTCGTCGCGGGAGCCATTCTTGTAGCGATCACTCTTCTGCATTTTGCCGGTACCGCCAAAATTCATCCATCACCAGGCAGCTAGGGCGTCGACGCATAAACGCATAGCCAAATACCGCATTGGATGCGCCGTTCTAATGTCGGCTTTCGGACAACAACAGACAAAAGGGGGATTTTGGTCCGCGATAGTTTGTCCGCTTCACAATTGACGCATCGCGACATAGGCGGCTGTATTTTTATGAGGCCAGCAATCGCTGAATTTGAGCTTTGACCGTGGAGTGGCATTCGCAAGAGCCGCGCTGTAATTCCTTGACGCTAGATATGCGCATACGACCACGCTGGTACGTGATCAACCCAGCTTTTTGTAAGGCATTCGTGCATTGCAAGGGCAGCTATCCAAGCATGTCGTAGAAAGTATCATTGCGATGGTGCACGGAATCCGCCTCCGATCCAAAAGTACGCGATCTTGATTACCTCGATAGTGGCTTCGAGAGCCGATTGTTTGTCTCGCCACCAACGACTCTCAATCGTTCTTTCAGAGGGCGACACAATGAAAAATGTGTCGTTGGGGAGTGTGCTGCCGAAAATTATTTTGGCGCGCCGAGCCTGGAAGGGCGAAGCTACAACGACTGCCTTTAACGGCCGGTCACCGACTGTGGCCTTGAATACCGCGGCCTCTTCCGCTGTTGAGACGCTGCCAGTACCGAACGTCTTTATCGCGTCATCGGGCACTTCGAGGCGCTGCAAGATACGGCGGCACAATACGTTTGGATCTGGCTCAGGATAACCGAGTTCGGCTACGAGCTTTTCGGTCCGCCCCGGAGGGGCGATGTACTCCTGGCTTATCATCACGGTCGGAGCGAGACCCCGCTTGTAGATCTCTGCCGCTTTGATGCATTTGGCCGGATCTCCTGCAAGCACGACAATGAAGTCCGATTTGTCGGGCTTGTCCTGCGGCTGAAGCCAAATGCCAAGATACGGAAACGCGACCGCGACAATACCGGTCAAAAGCAGCGCCAACAGCCCAATTGCCTGCAGAAGGCGACGGAGGAAGCGTATAAGCGACGGCATGGTTGTGAGACGCACTTTCGGTAAAGGCGAGGATTATTAAATACCAAATATAATAGTGCCGCGGCTGATTGGAATAAGCTGAAATCGCTGCAGAAGCAGCCACGATGGCAAGTGCGTATAGCTGATTGGCCGAGGCCTCCATACGTTTGCCCCGCTCGCCGCGAGGTGAGCTTTCACAATGGTAGTGTCGATCAGATGCAGACTATCGCGCGATTTCGATACCAACTGGTCGAAAACACGCTTCCAGACGCCTCGGCGAGAACCAATGGTTGAAGCTATTGTATGCCGTCGTGTAGGGACACGTAGCGTGCCGACAAGTCCCGCCACCGCATGCCAGTGCGCAGCACATAAAAGATCGTATTCACGATCTTGCGATCGTCAAGCCGCACACTCTTTCGGCTCTTCGGCAGAAGCGGTTCGAGCAGCGCCCATTCCTCGTCGCTCAAATCAAATCGCATGATCCACCTCCGCGCACGGTGAATCATGTTCGTCCAAACTATTCAATCAATTATCTGGGTACAGACCTTAGAGCAATTCGAGGATGGTTTTAACATGAGTGCTGCGCCAAGCAGCAGCCACAAGGTCCGCTGGTAAAGCATGTCTGCCGGGAGTGACATGACGCCAAATGCAAGCAGACAAAGCGCGATCATTTGACCAGCGGGATCGGCACCTCGGCGACGTATTTCTACAAACAAGGCATAGAGGGCGGGAAGAGCAAATATCAGCAGCCCGATAGCCCCAAGCTCCGCCAGCAGCCATACCGAAGTCGAGTGAATCAAAAGCGGTTCACTGTCCGGGAATATAATTAGCTTGTTTCTGAACGCGCCAAGACCGGCACCGAAAATAGGATGTTCTTGAAATAGATTTAAGCCCCCAAGAATGGACGTCACCCGCATATGATAGTCAATGGCGGTTGGATTGATGGGCGGCACCGCGGACGAAAGACCGCCATTTATCCACGGTAAAGCAATTAGCAATAACGCGGCGCTGACCGCACAAGCAATTGCAACACTTAGCTCGCGGACTGTCGCGGTGTTCATATAGACGCTCGCGGCGAGAACAATAGGAACAGTAATCCAAGTGGCTCGAGAGCCGGAAAAATAAAGCGCAGCGAGTAGTATTGCCGTAACAAGTATTCTCAGCACCCGACCCTTAACGGCGACAAATGCAGCCGGTAACGCCATTAACAGCTGGAATCCAAAAAAGTTGTGGTTCAGCGAAAAGCCTTCGATTTCTCTGGGGACGAGCGGAAGCGTTAAGTGAACTCCAATATTGTTCAAGAGTAGAAGAAAAAGTTCGAGAGCAGCAATTGACACCGCAGCACCAGCGAAAGTCAGCAGCAGAATTCGGAAAGCCTCTCGTCCGAAGTCCTTCGTGACCAACGCCCCGGAAGCCGCATAGGCCAACAAAATAAACCAGCCCCAATATCTATTGACCAGCGCCCACTTGGTCCAGCCAAATTGCGCGGCACCAATGAAGAGCGAAATAGTCAAGACAAGGGTTGCCGCAGCAAGAGCGGCATTGGTGTATCGATAGCGCCAGATAGGCAGATGTCGTTCCTGCACGTGCTTAAGCACGAAAAGAACACCTGCCAAAATCGCCAATGGATCAGCGAGATTAACATTAAGAAGTGTTCCTCCGATCGGAATATAAATCTGAAAAAATACGAGCGTCGCCACCCCGATGGGGAGCACCCATGTCAGAACGCTATAGTAATCGATGGATTCGGTATAATCCGCCTCCGTCCGTTGCTTCGCACCCATTGAAGCCGGCAAAGAGATAGCGGCGACGACACCCATCGCAAGCATTGAGCCAATACCAATTGTCACCGCGGCGGTTAGGGCCGCGTAGGCCGCTACGCCAATTGTGCCAAGTGCAACGACGGCGCTCATCTCGCGCACGCCCCAGCCCGCGAAACTGATTGGAATGCTGGCCGCGAACATCACGACCGCCGAAGCGGCGATGAGATTGACAATAGACATTTGCGGCGAAAGCGCGTGCGCAGCCGTAACATAAGCGATCATCATCGGGATTTGAACAAGAAACGTCAGCCCGACGATCACTAAGCAGCGGCGCACGAAACCACGTGTAAGCAGCGGCGTGATGGCCCGTGCGGCCAAACGTCCGTAGCCCAAAAATGCACCCCCGATTGTTGCCGCTATCAGCCCGATCACAATCTTAATTAGAACGGCACCGCCGGAGGCCCAATCGAGATACAAATTGCCAAAAATGAATAATGCACCGGCCAAGGCAAGCAGCCCAGACACAATCGCCGCAATGAACCGTTCGTAGGCCGTAATTACGATCACCCCAGCGAAGGGGATTCCGGCACGTCCCGCGATGACGCCTCGCGTCATCAATTGCCCGACGATTTGGAAAAATATGGCCCCGGCGATGCTACTCGCGCCCACGACGGCCATAGCCCGCCGAAAGGTAATCGGGTGATTGATTTCCGCGGCGATGACTTTGAAGCGAAGAACCGCCGCCAGCGTGCTCGCGAATAAGGCTGAAATAATAATGCCTAAGGCAGCGACCGAGAACCGGCGGGCACCTTGGAAAATCTGGGAGATGTCATAATAGCGACTGACCAGAAAAATGGCGCCAACGAGCAAAACAATCGAGACGGCCGCTTTGAGAACTTGCATATGAATGCGCGGAACCACAGTTCCGCGATTCTCAGCCGTATTTAGGCCTTGTTCGGATCGCCAATTGTCATTCGCCTGGATTATCTCAGGTAAAACTTGAGTTTGCAGGCTCATTTCAGATCCAAACCAATATCCTTCGGCACGCCTTTAGATGGCTCTGTTTACTCAGTTACTCGGCGATTTCAAGGCCCTGATATTTAATTTCTCCTACCATGCAAGCTAATGACCGGTCTGATGCAACTGCCGCTGATGACCCCGGCATAGCGGCACGGTGAACTCATCGCTGACCTCAAGGCCGATTGATCTCGGTTGAGCAAAACCAAAGATGATGCGGATCGCTAGGTTGTCGTCCGCAAACAACAGAGGCTTGAGACGCAACAATTTTCAGATGCGCTTTGTCACGTGCCCGTCTGGGTTCGCCGGTAGCAAGTAAACTCTTGGCGATTTGATTCGGCAAGGGTCCGGTCCGGTCGGTGCGAGAGGCGGTGCCGGGGGCAACGTTTGCTCCGCTTTGTGGCCGCGATTCGGAAAGTATCCGCTCACCGGTTGGTCTCACCGGCCACCATTATAGTGGGAGGGCCGCGGAATTGGAGTGGTGTCGTCCGGATGAAAGCCAAGGCGGGCCTCGGCAGGCACGGGGATAGTAGGCGGTGACGGCAGCGTTTTTTTTCGGATGCCGTCCTGCAGCCTCGGTTAAGCTCAAAACCGAACGGATTTCCGAAGGTCGCCAGGCATGTTTGGTGGCATCGCTTTCCGCGGCCTTGAGCGCGATATCGTGGATCTCACCGGAGAAGTGTCGTGCCCTTCAACCGCTGGAAAACAGCGGAGGTCACAAGAGAAATCACTACTTGATTGGCCAAAAGTTCGTGGGAAGTTTTTTACTTGTTGCTCTCGCGACGACGTTTCTTTAGGGCCTGGTC
>CAVWDA010000015.1:0-24493 GCA_963753455.1 uncultured Alphaproteobacteria bacterium | reverse complement strand
ACCCGATGGAGCAGGCCGGCGATCTCAAGAAGGGCTCGGTGGTCACCTGCGAGGTCACCGAGGTGAAGGAGGCCGGCATCGACGTGAAAATCGTCGGCACCGACCTGACCGCCTTCATCCGCCGCGCCGATCTGGCGCGCGACCGCGGCGAGCAGCGACCCGAGCGCTTCGCCGTCGGTCAGAAGGTGGACGCTCGCGTCACCCAGTTCGACCGCAAGACGCACAAGGTTGGCGTCTCCATCAAGGCGCTCGAAGTGGCCGAGGAGAAGGAGGCGCTGGCGCAGTACGGCTCCGCCGATTCCGGTGCTTCGTTGGGCGACATCCTGGGCGCAGCGCTCAAGCAGCGCGAGGACAAACCGGAGACTGAAAAGGCCGAGGAATAAGCCAACCGCCGGCCGGTTCCATATCCAGGCAACATCACCCCCGGGCTTGACCCGGGGGTTTTTCTTGATGACATCACATTGCCAAAAGCCGGTCGGATACCGCCCGTCGCTGTAATATCCGGGGCGCGATACGACTTCAGAGGACGAACCCCCAATGTCGCTCGATGCCGATGCCATCGTCGATCGCCGCCGCATGCGGCGCAAGCTCACCTTCTGGCGCGTCAGTGCGCTGCTGATCGCGCTCGTCGCGCTGGTTGGCTTGGCCGTCGCGCTGGTGCCCGGCAACCGGCTGACAGCGCCCGGCAACTACATCGCCCGCATCAAAGTACAGGGGCTGATCCGTGGCAACCAGGACCGCGTCGAGGCACTCGAGCGGCTCTCGCGCTCGCGCGCGCGGGCGGTGATCCTGCATATCGATAGCCCGGGCGGCACCACGGCCGGCTCCGAACAGCTCTACGACGCATTGCGCGCCTTGCAGGCGAAGAAGCCGATGGTGGTGGTGGTCGACGGGCTGGCCGCCTCCGGCGCCTATATCGCGGCGCTCTCGTGCGACCATATCATTGCCCAGGACACCTCGCTGGTCGGCTCGATCGGCGTATTGTTCCAGTATCCGAACTTCACGCAGGTCCTCAAGACCATCGGCATTCAGGTCGAGGAGATCAAATCCTCGCCGCTCAAGGCGGCGCCGAACGGCTTCGAGCCGACCAGCCCGGAGGCGCGGGCCGCGATCGCGGCGATCGTCACCGATTCCTATGCCTGGTTCAAGGACCTAGTGAAGAACCGCCGCAAGATGACCGACACCCAGCTCGCCGCGGTGGCCGATGGGCGGGTGTTCACCGGGCGACAGGGCGTCCCACTTAAGCTGGTGGACGGCCTGGGCAACGAAAAGACCGCGCTGGCCTGGCTGGAGAAGGAAAAGAGGATTCCGGCTTCGACGCCGGTGCGCGACTATTCGCTCGAGCCGCGCTTCAGCGAATTCTCCTTCCTGCACGTCGCCGCCTGGACCTTCGAGGCGGTGGGCTTGAGCGCCGTTGCGCACCGCATCGAGGCGTGGGGCGCGGTGCAGGCGGTCGAAAGACTCAACCTTGACGGTCTCTTGGCGCTTTGGCACCCTCCGTCCGGCAACTGACCACGGGTCGAGCAAGGCGGCTTCAATGATCAAGTCCGAGCTAGTGCAACGTATCGCCGCCCAGAACCCCCACCTCTACCAACGCGACGTCGAGAACATCGTTAACGCAATCCTCGGCGAAATCACCAACGCCATGGCCCAGGGCGACCGCGTCGAGCTGCGCGGCTTCGGCGCCTTCTCGGTCAAGCACCGGCCGGCCCGCACCGGGCGCAATCCGCGTACTGGCGCGCACGTCTCGGTCGAGCAGAAATCGGTGCCGTTCTTCAAGACCGGCAAGGAAATGCGCGAGCGACTGAACAAGACCGGCCCGGCGTAAGCGGCCGGTTTCCCGGATTAGCGAGGGTGCTATTGTCGTGGCCGGGCTTGCCCGGCCTTTGACGTTTTTGGAGAGGCGGCAGCGGTGTTCCGCAAAATCGTAACCTGGATCATCGTCATTCCGCTGGCCGCGGTGATTATCGCTTTCGTGGTGGCCAACCGGCAGACCGTGACGGTGTCATTCGATCCGTTCTCGGTGGCTAGCCCGGCCTATGCGGCGACGCTGCCGCTGTTCGCAGTCATCTTCGTGGTGCTGATTTTGGGTGTTCTCGTCGGCGGCATTGCCGCCTGGATCCGCCAGGGCAAATGGCGGCGCGCCGCCCACCGGCTCGATGGCGAAGTGCGCGCACTCCACGACGAGATCGAGGGCATCCGCCGCCGCTTCGGCACGCCGCAGAAACCGGCGCCGGCACCCGAGCCAAGCCCACTGGCCGCTATCCCGCCGCCCTTGCCTTAAAGTAACTTTGGCAGTTCCGCTTTGCGGGAAGGGGGCGAAGGCTGCTAGAACCCCGCCCATGTCGCTCTTGGTCAAAATCTGCGGGCTTAAGTCTCCGGAAGCGCTTGATATAGCGCTGGAATCCGGTGCCGACCTGGTCGGATTCGTGTTCTTCCCGCCGAGCCCGCGCCACCTCGCGCTGGCGGCCGCGCGTGCGCTCGGCGAGCGGGTCAAGGGCCGCGCCGGCAAGGTTGCGCTCACCGTCGATGCCGACGACGAGACGCTTGCCGCCGTCGTCGAGGCGCTAAAGCCCGACATGCTGCAATTGCACGGCAATGAGCCGCCCGAACGGGTGAAGGCGCTGCGCGCATGCTTCGGTCTGCCGATAATGAAGGCTGTGCCGATCGCCGAGCGCAAGGACGTCGCACGGATTGATCTCTACAAGACGGTGGCCGACCGGCTGATCTTCGATGCCCGCGCGCCGCAGGACGCCACAAGACCGGGCGGCCTTGGCATGCCGTTCGACTGGAATTTGCTCAAGGGCATCGATCCGGGAATCCCTTATATGCTCTCGGGCGGGCTCGACGCCGGTAACGTCGCGGAAGCCTTGCGCATTACCCGCGCTCCCGGCGTCGATGTCTCATCGGGCGTCGAACGCGCGACCGGCGAAAAAGACCCGGACAAGATCCGCGCCTTCATCCGCGCCGCGCGCGCGGCCGAGTCCGTACTCTCGGCGAAGGTCAACGCATGACCGCGCCGCAACCCAATTCCTTCCGCACCGGCCCCGACGAACGCGGGCACTTCGGCATCTATGGCGGCCGTTTCGTCGCCGAGACGCTGATGCCGCTGATCCTCGAATTGGAGAAGGCTTACGCCACAGCTAGGGCCGATCTGGAATTCCAAAAGGAAATGGACGGCTATCTCGCGACCTATGTTGGCCGTCCGTCGCCGCTTTATTTCGCGGAACGTCTCACGCAGCACTGCGGCGGCGCCAAGATCTATTTCAAACGCGAGGAGCTCAACCACACCGGCGCGCACAAGGTGAACAACGTGCTCGGCCAGATCATGCTGGCCAAGCGCATGGGCAAGACGCGCATCATCGCCGAGACTGGCGCCGGAATGCATGGTGTCGCCACCGCGACGCTCTGCGCCAAGTTCGGGCTGCCCTGCATCGTCTACATGGGTGCGGTCGACGTTGAACGGCAAAAGCCGAACGTGCTGAGGATGAAGATGCTCGGGGCCGAGGTTCGCGCCGTCGAGTCGGGTTCTAAGACGCTTAAAGATGCGATGAACGAGGCGCTTCGCGACTGGGTTACCAACGTTTCCGACACGTTTTACTGTATCGGCACCGTCGCCGGCCCGCATCCTTATCCCGCGATGGTGCGCGATTTTCAGTGCATCATCGGGCGCGAAACACGCGAGCAGATGCAAGCCGCCGAAGGCCGGCTGCCGGATTCGTTGATTGCCTGCATCGGCGGCGGCTCCAATGCGATGGGTCTGTTTCATCCGTTCCTCGACGACCGCGCGATCGAAATTTATGGCGTGGAGGCCGCCGGTCACGGCCTGCCTAGCGGCCAGCACGCCGCCTCCATCGCCGGCGGGCGGCCCGGCGTGCTGCACGGCAATCGCACATATTTGCTGATGAACGACGATGGCCAGATCGAAGAGGCCCATTCGATTTCTGCCGGCCTCGATTATCCGGGCATCGGGCCGGAGCATGCCTGGCTCAACGACATGGGCCGCGTGCATTTCTTGTCGGCGACCGACGACGAGGCGGTGGCGGCATTCCAGCTTTGCAGCAAGCTCGAGGGCATCATCCCGGCGCTCGAGCCAGCGCATGCGCTCGCCCGTGTATTCGACCTCGCGCCGGCAAAGCCTGCGGATCATCTGATGGTGGTCAACCTGTCTGGCCGCGGCGACAAAGATTTGGCGAGCGTGGAAGCCTATATGGAAAGCAAGCGCCGATGAGTACCCGCATCGACCGGCGCTTTGCCGCGCTGAAAAAGGAAGGCCGCGCCGCGCTGGTGACGTTCACCATGGCGGGCGATCCCGATTACGAAACCTCGCTCGCCATCGCCAAGGCGCTGCCGAAAGCCGGCGCCGATGTGATCGAGCTCGGCATGCCGTTCACCGATCCGATGGCCGACGGCCCGGCCATCCAAGCGGCCGGCGTGCGTGCGCTGAAAGCCGGCCAGCGTATGACCAAGACGCTGGCGATGGTGCGCGAATTCCGCAAGAACGACGATGCAACGCCGATCGTGCTGATGGGCTACTACAATCCGATCTACATCTATGGCGTCGACAATTTTCTCGCCGATGCCAAGGCGGCCGGTATCGATGGTTTGATCGTCGTCGATCTCCCGCTCGAAGAAGACGACGAGCTTTGTCTGCCGACGCTGAAGACCGGCCTCAACTTCATTCGTCTGGCTACACCAACCACCGACGACAAGCGGCTGCCGGCGGTACTCAACAACACGTCGGGTTTCGTCTATTACGTTTCGATCACCGGCATCACCGGTGCGGCTGCGCCCGACGCAGCCAAAGTCAGCGCGGCGGTTACACGTATCAAGCGGCACACTGAATTGCCGGTGGCGGTGGGTTTCGGCGTGCGGACAGCCGAACAGGCCCACGCTATCGCTGAAAACGCCGATGGCGTCGTGGTCGGCTCGGCGCTGGTCGACGCGTTGCGCGCAAGCCTCGACAAGAACGGCAGAGCCGGCCCGGATACCGTCAAAGCGGTGACATCGCTGGTGTCCGTGCTGGCCGATGGCGTGCGCTCGGCCCGCCGCGTGGCAGCCGAATAGTGACGGTTATAATTCTGACGAAACGAGCCTATATAGGCGAAGCATGAACTGGATATCCAACGTCGTCCGTCCGAAGATTTGCAGCTTCCTGCGCCGCGAGACGCCGGAGAATCTCTGGATCAAATGTCCAGAGACCGGCCAACTCGTCTTTTTCAAGGACGTCGAGGCCAATCAGTTCGTCATTCCCAGCTCCAACTATCACATGCGCATCTCGGCGTCGGCGCGGCTGAAACTGATGTTCGACGGCGCGACCTGGCTCGATATCGGTGTGCCGGAAGTGGCGGTGGATCCGCTCAAGTTTCGCGACGAGCGCCGCTATGCCGACCGGCTGAAGGATGCGAAAACCAAAACCGGGCTGCATGATGCTGTGAAACTCGGGCTTGGCAAACTCGATGGGTTGCCGGTCGTGATCGCGCGTGCAAGACTTCGATTTCATGGGTGGGTCGCTTGGCATGGCGGCTGGCGAGGCGGTGATCAAGGGCCTGGAGACAGCGGTGCAAAAGGGCACGCCCTTCATCATGTTCGCGGCCTCCGGCGGCGCGCGCATGCAGGAAGGCATTCTCGCGCTGATGCAATTGCCGCGCACCACCGCCGCGGTGCAGATGCTGCGCGAAGCGAAGAAGCCCTACATCGTCGTGCTGACCAATCCGACCACTGGCGGCGTCACTGCGTCTTACGCGATGCTGGGCGACGTCCAAATCGCCGAGCCGGGCGCACTGATCGGCTTTGCCGGCCCGCGTGTGATTGAGCAGACCATCCGCGAGAAACTGCCGGAGGGCTTCCAGCGCGCCGAATATCTGTCCGAACACGGTATGGTGGATATGGTAGTGCACCGGCACAAATTGCGCGCGACGCTCGCCGACTTGTGCCGCCTGTTGACCAAAGCGCCGGCGCCGGGCGCGCAACCGCAGTTGCCGGTTCCGGCGCACGCGTGAGCGCGCCGCCATGACGCCGCCGGTTGACGCGATCGTCGCGCGGCTTGCCGCATTGCATCCCAAAAGGATCGATCTGTCGCTAGAACGGATCGAGCGTTTGCTCGCGGGCTCGGCCATCCCGAACGAAAACTGCCTCCGGTGATCCATGTCGCCGGCACCAACGGCAAGGGCTCGACCATCGCCTTCATGCGCGCGATCCTGGAGGCTGCGGGCAAACGGGTGCATGTTTATTCCTCGCCGCATCTCGTTCGCTTCAACGAGCGCTATCGGCTCGGCCAAGCGGGCGCGGGCGTACTGGTGAGCGACGCGGAACTCAGCGCGACGCTGGAGGAATGCGAGCGTGCCAATGCCGGTGAGCCCATCACCGTGTTCGAGATCACCACCGCGGTCGGCATGATGCTGTTCGCGCGCCATCCGGCCGACGTGCTGCTGCTCGAAGTCGGTCTCGGCGGACGATTGGACGCGACCAATGTGGTGCATCATCCGCTCGCGACCGTCATCACACCGATCACGGTCGATCACACCGATTTTCTCGGCGATACGATCGAGAAGATTGCCAATGAAAAGGCCGGCATTCTCAAACGCGACACGCCGGCCATTGTGGCGGCGCAGGCGCGCGATGCACTTGCCGTGATCGAGCGGCAAGCCGCACGGCTCAATGCGCCGCTGAAAATCGCCGGCGAGGACTGGACCGCCACCGAAGAGCGCGGCCGGCTGGTCTATCAGGACGAAGCTGGCCTGCTCGATCTGCCGGCGCCGAAACTTTATGGCCGCCATCAGTTCGAGAATGCCGGGCTCGCCATCGCGGCGCTGCGCACAGTCAAAACACTAAAGATCGCGCCGACAGCCTATGAGGCCGGCATGGTCAAGGCCGACTGGCCGGCGCGGCTGCAGCGGCTGGCGCAGGGTCGGTTGGTGGAACTTGTGCCTCCCGGCAGCGAGCTATGGCTCGACGGCGGGCACAATCCCGACGGCGGCCGCGCCATCGCAGCGGCGCTCGCCGACCTGGAGGAGCGCGTATCGCGCCCGCTGGTGCTGATCGTCGGCATGCTGGCGAGCAAGGATTGCGCAGGTTTCCTGCGTAATTTTACTGGGCTCGCCCGCCGCATGATTGCCGTGCCGGTGCAAGGCGCCGAGAAGGGGCTCAGCGCGGAGGCGATAGCAGATGCTGCGCGCGCCATCGGCCTGCCTGCCACCAGCCGGGACAATCTCGACGAGGCGCTCGATGCCGCGCGCAAACTCGATCTCGAACCGCCGCCGCGCATCCTGATCACCGGCTCGCTCTATCTTGCCGGCGAGGTGTTGCGGGAGAACGGAACCCTGCCGACCTGAAAAAGCAAACGGCCGGCACTGAGGCCGGCCGCTTTCGGCTGATATGGTGTGTGGCGATCAGACCGCGCCGCTAATCCACTGATGCAGTTTTTGTTTCGGCGCCGCGCCGACCTGGCGCGAGGCGATCTCGCCGTTCTTGAACAGCATCAGCGTCGGGATCGACATGATGCCGTATTTCGCCGCGGTGTTCGGGTTCTCGTCGACGTTCAACTTGACGATCTTGACCTTGTCGCCGAGCTGGCCGGCGATCTCTTCGAGCGCCGGCGCGATCATGCGGCAGGGACCGCACCATTCCGCCCAAAAATCGACGACCACGGGTTCGGCTGATTTCAGCACGTCCGATTCGAAGCTTGCGTCCGACGTTTTGCCGACGGCCATGGGGATTACCTCGTGTAGATTGTGGGCGGGGAATTGCGGTTCACAATTGCGAGGGCCGGAAACTATGAACGCGGGGCGGCAGCGTCAAGGCGCTATCGCGCGGACGTGACCTGCGCCATCGCAGCGTCCAGCGCCTCTGCAGAAAGCTCCATAAGATCAGGCACTTCCGTCCAGATCAAAATGGCCCGCACGGGCTTGTCGGGGTAAAACTTTGCCAGCACGGCGCGGTAGAGCGCGAGCTGGCGAATATAAGCGGGCGGCACGTCCTCGATTCGCCGCGGCGCGGGCCGGTTGGTCTTGAAATCCGCAATCAACACAGAAGCCTTGCGTCGCTGCGAGGCGATCGACCTGGCCGGAGACGCGGATGGTCTCGCCGCCGAGAATAAGCCTGCCGACGATGGGAACCTCCGCCCGGCTGCCGGGCGCGAACAACGCGGCGAAGCGTTCATGATTCAGCAGAACATCTACTTCTTCTGCGATCTTCTGCCGCACATCTTGCGCCAAATTCTCCCCCGGAGCGGGCCAGAAATTCTTCCGCCGCTCTTCCTCTTCTCTCGGCGGCAATATCCGGGAGCGATTGCAGCAGCCGGTGGATGAGCGACCCGCGCAAAAGGGCGGCGGCGCGGGTGCCGGCGCCCGGCGCGCGACCCGTCTCGTCCTCGGCGCTCGATGGCGTGACGGTGCGCACGCCGTAGATCTCAGAGTTCGCGTTGGCGTGCAGCCAGTCCGGCACGGGCGGCAGCGTGATCGGTTCCGGCGAAGCCGTTCCTTTCGATCTTCTCCGGTTGCGCTGTCCCTTTGCGGTACCGCAGCACCTCACCGTCGCCGTCGTCGGCCGGCTCGCTGATGCAGTCGCCCTTCAATGCGTCGTCGACCAGCCTATACCAGCAGCCGTCGGGAATCTTGTTGCGGCCTTGCGTACCGGCGATCACCAGCCGCTCCTTGGCGCGCGTCATCGCAACGTAAAGCAGGCGTCGGTATTCGTCGCGCGCCTCCTTTTGCGCGAGGGCACGCGCTTCGGCCATCGCGCCGACGTCGTCTGATTGCGCCGTCGCCCAGACCAGCGCTCCGCTCGACAAAGGCAACAGCCGCGGATCTTTTGGACCGGTTGGTTTCGTTGCGGTGTCGGCCAAAATGACCGTGTGCGCCTCAAGCCCCTTGGCGCCGTGCACGGTCATCACCCGCACTTCGTCGCGCACCATCTCCATGTCGCGCTTGACCTCACTCTGCGCCGCGCGCAGCCAATCGACGAAGCCTTGCAGTGTTGATTTTCGGCGTTCTCAGAGCAGAAGTGTCGCTCATAAACGTGCGCCAAATTAAGGAATTCGTCGAGCGCGTCGTTAGCCTCCGGTCCGAGTCGAGCGAGAAATTTCGCGCGCCCACGCAGCGGTCCAGCACGCGCGCAAAGAATCCCATTGGGCGAGTTCGCCGCGATGCCAGAGCGAGCTCATCGAGTGCACTATTTGTTGTGGCAAATATCGGATCGTCGCTTGCCTTGGCGCGTAGGCTCGCGCGCAATGATCCATTGCCTCTGTCCAAGCGATCACGAACAACTGCTCCTCGCTCAGGCCGAACAACGGGCTGCGCAGCACGCTCGCCAGGGCAAGATCGTCGTCCGGCAGCAGCAGGCAGTCGGCAAGCGCCATCAGGTCCATCACCGCGATGTGCTCGGTGAGCACCAGCCGGTCGGCGCCGGCGACCGGGATACTCGCGTTCTTCAGCGCGCGGATGATCGCCTCGAAAAGTGGCCCGCGCTGGCGCACCAGCACCAGCACGTCGCCGGGCTTCTGGCCCGCGCGCCATCCACTGTTTGACGTGCGCGGCGATGCGGCGCGCCAGCAGTACGCGCGGACTGATCTCGCTTTCGGTGTCGAACGGCGCGTCCCAGCCCTCGATCTCGCGCCGTTCGGCCGGTGCGAACAGCGGCCACAGTTCGACCAGGCCCGGCGCGGCGTCGGGCAGCGACTGATGTCGGCGGTACGCCCGCCGTATCAGTGGTGACGCTGGCAAAGATTTCTTGAGCTGCGAACACACGGTCGACGCCGCCGAGCACGTTCGCACCGGAGCGGAACGAGTGGTGGAAGCGCAGGAAACGCCAGCCCTGCTCCGGCGTATCGAATTGGCCGGCGAATTCACGCCGCATCTCATCGAACGCGAGCGGCGCCGCGCCCTGGAACGAGAAGATCGACTGCTTTTCGTCGCCGACGGCGAACACCGTGCGCTTGACGTTCGGCCGTGCGCCGCCCGGCGTGAATTCCGAGACGATGGTGCGCACGATCTCCCACTGCTTGGGGCTGGTATCCTGCGCCTCGTCGATCAGCACGTGGTCGATGCCGAGGTCGAGCTTGTAGAGTACCCAGGCGGCGGACGAGCGCGCGAACAGGTCAAGCGTCTTGTCAATCAGGTCGTCGTAATCGAGCAAGGCGCGGCGATCCTTTTCGCGGCGGTAGCGCGCGATCACCTCGGCGGCGATGGTGACGAGCGCGGCGGTGCGGTCGCGCGCGGCGAGCGCCCGCTCGCGCGCGATCAGCGCGCAGACGCGCTCCTGCTCGGATTGCAGGCGCGCCAGCCAATCGGGATGCTTTTCCGCGATCTTCTTGGTGACGATGTTTTTGCGTGGCGCGAGTTCGGTCGTGCAGAACACTTTCAGATAATTGTCGATGCGTTCCCGCCCGGCCGTGAGCCTGCGCCGCTTGCAGCGCCGCGATATGATTGGCGTCGGATTTCGAGCCGCTTTCGAGAATTTCGATCAGCGCCGGCCATTCCGCCGCCGGGATCAGCGAATGGGAAAAGAATTCCTGCTCGAGTGTTTCACGGGTTTCGTTCGCGCCGATGCCGAGCATCTGCGACAGCTGGCGAGCGCCGCATCAAGGCTGCCGGTGCTGACGATCCAGGCTTCGATCGCGTCGCGCTCGCGGATGGCGTCGGCGATCACCTCCTTGAAGGTCTGGTCGGCGGCGACCACGATGGCTGTTTCCAGCGCTTTGCCGAGCGCGCTGTCCGGCTTGGCCGAGGCTTCGAGCAGAACCTCGAGCGTGAGCCGATCGAGCAGTTGCGTGGTCGACGCTTCGTCTAGCACGGTGAAGCGCGCCGCCACGTTGGCCTCGAACGGAAACTGGTGCAGCAGCCGCGTGCAGAAGGCGTGGATGGTCTGTACCTTCAGGCCGCCCGGCGTCTCCAGCGCGGAGGCGAACAGCCGCCTCGCCCGCGCCCGGCTGCGCGCATCGGGCTTGCGGCCGGTCGACAATTCGATCTGCTTGCCGAGCGCGGCGTCGTCGAGCGCGGTCCAGCCCGCCAGCCGCTTGAACACTTCATTGGCCATATTGGCGGCGGCGGTCTTGGTGAAGGTGATGCAGAGAATCTTGGCCGGATCGACGCCGCGCAGCAGCAAATTGATCACGCGCTGCGCCAGCACATAGGTTTTGCCCGAGCCGGCATTGGCGGAAACGAAGGCCGACACGTCCGGGTCGGCGGCCTCGACCTGCACGCGGCGGACGGCGGGGGGAATGGTGCGGGCGGTCACGACTTCATCCTCCCCGCCGCCCGTGGCCGACCATTCCTTGACGCGGGCGAGGTGGTCGTAGTCGCCGTAATGCGTCGTCCACATCGGATGCACCAGCGAGAGATAGGGCGTGCCTTCGTCCTCGAACTTCGCTGCTAGTTCCTTGAGCCGCGCCAGCGCGTGGTCGGCCTGCGTATCGGGCGTGCCGTCCTTGAAATTGATCTCGCTCGGCTTGCCGGCCGGATCGCCGCCTTTGAGCGTCACGTAGGTGATTTCCGACACCGGACCGGCGGGGATATCCTTGAAGCCGCCGCCGCGCAGAATGGCGGCTTCCAAGGTCAGTTGCGGCGCCAGGCCCGTGCGCACCTGCTTTTCGGTGCGGGCGGCGCCGGTCTTGTAGTCGAGGATGGCGTAGCTCCTCCCGGCGCAGTTCGATGCGGTCGGCAATGGCGGAGAGTGTGAACTCGCGTTGGCCCACCGGGAATTTCAATTCGCCGCGAATTTCCGCATGCAGCGCCGCGAGGCCGTCGCGCCGCGCGTTGTCCCATTGCACGAACCATTGCGCGATACGCATGAAGCGCGGCCACCAGAAGGCGCGCGCCTCGGGAAAATCCTCGAGCTTGGCGAAATGCCTTTCGCCGAGCTTGAGCAATTCCTTGAGTGGATCGGCCGGCGGCCGGGCGGCGAACTTCTCGGTGTAGTCGCCGATAGCGCCGTGGATGACGGTGCCGCGGTCGCGCGCGCCGGGCGGCGTATCGACCGGATCGAGCGGCATCAGGCGCAATATGTATTTGGCGTAGATCGTATAAGGATCGCGCAGCCAGTCCTCGATGGCAGTGACCGACAGCGCGTGCGGCCGCGCCTCGACTTTCGGCGTCGGCGCCGGGCGCTCGGCGAATTTTACCTCCGCCGGATGATCGAGCGCGCGGGCGTAGTCGAGATAGACGCTGCCGCGCGCCAGCACCTTGCGCCAGCGCGCCTCGCCGGCAAGCGCAGCGATGCGCTGCACGAAGCGCGAGGCCACCGTCGGCGAGCCTGCGACCTTGGCGGCGCGCGAAAGAATCACTTCTTTGGTGCCTAAGCCCTGCGCGAAGTCGTGCGCGGCAAGGCCGATGCGCCGCTCGGGCGGATCGAGGCCGAGGTCGGCGCGCATCGGGCGGCTCAGCCAGGGATCGCTGCGGGTCTCTTCCGGCCAAGTGCCTTCGTTGAGGCCGCCGAGCACGACACGCTGGAAAGTCTGCAGGCGCGCTTCCAGCCGGCCGAAGATGCGCACGCGCACGTCGGGCGTTTCCGGCCGGCGCACCACACGCTCAGCGATGATGGCATGGAACAGTTCGGCGTAGTCGCTATTGGCAACGCCAATCTGGGCGGCGGCGGGACTTTCAGCTCAGTTCCTCGAAGGCGCGAAGAAGCGCTACGCCGTCGTTATTGGCGAAAGCCGCGACCTCGCCTTTGCCATCCCGGCCAAGCCCCGAATAACGGCGCTGTGGCACTTGGCGAGCTCGGCAAGCGGATGCGCGCCCGGCTTCAGCCGCTCCAGCGGCGCCAACGCCGCGCCGAGCCGGGCGATCAGTTCGGCGGCCACGTCGAACTTGTCGTCGTCGATCAGCCCGCGCGGGTCGCTGCGGTGCAGCTCGGCGCGGTTGGCCCGGAAAGTGGAGAGCGCACGGCCGAGCGCGTCGCTGCCCGGGCGCGGACGCGGGCCGCGCAACAGCGCGCGCTCCAGCGTTGCGACGGCGGCATGGTGCGCGCCGGCTTTGGCGCCGAGCCGCAGCAGCGGATGCTTGAGCAGCGCCAGCAGCGTCACCGGCTCCAGGCCGCCGAGCGCGGCTTCCGCCGCAAGCCTTGCGAACACGCCGGCCGACGTGTCGGCGAGCGAGTCGCCGCCGGAGTCATCCGCCTTGACCTGCCAGCGCTCCAGCGCGGCGACGACGCGGCGCGCCAGCGAACGGTCCGGCGTGACCAGCGCGGCGGACTTACCTGCGGTTTCGAGCGTTTCGCGCAGGGCGACCGCGATGGCCAGGGCCTCGTCTTCGGCATTGGCGGCTTCGATCAACGCGAGTGAGGCGAGCGCGCTGTCGGTGGCGGCAGCGAAGTCTTTGGTGCCGGTGTGCGCCGGCCAGCGTTCGGTGGTGGCGGCGGGCCGCAACGCTTCCGAGACCAGCCGCTCGCGGCCGTGCGGCTGCGGCGGTACAAGCTGTTGCACGTCGCCGCGCGCGATGCCGATGCGGTCGAGCAGCGCATGCATGGCGAATTGCGCGTGGCCGGCGGCAGGCGCGCCGTCGTGCGTCGCGTCGTCGGCGTCGCCGGCGATCAGCGCCCAGGAGGCGTCGTCGAGATCCATGTCGAGGCCTGGCAGCACTACGGCGCCGTGCGGCAGCGTGGCGATGGTGGCCAACAGCTTGGCGGTCGCCGGCATCGAGCCGGTGGAGCCGGCGGCGATCACCGGCGCATTGCTGTTGGCCAACCGCTTGGCCTCGGCCTCGATCAACTTGTCGCGCCGCTCGGCGGCCTCGACAACACCCAATTCCTTGAGCCGGTCCGGCCAATAGCTGCGCGCGATCTTCAAAAAATCGAGCGCGATCTGCCAATAGCGGTCGAGCGCGTCGGGCACGAGTTTGTCGAGCCGGTCCCACGGCACCTGGCGGGTGATCATGTCGTCGATCAGCCGCGCCAAATCGTCGGCCAAGCCGAGCGCGGCCGACGGGGTGTTGGCGATCAGCGGCGAGCCCTGGTCCGGCGTGATGCGCTCGGCCCACTGTGCGATCAGCTGCGCCAGCAGCAGACGCCGCTCGAGCGGCGCGATTGACGGCGGCAATGCGAGCGCTGCTTCGGCCAAGTCGCCGGTGGCGGCTTCGGCGAAAGCGATCTCGTCTTCGTCGAGGTCGCCGAGCGCGACGATCCGCGGCAGAATAGCGGCGTCGCCTTTCAGTTCGTCGAGGAACGCGTCGCGGGCGAGACGGCAGGCCCGCCGCGTCGGCAAATAGAGCGTTAGCCGTGCCAGTTCGAGCGGATCGTCGCTCGCCGGAAAGCCGGGCACCAGTTTGCCCGCGCGCAGCGCGTCGATCAGCACCGGCAAAAACGGCGCCGAAGCGGGGATGCTGAAGACGTTGGGTTTGGTGGCCGGCATCGTGTGAATCATACACGCTTCCGCGTGCCGCCAATCAAGCCGTACTGGCCCGTATGGCATTTTCCGCAAGCGCAATGGCGTCCGGCGTGCCTACATGCATCCACAGGCCCTCCAGCCGCAAGCCGAATAGGCGGCCTTGTTCCGCCGCTTGGTCGAATAGCAGCGTGAGCGGGAACTCGCCCTGCGGCTCGTCCTTGAACAGCGCCGGCGCAAGGATCGCAGCGCCGGCAAAGACGAAGGGCGCCACCTCGCGCTCGCCGCGGCGTTTCAGGCGGCCGTCCGTGGCGAACGCGAAATCGCCGCGCCCGGCATAGCCGATGCTGCCGGTGGTGGGCGCGAGCAGCAGCAATGCGTCCATAGCGGCGGGATCGAAGCTCTCGGCGAGGCGCGCAAGATTGGGCTTCACGCCATCGATCCAGATGCTGTCGGAATTGACGTGGAAGAACGGCGTAACGCCGAGGAGCGGCAGCGCCTTGACCACCGCGCCGCCGGTGCCGAGCAGCACGCCGCGCTCGTCGGAGATCGTGATTTTCGGTTTCGTGCGCGTGGCGAGGTGCCGCTCGAGCTGCTCGGCGAAGTGATGCACGTTGACCACCGCGCGCTCGACACCCGCCTCCGCCAGGCGGTCGAGCACATGATCGATCAGCGGTTTGCCGCCGACCTCGACCAGAGGCTTCGGCATGCGCTCGGTAAGCGGGCGCATGCGCGTGCCCAAGCCCGCCGAGAGCACCATCGCGCGCGTGGGTGTGGTGGGGTTCATTGGCGTCAAATCGATTTCAGCGGCGGAACGTTGACGCGATACCAGGCGGCGAGCGCGGCAAGCGCCGGATGTGCCAACGACCGCTGCAAATAGGCCCATACCCGCGGCATGTGACGCAAATATTGCGGCTTGCCGTCGCGGCGGTCGAGGCGGGCGAAGATGCCGAGGATCTTGGAGGCGCGCTGCGCCGCCATGGTCGCGTAAAGCTGCACGAAGGCCGCCGCATCGAAGGCCGGCTCGGCCTTCAGCCGCGCGCGGGTGTAGCGCGACAGCAGCGCGATCTCCAGCGTCTCCGAGACGTTCACGCGTGCGTCCTGTGCGAGGGAAGCGAGATCGTAGGCCGCCGGTCCCATCACCGCGTCCTGGAAATCGAGTAGGCCGACGCGCGCCACGCCATCGCGTTCCGGCAGCCACAACAGATTGGGCGAATGATAGTCGCGCAGCACCCAGACCGCGGGCGACGTGAGCGCCGGCTTGAGCGCATTGCGCCACAGCTCGACATAGTCGTCGCGCCGGCTGCCGGCGAGCTTGATGTCGAGCCGCGGCAGATACCAGTCGATCAAGAGCTCGACCTCGATCAGGAACGCGTCCAGATCGTAGCGCGGCAAAGCGTAATTGACGCCCGCTTCGACCGGCAGCATGGTGGGCATCGGCGTACGATGCAGCGCCGCTAGCAGATCGGCCGCCACCTCATAGCGCGGTTCGATCGGCAACGGCGGCTCGCCGTCCACCACCAGCTCGCTGCCGAGGTCTTCCATGATCAGCAGCCCGGCATCGCGGTCGGTGGCAAAGATCATCGGCGCAGAAAACCCCCGCGCGCGCAACGCGGTCGCCATGGCGATGAACGGCGTCACATTTTCGGCGAGATGCGCGATCGCGCTGTACGGCTTGCCGTCGCGCACCGGCGGCCCGTCCGGCCGCTTCGGCGAATTCATCAGCACGAAGCTGGCGCCGTCGCGGATAAGCAGCTCGTAAGCGCGAGTGGAGGCGTCGCCTTGCATGTAGTGCCGCGACGCCCCGCCGAAGCTGGAGCGCGACAGGAACATGCGGATAGTGGCGATGCGTTCGGCGCGCGCGGCGAGCGTGCCATAGCCGCTGATGCGCGCGTGGCGGAACGTCGGGCCCTGCTGCGGCAAAAGTGTCAGGGCGATGTCGAGCCGGTCGGGCGGCAGGGCATCGCCGGCGCGGTCCGGCCATTCTACCAGCGTCACCGCGCTCGGCGGGATATCCTCGAAGCCGAGTTCGGCGAGTTCGGCGGGGCCGGCCAGCCGGTAGAAATCGGCATGCACCAGCGAAAAGCGCGGCAGCTCGTAGGTCTGCATCAGCGTGAAGGTCGGGCTCGGCACCTCGACCGTCTCGTCGCCGGCGAGATGGCGGATCAGGGCTCGGGCGAAGGTGGTCTTGCCGGCGCCGAGGTCGCCGGACAGCGTGATCATGTCGCCGGGGAGAAGCGCGGCGGCGATGTCCACCATCAGCCGGCGCGTGGCCTCTTCGTCGGCGAGCGTCACCGTGAAGCTGTAGCTGCCGGACGTGACGGGAGGCATCGAATCATCCGCTTTGGGGGTCGGCCATCTTATAATGATAAAGGCCGCCGCTGGCAGCTTGCTGGACCCCACTTCCGGCGGTTAGCGTACAGCCATGACCAAGCAAACCCTCGGAAAACTCCCCGCCGATGCCTTCGGCATGCTGGATCTGCCGCTGCTGCCGGCCGGCATTGTCGACGGCTTTCACGCCGCTGGCGATCTCACCGGCATGGCGTCGGACGCTATGGACGAACTCGGCATTGTCGGCGTCGTGCCGTCGAGCGTGCTCAGGCCGACCAACCCCAAGGCGCGGCTGATCGGCCGCGCGCTGACGGTGATGAACGTCGCGGCCGAAGCGAGCGTGCCTGAGAACGTCGCTACCGGCGTCTCCGGCATGGCCGAGATCGAGGCGCATAATCTCGCCGAGCCGGGCGACGTGCTGGTGCTGCAAGGCGTCGATCAAGTGTCCAACATGGGCGGTATGTCGGCCGCGATCGGCTACCGGCAAGGGCAGATCGGCGCCATCGTCGACGGCGCGGTGCGCGACGTCGATCACTCGCGCAGCTCCGGCTATGCGATCTGGTCGCGCAGCGTCAGCCCGATCACCGGCAAGTGGCGGGTCAGGACGGTGGCGGTCAACAAGCCCGTGACGATCTGCGGCGTGACGGTCAATCCCGGCGACCTGGTGCTGGCGGACGAGACCGGCGTTTGCTTCATCCCGCGCGCGCGCGCCGCCGAGGTGCTCGCGCGCGTGCAGCAGATCGCCAAGAACGAGAAAGACCGCACCGCCAAGATCACGGCCGGCGTGCCGGTCGGTGAGTTGCTGCCGAAGCAGAAATGATTTTTCCATTTATTCCCGCGTAATCGGGAATCCAGAAATCCGTAGCCCTCGGTCCCCGCTTTCGCGGGGACGAGCGGTAACGTTGTTCGTCATGCCCGGGCCAAGCCCGGCCATGACGAACTCATTCAGCTTTGATGCCGAGCTTCTTGATGGTGGCCTGCCAATAAGGGAATTCTTTCGCCAACCGCGCCGCGAAGGCGGCGCCGCCGAGCGTGCCATGCATGCCCTGGCTGGCGAAGCGTTCCTTCACCGCCGGCTGTGCGACGACCTCGAACAAAGCCTTCTCCAGTTTGTCGCGCACGGCGGCTGGCGTGCCGGTCGGCAAGAACACGCCGTACCAGTTCTCCATCACCACATCGGGCAGCCCGAGCTCGGTGGTGGTCGGCACATCCGGCAGCAGGGGCGAACGCTCGGTGCCGTATAGCGCCAGCGCCTTGACCTTGCCGGCTTTGACCAGCGGCAACAGCACCGGGAAGTCGGCGTTCAGCATGTCGATCTGGCCGCCCATCAGATCGCTGATGGCGGGAGCCGCGCCGCGATAGGGCACGTGCGCGACTTTCAAGCCGGCGGCAGAGTTGAGCAGTTCGCCGGCGATGTTCATGGTGGTGCCGGGGCCGGCCGAGCCGTAGGCCATGGCCTGGCCGCCCTTCGCCTTGGCGATCAGCTCCTTCAGGGTCGAGGCGCCGGATTTCGGGCCGACCACCAGCAGTGTCGGCACGGCGCCGACCAGCATCACCGGCTCGAAGCTCTTCACCGGGTCATAGCCGTGCGGCGGCCGCAGCGTCGGGCTGATCACTTGCGAGCCGAGGCTGGCGAGCAAAATCGTATGGCCGTCCGGCGCCGCGCGCGCCACCGTTTCCGAACCGATGGCGCCGCCGGCGCCGCCTTTGTCCTCGACGATGACGTCGCCGCCGAGCAGCGGCCCCAGGCCGTGCGCGAGCACGCGCGCCAGCTGATCGACCGGACCGCCGGCTGCGAACGGCACCACGATCTTGACGGTGTCGGCCATGGCCGCCGCGCTTAGCAGGATTGCGGCGCCGCAGATGAGCGTCTTCAACATTTTCATTCCGGTTTCCCCCACGTCATGCGCTCGCACCCGCTTTATTATCACCCGCCCGTTGTGCGGGCTTGTGCGACCGGGCGCACTATAATGGAACTTGAAAACCTATTGCATCGGGTTCGCGCGAGGGGGCAGTGCAAACGATCCAATGCGGCGCGTTCAATATTCCGTGTGACGATAGGCCGGGCGCGCGGCTGGCGGAATATCCCAGTCAGGCGTTTCCTCTGCGCTCGCGGGCCGGCTGAATACGATCTTGCAGGCAGGGCTGAGCAGTTCTTTTTTCTCGGTCAAGCATTGCTTTACCCGCGCCGCGTCGGGAATGGCTTCCTGGCAAAGCCGGAAGGCATCCGGCGTGCAGGCGTCCACGTCGGCTTGCGTGTAGGCGTTAGACGGGAGCGGCGCTATGATCGTAACGAGCAACGCGATCGCGCATAATTTGACCATGACGGCGCACTCCAATCTGGGTCGTATTGTGAACCGCTTTAGTTAAGGATTGTTCCTGGAAGCAAGAGCTTAGAGCTACGGACACAAACTGTCGCTATGAAATCATGAATCCGTCGTCTTGGCTAACGGCGTCGCGGCCGCGTACGCTCAGTCTGTCGATTACGCCGGTGGCGGTCGGCACGGCGCTGGCGTGGGCCTTGGACCGGCAGATTCACTGGCCGGCGGTGCTGGCGGCGTTGATCGCCAGCATGTTCATTCAACTCGGCACCAACCTGCACAACGATGCGGTCGACAGCGAACGCGGCGGCGACGGGCCCGATCGCATTGGACCGCCGCGCATGACGGCCATGAGATTGCTTGACGGGCGCAGCGTCAAGCACGGCGCCTGTACCTGCTTCGCGGCTGCCGCGCTCATGGGGCTTTATCTGATCGCCGTCGGCGGCTGGCCGATCTTCGTGCTCGGCATTTTGTCGATCGCCGCGGGCTTCGCCTATACAGGCGGTCCTTGGCCGATCGCCTATACGCCGCTCGGCGAAGTCTTCGTGATCGCCTTCTTCGGCCTCGGCGCGGTGGGCGGCACCTATTGGCTGTGCGCCGGCTATCTCGGCGTGCCGGTGCTGGCAAGCGGGCTCGCGCTCGGGCTGATGACCGGCGCGGTGCTGCTGGTCAATAATTTCCGCGACCGCGCGGCCGATGCACGGGTCGGGCGGCGCACGCTTGCCATCATGGCGGGACCGCGCGGTACGGCCTGGATTTATGCCGCGATGATGCTCCTGCCATTTGCGCTGCTCGAGCCGATCGATCGCGCGCTGCCGGATCGGCATGTCTGGCTGGCGCTGCTTGCATTGCCCCTGACGCTCTTGCTGCTTTACCGCTTCATGCGCGAGCCGCCGGGGCGCGGGTTCAACCGGATCATGGTGTGGACCGTGCAGATTCAAGTCTTGTTCAGCCTGCTGCTGGCCGCCGGCATGCTATTCTGACCTAGATCAATGCAATTTCGCCGGAACGGCTTACAGGAAGTTGAATAGGCTTGGGGGCGCGAGCGGAGTAGATTCTTGCCATGACCACGCGCAGAGGTATTTACGTCGTCCCCACCGACCGCTGGTACATCGAGCGGACGGTGTGGCTGATCGCCGGCCTGGTGCTGCTGGCGAGCACGATCCTGGCGGTGCTGGTGCATCCGCTGTTCATCTTAGGCGTCATCGCCACCGGGCTCGTCTCCATCAATGTGGCGTTTACCGGCTTTTGCCCGATCGGCAACGTGCTCAAACTTCTCGGTTTCAAGGCGGCGCTCGGTGCGCCGAACCGCGGTAACCTCTATTTTCTGCAAACCGACAGCTGGTATCTCGAGCGGCGCATCTACGTGACGGTCGGCATCAATATTATCCTGGGCTCAATCCTGTTCCTGACCGTGAGCCCGTGGTGGGCGCTGTTCCCGGCCTTCGTCGGTGCGGCCATGGTGTGGTTTGCCGCGACCGGACTGTGTATCCTCGCCAACATTCTGTTCTGGATCGGCGCCGAACCGCGGCTTAATCCCGGCGCGCTGCGCAACGCCAGTCCCGCCGGGGCCAAGCACGCCTGACGCGTCGCCGTCGGCGAAATAATTACGCCGCTGTCTGTTTAGCTTCTTGCTCGGTCGGGAAGATGCAGGTCACCGTCGTGCCCTGCCCGAGGGTGGAGTTGATGGTCACGGTGCCGCCGTGCAGTTCGACGAACGAGCGCACCAGCGAGAGCCCGAGCCCGCTGCCACGGTGGCGGGAGCCCATCGAGTTGGTCTCGAACCAGTCGAACACCTTGTCCTTGGCCTCCGGCGGAATGCCTGGGCCATGATCGGTGACCGCGAACACCACCGCGTCAGTCCGGCGCTCGGCGGAAAGCGTGACGGTTTCGCCCGGCGGCGAAAAACCGACGGCGTTGGACAGGAGATCGAATAGAATCTGGCGCAGGCGGCGCGCGTCGGCGGTGAACGTGCCGATGCCGGGCGCGGCGCGGATATGGAGCGCGATGCCGTCCTTCTTGAGCCGGTCCTGCACGCCTTCGGCGGCCTCGTCCATACTGGCGCGGATATCGACGTCGGAGAGATTCAGCGCCATGGCGCCGGCGTCGATGGTGGCGAGATCGAGGATGTTGTTGATCAGCGCGAGCAGCGCGTTAGTGGAGGCCGTGATGTAACCGAGATATTCGCGCTGCTTGTCGTTGAGCGGCCCGAACGCCGGATCGCCGAGGAAATGCGCGAAGCCGATGATATTGGTGAGCGGCGAGCGCAATTCATAAGAGACGTGGTGCACGAAGTCGACCTTGATGGCGTCGGCAGTCTCCAGCGCCTCGTTCTTCTCGATCAGGGCGCGCTCGACGTTCACCGTATCGCTGACGTCCTGGAAGGTAACCAGCGTAGCGCCGTCCGGCAGCGGCATGGCCGTCATGTCGATCAACATGCCGTCGCGCCGTTCGATGCGCGCGACGATCGGCTCGCGGTTGTCGATCGCGGTCACCGCGGCGCGTAAGTCCTGCCACACGGTATTGTCGTCGTGCAGCGCCTGCGCCCAGGCGGTCACCGCCTCCACGTGCGGATGCTGGTCGAGCGCCTCGGGCGAAAGCTTCCACATGCGCTGGAACGCCGGATTGTGCAGCCGCACGCGGCCGTCCGAACCGAACACCGCGACCGCTTCGGCCAGATGATCGAGCGTCTCGCGCTGCACCTTGATGAGCGCGTCGTAGCGGCGGTGCATGGCCAGGCGTTCGGTGACGTCATCATAGAGATAAGTGATGCCGCCCTCGGGATTGGGCGTGGTCACGACGCGCAGCGTGCGGCCGTCCGGCAGATGCCACATGTGCTCCTGTGGTTCGACCGCGCGATAGGCTTCGTGGAGTTGCTGCTTCCACTGGCGGAAGTCCTGTTCCTCGGGCAGCTTGCGGTTGGCGCGCAGGGCGTCGAGCAGGGCAGAGTTGGTCGGCGTCTGGTCGAGCAAGCCGCCGTCGAGTTCGAACAGCGAACGGAAAGCGGCGTTGTTGAAGATCAATTTGCGGTCAGTGTTGAAGATCGCAACGCCGGTGGCGAGCTGGTCGAGCACGCGGCGGTGCGCTTCGATCCTGCGCGCGAGGTCAGCGCGCATGGCATCTACCTCGGTGGCGTCGATCGCCATGCCGGCCGAGCCGGCGCCGCTCGGCGTATCCATCACGTCGAAGATACGGCGCTCGCCGGCGGCGATGGCCGGCACGCGTGCGGAATGCGGACCGCCGCCGGCGCGCATGCGTGCGAAGTTGTCACGCGCCGTGCGGTCGAGCAGTTCGAGCCCGCGCTTGACCGCGTCGGCGGCATCCTCGGCGCCGACCGCGCGGGCGTAAGCCGCATTCACGAAGATCAACCGGCCAGCCTGATCGCGTCCCCACACCGGGCTGGGCAGGGAATTGAGCAATGTCTTCAAGGTCTCGACGTCGCCCGTCAGCCGGTCGTGACGGGAGGCAAGATCCATCAGCTCGGATTCGATACCGCTTACGTCGCGCAGGCGCAGCACCGCGCGCCCCGCCACTGCGCGCCCTTCCGCCTCGAGCGGCCGGCCGGCGCTGGTGGTGAGCGTCATCATGAAGCCGCGACCTTCTCGGCGCAGCGTATCGACCGCATGCTCCAGGCGTTGCGCCGCGGCAGGCTCCAGCCAGGCACCGAAAGCGAGCACGCGCTCCGGCTGCGAACCCGGCACGACGATACCGGTGTCGCCGATAATGTCCGGCTCGTCGGTGCCGGCGGGCCAAGCCACCAGCACCTGCGGCTGCGACAGCAGCAGCGTCTTGAGGCGATCAATTTCGGCACGCAGCACCATGGCTTCGTCTTGCGCGACGGATTGGGCCAACGCGGCGGATTTGCGTGTGCGCAGGAGAACGACGACGGCCAATACCGCGAAGCAGAACAGCCCGAGCGTCGTGGTAGCGGCAGCAATCCGATCGTGGCTCACCGCCGCGGCGGCGCCGGTGAAGCTGTTGATGAGGCCCGTGTCGGCCAACGCCGGCGTGCTGGGCGCGCCGCAAATCGTTGCAAAAACCAAAGCTGCGAATCCGCCCGGTCTCGGACGAGCACGCAGCCTCTCGCTCGCCGTCCGGATCGTCGCCGGCATTTCAAATTGGCCCCAGGAATGCGAGCAGCTTCCGCCGCGCCACGCGCGAATCGGAAGACTTTACCCCCGTGGGGACTCGCGCCGAAAGAGTCCAGACCGTGAACGGGAGTCGGATTGGCTGTGCAGTTGCGCTATTTCAACGCGCCGGCCCGCTTCGCCATGGCCTCGACGCTGATGCCGGCGAGCGCCGCCGAAAATGAGCGCTCTGCTTCGAACAGCGCCGGCTTCACCACGTCATTGGCCAGCGCCGAATGGGGCAGCAATGGATCGTCGCCGTCGCCGGAGGCATCGACAGCACGCAGGATGTCGTCGGCGCTGACTTGGCGGTGCTCGCGCGCGAGTTCGTAACCGCCGTACGGCCCACGCACGCCGCGCAGGATGCCTTCGCGCACCAGCGCCTGCATAACGGGTTCGAGGTGACGCGGTGGCAGCTTATGGCGCACCGCCAGCGCCTTGGCCGAAACAGGCCCGCTGCGGGCATTGATCGCCACATCGATTACGGCGGCAATGGCGAGAACGCCCTTGCGGGATACCATCGGCATGCTTGGCACCACGAACCACGAAAGCCGCTGGTAATAGGCTACAGGCGGACGTCCGTCCAGCCGGAAGGGTGGGTTGAATTTAATTCAATTACCGGTTGAGCCAAATCCGCCGATTCCTCGCGCAGTTTGGTCGAGCGTGCCGACCTCAAGCAGCTGCACGCGCGTTAAGGTTGCAATCACTATTTGGGCGATCCGCATGCCACGCGCGACCGTCACCGCTTCGCTGCCGAGATTGACCAGCAGGACCTGAATCTCCCCACGGTAGTCGGCGTCGATGGTGCCGGGTGCGTTGAGCACGGTGAGCCCGTGGCTGATGGCGAGGCCAGAGCGCGGCCGCACCTGCGCCTCGGTGCCGGGCGGTAGCGCGATGGCGATGCCGGTGGGCACCAGCGCGCGCGCGCCGGGCGACAGCGTGAGCGGTGCATCGGCCGGCACTGCGGCGATCAGATCCATGCCGGCGGCGAGGGCACTCTGATAGGACGGCAGCGGCAAATCCTGGCCGTGCGGCAGGCGGGTGATTTGAACTCCGATCATTACTTCTCCAACTCTTCCGCGATGCGTGCAATCAACATTGAGGCGACATCTTCTTTCGATTGCGGCGGCCAGGGCTCGATACCGTTGGCAGTCACCAGTTGAATTGTATTGCGGTCACCGCCCATGATGCCGGTTTGCGGCGACACATCGTTGGCAAGAATCCAATCGCAGCCTTTGCGCGCCAGTTTCTCCATGGCATTGGCGGCGACGTTTTCGGTTTCGGCGGCAAAGCCGATGACCAGTGCCGGACGTTGCGTCTTGCGGTGGGCAATCGTCGAGAGGATGTCGGGATTTTCCGTGAGCGACAGTTCCGGCGTCATCTGACCGGGCTTCTTC
>CAVWDA010000014.1:0-12371 GCA_963753455.1 uncultured Alphaproteobacteria bacterium | reverse complement strand
GGTCCGGTTCTGGCCTACATTGCCGAGAAGCAGAAAGAACTTGATATGTCCCGTTCGGCCAAGGCCCCCAGGCGTCGTGGCCAGACAAATCACATGTTCAAAGTCGGATAGGCACAAGGAATTCCGAACAACAACCAGGAAAGGCGGCTATCTTACCTCCCTAGGGGGGTGACATTTGAAACTGGCTCAGAAAGTGACTTCCCTAAATGGTGCCGACATCTTCTTTTTGAAAATCTCTGCAACCTCGTTGCTCACTCCTAGAATATCCTTCAATCACTTTGCTCGATTGACAGGCCTGCACTAACGACCCAGACCGTTCAGGAAGCGCTCCAGGTCCGCGAGTCGCGCCTGCTGGGCCGGCGTCGCCTTCTGGCTCACGTCGGCGAACTCCTCGAGCGCGGAAGCGACCGTCATCCAAGGGACTTTCTCGTTTGTGAGGAAGCGCTCCCGACGCCATGACTGCCAACGCTGGCGCTGCGCGTCAGTCAACAGATCCGGGCGTTCGACCGCGACGATCCTTTGTGCGATCTGGCGGTAACGTTCGTCCTCTATCTCCTGGATTATGCCGATGCGATCTTCCCAGCCCTGGGCGTGAAACGAATGCATGCGCGCCTGGTCGGCGTTCGAGGCAAATCCACTGTAGATGCGTTGCTCTACATGGGCCGGCTGGACCTGATCCTGGTAGCGCGCCGCCAGCAGGCGCGATATGCGTCTGCGAAATTCAGGATGCTCACGAATCGCCTGCGCCCGGGCTTGGTAGGTCTCAAACGACTGTCGGCCACCTAGCACGTCGTCCGGCGCATAGTCGATGGGCAGAAGACTTGGCTGGGCATTGATCGACACGCGGCGGATGACCTTGGTCGCGCCATCGATCGCCTCACGCAAATCGGCATCGCCAGCGTCGAGATATTGCGCCGGGTCGAACTGGAGATCGAACAAGGCCCACTCGTTGGGATTGCCAGCATTGGCAACAAGCGGCGTGACGATGGAATTTAACGGATTGCCGAAGTATTCGCAGAGCAGCATAAGCGGTTCGCTCAACAGCCGCCGCAAAGGGCTGCTCTTGCGCGCGTTCACCATCAGCTTGTCCCACAGCGTCGGCGCGCGTTGCCTGATCAATCTGGCGATGCCGAGCGTGGCGTTGGCATCGGCCATCGCATCGTGGGCATTATCGAGCGCAACATCGTTCGCCGCCGCCATCAACCCCAGCTTGAACGCGCGCTTGCCGTCCGGATGGATTGGAATGGATAAACAATTTGGTGCGCAAGACGAAACGACTTGCGCCATGCGCATCATGTCGGCCTTGCCATTACCATTTGTGTTGGTTTGATAGATTGGCAGCAGCGATTTGTAATAGGCCTGCCGCAACAGCATTTCGTCGAACTTCATGCTGTTCCAGCCGACGAAGATGGCACCGGCCTCGCTCCAGCGATGCATTTTGGCATGTACAAGCCGCATCATCTCGAAATGCGAGAGCGGGCAGGTGGTGATGTCGGCAACTGGGGTACCGGTGACCAGGAGGGCCCCCGGCGACGGCACGATGTAGGGCAGCAGCCGGCAGCGGACATCAAATGTGTCCAGGACATTGAGTTCGGCATCGGTCTTGATGGCTGCAAACTGCAGGATCTGGTCGAATGCGGTGACCTTTCCCGTCGTCTCGGTGTCGTAGAAAATATAGCTCATGACCGTCCGTCCGCTTGCACAGTTATCATTCCACGGGCGCCGCTCGTTCTGCGTTTCATGTTTCATTCCGAAGATGACGCGTTCCTCGCTTGCGCAACGCACCAGGCGGCGGCGCGCTCGACCCGTGAACGTGGGCAAGCGATAGCATTAAGCCTCGTTGATCAAGGTGGGATGGAAGGGCGCAGCCTCGGCGCCAGCGACAGCAGTGCCGCCGAGGTCAGTAGGGGGGTGTTGTTGTGAATCCTGGACCATTGGCGCGTCCGTTGGCTCGTTCGTGTGCAGCGGCGTCTTCTTCAGGACGGCTGCGATCTCGGCGCGGTCGAGATAACCGGCGGTGAACAAGGCGGCGGCAAGCGCATCGAGTGCGCGCCGGTTCTGGCCGAGCAGTTCGAGCGCCGCCGTATAGGCGCGATCGATGGTCCGGCCGACGACCGAGCGTAAGTCCGCGAACAGCAGGAGATCGCGATCGCCGGTGTCGCCTGGAATGCAGACCAGCCCGAGGGAGCCAAGGCCGTAGGCGGTCTCCAGGCGCGTGGCCAACTGGGTGGCGCGGGCGAGGTCGCTATTTTCGCTGCCGCCGGCGCCGGCGGTCGCCTCGCCGAAGACAAGTTGTTCGGCGGCACGCCCAGCCAAAAGCGCTACCAGATACTTCTCAAGGTGCGGTCGAGTCTGCGCCCGGATCTCGCCGAGATCGCTTTCGGCCAGTCCGCCGCCGGCGCCGATCGACAGCGCCTTGGGTTCGGCAATGCCGAGGGCGAGGAGCGCAATTGCATGACCGGATTCGTGATGGGCGACTCGGCGGCTCACATCGGCCGGCAATTCTGGTTCGCCACCGCGTACGGCATCGAGCAGATCTGCCAGCTCGAGCGCGCGGGCGGCGGACCGCGCCACCCGGCGCGCCTGGCGCACCCAGCGCTCGACGTCGGCGCCGGTGTGCCCGCGCGCTGCCAGCGCCGCGGCGCGAAGATCGGCGCCTTCAAGGTCGGCACCGAGATGCGATCGGAAGATGCCAACCAGTGCCGGCATGTCGGGCAGCGGGATAGCGATATGACGGTCGAGGCGGCCGGCGCGCACCAGCGCTGGATCAAGCCTTGCGGGATCGTTACAGGCGGCGATAACGACAACACCTTCGCGGCGTTCGAAGCCGTCCATGCATTCGAGCAACGTGTTGGTGATGCTGGTCCACCAGTCGTCGTTCCACTTTCCGGTTCCACGCGCCGGGATCGTGTCGATTTCGTCGATGAATAAGATACTGGGACTGTTCTGCCGCGCCTCGGCGAAAGCATTGCGGATTGCTTGCGTCACATGGCCGAGATGTCCTTCGCGATGACTTTGCCACTGGGCATAGCTGGTGGCGACAAAGTGCACATTGGCTTCGCCGGCGACCGCTCGTGCCAGGGCGGTCTTACCCACCCCCGGCGGGCCGGTTAGCAAGAGCCCGCGGTCCACGGACGCCCATTGGCACCGCCCGGCTGCGTAATCCGAGAGATCACGGATCAGTGCCAAGGCCCAGTCCTTGGCCGGACCCAGGCCATGGAGTTCACCAAGACGAGCCGCGGGTTCCGCATTGGCTACCTTGCCGCCGAGCAGGCTGGTGAGCCGGGCAAGCGAGCGCTCGGCGCCGAGGTCGCCGCGCACCGCGATGGCCAATGCTTCCAGGGTGGCGCGCCGGGCAAGCTCATCATCGACTGCACCGGGATGCCGGCCGGTCACCGCCTCGATCACCGCGGCAACGGCCAACGCATCGAGCGCGGGTACGACGATGCGATGTTCGGCGAGGCGCAAGAGGCCACGCGGCAGCAGGCGTTCGGCGTCGGCGGCGATGCCGACGACGGCGCAGCGCCGCTGTACTGCGGCTGCAAATTCGGCGTCATCGGTCGAGGACTTCTTGGACTTGTCCTCGTCCTTGCGCTTGAACAGCACCACCGTGCCGGCGGCGGCGATGGTCGCCTCCTTGCTCAGGCCGTTGCCGTCGAGGACAGGAGTACCAGGCCCGAGCACGTGGGACCGCAGCAGTCGGCCAATGGGGTCGACGAACTCGACCGCCGGCACCTCGATGATGATGACCATGTCGGCGTCTTGCAACCTGGCGAGCACATCGCGGTTCTGCTCGATGGCGCGGCCGAACTGGATGGCGACCGCAGCGTCATCGGGCGAAAGCGGACGCATCGCCATTGCCGAGTTGTTTGTATCTCCATCCGGCGCCAGCGGCAGGTCGAACTGCTCCACCCGATCGCGCTCGTCGCCGCCGACCGGGAGAGCAGGGCGCGGTTTGAGGCTCATGCGCAATATGTCGATCAGCGCCTCGCTGAGCGGCCGCGTCGCGGTGGCGAGCATGAGCAGCCGGCTCATGACTGAACCCCAGTTATTGCCGAAGGTGCCAGGCGGCGGCGACCAACGCAGTGCCGCGCAAGGCCCGTATTGTTCCCACTGGCGGCGCCAATGCCGCCGTCTCTCGCGCGATCGTCTTGGCCCTGCGTGTTCGAGCCGTTCGCCGGCACCATGATGGGTGCCGGGCCGCCGACGATGACGGCCGCCGCCGTGGTCATGACCAAGACCATGAGAATGACCTTGAGCATGGTGCGAACCGTGCTGCGGCCGTCATGGACGCGAGCTATTGCCGCGCCGGCATGGCCGCAGTTCAGGCCTGGCGCTTTAGGCCTGGTCGCGCTCATGACGCGTCCTCCGCCGGAATGGCGCCACCCTTCGGCACCCCCAGGCGGTAGAAGCGCGACAACGTGCGCGCCCAGCACAGCTCGGGATCGAGCACCCACAGCGGCGAGGTGACGATGCTCCGCGCGCCGAGCCGGGGATGCCCAGCGGCAAAGCCGGTCAGGGCAAGCCCGCTCAACGAAAGCACGATCCGCCAGTCGACCAGGAGCGGCGCTTTCGCCAACTCCGCCGCCGTCGGCGCCGCCGCGATGGCGATGCGATCGAGGCCGTGGGCCAGACTGCGAAGCTTGGCGGTGAGCGCCGGCGTCACGGCATCGGGTTTGAGCAGGCTGAGGTCGACGGTCATGCCGGCCTCCCATCGCACGACGCCGGGGCCGGCCCTTCCTGCCAGGCGTCGTTGTTGAGGTGCTCGCCGGTGATCAGCGTCGCCGCAATCGGCGCTCTCTTGTAGTCGAGAGCAACGCGCAGCCGAGCCCGCCCGGCAACGCCGGGCAATTGCTCGAAAATGTCCGACTGCTCGAGAGCCTCGCGACGCGCGCGGTTGGGCGGCCTCACATCGGCGTGCAGATCGGAGAAAACCTGGAGCCGCATCTCATGCCCCCTTGGGTACGCGATGAGGCTTCGGCGCGACGGTGATGGCCCGCCACGACGCGGCAACCGCCGCAGATGCAGGATCGTTGGCAGCCACGCGGCCGAGCGCGAATTCCAGGACGAGAACGGCGGCATGGCTGCCTACTATGGCGCAGCGCAACAGCGCCGACATCACGAGGTCGCCGCCGGGGCTCGGCCACTCGCGGCTTTTAATCCCTCGCAGAGCCACGCCGACCGCCGCCACCGGATCGCCCTTCTCGGCGGCCGGCCAGTTTGGCTCGTCGGCGATACTGATGCCGGCAATGGCTTTGCGCAGAACCGCCACGTGCATGGCGGTGAAGGCCGGCGCCGGCAGGCGCCGCCACCAATGCAGCGGCGGCACCGAATGACCAGCCAAGGGCAAAACCGATAACTTGTTGCGGCGTGCCGGGGTTCGGCCGCGGCCGCGCGGCGGCCTAGTCGCCTGATTCAGTCAGATTGCAGGGTATAGATGCTTGAGTTTGATGCGAGCATTTTTTGTGGTGAATTGCCAGTCGGCCTTGGTGTGGTTGGCATTGCGGTCGTGCTCCCAGGCGGCGATTTCCTCGATGAGGGTGTCTTTGTCGGGAATGCGGCGATCGAGGCACTGGGACGTTAGAACGCCGAGTTCGGATTCGGCCAGATCGAGCCAACTGCCATGCTTCGGGGTGTAATTCCATTCGAAGCGCTCGACCAACCGCCTGGCTTCGGCGGCCGGAAAGGCTTCGTAGAGGGACGCCTTGCGGTGGATGTTGAGATTGTCCTGGACCAGCACGATGGTCCGGGCGGTCGCGAAGTGGAGATCGGCCAGGTCTTTCAAGACGTGAGCATAATCCACGGCGGTGTGGCGGTCGGTGACTTTGACGTGGCGCCAACCTTCGAGCGGTGCGAACAGCATGAAGAGATTGGCCGTGCCGTTGCGCTCGTACTCATAGTCATGCCGGGCCGGGCGCCCCGGCCTCATCGGTACCGGCACACGCGTTTCGGCAAGGAGTTGCTTTGAGGTCTCGTCCAGGCAGACCAGCGGGCGATCGGGATCGCGGGGCCGCGTGTATACGGCCAGCACGTCTTCCATGGCCGCTACGAACGCGCTGTTCGCCTTCGGCGGAATGACCCACTGCTGTCGGCGATGGGGCTTGAGAGTGTTTTTTTGAGCGCGCGTCCGATCGTTAAGTCGCTGGCGCGATCGACGATGCCGAGTTCCACCACCTTGTTCTCCAACAACCGCAAGGTCCAGCGCACGCGTCCCTTGGGAGGTTTGGAGCAAGCCAGGGCAATTAGTTTGGCTTCCTTCTCGCCATCGAAAATCCGCGCAACCGCCGGCGTCGCTCGTTGCTTGCGGCTTAACACAGCCTCGAAGCCCGCCTCCACCAGTTGCTTGCGCACCCGGTAAACCATCGATGGGCTCGTCTCCAGAGCCTTGATAATCCGGCTGTCGCTCCAGCCTTCACCGGCGCCCGAAACATCGGCCTTCAACAATATCCGCGCCTTCAGGAGCCGTTGTGCTGGACTCTTTCCTTTCCGGATCAGCGCCTCAAGTTGCTCCCGTTCATCCGCGCTCAACCGCACCACATATCTCTTTACCGAAATCTCCTTCGCAGCCATCATTGCCTCCGTCGGTCCATACTGCCGACGAAAGCAAATCACTAAATCATTTCAAATTGGTTGAAGCGGGCGACTAGGCGAGGGGACCCGACTGAACTGCTTGGATGACACGACACAAACTCCACTGAGTACGCGGTGATGTTTTGACGGAGAGGCGAGGGCGGCGCCCCAGGGCGCCGCCCTCCGCTTGCCGGCCCTAATGGCGGACCAGGTGGCTCTTGGGCTGCCGCTTGCCGGGGCCGACCGGCGCCGCCGTCGTGACCTGCAACGCGGCTGCGGCCGTCGGCACGAACTTGCCCACGGTGGAGGTGCCGGGGTTCGGCAAAGCCGGCACACGCTCCTCCGGCTGCGTCATCTGCTCGAAGACCGGCTCGAACAGCGCCGGCAGCTCGACCTCCAGGGCGTCGCGGGCCGCCTTGGTCATGGCATCGACCATGGCCACGACGGGCACGTCGAAGTGCTCGTCGATCTGGTCGCGCGTGATCGTGAAGTGCGGGTCGAAGCCCGACGCCCCGTAGTAGTCGATCACCGCGCTGGTCGCGGTCTTGATCGGCCCGTAGCCGAGCTGGTCGACGAAGGAGGCGAGCACCAGCCGGACCGCGCGCAGCCTGCGCATGATGGGCCGCCGCTTGCCGTGCTCGGTCGCCCCGTTGCCCCGCTTGATCTCGTAGGCGCCTGCCCAGCCGGCCTCGGAGTCGACAACGACCAGGTCGACGTTCACGATGCCGTCGGCTTCCAAATCAGCCGAGAGCTTGATCTTGGAAAGGGTCACGTCGGTGTTCTTGGCGTCGAGCAACTGCAGCGCCGCCTTGGTCAGGGGGATGGCGACATTGGGCAGCACGATGAAGCGATCACTGGCGACCAGCGCGCCGGCGATGCCGAGCTCGATCAGGGAGCCGTGGCGTTTGACCACGCTGCCGATACAGGAAAGGGCGCGCGACAGGTCCTTGCCGATCAGGGGGTCGATCGGAAAGTCGCCTGCCAGCGCGCCGGCGACCGCCTCGCGGGCGGCGCGCGTCAGCGCCGCCTCCGAGACGTCGTTGTTCAAGTCATTGCACTTCTTCATGGTCTTTGGCCTCCTTGGCCGTGTGTTGTCCCGTCCTCGGCTAAGATGGCACATATAGGGTCACTAGGCATTATAAGAGCCAACTTATGGTTAACGGAGAGCAAATAAGGGCGGCCCGGAGCTGGCTAGCCATTAGCCAAGAAGACTTGGCTCGGCGATCTGGCGTTGCGAAGCGGACCATCGCTCGCTTTGAGCAGAACCTTTCAGTCCCCTACGATCGGACGCTTCGGGATCTGCAAAGTTGTCTTGAAGCGATGGGCATCGAATTCATTTTCGAGGGAATGGTCGGAGTTGGGATTCGTGTCGGGCGCGCCGCCGGAGGGAAAACTCAGCAAAGAACAAAAAATGAGTGAAGCGGGTGCCGTCCGAAATGTGGTTGGAATTCGGTGTGGCGCGATCTCCGGTAACATGAAGGTATCGTTTTAGGCTGCGAGGTCAATTGGCTGATCGATGGGTTTTGTGGCGAGGGTCTGCCAGCCGTCGACCTTGCGCATGTTGATCTGGCCGGAAGCGAGCAGCGCCCAGAACAACATCGCGGCCGTATCTGCCGACGGCAGTACGGTCTGCGTCTTGATCCGTCGCTTGAATTCCTCGTGCAACCGCTCGATCGCATTCGTGGTGCGTACGCTGCGCCACTGGCTTGGCGGCAGACGGGTGAAGGTAAACAGGCGCTCGCCGGCTTCCTCCATGCTGTCGGCGACGGCGCGGTGCTTGAGCCGCCACTTGCGGATGAAGGCCTTGCGGCGGCCTTCGATCTCCTCGCGCGTCGTGGCGTAGATCATATCGTTGTAGTCGGCGGTGATCTCCTCGTGCAGGCGCTCGGGCGCGTGGGCCAGCAGGTTGCGATGCTTGTGGACCGTGCAGCGCTGCACCGGCACGCCGTCCCAGACGGCGGCGATCGCTTTGTCGAGACCCGGCGCGCCATCGACGATGAGGAACTCAGGCTGCCGCAGCCCGCGGTTGACGAGATCGTCGAGCACCGCGCGCCAAGCCTCGGCGCTCTCGCCGCCCATGCTTCTGATCGCCAGCAGCACCTTCTGGCCGTCGGCGCGCACACCAAGCACGACCAAGAGCGAGATCGCGGTCGCCTTGCGGTCGAGCCGCACGCGGACAACCGTGCCGTCCAGGATCAATCGGACAATCGGTTCGTCGGCGAGCGAGCGGGCGTTCCAGGCGTCCCAGTCGCTCTTCACCTTCCGCCAGACCCGGCTCACCGTGTCCTTACCCACCGCTCCGCCGAACAGCGCTGCCAACGCCCGGCGCACCCGGCGGGTATTGGTGCCGGCCAGGTAGCTGCCGGCGATCAGCGCGTCGGCGGCCAGCGTGCGGCGCTGATAGGCCCGCAGCGCCTGGCTCTTCCATTCCGTTGTCTTGCCCTCGGAGGTGTTCAGCCGGGCGCGCGGCACCGCGATCTCGATCGGCCCGAACGTCCCTGTCAGCGAGCGCGTCCGACTGCCGTGGCGGTGGCCCGCGACGCCCGCACTTTCTTCATCGCCGGCCAACGGGATTCGCCCGTAACGCGGGCGTGCCAGCACGAAGTCAAGCTCGCCGCGGATCAGCTCTTCGATGAACTCGCGTGCCCGAGACCGCACCTCGGTCTCGATCGGATCAAACCAGTTGTCGAAAAGATCAACAGCCCGCTCGGTCGCCGGCTGCGCAAAATCAGGCTTCGTGGTAATGCTCGTCATGGCGTGGTCTCCAGTCCGACGCTTCAACGCCGGACAATTCGAGGTTGATCACCCCGGAGACTACGCCACCCTCATTTCCAACCAACTCCGCGACGGCACCAGTGAAGCGACCTCAGCCACGCTTTGATTCGGTACGCCGGCTGGCACTGCACCAATGATTGGTATGGCGATGAGCGAACAAGTTGCTGACACGCTCATTCGTTTGGCCGCCCTCGAGCATCTCCGACGGCTGGCTGAGGTCTACGATCACCTCACCGCAACCGAACTGAAACCGGGATTTGTTTTTGCGGCGAGCGAATTCCACTCATCAATCCGCAACACGGTTACCGAATGATCTATAATTTAGATCACTCCTCTAACCTCAACGCGGCTACCTTGCACTTGTTTGTGAACACGGGCTCTTCGGAGACTGGATTATGAGTCCCTCCCTCGAGGCCTTTCGTTTTAGGAGCTCAACGATGTGAGTTGATCCCCCGGAGTACGAATCTGTGGGCAGGACTTCAAATCTCTTCGGGCGCGCCGGTATTTCAAAAACTTAGTTCATAACGGCGCGTCGCCGTTACCGTATGTGGGCGCATGCCGGCAACGACAAAAAAATGATATCCACGCCGGCCACAAGGTCTGCGATTGAGCGGCCTGTCCGCACGCTATCAGTTGCAAGTCGCTGCAAACGGGCCGAATCGAGATCATAAGCGATCACATCGGCAGACGATTTTCGCCGAATGTTACGGCAAATCGGCTCGCATGTGGTCAAAATATTGGTCTGAGGCTTCTATCTCTTTGATCGCGAATTTGATCGCGTTGATCACTGTCCCGGTTCCTCATCGGAGACCGGGTTGATTGCGCAGGCGAAGGTCTACGGCAACTGGCTCGCAAGTTCGCCGGCGGTCATTGTCGTCAACAATGCGTCAGTCTTGGCATAAGTGGCGCGCCCAGCTGCAACCTCACAGCCATCGGCCGAGATTTGCCCGCCAACTCACGCAGCCTCTTGATGGTAATAACGCAAGAGACCACCCAACCTCTCGCGGCATTGCACAGGCTCCTCACGACGCGTTTGCGTGACCCGACGGAACAACAAGACGTTGGACTTCCCTTGATGATTCCGCTCGGCATGGTAATGCTCGACGTATTCGCTCAGCGCCCGCCGCAAGGAGCGCTCACCAAAAAGAATGATCTTCGACAAACACTCGTCCTTTACCGACTTGACCCAGCGTTCAGCATACGCATTCAAATTCGGACTGCGGGCAGGCAGGGGGAGCGTCTTGACCCCGCCTGACTCGATAATCGCTCGGAAGGAGATGGTGTACTTCGTGTCGCGATCATGCAGGAGATAGCGACAGTCCTGAAGGGTGCCGCATCCCTCCATGGTCACGTTCCGGGCCATTTGCTGCATCCATCGCTCGTTCGGGTGAACGGTGATCCCGGCAATGTCCACCTTGCGGCTCTCGAGGTGAATGAAAAACAGCACGTAGTAGGTCACCAGTCCGCGCAGCGTGAGGACCTCCGCCGTGAAGAAGTCGGCCCCCGCCAGCACCGCCAGGTGAGCCCGAATGAATGTCGCCCAGGTGGTCGTGTGCTTGCGCTCCGGCGCGGGCGGTAGACCGTGGCGTTGCAGAACATTGCCGACCGTTTGATCCGAGACCTCATGCCCCAGATTGGCCAGCGCCCCCACAATCCGATCATAGCCCCAGGACCGATTCTCCTCGGCCATGCGAACAATCAATTCCTCAACTTCTCTGTTGATCCGTGGCCGGCCCGGGGTTCGCCGTTTCTGCGAGCCATCGAACTTGCGGGCGATGAGCCTTCGGTGCCATGCCAAGATGGTGTCCGGCAGGGCGGCAGTCGCCACCTCGCCGAGTGCCTTGCGACCCAGTCGACGGCCAATCTCGCCGAGCTTCGCTCGCTCTGCGTCCGAGAACTTCAGCCGCCTCTTCAATTGGCCCCTCAAAATCCGGTTTTCAGCAGCCAGATACTCGTTCCGCAGCAGCAGCTCCTGGTCCACCGTCCCAGTGATGTAGGCCAAGATACGTGCCCACTCCATAAGTCCCCCTTGTGTGTCCGCCGATTCGCGAGGGCGCCCTTGATCGCCCCAAAAAACCTAGTGGACGACACGCGGCGAAGCTACGCCGGGATGGGATAACCGCGCGTCTTTCCTGCAGTTTTAATTTTTTGGCCACACGACGTCGAGCACGATCACCCGTATCTGGCCATCATCGAGACCGCAGCACGGAAATCGTGCGATCTGATTGTCATGGCTTCGCATGGCCGGCGTGGGATTTCCGCGATCGTGCTCGGGAGCGAAGCCGTCAAGGTGCTGACACACAGCACCATCCCGGTTCTCGTCTTTCGCGCGCCTCACCCCGCATTCTTCATCGCATCTTAGTCACCGTCTTATCATTTTTCGCCTGTCAATTACGTAGTCGGCCTCGCCGACTGACGGAACTCTCAACTCCCGCGAATCATCATGACTGGTTTAGTTGCGAGGCGGATGACGCCTTCCGCTACACTGCCAAGTAACAAGTGATTAAATCCATGCCGCCCATGGGTACCGATAACGATAAGATCGGCCGGCCAACGCTTTGCCTCTTCATTGATCGCGTCGCAAGTGCGTTGTGCTAGGACTTCAAGAATGACGAATTTTGTGTCGACATTGGATCAGTCCTATGCTTCGCGCCGATCGACCAATCCAACAGTCTGGTGTCATTGTTGCCATTCCGATCTTGGCCGGGCTGCATTATCAATATGTCCAGATGTGATATTCGGAAAGGACCGCATTCATCTCAAGAGTGCCTTCGGGTTATCTACAGCGATGCTGCATTTATGCCAAATAGGCTGCGACAATGCCCGAAAGTATGATGCCATCGAAAGTGCCAGCTCCACCAATGCTAACGACGCCAATTTCACTGTTTTTGATATCCTTGAGATGCATGAGGTCGGCACCAACGAGCGGACCAATGACGCCGATCACGTGTCGGTCGGCGTGGTGTCGACCAATCGTTCCGGCGGCTGGACCTTATCGTTTTTGTTGGCGCTGTCGTCCTACTGGT
>CAVWDA010000013.1:0-126039 GCA_963753455.1 uncultured Alphaproteobacteria bacterium | reverse complement strand
GTCGCTCGAAGATGACGGCGCCGTCTTGAAATACCGTTGGCGCCGGTGCTCGAATTTGGGGAAAAATCGCCTTGGATTGTCCGCACACGGCTTGTGATCGGGTAACCAATGGATATCTGTGTCGAAGCCCCGGGAATCGCCTGAATTCGGTTTAATCTGTGCCGCAGCGGGACAAATCTCGGCTTGGCCTAGTTGGCTGCCGGTCTTTATGATGGCGGGCAAGGCCGTGAGCATGCGGCCCTGGTGCGACGGTTCTGGAACGCTTCTTGCCTCGGCAAAGTCATGAGATCGACTATTCGGAAAATCTTCCCCGCCGTAGGAGCGGCAGCGGCCCCCGGGGGCGACCGGTCGCCGCGCATGGCGGACGACGACCGCAAGCGCCGCAACGAGCCGGGCGGTCCCGGCACCGCGGTCATCAGCAAGACCAAGCCGCAGACCAAGCGGCCGAGTCTCTACCGGGTGCTCATTCTCAACGACGACTACACGCCGATGGAGTTCGTCGTGCACGTGCTGGAGCGTTTTTTCGGCAAGGATCACGAGGCCGCAACACGCATTATGTTGCACGTGCATCATCACGGCATCGGCGAATGCGGGATCTATACGTACGAAGTGGCGGAGACCAAAGTGACGCAGGTCATGGACTTTGCCAGAAAACATCAGCATCCTTTGCAATGCGTGATGGAAAAAAAGTGAGTTTTGTAAAACGAAGACTTGGGGAGGGGCGTTCAATACAAATGGGAATGGAAATCTGATGCCAACGTTCTCGCGCAGCCTCGAACAGTCGCTCCACCGGGCGCTAGCCATCGCCAATGAGCGGCATCACGAATATGCGACCTTGGAACATCTGCTGTTGGCGCTGATCGACGATCAGGATGCCTCGGCGGTGATGCGCGCCTGCAACGTCGACCTCGACAAGCTGCGCCGCAGCCTGACCGCCTATCTTGAATCGGAACTCGAGAACCTGATCACCGACGGCGCCGAGGATTCCAAGCCGACCGCCGGTTTCCAGCGCGTCATCCAGCGCGCCGTTATTCACGTGCAATCCTCCGGCCGTGAGGAAGTCACCGGCGCCAACGTGCTGGTGGCGATTTTCGCCGAGCGCGAGAGCCACGCCGCCTACTTCCTGCAAGAGCAGGACATGACGCGCTACGACGCGGTCAATTACATCAGTCACGGCATCGCCAAGCGGCCGGGCATGACCGAAGCGCGTCCGGTGCGCGGCGTCGAAGAGGAGTCCGATACCAAGGGCGGCGACGAGCCAAAGAAAAAAGGCGACGCGCTCGATGCCTACTGCGTCAACCTCAACAAGAAGGCCAAGGACGGCAAGATCGACCCGCTGATCGGCCGCGACGCCGAGATCAACCGGACGATCCAGGTGCTGTGCCGCCGGCAGAAGAACAATCCTCTGTTCGTCGGCGATGCCGGCGTCGGCAAGACCGCGATCGCGGAAGGGCTGGCGCGCCGCATCGTGCATGGCGACGTGCCGGATGTGCTCAAGGGCGCGACCGTCTTCGCGCTCGACATGGGCACGCTGCTTGCCGGCACGCGCTATCGCGGCGATTTCGAGGAACGGCTCAAGCAGGTGATCAAGGAGATCGAGGCCTATCCCGGCGCGATCATGTTCATCGACGAGATCCACACCGTGATCGGCGCCGGCGCCACCTCGGGCGGCGCCATGGACGCGTCGAACCTGCTCAAGCCGGCGCTCGCCTCCGGCACGATCCGCTGCATCGGGTCGACAACGTATAAAGAGTACCGCCAGTATTTCGAGAAAGACCGCGCGCTGGTGCGCCGGTTCCAGAAGATCGACGTCAACGAGCCATCGGTGCCGGATACGATCGAGATCCTGAAGGGGCTCAAGCCCTATTTCGAGGAATATCACAAGCTCAAGTACACCAACGAGGCGATCAAGGCGGCGGTCGAGTTGTCGTCGCGCTACATCCACGACCGCAAGCTGCCGGACAAGGCGATCGACGTGATCGACGAGTCGGGCGCGGCGCAGATGCTGCTGCCGGAAAGTCGCCGCAAGAAGACCATCGGCCTCAAGGAAATCGAGACCACGATTTCCACCATGGCGCGGATTCCGCCCAAGACCGTGTCCAAGGACGACGCCGCGGTGCTGCAGCATCTCGAGCAGACGCTGAAGACGACCGTCTACGGCCAGGACAAGGCGATCGAATCGCTGTCGGCCTCGATCAAGCTGGCGCGCGCCGGTTTGCGCGAGCCGGAAAAGCCGATCGGCTGCTACCTGTTCTCTGGCCCGACCGGCGTCGGCAAGACCGAAGTCGCCAAGCAATTGGCCTTAGCGCTCGGCGTCGAATTGATCCGCTTCGACATGTCGGAATACATGGAGCGCCACACGGTCTCGCGCCTGATCGGCGCACCGCCGGGCTATGTCGGCTTCGACCAGGGCGGACTGCTGACCGATGGCGTCGACCAGCATCCGCATAGCGTGCTGCTGCTCGACGAAATCGAGAAGGCGCATCCCGACCTGTTCAACGTGCTGTTGCAGGTCATGGATCACGGCAAGCTGACCGACCACAACGGCAAGCAGGTCGACTTCCGCAACGTCATCCTGATCATGACCACCAATGCCGGCGCCTCCGAGATGGCCAAATCCGCCTTCGGCTTTACCCGCACCAAGCGCGAGGGCGACGACCACGAGGCGATCAACCGGATGTTCACGCCCGAATTCCGCAACCGGCTCGATGCCACCATCACCTTCGCGCACCTGTCGCAGGAAATCATTGCGCAGGTGGTGGAGAAGTTCGTGCTCCAGCTTGAGGCGCAACTTGGCGACCGTAACGTCACCATCGAGCTGTCCGACGAGGCGTCGCGCTGGCTGATCGCCAACGGCTATGACGAGCTGATGGGTGCCCGCCCGATGGCGCGGGTGATCCAGGAGCACATCAAGAAGCCGCTCGCCGATGAGGTGCTATTCGGGCACCTCAAGAACGGTGGGCACGTGCGTGTGGTCGTCACCAAGGACGAAGACGGCCGCGACAAACTCGGCTTCGAATTCCTCGACGGGCCGGTCACGCCCAAGCCGGAGAAGCTGCCGGCCGTGCAGCCCAAGGCCAAGCGGCGCTCGCTCGCCGCGGCCGAAGGCCAAGCGCGGCTCGGTGCCGAAGGTGCCCTTGATCAAGGCTTAGGGCGCATCGACATAACGATACCGGAGGCCGGGCCATCGCGCCCGGCCTTCGCTTTTCGCAGGTACCGCATGCGATGGTGACGGACGCAGGCGGTTGCGCGTACGACGGCGCTATGAGACAGGTGGTCAGCCTCCATGCCCGCGCCGGTTACCTTCAATTCCAATGCGGCTGCCTTCTTCGGCGGCGTGAGATCGGCATGGACCTCGGTATTCTTCCTGGTGCTCGCCGGCACTTATATTGGCATCGGCGCACTCACGCATGATTACGGCTTCTCGTCGTGGTGGCTGGCGCTGTCATCGATGCTGGTGTGGGCGGCGCCGGCGCAGGTCATCTTGATTTCCTCGCTCGGCACCGGTGCGGCGCCGCTCGAGGCGGCCATCGCGGTGACCTTAAGCGCGATCCGCCTCTTCCCCATGGTGGTGGCGCTGCTGCCGCTGTTGCGGAGCCCCAGTACGCGCACGCGCGACCTGCTGCTGCCAACCCACTTCACGTCGGTGAGCATGTGGGTGGAATCGCTGCGCCTGCTGCCAGGACTGCCGCGCGAGCGGCGTATTGCCTTCTGCAACGGCCTGTCGGTCGGCTACCAGGGCACGGCGGTGATGTTCGGTTTCGTCGGCTATTACCTCGCCGCCGAGCTGCCGCCGCTGTTTGCCGGTGCGCTGCTGTTTCTGACGCCGATGTCGTTTCTGATCTCGACCGCGCGCAACAGCCGGCTGATGGTGGACCGGCTGGCGCTGGCGCTCGGCCTCGCGCTCGGCCCGCTGCTGACCTATTGGCATGTCGGGCTCGACCTGATGTGGACCGGCGTGGTCGGCGGCTCGGTGGCCTACGGCTTCCATCGCTTGCGCGAGGCCGTCCGATGAACGCCGCACTGACCGAACTGTGGCCCTATCTGCTGCTGATCCTGGTCGGCTATTTGCCGAACGAGATATGGCGCGCGTTCGGCCTGATGCTGGCGCGCGGGCTCAATGAGGATTCCGAGATCGTGGTGTGGTCGCGCGCGGTGGCGACCGCGATCCTCGCCGGCGTCATCGCCAAGCTGATCCTGTTTTCCGCCGGCGCGCTCGCCGGCATCCCGCTCCCCGTGCGCGTCGGCGCGGCGGTCTGCGGATTTCTCGCCTACCTGGCGGTGAAGCGCTCGGTGTTTGCCGGGGTGCTGGTGGGCGAGGCGGTGCTGCTGCTGGGCGGCTTTTTATTACCCGCAATTTCGCTCAACCGGCGGCTATAGCGGCGGCGAGCTTCTTGGCGTTATCGGCCAATGCGTCGGGCTTTTCCTTCTCAGCCGCCGGCGGCTTCATGGGCACGCCGCTTTTTCGCGGGATGACGTGCACATGCAGGTGGAACACCACCTGTCCACCGGCGCCCTCGTTGAACTGCTGCATGGTGATGCCGTCGGCCGCGAACGCCGTCATGGCGGCTTTGGCTATCTTTTGGGCCACCTTCATCACATGCGCCAGATCGTCGGCGCCGATGTCCAGGATATTGCGCGCCGGCGCCTTCGGCAGCACCAACGTGTGCCCGGGCGCGCGTGGCATGATGTCGAGGAAAGCGAAGGCTTTGTCGTCCTCGTAGACCTTATAACAAGGCAGTTCGCCGCGCAGGATCTTGGCGAAGATGTTGTTCGGATCGTAGCTCGACATCCGTTTCTCCCCGGACTCACTCTTGTTCAACCAAATCCTTGCGGAATGGCGCGGCCGCCGCAAGCTCTTCGCCGGCGGCTCGGACATAAGCGCGCTCGCGCGCGAGATAGTCGGCCACGGCCCGGCGCAGCGCCGGATTGGCGATAAAATGCGCGGAATAGGTGGTTTTCGGCAGATAGCCGCGCGCCAACTTGTGCTCGCCCTGAGCGCCGGCTTCGACGCGCGCGAACTTGTTCTGAATGGCGTAGTCGATAGCCTGATAGTAGCACAGCTCGAAATGCAGGAACGGATGGTGCTCGATGGCGCCCCAGTTGCGGCCATAGATCGTGTCGCACCCTAAGAAATTGAGCGCGCCGCCGATCCAGCGGCCGGCCCGCTTGGCCATCACCAGCAGAATGCGGTCCCGCATTTTCTCCCCGACGATGGAGAAGAATTCGCGGGTGAGATAGGGCCGTCCCCATTTGCGCGAGCCGGTGTCCATGTAGAAGGCGAAAAAGGCGTCCCACACGGCTTCGGTGAGGTCGAAGCCGGTGAGCCAAGCCACCTCGATGCCGTGCTCGAGCGCTTCCTTCCGCTCGCGGCGGATGGCCTTGCGCTTGCGCGAGGCGAGCCGGGCGAGGAAGTCGTCAAAGCCGGCGTAGTCGGCATTCTCCCAATGAAATTGCTGGTCGGTGCGCTGCAGGAAGCCGCGCTCGGCGAGCACGCGCCATTCCGGCTCGGTCAGGAAGGTGACGTGGGCCGATGACAATTCGCTGGCCGTGGTGATCTCGACCAGGGCATCGGCGAGGCCGCCGCGCACTGCTTTGGCGAGCGGGCCAGGACGGGCGAGCAGGCGGGGACCGGTCACCGGTGTGAACGGCACCGCCACCTGCAGCTTGGGGTAATAGTCGCCGCCCGCATGTTCGAAGCCCTCGGCCCAACCCTGATCGAAGACATATTCGCCGCGCGAATGGCTCTTCACGTAGCAGGGCGCGGCGCCCAAAAGGCTGCCGTCGGCGTTTTCCGCCAATAGGTGGCGCGGCTGCCAGCCGGTCCGCCCGCCGACTGAAAATGAGGTTTCAAGCGACGACAGAAAGTCATGCGTTATAAATGGGTTGTTGACTTGTCCTCGTGTTGATAACTCTGGGACCGAATTATCCTCATGTTTTAGTTTAACTGTGCCGCCGGCGCAGGCGTCCCAGGCCGCGGCCGGGACGTCGGCGAGCGATTGCGCAATACGGATTCGGAGTTCGATGTCGGTCATCGGGTCGAGGTCTGTTACCGCGATTTTATGCCGGAAATCGTTCGAAGTTGATCGTTCATTCGGCCATCACGGGCGGATGCCCTCGAATATCATCTGGTCCGCCCAGCGCGCTGCAGTTCGGCGATCCGCCTCAGATCGCACGGTCCAGGTCAGCAGGGGCAAACGGAAGATTGTGCGTGCGATCAGTGGCGCCGCTGCCGGGAGGTCCTTTACCCCATAGGCGATGAACTGCGGGCGGGTGCGGGCGGCGTGCAGGAGCATGGCCATGCCGTGCTTTTCCGCACGCGGGAAGCGATCCCATTCAGGATGCGCGTAATGGCGTTCGGCGACGATGCCGCGCGTCAACTGCGGGGCGATCCAGCGCACGACCTCGATCATGGCGGGATCGAACGACATTACCGCCACCGGTCCGCGATAATTCGCCAGCACGTCGGCGCTGCGCTGGACCAGCCGGCGGTCGCCGTCGAAATGGCTCTTGAACTCGATCACTAAGGTGGCGCGCCCGGCCACGAAATCGCACAGGTCGCCGAGCGACATGATGCGGTCGCTCGTCGCCTTGAAACGCACCGCCTCAATCTCGCCAGCGGTCATGGCAGCGAGACGCCCGCTACCCTCGGTCAGCCGGCCGAGCGCGTCGTCGTGGTGCACAAAAGCCTCGCCGTCGGCGCTGATCTGCAAGTCGGTTTCGATGGCGTAGCCGCCGGCGATGGCCGCGGCAAAGGCGGACGCCGTGTTCTCGACCACGCCGGCTGACGCGTCGTGCAGCCCGCGATGGGCGATGGGCCGCGCGGTGAGCCAGGCGAGGCTGGGCATCGGACTTATTTCGTTTCGCGCATGATCTTATCCGAACACCGGTTCCCACTTTTCGGGATCATGCGCCGATGACTTCGAACTGGCCTTCGACTTCGACCGCCGCGTCCGCCGGCAGCGCCGCGACGCCCACGGTGCTGCGGGCGTGGCGGCCTTTGTCGCCGAACACCTCGACCATCAGGTCGGAGGCGCCGTTCATCACTTTCGGTCCGTCGGTGAAGCCAACCGCCGAGTTGATGAAGCCGCCGAGCCGCACCACGCGGGCAACCTTGTCGAGGTCGCCGAGGGCGACCTTAAGCTGCGCCAGCAGATTGACCGCGCAGGCGCGCGCCGCATTTTGCCCTTCCTCGATCGACACGCCGCCGCCGAGCTGGCCCTTGGCGGCAAGCTTGCCGTCGGCGCCGAAACAAAGCTGGCCGGAGACGACGAGCATGTTGCCGCTGCGCACGAACGGCACGTAATTGGCGATCGGACTGGCCGGGGTTGGCAGGCTGATGCCGAGGCTTGCGAGCTTCTGTTCGATCATTCCGGCCATGGCGTCCTCCTTGATGGTAGTCCTGTCTTGGCCGATCGGACACCGCGGCGCAAGCCGGCGCATGACGCCGTTGTCCACGGCGGTAACGGCCTCTATCTTGCCCTTATCTTGCTTGATTCATTCTTGGATGCGCTGCAGCGCTGGCACCGGAAGGCCCGCATTGATGAAAACGTTGAACTTCGCCAAACGGCCGATTTTTACGTTGCTGGCCGTCGGTTTCGCCGCCATGGCGGTCGGCCGGCCGGCCGCGGCCGCGCCGCCGGCCGACACCGTGCTTCTGGCGCCGCATCGGGCGGTCTACGACCTCAAGCTGGCAAGGTCGAGCGGCAGCCACGGCCTCGAGGCCGTGCGCGGGCGCATTCTGTACGATTTTTCCGGCAACGCCTGCGACGGCTACCAGCTTCAATTCCGCCAAGTGTCGGAACTCGATTCCGGCGAGGGCAAGACCGCGCTCAGCGATCTGCGCTCCACCACCTGGGAAGCCGGCAACGCCAAGACGTTCCGCTTCAACTCGGAAAATCTGGTCGACGACAAGCGGACCGACACGGTCGACGGCCATGCCGAACGCAATGCCAAGATGGTCGCGATCAATCTGAGCAAGCCGAAGGATAAGAATTTCACCGTTCCGGTGAGTGCGGTGTTCCCGACCGAGCACATGCGGCGCATCATCGCCGCCGCGCGCGAAGGCAAGAGCATCCTGGAGTTTCCGGTCTATGACGGCTCGGAGACCGGCGAGAAGCTTTACAACACGCTCACCGTGATCGGGCAGCCGATTGCGCCGGGCGCAAAGCCGCCGACCGATGCGGCAGCGAAAGTCCCGGAGCTTGCCAAGCTCACCCGCTGGCCGGTGGCCATCAGCTATTTCGAACAGGAAAGTCTTGCCAAACAGGAGACCGGCGAACAGACCCCCGTCTATACTATCTCGTTCGAGCTTTACGAGAACGGCATCTCGCGCGCGCTGGTGCTCGACTATGCCGATTTCACTATCAAGGGCGAGATGACGTCGCTGGAAATGAAGAAGCCGACGCCGTGCCCCTAAGGTCGCACTTTCTTTTGCCCGCGATCTTCGCTGAAAACCGATTCCCACTTTTCGGGATCATGGGCTAGTCGTCCTCCAAGGCCAAACCACGCACCACCGCGTCGCGGCCGAATTTCGCGCGCAGGCGGTCCACCGCATGCTCAGCCTCGGCCGAACGCCGGTCGAGGAGATCGGCGAGATCGTCGTCTGCGGCCTCCTGCAGATGACTGACGCCGATGCCGATGAGGCGGAATTGCGTCTTGCCCACTTCAAGGGCGAGCAGGTCGCGGCCGGCGGCGAAGATGCGCGCGGCAAGCTGGGTCGGGTGCCCCAGCGCGCGCGCCCGGGTGCGGATTTTGAAATCGGCGCTCTTGAGCTTCAGCGTCACCGTCGAGCCGGCGAGCGCATTGGCCTTCAGCCGTGTCGCCACGCGCTCTGTCAGGTCCCACAGATGCTGCTCGAGCGGGCGGAAGTCGCCGATGTCGCGCTCGAATGTCGTTTCCGCCGAAATGCTCTTGGTGTCGCGCTCCGGATCGACCGAGCGCGTGTCGATGCCGCGCGCCAGGTGCCAGAGCCGGGCGCCTTCCTGCCCGTAGCGGCGCATGAGATCGTGTTCGTCGGCCCGTTGCAGGTCGGCGATCGTCCGATAGCCGTCGGCGGCGAGCTTGGCGGCGCTAACTGCGCCGACGCCGTAGATGAAGCCGACCGGCTTCGGCGCCAGGAACGCCACCGCCTCGTCCTGCCCGAGCACGGCAAAGCCGCGCGGCTTGTCCATGTCGGAGGCGATCTTGGCCAGGAATTTGTTGGCCGACAGCCCGATCGACACGGTGATGCCGAGGTCGCGCTCGACGTCGCGCGCGAAGCGCGCCAGCACCTTGGCGGCGCTCATGCCATGCAGGCGCTCGGTGCCGGTTAGATCGAGAAAGGCCTCGTCGATCGACAAAGGCTCGACCAACGGGGTGAGCGCCTGCATAGCGCGCCGGACGTCGCGTCCGACTTTGCTGTATTTGGCGATGCTTGGCTTGACCACCGCGGCGTGCGGACAGCGGCGCAACGCCTCGAACATCGGCATCGCCGAGCGGATGCCGTAGGTGCGCGCAACATAGCAGGCGGCTGCCACCACGCCGCGCTTGCCGCCGCCGACGACCACCGGCTTGTCGATGAGCGAAGGATCGTCGCGCTTTTCGATGGTGGCGTAGAAGGCGTCGCAATCGACATGGGCGATGGTCAGTCGGTTAAGTTCGGCATGGCGCGCGAGGCGCGGCGAGCCGCAGGCCGGACAGCGCGTCGCGGTGTCCGACGCATCCTCCAGGCAATCGCGGCAAAAGGTCACGGAATCTCGCGCTCCCAATGTCCGCCCAGCGCCGCCAGCGCCTTGCCGACATGGGTGGGGTCGTTCCCGGTCTCGGCGGCAAACGCCGACAGCAGGCGCTCGTCGCCGGCCAGATAGTCCAAGACGCCGACCAGGAAGCCCGGCTCTTGGGCAGCGGCGCGAATCTGGGCAGGGCCGATGCCGGTCGTGGCGAGAAAGCGGCCGAGCCGCTCGCCGTCGCCGGCAATGAAGCTAAGCGCCTGAACGGCAAGCGCTTCCGCCGCTTCTTCGGTTAACGAAGATCCCAGTTTCATCGCTCAAGTTTGCCTTTCCGTAACATATCGGCACTACCGTGGCCTGATCATGCCCGAGCGCGTGAGGTCTGGCGACGCCGAGCAGGACCGATTGAGGATGCACTGGGGACAAATAGGGCGGGGAAGATGCCGAAGACCGTCCTGATCGTGGAGGACAACGAACTGAATATGAAGCTCTTCCATGACCTCCTGGAAGCGCACGGCTACCAAACCGTCGGCACCCGCAACGGCATCGAGGCGCTCGATCTGTCGCGCAAGTACCGGCCCGACTTGATTCTGATGGATATCCAGTTGCCGGAAGTCTCCGGTCTTGAAGTGACGAAATGGCTCAAGGACGATCCCGATCTCAAGGCAATCCCGGTCGTGGCGGTTACCGCCTTCGCGATGAAGGGCGACGAGGAGCGCATTCGCGAGGGTGGCTGCGAGGCCTATTTGTCGAAACCGATCTCGGTCGGCAAGTTCATCGAGACCATCCGTCATTTCATCGGTCCGGCGTGAGTGTGCCACGATGACCGCCCGCGTTCTCGTCGTCGATGACGTTCCCGCCAATGTGAAGCTGTTGGAAGCGCGGCTCTCGGCCGAATATTTCGACGTGATGACTGCGCAAAGCGGGCCAGAGGCGCTCGCGCTCTGCGAGCGCGCGGAGTGCGACATCGTCCTGCTCGACGTGATGATGCCGGACATGGACGGCTTCGAGGTCTGCCGCAAACTCAAATCCAATCCGCTGACCCATCATATTCCAGTGGTGATGGTGACGGCACTCGACCAGCCATCCGACCGCGTGCGCGGTCTGGAAGCCGGCGCCGACGATTTTCTCACCAAGCCGGTCGCCGACGTGGCGCTGATCTCGCGGGTGCGCTCATTGGCGCGCCTGAAGATGGTGACCGACGAATTGCGGCTGCGCGCGCTCACTTCCAAGGAAATCGGCATTGAAAGCCCGGAGCGCGAGGCGGTGGCGGAAACCGGCCGCAACGGCCGCATCCTGATCGTCGATGACCGTAAGAACTCCTACGAGCGCATCGTCGGCACGCTGTCGGCCGAACACGCGGTGGACGTGGAAAGCAATCCCAGCGAAGCGCTGTTTCGTGCCGCCGAGGGAAATTACGAGTTGTTGATCGTCTCGCTCGGCCTGAAGGATTTCGATGGGCTTCGGCTGTGCAGCCAGGTGCGCTCGCTCGAACGAACGCGCAACCTGCCGATCCTGGCCGTCGCCGAACCGGATAACAACACGCGTCTGGTGCGCGGGCTCGAGATCGGCGTCAACGACTATCTGCTGCGCCCGATCGACAAGAACGAGATGCTGGCGCGCGTGCGCACGCAGATCAAGAAGAAGCGCTATACCGAGCGGCTGCGCGACAATGTGCAGATGTCGATCGAATTGGCGATCACCGACGCGCTCACCGGTCTGTTCAACCGCCGCTACATGGAATCTCACTTAGGGACGCTGGTTGAGCAGGCGGCCGCGCGCGGCAAGCCGATCGCGGTGCTGGTGGTCGATATCGATTATTTCAAGGCGGTCAACGACACGCACGGACACGACGCCGGCGATGACGTACTGCGCGAGTTCGCGCTGCGCATCCGCAAGTCGATCCGCAATATCGATCTAGCCTGCCGTTACGGCGGCGAGGAATTTGTCATTGTCATGCCGGAAACCGACATGGCGGTCGCGACCATGGTGGCCGAACGGCTGCGCCGGCGCATCGCCTCGGAGCCGTTCGCCATCCAGCAGGGCGCGCGCAATCTCGACGTGACCATCTCGATCGGCATCGCCGCGCTCGCCGGTACGACCGACAACGCCGCGGCAATCCTCAAGCGCGCCGACACCGCGCTCTACCGCGCCAAGCGCGACGGCCGCAACCGGGTCGTGCCGGACGCCGCTTAGGCGGCTTAGGGCCGGACGATCGTCCAGCCTTTTTCGCCCAGTTCGATCAGCGTGACAACGCCGGCGGGGACGCGCGTGGCGTTGTCGACCAGCGGCGGCTCCTTGCCTTCGTGGCGGGTCATGGCGGCGAGCGTGTTCTCGCAGGCCATGAACGAGACATTGGGCATGCCCTGCTTGAAGGATTTGAGCCGCTCGAGCACCGGCGACTTGTCCGCCCGCAGCATGTTGAGGCCGGCATTGAAGGCGACGATCTCGATGTCGACCTCGTCGCCCTTGTCGGAGTAGTACTTCGACACGTTGGCGGCGACGTTGAGCACGGCGTTCATCTTCTCGGCGCTGGCGTCGCTGATCTGCAGCGCAAGTTTGTGCTTTTCCATCGCGTTCGCCGGCGCGACGGCGAGCGGCAGCAGCAGGAGCGCTGCGAACAAAGCGCGCAGAACGAGGCTCATGATTGGCTCTCCCAGGGCAGTCGCCCCGACAATATCAGGTCCGCGCAGGGCTGAATATTCCAACGCCCGAAATGCATAAGGGCGCGCAAGCGCGCGCCCCGGCCGAACTCGGCGACTAGTCCAGGATCACTTGATCTTGGATTCCTTGTACTCGACGTGCTTCTTGGCGATCGGATCGTATTTCTTCTTCGCCAGCTTGTCGGTCTGGGTGCGCGAGTTCTTGCGGGTCACGTAATAGTGGCCGGTCCCGGCGCTGGAGACGAGCTTGATCTTCAGACTGATGGCTTTGGCCATAGGATTATCCTCGAGACGTCAAATGCGGCGGCTGCTTATGCGGTTGGCGCGGAACCTAACGCCAAAGCAGCAAATGTCAAGAAAGCCAAGATTTTCCAGGGATTACAGCAGCTCCCGGAAGAACTGCTTTTCGATCATGAAATAGAACGGCACCGGCAGGTCGTGCCCCATGCCGGCTTCGACCCGGTTCGCCAGTTCTTCCAGCACCACGCCGGTGATGGTCGGCATATCGAAGTGGGTGGCTTCCTCGATCGGCACCCAGATGAGTTCGACCAATTCGGAATCCGGTCCCACCACGCCGTCGATTCTGTGCGCGATCGAGGAGGCGTCGGCAGTGAAGAAACGCGCATCGAAGCGGCGCGGCCGCCGCGGCGGCGTGATGGCGCGGGCGATGAGATGGACATTGCCGAGGTCCGGATGCACGCAAGCCTTGGCGAATTCCGCCCAGATCTCGCCCGGCGTCGCCGGCGGCTCGTCGCGTTTGACGCCGAGCAGCAGGCCGGTCTCCTCCGCCGTTTCGCGCACGGCGGTGAGCGCCAGGGCGCGGGCAAATTCCCGGCTCGGATTGGCGACGCGGGCGTTGAGCTTCTTTTCCATGTCGGGATGCAATTCGCTGACCGCCGACATCTTGGCGTCAAGCGGCTCGATGCGTCCGCCGGGGAACACGAACTTGCCCGGCATGAATTTGTGGCTGGCGTGGCGGCGGCCGAGCAGCACCTTCGGCTTTGCCCCTGAGCGGTCGATCAGCATCACGGTCGCTGCGTCGCGCGGCTCGCTGTCAGGGAACGTCTGGTCGCGCTCCGCCTTGGTCATGCGCTCCGCCCAGACTTTTCCGAGGTCTCGCGTCATCGTGCCTTCCGTTGCTTGCCGCGCGGGCGATACTGCGCTGGACGCCGTTCGTGGCGCGCCGGACGGCTCGGCCGTCCGGACCGCCCCTCGGATAGAAGCTCAAAGCGCAACGCGCCCGCAACCGGCGCCGCTTCCACCAGCTTGACGGTGACGCGGTCGCCTAGGCGATAGGTTTCGCCCGACCGTGAGCCGACCATGGCATGGCCGGCCTCGTCGTGGCGGAAATATTCGTTGCCGATGGTGCGCGCCGGCACGAAGCCGTCGGCGCCGGTCTCGCTCAGCTTAACGAAGAGGCCGGCGCGGTGCACGCCGGACACGCGGCCGTCGAAGGTGGCGCCGACGCGGTCGGACAGGAAATGCGCGATCAGGCGATCGTTGGTCTCGCGCTCCGCCAGCATGGCGCGCCGCTCGGTCGCGGAAATCTGCGCGGCAATCTCGGCCAGCGCCTTGTTGTCCATCACTTCGGGTAGACCATCGCCGCCGAGCTTGAGCGCGCGGATTAGTCCGCGATGCACGATCAGATCGGCATAGCGGCGGATCGGCGAAGTGAAATGCGCGTAACGGCGCAGGTTCAAGCCGAAATGGCCGTAGTTTTCCGCCGCGTATTCGGCCTGCGCCTGCGTGCGCAAGACTACGTCGTTGATGAGCTGCTCGGCGTCGCGGCCCTTGGCCTGCGCGAGCACGCGGTTGAAGCTGTCCGCCCGTAGCACGCCGCCTTTGACGAACGGGATGTCGAGGGTGGCGAGGAATTCGCGCAGCGCATTGACCTTTTCCATGCCCGGCTCGTCGTGCACGCGATAGATCAGCGGCACGCGGGCCTTTTCCAGCGTCTCGGCGGCGGCGACGTTGGCGAGGATCATGAATTCCTCGATCAGCCGGTGCGCCTCCAGCCGTTCCGGCGTGGTCACGCGGTCGACGGTGCCGTCGCCCTTGAGCAGAATTTTCCGTTCCGGCAAATCCAGATCGAGCGGCCCGCGTTCGATGCGCGCGCGCGTCAGCGTCTCGTAAGCCGCGTAGAGCGGGGCGAGCACCGGCTTCACGAGCGCCTCGGTGTCCTCGTCGGTGCGCCCGCTGATGGCGAATTGCGCCTGCTGGTACGACAGCTTCGCCGCCGAGCGCATCATGATGCGGTGGAAGGTGTGTGAGCGCTTGCGGCCGTCGGCGCCGATCATCATGCGCACGGCAATCGCGGCGCGGTCCTCGCGCGGACGCAGCGAACAAAGATCGTTGGAGATGCGCTCCGGCAGCATCGGCACCACGCGGTCGGGGAAATAGACCGAATTGCCGCGCACCAGCGCTTCGTGGTCGAGCGCCGAGCCGGGCGTCACGTAATGGGCGACATCGGCGATAGCGACGGTGACGATGAAGCCGCCCTGGTTGTCGGCCGCCGTGTCATGCTTGGCATGCACGGCGTCGTCGTGATCTTTGGCATCGGGCGGATCGATGGTGATGAGCGGCACGTGCCGCCAGTCCTCGCGGTGGGCGAGCGTCGCCGGCCTGGCGGCCTCCGCTTCGGCCTGCGTGTCGTTTCGGAACACATGCGGGATCGAATGGGTGTGGATCGGCGATCAGGCTGACGGCGCGCTCGCTTGCCAGCGAGCCGAGCCGCTCCACCACGCGTCCGCTCGGCAGCCCTAAGCGCGGCGCGCGGCTGGTCTCGACCGCGACCAAGTCGCCGTCCTGTGCGTTCGTTGGTGCCGCTTGCCGGAATGCTGAGTTCCTTACCGAGCATCTTCTTGTCGACCGGCTCGAGCCTGCCGCCGCCATGAGCGGTTTTGCGGAAAATCCCCAGCACGCGGTGCTTGGGATGATCGATGATCTTGATGACGCGGCCGCGGTGGCGGATGCCATTGTCTTCCGCGGCTTCCTCGACACGCAGCAGCACGCGGTCGCCAACGCCGGCGGCTTCGCCGGGGCGCGCCTTGCGCGGCGTGTGAATGCGGATTTTCGGCGCAGCGCCGTGCGCCTCTTCGTCCCATTCGTCGGGCGTGGCGATGAGGTCGCCGTCGGCGTCGCGTGCGGTGACGTCGGCGAGCACGGTCGAGGGCAGGATGCCGGCGTGATGCAGTTTCTTGCGGTGTTTCTCGACCGCGCCGTCGTCGGCCAGATCGCGTAGCATGCGCTTGAGTTCGGCGCGCATGGCGTTCTTGAGCCCGAAGGCGCGGGCGATCTCGCGGGTGCCGGCTTTGCCCTTGTGATCGGCAATGAAGGCGAGGATTTCAGCCTTGGAAGGAAGGGAAGGTGGTCGTTTGGTCTGTTTGTTCAAAATAGATTTTCCTGCGCCAAAAAGGCGCTGATGGCAGAGAATGTAATGATCGAAAGTGAGCTTCGCTAGCTATTCGGCAGCCTTGACGCGGCGTGCCGGCTTGGCGCGGGCTGCGACAGCGGGTGCCTTCTTCGGTTTGGCTGCGGGTTTCTTCGGCTTGGCGGCAGGCGAGGCCGCGGCCTTGCCGGAGGCGGTCTTGCGGCCGGCGGCGCGGCGTCCCTTTGGCGAATTGCCCATCATCGCCGCGCGCGCATCGAGCAGCACTACCGCCTCGTCGAGCGTCACGGTGTCGGGTCTCTTGTCGCCGGTGAGCGTCGCGTTGACGCCGTTGTGGCTGACATAGGGCCCGAAGCGGCCATTCTTCACGACGATTGGCCCGCCTTTGTCGGGATGCTCGCCCAGCGCCTTGCCCGGATCGGCGCCGAAGCGGCGGCCGCCCTTTTTCGGATTGGCGATCTTGTCGGCGATCAGGTGCATGGCGCGGTTGAGGCCGACGGTGAGAACGTCGTCGCCTTGTTCCAGGCTCGCATAGACTTTGCCGTGCTTTACGTAAGGCCCGAAGCGTCCGACGCCGGCCACGATCGGCTCGCCGTCCTCCGGCGACTTGCCGACCTCGCGCGGCAGCGATAGCAGCGCCAGTGCTTTCTCCAGATCGATGTCCTCGGGCGCCACGCCTTTCGGCAGGCTGGCGCGCTTCGGCTTCGGTGGCTTCTCGGCCTTTTCGCCCTTCTTGGGCTTTTCGGCCTTCGCTTGTTCGCCGAGTTGCAGATAGGTGCCGAAGCGGCCGCCGCGAATGGTCACGTCGAGGCCGGTGGCCGGGTCGACACCCAGCACCTTGGTAGTCTGCACGCCATTGGCGCCCGGCGTCATCTGCCGGGTGAAGGTGCATTCCGGGTAATTCGAGCAGCCGATGAAGGCGCCGAAGCGTCCCACTTTGAGCGATAGCTGACCGTTGCCGCATTGCGGACACTGCCGTACTGGGCCGCCGTCGGCGCGCGCCGGGAAGATATGCGGCTCGAGCAGATCGTTGAGCGCGTCGAGCACCTGGGTGATGCGCAGTTCCTTGATGTCGTTGACCGCGGCGATGAAGCCGGTCCAGAAGTCTTCAAGGACCTTCTTCCAGTTGATCTCGTTGTTGGAGACGCGATCGAGCTGCTCTTCGAGTGAGGCAGTGAAATCGTATTCGACGTAGCGTTGAAAGAAGCTCTCCAGGAAGCCGACGACGACCCGGCCTTTGTCTTCCGGGATGAGCCGTTTTTTGTCGATGCGCACATAGCCGCGATCCTGCAGCACCTGCAGGATCGAGGCGTAGGTCGAGGGCCGGCCGATGCCGAGCTCTTCCATACGCTTGACGAGGGCCGCTTCGGAAAAGCGCGGCGGCGGCTCGGTGAAGTGCTGCGCGGCGTCGATCGCTTGCTTCGTCAGCGGCTCGTTTTCCGACATCGCCGGCAGGCGCTTTGACTCTTCGTCTTCCGGCGTCTCGTCCTGGCCTTCCTGATAAAGCGTCAGGAAGCCGTCGAATTTCACCACCTGGCCGCTGGCGCGCAATTCGATGGTGCGGCTGCCGGACTTGGCAGCTATATCGACGGTGGTGCGTTCGAGTTCGGCGGATTCCATCTGGCTGGCGACCGCACGGTTCCAGATCAGTTCGTACAAACGGGCCTGATCGCGGTCGACATATTTGGCAACTTCGGCCGGCGTCCGGCTGGCGCTGGTGGGGCGTATCGCTTCATGCGCTTCCTGCGCGTTCTTCGACTTGTTGTGATATTCGCGCGGCGACGCCGGCACATATTCTTTGCCGTAATTCTTGCCGAGCATGGCGCGGATATCGGAAATCGCCTCCGGCGCGAGGTCGATGCCGTCGGTGCGCATATAGGTGATGAGGCCGGTGGTCTCGCCGTCGATCTCGACGCCTTCGTAGAGACGCTGCGCCAAACGCATGGCGATGGCCGGCGCAAAGCCAAGCTTGCGGCTCGCCTCCTGCTGCATGGTCGAGGTGGTGAAGGGCGGCGGCGGATTGCGCCGTGCGGGCTTGGCCTCGACCGAAGCGACGGTGAAAGTCGCGCTTTCAAGCGCATTCTTCAGATCGGTCGCCTGCACGCCGGTGCCGATGTCGAGGCGCTGCAGTTTTTGTCCGTCGGCGCCGACGAGGCGCGCCTCGAAACTCTCGCCGCGCGGCGTCGCGAGCTTGGCAACGATCGACCAATATTCCTTGGCGACGAACTTCTCGATCTCCAATTCGCGGTCGCACACCAGCCGCAGCGCGACCGATTGCACGCGGCCGGCCGAGCGCGCGCCCGGCAGCTTGCGCCAGAGCACCGGCGAGAGCGTGAAGCCGACCAGATAGTCGAGCGCGCGCCGCGCCAGGTAGGCGTCGACCAGCGCGCTGTCGATGGCGCGCGGATGCTTCATCGCCTCGGTCACCGACTGTTTGGTGATCGCATTGAAGACGACCCGTTCGACCGCCTGACCTTTGAGAGCCTTCTTTTCGTTGAGGGCCTCCAGGACATGCCAGGAAATCGCCTCGCCTTCGCGATCCGGGTCGGTCGCCAGAATGAGGGTGTCGGCCTTCTTCAGGGCATGGGCGATGTCGTTGACGCGCTTCTGCGACTGGGGGTCGACCTCCCAGAGCATCTTGAAATTATTGTCCGGATCGACCGATCCGTCCTTGGCCGGCAGGTCACGGATATGGCCAAAGGACGCCAGGACCTCGTAGCCGGGCCCCAGGTACTTATTGATCGTCTTCGCCTTGGACGGCGACTCGACAACGACAACTTTCATGAAAATCCAATGGGTTATCCGCCAGAACCGCTACGGTCCCGAGCGGAATCGGCCACTTGCATTGGCCGGAACATGGGGAAGGCACTCCTTACTGTCAAATAAGGGTGCCCGGAAAACCTTTAAGAACAGCCAATTTAGGCATCAAAGAGACCGGCTTGGATCCATAGGCAACCTATAGATGTACTTATATATAGAAGCAATTTTAACATAGGTCACAAACGGTCTTTCGCACGATCACGGCACCTTCACACCAAGCCGTTCGATAAACGCCGCGGTCGGATTGCCGTCGGGGACCATGCCAAGCTTGGCCTGTTCGGCGCGGATATTGTCGCGCAGGTCGAAGTCGATGTGCCCCTCGAAGTCGAGCACTTTGTAGCCCAGCGCGGCAAGTTTTTTCTGCAGCGCAATGCGCGCGTCGCGCGAAATCGGATGGTCGTCGGCAGGCCAGACCGCCTTGATCGGCGGTCCGCCATTCATGCGGTCGGCGAGATGGCCGACCGCGATCACATAGGCGTCCGAGTTGTTGTATTCCTTGAGCACCGGATAGTTTTCCGTCGTCAAGAAAGCCGGGCCGTTGGCGCCGCTTGGGAAAAACAGAATGCCGGGGCCGGACAGCGGAAACGGCTTGCCGTCGGCGCGGCGCAAGCCGAGCTTCTTCCAATCCGCGAAGCTGCCGCGGCTCTTCCGGTAATCGAAACCCTTCGGCACCGTCACCTCGAAGCCCCAGGGCAGGCCGCGCTCCCAATGCTCCTTGGCGAGATAGTTGGCCGTGGAAGCCAGCACGTCCGGCACATTGCTCCAGAGATCGCTCTTGCCGTCGCCGGAAAAATCGATGGCGTAGTCGATGACATTGCTCGGCATGAACTGGGTCTGACCCATGGCGCCGGCCCATGAACTGACCATCTTGTCGCGGCCAAAATGATTGTCCTGCATGATCCGCATCGCAACGATCAACTCGTTGCGGAAATAGGGATGGCGGTAGCCGATATAGCCGAGCGTGGCGAGCGAGCGGAATATGTCCCAATGATCCTTCTCGGCACCGTAATCGGTTTCGATGCCCCATAACGCAAGCAGCACCCACCGCTCGACGCCGAATTTCTTTTCCACCGCATCGAAAGTCTTCGACCATTCCTTGGCTTTGCGCTGGCCATTGGCGATGCGCCCGCGCGAAGCGATGTCGTTGACGTAGGCGCCGACCGGCTTGCCGTATTCCGGCTGCCGCTTGGTGGCCGCGATCACGCGCTGATCGGGGGTTACGCCCTTCAGCGCAAGGTCGAATGTGGTGCGCGTGATGCCCTTGGCCTCGGCGTCCGGCCACAGCGCGGCTTCGAATGAGGCAAAGGATTGCTCCTGCGCCGCGCGCCGACGCGCAGAACAGCGCGAAAATGAAGGAGATGAAGACTAAGTTCCTGAGCATTCGTACGGTCCGACAAGCCCCAATTCGGATCGTATTTTATAGCAATGACACCAGACTGCCGACGTGGAGTTGCTACAGGCCGGCTTTCGCTTTACGCAATTGAGCTTCCAGTTCATGCCTGCGCTCTTCATATTCCCGCCGGTGCGCATAATGTGGGTCAGTAAGGACTATACGCCACGCCTGATCCAGGGTGGCGTTTTCTAACATTCGGTCGTGCACCCGCACTTTCCAAACGATCCATACGACCAACACGATGCCGGCAGCCAAAAAAGCTATAGTGATAAACTCCATTGCTTTGCCTCCTCACAAAACTATAATAAATGTGTTATAATTTTGTAATTATGCGATAGATCAAATTTTCCCGCTTGAGTCCGCAGGAAGCGCTGGTTTGTTACTGGTTGCTGTTTAATTCGCGCGGCGGTACCAAGCGTCAGATTCTAACCACCAGAAGCTTTGCTTAGAACTTTTGGAGTGATGCCTGATAAAATCCAAAGGTGCTGCGACGAATTTCGCAGAAACGCAACATTATCGTTCGATAACTCACTTCACTTGTATGCGATTTAGATAATCGATCACCGCTAAGATACGACTACGGATTACAAGTTCTGGAGGATCTGGAGGAAAGTAGGTATACTCATCTGCTTTTTTGAGCCTGAACGCTTCTGGTGGTGCGAATCGGTATCCCCAAATTGGCATTTCAGGAGTGCCATGGCTGGTGATCGACGAATTTCGCCCGTCAATTATTTCGTACACCGCATTGTAAGGAAACACGCCGTTATTTTTCTTGGAGAGACCTGTAAGGTCAGAAGGGTGTGTCTTCAAGTCCTGACCGACCGGTCCGTTGCCCTTTCCGTCGATGCCGTGGCAGGCCGCGCAACTGGACTGATATTCCATTTTGCCTGCGTCGAAATCTTGAGCCGATGTGCACGCACTAAATCCGATGATCGAATTCGTAATTATTAGCAACTTGAACGCGGACGTTCGCATAACGTTATTCCCTCCCGCCTTTGTAGCTACCAGCTATTGCCAATCCACTATCAAAGGCATTGGGCTAAATGCGTTGATTTGTATCAACTTTAGTCGCGATTGCAAGTTAAGCCACACCAATCATGGCTGTTTGGCGTTCCGCGTTCGACATCTTCGGAAACAAACCAATCTCAGGGGGTGTGGTCACGCCCATTTAACACTGCGAACACGGTGAGCGCTGGTAGTTCTTGTCTCGTCAGGTTACCTGAACTTTTCCTTCATCAGGTAGAGGCTCTTCGCAAATCGCTTTGTCAGCCAGAATGCGATTGCTATGCCTGCCGAGATCGCGGCCGTGATCATTGGCTCAATCCATTGTGGCGAAAATTGCGACTGTCGCGCAACGATGTCCCCGATGAAGGTCGAAATTGCGCTTATTGTAGCCTGCCGAGCGATACTGTCTTTGTTTCGGTCCATTTGTACAAGAAGGGCAACTGCAACGGCCGCGCCCACGCTGCCGCAAACCGAAGCGGTGCGCGCGTGCTGGAGGCTGAAAGCGGTCAGAAAATCGCCGCGCGACATCACGAGAATGCAGGAAATCCAAGCACCGAGGAACTTTTCAGCGGCACGCCGACAAACTCCATTTGCGCACAAGCCGGCGCATCCGCTGATCGCATTAAAATACAAACGCGGCATTGACGAGCCCTTTTTCATTCGGTGCTAGCTGAAACCCGGCGCTCAACCAACGTAGAGAGGCGCCCTAGCCTTGGTCAACTTCGCGATACGACGCATCGCGAAGAAGTGAGAGGTTGTGATCACGCGAATTAATCAATCGCCATGCTGGTCAGTTCCGTGCCGTTGTCGCTGACGATCGATAACGGCTTGCCGCGCAGGGCGCTGATGCCCGCGCGGTCTTTGGCCAGATAAGTTTCACCCAGCTAATCTGCTAAAGTAGTGCGGGGACAACTTGCCGAAAAAACTTCCAACAATTTGGAGCTCATTTCGCAATAGGCGCCGAAAGCAAGGTCAAACAACTTCGCCTCCACATAACATCAGAACGAAATTATTGCGGAGTCGTTCTGTTCACTGATTATTTTGGAGAGCAAACTCACGCTGTGTTCCATCCGAAACAATATGCTCGATGAACGTCATTCCGATCGCGTAAGTGGCGCTCGCAGATAGCGTAGGCATTACAAGTCCAGATACTACCGTTCCAAAAATCGGCACGCTCTTCAAAATGCTCGCGGCACCAATCCCGCTGGTTGCGGGAATCATAGAACCTGCAATACTGGCTATGAGGGATTTTCCTGCGTTCTCCGAAAACGGAATTCCAAAAATCTGCGAGACGCGTCGTAACATTTGAATTTGAACTCCGCTGACGGCAGCTATGTCGATGAACGGTACGGGAATAAGAGCGCCGGCCCCGGACCATAGAGCGAATCGTTCAACTAATTTCACAGCAAATGCTCTGCGTCGCTCAAAGGATGAGCCGCTTTCGGGAAGAGACAAATCGGGTGAATCTGTTCTCTTTGCGGCCGAATTCGGCCCTTCAGTATCAAACGCGAGCGTTTCCTCCCCCGCAGTTGTCGTGGGCCGCCAAATTGCCTTTGGTAACTTTTTCTTGTTCACGGTCACGCCGCTTGTTTGACGCCGATGATGTTATCAACTTCATCAGCGATAGCTTCGATTTCCCGAGCGGCAGTCCCGTTCCTATCGATGAGACTAGGTGTCGCGCCCCAAAGCGCAGACTCAGCATAAACGACGCGGTTATTCATTTCGCTCTTTAGCACTGGGAATCCCGCCTCAATAAGTTCCGAACGAATGTGTTTGGCGATAACAGAATCCCTCGTCGTCTGAGTTAGCACACACCGGACTATTGGCTTTCGGTTTTCTGCGCGCTCAATGAGCGAATTAAGGGTGTCAAGCATGCGATCGACATCCAGCGGCGAAGCCTTGACCGGAACAAGTAGAAAATCGGCCGCAGAAATGCACGCCAACGCTGCTTGTGAACGGAATCCGGGCGTATCAATGACGAGTAGGCCGCCGGCGTCGGCAAGACTCTGCGCAGTCTTCCAAGCGCTTTCCGTAGCGTCCTCCACGACTGCTACGCCGCCAAGAACGCGCTCGCGCATCGCCAGTCGCGCAATAGAGCGTTGCGGGTCGGCATCGATAATTATTGTCCGTCTACCGCTTAGATGCCAATGGACAGCAAGGCAGCTAGCGAGGGTACTCTTGCCGCTACCGCCTTTCATCGTGGCAATCGTGATTATTTGTCTCAATTGGCCACCTGCCTCTCAGTCAACTCGCCATATAGCGATCGAACTCGCAACAATGGCGAACGCTTTCTCGGCCGGGGGTTTCCGAGTGAGGACCCGAATCAGTAAAATGTTAGCCTATTTTGTCGCTCAAATAGAGGGGTGATATGGATACCAGCTCGCAGGGGTTGTCTGCGACGCTGGCGCCTGAGTTATTCTCTGATAACGTCCCATCCAAAAAACGATGTAATGAAAATCTTACTGTATGTTTGTCACGCCGGCAGCTTGCAGCTTAACTTTGTATTGCTCAATCATTTCCTCAAGGCGGGCATTGTTTTGCAAAAGACGATTGCTCGAGAGGCGAAGCAGATAAATTGCGAAATCCGGATATTCAAAATAGACTTCAAGCAGCCCCTCGTAGGTGATGGTTAGCACTACCCCATTTTCTATGCATTCCACGGTTTGGGTCCGCTTGCTGTTGGGAGCGAGAAAGCCGAGTTCTCCAAGCAGTTGCCCTGACGAAAGCTCAACTCCAATTCCACGCACCAAAAATTTCCCGGTGGTTATGAGAAACATTTCATCGGCGAGATCGCCCTTCCGGAACACGAGATCGCCTTTACGATAAATACGTCGGTCCATAAATGGTTTTAGCCATTCCGCGGACAGCTCTTCTTGCGTTACGACTTTCGCTCTTTTGACAAGCTTTAGAATCTGAAATAGGCGCAGACTGTTAATAGGCAGCAAGAAAAAATACATCAAAAATGTTGCGACGGCTCCAGCAAGTGTTCCGTAAGCCATAAAGAAGAAAGCACTAATTATACCAAAAACGCGCAATGGCACCATTGTCCGCGTCAAGAAAGTCGCGGCATAGAAACCGGCACCGACTAAAGCGCACATGTTTGCAATATTGATATTGGCCAGCACGAGGTCGACCAGTCGGTGGAATATCACATCGAAAGTAAAATTGCTGGGATCAAGTTGAAACCTGGCCAGCAGTTTTCCGATCGTAAGGTTTTGCGCTGCACGCTCAAGAATTCGATCTAAAAGTGTAGCCATTTCCATGTATTGGCTATTCATTAGATCTTCCTTCCTAGTGATCGAGTAGCTGCCGGGGCCTGCGCTTTGGACTGGCCCTGCCGCCCACCCCAAAAAAAGGGTGGCTTAGAGTTTGACTCACAATTTTCGTTGGTTTTGCCCCAACGCTGGATCGTCGAGCGTACCATCGCTTGGCTCAATCGCTGCCGAAAACTCGCCAAGGATTGGGAAAACTTCAACCGCAACGCACGCGTTCTTGCGCCTCGCTTCAATCCGCCTCATGCTCAGAAAACTCTGTAATCAGCCGTGAAGTCTCCGGACGGACTCTAAAACACAAGCGTGTGACAACGATGATGGCGTTTCGATCCGGCGCTTCCCTCAGGGCGCCTTGCGCGCGCGCCGTCGGCGCTAATTGATTTGACGAGCGCGTGGGTGGGCGGCGCTTTCGCTCTAAATCAGGTAATGTGTCAGCGCGAGTGCTTGGCAGGCACTATCATGCGTGATAATCTTTGCTGGATTTAGCTGATAATTCAGCACAAAATCAAGTAAATAGTCACTAGCCCCGCGATGGGAAGAAGGGATGCGCTATGGCAAAAAAACAGACTGAATCCGTAAGTTCTGACAACGAAGAGGCTATTGCAGCGGCTGCGACAGAGGCTCCCGACCATCGCCGAGAACTGGCATCGAAACTGGTTAACCGCTTCGCCATTTGGTCAGGCGTTGCCGGACTTATTCCGCTGCCTTTTGTTGACGTTCTTGCGGTTGGCGGACTTCAACTCCAAATGCTACGTCGTATTTCGCAAATTTATGACATCGGTTTCTCCGAAAATAGCGGTAAAGCCCTCATCGCGAGCTTGGCGGGATCGATGATCCCGGCGACCAGTGGTATCGGTGCCGCGAGTATGCTCAAGACTGTACCGGTCTTAGGAACGCTCGCATCTGGATTTGTGATGCCGACACTTTCTGCTGGAGCCACCTACGCGATCGGCCAGGCGTTTATCGAGCACTTTGAGGGCGGCGGAACTCTGCTTGACTTCAATCCTCCGAACTACAAGGAATTTGTAAAAGCCCAAAAGGAGATGTGGGATTCTAAAGCGAAAGCCAGGCAATCCAACACTCCCGAAACAACTCCAGGGGCGGCAACAACTGGCTCTTGATTCTACCAGCTAGATGCCAGCTAATCCGCGAGTTGTCGCACCCGCCGAGCAGCAATCATGGACCGGTGAGACCGAGCCCAATGCTCGAACCCATCATGTATATAATCGTGCGCCCACTTACGGGTCCTTGCGGCAGCCAAAGCCGGCTGGATTTTTTCTGCACATTTGTCTTAACGATAATCACGGCGCCGGCAATGCTGTTGCCGGTGCTGCTGCTCACTGGCCCATCACTTCCCGTCAGCCGGTATCGCGGCCCATAAAGCGGCCCATTTACTCGGGTTCGCAAGTGCATTCCTTGCGGAGCCGACGGCGGCCTGCGCAAGTGTAAATAGAAGACATACGCACGATGACTTTCCTTGAGCTCGTTCGGCGCGAAATGCACGGCTCGATGCCGAAGTTTTTGTTTATGTCCAGCCTCGGCGGTATTAGCACTGCGTCGGTTCTCGCTGCTATCAATGCAGGTATACAGAGCACGAACGAGGGCAACAAAATTAGTTTGTGGGCGGCCACGCTCTTTCTGGTTGCCCTTTTTCTATACATTAAAACCCAATTTTACGTAACAATAACGGCGACTGCCGAGATCGAAGCGATCATCCATAAACTCCGTCTGCGCGTTATGGATCTTGTGCGGCGTTCTGAGCTTCTGGCGATGGAAGCTATTGGGCGTGCACGGATCGTTTCTGCAATAACGAGCGATACCGCTGTGCTCACGCAAGCGAGCAATACGCTCTGCTTTACTGTGCAGGGCGTGGTTTTGGTGTTTTTTGTAGGAATCTACGTAGCCTATCTGTCGTTTGCCGCGCTTGCCATGACTATCCTCGTGGTCGTTGCCGCGGCCATAATTTTTCATCTGAAGAATCGTAGTCTAGTCGACGATAAGCGGGAGGCAGCAGAGTGGGAGCGTCGGCTATTTGATAGGCTAACCGACTTCTTGGATGGGTTCAAAGAGGTGAGGCTGAAATCGCGCACGGAGCGATGATTTATTCGATGACGCGATTGATGTTTCGAGGACCGCTGCCAATATTAAAATCCGGAGCCAAGCCGAAACCTTCAAGCTGATCGTGACGTCACAGGTCTCCATGTATGTCTTACTCGGAGCTGTGGTGTTCGTGGCTCCCCAATTCAGCAATTCACTTGGCGGACCATCTCTAGCTCAAACCACGACCGCTTTGATGTTCGTGATCGGAGCGTGTTTCGGATTGGTGCAGTCGATACCGATCATGTTGATAGCAAATGCGGCGGCGGACCGAATTGATCAATTGGAATCCGCTTTGCAGAAAAATGTTACCCTAACCGGAGTGCAGGACATTAGCATTCCAAAGCATTTCGAAAAGATAGAGCTGCATAACATTGTGTTTCGCTACCTCGACAAGTCTTCCGACATTACGTTCCAGATTGGACCGCTAGATTTCACCTTGAGCGCCGGAGAGCTCGTCTTCATTACAGGCGGGAACGGGTCAGGGAAATCCACATTTTTGCGAGTTCTCGCCGGACTTTATCCGCCTGATTCTGGCGAAATTAAACTGGACGGAATGCGCATCACCGATGATACGCGCGATTCCTATCGCGCTTTAATGTCGGCAATTTTTTTCGATAATCATCTCTTTCGAAAACTCTACGGGATACCGGAAGCGGAATACGGCGAGATTGATGGTCTGCTGGCGCAATTTCGGCTAGCCGAGAAGACGTCGTTGTCGCATGGCGAGTTTCGCACGCTTGAACTTTCCGGCGGTCAGCGCAGACGCCTCGCTCTCATTGTGAGCCTGCTCGAAAAGCGTCCGATCCTGTTGCTAGACGAATGGACCGCCGAGCAAGATCCTGAATTTCGGCACAAATTTTATGAGGAGCTGCTGCCGAAAATGAAACAGGCCGGCCTGACGATTGTGGTGATCACACATGACGACCGCTACCTTGACGAGCTTAAATTGCCCTCGCGCAGGATTCGCATGGAGGAAGGCCGCATAGTCGAGCAGCGTTCGATGGAGAACGGCTGATGGTAAAGTATCCGGATTTTATAGACGCGATGTCGCCCGCGCCTAGGAAACGGAGTTGGTGGCGTGTTTTGGGACGCCAGCTGCCGGGCCTATTGCTCGCGTTTATGGTAACCTTGCTGACAGCTACAGTGCTTTATCCCTACGTGATAATTACAGTTCCGAGTGGGCAAGTGGGGGTTCTTATGGAAGCGGTTTAACGGTTTTGACACTTACTGCTGGTGCTTCGTGGGTCGAGGTACAGTTTTGGATCCCCGTGAGTTGAGGGATGAAGGTCTCCATATAATTTGGCCATGGGACAAGCTGTTTATTTATAGCCTTAGACTTCAATCCTCGACCCAGACGTATAACGCCATTTCCAAAGACGGCGTAAGCGTGGCTATTCAGATCACTATCCGGTTTCAATTGTTACATCATCCCATTGCCGTGCTTCATAAATTTATTGGCCCTGACTATCTGAAATCGCTCGTAAGCCCGGAAATTGGCAGCCAAGCGCGTGAAATCATTTCCCAATACACGGCGGAAGAGGTGTATACCTCACGCGAGGCAATTCAGGAAAAAATTCGAAATAAATCTCAAATGAGTCTGGGTGCCCACCTTAATAACTTGGTTCAGACTGAGGCCATGGAACAGCCGGACCCGAAGCACTACAATGATTTTTTGCAAAACTCGATCCAAATTCTCGATACACTCGTCCTTGACATCGAATTGCCGCCCCCAATCATCGCAGCCATCAATCGCCAGACGGAGCAATTTTACCAGATCCAGGAGTTCAAATTCCGAGTTCAGCGCGAAGCAGAGGAATCGAAACGCAAGCAGATTGAGGCAAATGGTATCGCTGCGTTCCAGCGGACGGTGAGCCAGGGTATTTCGGAATCCTACCTGCGTTGGCGTGGGATCGAGGCTACGCTTGCACTTGCGCAGTCTCCAAATGCAAAAATCGTTATTATTGGCAGTGGCAAGGACGGACTGCCTATCATTCTCGGCAATGTTGACAATCCTGCATCGACAAATCCCGGGCCGAAACCTGCTGACGCCAACGCTGCGCCGAATAGGAGTTCAACGGATGCTGACAAGAAAACCTCATCTACTGCTGCCGCTGGCGCCGACAAGCAGTTGAGCTTGTCCAATGGAGTCGATCTCTCGGAAATAAAGGCTATTCTCTCCCGGATTTCCGAAGCGCTGAGCCCGACGAGTCCTGCCCTGCATTCTGAGAAAGAAATTTCGCCCAAACAGTGAACGGCCGACAAAGGGGGTGCCTTATTTTTTCTATTGCGCTCGGAGGCAGGCGCGCTCGATCCACCCAGACTTGAGAAACCAGTGGCCGCCATGCGTTCATTTTCGCCCGCGAATTGTTGCCTTCCAGCGCACAAATTGGCATTCATAATGATACGCTCGGAAGGTCGGCTGGCGTCAATGGAAGGAATTGTAAAGTGACCGAAACGACCCAACGAGGCCGCTCGGTAGGAAGGGCCGGTGTGCTAACTAGACGGCCGAGGCATGTCCTGCTGGTCCTCGCCATAGCGGCTGTCTTGGTGGGGGGTGCGGTAGGAGGCTTTCTCTACGGGCTGAGTTTGACTCACTCAGACCTGGCATCTGCCAGGCAGCAAATTCTGGAACTGCGGCCCGAAAACCAAAGCCTCAAAAATTCAATTGTTATTCAACAAACAAGGATCGTTGATCTGCAAAGCCAGCTTACAAGTACTCAAACCGCGTTGCACGCGATCATGCCTTCGGAGAACACTTATAATATTGCCCCCAATCAATCCATAATTGTCGCAGGGAATCATTTGGTTATTGGCTTAGTCGGTTCTCCCAGCAATGACCAGGTAAATATAAACATCAATGGCAAGCCGCAGATGGTGACTACGGGTGACGTCATTCGCGTTGCGGTCGATCCGTCGACGAGCTGTCAGGTCAGAATTCAATCATTTGATTTATTCAAAGTCATTGTCAACGCGTCGTGCACAGCAGTGAAGCAGAATTCAATAACAGGCATATTATCTGCTGTCGGGCATTAATGCCGAGTCGGATTGTTCGGAACCCCGTATTTCTGTTCGGGAAGTCATGCGGAATTTGTTAGACGAAAGATCCGACTATTCCCAGATTAGGATATTGGGAAGAGAATTTTCGACCTGACGCAATGATGTATAGCCAACGCCAGCGAGACCACGAAACAGACCTAAATTGAATCGCCTATTTCCGCTATTCCAGCGATAATCGCCACTTTCTCTAGCAGCTTCTAACAGGGTGGTCAGCCGCCGCGATGCAAGCTCACCAAGATCGAGCTTCCCAAGGGCATCGCCGGCGGCGCGGAAAAATTCGATGTTGCCTAAGGCGCCGCAACAAAGCGTGTCTAACTGATTTGGCCAGGCTCGCTCTGCACCCTCGAGCGCGTTGCGAACATCCATTGTCATGAGCTTGGCGTCTAATCCTCCTAGCTTGCTCGTGGCAATTCTGGCTAGACCAATCCCCGGCGCCCCATGGCACCACTGGCAAGGCCAGCGCGGTTCGTCACTTCTGCGCAAATCGGGCCAGTTATGGCGCTCTATGTCATAGCTAAAATCTTCAAATGCGATGCATTCCGATGCGGCCTTGGCAAACTCTTCGCGTCCTGTTGCCGATGACAATGATGCGAGCGCAAAGGCAAACCCTGCTGCGCCATGAGACATGCCGTTTAAGCCGTGCGAGCCAAATCCTTGGCCTATCCAAGTGCGGCGGCCCTCCCGTCCAACTCGGGATTGTCGAAGCAAGTGTTCGCCGCATTTTGTTGCGCACGCGAGCGCATGGCTAGATTTGGTATCGCGATAAAGGCGCAAAAGGCAAAGGATAGCACCCGCACTTCCACCCATAACGTCTAACTGTTTATCTGCCGCAATTAAGTCCTCAGTGATCAGTTCCGCTGCCACCTGGGCATCCACGAGCAAGTTCTTGTCGTGGAGGCTTTTGGATATCAAGGTCAGCGCATAGATGATTGAACTCAATCCAGTGGCGGCGCCGAGGCCCATTGATCGCGCCTTCCGTGCCGCGTTTCGGCTTCTTAGATCCTTGCGCAATTGCGCGATCCCAGCCAGCGCGAGGTCGGCTGAGGACCTGCGGCCTGTAACCGCTGCATGCGCGGCAAGAAAGACAGCAATGCCAGAGATGCCGTTATATAGATCTGGTCCGAGGCAGATGAGTTGGAAAACCTCGGAATCTTCCGAGCCAATCGAGACCGATCCAAGCTGCGCTCGGCCCTCGGCGAATTGCATAGCGTGCTAGCTCTTCAGCAATCTTGTCGGCTTCAGCGATAAACATCTCCTTCGCCTGTGCGACGTCCACGTCCGAGTGCAGGGCGCGCTCGATGCCTGCTGCCGGCGGGGCGACGGATCTCAATAGTGACGCCGTATTTTGGCGGATGACCGAAATCTGCCAGGCGAGGTCTTCTAAATTGAAGTTCTCAACGCGCGCGCGCGCGCGTTCCATGCCCGAGGGGGCATGGCTACGGATCGAAATGCCGTTCGCGTCGCGTATCTCATGTCCAGTGCTGGAAGTGACAAAATGTGGCACATTTAATACGGCGAGGGCTGACCGTTCAGCCTGTTGCAACGGCCAATAGATATCGAAATCTTTCTCCCAGTCGGCCAGCCTCGCGATAAAATCCATTTGTGCGGACCAGATGACACCATCCACCATGGTTCGATGATTTTTGAGGCGCAGGCGCAACATATGATAAAATCTGGTAGCGCGAATGACCTTTCGAACTGGCAGGCCAACAAAATCATCGAAGAATCCTCCCCGGTTTGCGCCCTTGCTTTGACGGAGCAGAAACTTTGCATACTCCTCAAAGCCCGCGATGAAGTCGTCGACATGATCGCCAAATTTGGCAAGTTGGCCGCCGACCTGTGGAAGGTTCGGAGTTGCAATGTCGATTTCCTGCGATTTCGCCGGCCGCATCTTGTCTGAATTTATATTGTCCCACTTGAGTGTGATTTTTTTATTCCAATCTGCGGTCATGCCGCCCATCGCAAAGACATTGTTATCCGGTAACCGTCCATAGGCCGGGAGCAAGCCGACCGCCATGACCGAGTTGGCGAGAATTTCAATCGCGGCATCATAGGCCAACATCTCGGGTTCTTGAGCCTTAGGTTCTTCGACAGTTGCCTGAAGGATTGTTTCCAGGTCAATCGGCACCGGATGATCGCCTACAGCGATCATGTTCTCTTGATGCATGTCGTTGGCCGCGAAGACGTGGAACAGCGCAAGCCACGCGCCGGCACGTCTGAAAAATATCTTGACGTCATCCTGATTAATACAACCGACATTATCAATGAACTCGGTCCAACCGTAACCATCTCGCGAAATTGCGCGGAGGGCTTTCAATTCGATCGGAGGCTTGGCTCGATTAAGTCGCTCGATCAGGGTGTACCAGGCCGCGTCGGGCCGCAGATCCTTTGGCTTGTGGACGACGCGCAAACCATCCTCGAAAGTAATGATTTGGACCGAGTGGCCGTCATTGTGGGGGTCGGAAAGTCCGCCTTCGATCTTATCAACTCGGCTAGCATCGGATGAACAAAGGATCTGTTGTCGGATTGTCGGGTGGTCAGCGTCGATGTGTAGTATCAACTCGTGGGTCGTATCAATCCATTGTCGAGTAATTGTGGCGATCAATCGCAACAGAACAGGTTTTTCTTCAAACAAAGAACGGAATCCGCCGGCTTTCATTTCAGCGACAAATTTATCATAGCAAACAGTGCTAAATGTTTGCTGCGGCTTCGGTACCTCGGGTGATGATACAGCGATCTTCCGCGCCTTCGTAAAGCGCTCGTAGAGCGCCGGAGCGGAAAGGCTGGATAACTCTGTGAGCAAGGAGTGACGTAAACTATTGCGAGCAGATTCGGTTAGATTGTCGAGTGCGCGTGGCTCAATACCAGACCACAGCAGCGCCTCGGCTTCATCGACCACGGGTGCGAATAGATGTTCAAACGCACAGCAGTCAATGCCATTATGCGTCACTATTTTTTGGTCGCTGTTGAGCGGATTTTGCAGCGCCGTCTCGATCCAGATTGCGTCATCGAGCCACACGGGTGGAGAAGCCGAAGCCTTGCGGCGAACCGTGGCGAATCGCGAAAGGACCTGGTCGATTGTCCATCCGTCACGCTTTAGCCGGCGGGCGAACAGCGACCAATCACCGCTGGCACAGGACTGGCACCAGGCAGCCAACCGTCGTGCGGCCAAATCAGCATCGCCTTTTTGTCCGGGCAGCGATTCGAAATTATCGGAAAGGAGTTCGTCGATGGTTGCGGCGCGAACGATCAATCGCTCGTAAAAGGCATCCATGCAATTTCTTTCCGATCAGGCCTTTTCTATTTGTTTAGGGCCTTTTGTTAGATGGAGGGCGGGGAGTCGTAAACTGCTAGCAGCGCCTGTTTGAGTATCTTACATTATTTGGCTTGAATAATTTTACATTTTTGGGCGTGCCGGGGACTTGGTTTGGGTTTTCTCTTTCAGCGTTGAAGCATAGTTTGGGGCTTCTACGCTGGAGAAGGCCGCTTATGCTCGGGGTTCCAAACGGCTTGTCCCCGGTCTCTGTCAAGCAAGAGCGGAAATGGCGCTCCAACTGGGCGCCCGGAATGCTACTCTGCATCAGTGAAGTAAACCCTGTCTCGAGGCAAAGCCCTTAATTGGGGCCATTTTCTTAGGCGTTGCCCAGTACATTGGGTGATGAATTTGTCATAATCAACTCGTCGCATGCAACCCCGCTCGCTATACCATTTCGACTTTACATCGTTGGCCGCCGATGGTTTAATACTTGCTGGCGGGGGAGCTTCGGAATTCCTCTGGCTACCTGACCGCCGGCGCCGCTGGCGAATAAGAGGGTTATGACACAATGAGCGACACCATAAGCGGACTTGATCAGGCCGACGAAGAAATCCTGACTTATGATATCTCTGACGAGGCTCTGGAGACTGCTGCGGGCGTAGAGAAATCTGAAATCTATACGCTTGGAGCTTGCAGTGGATTTTCCGTCTGCCCAGGTTGACCATTAATTGATGCTGGTTCCCGAGTTTCGTCGGCGATCAGCGAACCAAAGAAGTGTGACGAGGCGCATTAAGCGCCTCGTTTTTTTTGCATCAAATTTAGGTTGAGAGGCAGGATTTTGGAAACAGTCGCCGGTCTGGACGCGTTGTAAGGCTGTCGAAATCACGCTATTATTTTTTAGTCAGACTGGCTCTCCTGCAAAAACACAAATTTTGCTGCTCGGTGCCAAAAAGACGCAACTATGGTGCTAAAAATTTGGATCGAGCCGCTCCTTCGATTTTTCGCAAATGTATCGACGAAACGCTCTCTTCCGGCCTGTAGAGCGGGAGGTAATAATCGCACGCGCGTTATCGATGGCTTCGAGCCGGGAGAATGCGAGATTGTCCGCACACTAACTCACATTGCACGCGACCAGTTGCGCGGGGAGTCATCCACTTGTTGCGGTGTGCGCTAGCGGTCCACGGCGAAATTAAGAGTAGCAACCACGGGTGAATATCATCGCTGGGTGTCAGCGTCATTGGGGTGTCAAATGAATCGTCGGTCGGTGCTCAAATCCGCGGTGCTTGGGGTTGGTGCCTATTGGTTACCGCTAAGGGGCTGGACAAACGGCGCTACAGCGCAGGAAAAAACAGCGGCTTTGGTTTGGCGCCATGGCATGTCGCCCTACGGTAACCTCAAATATTCACTTGGCTTCAAGCAATTTGACTACGTTAATTCGAGTGCACCCAAAGGCGGCAGCGCTTGCCAGATCGCGCTCGGCTCCTTCGACAACTTGAATACGGCCGTCGCCGGCGTCAAAGGCACACTAGTCCAGGGTATTGATCTTATCCACGAGACGCTTTTTGTTTCGTCGCTTGATGAAGCGTCGAGTGAATACGGACTGTTGGCTGAGGCTGTGAGCTATCCGGACGATTTCTCGTCGGCGGCCTTTCGACTGCGCCCTGAAGCAAAATGGCACGATGGAGAACCAGTTACGCCGGAGGACGTAATTTTCTCATACGAAGTGTTTAACAAATATAATCCACAGGTTGCTGCTTCCTACCGCCACGTGGCGAAGATTGAGAAGACCGGAGAGCGAGAAGTCACGTTTAGATTTGATGCACCCGGCAACAACAAATTGCCGCAGATTATTGGCCAGCTCACCATTCTGCCCAAGCACTGGTGGGAAGGAAGGGGCCCCGACGGCAAAGACCGCAATATAGGAGAAACTTCCCTCGATCCACCGTTGGGCAGCGGCCCCTACCGCATCAAAGATTTCTCGCCCGACCGCAGCATTGTCTATGAGCGCGTCAAAGACTATTGGGGCCGGAGCCTCAACGTTAATATCGGGCGCGACAATTTTGATGAATTGAGGTTTGAGTATTTCCGTGATGCAACGGTCGCCATCCAGGCGTTCAAGGCGAACACGGTAGATTGGCGTACCGAGAATAGCGCCAAGAATTGGGCAACGGCCTACGATTTTCCGGCAGTCAGCGATAAACGTGTCATTCTCGAGGAATTCCCGATTAACAATGTTGGAATAATGCAGGCCTTTGCCTTCAATATTCGCCGCGAAAAGTTCCGGGATCCGCGCATTCGACTTGCCTTCAACTATGCGTTTAATTTCGAGGAATTGAACAAACAAATGTTTTTTGGCCAGTACAAGCGCATCACCAGCTATTTTGAAGGTGTACCCGAACTTATGGCCACTGGGTTGCCGTCGGGGCAGGAGCTCGAATTCTTAGAAGCCGTGCGCGATAAAATTCCCGCCGAAGTGTTTACGAAACCTTATTCTAATCCAGTCGCCCGTAGTCCCGGGGAGGCCCACGCTAATACGCGCGAGGCGTTAATGCTAATGAAAGGGGCTGGTTACGAGATCCGTGAGCAGCAGCTCGTGAACAGCAAGACGGGCGACCCCTTCGCAGTCGAATTCCTTAGCAATGCTCCAATCTTCGAACGCGTCTTTTTGTTCTACAAACCGTCGCTTGAACGCCTCGGTATCACGGTATCGGTGCGCACGGTGGACGAAGCACAATACGAGAACCGGGTGCGCAATTGGGACTTCGATATTGTCACCTTCGCTTGGGGTAAATCGCTATTGCCCGGCGACGAGCAGCGCGGTTTCTGGGGATCACAGGCGGCCGATCAGCCTGGTTCATACAACGTGATCGGCATAAAGAATCAGGCAGTTGATGCAATGATTGAAAAGATTGCCACTGCCAGAAGCCACGAAGTTCTCGTCGCGGCCACAAGAGCGCTTGACCGCATCCTATTGTGGAATCATTACGTTGTACCGCAATGGGCATATGGCAAATTGCGGACTGCGCGTTGGGACCGTTTCAGCCGTCCCAATCTGCTTCCAAAATACGGCATTGCAGCATTTCCGACCCTGTGGTGGTGGGATAAGGCCAAGGCGGCAAAGATCGGAACTCGGCAGTGATGTTAATCGGCGCCACTATTAAGACGGCTGGTGGGTCAAGGCGGAAGTAGAGGGTGGCCCAGCTGACCAGGATCTGCCAGGCGCTCGACCGTGTCATCGACTTTCGCGCCGTCTCCGAATGACATAGTGAGAGTCGCATGACCGCCTACATCATCCGCCGCGTGCTGTTCATGATCCCGACCATGTTCGGCATCATGCTGGTGGCGTTCGCCGTGGTGCAGTTTGCGCCGGGCGGACCGGTCGAACAGGTGATCGCCAAGCTTACCGGCGCCGACACTGGTGCGACCTCGCGCATTTCCGGCTCGCCCGGCGGCGATTTCGGCGGCCGTGGCCTGGTGCAGGGCGGATCCGGCGTCGATGCCGTGACGTCGAAATATCGCGGCGCGCAAGGGCTCGATCCGGAATTCATCAAGAAGCTGGAAAAGCAGTTCGGCTTCGACAAGCCCGCCTACGAGCGCTTCGGCATCATGCTGTGGAACTACATCCGCTTCGATTTTGGCAAGAGTTATTTCCGCGACATCGGCGTTTTGCAGTTGATCAAGGAAAAGCTGCCGGTGTCGATCTCGCTCGGCATCTGGATGACGTTGCTCACCTACCTGATCTCGATCCCGCTCGGCATCCGTAAGGCGGTCGACGCTGGCTCGCGCTTCGACGTGTGGACGTCGAGCGTGATCATTGTCGGCTATGCCATTCCCGGATTCCTGTTTGCGATATTGCTGATCATCCTGTTCGCCGGCGGTTCGTTCTTCGACATCTTCCCGTTGCGCGGTCTGGTGTCGGAGAATTTCTGGCAGTTGCCGTGGTACGCCAAGATCGGCGACTACTTCTGGCACCTGACGCTGCCGATCGTGTCGATGGTGTTGTCGGCTTTTGCCACCATGACGCTGCTGACCAAGAACTCGTTCCTGGAGGAGATCCGCAAGCAATACGTGCTTACTGCGCGCGCCAAGGGCTGTACCAGAAATCAGGTGCTGTACGGCCATATTTTCCGCAACGCCATGCTGATCGTGATCGCCGGCTTCCCCGGCGCCTTCGTGCACGCCTTCTTCACCGGCTCGCTGCTGATCGAGACCATCTTCTCACTCGATGGCCTTGGCCTGCTCGGCTTCGAGAGCGTGCTCAACCGCGATTATCCGGTGGTGTTCGCCACGCTCTACATGTTCTCCCTCATCGGCGTGGTGGTGAACCTGATCTCCGACCTGACCTACACGTGGATCGATCCGCGCATCGATTTCGAGACGCGGGAGGTTTGAGGTGGACGCGCGCACCGGCATCAAGTCGCCCGACATCACGGCGGTCGGCATTTCAGGCCTCGACGTGCCGCCGGAGCAGCACTGGATTTCGATTTCGCCGCTCAACCGGCGGCGCTGGGAGAATTTCAAGGTCAACCGGCGCGGCTATTGGTCGTTGTGGGTTTTTCTGGCGCTGTTTCTGATTTCGCTGTTGGCCGAATTTATCGCCAACGACAAGCCGATCTACATCCACGTCAACGGCCAATCGTTCTTCCCGGCGGTGGTGACCTATCCCGACACGGCTTTCGCCAAGGAGAAAGACCCCAATCTATTCGGAACTGCCGCCGATTATCGCGACGACTACTTGATGGGCCTGATCAAGAAGGAGGGCGGCGCCGTGCTGTGGCCACCGATCCGCTTCTCCTACAACACGCAAGTGAGCAAGCCGCCGTCGCCGTTCCCGTCGAAGCCGACCTGGATGCTGACGCAAAAGGATTGCGAATTCGCCGCCACGCACGGCTTCGCCAAATGCGGCGATCTCGAATACAATTGGCTCGGCACCGACGACGGTGGCCGTGACGTTTTGGCGCGGCTGATCTACGGCTTCCGCATTTCGGTGCTATTCGGCTTGTGTCTGACCATCGTGTCATCGATCATCGGCGTTGCCGCCGGCGCGGTGCAGGGTTATTTCGGCGGCTGGACCGATCTTCTGTTCCAGCGTTTCATCGAGATCTGGACCTCGATCCCTTCGCTCTATCTGCTCTTGATCATTTCCTCCGTGCTGGTGCCAGGCTTTTTTGTGCTGCTCGGCATCTTGCTGCTGTTCTCCTGGGTGTCGCTGGTCGGCTTGGTTCGCGCGGAATTCCTGCGCGGGCGTAATTTCGAATATATCCAGGCGGCGCGCGCGCTCGGCGTGTCGAATGCGGTGATCATCTTCCGGCACCTCTTGCCGAACGCCATGGTGGCGACCATGACGTTTCTGCCGTTCATTTTGTCGTCATCGGTGATGACGCTCACGGCGCTCGACTTCCTCGGCTTTGGCCTGCCGCCGGGTTCGCCGTCGCTCGGCGAGTTGCTCAGCCAGGGCAAGGCGAACGTGCAGGCGCCGTGGCTCGGCCTCACTGGCTTCTTCTCCATCGCCATCATGCTGTCGCTGTTGATTTTCATCGGCGAAGCGGTGCGCGACGCCTTCGATCCGAGAAAGACCTTCCGATGACCGGCACGGGCGAAAACCTTCTGTCGATCCGCGATCTCTCGGTCGCCTTCGGGCAAGGCGCGCGCGAAGTCCTGGTGGTCGACCGCGTGTCGTTCGACATCGGCAAAGGCGAGACCGTGGCGCTGGTCGGTGAAAGTGGCTCCGGCAAATCCGTCACCGCGCTGTCGGTGATGAAGCTCTTGCCTTATCCGGCCGCGTGCCATCCGTCCGGTTCGATCGTGTTCAAGGGTGGCGAGCTTCTGACCATGCCGGAGAACGAAATCCGCCACGTGCGCGGCAACGACATCACCATCATCTTTCAGGAGCCGATGACGTCGCTCAATCCGCTGCACACGATCGAGAAGCAAATACGAGAAATTCTTACTGATTCACCAGGGTCTTGGGGGCGAGAAGGCGAGGGCGCGGATCGTCGAATTACTCGGCCAGGTCGGCATTCCCGATCCGGAAAGCCGCCTCGGGAGTTACCCGCATCAGCTTTCCGGTGGCCAGCGCCAGCGCGTCATGATTGCCATGGCGCTGGCCAACGAACCCGATCTGTTGATTGCCGACGAGCCGACCACGGCGCTCGACGTCACTGTGCAGGCGCAGATTCTCAAGCTGTTGAAGGACACGCAGACGCGGCTCGGCATGTCGATGCTGTTCATCACCCACGATCTCGGCATCGTGCGCAAGCTTGCCGACCGGGTTTGCGTGATGCACAACGGCAAGATCGTCGAACGCGGGCCGGTCGAGCACGTGTTCACCGCGCCGGAGCATCCTTACACCCGCGCGCTTCTTGCCGCCGAGCCGAAGCCCGATCCGGCGCCGCCGCGGCCGCAGGCGCCGGTGGTGGTGCAGACCGACGATCTCAAGGTCTGGTTCCCGATCAAGCGCGGCGTGCTGCGCAAAGTCGTCGGCCACATCAAGGCGGTGGACGGCGTCAGCGTCGAAATCCGCAAGGGGGAAACGCTCGGCGTCGTGGGCGAATCGGGCTCGGGCAAGACCACACTCGGCCTCGCCATCCTGCGGCTGATCTCCTCACAGGGCCCGGTCGTGTTCATGGGCCATACGATTCAAGGCCTGAAGTTCAAGGAAATGCGGCCCTATCGCCGCGACATGCAGATCGTGTTTCAGGACCCTTACGGCTCGCTATCGCCGCGCATGTCGGTCTCCGACATCATCGAGGAGGGCCTGTGGGTGCATCATCCGCATTTGTCGGCGGACGAGGGCGAACGGCGTGTGGTGGCCGCACTCAACGACGTCGGGCTCGATCCGGCGGCGCGCTTCCGCTATCCGCATGAATATTCCGGCGGACAGCGCCAGCGCATCGCGCTGGCGCGCGCGCTGGTTCTGGAGCCGACCTTCATCGTGCTCGACGAGCCGACCAGTGCGCTCGATATGCTCATTCAGTCGCAGATGGTCGATCTGTTGCGCGATCTTCAGAGAAAACGCGACCTGACTTACATGTTCATCTCACACGATCTGCGTGTGGTGGCGGCCTTGGCGAGCCGGCTCTTGGTGCTGCGCAACGGCAAGGTGGTGGAAGAGGGCGCGGCGGCCGAGCTGTTCAAGGCGCCGAAGAGCGACTATACGCGCGCTCTGTTTGCCGCTGCCTTCAATCTGGAAACCGCCCCGGAGGGCGTCGTGTCGCAATAGCGCTGACGCGGTGAGCAATCCGCCCAAGCTTGCCGATCACCCCGCCGAGGTCAAGCTTTCGTGACCCGGGCGGATCGTAATCTGCTCTTCGTTATGCCTCGAACCCTTCATCCTCTGTTTCCTCTCAGGTGGCGAACTCTACTTAAATCTGAAGGACGCTCAGGGGCTCAGGTCACCGGTCATGTACCATTTTTCAGTCGTGGCTCCGCGTCTGCACCTCTGTAAGGCGTTAATTGTCGTTCTGCTAGAATAGATCTGATCCCCATACCGATCAGCCAAATAGCTAGGCCAACGAGCCCAAGAAGCACTGGTAATAGCGGATTACCAGTTACGACGGACAATATGATGGCCTGCGCAATAACAACGACCGCAAGACCCCAACCAACCCAGTAGAGGACGTTTCCCAAGAGGTTTCCTAGCAATCTCTTAAGTCTAGCGAACATCGGACCGTTCTCACTTGCTGCTAATTAGATGCAACTCTAAGCCTTTATACCCCCTGTGTGTACCGAAAACATCATCCGGTAATAATTTCGATTTTGGCAGATTAAGCGCTGCAACGACGCCATTATTTGCAGTGTCTGGCGCTATCGGACTACAACGAACAGAGGGGCGATCGGGAGGCTGACAAGATAGGCAGCGAACGACCCAACTGCGACCTTGGGCGGTGGGCCTCTAGCCATACCAAACCGATCAGTTGCGATGACTGTCTTGAGTTTTTGGGTACAAGTATGAAACGTCACGAGTTCATCACGCTCCTCGGCGATGCGAATGGAGGGCAAAATGACAAATAAAGCAATCAGCCAATCTGATGCCACCCCGCATTGTTGGTCATGCGATAGTGAAATCGCTCTGACTGATAACTTTTGTCGCCATTGTGGAATGAGGTTGCAGTCTGGCACTTCACTAAGCATGAACATTCATGAACGGCTGTTATCCATTGAAAAACTGTTGCTGAAGACCGTACTTGGAGTTTGTGCGTTATTGTTTCTTGTCGCGTGGATTTTGCTACAGATGTACCGTTTTGGAAGCGGGGGCATGTTGGGGTAATTTTGCGTCGCCCGCGTTTGTGCGCTTTTGGCTGGGGTCGATATTTGTCTTTTGACCCTGAACAGACCTGCCGTCGCCTGAAGCCCGTCAGTCAGCAGGTTAATGAGCTGTCTTAAGTATGTCGCAGCGATGGCTGCGTTGCATTGAAAAAGGTGCGTTGTTAGAACCAATCCGGATATGTCTCGGAGCACGGCGAGAATGGGAGAGGTTTTTGACGGCAGCCTTGACAGCCTGATCGTCAATTTCGGCTATTTGGGTATTTTTCTACTAATTTTTTTTGAAAGCGCCGGCCTGCCGTTGCCAGGGGAGACGGCTTTGGTGTCGGCTGCGATATTTGCTGGGACAACGCACCAGCTCGACATTGCATGGGTGATTCTTGCGGCGGCATTGGCCGCGATATTAGGGGACAACCTCGGCTTTTGGTTCGGCCGCCGCTTTGGATTTGCCTTTCTCCATCGATATGGCTCCTATGTTTGCTTGACAGAGCCACGGCTGAAAATCGGTCAATTATTATTCCAAAGGCACGGCGGAAAAGTTGTGTTTTTCGCCCGCTTCACAGCGCTACTTCGCACTTATGCCGCGTTGCTCGCTGGAGCAAATCAACTTCATCCCGGCCGTTTTTTTGTTTGGAATGCAATTGGCGGGATCACTTGGGCTGCAGTTTTCGGATTAGGCGGCTATTTCTTTGGCTGGTCCATCAAATATCTTGCCTGGCCCCTCAGTCTCGGGCTGCTCGTGGCAGCAGTAATCGGGGGTGTTGCACTTTATCTCTTATTCAAAAAACAAGAGGCACGTTTGATTGTGGAAGCTGAGCAGATATCGGACGTTGACGTTGGTGCATGAGCCTCACAGGTAACGTCGCCTTTGGCATTTCGCGTCGTTCGTCGCAGCGCAACATTCTGGCAGCCATCAGGGAACTAAGCGGAACTGCGCGGATATCACAGTTTGCTGCTGGATGAGCCGATTCAGCCAATCGAGTCGCTGTTCGCCGGGTCGAACTCGTTCTACCAACGGTGCCCCCGTTATACGGGTTGAGTATCGCTTAAGGTACGGTAGTTACGCCCTGATTTGGGAAAACAACTTATGGTGGGACGGCCGGCTTGGACTTTGCTCCGATTTTGCCTTCGCTGCCGCTCAGAAGGCGCGCGATATTGGCGCGGTGCATGATCCAGAGCAAGGCGCTCAGCAACAGGAATAGAGTGGCGGCGCGCGGTTGGCCGAGCAGCCACAGCGTCAACGGTGTTAGGGCGCTGGCAATCAGGGCGGCAAGTGAAGAATAGCGGCTCAGCGCCGCAACGCCGAGCCAGATGGCGCAGAAGATCAGCGCGCCAGGCCAATAGAGGCCAATGAGCAGGCCGATATAAACGGCGACGCCCTTGCCGCCTTTGAATTTCAGCCACACCGGAAAGAGGTGCCCAAGAAAAGCGCCGAGTGCGGCGGCGAGTGCAGCATCGGGTGTGCCAAAATGCGCCGCGAGCAGCACCGCTGCGGTGCCTTTGAGCGCGTCGCATAACAATGTCGCGGCGGCGAGGCCTTTACGGCCGGTGCGCAGTACATTGGTCGCGCCGATATTGCCCGAGCCGATGGTACGAAGGTCGGGCCCGCCGGTGGCGCGTGTGATGAGGAGCCCGAACGGGATCGAACCAAGGAGGTAACCGACCGCGAAAGTGAGAGCGAGGATCATACGTATTCGTAGACGGTGCGGCCGGCGACGATGGTGCGCACGACGTGGCCGGTCAGCTTGGCTTCGTCAAACGGCGTGTTCTTGCATTTCGATTTAAGCTCGGCCGGATCGAGCACCCATGGCAAATCTAGATCGATAACGATGACGTCGGCCGGCGCGCCATTCTTGAGCGTGCCGCCAGGTAGGCCGAGCAGTTGGGCCGGCCGCGTCGACATCGCGCGCAGCAAGGTCGTCAGATCGATCTCGCCGGAATGCACCAAGCGCAGGCCGGCGACCAGCATGGTCTCGAGGCCGATCGCACCCGGTGCTGCTTCCGCAAACGGCAGGCGCTTGGTCTCGACGTCCTGTGGATTGTGATCCGACATGACCATGTCGACTAGTCCGCTTGCCAGCGCCGCGACCAAGAGCTTGCGGTCGTCCTCGGCGCGCAGCGGCGGCGAGAGTTTCAGGAAGGTGCGGTAGGGGCCGATGTCGTTTTCGTTGAGCGTGATGTGATTGATCGAGCACGACGCAGTCACATTGAGGCCAACGTCCTTGGCGCGCCGCAGAACCTCGAGCGATTCCCCGCAGGTGATCGACGCGGCGTGATAGCGCCCGCCCGACAACGCCACCAAACGGATGTCGCGCTCGAGCATGACCGTTTCGGCTGCCTTCGGAATGCCGAGCAGACCGAGACGCGCGCCAAATTCGCCTTCGTTCATCACGCCGTCGCCGATGAGATCCGGGTCCTCGGTGTGATGCACGATCAGCGCGTCGAAATCGCCGGCGTAAGTGAGCGCGCGCCGCATCACTTGGGCATTGGTCACGCTCTTGTCGCCGTCGGTGAAGGCGACCGCGCCGGCCGCTTTGAGCAGACCGATCTCGGTCATCTCTTTGCCTTCGAGGCCTTTGGTGAGCGCCGCCATCGGATGCACATGCACGATGGCGGTGTCGCGCGCGCGGCGCAGGACGAAATCGACGGTTGCAGGATCGTCGATGACTGGCGACGTGTTCGGTTGGCAGACGATGGTGGTGACGCCGCCGGCCGCGGCGGCCTGGCTTGCGGATGCCAGCGTCTCGCGATGGCCGGCGCCGGGTTCGCCGACGAAGGCTCGCATATCGATGAGGCCGGGCGCGACCACCTTGCCGCGGCAATCGACCACGTCGGTGCCTTCCGGCACGCCGCCGGCGCCGATGCCTTTTTTCGCTTCACGGATAAGGCCGTCCACGATCAGCAGGTCGCCGACGATATCGAAATCGTGCGACGGATCGACGATCCGGGCGTTGGCGAGCAGGATCGGGCGGAGTTCAGATAGCATTGACTACATCACACTCAAGCGTTCGGCAGGTTGCGCGACAAAGCTTCTAGGACGGCCATGCGGATGGCCACGCCCATTTCGACTTGTTCGCGGATCAGCGACTGCGCGCCGTCGGCGACGATCGAATCGATCTCGACGCCACGGTTCATCGGGCCCGGATGCATGACCAGCGCGCCGGGCTTGGCGTAGCTGAGTTTTTTCTCGTCCAAGCCATAGAAGTGAAAATATTCCGAGATCGACGGCACGTAGGAGCCGTTCATGCGCTCGCGCTGCAGGCGCAGCATCATCACAATGTCGGCGCCGTTGAGGCCCGCGCGCATGTCGCGCGCGACTTCAACGCCGAAGTGTTCGATGCCGGGTGGCAGCAGCGTGGAAGGCGCGACCACGCGCACGCGCGCGCCCATGGCGTTGAGCAGAATGATGTTGGAGCGGGCGACCCGTGAGTGCAGAATGTCGCCGCAGATCGCCACCAACAGGCCTTCGATGCGGCCCTTGTTGCGGCGAATGGTGAGTGCGTCGAGCAGCGCTTGCGTCGGGTGCTCGTGCGAGCCGTCGCCGGCATTGATCACCGAGCAGTCGAGCTTGCTCGCCAGCAGTTCGACCGCGCCGGAAGATTGGTGGCGCACGACCAGGATATCGGGATGCATGGCATTGAGCGTGATCGCGGTGTCGATCAGCGTCTCGCCCTTGCGCATCGACGAGGAACTTGTCGACATGTTCATCACGTCGGCTCCCAGCCGCTTGCCGGCCAGTTCAAACGACGATTGGGTGCGGGTGGAGACCTCGAAGAACATGTTGATCTGCGTGCGGCCACGCAGCGAGGTGCGCTTCTTTTCGATTTGGCGATTGAGCTCGACGAATTCCTCGCCGAGGTCCAGCAGGCCGGAAATCTCCTCATGCGAAAGTCCTTCGATCCCCAACAGGTGTTTTTTGTTGAGGACGAATGAGGATTTCGGCGCGATATTCATTAAAGGAAGGTCTATAGGCGCAAGTTCGACCGCCGGCAAGGGCATGGCTAGCCGATCCACAAGGTTACCGGGTGATCAGGGTTAAGCCCGGCCCTATTTCGCTATTTATTCAAGTTGGCGAGGCGGTCGAGCGCGCCTTGCAGGATATACATGGCGGCGTGCTGATCGATCACGGCCGCGCGTTTCTTGCGGCTGACGTCATGGCCTATCAATTCGCGTTCGACCGCGACGGTGGACAGCCGCTCGTCCCAGAATGCAATCGGCAGATCGGTGAGCTTGGCGAAATTGCGGGCAAAGGCGCGGGTTGATTGCGCGCGCGGCCCTTCCGAGCCGTCCATGTTGATGGGCAGTCCGAGCACAAAGCCGATGGCTTTGCGCTCGGCGGCGAGCGCTATCAGGCGCTTCGCATCGGCGCTGAAAGCCTTGCGGGCGACAGTCTCGACTCCGGCCGCCAATCTACGGTCGGGATCGCTCGCGGCGACGCCGATGGTCTTGGTGCCGAGATCGAGGCCGATCAAGGCGCCGCGCGTGGGCAAGAGCGGCGCCAGTTCCAACAGCGGGCCGATTGGCATCGTCAGGCTGTGCCCGGCGGATCATCGGGATCGAGCGAGGTCATCACGCGCTTATAGGCATTCTTGTCAGAGGAGCCGAGTTTGACGAGCGCGTCGCGCGCCGCGTCGTAGGCGCTTGTCTTGCGCCGCGCTTTGATCGCATCGATCTTTTGCATGGCCTCGGTGAGACTTTTCAGCGCACCTTCCGCTTCTCTGTTGCTTTTCAGCGCACCCGGCGCGGCCTTGGCAAGTGCTGCAACAATGTCGTTGAGCCAGCCGATCTGGCGGCCATAGCTCGCCACGACCTCGTTGACCTCGCGCTCGATCTCTGCGTTACCGGCGATATTCAATGAGACGTTCGGCGACCACCAGCGGGTGAAGATTTCCTGCCAGTTACCGCCGGCGTCGGGAAAGAAATTGAACGGAAATGTCGTCATGACGGGTTCTCCATGCCGGCAAAAATCTTACGAGTTTATCACGCCACGCTGCCCGCCGGCAGCGTGGCCGCGTGCGTGGCGATCTCACCCGACGTTGTGAACCAGACCTTCTCGTCGGCGCGGCCGACGATATATCTCAGCGCGCGCACCAAATGCTTGAAGCGGTTCGGCTGGCCGATGATATAGGCGTGCAGCGCGATCCCCATCACCAGCGGGCGCTTAGCGCATTCGCCGTGCAGTACGTCGAAGGCATCCACGATCATCTCGGCGAAGTCGGCGCCCTCGCGTTTGCGCGCGACGATCTGCGGGATGTCGTTGAGCTCCTGCGGGTAGGGGACCGAAAGGATGCGGCCCTTCCGCGCCTTCATCCAGGTTGGCTGATCGTCATGACACCAGTCGAGCAGGTACATGTAGCCGGCTTCCTGCAGCAGATCTGGCGTCACGTGCGATTGCGAGATCCAAGGCCCGAGCCAGCCGCGCGGGCGTTGCCCCGAATTTTTCTCGATCGCGGCGGTGGTCTCCGCGATCAGCGCGCGCTCATCGTCCTCACTCAGCGTGCCCTGGCGTTCGGAATTGCTGCGGCCGTGGCCGACGATCTCTGCGCCGGGAAAGGCCGCCACCGCCTGCGGCGCGTGCGCATACATGTCGGCATTGACCAGGAGGGACACCGGCAGGGTCATCTCGGCGAACAACTCCGCCAAGCGGAAGACGCCGACCCGGTTGCCATAATCGCGCCAAGCGTAATTGAGCACGTCCGGCGGCGGCCCGCCGGGCGCCAATTCGGCGCCGAGCCCTTCGCCGAACGAGAACCACTCGAGATTGAGGGCGATATAGACCGCCAGCCGCCGGCCGCCCGGCCAGTCGTAGACCGGCCGCGCGGCAATGGGCGAGTAGGGGTAGCGGTGGTGGCTGCGGGCAGGGCTCATGAGGGCATGGTACCTCCTCTTTGTCGTACCCGCGAAGGCGGGGATCGAGGGGCAATGCGCGGGGACAAATCCCCACGGCGTTGTGATTTTGGTCCTAAAGGTTGCGCCGCCGCGCGCGCGGTTTATGTCATTGCCGAGCGCCATTCGCAGGAGTTGCCGATGCACACCCATTCGATTGAGCCCTGGCAGCATAGCCACGTTTTCCTTGGGGCAAGGCACGACCGGCATGAGCGGCGCACCTGGTTCGTGGTGGCGCTGACCGCGGCCATGATGGTCGCGGAAATCGTCGGCGGCACGTTGTTCGGCTCGATGGCGGTGGTGGCCGACGGCTGGCACATGTCGACCCATGCCGGTGCGCTCGGCATTGCCGCCTTCGCCTATCGCTTCGCGCGGCGGCACGCGCGCGATGCGCGCTTTTCCTTCGGCACCGGCAAGCTCGGCGAACTCGCTGCCTTCGCCAGCGCGGTTTGTCTCGCGCTGATCGCCCTGTTGATCGGCTACGAGGCGGTGACGCGGCTTATTCAGCCTGTCGCCATTCATTTCCGCGAGGCGATCCCGCTGGCGGCGCTCGGGCTCTGCGTCAATCTCGCCAGCGCCTGGCTGCTGTTCGACGGCGACGAGCATCATCACGGCCATGCGCATGGCGACGATCACGATCACCATGATCATCACCATCACCACGATACCAATCTGCGCGCGGCCTATGTGCACGTACTCGCCGATGCGCTGACCTCGGTGCTGGCGATCGTCGCGCTGACCTGCGGCCTCTTCTTGGGCTGGACGTGGCTCGACCCGCTGATGGCGCTGGTCGGCGTTGGTGTAATCTTAAGCTGGTCATTTGGGCTGATGCGCACGGCTGGCACTGTGCTGCTCGATATAGTGCCGGACCGTCATCTCGCCGGAAGCGTCCGCGAGCGGCTCGAGGGCGACGGCGACCGGGTCTGCGACCTGCATTTGTGGCGGTTGGGGCCGGGCCACGTTGGGCTGATCGCGGCGGTAGTGTCCGACCGCCCGCAGGCGCCGTCTTTCTATAAGAGCCGGTTGGAGGGCATCGGCGACCTGTCGCACATGACCATCGAGGTGCACCGCTGCCCGGATCACGAGCGCAAGGCGGCTTAGCATTGCGACACTAAATGGCCGTCTGCTATACGCGATGCATTCCGTGAGGGTCCCATGTCCGTCGACGCCGATACCGTCCGCCGCATCGCGCATCTGGCACGCATTGCCGTGCCAGAGAGCGAGATCGGGCATTTGCAGGGCGAGCTCAACGCGATGCTGGCCTTCGTCGAGCAGTTGCAGGAAGTTAACGTCGAAGGCGTCGAGCCGATGACCTCGGTGACGCCGATGGCCATGAAGAAGCGGGCGGATGTCGTCACTGACGGCGGCATCGCTGGCGATATCGTCAAGAATGCACCGGCCACTGAGGATCATTTTTTCCTCGTTCCAAAGGTGGTCGAGTAGATGTGCATCGCCTGCGAAATGAACTTCTGGGCTATGATCGACGCGCTGCCGGAGGAGGACCGCGAGCGGGTCCTGCGCGAGCAGGCCGCGCCTTTTGCCTGCGAGGCACCCGAGGGCGAGCCACAGCAGCCCGCCGCTAACGAGCGCAAACCTGCCGTGACCAACCGTGAGTGATTTGAATTCGCTCACGTTGGCGCAAGCGCGCGACGGACTGAAGAAGAAATCCTTCTCCGCGGTCGAATTGGCCGATGCGCATCTCGCCGCCATGGAAAAGGCGCGCGCACTCAACGCCTATGTGTTGGAGACCCCGGAGCGCGCGAGCGCCATGGCGAAAGCCTCCGATGCGCGCATCGCGTCCGGCAAGGCCGGGCCGCTCGAAGGCATCCCGCTCGCGGTCAAGGACATGTTTTGTACCGAGGGCGTCAGAAGCACGGCGTGCTCGCACATCCTCGACAATTTCGTGCCGACCTACGACTCGACGGTCACCGCCAATCTATGGCGCGACGGCGCGGTGCTGCTGGGCAAGACCAACAATGATGAGTTCGCCATGGGCTCGTCGAATGAGACCTCACATTTCGGCCCCGTGATTTCGCCGTGGCGCCGCAAAGGTGCCAACACGCCGCTGACGCCAGGTGGGTCCTCGGGCGGCTCGGCCGCGGCGGTGGCCGCGCAGCTTTGCCTTGGCGCCACCGGCACTGATACCGGTGGCTCGATCCGGCAGCCGGCGGCCTTCACCGGCTCGGTCGGTATCAAGCCGACTTACGGCCGCTGCTCGCGTTGGGGCATCGTCGCTTTCGCGTCCTCGCTCGACCAGGCCGGACCCTTTGCCAAGACAGTGCGCGATGCCGCCATTCTGTTGCGCTCTATGGCCGGGTCCGACGCCAAGGACACCACCTGCGCCGATCTGCCGGTGCCGGATTACGAGGCAGCCGTCGGCAAATCGGTGAAAGGCCTGCGCATCGGTATTCCCAAGGAGTACCGGCTCGACGGCATGTCGACGGAAATCGAAAAGATCTGGCAACAGGGCATGGACTGGCTTAAGGCTGCTGGCGCCGAACTGGTCGAGGTGTCGCTGCCGCACACCAAATACGCGCTGCCCGCTTATTACATCGTGGCGCCGGCGGAAGCCTCGTCGAATTTGGCGCGCTATGACGGCGTGCGCTACGGCCTGCGCGAGCAGGGCCGCGATATCATCGACATGTATGAGAAGACGCGCAGCGCCGGCTTCGGCGTCGAGGTGCGCCGGCGCGTGATGATCGGCACCTATGTGCTCTCGGCCGGCTATTACGACGCCTATTATCTGCGCGCGCAGAAGGTGCGGACGCTGATCAAGCGCGACTTCGAGGACTGCTTCAAGGCGGGCGTGCACGCAATGCTGACGCCGGCGACGCCGTCCGCTGCCTTCGGATTGGGCGAAAAGGGCCAAGCCGACCCAGTCGAAATGTATTTGAACGACGTGTTCACGGTCACGGTGAACATGGCCGGCTTGCCCGGCATCGCGCTGCCGGCCGGGCTCGACGGTCAAGGCCTCCCGCTCGGCCTGCAATTGATCGGGCGGCCGTTCGATGAGGAGACGCTGTTTGCGGCGGCGTCCGTGATCGAGCGGGCGGCGGGAAGCTTTACGCCGCAGGCGTGGTGGTGAGCGTTCCGTCTATCCGGAATTAATTCTGATCGGCTGCCGCGATTGGCGGCAGATCCTGGTCGCCGTTGATCACCGTTTTGCCGCCCAGTTCGCCGCCGCCGAAGATAAAGATCGCCGCCGCCAAGGCGACGAGGCCGCCGAGGATGATGCCGAAGGTGCCGTTGTCGTCTTTCATGGTGTTCGCTCTGCTATTCGCTGTCGCACTGTCCGCCATTTGAAGGGCGTTCGTCGCACGCATGTTTGCGCGCGATACCAGCGATAGTCATGCAGAAATCGGGCCAATCGGCGTAAAGTCACCATATCCGCTGCCAGGCGCGAAATGCAGCCCTAGGTTTGATGCGCCGGCTGCAAGCCGTGCCGGCGGAACACCGGCGCGGCGGCGGGAGCAGTGAGATAGGCGGCGAGCGCGCGGGCGGCGTCCGGCTGTTTGGCCTTGGCGGCGACGCCGCTTGAGAAAATCGTCGTCTTCTGGAGTTCGGCTGGCAGCAGCCCGACCAAGTCGACGCCTGGAAAATGCGACAACTCGCTAACCTGCTGGAAGCCGATCTCGGCTTCGCCACTGACGATCAAGCTGCCGACGAAGGCGCCCGTCGGCGCCAGACGCAACTTCAGCTTGATCTTGTCGGCGATGCTGAGGCGATCGAACAGGCCCAGGACATAATTGCCGCTGGGCCCGGTGGAATAGCCGACGGTGTGCGCGGCCACCAACGCGGCCTTAAAGGCGTCGACTGTGGCAATGTCGGGTTTCGGCGCGCCCGCGCGCACGGCGACGCCAATCCCGGATGACGCGAGATCGGCGCGGCTGCCGGGCTTGAGCGTGCCGGAGGCGAGGAAAGCGTCGATGTCCTCGCTCGCCATGATCAAGAGGTCGAAGGCTTCACCGGCGGCAATACGCTTTTTTACGTCGACGGTTCCGGTGAAGCTGGTCGTGATCTTGTGCCCTGTCGCCCGTTTGAACTCCGGCAGCAGATCGCGGTAGGCCTGCTCGGTGGCGAGCGTCGATAGGACCGTAACATCAGTCATGTTTTCCGCGCCTTACGTCTGGTCTACGGGCTTATGCCGCGATACATAGTTGCCGCCATGAGTGTTCAAAGCAAACCCGGCAAGCTGATCAAAGGCGCGAGCGGCGACTGGGAAGTCGTCGTCGGCATGGAGGTGCACGCCCAGGTGACCTCTAAGTCGAAGCTGTTCTCCGGCGCCTCGACCGAATTCGGCGGCGAGCCCAACAGCCATGTCTCGCTGGTCGATGCCGCGATGCCGGGCATGCTGCCGGTGATCAACGAGGAGTGCGTTAGGCAGGCGATCCGCACCGGCTTGGGCCTGAAGGCGAGGATCAATTCGAAGTCGGTGTTCGACCGCAAGAATTATTTCTATCCCGACCTGCCGCAGGGCTATCAGATCAGCCAGTACAAGTCGCCGATCGTCGGCGAAGGCGAGGTCGTCGTCGATCTCGAAGACGGCGAGGCCGTCACGATCGGCATCGAACGGCTTCATCTCGAGCAGGATGCCGGCAAATCGCTGCACGACCGGCACCCGAACATGAGTGCGATCGATCTCAACCGCTCCGGCGTGGCGCTAATGGAGATCGTGTCGAAGCCGGACCTGCGTTCGGCCGAGGAGGCCAAGGCCTTCCTCACCAAGCTGCGCTCGATCCTACGCTATCTCGGCACCTGCGACGGCGACATGGAGAAGGGTTCGTTGCGCGCCGACGTCAACGTCTCGGTACGCAGGCCGGGCGAAGCGCTCGGTACGCGTTGCGAGATCAAGAATGTCAATTCGATCCGCTTCGTGGGTCAAGCGATCGAGCACGAGGCGCGCCGGCAGATCGACATTATCGAGGAGGGCGGCACCATCGATCAGGAGACGCGGCTGTTCGATCCCGGCAAGGGCGAGACGCGCTCGATGCGCTCCAAGGAGGAGGCGCACGACTACCGCTATTTCCCGGACCCCGATTTGCTGCCGCTGGAATTCGACCCGGCTTACGTGGATGCGCTCAAGGCACATTTGCCTGAACTGCCGGACGAGAAAAAGGTGCGTTTCATAAGCGATTTTGGCCTTTCGGCTTATGACGCCGGAGTGCTGGTTGCCGAGCGCGAGACCGCCAACTATTTCGAGGCGGTGGCCAAGGGGCGAGACGCCAAGGCCGCGGCCAATTGGGTGATCAACGAACTGTTCGGTCGGCTCAACAAAGAGGGCGGCGCTATTGCGGCCTCGCCGGTCTCGGCCGGGCAGCTCGGCGCCATTCTCGATCTGATCGCCGACGACACAATCTCCGGAAAAATCGCAAAAGATCTGTTCGAGATCGTCTGGACCGATGGCGGCGATCCGCGAGCGATCGTCGCAGAACGCGGCATGAAACAGGTTACCGACGTCGGCGCGATCGAAAAGGCCGTCGACGAGATCGTCGCCAAAAATCCGGACAAGGTCGCCGACGCCAAATCCAATCCGAAGGCGATCGGTTGGTTCGTCGGTCAGGTGATGAAGGCTTCCGGCGGCAAAGCGAGCCCGCAGGCGGTCAACGGAATTCTGAAAAAGAAACTCGGACTTTGATCCGCAAGCGATAATCGAGCTCGTCTTCCTCCTGTTAGGTGCACTGCGGTAATCGGGTGGACAAAATTCCATTCCCAATTCGAATCGGTGTGCGTCGAACGCCAAAACTTCCGCGGTGGCGAACGCGCAGGAGCGAATCACTCGTCACTGATTCGCTCAATTTTGATCGATTCCGGTCAGCGCACGTCGTTTTGCCAAGCAAATTGTGAAAAAAATTTTGGCCTGTGCATTTGTTGCCGCGATGCGCACTACCGATGTAAATTTGTTTGCGCGCTTGCGCAGAGTTTTGGTCGCGTGGCGGCGTTTGCCGGCAATCTGAATTGTAAAAACTCCTTATTTCATCGCAATTTTTGCATGTTGTGCGCAGCGCGACCGATCATGCGCGGTGCGATCGTCGCAAATGAAATCATGTGGCGCGTGCGCGATAACAGCGACGATGCATGAAGCGTTGCATGATGCGGATACACGTTTTGTTAAGTGGAACACTGTTTTTTTCATTGCGCTGTAGTAAACGGAATGCAGTGCGTGTCGATCCGCGACCGTACTGATGCAGACATCCGCCACGATCCGTGGCTAGGAGGGCAGCAATGGCGAAACGTAGAAAGAAGAAGGCAGCGAAGAAGAAGAAGAAGCTCTAGTCGCTTCTTCGGAATCTTCGAGCTCTTCGTTTCGAAGATTGCGTCATACGGGCCGGGTTGCGTTGTAGTGCAACCAGCGCGATGCAGGTGGGCTACGGCGCCCCGGTACCGATGACAACAGAGGGCGTCGGCGAGACTTTGAGTCTCGCCGACGCCCTCGGTGCATTTGGATCAGTGAATTGTTTTCTTGAAACAGGTCGAAGTGCCGCTTATGGCAGTTGCGGAATTACCACTGTGGGTCTTAGGTCTGACTGTTATTGGCACCAGCTTGATTGAAACGGAGCAGGGACATGGCGCGCGGCAAGGCGAAGCGGACGGCCAAAGGGAAGAAGGCTGCGGCGAAAACCAAGGCCAATAAGAAGGTAGCGAAGGCCAAAGCGGCCAAACCGATCGAGCTTTACTATTGGCCGACGCCGAACGGCTTCAAGATTTCGATCATGCTGGAGGAGTGCGGGCTGCCTTACACTTTGGTCCCGGTGAATATTTCCAAAGGCGAGCAGTTTAAGCCGGACTTCCTGAAAATTTCTCCGAACAACCGCATGCCGGCGATCGTCGACCCGGATGGTCCGGGCGGACGGCCGATATCGATCTTCGAATCCGGCGCCATCCTGCAATATCTCGGACGCAAGACCGGCAAATTCTATCCGCGCGACGAGCGCGCGCGCGTCGAGGTCGAGCAGTGGCTGTTCTGGCAGATGGGCGGCGTCGGCCCGATGGCGGGGCAGGTGCATCACTTCAAGAATTACGCGGTCGAGACGCTGACCTACGCGATCAATCGCTACGTCAACGAAGTCAACAGGCTCTATGGCGTGATGAACTTGCGGCTCAAGGATCGCGAATTTATCGCCGGCAAATATTCCATCGCCGACATGGCGCTGGTCGGCTGGGTCAATGGCTGGGAGCGGCAGGGGCAGGATATCAACGAGTTTCCTAATCTCAAGCGCTGGCTCGAAACCGTGAAGGCGCGGCCTGCGGTCAAGCGCGGTATGACGCTGGGCCTCGAATTGCGCCAAGGCATCGATATGAAGGACCCGAAGGTGCAGGCGGTGCTGTTCGGACAGCGCGCGCGCACGGCTTAAACAGCGCGCGCCGCGTATTGTCGCCTGGGTGGTTAGTCGGCGCTTACGCAATGCGGTTAGCGTTTCCTAAAGCATCAGCTGGCGATAATTCGATTTAGCCCGTAAATACAGGGCTTTTCACGCGTTTGCGCGCGCGGGAGCCGCGCCGGCATTCACGTTCGATTCATTGCAACACTTAAACTGTCATTCAAATTTTCTCCCGATGATCGTGCTGCTCGGACGAAAGAGTTTTCGTTGGGCAACAGGGACCAGCGATCGGCTGCGGGGGCGGCGATCGCGAAAATGGGGAGGCCTCAATGGCTACCGAAAATGCGACGGCTTGCGCCGTCGAGCCGCAGGATGCGGAAGGCTGCTTTGCGCTCGGAATGAACTATTCGATTGGCGCGGGCGTCGCGGTCGATCTCATTGAAGCGCACAAGTGGTTCAACATTGCCGCTATGCGCGGGCACGCCGACGGCGGGCGGCTGCGCCGCGAAATCGCCGAGCAGATGGCGGACGCCGAGATCGGCCGCGCCCAGCGCGCTGCGCGTGATTGGCTCAAGAGCCATCCGCAACCGGTGCAGGCGCCGGCGATCCGCGTGGCGGCTTGACACGCTAGGCTACGGCAAAGCGCGCCAGTTCGGCGCGCAGCGTCGCAAGCAGGCTAGGCCAATCGCCGAGGGCGGGCTGGCGGAAAAGCCGCGCCTGAGGGTACCAGGGACTGGTGTCACCGTTGAGAGTCCAGCGCCAGTCCGGCGCGAAGGGCAGCATTACCCAGACTGGACGCCCAAGCGCGCCGGCAAGATGCACCACCGACGTATCGACTGATATCGTGAGTTCGGCGAGTGCGGCGATGGCCGCCGTGTCGGCCATGTCGGCCAAATCGCCGCCGAGATGGTGGACGTTGACATGACGCGCCAGAAGTTGGGCGTCGTCGCCGCGCAACTCGCGCTGGATGCTCAAAAAGGAAACTCCATCGAGCGCCAGCAGCGGTTCGAGCAGCGCCAGATCGATCGAACGGTTGCGGTCGTTGGCGTGACTCACATTGCCGGCCCAGGCGAGCGCGACGCGCTTACCCGGCAGGCCGTCGAGGCGAGGCCGCCATTTGGCAATGCGTATCTTGTCCGCATGTAAATAGGGGATATCGGCGGGGATGGTCGCCGGTTCGGTCTTCAGCGCCAGCGGCAGGCTGCCGAGCGGACAATGCACGTCATAGGCTGGAAGCTGCTCGCCGCGCGCATGGCAGGAAGCGACGCCGTCGAGGCCGGAGAGCAAATTTTTCAGTTCAGATTGAACCTCGAGCACGACGGTCGCGCCGCCGCGCGCGACCAGCGGCGCATAACGCGCGAACTGGATGGTGTCGCCCAGGCCCTGTTCGGCGTGCAACAGAATAGTCTTGCGCCCGAGCGGATATTCGCCGAGCCAGAGCGGCTTACCATAGCTGCGGCGGGTGTCGCTCATGCCGCTGCGCTTCCAACGCCATTCGTATTCCTCGAAGCCGCGGGGCAGATCGCCCAGCGTCAGCAGGCTGAGCGCCCGATTGAAATGGCCGTCGGCATAATCCTTTTGCAGCGTGATGGCCTTGTCGAAACTTGCAGTTGCGTCGGCGTGCCGATTGAGCGCCTGCAGCGCACGGCCGCGATTGTTCCAGGCCTGCGCATGATTGGGAGCCGCGGCGAGCGCGCGATCATAGCTGGCCAGCGCCTCGTCGTAGTGGCCGAGATCTAACAGCGCATTACCGCGATTGTAGAGCGCGCCCGGGTGCCCCGGCATCAAGATGAGCGCGGCATCGAAATCGGTGAGCGCCTGTTCGGTGCGGCCGAGACTTGCCAGGGCGCTGCCGCGATTGAGCAGGACGTTCGCATGGCGGGGGTTGCGTGCCAGCAGATCATTGAGGCAGGCGAGGGCATCCTGCGGCCGGCCAAGTACGAGCAATGCGTTGCCGCGATTTTCCAGTGCGTTCAGGTCGCCCGGCCGCAACGCCAGCGCTTTGTCGAGACAGTCGAGCGCCTCGGCGTCGCGCTTGAGCGCGTGCAGCACATTGGCGAGGTTCATCCAGGCATCGGGCGCTTGCGGATTGATTTTGAGCGCGGCCGACATCAGCCGGTAGGCCTCGCCCATTTGTCCGGCTTGCGCTTTGATCAGCCCAAGCAAGTGCAGCGCGTCGAATTGGTCGGGCGCTGCCTTCAGGACGCGCGCATAAAGCTTTTCAGCTTCGCGCAGCCGCCCCTGCTGGTGCAGGGCGACGGCGTTCTGCATCGTCTGTTGTAAATTGAAGCGAGGCGACTGCGTCATGGTGCGCGATATGGCCCCGGCTCGGCCTGGTGCGCAAGCAGGTCAAGCGCGCGCTTTCCTCATAATGGCGCTCGGCTGAGCTAGTCGTCATGATGCCTGCGCTTGTGCACCGGCTTGGCGGGCCGCTTGGCAGGGGCTTCGTAAAACAGGTTATGCTCACAGTCTCCGCCAATTCCGCTGACCGTCGCCATGCACTGCGCGAGAGTCGAGAAGCCGCAATTGCGCCCGCCGCCATCCTCGCCACTGTATTGCGCGCACCAGGGGTATTCGATCGCGGCGGCAGGGCCGGCAAGCCCCCGTCAGGCCGATGAAGCCGATGCTGGCAAAGACCGCTGCGCTGAACCTGGTCATGGCGGTTGTCCCGTCAGCAATCCGACACTTTGGACAGTATTAACCCGCGCTTTTCCGCTTTACGCTGTGCCAAATTTTATGCGGCAGTAAGCTGCGCGTCGTCAGTTATTCTGCACCCAGAGCTGATACATGCCGGAGAAAGTATCAGGGATATCTGGATCTCGATCGCGTGCCACTTGTCGAGATCGGACATCGACCAACCGTTGGCGGCAAACATGCGCGCGGAACTTTTGCTGCGGCAGTCGTCATCGAGGTCGAAGCCAATGAATTTCAGGCCGTGACCATCGATGAAGTCCTTGATGGCCGGAATGGTCATGCGGCTTTCCTGCACGTGGAACAGCAGATCGCGGCACTCGCTAGGCTGAAAAAATCGGTAAAGCGCGCAAGATCGCTGGCATGCGGAGTTTTCAGTAGATCCTGTCGGCAACGGCGAATATCGGCGGGCGTTGCGGCATAGCCGCGCTCGGCGATAAAGGCGCGCGCCGCCACCACGTCGCGGCGAGCCGAGCTTCACTATACAAGCCGAGATGCATGAAGCCACCGGGCCGCAGCAGCTGTGAGCAAGACGCGCCAGCCTTCCAGTGGATCGCGCCATGTGATGCAGCACGCCGGTGACAGTCGATCATATCGAAGCTGCGCCCGATCGCGCCGAGCTTGAGTATGTCGCCTTGCGCATAGTCGATGCGTCGGCCGAGCTGCGGCCGGCGTCATGCGCTTGGCATAGCACAGGCTCGTCAGGCTGAGATCGACCGCGAGCACGCGCGCGTCGCCGTAGATCTTGTGCGATCATTGCGCTGCCAAGTCCGGTGCCGCAGCCGGGCACGAGAATATCGAGATGCTTCGGCTTTTGGCGAGCGGAGTGAAAGCGGCGGTCGGGAATTTCTTGCGCAGATGTGTGATCGAGTGCGATCGGCTCGACGTTGCCGGCAACGTGCACCCAGCGCGGGTAGGGATTTTCCTCGTATTGCTGCCGCACGCGCAGCGAGACCTCGTCGTCGATTGCGGTCAGCCGTGGAATCGTCGCGCGCAGCTGCAAGCTCCTGCAGCGGCTCGCGAACTTGCTGGGTACAGACCGCCTCGAGCGGCGCGCGGCCAGGCGCGCGACGACAAAGCGTCCGCTCCGGGCAACGCATGCAGCGGCACATACGTCGCCATTGCGGCCAGTGTATGGGTGTGATTGCAGCGCCAGATTATAATGCTTCGCCGAGGACGGCCTTGAGCCGCTCGACTCTGCGCGTCCTCGTCCGGCGTGGTCGCGAAAACGTATTCGTTGATGAAGCACTGCTTCGCCAGCACGCAGCAAAATGCCAGCACGTCGTCCGCCCTGCGCACCATTGCCGGCATCGATCCAACAGCGCGGCACGCAACGCCGTCATGACGAGCTCGAGGCCAATGTGACGAGCGGAGACCGCCTGCAACATGCAGAGCAGCAATCGGATCCTCGCAGCACCGCAGCACGACCGCATCGCCGCAAGCAGTTGATCCGACCGTGAGCCGGTTCGGCCACGCCGCGAGCGCTCTTCCGCATGGCTTCGCCCATCGGCGGCAATACCGCGAGCGAGCGTTTGGCATTAACACCGTTGAATTGCTCGAACAGCTGCGGCATCAGCGTCAAGCGCTTGCGCAAAACATGCGGAGGCTTCGCTGCGCTTGCCTTGCGCCAGCAGCACGAGGCCGAGATTGTTGACAGCCCGGCGTGGTCGGGCTTCAGCAGCAGCAGACGCCTGTAGACCCGCGCGGCGTCATCGAGTTTGTTCTGCGCTGGTAGCGGCCCGCTTCGGCGAATAATTGGGCGGCGGGATCGCCGGCGGGACCGGCGCGGCTAGCTGCGGCCAATGGCTCTGCTTTACCGCGGCGCGGCGCTGTTTTCGATTCATCCACTGTGATCCACAACCTCGCGTCTGGCGTCCGCTTCAAGTGCCGTGTCGGCGTTGACGTTGCAACGCAGTTTTCAAGGCCGAGTTGACGGCATTCGCGATCCAGTTTGACGGGCAAATGCCGACAGCATAAGTCTTCCCGCACGCGGAGCTGTGGCCGAGTGGCTGAAGGCGGCGGTTTGCTAAACCGTTATACGCTCCAAAGGCGTATCGAGGGTTCGAATCCCTCCGGCTCCGCCAATTTTAAAGTTCGGCCCTATTCGACCCCCATTTGCTGGCTGTCGCCGACAGAACGATCGGGGCCGCACAGCAACGCCCCACTGAAAGTCCGGCAGGCAAATTATTGTGTGGACGAGTTTGTGAGTTGGTCGCACTTTTACGAATTGGAGGAGTGAGCAGCGGTTAAATGATTCGATTTGGACCGCGTGGTGACCGTTGGGCGGTTTTCAAATACCACAATGCGATCGAGCTCGCACCGAGGGCAAAAAGCGGTCATTCGAGCTGAATGCCTCGAAATTGGGCTCTTCCGCCCGATTGAACGGGAGAAAACACCAAAAACCGCACAATTTGGTCAAACGAGGTACCTCAACGCTGCAAATCCAATTGTCAATTGGCTCGGGGAAATTGCGGCCTCTTCTCGTAACTAATTGAATTTACAAAGAATATCTGACCAACAGCCTAAGGCATCCGGATAGCAGACGATCCGGTCCAAGACCGTCACAAATGCGTGTTTTTTGCGCAACAGTCGCTCGAAAAGCGCCATTCAGACCTGTGGGAATGGTGCTTATTCATTGCGCCTCAAGCCTCAGTCGATAATGTCGTAAGTGCGACGGAGGGGGGCATCCCCGTGTCGCGCTGTCCGGTTAACGGATCGCACCAAATGAATGGCCCACGTCGCCTAATTGGACATGGGTAGTTTGCGTGGTGTGAATTTTTTTCCGGAGAGCGGGGAGCAAAGGGGAAGTTCCATCGGTGCTGTCGCACTGGGCGGATACGAACCCTCTCACGAGAAACAACGTTTGGAGGTTCAATATGAAGATGGTGAAAAGCCTTCTCCTCGGCAGCGCAGCGGGTCTCGTTGCGGTCGCTGGGGCGCAGGCAGCCGATCTTCCCGTTAAGGCCAAACCGGTCCAGTACGTGAAGATTTGCAGTCTGTACGGCGCGGGGTTCTATTACATCCCGGGCACCGATACCTGCCTCAAGATCGGCGGTTGGGTCCGTCAGTACTTGGGCGTCAACTCGAACGGCAACCTGACCAACGGCGCTCTGGGTTCGGTACGTACAATACGCGAGCAGCAACAACGGCTGGACCTGGAAGGCGCGCGGCTACATCACGGCTGATGCCCGCACGCAGACCGAGTTCGGCACCTTGCGCAGCTACATCGCAGTCGGTGTAAGCGAGCAGGTCAAGCAGGTGCCAGTCGCGCCACAGGCACCGGCTTCAACGCCAACCGCGCCTTCATCCAGTTGGCCGGCTTCACCTTCGGCGTGTCGCAGTCGTTCTACGACCTCTATCCCGACCCCGGCGTTGTCGTACTGCGGCGGCATGATCAATCCATCGTCGGATACCAGCGACGCGGTCAGACTGTGTCGGCTTACACCGCGCAGTTCGGAAACGGCTTTCGGCGACCCTTGCGCTCGAAGCGCCGCGCACGACCAACGTGATCGGCGCCCTGCCGGTACTTCGATCGCTGCGTTCAACCGGCCGCCGCCGCTGGCACCAACCTCGGCAATCGCTACGCGGTACCCGGACATCATTGCCAACCTGCGTGTCGACCAGGCTTGGGGTTCTGCCCAGATCATGGGCGGCATTCATGACGTCGCGCCATTGTACTACGGAGTCGATCGACAGCGACTGGCGGTCCGAGCTATGCGATCGGCTGGGTCATCGGCGCGGGCATCAAGCTCAACTCGCCGCTCGGGCCTGGCGACTACTTCTCCGCGCAGGTCAACTACACTGAAGGCGCGGCTGGTTACCTAGACGAAGGCGCGGCCAATGCCGCAACGGGGTTAACTTCCGGTGCCTGCGGCGGTTCGTACTGCGCCTTTAATGGTGGCGCAGGTGGCACCCTGGCTTCGGTCTTGTCAGCTGACGGCGTCTACGGTACGGGTCTGGCACGTCGTCGGGTATCGATCTGACGACCACGTGGGGCGTCAACGCCGCTTACGAGCACTTCTGGACCAAGCGGTGGCAGACCTCGGTGTACGGTGCCTACGTCGCCACGAGCTACAACAGCGCCGCCAACGCCAGCTCTGCAACGGTTGGAGAGAATTCTGCCGCCCTCGTGGGCATGACTGTTGCCAATGGCTGCAACAACAACTACTCGTACTAGGTCGTTGGCACTCGGACGCAGTTCAACGTTGACAGCCAGACCTATATCGGTCTCGACGTGATCTATACGAACTCACAGTCGGCTACGAATAATACTGCGGTTAACTCTGGCCGCCAGTACGCAGCCGACTGGGTCTCGGACGATCGCGAATCAGAGCGCGTGGATGGCGGAGTTCCGCTTCCATCGTAACTTCTATCCCTGATCGTCTGATCAAGGTGAAGTTCGCTTGAACAAAAGCCCCCGGCGGGAAACTGCCGGGGGTTCTTCTTTTTTGGCCTCCCCTAAAACGGCGTCGAAACGTGGCGACAAGCCCATTCCCGTGAAGGCCGCGGCGGCTGTCGTTGCGCGGAGCAATTTATCAGTTTGGCACTACAATATGCTCTGGCGCTAAGCCAGCCTGATAGAGCTCGTGCATTGCGCTATAAGCCGCTTCGATATGTTTTGTAGAAAGCTCGGTATCGAACAATGGCGTCGTAAGACGATTTTCGGCTAGTTTCCGTTTGATGGCCGACATTTTTTCAGGGTCTGTAGCAAGATCAATCGCTATTTGTTCATAGGCCTCTGCCGTTGTTGTTATAAGTTCTGGCAGACGGGCCGCATTCAACAAACTTGCAGCCATTCGCCCCACGATAGTCCTGCCAATTCGCGTCAAGATAGGCACACCCGCCCAAAGTGTATCGCTGGCGGTCGCGCCCGCATTATAAGACCAAGTATCGAGAAACAAATCCGCTAAGGGAAGTCGCGCCTGATGCTCAGGCAACGAAACAGGCGGCGCAAAAATCAATCGGTTTGCATCAATACCCCTTGCGGCGGCTTCGTTCCTCAAATTGCGTTCGACCGCCGAGCTTGCCGCAACGAGCCATAATAAACTTCCATTCACTTTGCTGAGGATGTGCATCCAGGTGTCGTAAATATCGGGAGTGATCTTGTAACTTGTGTTGAAGCAGCAATAGACGAAGCCTTCCAGCGGAAGACCCGCATCCGTGCGGGTGAATTGCTTGTCAGAAATCCGGCGTTCCCGATCGGCAGGCTGAAAACTGTTAGGCAGATAGACAATCTTTTCCGAATAGAATTTCCGCTGGTCTTCCGGGATTACAGTTCTGTCGGCGATAATGTAGTCGAAATAGTCGGCGCCCATCGTTCCTGGGTACCCAAGATAATTCACCTGTATCGGCGCGGCCCGCTGGGCGAAAATGTTCGGTCGCGAGCCTTCTGTAAAGCCTGCCAGATCGACCAGGATGTCGATCTCCAATTCCTTTATGAGCCCAGAAATCTGATCGTCACTGTGTTTCTCTGCATCTACAAACCGCTCGAAGGAAGCTTTCAGCCGCCTGCGCATTTCCGAGTTATCATCAGGGCCGAGTGATATTGCTGTAACATCAAACCGAGATTTATCGTGGCGCTCAAGCATTCCGGCGATTGCGAAAGATACCGGGTGCTCGCGAAAATCCGCAGACAAATAAGCTATGCGAATTCGATCGTGATTGTATCGATGACCTTCCCAATTCCGGAAGGCGGGATGCTTATTTGCGATCCACAGTTTAGCGCATTGCAGCTGGTCTTGAGGTGATGAAGAAATGGCGAGAAACTCAAATGGCGCTACGCTCAGATTGCCTTGTCTTATGGACGAACTCAGACCTGAGCGCTCGGCATCGTAATTGGTCCAATCGCAAAGCTGCATTTTGGCCGCAAAGCGGAAACCTTCCGCGCCATTAAAGTGCCCTTTAGTTGCGAGCGCCTTTTCATAAGCGGCAACGGCCTGGTCGAAGCGTTTCAGCGTGAAGTAGGCATTGCCGCGGCCGAGCCAAGCTTCAGCAAGATAGGGCTTTAGAGCGATCGCCCTGTCGTAGGCAGCAAGCGCTTCATTGAAGCGCTTGAGTTTCGCAAATAGGTTTCCTTTGTGAACGTGCGCTTCGGCATACTCTGGAGCAAGCATCAGCGCCTTTTCGACGCTTGCCAGTGCGGCATCGTAGCGTTGCATCTCCGCAAGGACGGAACCGCGCTCATTAAGGGCCGCAATATGATTGGGCTCAAGAGAAAGAAGTCTGTCGAATTGCGTCGCCAACTCCTCAAAACGAGAGAGCTTGAATAATGAAACTGCGCTCACATACAAAAGCCGGGCATTGGCATTGTTGAGCCGAAGCCCTTCTTGCGAGGCCGTCAGGGCGGTCTCGTAGTCTCCTGTCTGAAATGATATGGCAGCGTAATTTATCAATTGGCTATTAGGCGGCTGTACCGACGATGAGCGCGCCATCAAATCCTTGGCTTGCTCCATGTTTCCCGCACCGGCTTCGATTAATCCAAGAAAATGAAGCGCGTGAAAATTATTTGCGTTCTTCTTGATTAGCTCGCGGTAGAGACCTGCCGCTTCATTGAGGCTGCCGTTTTGATGCAAAGAAATCGCCCGTTGCAGGTTCCGATGATCGTCGGCGTTAGCATAATAACCTCAAATTGGCTTGAAAAAACGATACATTGCGGTTCGAGATATAACGGTGTTCATGGCGCTTGGGCTTATGGCAATGTTCGGATATTCCCTTGCGGGCGGGTGAACTTCTAGTCGTGTGATATAATGCATGGTTTTTGTCGTGCCGAGTGTTTGTGATCTTTTTAGATCAAGCCGTGTGGGTCTTCACTTGATTCCATTGGTAAAGGCTCTACGGAACGAGAATAGCGAGCTGGGATGATCCGGCATTTGCCTGCGACGGCGCATTGACTCCAGCGTGAAGACAATCTGGCGGGCTTGCCGCCACAGCAAGTGTTCGTAGCGGCTGAGGCGATCCAAAGGGAAAGTCGGCAGAGCGGTGAGGCGGAAGAAGCCGTCAACGAGACCTCTTTTCGCTATCGAGAGCGCGCCTTCTTCTGCGGTATCGGATTGCCGTGGTACTCCCATAAACAAATGATTTTTCTGCGGCACATCGGTTGGTCTAACGAGGCTCAGGGGCGGATGACCATTGTCGCTCTTATCGGGCTCTATGTTCACGGATTCGAAAAGCGCTGTCTCGATGCCGGTCGCACGGCGCAACCGCCACAGCACGCTCGCCAGTCGGAGTACCAGCTCGCGCTCGACGGCTGTTTCGGCATCGTAGTCGGCAATCACCGCGGCTTCGAAGGCCTGGTAATCCTCTGCGTCCTCGAGCCCAGCAATGACGGTCTCGGCGGTAAGGCCGTGGCGGACAGCATCGCGACGTGAACGTTCCTTGCCTTCCGACGTTGTCGGTCCGGTGCTTTTGAGCGCATTGCGCCGGTTGGCTTCGATCTGCTTGAGCGAACTCATAACTCACCAACAAGTAAAATTGGATTCGTTTCGTCAGCGAATGCAGGGCAAGATCGCACCCCGATGCAACCGGTACACTGAGGTGTGTTTCACGAGATCGGCGGCATCTTGAGCCACCCGCATTAGTTCCGCAGTCCCGCCAGCAATTGACGGCCGCATCAGCTTTCCAGGCTGGCTATGGCCGTATCGTCGTTGGGTTGCGATGTATTTGTAGCTGCTGATTTTGGACGGGTCTGTTCCCAGAGACCTCTGGCGGTCTCCAGTGGTTCGATCTTGAGGTTGTCCCACCAGATGACCTCATTGCCAGCCTGATGCAGCTGTCGATGATGACCGCGCCAGAGCGGACGTAACTCGTCTCTATTAGACCGATGGCTCGTGGTTGGGCAAACCGCAGGTGATGCGGATCGCAGGGTTGCCGGCCGCAGACGAGACAGGGCTGTGAGGCCACGAATCTGAGGTGCGCCTTGTCACGCAGCCGTTTGGGCTCGGCAATGGTGAGGAGGCTCTTGTCGATGCGACCGGGCGCGAGCTCGGACTGGGCCCCAGGCGAAAGCGGTGGAGCCGGCGACAGGGGCGTTCGCGAGGAGAGTTCTATCGTGCTTTCGGCGTGGCGACGCTCATCCCTGAAGTGCCGGGCGATGGGGTTCTGTGCCGTCGACCGTGATAGTGCGATAGCCTCGGCTCGGCGGCATGTTGTCGGGATGGAACCCGACACGGGACGACGCAGGTGCCCCTTTGGCAGCCGTGCCACTTGATCCTGCTGTTCGGACACCGGCCCTGTTGCATGAGCGCCAATAGGTGCAAGGGCCGCCATGGCTGGGGCTGAGGGCAGGGGCGTCTGTCGGACAACCGTGGCCTTGCCACCCTTGTAGAGTTCGAGACCAAACGGCCTGCCGAAGGTGGCCAGCGCCCGCTTGGTGGCGTCGGTCTCGGCAGCCTTGAGGGAAATGTCGTGCACCTCGCCGGGGGCTGTGCTGCGGCCTTCCCCGGTGCAATGGCCTTCGCGAATGACGGTTGCCCCATCGGCCTGCACCGTGACGCGGACCCGGGCGATATAGACGGCAAGGAAAGTGCCGCGGTTCTCGCGGGCCAGGACGCATTTGGATTCAATCGTCTCCCGGCTCCAGCCGTCAAAGCCGAAGATCCGGTTGGCTTCAGAAATGGCGTACCAGCCCTCGAGATAGGTCAACTCACGGCCATGGGCCTCACGCGTGCGGATATGGCGGTGATCCGGGCCGCGCCGCAGCGCCTTCACCTGCTTTGCTGAGAAACCCATCACCGTGTCCTCACGCTCAAAACTGGTTCCGGATTGGAGAGGGTGGCACCGGCAATCTCGGCACCGCCTTTAAGATCGTGCGCCAGGACCTGTCGCCGCAAGCGGGGCTCGCCCGGCTCCCAATAGGTCTTCGGCACGGCATCCTCGTTGAGCACCACCAGAGAGGGCAATCCGGGCCGGATAGACACGGTAAAATCCGGGGCCGTCAGCTTCTTCAAATCGAGATCGACCATCGCATCCTTGGCGATCTGGCGGCTTTTGGCGGCTCGGTCCTGCAACCGGTCCAGCCGGCCCAGCATGTCGGAGATCCGGCATTTGAGGCCTGTGGCCAGGGCTTCGTCGGCCAGCGCCGCCCGGACAATGGCGGCCAGGATCTCATGCACATCGGTCAGCCCCTCGACCGTGTCGGCCAGCGTCTGCTCGTCGATCTGGGGATCCTGCGCCCGGATGCGATCGCGCAGGGCGCGGTAGGTGCTGGCGGCGAATTCGAGGTTCATAATGTATAGAGGCGGGTGTAACCGAACCTCGCCGTGCGACGCTGGCCGTTGTGAGGCAGGCTTTCGAACAAGCCGGCGTCGAGTTCATCGACGAGAACGGCGGCGGCCCGGTGCGCAAACGGCAACGGCCAAAAACAGGCTAAATAGTCACCTGACGTTCTTCATGTACCGAGCACCCCACCTGAGGCCTCGAGTGTGCTTCGCAAATTTGAAGCGATATACAATCGCGCTAGATGGATCGCTCTCACGCCGCCTCGTAAGACGCGATCTTCTTGATCTGCGGCGCGAGCGCGGCTTCGCCGTTTCGAGATCGAAGCGCGCCTGAATGTTCATCCAGAACGCAGCGCCGGTCTTGAAGAACTTGCCAAGCCGTAGCGCGGTGTCGGCCGTAACGGGTTTTTCTTCGCGCGCGATGCGTTCGATCCGGGTACGCGGCACGTTCAGCGCGGCCGCGACCGCGTAAGGTGTCAGCTTAAGCGGAACGAGAAATTCTTCCCGCAGGATTTCGCCGGGATGAACCGGCCGAAGTTTCTTTGCCATTTGCGAACTCCTATTCGGTGGCCACATTCGGCCGGTCTGGCTAATGATAGTCGACTATCTCCACGTCTTCGGGACCCGCATCTGTCCATCTGAACACGACCCGCCATTGATCATTGATGCGGATCGAGTGCTTACCCGTCAAATCGCCCTTAAGAGCTTCAAGGCGGTTGCCGGGAGGCGAGTTCAAAGCCTCAAGAAAGGCGGCGGCATCCAGCATGATCAGTTTTCGGCGAGCCACTTTGGCGAGTGTCCTGATCCTTGGCGCTGGGGGGTTCCGCATTTGCGCGGGCGGCAAAGCGAGTAAGTGCGGCGTCCTCGCGATCGGTCGGTTTGTACGGCGCTGTATCCGATTTTGAATTTTCTAATTTACCCAATTCCCAACTCCTGGCCGTAGCCGCATGGAATCACTAATGCCCCGCAAATATGTGCTGTGGCGCAGCGAAAGGCGATGAGCTATGACGGCTGGACCATTCTATGCATGGGGTTGTTCTTAACTTTTTTCAATCTGATCCTCCCTACCTCTCCCCCCACATCCTCACATGTGACATCGGCCAGCCCAGCGCATGAAGTACGACACGGCGACAACTCTCTTTTGGATGAGATAGTGAGATAAAGTCAGGCCACGCAGCGTGCAGCGAAATCCGCGATGCGCGCGATCACGTCGGCTTCTGCCAATAACGGCGCGTGGCCTTGGTCGGGCACCTCGATCGCCTCCAGCGCCAGGCGGCGCGCCCGCATCGCGTCAACAGTGGCGGGCGACAGGATGTCGGAATTGGCGCCGCGGATCACCATCACCGGCTTGTGGTGGAGCGCATCGAATTGCGCCCAGAGCGGCGGAAACGGCTTATCGAAGTCGACGCCTTCCAGAGTCTTCGCCAGCTTGACGTCATAGGTCGGCACCAGGGCGCCATTCTCCTGGCGGAACGTGCGGCGGGCACTCGCGAGCCAATCATCCGGCCCGAGCTTGGGAAATTGCGCGTCGAACAAGCGGCGCAGGATTTCGGCGCCTTCCTCGAAGGATCTCGGTTGCGGCAGCTTGCCGACATAGCCCTTGATGCGGATCAGCCCTTTCGGCTCGATCACCGGACCGATGTCGTTGAGCACGACGCCGGCGATCGCGGTCGGCCGGACCGCGGCCAGTAACATGGCCAGGATGCCGCCACGCGACGTACCGACGAAAATCGCCGGCGTGGCGTCGAGGGCGGCGATCACCGCGAGCACGTCGGCGAGCTCGACCTGGAAATTGTAATTGGCCGGATTGGGGTCGTATTCGGATTGCCCGCGGCCGCGGTAGTCGAGCGCGATCACCCGGCGTGGCCGGCTGGCATCGTTCGCGAGCGTCTCGGCCAGCGTTTCGAAGTCCGCCGCCGTGCGGGCCAGGCCCGGCAGGCAGACCACAGGCAGCGCAGGGGCGCTGCGCCGCCCGTAGCTGCGCGCGTGCAGCCGCAGGCCGTCGGGGGCGGAGATGAAGACGGACGTGGCGCTATCGGGCATTGTCATGCTGATCATCGCACCGCAGGGTCGCCGATCAAGCGGGCGATTTCAATTCGTAGCGCCACGCCGAAGGTCGGCCTCGATCATCAGCCGGCTGCCGCCGCCGAAACGGGCGCGATAGACCTGCAGGTTCTCCATGATCCGCTCGACATAGTTGCGGGTCTCTGAGAGCGGGATGCGCTCGACCCAATCGACCGGATCGACTTGAGGGTCGCGCGGATCGCCATAGGCGGCGATCCACTGCCGCACGCGCCCGCGCCCGGCGTTGTAGCCGGCAAAAGTGAGGATATAGGATCCATTATATCCGATGAGCAGGTTGGACAGTTCGGCGGCGCCCATCTGCATGTTGTAGACTGGATCGGTCAGCAGCCAGGCGCGATTATAGACCGCCTTGAACCGCTTGGCGGTATCGATCGCCGCCTCCGGCGTCACCTGCATCAGCCCCATGGCATGGGCGCTCGAAACAACTTTCTGATTGAAGTGGCTTTCCTGGCGCGCAATCGAGTAGGCGACTGCCGGATCGATCGGCGGCGCAATCGACTTGTAGGGAGGCAGCCCGATGGTCGGATAGGCGTAATAGTCGAGCGGTAGACCGCGGCTATAGGCGCCCTGGCCGAGCAGCAGCATGGCGCGCCCGTCGCCATTCTTGCCGGCGACTTCCGCCAGCGCGGTCAGGCCAGCGACGTCGGTGCTGCTGTCACCGAGTTCGGCATAGATCGACGCCAGCAGGTCGCGTTCGTTAAGCGCGTAGAGGATTTCTGCCGCGCGGACGACCTCGAAATTTTCCATCTGGCGGCGCTCGGCCGGGGTGAAGGACGGCGGACCGTGCAGGCCGAGCTCGGTCAGGCCCAGCCGCCCGCGCGCTAATTGGCCGTAATAGGTCGCGCTGTATTGCGCGGCCATCTCGTAAAAGGCCTTGGCCTGCGCGCGCTGACCCATGGCCTCGGCGGCGCGGCCTTGCCAGTAGCCGCCGCGCGCGAGCGCATGCGGACTGTCGGTGCCCTTGTTGATATGCGCAAAATAGGTAGCGGCGGTCTTCGGGTCGTGCAGGAATCGCAGCGCGATCCAGCCGGTAGTGAAATAGTGGTCGATGCGGAAAAAGCCGGGAGGCGGCGGCGCGGCGTCGCGCGCAACCCGGAAGGCGGTCTGCGGGTCGTTATTGTCGAGCAGTTTGCGCACCAGGATGCGCCGCTCTTGCCACCATTGATCGAGATCGACCAGCGTCGCCGGGTCCTGCGGCACAGTGAGGATCAGCTTGCCGGCTTCTTCCGGCTTATTGTTCAGGCGCAGCCATTGCACGCGCGCGAAAATGTAGCCGGGATCGCGCCGTGCGCTCGGCGGCACCGCGTCGAGCAGCGCTTTGGCACTGTTCAGTCGCTTGATGACCGCTGCCCGGGCGCGTCCGATCGCCAGATCATCGCCGCCGAGCCGGCTCGCCGCGCGCATGCCGGCTTCCACGTCGCCGGCATAGAATCGCTGCTCCATGCGCGCCTTGTGGTCGGCGCGGGTTAGCATGGTGCCGAACATCTCGATCACCTTGCTCTCAGTGTCGGCCGTGCAATCCTCATGACGCCAGGCGTAGCGCACCAGCGCGGCGGCGCCTTCGCGGTCACCCTTGGCGAGCAATGCGCGGGCCAACATGTAGCGGCCCTTGGCGGTGCGCGGCTTATGGTTGGCGAAAAAGGCGAGCACTTCGGCGTCGCTCAGATTGTCGTTCCACAATGCGTTCTCGGCTCGGCGGCGGAACAAGGCCGCATGCGGCCAGCCTGGATTGGCGTTCACAAAGGCGGCATAGCGCGCAAAACTCGGATTCGTGTTGTCGCTGCGCAAGATGATCCATTCGGCGAGCTTGCGCGCGACGGGATTACTGATGTCATTCTCAATGGTGTCGGCGTCGTCCAGCCGACCTTTGCGGGTGGCTTCGATCACCCGTTTCACCGCGGCAATGTCGTCCGGCGAGGTTGCGGCGGACGGGGCGACAGCGAACTGGCTGGACAGCGGGCGCGCGATGGGATGGAAAGCGGTAGGGCTGGCGACCGGCAATTTACTCAGGGCGATCTTACCCGGAGCCACCGCGCTGGCGGGCGGCAGGGGGCGCTTGCGAGGTAATGGAACCAGCCGGACCACCTGCACGGTGCGATGTTTTACCACGTGGACTGCAGACTTTGGCTCAGCGGGAACTTTTTTGGGCGCAGCCGCGACAAATTGGGCGCTGAGAGCGCCGATCGCCGCAAGCGCCAGGACTGTGCCCCGGCGGTTCCGTTTCAACGCGTCCATTAATACCCTTGCCCGGCCGTCGTTCAGGTCCAGAGCGCCGACTCAAGGCGCCGCCCGGCATCCCCCAATTAGGCCAATATAGCCGTAGAAGGATAGCCGAAATCCCGATCGCCCAAGAGGGCTACCGCCCAAGCCGGGCAAAAGCAGGGCGGGGCGCTATTTATCAAGCCAATTCATAGAGCTATTTGATGGGAGGGCTTTTATCGCCAGCGGCGACCCGGTATCTATGGGTCTTCCGCCCCGGCACCCCCTGTGGAGAAGTCGTGTCATGACCGCCAAGACGAGCTTTCGAGGATCGTTCACCGCGCTGGTCACGCCGTTCAAGAACGGTGCGCTCGACGAAAAGGCATTCCGCGATCTTGTGGATTGGCAGATCGCCGAGGGCACCAACGGGCTGGTGCCGGTCGGCACCACCGGCGAGAGCCCGACATTGTCGCATGACGAGCACAAGCAGGTAGTCGAATGGTGCGTCGACCAGGCCGACGGACGGGTCCCGGTGGTGGCCGGGGCCGGCTCCAATTCGACCGCCGAGGCGATCGAGCTTTCGCAGCATGCGGAGAAGGCGGGCGCCGACGCCGTGCTGATCGTGACGCCTTATTACAACAAGCCGACCCAGGAGGGGCTCTACCAGCATTACAAGGCGATCAACGATGCCATCGGCATCCCAATCATCATTTACAACATCCCTGGCCGTTCGATCGTCGACATGTCGGTCGATACCATGAAGCGCTTGTTCGAGTGCAAGAATATCGCCGGCGTCAAGGATGCGACCGCCAACATGTCGCGCGTATCGCAGCAGCGCGCGGCGATGGGTGAGGATTTCAACCAGATGTCTGGCGAGGATATCACCGCGCTGGGCTTCATGGCGCATGGCGGCCACGGCTGCATCTCGGTCACCTCGAACGTAGCGCCGCGGCTGTGCGCCGAATTCCAGAGCGCGTGCCTGAAGGGCGACTTCAAGACTGCGCTCAAGCTGCAGGACAAGCTGTCGCTCTTGCACATCAACCTGTTCGTCGAGACCAGCCCGGCGCCGATCAAGTACGCTATGTCGTTGATCGGCAAGTGCGCCAACACGGTGCGATTGCCGATGGTGCCGGCGAGCGAGAAGGCGCAAATCGCCGTGCGCGAAGCCATGGTGCACGCCGGGTTGATCAACTAGTCGCTGTGCAGCGGAGGCTTTCCGAATTTCAAATCGACGTGTCGGGGACACTATGCTCGAGGATTTCAAGAAATTTGCACTGCGCGGCAATGTGGTCGATCTCGCCGTCGGCGTGATCATCGGCGCTGCCTTCGGCGCCATAGTGAGTGCTCTGGTTGGCGACCTCATTATGCCGGTGATCGGCGCCGTGACTGGCGGTCTCGACTTCTCCAATTATTTCCTCCCGCTCTCATCCAAGGTCACGGCGGCCACATTAGCGGAGGCGCAAAAGCAAGGTGCGGTAATAGCTTATGGGCATTTCCTCACCATCACGCTTAACTTTATCATTATTGCCTTTGTGCTGTTTTTGGTGGTCCGCGCGATGAGTCATCTGATCCGCAAGGAAGAAGCGAAACCGGCTCCGCCGTCGAAGCAGGAAGAGTTGCTCGCCGAAATCCGCGATCTGCTCAAGCAGCACTGAGGCCATGGCAGCCAAACCCGAGCGCCGCTTCAAGGTCGTCGCCGACAACCGCAAGGCGCGCTTCAATTACGAGATCGGCGAGACCTACGAGGCCGGCATCGCGCTCACCGGCAGCGAAGTGAAATCGCTGCGCGCCGGCAAGGCCACGATTGCGGAATCCTATGCCGATGCGCGCGGCGGTGAGATCTGGCTGATCAATTCCAATATTCCGGAATATCTGCAGGCGGCGCGCTTCAATCATCTGCCGAAGCGGCCGCGCAAATTGCTGCTGCATGCGCGCCAGATCAACAAGCTCGCCGGTGCGGTCGAGCGCGAGGGCATGACCATCGTGCCGCTCAAGGTTTACTTCAACGAGAAGGGTCGGGCGAAAATCGAAATCGCGCTGGCGCGCGGCAAGAAGCTGCATGACAAACGCGAGACGCTGAAGAAACGCTCCTGGGAGCGCGAACGCGGCCGGCTGATGCGGCAGAAAGGTTGATCGCCATGGCGCGCCGCATCGGCATGTTGCTGTTCCCGCGCATGACTCAGCTCGACCTAACCGGGCCTTACGAGGTGCTGGCGCGGCTGCCCGACACCAAGGTCGAATTGGTTGCGCGCTCCATGGGGCCGGTGACCACCGACCGCGGCATGCAGATCGTGCCGACCGTGACCTATGCCGGCTGTCCGCCGCTCGACGTGGTGATGGTGCCGGGTGGGCCTGGCCAGCAGGACCTCATGGAAGACGCGGCAGCGCTCGATTTCTTGCGCAAGCAGGCAACGTCCGTGCAATACGTGACGTCCGTTTGCACCGGTTCGTTGGTTCTAGGGGCGGCAGGACTGCTCAAGGGCAAGCGCGCCACCTCGCATTGGGCGGCGGTCGATCATCTGGCATTGCTCGGCGCCATTCCGGTGCGCGAAAAGGTCGTGGTGGACGGCAATATCGTCACCGGAGCGGGCGTCACTTCTGGCATCGACTTCGCGCTCAAGCTTGCTGCCATCCTCGAAGGCGAACAGACGGCGCGCGAGATACAATTGCAAATTGAATACGACCCCGATCCGCCCTTCGATTCTGGTTCGCCGCAAACGGCCGCGCCCATGATACTCGAAGCAGTGAAAGCGCGACTTGCCAAGCTGAGCGAAGAGCGAGGGGAAGTGGCGACGCGCGTCGGACAGAATCTTGGGGTTTAGTGCCATGACAGTTCCGACCAAACTCGATCATTGCGTTATCCACGTTTCCGACTGGGAGCGCTCCAACAAGTTCTACGTCGGAGTGATGGGCGCCGAATTGGTCACGCGGCCGGTCGGTTTTGCGTATCGCTTCGGCGACAAACAGCTCAACGTGCACGGTCCGGGCGTCGATCCGGCGGAAGTGGCGCTCAAGCCGGTGCAGCCGGGCAATTCCGATCTGTGCTTCGAATGGGCAGGGCCAATCGAAGACGCAATCGCTCATCTCAAGGCGCACGGTGTGGCTATCCATCGCGGCCCGCTGCAGCGCTTTGGCGCCAAGGGGCCGGGCACATCCGTCTATTTCCGCGATCCCGACGGCTCGCTGATGGAGTTCATGAGTTACGGAGACGGGAAGTGACCGAAGCGCCGGGTGCGCATAATCCGAATGTGCTGCCGCCGGATATCCCGGCGCCGCAGGACGACGGCGCCGCGCGGCATCTCACCGGCATGACGCTGCCCGACCTGGCGCTGCCGGCGACCGCGGGCGCGGCGGTCAATTTGGCGAAGCTCAAGGGCCGCACCGTGGTCTATGTCTATCCGCGCACCGGGGTGCCGGGTGTCGATCTGCCGCCGGGCTGGAATGAGATCCCAGGCGCGCGCGGCTGCACACCGCAGTCTTGCGGTTTCCGCGATCATTTTGCCGATCTTAAACGACTGGGAGTGGCGCAACTCTACGGACTGTCGACGCAGGACATCGCCTATCAGCAGGAGGCGGCGAGCCGCCTGCATCTGCCGTTCCCGATCCTATCGGACGAGAAACTGACGCTGACCCGGGCATTGAAGCTGCCGACCTTCGTCACCTCCGGCATGACGCTGCTCAAGCGCATGGCGCTGGTGATCGATGACGGCGTCATCAGCAAGGTGTTCTATCCCGTATTCCCGCCGGACAAGAACGCAGCCGACGTCGTCGCCTGGCTGCAGTCGTCCAGCTAAGCCGCGCCTGCCGCACTTTGCGGCTTCTGCTCGAAGAACTGCCGAATCTCGCTGGCGGGCCTGGCGCGGCTGAACAGATAGCCTTGCATTTCGGTGCAGCCCATTGATTGCAGCAGATCCATCTGCTGTTGCGTTTCCACGCCCTCCGCGGTCGACGTCATGTTAAGGCATTTGGCCAGGTTCGCGACCGCCTGGACGATGGCGAGCGGTTCTGCGCCGTTGGAAAGATCCTGAATGAACGACTGATCGATCTTGATTTTGTCGAACGGGAAGCTGCGCAGGTAGCTCAGCGACGAGTAGCCGGTACCAAAATCGTCCAACGCGATCTGCACGCCCAACTTGCGCAGTTCATGCAGCGTTGCCAGCGTGGCAAACGTATTCTGCAACAGAACCGTTTCGGTGATTTCCAATTGCAGCCTGCGCGCCGGCATGCCGGACTCTGCCAAGGCGCCGATCACCACATTGAGCAGATTGCGGTTGTTCAACTGGGCGGGCGACAGATTGACGGCAACCTTGATGTGATCCGGCCAATCGACGGCCTCGTAGCATGCGGCCTTGAGCACCCATTCGCCGAGCGGGATGATCAATCCGGTCTCTTCGGCGACCGGGATGAAATCCGCCGGAGACACAAGCCCGCGCTTGGGGTAATTCCAGCGCAACAGTGCTTCGAACGCATTGACATCGTTCGATTGAAGGTTGACGAGCGGCTGATAGTGTAATTCGAATTCTTTGCCGACCAACGCCTTGCGCAAATCCATTTCCAGTTCGCGCCGCGTTTTCATGCGCACGTTCATATCCGGCTCGAAAAACCGAAAGGTTCCACGTCCGTCGGCCTTGGCGCCGTAAAGTGCCATGTCGGCGTTGCGCAAAAGCGGATCGGCCTCCTCCGCATCAAAGGGCGCGACCGAGATGCCGATGCTGATATCGGTGACAATCTGGTGCCCTTCGATTTGGTAGGGCTTGATGATCGACTCGCGGATGCGCTTGGAAAGAGAAGCCGCGTCGGTCGGTTCCTGCATCTGGGTCATGATGATGGCGAATTCGTCGCCGCCCAGGCGGGCGACCGTATCCGGCTCTCGGGTGCAACCGCGCAGACGGTCGGCAACCAATTTCAGCAATTCGTCGCCGATCGGATGCCCGAGCGTATCGTTGATGCCCTTGAACTGATCGAGATCGAGGCACAGGACCGCCAGACACTCACCGCGTTTGACGCGTTTGAGTTCATGTTCCAATCGTTCGCGCAATAAGACGCGGTTGGGCAGATCGGTCAGCGCGTCGTGCCGCGCCATGTGGGCAATGCGCCCATCGGAGCGCAGCCGCTCGGTGACGTCCTCGTGGGTCGCCAGCCATCCACCGCCCGCGATAGGCTTGCTCACGACCGAATATGCCCGCCCATCGGGCAAATGAACCGTGTGATTGAACGACGCCTGGGCCGCGATGCCTTCCTTAAGCCTGACGATGTATTCGTCGGGATCATCGGTGAAGGTGCCGGCCTGAATTCGCTGGAGGAGGAGATCGCGCAGATAGCGCCCGGGGCGCGCAATTTCCGACGATAATCCATACATTTCGATGTAGCGTCGATTGCAAAAAATTAATCGCGTTTCCGAATCGAACAACAGGACGCCCTGCGCCAGGTTGTTCAGAACGGTCTCGAGCAACGCCTCGTCTATTCGTGAAACTTGCGGAAACGAAAGGATCTCCGCCGCCGGCGTTTGCTGCGTAGCTTGATCCATCGTAAACTCCCTTTGAATAGGTCGTGGTATCTGGATCGTGCGACCAATTCTTAGGGGTTGCGTGTTTTGAACCCTTGAACCAAACGAGACCGGTTTAAATAAAACAAGAGTTGATAGAAAAAAGTTCGAATTGTAAGCGATCTCTGCCGTTTGCGGTGGATTCAAGCACCAGGCACGTGAGATGGCGGCGGTTAGCGGGGCTGGTTTGGCCGTCGTAGCAATTTGAATTAAATGCCTCGGTGCCCTAGCAGCTCGCGGACAGTGCGAAAAACCTCGCGGAACATTTCGGGCGTCAGCACGCGGGTATTCGTGTTGTAGCGCGAGCAATGATAGCTGCTGAACAACGTCATATTCCCGAGCGCGTGCTTGCCGCCATGCTTGAAGGGCGCGGCGGATTTCTTTGACCCGAGCGCTGTGATCACGCTGTCATGCGCGATCCGACCGAGTGCGACGATGGCCTTAAGCTCCGCCATCTCCGCGATGGTCTTTTCGAGAAAATCGCGGCACGTCGCGGTCTCCGCGGTTGTCGGCTTGTTTTCGGGCGGCACGCAGCGCACCGCATTGGTGATACGGCAGTCGATAAGTTCCAATCCATCATCGGGATGCGCGCCATATTGGCCACGCGCAAATCCGTAGCGGGCGAGCGTGTCGTAGAGCAGCACGCCGGCATAGTCACCGGTGAAAGGCCGGCCGGTACGGTTGGCACCTTGCAGGCCGGGCGCCAGCCCTACGATCAACAGGCGTGCATCGTGCGAGCCGAAGGAAGGGACCGGCGCGTTGAACCATTCCGGTTCTTTCGCACGCCACGCCGCACGAAACACGGCCAGCCGCGGGCAGCGCGGACAATTTCGCCCGGGCTGGCCTTCGGCCTCCGACATATTAGTCCCTATTCGAACGACTCGTCGTCATCGTCATCAGTGCCGACCGTCGCGTCGGCCCGTTGCGGCACCGGCGGACGCTGCAGGAATTGTGGCGTGTGCTGCGGCGAAGCGCCATGATCCTCACGCGGCGGTCGTGTGGTGCGCTCGGACGGATCGCGGCCGATTTTACCCTGCAGCGTTACGATGTCGGTGAAAACGTCGGCCTGGCGGCGCAGTTCGTCGGCCACCATCGGCGGCTGGGTGGCGACGGTCGAGATCACGGTTACGCGCACGCCCTTGCGCTGCACGGCTTCCACCAGTGAGCGAAAATCGCCGTCGCCGGAGAACAGCACCATGTGGTCGATCGTGCCGGCGATCTCCATGGCATCAACCGCGAGTTCGATGTCCATGTTGCCCTTCACCTTGCGGCGGCCGGTCTGGTCGACGAATTCCTTGGTCGCCTTCGTGACGACCGAATAGCCGTTGTAGTCGAGCCAATCGATCAGGGGGCGGATCGACGAATACTCCTGATCCTCGATCACCGCGGTGTAATAGAAGGCTCGCAGCAAATAACCGCGCGATTGGAACTCCCGCAGCAGCTTCTTGTAGTCGATGTCGAAGCCGAGCGATTTGGCGGTGGCGTAAAGATTGGCTCCATCAATGAACAGTGCGATTTTTTCGCCGGGGACGGTCATGGGGTGTTTCTCGCGTTCCTTGCAATACAAAACCAATGGCCCGATTGAGCACGCCTCCAATGCGCGGAAAGCGCGGAGCGATGCATCGAATCGGCGTTAACAGAAAGGCACCTTCGATCAATTCAGTGGGTACCAGTGCAATCACGCCCATGCCGATAAAATCCAGTCGGATCGGCTTGCTTGCCTATGTCTGGGTAACAGAGGGTTGCGGCTAAACCAAGACAAAAATGCTTGAACTTTCAGCCCGCACGGTCTACGTAACGGGCGAATTCAGGACAAAGTTCCATCCAAAGGAGTGACGAGCCGATGGCCCGTGTCACTGTAGAAGATTGCATCGATAAAGTTGAGAACCGTTTCGATCTCGTCCTTTTGGCGAGCCATCGGGCGCGCATGATATCGTCCGGGTCGCAAATTACCGTTGACCGCGACAACGACAAAAATCCGGTCGTCGCGCTGCGCGAGATCGCGGAAACGACCGTATCGCCCGGCGATCTTAAGGAAGACCTGATCCATAGCCTGCAGAAATACGTCGAGGTCGACGAGCCGGAGCCCGACGTGCCGCTGATTGGTGCGGGTGCCGGCGCCAGCGTCGATTCCGACGATACCGAGGTGACCAGCGAGCGCATGACCGAGGAAGAGCTGCTCAAGGGTCTCGAAGGCCTGGCGCCGCCGGAAGAGGTTCCGGAAGAAGACGCCGAATAATTGCTTTAGCGGCAATTCCGCATAGATTTTGCATGATGGCCCGGCCACTGCGCCGGGCCGTTTGTTTTCCGTTAGCCAGAGCAGCAAGCCCTTGCGGCTTCAGCGAATTATCGTGATATCTATGCTAGAAACGTTCGCCGGCAGTATTTTTCATGCAGATTCGGCGGCCGCGAGGCACGAAGATGGCGCGCGCGCGCTCAGATTTACCGCGGATGCAGAAGCAGTCGCCCACCCGGGCGCCGCTGGAGCGGCCCGTCGCGGTTTCCCAGGTCATTGAAAAGCCGGCGCAATCCCGCAAACCGCCGATGATGCGGCAATACGATCTGATCGAGCGGGTCCGCCGATACAACCCCAAAACGAACGAAGCGCTGCTCAACCGAGCCTATGTCTACGCCATGAAAGCGCACGGTGAGCAGCGGCGTGCATCGGGCGACCCGTACTTTTCGCACCCAATCGAGGTGGCGGCGATCCTCACCGACCTCAAGCTTGACGACGCCACCATCGCCGCGGCGCTTTTGCATGACACCATTGAGGATACCACAACGACGCGCGCCGAGATCGACAGTCTGTTCGGTCCCGACATCGGCACGCTGGTCGACGGGTTAACCAAGCTCAAGAAACTTGACTTGGTCACAAAGGAAGCCAAGCAGGCGGAAAACCTGCGCAAGCTGCTGCTGGCGATTGCTGACGACGTGCGCGTGCTGCTGGTGAAGCTCGCCGACCGTCTGCACAACATGCGCACGCTCGACTACATGCCGGTCGAGGCGCGCCGCCGCGCCGCCGAGGAGACGCTGGAAATCTATGCGCCGCTCGCGGGCCGCATGGGCATGCATGAGATGCGCGAGGAGCTGGACGATCTGGCGTTCCGCGAGCTCTATCCGGAGGCCTACCAGGTCGTGAGCGCTCGGCTCGAGGGGCTGGCCGAACGCAACAAGCATCTGACTGCTGAAATCGAGGAACAGCTCACCCGGAAATTGGCCGATCGCGGCATCACCGCGCGGGTTACGGGCCGGCGCAAGCGCACATATTCGATCTGGCGCAAAATGGAGCGCAAGTCGATCGGCTTCGAGCAGCTTTCCGACATTTTCGGTTTCCGCGTCGTCGTGAAGACGGTCGCCGACTGCTACCAGGCGCTCGGCATCGTACACACGACCTGGCCGATGGTACCCGGACGTTTCAAGGATTACGTCTCGACACCGAAAGGCAACGACTACCGCTCCATCCACACGACGGTGATCGGTCCGGGCCAGCAGCGCGTCGAGCTGCAAATCCGCACCACCGAGATGGATGAAATCGCCGAGTATGGCATTGCCGCGCACGCCCTTTATAAAGACAATGTCGGCTCGCCGACCGAACTGTTGTCTCGTGAGTTCGAGCGCCTATGCCTGGCTGCGGCGGACTATCGAGTTGCTGGCGGAAGGCTCCAATCCGGAAGAGTTCCTCGAGCACACCAAGCTCGAATTGTTCCACGATCAGGTATTTTGCTTTACGCCCAAGGGCAAATTGATCGCGCTGCCGAGCAAGGCGACTCCGATCGATTTTGCCTATGCGGTGCATACCGACGTCGGCAATACCGCGATCGGCTGCAAGATCAATGGCAAGATTGCGCCGCTCGCGTCCGAGTTGGTCAATGGCGACGAAGTCGAGATTCTCGTCTCCAAAACACAGACAGCGCCGCCCGCCGCCTGGGAATCGATCGTGCGCACCGGCAAGGCGCGCGCCTCGATCCGGCGCGCCACCCGGGTCGCGGTCCGCGCGCAATATACCGGCCTCGGCCGCCGTATCGTCGAGCGCCTGTTTCAACGCGCCAAGATCGTCTATTCAGACGAAAAGCTCACCGGCGCGCTGCCGCGGTTGGCGCGCGCGTCCATTGAAGAGGTGATGGCGGCGGTCGGACGCGGCGAATTGAAGGCCTCGGACGTCGCCCGCGCGATGTATCCCGACTACAAGGAAGAGCGCGCCGCCGCCATGGCGGTGAAACGGAAATCCGAAAGCGGCTGGTTCGGATTGAAGAAACTCACCTCGGTCAAGTTCAAGGTGCCCGGCATGGGTGCGGTCGGCCCGGCGATTCCGATCCGCGGCATCAACGGAGATTTGCCCGTCCGTTTCGCACCCGACGGCGGCGCGGTGCCTGGCGACCGCATCGTCGGCATTCTGACGCCAGGCGAGGGGATCACTATCTACCCGATCCAGTCCCCGGCCTTGAGCGAATTCGAGGACAAGCCGGAGCACTGGCTTGACGTGCGCTGGGACGAGGAAGAGAGCACGCCGCGCCGTTTCCCGGCGCGCGTCGCCGTGCAATCGGTCAACGAGCCAGGCTCGCTCGCTCAAATTGCACAGGTGATTGCCGAGAACGACGGCAATATCGACAATATCCGCATGACGCGGCGGGCGCCGGACTTCACCGACGTGCTGATCGATCTCGAGGTCTACGACCTGAAACATCTCACCGCCATCATCGCGCAATTGCGCGCCAAAGCCGTGGTTGCGAAGGCGGAACGGGTGAATGGTTAGATGAAGCGCGAGCCTCTCCGTCTCGGCGTCAATGTCGACCACGTTGCCACTATCCGCAATGCGCGTGGCGGCCGGCATCCCGATCCGGTGCGCGCGGCCAAGCTCGCCATTGCGGCAGGCGCCGACAGCATCACTGCGCATCTGCGCGAGGACCGCCGCCACATTCGGGACGACGACATCGCCCGCCTGAAAGCAGAAATCGACAAGCCGCTCAATTTCGAAATGGCCGCGACAGGCGAAATGACCGCGATCGCACTCAAGACTCAACCGCATGCGGTGTGCCTGGTGCCGGAAAAGCGCACCGAACGGACCACCGAAGGCGGGCTCGACGCCATCAAGCAGCGCGCGCAGCTCGCCCCCGTGGTGCATGATCTCAAGCATGCCGGCATCCGCGTCTCGCTGTTTATCGCGGCGGCGGCGGCACAGATTGAGGCGGCGGTCGAACTCGGGGCGCCGGCGGTCGAATTGCACACCGGCTCGTGGTGCGATGCGTTGATCGAGAATCGTGTTGCCGAAGCCGCCGCCGAATGGGAGCTCATTCGCGCCGGCGCGCTGCTGGCCAAAAGCCTCGGGCTCGAAGTGCATGCCGGCCATGGGCTCGACTACGCGAGCGCCGAGGTCATCGCGACTTTGCCGCAGATTGCCGAGCTCAATATCGGGCATTTCCTAGTCGGTGAATTGGTGTTCGAGGGACTGGCCGAGACCGTGAAGTTTATGCGCGCGGCGATGGATCGTGGGCGGGCACGCGCATGATCCCGAAAAGTGAATACCGGTTTTCGGACAAGATCATGCGCAAACGAACAATAGCGCGCTCCTTATGATTATTGGGCTCGGCTCAGACATGGTCGACGTGCGGCGCATCGCGCGCAGCATCGAGCGTTACGGCGAGCGCTTTCTCGGACGCATTTTCACACCGGCCGAACGTGCCAAGGCGGAAAGCCGGGCCAACATGGCGGAGACCTACGCCAAGCGGTTCGCCGCCAAGGAAGCCTGCTCCAAGGCGCTCGGGACCGGATTCCGCAACGGCGTGTTTTGGCGCGATATGGGCGTGGTCAATTTGCCTTCAGGACGCCCCACCATGAAGTTGAGTGGCGGCGCGCTGACGCGGCTGCAGGCGATCACGCCGGCCGGCTGCGAAGCCCAGATCGACGTTTCGCTCACCGACGAAGGTCCGGCCGCCCAGGCCATCGTGATCATTTCGGCAGTACCGAAGACAGCGGCGTGAGGCCAAGAAACACTGTCCAACCAAATGCTTATACAGCGGCGCGCGCGTTCTTGATTGCGCCCTGGGGTGGCAGCCGCTACAAGGTCGCCGGGGCGCTGCGCCGTTAGTGGCGGGACAAGAGGCCGATGAGCGTGACATCAGGAACAAAACGAAAAGAAGGCGGCATTGGTGAAACAATCCGCGTAGTTATCCATGCGTTGATCATCGCGTTGGTGATCCGCACGTTCCTGTTTCAGCCCTTCAATATCCCCTCCGGTTCGATGAAGGCGACGCTGCTCGTCGGCGATTATCTGTTCGTATCGAAATATACCTATGGTTACAGCCACTTTTCGCTGCCGTTGTCGCCGCCGCTGTTCTCCGGACGCATTCCGGGAGATTGGCTGCCGAAGCGCGGCGACGTGGTGGTGTTTCGTCTGCCCAGGGATACGTCGACCGATTACATCAAGCGCGTGATTGGCCTGCCCGGCGATAAAATCCAGGTGCGTGACGGCCAAGTCTTTATCAACGGCGTCGGGGTCAAGCGCGAGCTGGCGCCGCCGTTCATCGAGACCGAGGAGGGCACGACTGCCTCCCCGGTGAAACGTTGGAAGGAAACGCTCGACAATGGCGTGAGCTTTTACACACTCGACCTGGTGGACAACGGCTTTGCCGACAACACCCAAGTCTACACGGTGCCGCCCGCCCATTACTTCATGATGGGCGACAACCGCGACAACTCGACCGACAGCCGCTTCAGCCAAGTCGGCATGGTGCCGCTCGAGAATATCGTCGGCAAGGCGCAGATCATTTTCTTCTCCGTTTATGAGGGCGAGCGCGCCTGGGAATTCTGGCGTTGGCCGGTGTCGGTGCGCTGGAGCAGGCTGTTCACGATTGTCAGATGAGCCGTAAGGCCAAGGATCGAGCGGCGCTCGAGGAGCGGATCGGATACAAGTTCGCCGACAAGGCGCTGCTGGAGCGTGCGCTCACGCATATTTCCGCGCTTGCAGGCGGGGCCACCCGCGCCAACAGCTACCAGCGCCTGGAATTCCTCGGCGATCACGTCCTCGGCTTGGTCATTTCCGACATGCTTTATCGCGCCTTCCCGAAGGCGAACGAGGGCGAGCTGTCGCGCCGCCTCGCCGACCTGGTGCGCAAGGAAACCTGCGCCGAGGTGGCGCGCGCGATGGATCTTGGCCCCGCGCTCAAACTCGGCAATTCGGAATCGCATGCCGGCGGGCGATTGCGCACCACCATTCTGGCGGACGCCTGCGAGGCGCTGGTAGGGGCTGTGTTTACCGACGGCGGCTACAAGGCAGCCGACGAAGTGATTGCGCGGTTCTGGAAGGAACGCATGCTCAAGCCGCTGCGGCCGCTGCGCGATCCCAAGACCATGCTTCAGGAGTGGGCGCAGGCGCGCGGCTTGCCGACGCCGGCCTATCGTGAATTGGCGCGCACAGGGCCGCATCACGATCCGGAATTCCGCGTCGCCGTGGTGCTGCCCGACCGGCCGCCGGCCGAAGGCATGGGCTCGTCGAAGCGGGCAGCCGAACAGTCGGCCGCCGCCGCCATGCTCACGCGAGTCGGAATCGCGGCGGACAAGCTCGATGATTGACGTTAAGCCCGAAGGCGATACGCGCTGCGGCTTTGTCGCACTGATCGGTGCACCCAATGCCGGCAAATCGACGCTGCTCAATGCGCTGGTTGGCTCCAAGGTCACCATCGTCTCGCACAAGGTGCAGACCACCCGCGCGCTGATCCGCGGTATTACAATTGCAGGAACGTCGCAGCTTATCTTCGTCGATACGCCGGGGATCTTCGCGCCGAAGCGGCGGCTCGACCGCGCCATGGTGACGACGGCCTGGAGCGGCGCGCACGAGGCCGATCTGGTCGCCGTGCTGATCGATGCGCGCAAGGGGATTGACGAAGAGGCGGAAGCGCTGCTGGCGCGGCTCGCCGAGGTGAAGCCGGCGAAAATCCTGATCCTCAACAAGATCGATCTGGTGCCGCGCGACACATTGCTGTTGCTCACCAAGATCGCCAATGAAAAGGCCAAGTTCGATTCGACCTTCATGATCTCGGCCTTGACCGGCGACGGCGTGGCCGATCTTAAGAATTGGCTCGCCGAACGCATGCCGTCGAGCCCGTGGCTTTATCCGCCCGACCAGATGTCCGATGCGCCGATGCGGCAATTGGCGGCCGAGATCACGCGCGAGAAGCTGTTCGAGCGGCTGCACCAGGAATTACCGTATCATTCCACGGTCGAGACCGAGCAGTGGAAGGAATTGCGCGGCGGCAAAATCCGCGTCGAGCAGACGATCTATGTGGAGCGCGAGAGCCAACGCAAGATCGTGATCGGCAAAGGCGGGCAAACCCTCAAGTCGATCGGTGAATTGTCGCGGCGGGAAATCGCCGATATTGTCGAGGCCAAAGTCGACTTGTTCCTGTTCGTGAAGGTGCGCGAGGGCTGGGGCGACGATCCCGAGCGGTACCGCGCGATGGGACTGGAATTTCCGAAGGAGTAGGCTGGTTAGCCGCCGTGATTTTCTCCGATTCTCGGAGTATGCAGTCTTCATGCAATGGACCGATGAAGGCATCGTGATCGGCGTCAAGCGGCACGGGGAGGCGAGCGCCATCCTCGAGCTGATGACGCGCGAGCATGGCCGCCATCTCGGGCTGGTGCGCGGTGGCTTCGGGTCGCGCATGAAACCGGTGCTGCAGGTGGGCAATTCCGTGAGCGCGACCTGGCGGGCGCGGCTCGACGAGCATCTCGGCAATTACACGGTCGAACCGATGCGCCAGCGCGCGTCGGACTTTTTTGGCGCGTCGCACGCGATCTATGGCGTCAGCCATCTGGCGGCGATGATGCGGCTATTGCCCGAGCGCGATCCGCACCCAGGCCTTTATTCGGTGTTCGAAGAGGTGCTCGACCGGCTCGAAGATCCGGTGCTGGCGGCGCCATTGGCGGTGCGTTTCGAACTGCAGCTATTGTCGGAACTCGGCTTCGGCCTCGATCTCGAGCAATGCGCCTCGACCGGGTCGCGGGCCGATCTGATCTACGTCTCGCCCAAGTCGGGCAGGGCAGTCTCGCGCGTCGCCGGTGAGCCGTGGGCCGATAAGATGCTGCGGCTGCCGGCCTTCCTGCGCGATCCTGCTGCGGAATTCGGCGACCGAGATCTGGCCGACGGTTTTGCCCTCACCGGATTTTTCCTGGGGCGCCACGTGCTGGAGCCGCGCGGGCTGACGCTCGGCGACGAACGCGCGCATTTCATCTCGGCAATTCTGCGTGGGCCGCGCAACGCGGTTGCCTACTGAACCGCCGAATCCGGCAAGTCCTCCGGGAAGGGTCCGAAACCCGCAAACTTCTTCTCGACGGTTCGTTCGCCCTCCACCGCTTCGATCAATTCGTAGAACAGGGTCTTGTAGGTCGAAAATACGACCCCTTCGTTGTTCATGCGCGCCATCGCTGCCTCGACGTTGCGCGATGAGGAAAATACCAGCTCTTCCATCAGGAAGACCTCATAGCCTAGGCTGAGCAGGCCGAGGCACGACTGCAGCACGCAGACATCGGTCTCGCAGCCGGCCACGATTACTTGGTGCCTTTTCAAGCCGTCGAGGTGGCTCCTTATTTTCCTGTCCTTGCACAAGTCGAAGAAGTTCTTTTCGAATATTCGGGCGCGATCGCCCAAATGCCTGCCGATTTCGTTCGGCAAGGTTCCCTTGTGTTCCACCGGTCGCTCAAGTGTAGCCACGATCGGAATCCGGAAATAATTCAACAGGCGTACGAAATGGCTTGTATTGGTTTTGATGCGAGAGCGGAGCCGCTTGTCGATCTGCGCCAGGAAAAAGCCCTGCAGGTCGATGATGACGCCGCAACACCGATCGGCAACGATACGTTTCACCGCTGTCATGTCGTGCTGCGTCCAGTGGCTGACCGAGGCCGGCAGCTTATCGGCACCGCCGCCGCCGTGCTATAGGAGCCGCCCCGGAGCAACAGAAGCCGATGCCCAAGAACCATACGTACATTCTCGGCATTAACGCGTACGACCACGACGTCAGCGCGTGTCTTCTGCGCGATGGCGCAATCGCCTACGGGATCGAGAAGGAGCGGATTACGCGTCAAAAGCATGCCGGCGGGTTCTTTCAGGAGGTCGTCGACTATTGCCTCAATGCCGAAGGCGATCACGCTCGATGACGTCGATCTGGTGGTGCGCAATTGCTACGTCCTGCCGGTCGAAGAGCTGGAAGTACGCATGATCTATCAGGGCGACATGCTCGAGCGTGAGCGCGAGCAGACGGCAAAAAGCCCGCTCTACCTGCCGAAAACGAGCAAGGTGATGACGGTCTCGCATCATCTCGCCCATGCCTATAGTGCCTTCGCCGCCTGTCCTTTCGACGAAGGCGTGGTGATGGTCGTCGACGGTGTCGGTAGCTATGCCTCCGACATCAAGGAGCCGGGTCAACTCACCGATGGCGTCAATCCGCTCGCCCGGGAATCGGAGAGCTATTACAAATTCAAAGGCAGCGAGTTGGAGACGCTGAAGAAGATATGGCTGCAACCGTGTCGCGGACTTCTCAGCGACGAGTTCTTCAACATGGACGGGCTTGGGGCGCTCTACAGCCGGGTGTCGAGTTACATCTTCGCCGACTGGAACAAATGCGGGGAAGTGATGGGTCTTGCGCCGTACGGCCGCCCCAACAGTTTTAAAAAACTGCTCGAGCTCAAGGGCGGCGACCTGCGCGTGCCTGAATGGAACGCGGAGTTCAACCAGCCCTGGATGCCGGACGGAATAAAAAAATGGGAAGCCAGCCCATCCCTGAGGCATTGGGAGGACATGGCTTGGCAGGTACAGCACGATAGCGAGGAAGTGTTGCTCGAACGCGCAAGCTGGCTGCGCGAAACGACCGGTGCCAGGAACCTGTGTCTTGCCGGTGGCGTCGCACTCAATTGCGTCGCCAATGGACGCATCGTGCGCGAGGCGGGATTCGACAATGTCTGGATCCAGCCTGCTGCAGGCGACAACGGGATCGCCATTGGCTGCGCCTATTATGGTCATTTGGCTGTGCAGAAGAAGCCACGCACGTTCGTGATGAAGCAGGCGACGCTCGGCCGCGAATACACCGACGCCGAGGCTCGCGTCGGCAATCCGCTGCTGGTCAGCCGCAAGACATTCAGCGGGCCCGGCCAAAGCATTTGCCGCGAAGCGGCAAAACTGCTGGCGGACGGCAAAGTGTTCGGTTGGTTTCAGGGCCGCTGCGAGTTCGGACCGCGTGCGCTCGGCAACCGCAGCATCTTGGGCGATCCGCGGCGGCCCGAGATGAAGGATATTTTGAACAAGCGGGTGAAATTCCGGCAGGCCTTCCGGCCGTTCGCGCCGATCGTGCCCTATGAGAGGGCAAAGGACATTTTCGTCGGCGACGACGAATTGCCGTTCATGCTGCGGGCCAAACAGGTGCGCCCGGAATGGAAAGACCGCATTCCGGCGATCGTCCACGTCGATGGCAGCGCCCGCGTGCAAACGGTCCGGCGCGAGCACAACGAACGGATTTATGATCTGCTGATGGAATTCGACAAACTGACCGGCGTTCCCGTGTTGGTCAACACGTCGTTCAATATCAAAGGCGAGCCCATCGTCGAGACACCGCAGGACGCGATGAACTGCTTCATCTATACCGGCATCGATTACTTGGCCTTGCACGATACGCTGATTGCAAAGAACGCCCTCTACAAGGTCTTAGCGCCGTTCATAAAGGTCTATTACGAGTTGCGTGCGCGTGCGCGCGACGAGACCGACTGAATGGGTCTTTGGCATTGACCTTGGGTGGTCCAATGGTAACATGCTACGTTCACAACGGGCGCAAAAAGTCCCAGGGAACCTTGGCAAGCCCAGGGTATTATTCAATAGTCCGATGCCGGTTCGTGATAGCACGATGAATGGATCGGTCACACGATGTTCTAATTTGCTGAGTAGGTTCATCGTGTTCACTGTGGATTGAGTTCAGCAGGAAATGGGAGGCAGACCAGATGCAAAGAATAATCATAGCAACGCTGATGGCTATGTTCTTCGGTCTCTTCAGTATGCCGGCGACACAGGCGGCGCCGGCAAACGGCACGGCTTTGGATTCCTCGGCCAAGGCAGTTCCGGCGTTCGATAAGGTTCAGTGGCGTCGTCGCCGTCGTTGCCATTGGGTTCATCGCTGGCGTTCGCGCCGTAGCTGGGTCTGCTGGTAATCGCGACTCCGCTCGGGAATCTCGCAACGGGCCGTCAGCCAAGCTGACGGCCCGTTTTTGCATTTGCGCTCTATCAAAGATGCGCCGTCATTGGCGGCCGTGCCGCATTGCCAATGGGCGCGCGCCGGGCCCGTGGCTGCCTTCCAGCGAAAGGGCGAAACAGCCTTCGTACCAATTCGCGGGGATGCGCCGGCTGGTCGCGCATCGATCGAAAATCGCGAGGTCCGTCGGGCTGCGGTATTCCATGTACGGCTCCACCGCAAAGCGCGCGCCGTCGGCAAAGCTGCCGTATCGATTGATTTGACCTTTTAAATCCGGTGCGACCGCGAGAATGGCGTTTCGGAATGTATCGCCGACGATGAAGTTATCGGGCATCTGATCGAAGGGGCCGTCCAGGTAATTATTCGCCGTTACGTTGTCGTGGAAAGCGCCGATCATGATTTTTCGGTCTCTATGTTGGTCGCGATAAAGGGCAAAGCCCGTGCGCTTGCCGATAAGGATGCGGCCGCGGCCGACGGGCGCCGGACCGAACACGTCGGCCGGGGTCACCGTCTCGTCTAAGATGTAATGAAATAATTTCAGCCTGCTGTTAAACACCAGGAAGAACCGCACGCCCGACTCATCGAAGACCGGGCCGATGAATTGGTCGTCGGGTGCGAGCGCTGCCGCCGGCGGCTTCGCCTGAGACAGGTCATTGAGCGAAAAGACGACGCTCTTGTTGCGGTAGGTGAGCCGGTACGCGAGCGGCTCGACTTTTTCGACCATCACGCCACGCGTCGCGTCGAGTGTGACCGCCTTCGCTTCGGCGTCTTCGAGCCAGGGGCCGCGGTCCTCGTAGTAGGAAAACTCGACTTTGCCTTGCGCGCGCAAATAGGCGTCGATCTTGATGTTGCCGGCATAGCGCGTGCCGTTGAGGTCGAACGAGAAGTAATAGTGGTTCTCGGTGGGATAGACCTTGACCCGGTCGGGCAGGCTGCCGAGCACATAGGCAAAGACCGCCATCGGATCGTCGATCGCGAGCTTCTGGGTACGCGTCGTTACCTCGGCGACGTAGGCCTCATTGGTCTGGAGTTGCGGTAGCTTTGTGCCTTGCGCCGCGGCTGAGCAAGCCATCATCGCAGCGCCGAGTGCAGCGATCACCGTGTGCAAGCATGTTCGGAATTTTGTCATCGCCAGGAGTCCTCGGACCGACAGGTCTTCTAAGGATACAGATCAAAGTTGGAACATTATACGGCCGCCATGTTCCTCACTTGTTCAGGGCCGTACGGCGCAGTACCTATCAACTATGGGCAAGAGACTGATTCCCCCCGACAAGGGCCAGGTCGAAGAGGTCGCGCTGCGCGGGGCGCTGGAAGAGCGCTACCTCGCCTATGCGCTTTCCACCATCATGAATCGCGCGCTGCCGGACGCGCGTGACGGGCTAAAGCCGGTGCACCGGCGCATCCTTCACGTCATGCGGACGCTGCGGCTCGATCCTGGCGCCGCCTTCAAGAAATCGGCCAAGGTGGTCGGCGACGTGATGGGCAATTTCCACCCGCACGGCGATCAGGCGATCTATGACGCCATGGTGCGGCTGGCGCAAGATTTTGCCCAGCGTTATCCGCTGATCGACGGGCAGGGCAATTTCGGCAACATCGACGGCGATAACGCTGCGGCCATGCGCTACACGGAATTGCGGCTGACCGAAGTGGCGCGGCTCTTGATCGACGGCATCGAGGAAGACGCCGTCGACTTCCGCCCGAGCTACGACGGAACCGGCGAAGAGCCGGTGGTGTTGCCGGCGGCATTCCCCAATCTCTTGGCCAACGGTTCGCAGGGCATCGCGGTCGGCATGGCAACCTCGATCCCGCCGCATAACGCGGCGGAGCTGTGCGACGCCGCGCTGTTCCTGATCGACAATCCGAAGGCGCGCAGCCGCACGCTGCTCAAATACGTCAAGGGCCCGGATTTCCCGACCGGCGGCGTGATCGTCGACAAGCCGGCGGAAATCGCCGAGGCCTATACGACCGGTCGCGGCTCGTTCCGTGTGCGAGCGCGCTGGGAGACCGAGGATACCGGCCGCGGCACCTATTTGATTGTGATCACGCAGATCCCTTGGCTGGTGCAGAAGTCGCGGCTGGTCGAGAAGCTCGCCGAGCTCATCAACGAGAAGAAGCTGCCGCTCGTCGCCGACGTGCGTGATGAATTGGCCGAGGACCTTCGCCTAGTGATCGAGCCGCGCGCGCGCACGGTCGACGCTGAATTATTGATGGAGTCGCTGTTCAAGCTTACCGAACTTGAAAGCCGCATTCCGCTCAACATGAACGTGCTGGTGAAGGGCCGCATCCCACAGGTGCTGGGTCTTGCCGAAGTCTTGCGCGAATGGCTCGATCATCGCCGCGACGTGCTGCTGCGCCGCTCCAAATACCGGCTGGCGCAGATCGAGCATCGCCTCGAGGTATTGGGCGGCTATCTGATCGCCTATCTCAACCTCGACAAGGTGATCAAGATCATCCGGCGCGAGGATGAGCCCAAGCCGGTCTTGATGAAGGAGTTCAAGCTTTCCGATGTGCAGGCCGACGCCATCCTCAACATGCGCCTGCGCAATTTGCGCAAGCTGGAGGAGATGGAAATCCGCGGCGAGGACAAAGCGCTGCGCGAGGAACTCAAGCAGATCAAGGCGCTGATCGGTTCGACCGACAAGCAATGGAAAACCATCGCGGGCGAGATCAAGAAAGTGAGGGAGGCGTTCGGGCCGAAAACCGAACTCGGCAAACGGCGCACGACTTTTGCCGAAGCGCCCGAGCACGACGAGGCGGCGATCGAGGAGGCCATGGTGGTGCGCGAGCCCATCACCGTCGTGGTGTCAGAGAAGGGCTGGATCCGGGCACTGCGCGGCCATGTCGGCGATCTGTCGAGCGTTACCTTCAAGACCGACGACGCGCTGAAATTCGCGTTCCCGACCGAGACCACCGCCAAAATTCTGATCTTCGCCGGCAACGGCAAATTCTACACGCTGGAAGCCTCCAAGCTGCCGGGCGGGCGAGGGCACGGTGAACCGATTAGGCTCTATTTCGATATCGAGCAGGACGCCGACGTGGTGGCGGCGCTGGCTTACGAGGGCAAACGCAAATTCTTGGTGGCGAGCTATGGTGGCAACGGTTTTGTGGTGCCGGAAGACGAGGTGCTCGGCACCACGCGCAAGGGCAAGCAGGTGCTCAATCTCAAAGGCACCGACAAGGCGGCGGCGCTGACCACCGTTGACGGCGAACTGGTGGCGGCGGTCGGCTTGAATCGCAAGATGGTCATTTTCCCGATCGACCAGGTGCCGGAGATGACACGCGGACGCGGCGTCCGATTGCAGCGTTACAAGGAGAAAGGACTCTCCGACGTCAAGACCTTCAAGGGCGCCAACGGTCTCACCTGGATCGACACTGCCGGCCGCAGCTTCACGCTGACGCTCAAGGAACTGGCCAGTTGGCGCGGCAATCGCAGCGACGCCGGCAAGATCAGGCCCGACCGGTTCCTGACCAACAACAAGTTCAACGCCCAGCCGGCTGCGGGCAAGTCGATAGAGGACGAGTAAGCGCGCGCCGCGACCGACGTCCTTTATCGTCGATGGTGACTAGCGTTGCTCTTGGGACGCCAGGAATTGCGCGAACGCTTTCAGCGAAGCCTCCGAGACGTAATGCTCGATGCCTTCCGCATCGGCTTCTGCGGCTTCTGCGGGAACGCCCAAGGCTAGCAAGACATCCACGACCAGCCGATGCCGCGACCGCACGCGCGCGGCAAGCTTTTGTCCCTCCTCGGTCAGGAAAACGCCGCGGTAGGGCCGGCCGGTCGCCAGGTCGGCGCGTTTGAGCCGCGCGATCGTCTTGATCGCGGTCGCATGCGATACGCCGAGACGGCGCGCGACATCGGTCGGGCGCGCTTCGCCGTTGGTGGTCAGTAGGTCGTCGATCAGTTCGACATAGTCTTCGAGCAGGGCGCCCGATTGCGCTGAACGAGTCTTCCCAAACCGGCGCGCCTGAGTGAGTTCGGCCGGCAGTTTGACTGCGCCCTCCGCCGTTTTCTTCTTTGCCGCCGGCCGCATGACGCCTCCTGCAACCCTCGCGATGATCGCTGTAATAATTCTCACACCAATATTTCCGCTACACAATATCAAAATGTTGCTGTGGCTACATCTCTTGACATTCGCCGCTGGCTGCTTATTGTTAAGTGTAGCAACGGCTACATTTTTATGTCGAGGCTGGAGCGGTTGAGCGCATGAGCGGATTTATCGCCCGTGGAGGGTCGTTGACTGACCGCACTGTGGTGGCGGCACAGGCTATTTTGAGCGGCCAGCGCCGCGGCCGCGCCGCCTATCTCGCCTTCGCTGGGCCGGCGGTCGTCGCCTCGATTGCCTATATGGACCCTGGCAATTTCGCCACCAACATCCAGGCCGGCGCAAAATACGGCTACAGCCTGCTCTGGGTGGTGCTGGCCGCCAATCTGATTGCCATGCTTTTCCAGGCGCTGTCGGCCAAGCTCGGCATCGTCACCGGCCGCAACCTTGCGGAGATGTGCCGCGATCATTTTTCGCGGCCGGTCGTCATGGCGATGTGGGTCGTCAGCGAGATCGCCGCCATGGCCACCGACCTCGCCGAATTTCTCGGCGGCGCGGTCGGCCTGGCTCTGCTGTTCAAGATGCCGCTGATTTACGGCATGGGGGTCACCGCCGTCATCACCTACGCCATTCTGATGGTGGAGAGCCGCGGTTTCCGGCCGGTCGAGCTGATCATCGGTAGCCTGGTTGGCATCATCGGGCTTTGCTACCTGATTGAGTTGTTCATCGCGCCGGTCGACTGGGGCTCTGCGGCCTTTCACTCGATCAAGCCGGAAATCCCCGATGCCGAGGCCCTGCTGCTCTCGGTCGGCATCATCGGCGCGACTGTGATGCCGCACGCGATCTACCTGCATTCGGGTCTCACGCAGGCGCGCACGCCGGGCCGCGACGAGCACGAGCGCCGCCTGCTGGTGCGCATCTCCAACCATGAAGTGGTGATCGCATTGGTGGTCGCCGGCCTCGTCAACATGGCGATGGTGATGATGGCATCGGGCGCTTTCCACGCCGGCCATGCGGACGTCGCCGAGATCGAGACCGCCTATCATACGCTGGCGCCGTTACTCGGTATCGGCGCGGCCGGCATCTTCCTGCTGTCGCTGATTGCCTCCGGCATATCGAGCTCGGTGGTGGGCACCATGGCCGGGCAGATGATTATGCAGGGCTTTGTCGGCTTCCGTATTCCAATCTGGCTGCGCCGCGTCATCACCATGGTGCCGGCCTTCGTGGTAGTCGCCTATGGCGTGAACGCCACCGAGGCGCTGGTGGTAAGTCAGGTGATTTTGAGCATTGCGCTGCCGCTGCCGATGATCGCACTGTTGATGTTCACTGGCCGCGCCGACATCATGGGCAAGTTCGTCAACGGCCCGATAACGCGCTACGCGGCCGTGGTCGCGACCGCGCTGGTGTTGCTGCTCAACATTTTTCTGATTGCGCAGACGTTCGGCGTGCCGATCCCGGGTCTGCACTAGGGCTACTTTTCGACCCGGCTCCAGCCCGACGGCATCAACCGTTCCTGCGGCAGGAAGCGGCCTTTGTAGTCCATCTTGCGCGAGCCCGGCACCCAATAGCCGAGATAGACATAAGCCAGGCCCATCGCTTTTGCGCGCGCGATGTGATCGAGGATCATCAGTGTGCCGAGGGAGCGTTCGCCGGCGTCGGGATCGAAGAACGAATAGACCATCGACAATCCGTCCGAGAGCACGTCGGTCAGCGCGACCGCCAGCAAATTTCCGGCGCCGCGGCCGTTGATGCGGGTGTCCGGCCCACGCCGGCGGTATTCGACCAGCCGCGTATCGACGTGGCTGTCTTCGATCATCATGGCATAGTCGAGTACGGTCATGTCGGCCATGCCGCCGTCCCGGTGGCGGGTATCGAGATAGGCGCGGAATACCGAATATTGTTCCGACGTCGGCGCCGCCGCGCGCATGTCGCCGATAATGTCGGAATTGCGCTCGGCGATGCGGCGCATGTTGCGCGAGGGCACAAAATCCTCCGCCACCACGCGCACCGACACGCAGGCGCGGCAGCTTTCGCAGGCCGGCCGGTAGGCGATCGACTGGCTGCGGCGGAAGCCGCCATGTGTGAGCAGATCGTTGAGTTCGCCGGCGCGTTCGCCGACCAGGTGCGTGAACACCTTGCGCTCCTCCTGCGCGGGCAGATAGGGGCAGGGCGAGGGCGCGGTCAGATAGAATTGCGGCGTATCGCGGGAATGCTGGGTCACGTCGTCAGGCCGTCATTGCTTCCGATTCAAGCCCAGCATCGCGCGCCGGACGGCCGCCGTCAAAGGCCATTATCGGGCCGGCGCGCTGCGCAAAGCGGCCCGCGCCGGATTGTTAATGATAACAGTGCCGAGCATAATGTCGTGCAGCAATCGCCGGCGTTCGTTGAAGAAGGCGACCAGCAGCATGAACGGCGTGAAGAACGACACCGTGAACCAGAAGGCGACGGCGTGCACGGCGCCGAGCACGAAATTGGCGGGCGCGCCGTACCAAGTGCGCATTTCGAGGTCCACGATGCGCATGCCGATGGTGGCCGAGCGCGGCCCGCCCAGGGTGACGCCGAAATAGACCAGTGCCCAGACCACGGTTGCCGGCGACAGCAGCCAATAGAGCGCGAAGCCAAGCCCCAGGGTCACGATGCCGAAGGCGAAGATGAACATGGCCGCCAGCACGACGGGCACGGCGATAATCACGAAATCGATCACAAAAGCGACCACGCGCCGCGCCAGAACCCCTTCGAACAGCTCGGGATTCGTAGCTGGATCGTATGCGTGGGGTTTGATGTCGATCGCCATATGGGCTCCTTCGATTGCACGCCTTGCATCCGAGATGGAGAAAGAATCGGGCCTGCGCAAGGGGCGGCCGATGGGCTGGAATGCCGCCCCTCGTTACGGCATGGTGGCCGGACGCGCCCGGAGGCCAAGCGTTGAGCATCACGATCGCAGATATTGAGGCCGCCCGGACGGTCATTCAAGGCGCTGTGCTGCACACACCCATGCTGCCGGCGCCGCGGCTGTCGGCGCTCACCGGCGCCGAGGTCTATGTCAAATACGAAAACCTGCAGGTCACCAATTCGTTCAAAGACCGCGGCGCGCTCAACAAGCTCACCTCGCTGAGCGAGGCCGAGCGCAAGCGCGGCGTCATCGCCATGTCGGCCGGCAATCACGCCCAGGCAGTGGCCTACCACGCCGCGCGGCTTGGGATTCCGGCGACCATCGTCATGCCGGTGACCACGCCCTTCGTGAAGGTGGCGGCAACGAAGTCGCACGGCGCCGAAGTGGTGCTCGACGGCGAGAGTGTGGCGGAGGCCGAGAAGCGCTGCGAGCAGCTTCTGGCCGAGCGCGGGCTGACGCTGGTGCATCCTTATGACGACGCGCGCATCATAGCCGGGCAGGGCACCATCGCACTCGAGATGCTGGAGGAAACCTCCGATCTCGACGTCCTGGTGATCCCGATCGGCGGCGGTGGCCTGATCGCCGGCAACGCCATCGCCGCGCGCGCGGTGAAGCCGAGGATCGAAATCGTCGGCGCCGAAGCAGCACTGTACCCGTCGGTGTGGAATGCGCTTCACAATGAAAGTCGACCGATCGGCGGGCCGACGCTGGCCGAAGGCATCGCAGTAAAAAATGTCGGTAAGCTGACGCTGCCGGTGATCCGCGATCTGGTTTCCGAGATCGTTCTGGTCGACGAGGCGCATCTGGAGCGCGCGGTGAACGCCTATCTGACATTGCAGAAGACCATGGCAGAAGGAGCGGGTGCTGCCGGCTTGGCCGCGATGCTAGCTAGCCCTGAGCGCTTTCGCGGCAAGAAGGTCGGCCTTGTCTTGTGCGGCGGCAATATCGATCCGCGCATTCTGGCGTCAATCATGGTGCGCGAGCTCGAGCGCGAGACCCGCATCGTCTCATTTCGCCTCGCCATTCCTGACCGCCCGGGCGTGCTCGGCATCATCGCGACGCGGCTCGGCGAACTCGGCGCCAATATTCTCGAGGTCGATCACCGTCGGCTGTTCCTCGACGTCCCCGCTAAAGGCGCCAAGCTCGACGTCACCATCGAGACGCGTGACGCCGCCCACGCCGCGGACATCCTGGCAGCGCTCAAGGCCGACGGCTATCAGCCAGTGCGTATCGAAACCGGCGCGGCGATGGAGTGACACTCACAGAACGGGCGTTCCATTTCGACCATGGTTGCAACCGCTTTGTCGTTCGCAGCAGTAGCCGGGGAGAACATAAGTCCCTTTGGTGGAAGAATTTTTCACGCGCGCACCGCCGTGCGAAGTGGCGCGATTGTTTCCCCGTGATCGGCAACAGTTATTTTTCGCGCGAAGTCGGCTCATTCTTGGAACACGATTGTTCGCGCCCGCTTGTTTCCAGCATCTACGTCGCGCGTTTGTCGAAGAACGGCGAATGTTATTTTGGTTTTGACAGCACGATTGCGACGCACATTAAGTGCCGCATGCTCGATATTACGCAACAAATTAGCAGCGAAGACGCCGCGGTATTGCCAGCGGCCGAGCGCCTCGCGTTTCTGCGCCGCGCGATCGACGGCACGATCGTCTTTACTCATGGCTTCGGCATCGAGGGCCAGCTTATCTTCCATTGGATTTGCGAGCAGGGCCTCGATATCGATGTGGTGACGCTGGACACCGGGCGATTGTTCCCGGAAACCTATACGCTTTGGGCGGAGACCGAGCGCCGTTACCGCCGCCGCATCCGCGCCATCTATCCCAATCATGCGGGCTTGGAGCGGCTGGTCGCGAGACAGGGCATCGACGGCATCTACGAATTGAAAGAAGCGCGGTCTGCGTGCTGCGACGTGCGCAAGACCAAGCCGCTCGATCGGGCGCTTTCGGGCGCGGCGGCGTGGATCACCGGGCTGCGCGGCGACCAGAACGCGAACCGGCGCGATGCTGGACTGACCGGCTTTGACGCCAGCCGGGGCGTCCTCAAGTTTAACCCGCTCTACGATTGGACACGCGAGGCCGTATTGGCGGAGGCGCGACGGTTAGCTGTTCCTATCAATGCGCTGCACGACAAAGGCTTCGTCTCGATCGGTTGCGCGCCGTGCACGCGGGCGATTGAGCCCGGCGAACCCGAGCGCAACGGGCGCTGGTGGTGGGAGCAGGATGGCCACAAGGAATGCGGCCTGCATCTGCCGCGACGGCACGCGGCGCGGCCTGAACTCGCCCGTAGCAGCTGACTATTTCGGCTGCATCAGGCGCCAGATGCGTTCCGAGGTCGCCGGCATCTCGACGTGCTTGACGCCGAACTCCGACAGCGCGTCGACCACCGCATTGGCGACGGCCGGCAGCGCGCCGACATTGCCGGCTTCGCCCGCGCCCTTGGTGCCGAGCGGATTGGTCTTGGTCGGAACCGGATTGGACTCGACTTCGATATTGGACAGGTTATGGGCGTGCGGCATGGCGTAGTCCATGAACGAGGCGGTCACCAACTGGCCGCTGGCGTCGAAATGGATGTCTTCCATCAGCACCTGGCCCGCGCCTTGCGCGACGCCGCCGTGAATCTGGCCGTGCAGCAGCAGTGGATTGAGCACGGTGCCGACATCGTCCACCACGCTGTAGCGCACGATCTGGACCTCGCCGGTTTCCCTGTCGATTTCCAGTTCGCAGACGTGACAACCGTTCGGAAAGTTCTGCAACCCCGCTTTGTAGACCGCGGTGGCGAACAGGCCGGGCTCCATCGCCGCCGGAATCCTGGCCGGGTTGGCGGAATCGATGGCGACTTCCTTGATGGTCATGGTGCGGTTGGTTTTCGGCGATGAGAATACGCCGTCGGCGAATTTTACGTCCGCCGCGTCGACCTTGAACGCGTGCGCGGCGATGGCCTTGGCTTTCTCGATTACCTTGTCGGTTGCCATTGTAAACGCGGCGCTGGACATGGTGGAGGTGCGGGAGCCGCCGGTGCCTTCGCCGTAGAACACCTCGTCGGTATCGCCCTGTACGTAGCGAACCTCGTCCGGGTTGAGCCCCAGCCGGTCGCACACCAGTTGCTTGAAGACGGTTTCGTGGCCTTGGCCGGCGGTCATCGATCCTGAAAACAAGGTCGCAGTGCCGCCGCGGTCGAAACGCACTTCGGCGCCCTCGGTGCCGCCGGCGGCGGCGCGCTCGATGGTGTTTGAAATGCCGAGGCCGCGGAGCTTGCCGCGCTTACGCGATTCCTCGCGCCGCTTCTTGAAGCCTTTCGCGTCGGCGAGCTCCAAAGCCAAATCCATGTTCTTTTCGAATTCGCCGCAATCGTAGGTAAACGTCAGCGCGGTCTTGAACGGCATCTGCGCGGGCGAAATGTAGTTGCGCCGGCGCAATTCGACCGGATCGAGTCCCAGTTCGTCGGCGGCGACATCGACGATGCGCTCGATCACGTAGCCTGCCTCCGGGCGGCCATTGCCACGGTAGGGCCGCATCGGATTGGTGTTGGTGAACACGCCAGTGATGTCGACATGCATCGCCGGGATGCGGTAGACGCCGGCGAGCGTCCCGGCGTTGAGGATGAAGGCCGGCATGTTGTTCTGCAGATAGGCGCCGATCGCGGCGATGGTCTTGACCCGCATCGCCAGGAAGTGCCCCTCTTTGTCGAGCGCGAGCTCGGCTTCGGTAACGTTGTCGCGCGCCTGCGCATCGCTCAGAAACGCTTCGGTGCGCGTGCTCATCCATTTCACCGCGCGTCCGGTGAGCTTGGAGGCAAACATCGTCAACGGCGCTTCATTGAACACCGGCGTCTTCATGCCGAAGCTGCCGCCGACGTCGATGCAGATCACGCGAACTTTGCTCTCGGGCACTTTCATCACCTTCGCGATCTCATTGCGATAGGGATGCGCGCGCTGCGCCGGCGTGTGGATGATGTAGCGGTCTTCCGCCGGCAGATAGACGCCAACCGCGCCGCGCGGCTCCATCGCGGCCGCCGTCACGCGGTTGATGACGAAACGGTGCTTCGCAATGTGCGCAGCCTTGGCGAAGGCGGCATCGGTTGCGGCCTTGTCGCCGATCAACTCGACGAAGCTGATATTGTCGGCGCAGCCGTCCCAGACTTTCGCGGCGCCCGGATCGGCTGCCTTGGCGGTGGAAACGACCGCGGGCAGCGGCTCGTAGTCGACCTCGATCATTTCAGCGGCATCCGCTGCCTGCGCGTTAGTTCCCGCAACCACGAAGGCGACGGGATCGCCAATCCAGCGCACGCGGTCTTCGGCCAGCACCGGATAAGGCGGTTTGAACATGGTGGAGCCGTCGCGGAGTTTGAGCCCGCTGTGCGAGGGCAATTCGCCAAGGCCCGCTTCCTTCCAGTCGGCCGCGGTGATGACGGCGAGCACGCCGGGCGCGGCTTTTGCCGTCGTGGTGTCGATCGAATTGATTTTCGCGTGACCATGTGGCGAGCGCAGCACCACGCCGACACGCCATGCCCGGATAGACTACGTCGTCGATATAGCGGCCGCGGCCTTGGACCAAGCGCGGATCCTCGAAGCGCGGCACGCCTTGACCGATTGCGAATTCACCCATGGAGACAATTACCCGTCGATTGCAGGAACCACCGGCCGGTGATCGGGAAGGAAGGACGTCCGGGCGTTCAGCCCTTGGTTAGCTTTTCCGCAACGCGCGGCGCGAAATAAGTCAGCACGCCATCGGCGCCGGCGCGCTTGAACGCCGCCAAGCTTTCCCACATCGCGCGTTCGCCGTCGAGCCAGCCATTCTGCGCGGCTGCCATGATCATCGCGTATTCGCCGGAGACTTGATAGGCGAAGGTCGGCATGGCGAAGGCGTCCTTTACGCGCTGCACGATGTCGAGATAGGGCAGGCCGGGTTTGATCATGATCATGTCGGCGCCTTCCTCGATGTCGAGCGCGACCTCGCGCAGCGCCTCGTCGGTGTTGCCATAGTCCATTTGATACGTGCGCTTGTCGCCGGTCAGCGTCTTCGACGAGCCGACCGCGTCGCGGAACGGCCCGTAGAAGACGGAGGCATATTTCGCCGCATAGGCCATGATCGACACATCGATGAAATCCGACGCATCGAGCGCCTTGCGGATGGCGGCGACGCGCCCGTCCATCATGTCGGAAGGCGCGATGATGTCGCAGCCGGCTTCCGCCTGTACCAGCGCCTGTTTGGAGAGCACGGCGACGGTCTCGTCGTTGAGGATAACGCCGTCGCGCATCAGGCCGTCATGGCCGTGACTGGTGAAAGGATCGAGCGCCACATCGGCCAGGAGGCCGATTTCCGGCACCTCCTTCTTGATCGCGCGCAGCGCGCGGCAGACCAGATTGTCCGGGTTGAGCGCCTCGCTGCCGGTCTCGTCGCGCAGGCGCGGGTCGGTGTAGGGGAAAAGCGCAAGGCAAGGGATGGTGAGCTTGGCGGCGCGTTCGGCCTCCCGCACCGCCTGATCGACCGAAAGCCGCTCGACGCCCGGCATTGAAGGGACCGGTGCACGCGCGTTGTCGCCGTCCATGACGAACAGCGGCCAGATCAGGTCGTCGGTGGTGAGCTGATTTTCCCGCACCATGCGGCGCGCCCACTCGCTGCGCCGGTTGCGGCGCAGGCGAGCGGCGAGATCGAGGCGTTCGCCCGTCGGTCCGCTTCGACGGGCGCCAGATGGCTGCGGGCTTCGATAGGGCGGCCGAATTTGATTGCCATGGCGGTCTCCAGGGCGCCTCTTTTAGCCGGTCCGGCGCGGCCCCGCTACCCGCTTGCCCCGCCGCCGTTGACGCGGAAACGGCTGCCTTCTATCGGTCGAAGCCATGGACTTCTCCCTCACCGAAGAACAATGCGCATTCCAAGCCACCGCGCGGCAATTTGCGCGGGATGAAATGATGCCGCACGCGCGCGACTGGGACGAGGGCGAGATTTTCCCGGTGGAGGCTCTGCGCCAGGCGGCCGCGCTCGGCTTCGGCGGCATCTATGTGAGAGAGGACGTCGGCGGCTCGGCGCTCTCAAGGCTCGACGCCGCGTTGATCTTCGAGGAACTGGCGCAAGGCTGCACATCGACCGCCGCCTATATCTCGATCCACAACATGGCGGCCTGGATGATCGACGCCTTCGGCGGCGACGCGGCGCGCCAGAAATTTCTGCCCAAGCTCTGCACCATGGAGCATTTCGCCAGCTACTGCTTGACCGAGCCGGGCGCGGGCTCCGATGCCGCAAGCCTCACCACGCGCGCGCGCCGTGACGGCGAGCATTATGTGCTAGACGGCACGAAAGCGTTCATCTCCGGCGGCGGCGTCTCCGACATTTATGTGGTGATGGCGCGCACCGGCGAAGCCGGCCCGCGCGGCATTTCCACCATCGTGGTCGAGAAGGGGACTCCTGGCTTATCTTACGGTGCGCAGGAAAAGAAGCTCGGCTGGAAGTCGCAACCGACCGCCATGGTCATGTTCGAGAACTGCCGTGTGCCGGTGGCAAACCGCATCGGCGCCGAGGGCCAGGGTTTCCGCATCGCCATGGCCGGGCTCGACGGTGGGCGGCTCAATATTGGCGCCTGTTCAATCGGCGGCGCGCAATTCTGCCTGGACCGAACCATCGACTACATGAAGGAGCGCAAGCAGTTCGGCTCGCGGCTCGCCGACTTCCAGGCGCTGCAATTCCGTATTGCCGATTACGCCACCGAACTCGACGCCGCGCGCCTGCTGCTGCATCGCGCGGCGGTGGCGGTCAGCGAGGGCGAACCGGGTGCGACCGCGCTCGCGGCCAAGGCCAAGCGCCTCGCCACCGACACCGGTTTCGACGTGGTCAATGGCTGCTTGCAACTGCACGGCGGCTACGGCTACCTGCGCGATCATCCGATCGAGCGCGTCTTGCGCGACGTGCGCGTGCATCAGATCCTGGAAGGAACTAACGAGATCATGCGGTTGATCGTCAGCCGCGCTATGTTGGGAAATTAGATTGTAAAAATCGGGGAGAACGCCATGGAACAGCTTCCACGACTTTACCTCTCTCGCGACGACATGATGAAGCGCGTCGCCCGCTTCAAGGACCTGAAAGGTTCCGACGGCGGCCTGCCCGACAGCAAGATGCCCGGCTGCGAGCGCACGCTCTTTAATGTGATCGGTTTCCAGCCGCCGGAAAACGTCGGCGACAACGCGACGTCTCCGGTCGGCGATCACGCCGCGCGCATGGCCGCCATCAAGATCCGCGAAGGCTTCAATCTCGGCTACTGCAAGGCCAAGCCAGGGCATGGGCCTGAGATGCACAACCACGATACTAATGAGACTTTCATCGCGATGACGGGCATCTGGCGTGCGAGCTGGGAGGACGAGAAGGGCCAAGTAGAGTTCGTGGACCTCGGACCGCTCGACGTGGTGTCGTTTCCGCCCGGCATGATCCGCCGCTTCGAGAACGTGACCAAGGGCGACCCAAACGAAGAGTCGATCCTGATGTTTGTCATCGGCGGCGACGCCCCGCAGGCCGAATTTTCCGACGAAGCGATGCGACGGCTGGAATCCGCCGGCGTGTGGCCGCAGCGTTGATGTAAATGAACCCGCCGCGATGATCGACGATATCCTCTTCGAACGTCGTGGTGCGGCCGGGCTGATCACGCTCAACCGGCCGCAGGCGCTCAACGCCGTCACCCACGACATGGTGCTGGCTTTGCGCGCGCAGCTTGATGCCTGGGCGGACGACCCGGCAGTAACACGCGTGGTGATCCAGGCGGCCGGCGAGCGCGCGTTCTCCGCCGGTGGCGATATCCGCGCGCTCTACGATCTCGGCCAGGCCGGCCGCCACGCCGAGGCGCTGCAATTCTGGCGCGACGAGTATCCGCTCAACGCGGCGATCAAGAACTATCGCAAGCCCTATATCGCGTTGATCGACGGCATCGTGATGGGCGGCGGCGTCGGCGTGTCGGTGCACGGCTCGCACCGCGTCGCCGGCGACCGTTTCCTATTCGCTATGCCGGAAGTCGGCATCGGCTTCTTTCCCGATGTCGGCGCCACCTGGTTCCTGCCGCGCATGCCGGGCGAGTTCGGCACCTATTGCGGTCTCACCGGTGAGCGCTTCAACGGCGCTGACGCTTGGGCCGCCGGCATCGCGACCCACCGCATTCCTTCCGCGCGCTTTGCCGCGCTGCTTGACGGACTGACCGGCACGGTGTCGGTGGATGCGCTGCTCGCCGCCTTCGCCGAACCGGCGGGCGACGGGCCGATCATGGCGCGGCGCGCGGCGATCGACCGGTTGCTTACCGGCGATCGGGTCGAGGACATCCTCGCTGCGCTTGTTCGTGAAGCGGCGTCCGGTAGCGCCGATGCAGGCTGGGCGGGAAAGACCGCCGCCACCGTGCAGACGAAATCGCCGCTCAGCCTGAAGCTGGCGCTGGCGCAAGTGCGGCGCGGCAAGACCTGGGATTTCGAGACGTGCATGCGCGCCGAATTCCGCATAGTGTCGCGGGTCATCCACGGATCGGATTTTTACGAGGGCGTGCGCGCGGTGATCGTCGACAAGGACAACACGCCGCGCTGGCAGCCGGCGACGCTTGCGGAAGTGAGCGACGCCGAAGTCGAGCGCCATTTTGCGCCGCTCGGCGCCGAGGAATTGGTTTTGACATGAGCGAGCCGCTTGCCAAAGACGACCTTGAAAGTCTCGAACCGGTGCATGAGCACGCGGGCGACCGCAGCATTGGCCGCTGGACGCGGCGGCTGGTGCTGTTCCTGCGCGTGATGGCCGGCGTCTCAATGCTCAAGGGTCTCTATCATTGGTCGCGGGTCTGCGGCATCGGCGTCGATTCCGGCGACGTGTTTCAATATCATTCCATCGCCTGGCGGACGGCGACGATTTTCTTTGCGGTGATCGATCTGGTCGCGGCCGTCGGGCTGTGGCTTGCCGCCGCCTGGGGCGCTGTGATCTGGCTGATGGCGGTGGCCTCGATGCTGGCGGTAGAAATATTCTTCCCGCAGGTGTTCGGTGCCAGCCTGTTGGTCGGTCTGCTGGAAGGCGGCCTGCTGGTGTTTTATCTCTGGCTGGCCCTGAAGTCGGCGCAGGAGCAGGCGGTGTGATGAACGGAAGAAATCAGGGGAGTGGACCATGGCGCGCATAGGATTTGTCGGGCTCGGCAATATGGGTCTGCCGATGGCGCAGAACCTTCTCAAGGCCGGCCACCAGGTCGAAGGCGTTGACTTCAATGCGGCCTGCGTCGCTAGACTGGTGGCGGCCGGCGGCGTCAGCGTCGAAACGGCGAAAAGTGCGGCGGCGCGCGCCGACGTATTCATCACCATGCTGCCGTCGGGCAAGGAGGTGCGCGATGTCTATCTCGGCTCCTCCGGCGCGATCGATAACGCCAATCCGGGCACGCTGTTGATCGACTGCTCGACTATCGATGTCGAAACCGCGCGCGCGGTCGCGGCGGCGGCGGAGCGGAAAGGCCTCATGATGCTCGATGCGCCGGTGTCGGGTGGGGTCGGCGGCGCCACCGCGGCGACGCTCACCTTCATGGTCGGCGGTAGCGTGCAGGCTTTCACCCGCGCGGAATCGATCCTGCAAAAGATGGGTAAGACCATCGTGCACGCCGGCGGCGCCGGCAACGGGCAGGCGGCCAAGATCTGCAACAACATGATCCTCGGCGTCTCGATGATCGCGGTGTCGGAAGCTTTCGTGCTGGCGGAGGCGCTCGGCCTCGACCACCAGAAGCTGTTCGATATTTCTTCAAAGTCGTCAGGCCAGTGCTGGTCGCTGACCAGCTACTGTCCGGTGCCGGGCCCGGTGCCGACCTCGCCCGCCAATCGCGATTACCAGGCGGGGTTCTCGGCGGCGATGATGCTTAAGGATTTGAAACTATCGCAAGCCGCGGCGAAGGCTGCGGGCGCCAAAACGCAACTCGGCGCCGACGCGGAAAGGATCTATGCGGCCTATGTGGAAAGCGGAAAGGCGGGTAAGGATTTTTCCGGTATCATCCAATTTGTTCGCGGGTAAGTGTCATTCCGGGACACGCATGCAAGCGCTTTGGTTCCAAATTCTTCGTCCGTAACGCCGGAATTAACGATTTCGGGCTCGCCCGCGTTGTTCGCGCCCGGAACGACAAAATTGGGGTGAATGAAATCTTGCCGCGGTCGTTCTAATTGAAAGGTCAACAAGCGGTTCACCGTCGCAAATAAATCTAATCTTTATCGTGTTATTTAAGTCGATTTTAGAGCGCCCCTTATAGGGTCAGTCATCCGGAGCGAGGAATACAGGGCCTCGATACCGGCGAGTGAAGAAGACAATAAAACGCAAAAAAGGGGCGTTGGACATGAAAGCCGTTGTGAAGACGGTCGAGCCTGCCGAACATGAGGCGCGCTTCGACCACATTAGGCCACTTTATCACGAGGCCTTGACCTTGGTCGAACGGCTGCATCGTCGGCTGCTCGACGTTATCAAGGATGAATTCGATCGCCGTGGCCGCGCCGACATCAATTCGGTGCAAGCGCTGCTGCTCTACAATATCGGCGACAAGGAGCTCACCGCCGGCGAACTGCGCACGCGCGGCTACTATCTCGGCTCCAACGTTTCCTACAATCTCAAAAAGCTGGTTGAGATGGCCTTCCTCGATCACCAGCGCAGCCGCGTCGACCGTCGCTCGGTGCGCATCAAACTGACCGAAAAGGGCCGTGAGGTGCGCGACATCGTCGACACGCTCTACCAGAAGCACGTGCGCACCGTTGAGCAGGTCGGCGGCATCAATGCCGACGAATTCAGCACGCTCAACAAGTCGCTGCACCGGCTCGAGCGCTTCTGGACCGATCAGATCCTCTATCGCTTGTAATTCCCCTTTTTTCGGCGGAGACGACTTGCCCCGGTCGCATTCTGGCCGGGGTTTTGTTTTTGGTGCAATCGACTTGCTGGGCGCTGGTCTCGAACCTTGCGCCGCCGCATTCACAGGCCTGAGCGGACATCCGCGAGACCCAAGATATTGGGCATCAAGGCGTTCCACACCCCATGCTTGGCCCTTCGGGGCCGATATGCTATTGGCGAGCCAATCCCGGACTTTGCCCCTAATTCGGCGCCGATTTTCCCCGGCGCCAGGAGATCGTGATGTCGGCCAAGGCGACCACCCAGTCGAGCCCAAAACCAGCAAGCGATGTTGAAGCCCTGTTTTCGGCGCCCTTGAGCGAGGTCGATCCCGAGATCGCCGAAGCTATAAAGCTTGAGCTCGGACGGCAACGCGACGAGATCGAGTTGATCGCCTCGGAGAACATCGTCTCGCGGGCCGTCCTGGAGGCACAAGGCTCGGTACTGACCAACAAATACGCCGAAGGCCTGCCGGGCAAGCGCTATTACGGCGGTTGCCAGTTCGTCGATATCGCCGAGCGGCTGGCGATCGAGCGGGTGACGAAACTGTTCGGCTGCAAGTTCGCCAATGTGCAGCCACACTCCGGCGCGTCGGCCAATGCCGAGGTCTTCTTCGCGTTGATGCAGCCTGGCGACACCTTCATGGGCCTCAATCTCGCCGCCGGTGGCCACCTCAGCCACGGCATGGCTATCAATATGTCGGGCAAGTGGTTCAAGCCGGTGCCCTACAACGTGCGCCGCGACGATTGCCGCATCGACATGGAAGAGGTCGAACGTCTCGCCCATGAGCATAAGCCGAAGCTGATTATCGCAGGCGGCTCGGCCTATCCGCGCATCATCGACTTCCGCCGCTTCCGCGAAATATGCGATGCGGTCGGCGCCTACCTGTTCGTCGACATGGCGCATTTCGCCGGGCTGGTGGCGGGCGGGGCGCATCCCTCGCCATTCCCGCACGCGCATGTGGTGACCACGACCACGCACAAGACGCTGCGCGGCCCGCGCGGTGGCGTCATCCTTACCAATGACGAGGAGCTGGCGAAGAAGCTCAACTCCGCGGTGTTCCCCGGCATGCAGGGCGGCCCGTTGATGCACGTGATCGCCGCCAAGGCGGTGGCTTTCGGCGAGGCGCTGCGGCCGAGCTTCCGCACCTACGCCCGCAACGTGGTCGAGAACGCCAAGGCGTTGGCCGAAACGCTCAAGTCGCGCGGGCTCGATATCGTCTCGGGCGGCACCGATACGCATTTGATGCTGGTCGACCTGCGGCCGAAAAATCTCACCGGCAAGGTGGCGGAATTGGCTCTCGGCCGCTCGCACATCACCTGCAACAAGAACGGCATCCCGTTCGATCCGCAAAAGCCGACTGTGACGTCAGGCATCCGTCTCGGCACGCCGGCGGGCACCACGCGCGGCTTCGGCATCGCCGAATTCCGTCAGGTCGGCGAGATGATCGCCGATGTGCTCGATGTGCTGTCGCAGAAAAAGGCCGAGGAAGATTCGCTGATCGAAAGCACGGTGCGCGACAAGGTGAAGGCATTGATTTCGCGGTTTCCGATTTATCAATGAGTGACGGGACCGGAGTAGGGGACTAATCATGCGTTGCCCGAGTTGCGGAAGTCTCGATACGCAGGTGAAGGATTCGCGGCCGACCGAGGATTCGGCGGTGATCCGCCGCCGCCGCGTGTGTCTCACCTGCAATTTCCGCTTCACCACATTCGAGCGCGTACAGTTGCGCGAGCTCACCGTCATCAAGCGCAACGGCCGGCGCGTGCCGTTCGACCGCGATAAATTGATGCGCTCGGTTCAGATCGCGCTGCGCAAGCGCGCGGTCGATCCGGAGCGCATCGAGCAGGAAGTCTCCAAGATCGTGCGCGAGCTGGAAAGCCAGGGCGAGAACGAAGTGTCGTCGGAGGCGATCGGCGAACTCGTCATGGAGCATCTGCGCGGGCTCGACGACGTCGCCTATGTGCGCTTCGCCTCCGTCTACCGCAATTTCCGCGAGGCCAAGGACTTCCGCGCCGCGCTCGACGAATTGTCGGGCGAGGATGAGGTCAAGCCCGCGACCGCGCGCAAATGAGCGATCAAGCAGCGCCTGTCATTGCCATGCCGGACAGCGCGGCGAACGCTGCGGACGATGCGCGCTTCATGGCGCTGGCGTTCACGCTCGGCCGGCGCGGTCTGGGCAACACCTGGCCCAACCCCGCGGTTGGCGCGGTGATCGTAAAAGACGGCGTCATCGTCGGGCGCGGCTGGACGCAAAGCGGCGGCCGCCCGCATGCCGAAGTCGAGGCGTTGCGCCGTGCCAAGAAGGCGGCGCAGGGCGCCACCATGTATGTAACGCTGGAGCCATGTTCGCATCAGGGCAAGACGCCGCCCTGCGCCGACGCCATCATCAAGGCCGGCATCGCGCGCGTGGTATCGGCGCTGGAGGATCCCAATCCGGAAGTGGCCGGCCGGGGCCATGCGCGGCTGCGCGAGAAAGGCATTGTGGTCGATGTCGGCTTGGGCGCCGACGAAGCGCGCCATGTGCACGCCGGCCACATCATGCGCATCACCAGTGGGCGACCTTACGTGACGCTGAAACTCGCGGTCTCGGCCGACGATAAAGCCGGGGCTGCCGGTCGCAAGCCCGCGCCGATCACCGGCGAAGCGGCATGGACGCGGGTGTACCAGATGCGCGCGGCGAGCGACGCCATCATGGTCGGCATCGGCACCGTGCTGTCCGACAATCCGCAGCTCACCTGCCGGCTGCCCGGCATGTCCGAGCGTTCGCCGGTACGGGTGGTTTTGGACGCGAGGTTGAAGCTGCCCCTGATGACCTCGGTGGTGGCGACGGTACGCGACACGCCGACTTGGGTGTTCACCTCCGGCAAGCCCTCGGCGATTGCCGAGGAAATCCTGCAACACAAAGGCTGCAAGGTATTCCGTGTCGGCGACGTGGACGGGCAACTCGATCTTCAGGAGGTGCTCAAAGTTCTGGCGGAGCAGGGCATCACCCGGCTGATGGTGGAGGGCGGTCCGACGCTTGCCGGCGCTTTTGCCGCCGCCGGTCTGGTCGACGAGCTGGCGCTGCTGCGCGGCGCCAAAACCATCGGCGCGGACGGTATCGCGCCGCTGGAGGGCATGCCGCTCGACGGCTTCACCGGTCAACTGCACGCGCGCGGCAGCGAGAAGCTCGGACCTGATACGCTCGAAATGTACGAGCGGGTCTGACATGTTCACCGGCATTGTCACCGACATGGGCGAGGTGCGGTCGGTCAAGCCGCGCGCCGACAATCTGCACCGCATTACCATCTACTGCCGTTATCCGCGCGTCGAACTGGTCGAGGGCGCTTCGATCGCGTGCTCCGGCGTCTGCATGACGGTGGTCGGCACCGGCGAGGAGGACGGCCGCACCTGGTTCGCGGTCGACGCGGCGGCTGAGACCCTGCGCGTGACCACCGTCGGCCGCTGGCGGCACGGCGGGCGCGTCAATCTCGAGCGCGCGCTCAAATTGGGCGACGAACTTGGCGGCCATCTGGTCGCTGGTCATGTCGATGGGCTCGCCAGTGTCGTTGCGCGCGATGATCTGACCGACATGGCGCGCTTCACGCTGCGCGCGCCGCACGAACTCGCCCGTTTCATCGCGCCCAAGGGGTCGGTCGCGCTCGACGGCGTCTCGCTCACGGTCAACGCGGTATACGGCGATACCTTCACGGTGCTGATCATCCCGCACACATTGCAGGTGACAACCTTCGGCGCCCTGCGGCCGGGCGACGACGTCAATCTCGAAATCGACACCATGGCGCGTTATGCGGCGCGGCTGATGGACATGAAATAGAACCCTTGTTCGCCGCGCGCGCACTTGCTAGGACGCGGCTCAACAAGGAACCCTAAGACATGGCCAAGAAGACGAGCGCTGCGAAAAGGCGCGAGACGTTGCGCGTGCTGATCGTGGAAGCGCGCTTTTACGAACATATTGCCGACGCGCTCTTGGCGGGCGCCACGCGCGTGCTCGACGAAGCCGGCGCCCCCTATGATCGCATCGCGGTGCCGGGCGCGCTCGAAGTGCCCGCGGCCGTTGCGATGGCCGTCGATGCCGCCAAAGCCAAGCGTGCGCCCTATGACGGCGTGATTGCTCTTGGCTGCGTGATCCAGGGCGAGACCTATCATTTCGAACTGGTGTCGAACGAATCGGCGCGCGGCTTGATGGACTTGAGCGTCGACCGGCAGCTCGCGCTCGGCAACGGCATCCTTACCGTCGACACCGAGGCGCAGGCGCTGGCCCGCTCCACCGCCGACGGCCGCAACAAGGGCGCGGCGGCCGCGCGCGCGGCGCTTGCCATGATCGCGCTCAAGCGCAAATTGGCGGGCAAATAATGGCCAAGCGCGCGCCGGTCGATGACAAGGACGGGCGCAAAGCGAACAAGCGCGGCGCGGCTCGGCTGGCAGCGGTGCAGGCGCTGTACCAGATGGATATGGCCGGCACGGGCCTCAACGAAATCCTCGCCGAATTCGAAAGCCACTGGCTCGGCCGCGAGGTCGAGGGCGCGCAATATCTGCCGGCTGAAGCCGCGTTCTTCCGCGATATCGTCTCCGGCGTGGTGCGCGAGCAGCGCAAGCTCGATCCGGTAATCGACGAGGCGCTGGCGAAAAGCTGGCCGCTCAAGCGCATCGAGGCGGTGCTGCGCGCCGCGTTGCGGGCGGGGGCCTACGAGCTCGATCACCGCCGCGACGTGCCGGCCCGCGTGGTCGTGTCCGAATATGCCGACGTCGCCGCCGCCTTCGTCGAGCGTGACGAGACCGGCATGGTCAATGCGGTGCTCGATCAATTGGCGCGCAAGCTGCGCGGGGCTGAGTTCTCGGCCTGATCCCCCCTTTTAGTGGCGGGGATAAGAAGGCAGAGTTGGACCATGAGTTCTAACGACGACAAGCTCTCGGCCGAAGACCGTCTGATCGCGCACTATTTTGCGCCGCTGGCGACGCATCCGGGCGCGCTCGGCTTGTCGGATGATGCCGCCTTCATCAAGCCGCCGGCGGGCACCGACGTGGTGCTGAAAACCGACGCCATCATCGGCAGCGTGCATTTCTTTGCCGAGGACGCGGCGCGCGACGTGGCGAAGAAGGCGTTGCGGGTCAACCTGTCCGATCTCGCGGCCAAGGGCGCAAAACCGCTCGGCTTCCTGGTGTCGCTGGCGCTGCCGAAGGAGACTGGCGGCGACTGGCTCTCCGGCTTTGCACAAGGGCTGCGCGAAGATGCCGAAGCCTATGGCTGTCCGCTATTCGGCGGCGACACCGACCGAACGCCGGGGCCGATCACGATTTCCATCGCCATGTTCGGCAGCGTGCCGGAAGGAACCATGGTGCGGCGCGCCGGCGCCAAGCCCGGCGACCGCGTCTTCGTCAGCGGCAGCATCGGCGATGCGGCGCTCGGTCTTGTTATGCGCAAGGGTGCCGATTGGAAACTCAGCGAGAGCCAGCGCGAGCATTTGACGTCGCGCTATCTGCTGCCGCAGCCGCGCAATGCGCTGGCTGAGGCCGTGCACATGCATGCCTCGGCGGCGATGGATGTCTCGGACGGCCTTGTCGGCGATTTCGCCAAGCTGTGCCGGGTGTCGAAAGTCGCAGCCGAGGTCGCGGTCGCGCGCGTGCCGCTGTCCGATGCGGCGCAAGCGGCGGTCGCTGCCGATCCGGTCATGCTGGAGACCGCGCTCACCGGCGGCGACGATTTCGAAATCGTCTGCACCGTGCCGCCGGCCAAGGCTGATGGTTTCCGCGCCGCGGCGAAAACGGCCAACGTCGCGGTGACCGAGATCGGCGAGATCAGGGCCGGCGAGGGTGTCCGGTTCGTGGACAGCCACGGCCAGGCGCTCGCCTTCAAGCGCACGTCCTTCAGTCATTTCTGAGGTTGCGCCTCCCCAGTGGTTACGGCTAGGCCGGGCGCGCTATAGTCGCGCGAAACGCATCCGAGGAAACGCCATGGACGACCTGACGGCAAAAAAACCGATCAATCAGATGCCCTCCGGGATCAGTCCCAAATTCGAAGCTTTGCATCGGCAGTACCCGAGTTCGGCTTACTTGCGCGCGCGCGCGCCGAAAAACGTGCCGCGTTTCTCGTTCGAATACGGCGACACCGGCGCCGGCGCCGACGTCGGCATCCGCGACAACTGGGCGGCCTTCGACTCGATCAAAGTGGTGCCGCGCTATGGCGCGATCACCACCGTGCCGCCGACCGACGTCACCTTGTTCGGCACCCGTTATGCGGCGCCGATCGGCATTGCGCCGATGGGCGGGCCGTCGCTGGTGTGGCCGGGCGCCGATCTGATCATGGCGAAAGCGGCGCAGCGCGCGCGTGTGCCCTACACGCTCGGCGTCGCCGGCGGTGCGACGATAGAAGACGTCGCAAAAGTGGCGCCCGACGTGTTCTGGCTGCAACTCTATCGCTTCTACCAGAACGATCACGCCATCGGCTTCGACCTCATCAAGCGGGCGACCGCTGCTGGCGTCAAGGCGCTGGCGCTCACCATCGACGTGCCGGTGCGCACCACGCGCACGCGTGAAAGCTATGCGGGCTTGGGCCGCGAATTCCGCCCCACGCCTCGCATGATTTACGAAATGCTGGTGCGGCCGAAATGGCTCATGGCGCTGTTGCGCAACGGCTACCCGCGCTTCGCCACCATCCGCCAATACACGCGCGAAGGCGCGAGCACCAACGAGGTCATCGGCTTCGCCCGCAAGAACATGGGCGGCGTGTTCTCCTGGGAGGAGGTCGCGCGTTATCGCGATCGCTGGAAAGGCCCGATGCTGGTCAAGGGCATCCTGCATCCGGCCGATGCCGAGAAAGCGGTGTCGCTCGGCATCGAAGGCGTCTGGGTGTCGAACCATGGTGGGCGGCAGATCGAGGCGCTGACGCCGTCGATCGATGTGCTGCCGGCGATCGTGTCGGCGGTCGGCCGGAAGGCGACCGTCGTGCTCGACAGTGGCATCCGCTCCGGTCAGGACGTGATGCGCGCGCTGGCGCTCGGCGCCAAGGCGGCGTTTGCCGGCAAGTCGTTCCTGTGGGCGGTCGGCGCGCTCGGCGAGGCCGGGCCGGGGCACCTGATCGACCTCTACATCGACGAACTGCGCTCCTCGCTCGGCCAGATCGGCGCCCGTTCGCTGGACGAGGCGCGCGACGCCGTCATCCGTCACCCCGGCGCCTGGCGCTTCGACAGGAACGACTGAGCCCGAGCGGTAAGCGGCAACGCAGCCCTGCACCGCCGGCAGTGGTGGTATTCTACGAACGCCGGTAAAACGAAATTCCTTTTGCCGGGAATCCCTCATGTCGGCGGTCGCCGAGCCCATCCAGTACACAACCGTTGACGACGCGCTGGCGCGCCGCAACGCGATGGTGCTGGCGGTCGGGCAGGCGCTCGCCGGCGGCAACAACACCGTCATCGTCTCGACCGCCTCGATCGTCGGCGCGGTGCTGGCCCCCGACAAGGGCCTGGCGACGCTGCCGATCACAGCCATGGTGATCGGCATGTGGCTCGGCTCGCTGCCCGTCGGCGCGCTTGCCCGCCGCTACGGCCGGCGCTTCGCGCTGCAGACCGGCTCGCTGTTCGGCATGGCGTCCGGGCTGATTTCCTATTCGGCGGTGATGAGCGGCCAGTTCTGGCTGTTGCTGCTCGGCACCTTCTGCGGCGGGCTCTACGCCGCCGCGCACAATTCCTATCGTTTTGCCGCCGCCGATACCGCGAGCGAGGCATATCGGCCCAAAGTGGTGTCCTGGGTTTTGGCCGGCGGCGTGTTCGCCGCGGTGATCGGGCCGCAGCTCGTCATCTTCACCAAGGACCTGCTGCCGCCCTATGCCTTCGCCGCGAGCTACCTCGGCCAATCGGCCTGCGCCTTCGTCGCCGCGCTGGTGCTGATGTTCGTCAAGATCCCGCCGCTGCCGCCGGTGCATGCCGACCACGCGCGGCCGCTTCTCGAGATCGTGCGCGTGCCGCGCTTCATCGTCGCGGTCGCCTGCGGCATGGCGAGCTACACCATGATGAACATGCTGATGACCTCGGCGCCGCTCGCCATGGTCGGCTGCGGCCATTCGGTGACGGACGCCACGCTCGGCATCCAGTGGCACGTGCTGGCGATGTATTCGCCGAGCTTCTTCACTGGCACGCTGATCGCGCGCTTCGGCGTCGAGCGCATCACTGGCATCGGCCTGAGCCTGATCGTGCTGGCCGCGATCGCCGGCATTTCCGGCATCACGGTGGTGCATTTCTGGACCGCGCTGGTGCTGCTCGGCTTCGGCTGGAACTTCGCCTTCATCGGCGCCACCACCATGGTGACCGAGTGCCACCGGCCGCAGGAACGCAACAAAGTGCAGGCGTTCAACGACTTCCTGATCTTCGGCGGCATGGCGATCTCGTCGTTTTCCTCCGGCCAGTTGCTGGACCATTTCGGCTGGGCGTCGATCAACGAGGTTGTTTTCCCGACCATCTTGGTGGTCGGGGCCATGCTGGTGTGGCTGAGCCTGCGCAAGCGCGCGGCGGCTGTGTGATGCGAAGCGCCGCAACAAATATTGACTCGTCATGCCCGCGCTAGTCGCGGGCATCCACGTCTTAATCCCTTATCGATATCAAAGGCGTGTATGGCCGGGACAATTCCGGCCATGATGACGTGGATATATCAATATCTGTGCCTTGGGTTATCTCCTTCGCGATGGGCGCTTCAGGTCCACGCCAGGACGGCGAGCGCGGCGATGGCAACGGCGAGGCCGACAAATTTGCGCGCTGTCAGAGGTTCGCCGAGCAGGACGACACCGAGACCGGCGGTGACAATGAAACCCATTTGTGCGATTGGCACCAGGACGCTGGCGGGGCCGACAGCGAGCGCGTGCAATAGAAACAGGAAGGCGCAGACCAACACCAGCGCCGCTGGGACGGAATGTCTCCACGTTGCGCGCGGCAGGCGATAGCCGCGATCGCCAACTAAGGTGACCAGAGTGGTGAGGCTGCAGAACACCGCAGCTTGGGCGGCAACGCCGGTCTCAGGCGTTGCGCCAAAATGCAGGCCCATTTTGTGGCTGAAATTGCCGAAACCGAGCGCCACGGTTGCGATCGCGACCTGGACCAACGATTGCCGCGACAGTGCACCCTGTCCGCTACCACCAAGTAGAAGCCAGATTGCGACTAACGCTAAAGCCAGTCCCGCGAATTTTGCCGTCGTTACGGGTTCGCCCAGCACGATGACCGCGAGCGCGGCCGTGATCAGGAAGCTCAACCGGAAGATCGGCGCGTTTATGCTGACGGGGCCGGTTGCGAGGCTGCGCAGGAACGCATTGAAGCCGATCAGGAGGAAAAGTCCGGCCAGTCCGCCCCAAAGTGCGCCGATACCTAGGACGATAGTGCCGGTCGCAGCAGCGTAGAGAAAACTCAATGGGCAGAAGACCCAGGCCTGTGCGGTAAGAAAATGCAGCGGCTTCACACCGTTTGCGGCGGAGCGCTTGAAGATGAAATCGCCGAGACCGTAGCAAACCATTGCGGCCAGCGCGTAATCGGTTCCGGCTGTCATCGAGTTTGAATGCCTTGCTGGGGTACTGCCCAATCGCTAGTCGAGCGTCCCGAGCGATCTTGAACTGATCGCGGTGATCATTACTACGAGTGGCGGCAATGCCAAGCACCACAATCCGGCCCAGAAATACGAGGCAGCCGCGGCTGCGCATCCTATGGCAAACCAGGTAATTCCACGGATCGTCCGGCCGAAGCGCGCTTTGACGGCGGCGCGGTCGCTGCCTGGATCGCCTCTCCATAGGTCCACGGCGTCAAGAACCGCTTGCGTCGTATTCGCTGTCATAATCGTCGTTGGCGGGATCGAAGCAAAGTGGACGCGCTGGACTGCGTTCTGAATCGCCATCGCGGCAATTCCTGTAAATCCGACGAGCAGCGCTGCCGGCGCATCGCTGTCGAGAAACGGGCCAAGCATGACGGCCAACACGAAGAAGCCGATCAAAAGAAGGACTTCCAGTCCGAGCAGCAGCCATAAGGCATCTAATCCATTCTTCCGGAAGACGCTGTCCAATACTCGCGCGACGACAACGACCACGATGAATTCAGGAAGCGCGACGAGCTTGGCGATAATTCCGTGCGCACCAAAGACGAGCGCGGCTCCCAGTGTCACGAAATTTCCAGTAACATGCGCCGTAAAGAGACCTTGCAGCGCCACAAATCCAGTTGTGTCGACAAACCCCGCGTTGAAGCTGAGAAGCCCTGGGATTGCGAGCCTTTTCATTTGCGAAGTCTCCTATGGCGACCGCCAGCCGACGTAAATGAGAGGCTTTCACCTTTTAATTCCACGGTGTTCTTCCCCCAGACTTCCGAACGGCATCGTAATGATCCAAATAGGGATATTGGAAGGCCTCACCAATGTCCGCGTCTTTATGGATCATTCGCGACTGAGCTATCGTGGGCCTGTGCCGGATATTGTCCGCTTCGCCCGTTAGCGACCAGCTCAGGCACAACTCCGCGTTGGCGCATGGCGCAAAAAAATAGCGCTGCCGCCCTTGAGAGGACTACAATCATAGGAATAGAGTCGTGGCATCCGGTCCGCCGAGGGCGCTTCATGAGCCGTCATGCAAGTGGGACCGCCTTGATTGGGCCGATATCGGGTAAACCCGACATCGGCGATGCGGCGTCCGCGGGCGCGGCCTCGCAAACCGCGCACTCGGGAGGCACCGGCCAGCCGTCCGGCCCCACTATGGGGTCTGCCCTTCGAGGGCTGGACGCGACGGGAACGAAGGGCGGCGGAAGCCGCCCGGATAAGGGGGCCCGAGGGGCTCTCGTTCCCGCCCGGAAGCTACGGCGCCGGGGACAGAAATCGCCGCGTGTGGCGCGCCGAGAGGCGCCACGTGCCGGAAACGGTACGTGATTACGTCCGTACGTCGCGCCGATTGGCGCGCCATCCCCTCGATCTGCGAGGGGGAGGAAAGGCGTGACGGCTCACCCGGGGCCGCAAAGAACACGGGCGGTTTGGCGCGCCCGCTTCTTAGCCACGCCCGCGGCGAGGGATAAGAGCGAACCACGAGTTGCTTTACGAACTGCTTTTTGGCTATATCCGCGCGCTTTTCCGGTCGGGGTGAAGCGCCCTCCAAGCGGCCATCCTCGACGCTCCTGGCGCCGGCGGGAGCGTTCCTCACGCCTGCACCATTTCAATCGAGGTTGGAACCACCATGAACACATTGTGGGTGATCGTCGGCTGTGGCGTTCTCGCTGTCCTCTACGGTATCTGGGCGACCCGTTCGGTGCTCGGCGCCGATGCCGGCAGCGCGCGGATGCAGGAAATTTCCGCCGCCGTGCGCGAAGGCGCGCAGGCCTATCTCAAGCGCCAATACTCCGCCATCGCCTTGGTCGGCGTGGTGATCTTCGTCATCTTGGGCATCACGCTCGGGTGGCTGGTCGCCGTCGGCTTCGCCATCGGCGCCGTGCTGTCGGGCACGACCGGCTTCATCGGCATGAACGTGTCGGTGCGCGCCAACGTGCGCGTCGCGCAAGCCGCGACCAAGACGTTGGCCGGCGGACTCGAGCTCGCCTTCAAGGCCGGCGCCATCACCGGCATGCTGGTCGCAGGCCTGGCGCTGCTCGGCGTCACGCTCTATTTCGGCTTCCTCACCGGCACGATGCACAAAGCGCCGAACGACCGTACCGTGATCGACGCCATCGTCGCGCTCGGCTTCGGCGCCTCACTGATCTCGATCTTCGCCCGTCTCGGCGGCGGCATCTTCACCAAGGGCGCCGACGTCGGCGGCGACTTGGTCGGCAAGGTCGAAGTCGGCATCCCGGAAGACGATCCGCGTAACCCGGCGACCATCGCCGATAACGTCGGCGACAATGTCGGCGACTGCGCCGGCATGGCCGCCGACCTGTTCGAGACCTACGCGGTGACCATCGTGGCCACCATGGTGCTGGCGGCGATCTTCTTCGTCGGTACGCCGCATCTGATGACCATGATGACGCTGCCGCTCGCCATCGGCGGCGTCTGCATCATCACCTCGATCCTCGGCACGTTCTTCGTGCGGCTTGGCGCCAGCCAGTCGATCATGGGCGCGCTGTACAAGGGTCTGATCGCGACCGGCGTGCTGTCGCTCGTCGGCATTGCCGGCGTCATCCATTGGCTGATCGGCTTCGGCGTGCCGCTCACCGCCGGCGTTGCGACCTTTACCACCACGACGCTGTTCTATTGCGGTATCGTGGGCCTGGCGGTCACCGGGCTGATCATCTGGATCACCGAATACTACACCGGCACCGACTTCCGCCCGGTGAAGTCGATCGCCGCGGCCTCGGTCACCGGCCATGGCACCAACGTGATCCAGGGCCTCGCCATCTCGATGGAGTCGACCGCGCTGCCCGCGATCGTCATCATCGCCGGCATCCTGATCACCTATAACCTTGCCGGATTGTTCGGCATCGCCATCGCGGTGACGACCATGCTGGCGCTGGCCGGCATGATCGTCGCGCTCGACGCCTTCGGTCCGGTCACCGACAATGCCGGCGGCATTGCGGAAATGGCCGGATTGCCGAAGGAAGTGCGCAAGGCGACCGACGCGCTCGATGCGGTCGGCAACACCACCAAGGCGATCACCAAGGGCTACGCCATCGGTTCGGCCGGCCTCGGCGCGCTGGTGCTTTTTGCCGCCTATAACCAGGATCTGTTGTTCTTCAGCAAGGACGTCGCGCATCACCCGTACTTCACCGGCGTGGTGCTCGATTTCTCGCTCAACAATCCTTATGTCGTCGTCGGCCTGCTGTTCGGCGGTCTGTTGCCCTATCTATTCGCGTCGATGGGCATGACCGCAGTCGGCCGCGCCGCCGGCGCGATCGTCGAGGAAGTGCGCCGGCAGTTCCGCGAAAATCCCGGCATCATGAAGGGCACCAGCAAGCCCGATTACGGCCGCGCGGTCGACATGCTCACCCGCGCCGCGATCAAGGAAATGATCGTGCCCTCGCTGCTGCCGGTGCTCTCGCCGGTGGTCGTCTACTTCGCGATCTATCTGATCGCCGGCGGCGGGGCGGCCGGTAAGTCGGCGGGTTTCTCGGCGCTCGGCGCCATGCTGCTTGGCGTCATCGTCACCGGATTGTTCGTCGCGATCTCGATGACCTCGGGCGGCGGCGCCTGGGACAACGCCAAGAAATACATCGAGGACGGCAACTACGGCGGCAAGGGCTCGGATGCCCATAAGGCCGCGGTGACCGGCGACACCGTCGGCGATCCCTACAAGGACACGGCGGGCCCCGCGGTGAACCCGATGATCAAGATCACCAACATCGTCGCGCTGCTGCTGCTGGCGATTCTGGCGCACTGACGCCGTAGCCGCAGAACAAAAACAAAGGGCCCGCGCCTGGTGCGGGCCCTTTTTTCGTCGGAAGCTTTGTGCGGCGTCATATGCTTCGGCGTGAGCGCGTGCAACACGCCGCTCAGATAAGCGAACTCCTTGCCGCCCGTCGGCGTCGTCTGCGACACGAAGTCGAAGACCTTGCCATCCTTGAGGCCGTAATTGGCCAGCCGTTCGACCCGCCGATTCTTGTCGAAATAAACCGCGATGACGCGCTGGTCCTTGATTTCATACGGCATGAACGCGGCCGAGCGCTGCGAAGTCTGCGAAATATAATAGAACGCTTCGCCGCTCACGGTGGCCACAGTGGAGGGCGTGCCGAGCACGATCAGCACCTGTTCCTGGGTGGCGCCGATCGGGATCTGCTCGAGCGTGCCTTCCTGCATCACGTAGCCGCGCTGCAGCGTCTCGGTAAAGCTGCCGCAGCCGGCCAGCGCCAAGCCGCAGGCGAGCGCCAGCGCGACGCGGATCGGGCGGCTGTGATTTTGATTGGTCGTCGACCCCAAACGCGGCACCGTCATTTCGATCTTGCATCGGCGAGGGCGTTCACGTACCGGGCGGCGGTCCCGGCTAACTCCGAACCAACGCAATGATCTTTCCCCTTTTTCGCCGCGATCCACGCGGCACCGACACCATTTCCACCCTGTATGGCATGATCGTGGCGCAGGCGCGATTGCCGTATTTTTATCGTGAGTACGCCGTCGCCGACACGGTTAACGGCCGTTTTGACCTGATCGTGTTGCATTTGGCCATGGTGCTGGACCGCCTGGCACGGGATGCCGCTCTGCAGGGTCTCGGACAGAGTATTTTCGACAGGTTTTGCCGGGATATGGACCATAACTTGCGGGAAATGGGGGTTGGCGACCTAAAAGTGCCCAAGGAAATGCGGCGCATAGGCGAGGCTTTTTATGGCCGCTCGGAGGCCTACCGGGCCGCATGGATGGCCGCGGACAATGACGCTGCTGGTCGACGCCTTGAAAGGTAATATCTACGGCGGAGCGCCGGCGGCAGCGATCGCGGCGCACCGCCTTGCGGCCTATACGCGGGAGGCGTTACGTGATCTCGCCGTGCAGCCGTCTGCCGGCCTTGCCGGCGGCGATCTGCACTTTCCGGACCCCGGCACGATTCCTCCGATTGCCAGTTAAGAGCCTGAGCTGAATGAAGAAAATAGCTAACCCCTGGAGCGTCCCAGTGACCGTGGAGGATATCCCGGACACCGGCCTGCACATCGCAATTGACGCGCCGCCGGCCGCCCGCGCCGAGGTGGCCGAACTCGCCGGTTTGCGTGATTTGCCCGAGCTTTCCGCGGTATTCGATCTGACCCGCGATGGCGCAGGCGTGCATGTCACCGGTCAGGTGAGCGCCCGGGTAGGCCAGACGTGCGTGGTGACGCTCGAGCCGATCGAGAGCGTCGTGGCCGAGGCCGTCGACCTCAAATTCGCGCCGGCGAGCGGGACCGAGCCTGAAGCCAAGAACGCCCGCAAGCGGACCCGCGCCGGCGAAGAGCCGCCTGAGCCGCTGTTCAACGGCCGCTTGGACCTGGGCGCATTGGCGGCCGAATTTCTGATTCTTGGGATCGACCCCTATCCGCGGAAGGCGGGCGCCGAGTTTGCACCGCCCAAGCTTGAGGATGCTGGCGAACACCCCTTTGCCGCACTGCAATCGCTTAAAAAGAACCTCGGCGGCGGCCAATCGTGACTGAGCTTCAAGTCGTGGACCGGTGCCGAAACCGGCTTGTCTGGCGCGGCCCAGCGGTTATGGTCGCCCCCGTGCGTCATACCCATTTGAAGCTGCCGGCGGCCATGCCGGTGCCGCCAAAGTCGATCCATGCCTGACAAGGCTCGCATCGCGCTTGACGCTATGGGCGGCGACCACGGTGCCTCGGTCGTTCTGCCGGGGGCCGATATTTCGCTCACCCGCCATCCCGATATCGAATTTCTGATCTACGGCGACCGCGCCGTGATCGATCCGGCGCTCGACCGCCTGCCGAAGCTTAAGGCTAACGCGCGGGTGGTGCACACCGACGTGGCGATCCGCATGGACGACAAGCCGAGCCAGGCACTGCGCCATGGGCGCTGGAAGTCGTCGATGTGGCTGACGCTCGATGCGGTCAAGAAAGGCGAGGCTGACGTCGCGGTCTCCGCAGGCAATACCGGCGCGCTAATGGCGATGTCGCGCTTCAACCTGAAAATGATCGATGGCATCGAGCGTCCCGCGATCGCGGCACTATGGCCAACTTTGAAAGGCGAGTCGGTAGTGCTCGACGTCGGCGCTTCGATCGGCGCTGACGAGCATCATCTTATCAACCTCGCCGCCATGGGCAGCGCCATGGCCCGCGTGGTGTTCGACATCGAGCGGCCGACGATCGGTCTGCTCAACGTTGGGGTCGAAGAGATCAAAGGCCTCGAGCCGGTACGCGAGGCTGGCCGTCTGATGCGCGAGGGGAGCTATACGCACCTCAATTACGTCGGATTTGTCGAGGGCGACGATATCGGCAAAGGTACGGTCGACGTGGTGGTAACCGAAGGCTTTGCCGGCAATATCGCGCTGAAAACCGCCGAAGGGACCGCCCGCCAGTTCGCGCAATATCTCAAGAACGCCATGAGCCGGACCTGGGCGGCGCGTCTCGGCTATCTGCTGTCGCGCCAAGCTTTCCGTACGCTGCGCGATAAAATGGATCCGCGCAAATCCAACGGCGGCGTATTTCTCGGCCTCAATGGCATCGTCATCAAGAGCCATGGCGGCGCCGATGCCGAGGGCTTCGCCTCCGCCGTTGACCTGGGCTATGACATGTTCCGCTACGAATTGCTGGCCAAGATCGGCGAGTCGATGGCGCGCGATATGCAAGCAAGCGCGACGGCGCGAATGGCGGGCGGAGCAATCTCGTGACGGTATTGCGTTCGGTGGTGCTCGGTTGTGGCAGCTATTTGCCTGCACGCATTCTCAGCAACGCTGAGTTGGCAAAGGCGGTGGAAACCACCGACGAATGGATCGTGCAGCGGACCGGTATCCGCGAACGCCATATCGCCGCCGCCGGTGAGTTGACTTCCGACCTCGCACTGCATGCTGCGCGCGCTGCGCTTACGAACGCGCACGTTGAGGCGACCTCGATCGACTTGATTGTGCTCGCTACCTCGACGCCGGACCAGACGTTCCCAGCCACCGCGGTGTCGGTGCAGGCGGGCCTCGGCATCACGCAGGGGGCCGCTTTCGATTTGCAGGCGGTCTGTTCAGGCTTCGTCTATGCGCTGTCGGTAGCCGACTCGATGCTCAGAAGCGGCGCCTACAAACGCGCGCTGGTGATTGGGGCGGAGACCTTCTCGCGCATCCTGGACTGGAACGACCGCACCACCTGCGTGCTGTTCGGCGATGGCGCCGGCGCCCTGGTGCTGGAGGCGCAGCCGCAAGCGGGCACCACGGCCGACCGCGGCCTGCTCACCATGCATTTGCGCTCAGATGGCCGCCACAAAAGCAAGCTTTATGTGGACGGCGGCCCGTCCTCGACCCAGACCGTCGGCCATCTGCGCATGGAGGGGCGGGAGGTGTTTAAGCACGCGATCGCTATGATCACCGACGTGATCTTCGATGCCTTCAAGGCCACCGGCACCAGCGCTGCCGATATCGACTGGTTTGTGCCGCATCAGGCCAACAAGCGGATCATCGACGGTTCGGCCCATAAGCTCGGCATCGCGCCGGACAAGGTCGTGATTACCGTGGACCGCCATGGCAACACGTCGGCCGCCTCGATCCCGCTGGCGTTGACCGATGCGGTGGCCGACCGGCGCATCAAGCACGGCAACCTCATTCTCTTGGAGGCAATGGGCGGCGGCTTTACCTGGGGCTCGGCGTTGCTGCGCTGGTAGGCCGCGGCCGGCATATCGTTGTGCGGCCTAGTCGCCAACCGGATTGCAATTTAAGAAAATTCTTGTCTGTTATATCCCGGCACAAGGGCTCGGACATGGACTGTGCCCCCCATCACAAATTGAAACCGCCCCGTTGACCCGTACGTACGATGCTAATATCGTCGATAATTCAGCGAGATACTTCGCCAGGGGCAGGGCAGGCGATGTCTGGTAAAACGGTTACGCGGGCGGACCTCTGCGAGGCGGTCTACCAAAAGGTGGGCCTTTCGCGGACAGAATCTGCTGCGCTCGTGGAGTTGGTGCTCAAAGAGATCACCGACTGCCTTGAGCGTGGCGAAACCGTGAAGCTTTCCTCGTTTGGCTCATTCGTGGTGCGCAAGAAGGGCCAGCGCATCGGACGCAATCCCAAGACTGGCAAGGAAGTGCCGATCTCGCCGCGGCGGGTGATGGTGTTCAAGCCGTCGGCGATTCTGAAACATCGCATCAACGGATACGCCGAGCCGGGCTGAGACCGGCTTTTGTTTGAGTACTGCGTTCTTTAAATCACGGGGAGTGAGGCCGCTTTGGATCACAAGGCGCCGGACGCATTTCGCAGCATTAGTGAGGTGGCGGACGAACTCGATCTGCCGCAGCACGTGTTGCGATTCTGGGAAACCCGGTTCCGCGACATCAGGCCGATGAAGCGTGGCGGCGGGCGGCGCTATTATCGTCCCGACGACATCAATCTTCTGCGTGGTATCCGCCATCTCCTCTACGGCGAGGGCTACACCATTCGCGGCGTGCAGCGAATCTTGCGCGAGCAGGGCGCCAAATTCGTGGCCGCCGTTTGGCAGGAGGGTGCGCCGCAGCCGCCGCATGGCGCCACGGAGGATGAGGATTTCGCCGAAGAAGCGTTGTCGGCTGAGGCCGAGGCCGCCGACGAGTCCGGGGCCTGGGCGGCAGGCTGTCGGCGCTGATCGGCCGTGACCTGGGCGACCGCGCGGACGACCTCGAGGGGCGCCGCGAGCCGCCGCTCAAGAGCGCGCCGGAACCGCATATCGAGGCTACCGACCGCGCGATCCATGGCGTCGCGGATATGTCGCCGCCGGCCATCCAACCGCCGCCGCCTGCGCCGGCGGCGCAGGTCGCGCCAGCGGGTTCCGCCGGCCGGCTCGCGCGCGAAGATCTGCGCAAGTTGCACGCCGTCCTGCATGAGCTTGCCGAATGCCGTAAGCTCATAGATACCGCGGTGGCGCGGGCCGAATAGACCGCCTTCGGGTTCCACAGCAGCACCTAAAGATCGGGCTGAACACGCGTAGCGCAGCCATTGGCCCTATGTAATAAAATGGCCTGTCGGGTTTTCGGGCAGAGTTGAGGAATGCCGATGCGGCGGGGGCCAATAGCTGCAATTTTGGTGCTAGCGACGATACTAGGCATCCAGACGCCGATATGGGCGCAATCAACTTTCAATCCGGGTCAACTGGTGCCGAGCAGCGCGGTGCCAACGCCAACGCCGCTAGGCTGGTACGGTATAGGCGGAATTGCCTGCGCCGCGGTGTCGCCGATGGTCGGCACCCTTGTGCTCGGCCGCGAATTGACAGTCACAGAAGTCGACCGCATGACCCTGTCCTGTTTCCTCGGGCCGGTGGGATGGCTGCTGGGTCCGGTCCTGTTCCCGGATCAGATCGTTACGACGCCCCCGCCGACGCCGCCGGAAAGTCCGCCACTGCGCAGCCCGCAACAGACACGCGGCCGCCATATCGATATTCCGCCACGCGGCGTGACTGCCTTCGTGCCGAATGAGATCCTGGTCGAAGTCGAGAGCGACACGCCCGGGCAATATCTCAATGTGGTCGCGCGCAGGCTGCAATTGACGCTCTTGGAGACGCAGAGCTTCACACTTACCGGCCGCACTTTGCAGCGCTGGCGCATCGACGGCAGCAACTCGGTGCGTGCCACCTTGCTGGGGCTCTCGCCCTTTAGCCGGATTTCGGCGGCGCAGCCGAATTTCCTCTATAGGTTCGGCCAAGCGCAACCCCCGGCGCAATCCGACGCCGGTGCGCAATACGTGGTTCCAAAGCTGCATCTGTTGGAGGCGCACAAGATTACCAATGGCGACGACGTGCTGGTGGCGGTGATCAATTCCAAGATCGACACCAGTCATCCCGATCTCGCCGGGGTGATCGCCGACCAATACGACGCGCTTGGTACGCCTGCGCCGCCGCATATGCATGGCACAGGCATGGCCGGGGCCATCGCGGCGCATGCCAAGCTCATCGGCGTTGCGCCGAAAGTGAAGCTGCTCGCGGTACGCGCTTTTTCAGGTGATAAAGAAAGCGCGCAGGGCACAACCTTCAATATTCTGAAGGGTCTCGATTGGGCTGCAAGCAAAAATGCGCGCATCGTCAATATGAGCTTTGCAGGTCCGGCCGATCCCATGTTCCGCGACATGCTGGCCAAGGCGCACGCGCGCGGCATCGTGCTGATCGCCGCGGTCGGCAATGCCGGGCCGCGCTCACCCCCGCTTTATCCGGCGGCCGATCGGGACGTCATCGGCGTGACCGCAACCGACGTCGACGACAAGTTGTTGCCGCAAGCCAATCGAGGGCTGCAAGTCGCGGTGGCGGCGCCCGGCGTTGAGATTTTGGAACCGGCGCCCGGCGCCGGCTATCAATTGACCACTGGCACCTCGGTCGCGGCCGCCCACGCCAGCGGCGTGGCCGCGCTGCTGTTGGCGCGCGATCCGAAGCTCACGCCCGACCAGGTGCGCGGCCTGCTGATCAAATCGGCGCGTGCGATCCCGGGCAATAAACGGGACGTTGGCGCCGGCGTGATCGACGCGCTTGGCGCGGTTGACGCTATTCGGAACTAGAGGAAAATAGAAGAACGTCGCCTCTGCATTTCAAAGTCAGTAATAAACGTTGAAAAATGACGTTCTCGAGCGAAGACAGCTTTAAACAAGCG
>CAVWDA010000012.1:0-31590 GCA_963753455.1 uncultured Alphaproteobacteria bacterium | reverse complement strand
GGCATTCGAAGCACAGCCGTGGACGCGGCAATTTAGTGAGTACTCATTTATGGAGCCGTGCGGATCGTGGCAGTTGTCGCAGTTTTCGCGCACCGGCTCGTGCTCGAACAGGAATGGCCCGCGCTTCTCGGCGTGGCAGGTGTAGCGACGTCGTTGATCAAATCTTTCTTCAGCAGCAATTCGGTAAACTGCCGTGCGGATTATGGCAATCCGAACACACGATCTTGCCTTCGCGCATTGGCATATGCGACGAGCGGAACATCTGCGCGCGCCGGTCCTTGTGACACTGGAAGCAAGTGTCGGGCTCCCATGCGGTTTTCAATTGGTTCTTGCGCGACACGGCCTTCATGATCGTGTGGCAGTTCACGCAGGCCAAGCCACGCTCTTCGTGGCGCTGCCTTGCCAAAGTGCGGTCGCCGCGCTCATGGCAGGCGAGACAAACCGAATTCTTTTCTTCCGACGTGCGCGGATCGTCCGCCTCGAACGACATGATGCCGCCGACGCCGCGTCCGCCGCCCGCCTTGGCATGCGCGGAGCCCGGACCATGGCAGTTCTCGCAGGCGAACTTGCCTGGTTGCGTCAGGCTGATGCGACCCATCAGGGTCTTCTGGAATTCCGCGATCTGCGCCGAATGACAACCCGCGCAGACTTTATCCCCGACGAAGTGGGCCTCGACCGGAGGCGCCGTATGTTTGCCTTTCGCGGCCGGGCCTTTCCCCTCTTCGTCTTGGCGGCCGGGGCCGGCCTGCTTCGGCTGGCTCAGCCATTCCATCAGGTTGTCGGCTTCGGCCGACTTTGGTCTGACCCTTGAGCGACGCGGGCGGGGTGGTGTCCATGCTCTGCGCGAACGACCGCAGCGCTGCAAAAGTCTGGTCGTCGAATTGGGGACCCTGCGCCGTCTTGGCCCCGGCTGATTGCGGCGCATTGATCTGCTGCGCATATGATGTCAGCGCCGAAAGCGCGCATCGCCAGCCATTTGACCGCGCGACTGGCTGGAGTTTTCGGCTTTTGCGACCTGCGACCATGCCGGCAAGGCGAATTGATGCCCGCGACCGCAAATCCACCCTCGGCCTTGGCCGAATGAGGTAAACCCAATGCGGCACCTAATAATACCGCCGCCACGGCAAATAATTCGAACTTCTTGCCTAGTCTAAATCTTGGCTTGTCCGGGATATCCGAGACAAAGCCCCGGTGGGCCCGAATCCGACAGTCTGACGACTATTGTGTTTCACTGAACGACCCCCGCCACCGTTAACAATTCTCGACCAGTGTCATCATGACGCTGGTCAGGTGAACGCCTCGAGCAGGGAACGATCAGTAAGTACTTACAGTGCGTATGACGTATGACCGCAGCCGATCTTGATGGTCTTCAACCGCCCCGTTTGAAACAGGATGCGCTCTTAACTGCACCCCTATCGTATTACTACCGCCTCAGTCCCCGCTTATGCAGATATCACTTGAATTCGTTTATCAACACAAGATAAATCTGCATGTTGATCAAGATCAAATTTTTAATTCCGCGCAAGACCCTGAATCTATTTTTCTCCGCGCTGTGTTGATAACATCACACTTGCGCTAAACTACCTGAGTACGGAAGCTAGTCGAGCGCGAATGGACGTGGTCTGCACACATCTCGGAAATTGGAGAAGACGGCATGCAAGTGAATACGAAAAATATCGTCGCGTTTGTCTGTGGCACGGCGGCCGCAATACTGCTCGCCGTCGCGTTTTCTGTAACTGGATCTCAAACGGCCAATGCTTTGCCCGCGTATGCCCAGCAAACCGGAAAACCTTGCGGCTTCTGTCATCAGAATCCGGCCGGCGGCGGCGCGCTCAAATCTGCCGGCGAAAAATTCAAAGCCAACGGCCACAAACTCTAATCCCGAATAGCCGACGCTCCGCGAATCGACTCACGTCGAATAGGTTCGCGCAACATCATGTTCGACGGCCCGCGCGCGTTCGATTAAGCGAAGCCGCGCTTCAGTTAGTGGGTAGAATAGTAGAACGCGCGGCAAACTGCCGCGCGTTCGCATTTTCGAACACAGGAGATTGAGCCATGCAGGCCGACAAACTTGCGCTGCGCGCGATGGCGTTTGCGGTCGCGTTCTTCTTGGCGCAAGCCGCGAGCGCACAAGGCGCAGCCAATCTCGACAATGCGACCTGCCTCGGCTGTCACGGCACGCCGGGATTTGCCGCGGTGCGCGCCGACGGACAAACGCGTCCGCTGTTCGTGGCGCCCGATCGATTTGCCGAAAGCGTGCACGGCAAGGCGTCGGTGCGCTGCGTCGATTGCCACACATCGATCACCGAGCTGCCGCACAAGAGCGCGTCGAAGACGGCCGCCGAGTGGGACAAGACGCGGCTCGCCATCGCCAAGAATTGCATCGCCTGCCATCCTAAAGCGGCGCAGGGTTACACTGAGACCTATCACGGCCAGGTCGTCGTCATGGGCTTCGCGCATGGCGCGACTTGCGCCGACTGCCATGGCAGTCACGACGTCCTGCCGGCGAGCAATCCGGCCTCGACCGTGGCGCCGGGCAATCTGTTGAACACCTGCCGGAAGTGCCATGCCGACGCGACGCCGGGCTTCGCGACGTTCCAGCCGCACGCCACGACCGACGACTTCGCGCATTATCCCTACACGTGGATCGCCTCGAAGTTTGTGAACCTGGCGGTTGGCGGCGTGCTGTTGTTCTTCTGGGCGCATTCGGCGCTTTGGTTCTATCGCGAATATCGCGACCGCCAGCAGCAAAAGCCGCGACCGCATGTACGCGCTGACGCGGTGCCGCAAGGCGAGCGCCGCTACTTTCAGCGCTGGAGCGCAATGTGGCGCTGGGCGCATCTCTTGTTCGCGGTGAGCATCATCCTGCTGGTCGCGACCGGCCTCCCACTGCTCTATCCGAACTCGGCCTGGGCGCCGGTGCTCGAGCGGCTGATGGGCGGCCCGGAGATCGCTGGGATTATCCACCGTGTCTCCGCCGCGGTGATGGTCGCGGTCTTCGCCTGGCACATCCTCTACGCCGCCGTGCACATCGCGCGGACCTGGTCGACCTTCAAAGTGTTCGGTCCGTACTCACTGATGCCGAACTGGCACGACGCCGTGGACTTCGCCGCCATGTTCAAATGGTTTTTCGGCCGGCGGCCGCGCCCGTCCTTCGATCACTGGAACTATCAGCAGAAGGTCGACTACTGGGCGCCGTTCTGGGGCATCGCCATGCTGGTCGCGACCGGCGCCATGTTGTGGTTCAAAATGCTGACCGCAACCTACCTGCCGGGCTGGGCGTTCAACGTCGCGACCGTCGCGCATGGCGACGAGGCGCTGCTCGCTGCCGCATATCTCTTCACCGTGCATTATTTCGTCAATCACTGGCGGCCGGACAAATTTCCGCTCGACGTCGTCATCTTCACCGGCGCGATGCCGCTCGAAGAATTCAAGCGCGAATACGCGGTGGAGTACGCCCGTCTGGCACAAAGCGGCGAGCTTGAATGCCATCTGGTCGATGCGCCGTCGCGACCGCTGACGCTCGGCGCCAAAATCCTGGGTTTCGGTCTCGTCGCCGTCGGCCTGGCGCTGTTGGTGATGATGGCGATCGGTTTCGGCGGTAATTATATATGAAGCCGATTACGGCAGACTGCACCGGGAACAAGGGAGGTCAATGTCATGAACAAATGTCAGCCTCTGGCTCTCGGCATCGCCATCGGCGTCGTTTGGGCCTTTTATGTTGCCTGCGCCGGAATCATGGCCATGTTCGGTTGGGGTGTCGTCCTCGTCGACGCCCTCGGGTCGTTCTATCTCGGCTATGGTGCATCGATCGTCGGCGCACTCATCGGCGCCATCTGGGCGTTCATCGACGGCTTCGTTGCCGGTTTCGTAATCGCGTGGATTTACAATATTGTCGCAAAATAACGGCGGCCACACGATTGCGATTTACTACGCAACGCGCGACGGTCAAGCGCGGCGCATTGCCGAACATATTTGCGGCCGGCTGACGGAGATTGAACCGCTCGCCCGGCCACAGGATCTGGCGGTAATTCAACCGGCACCAGAAGATCTCGACGTCATCTCGCTGATCGTGCTGGTGGCCGCCGTCCGTTACGGCAAGCATCTGCCTGAAGCGGACCAGTTCCTGGCAACGTATCGATCGCTGGCGTCGCCACCGCTTTTGGCGCTGGCGTCGGTCAATCTCACCGCCCGCAAACCGGAAAAGACTACGGCGACGGGCAACACATACTTGCGCAAGACCATCGCGCGCCACGGCCTCGCGCCCGCGCTAGCCGTCGCCTTCGCCGGACGGCTCGACTACCAGCGCTACAACTGGCGGGATCGCCTGATCATCCGTTTCATCATGCTGCTGACCGGGGGACCGACCGATCCCGACACCCGGATAGAATTCACATCTTGGGATGCGGTCGACGATTTCGCCGCCCGCATCGACGAGTTGCGTCGGCAAAACTAACGCGCAAATCTCATGCGTCGTAGCTCGCGCGGTTCCGCACCATTTCCGGCGCCGTCATAAACCACATCTGATAGAGCGCAACCAGCCACATGAAGGCGAAGCATGCTGCCAGGATCATGCCGGCCGCGATCTCCACAAACACGAAGGGATGGAACACCTTGATCAGATACCAGGACGCAACGTCGATCATGATACCGGCAAACGGCGTAGCGACGACCGCGCATTTGAACCACACCGGCCGCACATAGGCATGGCTGAACATGAGGCCGACCAGGAAGAAGATGAAGGTCATGCCGAACAGGTGGATGTGCGATACGCGAACCAGCGTTGGAATGGCGGCGCCAGTGTCCTTCTCCGTCACCTTCTTCAGATTGTCGTAGCCATTGAGGTTGGGCAAATGCGGATTGCTGCCGTCGTGGCAGGCCATGCAGTATTTATCGAGCAGCGGCCTGACCGACTTGTCATAGGCTGGATGCGGGGCCCCTTCGGCGGCCCAGGCCAAGATCACGTTGCGATCGTCGCCTGGCAGCATGGTCGACATCGGCCCGCGCAGTGCGCCTTCCAGTCGCGAGCCCTTGCCGCTGCCGGAATAGGCGACGATGAGATCTTCCGAAGTGAGCATCTGCGGATTGCCGCCCGCTCGTCCGGCATATGTGAAGTACACGTTCAGCAAGGCGAACAGATAGCCGACGCCGAGGACCAGAAGCGCCGCGGTATAAAGAACACGCTGGCTGTACGGCAGCTCCGAGTAATGAAGGTAGTGCCGGTGCAGTGGCAGTTCACTCATGGTCGTGTCCCATCGGTTACGGCTTGATCGTCACTTTGCCGGCAGCGGTACGAACAGCACCGCACGCGCCTTTTGATGCGCATAAAATGCCGCGAGATTGTCGATATCGTCTTCGCTCAGACCACCGGACATAGCGTGCATCTCACCGCTCTTGCGCGTCTGCGCCTGGTAATCGAGCAGCGCCTTCTGCAAATATTCGACCCGCTGGCTGGCCAGCATGGGGAAGCGCGGGTCGGTGCTATTGCCGTTGACGCCGTGACAGCGATTGCAGCGCTCGACCCAATCCGCGGTTGAGAGCGGCTTGCGCACATTCAGCGCCTTCGGCTGCTGCGCCGCAAAATAGGCCGCCAGATTCTTCATGCCGTTGTCGTCGAGCGAAGCGGCAAGCCCCTTCATCGTATCGTTGGCGCGCGCGCCGTTTTTGTATTCGGCGAGCGCGGCGACGATGTATTGCGCGTCTTGTCCGGCCAAGCTCGGTGTCGCCGGATTGCCGCTCACGCCGTCCTCACCGTGGCATCCGCCACAGCTCGCCGAAGCGGCCTTGCCGGCGGCCGCGTCGCCGGCGGCCGGGGTCTTGGCGCGTGCCGGCTTTTGCAGTGCATAGAACAACGCGACGTTACTCATGCCCGTATCGTTCACCGCCGCCAGCATTGATTTCATAGTGTCGTTTTTGCGCTGGCCGTTCTTGTAGGCCTTCATCGCGTCGACCAAGTATTTCGGGTCAAGGCCGATCAGACTTGGAATGCCGGGGATCTGGCTGATGCCGGCGTCGCCGTGGCAGCCGGCGCAGGCCGCCGACACGCCCTTGCCGGCCTCCACCGGATCGGGCTTGGCCGGCCCGGTAGGTCCGCTAGGCACCGGCGCGGGATCGAGGCTCGCGAAATAAGCCGCTACTTTGATCAGCGCGTCGTCGCTGAGGAACTTGATCGCATTGGTCATGGCCTCGCTGCTGCGTGCGCCCGATTTGTATTCCTTCAGCGTAAGATAAAGGTAAGCCGGCCGCTGCCCGCCGATGTGCGGGGTGCCCTTAACGGTGCTGATGCCGTCGAGGTTATGGCAGGCGGCGCAATCCTGTTCCGCCACGCGCCTGCCGTCAGCGATGTCCATTGGACCGGCGTTGAGCGTGCGCATCTCATCGCCCGACTGCGCCCCTGCGCCAACGCCGGAACCTGCGATTGCGGCCAACGCCACGGCCGCGCCGATCAGGAGTTTCTTCATTGACATCATACCCCGCCGCTCGTTTTCCGTTGCAGGCCTTAGAGGCGCGCATAGCGCGCGCCCGCATCACTTCGTTTTCCGTTCGCCACACCTACTTCGCCGGCAGGCTCGCATAATACGACGCGATGCTTTCGATGATGGCGTCGCCGTAAGGCAGGCTCATGTTGTGCATCAGCGAGTTGCCGCGCTTGCCGTCGCGGTAGGCCCGCAACGCCAGAAGTAAATAGTCCTTGTCCTGCGCGTTTATGATCGGGATCGCCAGCGCTGGATTGTCGATGTCGCCGGCGTGGCAACGATTGCACTTGTCGGTAATGTCTTTGAGCAGGCGCTGCCCGTCTTCGGCGGGTTTGGATTTCTGCGTTGCGTAGAAGGCGACAATGTCGTTGATCTCCTCATCGCTCAGGTTGGCGACGACGCGCCCCATAGTGTCGTTCTTGCGCGTGGTGCGGTAACCCTTGATGGCTTGCATCAGATATTGTGGATCTTGGCCGGCGAGAACTCGGTGTCGCGGCGTCGGTGCTCACACCGTGCGAACCGTGGCAACCGCCGCACACCGCGGTGCGCGGCTCGCCGAGCGTCGCGTTGCCGACCGGCGGAGCAGGACGCGGGCTCGGCGTCTGCGAAGCGAAATACAGCGCCACGCTTTCGATATCGAGCCGGCTCAGATTGCGCAGCATCGGATCCATCGGTGCCGACGCGCGCCGGCCGGTGAGATACTCCTGCGTGGCGGTGACGAAATAGATCGGCTGCTGACCGGCGAGGTTGGGCGTGCCGGCGGTTTTGCTGTTGCCGTCGGCGCCGTGGCAAGGAGCGCAGGCGGCGGCGACCGTCTTGCCGTTCTCATAGGGCGAGAAGACCGGACCCTTCTCCGGCGGTACCGGCTTCAGGCTGGCGTAGAAGGCGGCGACACCGCGGGTCTGGTCGTCGCTTAGATCGGTGGCGATGGTGCGTAAGGCGGCATGCACGCGCCGCCCTTCCTTGTATTCCTGCAATGCCGCCATGATGTAGCGCCCACGCTGCCCGGCGAGATTCGGGATGCCGGGGGCGACGCCCTTGCCGTTGAGGCCGTGACAGGCCTTGCATTCCTTCTCCGCCACGCCCTTGCCGACGCGAATATCGTCGGCGGTCTGTTTGTCGGACGTGCTTTGCTCCGAGCAACCGATCAGCGTCACCGACAGTAACAAGGCGAGCAACAACTGTCTCATTTGAAACCCCGGATTTTGACTTGTTGGTTTCACTTGCATGGCGTCATCACCCTCCGAAGAACAGGTGGCGGGTAAAGCCGTACAGAACGAAGACGAGCAGGAATAGGCCGGCACCCATTAAAGTGAAACCCAGCGCTGTGGAGGCGACGGTCATCGGCCGCGACGGTGCGTCGACGAGGAACTTCTCCAGTTGTCCTTGTTCGACCAGGCGTTTGTATTCGATCAAATGCTCACGCTTGAATTCCTCGAGCGGCATCTTGCCGGTGAACATCAGGATATCGAGCGGGAATTTGTCGGGTCGCCAGTGATTGTTGAAGAAGTGCACGGTGAACAGGAAGCCAGCAGCCAGCACTGCTTCCTCGCCGTGGAAGATGGTGGCGACGTTGAACACCCAGCCGGGCAGATAGGTGGCGACAAAGCCCTTGAACCACAGCATGGCGCCGCTGCCGCCGATGATGGCGACGCCCCAGAACGGCGCCCAGTAGTCGAACTTCTCCCAATACGTGAAGCGGTCGAGCTGCGGTTTCGGCGCCAGCCCGAAGAACCATTTGAACATGCCGATGGCGTCGTTGAGGTCGTTCAGACTGGGGATCATCGAATCGGGGCCAAACCAACGGAACGTCTTCCAGTTCTTCCCGATACGCAGGAACACATACGCGATGTGCCAGACGAAGATGCCGACGAAGCCGACCGCGAAGAAGCGGTGCACCGCGCCTGTCACGCGCGGTCCGCCGAAAAGATGGCTGATGAACGATGCCAATGAAACGTCGGAGTTGAACAGCGTCATGCCGGTGAACACCAGCATGATGGTGCAGATGGCGAAGCATAGATGCGCCAGGCGCCAGATCGCCGGCCAGCGCCGGTAGTAGACGACCGGCTCGCCGTCTCCGTTGCTCAGCGCTTCCGCGCGCACATGCGGCCGGCTCTTGCCCTGTTGCCGGTCGCGATATTCGCGGAAGAACCACAGCGCTGAATGCGTCCAGAAGAACGAGAAGGTGCCGCCCAGCAACAGCAGCATGAACTTCGAGGCGATCCAGGTGCGCGGATATTCATGGAAGTTATGCGTGGTCGCGTGCGGCTCGAAGCTCAGGAACCCCCTGGTCGCGTCGAGATGGCACTTCTGGCAGGTCTGCAGGCGGTTGGTCGGATAGACGGTCGAACGCGGATCATTGACGCGCTGAATCGTGTGATAGCCGTGGCAATCGAAGCATTTGGCGGTGTAGGCGAAGCCGAGCGTGTTTACTTGGCCGTGGTAGGTGCCTTGATACGATGCCAGCTCTTCCTTGTGGCAGCTGCCGCAGTTCTTGGTAATCAGGAGTTGCGTCTTGTCGAGGAAGGGATCTTGGATATCGTGCGTGGTATGGCAGTCCGAGCAGATCGCCGCCTTCGGATTGCCCTGCAGCAATGTTTCCTGGCCGTGCACCGAGGTTTTGTATTCGGCAAGTTCTGCCGTGTGGCAGGCGCCGCAAGCGTAAGGGAGGTTGAGCCGCCACCAATTGTAGTTTGGCGTACCTTGTGGGTACACATAGTGGGCGTCGTGGCAATTGTAACAGGTTGCGTTGGTGTGTGACTGGTCGACGTTGCTCGGCTGCGCATGGATCGACTTCATGTAGCGGCCGATCATCTCGACGACGCGGGTGAGCCTAATAGCCTCGTCGGTGTTGTTATTGTCCTTCGCATCCTCCAACCGACTCTCGTGACAGGTGACGCAGCTCACCTGTACAGTGACTGGGTCGTGCGGAATCTTGGTGACGTTGGTGTGGCACTCGACGCATTGCAGCTTGCCGTGCACGCTGCCCAAGAAGCGGTCCTTCAGCACCATCGGGAATTGCTTCTCGCCCGGCGTCGCCGGCGGCGCAAATCCTTCCAGGCCGTGACAGCCCAGGCACATTTCACTGGTTAGCTTCGGAGCGGCCTTATCGGCAGCAGCGCTCTGCGCGCGCGCGTCGGAAGCCCCCAGACCGGTCGCTGCCACGAAGCAAACTAGGCCGGCGGCGATCGCAATTGCGATACGTGAAATGCGCCCGCCCATGCCGATTTTCCTGGCGGCGGTATATTTGTGCAGCTCGGTCATGAACACTCTGCCCTGGCGGGTCGATTGCAAACGGACACCCCAATCATGGTAAAGAATTCGACCGAGTTTGCCGAATCTAAATTTACATAACCATTGTCGACAAAGGGCTTCTTGACTGAAATCAAAGCTGCAACACGCTGCCTTTCGATATATGGCGCCCCCGCCAGACGGCCGACGATGTAATTTGGCAGCCCATGATCTGGCAGAGCGCGCGTTGGCCTGCAAGCCCGGTTCCCGCTTAATCCGGCAATGAAGGATGGGCGTTCGGTTGGCCGGTTGCGCCACGATCGGCCGACAGTCATGCTGACCCGTTCTTATTGAACGCGAATGCAGCGCGCCTGTGGATCGCCCAGACGGTCAGATTCCACAAGATCGGAATAGCCAGCGCTGCGGCAAGCGCAATTGTGGCGCCGAGCGGAACCACAGCAAGGTAGATTGCCGCGAGCATAAAGCTGATCCCGAACAGGCTCCACACGCTGTTAGCGAGCACCGCGGCTGCCGCGCGACCGCCAATGCGCGGCTGCAGGATGAGGATGAGGCTGGTGCTGGAGATCGGAAAGACGGCGAGCAAGCCGGTCAGGATCGGTCCCGCCCAGGTGCTGACCTCGATAATAGCCGCCATCAAGCCGCAGACCAGGATCGTGCGTAGCGGCACATCGTACCAGGCGTGCCTGAGCCGCGGCATCTCGGCCACCCGCATCGCAGCGCCGAGCCATAGGCATGCGGGATAGACGATCAGGTTCGCCGTAGCGGCGGCCGCGAAAGTCCAGACCATCGCGCGCGCCAACAGCGCGAGCACAATCCAGCTTGCGGCGGCGAGCGTGAGACTGACGAAGGTTCCGCGCGTTTGTGCAAGCGCGGCATAGAGCAACAGAAACAAACCGGTAGCGGCGTTGATGACGAGGCCGCTCAGGGCAGCCTGCGCGATATAGGCCGCGTCATGATCGAGCGAGAGGAACACATAGGCCGGCCAGATCGTGACCGGCAAAGTGGCGATCAACGCTCCGGTCAGGGCGCCAACACGCTCGGCAATGACCGAGGCGGCGACCACGATCGCCGCCGCCAGGATCAATTTTGTCGCCAAGGGAAGCCAAGGAACGAGATTGGCTGACATGCGCCACCGTGCCGCCAGCCGGGTTGGAAACCGGCATCGATTGCAGCTTAATTGAACCGCAATTATGGCCTTGGCGTATTGATCTTTCGCATATGCGAAGGACCGGTTGCGTCGGTAAATGATTTGCTTGCCGATTGACGTGGATCAAGGCCTGGAAAAAGCCATCGAACTAATAATTTTATGGTTTAGCAGGGGCCTGCCATGCTCGCATCGAACCCGATCAAAACCTATCCGACTTTGAAGTCGTTTATCGCGGCATTCCGTGATTGGGTGCGTCATCGCCAGTTGATCAGCCAATGCAGCCAGCGGCTCGACGCCTGCGACAGCAATGAAATTGCGCGCATCGCACACGATGTCGGCCTTTCACCGCATGATTTACGTCATATGGCGAAACTCGGGCCCGACGCGGCCCAGCAATTGCTGGATCGGCTGGCCGTCCTGCACCTCGACGCCAACGCTCTCGCCAAGAGCGAACCGAGCACGATGCGCGATTTGCAGCGGCTGTGCTCGAACTGCGTCAGCAAGAAACGTTGCCAGCGCGATCTCTTGCTCACGCCGGACGATCCGAATTGGCGGCACTACTGCCCGAATGCGGACATGCTCGATACTCTGCAAAGCGAGTCCGCCAAAACCGGTTGAGTTGTGGGAACGGCCGTGCGGCCGAAAATTTCCAGATAGTCATGCGCGCGCTGAATTGGCTCACAAACTTTTTCGCCACAATTGCAGGTGGCTTCGCGAACGCGCACCGGTCGGCGGGTTTTGCACGCAACGATCGCAACCGGGAACCAAGTGCGCTTTCGCCCGGCGGCCAGCCCGCCGCAAGATCGGCACCGGTCGCCCGCGACGATCGAAAGCAACCCCAACCGCTGAGCCGTTCCCACCCAGCGGTCTGGCCTCGTTGAGATATTCACGTCGCAGAATCATTACATCGCGCCTTGCGTCGCGCTACTCGATTGACATAAGTCAATCGGCCCGTTGCAAGGCGGTATATTTAATTCGGGCTGGCCGATCAGGTGATGTGAGTAGCGCGAATGGCAAACATGCTCGAGAGGGCAGTCCCCCGGTACACGTCGTATCCGACCGCCCCAAACTTTAGCGCGGCGGTCGATGCGAATGTTTACGGTTCGTGGCTTGCCAGCCTGCCTGCCCGGGCGGCCCTCTCGTTATACCTGCACGTACCGTTTTGCCGGGAGCTTTGCCATTACTGCGGCTGTCATACCAAGGCGACGCTGCGAGACGAGCCGATCATCGCCTACGCGCAGCATCTGGCCGAGGAAATCGCACTGGTCGCCCGCCACACCGGCCACCGCAGAGTCACCCATATCCATTGGGGCGGCGGAACGCCTTCGATCCTTGACGCCCACCAGTTGCAATTCATCACCGATAAGCTCACACGCGATTTTGATTTGTCGGCGATCCGCGAACACGCGATCGAGCTGGATCCGCGCTATCTCACGCGGGATTTGGCGAAGGCGCTGCACGACATCGGCGTCAACCGCGCGAGCCTCGGCGTGCAGGACTTCAGCGCGCATGTGCAGGAGGCCGCAGGCCGCATCCAGCCGTTTGAGGTGGTCAGAAACGCCGTCGACATACTCAATGAGTTTGGCATCGACCGCATCAATATCGATTTGATGTACGGGCTGCCCAAGCAGACCGTCGCGGACGTGCAGCGCACCGTCACGCTGGCTCACTCGCTGACGCCGCAACGTGTTGCGGTCTTCGGTTATGCCCATGTGCCCTGGTTCCGCCCGCAGCAGCGGCTGATCAAAGACGCCGACTTGCCCACGTCGCCGCAACGGCTGGCGCAAGCCGAGGCCGCGCACGAAACCTTGGTGCAATTCGGCTATCGGCCGGTCGGCCTCGATCATTACGCCAAGCCGGACGATCAACTGGTCGCCAAAGGCGGCCGCGTGCTGCGAAATTTCCAAGGCTATACCGACGACGATGCCGATGCGCTGGTGGGCCTCGGCGCCTCGGCCATCGGTCGCCTGCCGCAGGGCTTCGCGCAGAACGCCCCCGCGGTCGGAAATTATTCGCGCGCGATTGCGGAAGGCAGGCTGGCCACGGTGAAGGGCATCGCCTTGTCCGACGACGATCGGTTGCGCGGCCACATTATCGAGCGGTTGATGTGCGACATGGCCGTGGATCTGGACACGGTCGCCGAAGAGACGGGTTTCGACGTCAACACCGATTTTGCCGACGAGATCGAATCGTTGCAGCCGTTTCTGGATAACGGCAGCGTGCTGATCGACGGCCGTCGCATCCGCATCACCGAAAGTGGCCGACCCTATATGCGGCTGGTGGCGGCGGTTTTCGATACCTATTTGGCGCAGGCCAAATCCCGGCATTCGGTAGCCGTATAAAGCCCCGAGCCCGGGCCGGTTGTCGGGGCGCCGTTGACGGAAGTCAAAAGATCGACAAGCAGTGCTCAGGTCGAACGGCAGCCATCAATCTTGAGCACGGCCCTGCAATAGCGGACTGCAGACCCGGCGTGCGTCAGGTGACAAGGGCGCCGCCATCGAGATAGACGATCGATCCGGAAGCAAAGCCGACGGTCATGAAGGTGAGGATTTGCCGCGCGATATCCTCACCCACACCGACGCGGCCGACCGGCAAGGCGGCCGCCGTCTTGGCAAGCATGTCGCGGCGCGCCGCTTCCGGCATCCCCGCGCGGATCGGCGTGTCGATGATGCCGGGCGAGACGCAGTTCACCCGCACCGGCGCGAGCTCGAGCGCGAGACTCCGTGCAAGAGATTCGAGTGCGCCGTTGGCGGCGCCGACAATCGCAGAATTCGGCCGCGGCCGCACGCTGAGAAAGCCGGACACCAGCGTGAGCGAACCGCCGGCTCGGATGTCGGCCGCGCGCGCGCAGCGCCAGGCACCCCAGAATTTGCCTTCCATGGTCGATCGCACGTCATCCATCGATACGGACTTGAACGGGCCAGTCTTAAGCTGCGCGGCAGTGACCACCACGTGATCGACCGGGCCGCATTGGCGGAACAGGTTGACGACACTCTCGTCGCTGTTGACGTCGGTCTGGATCGCCTTTACGCCGAGCTTTGCCGCTGCCGCATTTAGCTTCTCGACGCTGCGCGAGGCGATGATCACCTCGGCGCCTTCGCTCTTGGCCAGTTCGGCGGTCGACAGACCGATGCCGGACGAGCCTCCAACGACGACGACTTTTTTACCTGCAAGCTGCATGTCCGCTTCCCCCAATAAATTTTGCTGACGCCGGTCAGGCCGGCTCGTATCTAGTGCCGATCGACGGTTTGCTGCGTCCGAGGCCGGGCAGTTCCCAAACCCCGGCGCCGGCCGGATTGATGTCGGCGGCGATATCGACGTCAATCAGATAAGGCTTGTGAGCGGCGATGCCCTTCTTGATCGCTTCAGCGATATCGGCGGCGCGGTCGACGCGCACGCCTTCGACGCCGCAGGAACGCGCCATCGCAGCGAAATCCGGATTATAGCGCTGGCCGGTCAGCGGATCGTGGAAGTCGGTGGCCAATTCGCGCTTGTTCAAATAACCGCGCTGCAAGCCGCGGATCGAGGCGTAGGCATAGTTGTTCCACACCACCCAGACGACCGGAAGGTTATATTCGACCGCGGTGCCGAGCACGTTAGCCTGCATGAAGAACGCACCGTCGCCGCAGACCGACACGCAAGGCCGGTCAGGCGCCGCGAACTTGGCGCCGAGCACACCGGCAACGCCGAAGCCCATGGCGCCAAACCCCATGCAGCTGATCAGCGAATCCGGTCGACGGGGTTTGGTATAGCCAAGCAGCCAATTGTGGTGCACGCCGATATCGGACACGAGGATCGCGTCGTCGGGCAGTCCGCGTTGAATCTCGAATGCCGCGCGCTGCGGATTGACCGGCTGGCTGTCGTCGGTGAAGCCTGGCGCAACCAACGCGTCCCATTCTTTGCGATAGCCATCGATCTGAGCCAGCCACTTCTTGCGGGCGTCGAGCTTCTTGTCGACATCCTTCCGCCGATCGAGTTCGGCGTGCACTTGCCGCAGGAAGGTGCGCGTGTCCGCCATCAGGCCCAGCTCGACCGGATAGTTACGGCCGATTTCGTCCGGATCGATGTCGACGTGAATGAGCTTGGTCGGCGGAATGGTGAAGGAGTAGCCCGGGATCCACGAGCTCGATGTACGGTCGTCGAAACGAGCGGCCAGCGACAGTAGGACGTCCGCCTGGCGTGCGGCGTGATTCGCCTGATAGTGACCGCCGCGCGCGACCAGACCGAGCGCAAGCGGATGATGGGTGTCGATCGCGCCGAGCCCACTCATCGAAGCTGCCACTGGAATCTGCAGGCGCTCGGCGAGCTTTAGCAATTCTCCGGCCGCGCCGCCGTGGCGGATGGCCTGACCGACGAAAATCACCGGGCGGTCCGCGCCGAGCAGCATATCGACCGCTTTCACAACGCCTTCGGGATCGGCGCCGCAACGGCTGGAGATGTTGCCGTTCCACGCTTTTGCATTCGGCGCTTCCTCAGCGGCCGATTCCATGAACACGTCGTAGGGCACGTCCAGCACCACCGGGCCGGGCCGTCCCGTCATCATTGTCTTCCACGCCTGCCGAACCGCGAGCGGCACCATGTCGCCGCGCGTCGGCTGGAACACGCGCTTGCAGAGGCTGCGCACGGTCGATGGGAAGTCGGCTTGGTTCTGCCGGTACATTTCCTGGAAAGCGCCACGGTTGAACTGGCTGGTCGGCACGTTGCCGGTGACCGCCAGGAACGGCACCGAGTTGAGATAGGCCGTGGCCAGCGAGACCGGCAGCTGCGCCGAACCGGGGCCGCACGAGGTGAAGGTCGCGGTCGCCTTGCCGGAAACGCGGTAGTAAACGTCCGCCATGAAGCCGGCGACGCTTTCGTGATGCGTCGAGATGGTCTTGATCTCGGAAGAGCGCTCGTACAGCGCGTCGATGAACTGGATGTTGCCGTGGCCGCAGAGACCGAACACCTGCGGCACCTTCTCCTGGATCAGATAGTCGACAATGACCTGTGCGCCGTTGAGCATGTTTGTCGACATCGGGTCGTTCTCCATACAAGTTCGCCGCCGCCCGGCTTCGAGCCGCGCCGGAAGCTATGTCTCATAATGCTGTACGTCAATTGATATCGTGGTAGACGAGGCTTGCGTGTATCTGAGAGGGAGAGAGCGTCATGGCCACCGAACGCAAATGGTTCATCCGCAATATCGCCGAGGTGCCGTGGCGGCAGTTCCCCGATCATTTCGGCGGCGCGCTGTCGAAGCCGCTGGTGATGCCGGAGACCGCCGGCTCACAGCATATCGACTACCGCATCTCGATGTATCAGCCGATGGCCTATGTGAAGGTACACCAGCACAAGGTGCAGGAGCAGGTCTATCACGTGATCGAGGGCGAAGGCGTGATGCACATCGACGGCGAGGCCCATGTCGTGCGCAAGCACGATTTCATTTTCTTGCCGCCCGGCGTCGATCACGACATCCACAACACCGGGCTGGTCGATCTGGTGTTCCTTGTTGTTACGTCGCCGGTCAGCGATGAAATGAAATAACTATTGGGTTGCGGCAAGCGCCGCGTTGCGGCCGGCGCGCCGGCCGGACGCGAAGGCCCAGCCGAGATGATGGCCGTGCCCCTTGAGCAGCAGGCCGCCCTGTCCGGTCGAGCCAGCCGCGTATAATCCGGGGATCGGCTCGCCGTCTGCACCCAGCACGCGATGCTCGTGGTCGACGGCAAGCCCGCCTTCCGCATGCACGAACACCGCGCGCAGCGGCCCAAGCGCCACGTATGGTCCGCCGCCGATCGCATGCCGGTTGCCGGAATTCGCATTGTGCGCGCGCACGGTGGCCGTCAGCGCCGCCGCCGGGACGGCAAGCTTGCTTGCCAATTGGTCGAGCGACGCGCCGGCGGCGAAAATATCGGCGCGGTTCCGGCGGTAGTCGTCGACATAGGCATAGGCGACCCCGGGCGCGGTCGAGATGAAATGAGGCCAGCCCGAAAAAAGCGCCGTCATGCGCTGGTCGAGGAGGATGTAGCCGACCTTGTCCGGCTGATCCGGCAAGGCGTAAGCCGGCTTGCCGAGTTCATCGGTGAAACGCTCGCCGCGCTTGTTGATCAGGATCGCACCCTCGGCAAAGAGGTCGGGCGAAGGCGCCAGCGCCGTCGTGACGAAGCTCATCGCGAACGGCCGCAACAATGCGCTTGGCATGTATTCGAGCGACCAAGCCATCAGATTGGCCAGCAGGCGCCACGGCGGCAGGCTAAGCAGGATGTTGCGACCCGGCGGCGGCACGAAGCGAAGCTCGGGCCCGAGCGCCAAATCGCCGTTAATGATGCGGGCGCCGAGCGCCACCGCAAGCTTCTGGCCGTCGCCGGTCGCGGTCACGTTGACGCCGTCGATCTTGGCTTCCTGCCGTCCCATGAAGCGCGCCTTGAGCTCCGGATCGCTGGTGAAGTCGCCGGCCGCCAGGACGATGCCACCGCGCGCACGAAATCGTCGCGGTCCGTCCGCGGTCGTGCAGTCGATTGCGGTCACGCGGCCCTCCTCCTTGACCAACGCAGTGGCGCGCGTGCCGCATAGAATGGTCACGCCAGCATGCCGCGCGGCGCGCGCGAGATGCGTGATGAAGGCGCGCGAATTGGGCAGCACATTATGCATGCGCGGCTTGGTGTGGGGCGGCTCCGGCATCGGGCCGTAGAAGCGCACGCCGTGCTTGAGCAGCCAGCGGAACGTCTCCGGCATTTCATCGGCGAACACGCGGCGCAGCGCCGCATTGTCGCGCGCGTCGAGTTCGCCGTTGAAACCGGCCATGTCGCGCCAGTGGTCGGCCGGATTGTCGGCGATGCCCTTGCGCGCCTGATGCGGTGTCTGGCTCGCCGTCACCGAACCGATCGACCAGGCGGTCGAGCCGCCGAGTTCGGGGTTCTTCTCGAGCAATACCACCGCGCGCCCGGTCGCGCGCGCCTCGATCGCGGCCGCGAGCCCGCTTCCGCCGCCACCGACGACAATGACGTCGAAGGTGGCGTCCGCCGTCACGGCGATTGCTTGGCGCGCTGGCCGGCGGTGGTGCCGGCGATCTTGCCGAACACGGCGCCGTTCATCAGGCCGGTACCGCCGGGATAGTTGAACCAGAAAATCCCGCCGACCAGTTCGCCGGTGGCGAACAGTCCAGGAATGGCCGCGCCGTCGGAGTCGATGACGCGCGCGCTAGTGTCGATTTTCAGGCCCCCGAAAGTGAAAGTGAGCCCGCACGTCACGGCATAGGCTTCGAACGGCGGCTCATCGACGGTGTTGGCCCAGTTCGATTTCGGGATCGCCAGCCCGCGCGTGCCGCGTCCGTCCTTGACGTTCGGATCGAACGGCACCTCGGTCATCACCGCCTTGTTGTATTCCTTGATGGTCGCAAGCGCTTTCTCGGCGTTCACGTCTTCCATCTTCTGGCACAATTCTTCCAGAGTGTTGGCGCGGATCTTGGTCACGCGCTTGATGCGGTACTCGTCGCGCAACATCGGGATGATCTTGTTGTCGAAAACCTGGTAGCAGAACTGCTTGGGCTGCATCAGGATGATGCGGCCGTTTTTGGCGTAAGTGTAGTTGCGGAAGTCCGAGCCCTCGTCGAGGAAGCGCTCGCCGTTGGCATTGATCATGATGCCCCACGGATAGGAGTGCTTCTGGAAGTTGTCGCCGACTGTCAGATCGCCGGTCTCCGGCGCGTTGCGGTCCCAGGCGACGGCGTGGCCGCCCGACCAGTTGCCGATCGGTTGGGCGCCGATCGCGAGCGCCATCTTGATGCCGTCGCCGGTGTTGAAGCGGGTGCCGCGAATCTTGGCCAGTTCCCAGCCGGGCCCCAAGTAACGCGTGCGCATTTCGGTGTCGGCCTGGAAACCGCCGGAGCCGAGGACCACGCATTTTGATTTCACTTCGTGGGTCTTGCCTTCATGCTTGACCTTCACGCCGTGAACGCCGTCGTCGTCGGCCAGCAATTCGAACGCGCGCGCGCCGTAGACGACCGAGACGCTGTTCTTGCGCGCGATCTTGGTCAGCGCATCGACCAGGCCCGGCCCGCCGCCGACGGCTTCGACCGTGAGGCCGCCCCAGAACTTGAACATGCCGCCGATCTTGTAGGCCTGCCGCCCCCAGATCGGCATGAAGCGCACGCCCTTATCGCGCATCCATAACATGGTCTCTTTGCTTTTCTTGATCAGAATTTCGCAAAGATCCGGATCGGTGCGGTATTCGGTGATGCGGCCCATGTCGTCGAAGAATTTTTCCTCGGTGTAGGTGCCGAAGTCGGACTTCGACACTTCCTCGTCGGACAGATCGGGCATCAGCCTGCGCAAGTCCTCGACGCCGTCATAGACGCAGCGGAAGGCGCCGGCGGTGAAGCGGCTGTTGCCGCCAGCCTCTTCTTCCGGCGCGCGCTCCAGCACCAGAACCGAGACGCCCTGCTCGGCCGCCGCCAGAGCCGCGCAAAACGCGGCATTGCCGCCGCCAACAACGATGACATCCGCGGATTGAGGTAACGCTGTGGTCATGACTGCTTTTCGAACCTCAGTGATTGAATTTGATCGGCAAAGGTGAAGCCTAGTAGCGCGAGTTTGCCGGCGCTGGCAATAATGTCGCGGTCTGGATCGCGCGAGATGATTTCCAGCATTGGCCGTGCATTGTAGCCAACCGCAGCCAGCGCGCGCGGCACGTCCGCAAATGGCACCGTGCCGAGTCCCACCGCATCGTGGCGATAGACTTGGCGGCCGGTGTCCGAAAGATGGACAAGCGCAAGCCGTGCCTGACACTGCTTGAGGCCGTTTGCGAAATCTTCCGCGATAAAATGGGCGTTGGCGATGTCATAGACGATACGCACGGCATCATTGCCGTAGCGCGCGAGCGCACTCATCAGTTCGCCGATCGCCGGCAGGAACGCGAACGGCATGTTTTCAACCCAGAGCGATGTGCCGGCAGCCTCGGCGATCGGACCAAGGCGGTCGAGCGCCGCGAAGAAATATCCGGTCAACGTCTCGGTATCGGCAGGGAAAAGCGGATTGGCTTTGCCAGGGCCAATCACGACGCCGCGTGCGCCAAGATCGCCGGCAAGCCGTACCGTCTCGCTCAACATGTCGAGCGAATAGTTGCGCATCTCCTGCGCTGCACCGGCGACGTTAATGTCGATGTTCGGCATGTTGAGGGCGGTGAGTTGCAGGCCACTCTGGTCCATCATCTGGCGGATCGCGTTGCGCCGCTCGGATGACAATTCCGCCGGCCACAGATGGCCCGGGTAGACCATCAGTTCGAACTCCTGAAAGCCTTGCTCCGCGAGCCGCGCGAGGCAGGCCTCCGCGCTGTGCGCATGCATATAAGAGTAGGTGTTGCACCCGAACCTGTGGACGCTGCTCTCTCGGTTCACTGATCCGCGCCTTTGTCGCCAGCCCGGTTACCGCCGCTTCGGCGATGGCCACTCATAATCGGGGCGGCGCGCGAGTCAATGACTATCCGACATGGTGAGTAGCCGTTTGTCATCCTAGAATGAAGGGTGTTAGGGTTCCGGACCCTAGATTGTGCGCGACCGTCATCGACCGACCGAGGAGGCACCGCATGAATCCATCGCCGTCCACTCTCAAGCGTCCCGTCGAGGCTGAGCCAGCGGAAATTCCCATGCTGATTGGCGGCGAATGGCGCGCCGCGTCCGAGACCTACGAAGTCCGCGATCCTTACCGCGGTACGGTGGTCGAGCGCGCACCGCAGTCATCGATGAAGGACCTCGACGATGCGCTCGATGCTGCCGTGAAAGCCAAGGCGACAGCCGCCGCCACGCCGGCCTATGAGCGCGCCGCCCTGTTGCGCCGCGCCGGCACATTGCTGGTCCAGCGCGCCGATCGGATCGCGGAGATCATGGCGCGCGAGACCGGCAAGGCGATTAAAGATGCCAAGGCCGAGATCGTTCGTTCGCAAGACACTCTGAGTCTGTCGGCCGAAGAGGCCGTGCGCATCGAGGGCGAGCACGTACCTCTCGACTCCAGCGCCATGGGTGCCGGAAAAATCTGTTTCATGTTGCGGTTTCCCGTTGGCGTCGTCGCCGGGATCACTCCATTCAATGCGCCGGTGAACCTTGCCTGCCACAAGATCGCGCCCTCGATCGCGGCGGGAAATACGATCGTGCTGAAGGCGCCGCCGCAGTCGCCGGGAGTCATCCACGAATTGGCGAAGATTTTTGTCGATGCGGGGACACCGGCCGGCGTGCTCAATGTTCTCTATGGCGAAACCGTCGGTCCCGCACTGGTACGCGACCCGCGCGTTGACTTCATCACCTTTACCGGCTCGCCGCGCGTCGGCGCTCAGATCAAGGCCGCTTCGGGCCTGCGCCGCGTCGCGCTCGAACTGGGCGGCAACGGCGTTACCATCGTGCACGAGGACGCCAACATTGCCGAAGCGGCGCCCATTTGCGGCCGTAACGCCATGCGGCTTGCCGGCCAGAGCTGCATCTCGGTACAGACCGTTTATGTCCACCGCAGCCTTTATGCCAAGTTCGTCGAACTTGTCGTGGCGGAAGTGAAGAAACTCAAGCTAGGCGACCCGCTCGACCCCACAACGGACGTCGGCACGCTGATCGATGAGGGCGCAGCGCGGCGGGTGGAAAGCTGGATCAACGAGGCGGCGAATGGCGGCGCGAAGGTCCTCACCGGCGGCAAGCGCAATGGCGCGCAGATCGAGCCGACGGTGATCGCCGACGTCAAGCCGGAGATGAAGGTAGTGTGCGACGAAGTGTTCGGACCGGTAGTTAGTCTGTTGCCGTATGACGACGTCGATGATGTCTTTCGTATCGTCAGCGAAAGCCGTTTCGGCCTGCAGACCGGCATCTTTACCAAATCGATGGAGCTTGCGATCCGCGCGGTACGCCGTCTGCGCACCGGCGGGGTCATCATCAACGGCAGTTCCACTTGGCGCACCGACCAGCTCGCTTACGGTGGCGTAAAAGATTCCGGCATCGGTCGCGAGGGCCCGCACTATTCTATTCGCGACATGACGGAAGAGCGTATGGTTCTGTTCAATCTTTAGATCAGCGCTTTGCATAACGGCGCCGGAACGCCGATGATGCTTCGCCGATACACTATCGGCGCTCAATTTGGAGACACCTCGTGAGGCCGCGGACCAAAACGAAGAAGAAAAGCGAGAAACCATCTCCCGTGGTCAGGACCGCGGTCGCCCGGCTGGTGCAGCCCGCGCGCTCCCATTTCGGCGAAGACGTCGAGGACCGCCAGCGCGTCGGCGTTCAGTCGCTCGGCCGCGCCTTCGCTATCCTCGAAGAGGTCGCGCGCCACCGCGAAGGAATTGGGCTGGCTGATCTGAGCAAGCGAGTAGGCTTGCACAACTCCACCACGTTTCATCTCGCCAAGACGATGGTATCGCTTGGCTATATTCGCCAGGAAAAGGACTCCAAACGTTACCGCGTCGGGCGGCCGTTGTTTGCGCTAGCCGCCAGCGCGCTTGATGAAATCGAAATGGTGAACCTCGCAACGCCGGTGCTCGAAGAGCTATCGCGCGATACTGGCGAAAGCAGCCATTTTTCCGTTCGCATGGGCGACGCCGTGGTCGTGATTGCCCGCACGGGCGGCCCGGGCGCCTTCCAATTGGCCGATCGGGTTGGCGTCGTTAGGCCAGCTCATTGCACCGCGCTCGGCAAAGCGATCCTCGCCTCGCTGCAACCCAACCAGCTGGAGCATTTTCTCGAACGCGTGAAGTTGAAACCGTCGACCGAGAAATCAATCACCGAAATACCGGCGCTGCTGCGTGAGATCGAAGAAATCAGACGGACCGGCGTGGCCTTCGACGACGGTGAATTCAATCTCGAAGTGCGCTGCGTGGCGGTTCCGGTCAAGGATTTCACTGGCAAGACCGTCGGCGCGATCGGCATTTCTGGTCCGATCTGGCGATTGCCCAACCAAGTATTGCAACGGCAGGCCAAGATCGTGCAGGCGGCGGCGGCTCGCTTGTCGGCCGAATTCGGCGCCAGGAAATAATCGGCGCCGCCGCCGATGGCGAGATCGCGCTGGAAATTAAAGGCCTAGCGCACCGTGTAATGCCAGTGCGCGGCTGGGTTGGCTAGGTTTGGGGCTTTTTGACGTTGACAGCGGACCAACGCTCGGAAATATAATCCCATAATAAAAAAACGTCTCTCACAATATCGCATAGTCGGTATCAGGAGAGTGACACCATTCATCAGCCCGGGAGGCGACCTGCGATGACCAGCCACAATCGAAGGACTGTATTGAAAACCGGCGCCGCGTTTGCGGGCGCGTCTGTCATTGGGTTTCCGACAATCGTTCGCGCCCAGACGGACAAGATCAAGATCGGGCATCTCACGCCGTTGACCGGCTTCCTCGGCGCACTCGGCGCCTATGCCCAGTTGGGCATCAGAATGGCCGAGGAAGAGATCAACAAGGCCGGCGGTGTCATGGGACGCCAGCTCGACATCATGTCCGAGGATTCGGTCAACCCGGCAACCGCGGCAACGAAGGCCCAGCGCATGCTCGACCGCGATGGCGCAACATTTCTGATGGGCGAGATCAATTCGGCTTCCGCCTTGACCATCATGCAGGTTGCCGCACGCAACAAACGTTTCTACCTGCAGATCGGCGCCCGTTCCGATGCGCTGCGCGGCAAGAACTGCAACCGCTACACCTTCCACGTCGACATCCCCAGCCACGTCATGGTCTATGCCGTCGGCAAGGCCCTTGTGCGCGACAACATGATGAAGGGCAAGAAGTTCTACACCCTCACCGCCGACTATATTTTCGGCCACGATCTGGGGGACGCAGCAAAGCAGTTTTTCAGCGAAAACGGCGGCACGGTCATCGGCGACGAACTTGTTGCGACGGACGTGACCGAATTCAGTCCCTACCTTTTAAAAATCCGACAAGCCAAACCGGACATCGTCTGTTCCAATCTCGCCGGCAACCAGGTGACGAACCTGATCAAGCAATACGCCGAGTTCGGTCTGCCCTATCCGATTGTCGGCTTCAATCTAAACACGGCCGACGCCTGGGCGGCCGGAGAAGGCAATCTCAGCGGCACCTGGCCGACCGTCTGGTACCACACGCTCGACGTGCCGTCGTCCAAGACCTTCGTCGCCAACTTCATCAAGAAGTACGGCAAGCCGCCGGAAAATCATGCCTGGATCGAATACATCTCGCTTTACATCATGGCGCAGGCCATGAAGGAGACGAAATCGACCGACACCGAAAAACTGATCGCGTACCTCGAGAAGGAAACGCAATTCGACATCCTCAAGGGCCGCAAGGGCTATTTCCGGTCCTGGGACCATCAGCTCATGCAGGAGGCCTATCCGTTCACCGTCAGGAAGAAGGGCGAGGCCAAGGACAAATGGGACTTCCTTGAGCTCGGCAAGGCCGTTCCCGGGCCGAACGAATCGCTCGATGCCCTTTCAGTGACCAAAGAGCACAATACTTGCGTCCTGTAGTCGACGCCGGTGCGAACTGAACAGCCGCGCGTTGGCGACCGAACCACCGTCGCCAAGGCGCTTCTCCGTGCCCGGGATGACGCATGCAGTTTGAGTTTTTGCTGGAGCAGGTGGTGAATGGCCTCGTGCTCGGGGGCTATTACCTGCTCATCGCACTCGGCCTCTCGCTGATTTTTAGCGTCGGTGGCGTGGTGAACCTGGCGCATGGCGCCTTCTATGCGCTTGGCGCTTATATCTCGCTTGAGATCACAAAATACCTCGGCTTCGGTCCGGCCGTCATTCTGTCGCCGATCGCCGTGGCCATGCTCGGCATTCTGTTCGAGCGCTTTCTGTTGCGCCGTTTTTATGCCGCCGATCCGATCCTCAGCCTCTTGGTGACCTTCGGTCTGGCGATGATCGCGGAACAATTGATCCGCATTATCTGGGGTGCCTCGCCGCTGTCAGTGAATATGCCGGCTGTATTCAAGGGCTCGGTCATCATCGGCGACTTCCTGTTCTCGCGATACCGTCTGCTGCTGCTTGCCGTGGTCGTCGTGGTGCTGGTCAGCATCTGGCTGCTACTGCACAAGGCCTCGTTCGGCCGCGTCATCCGCGCCGGCATCCAGAAGCCGGACATGGTTGCGGCGCTCGGCATTCGGCTGCAGCCCTATATGACCGCGATTGTTATGCTTGGCGTCGGCATGGCGGCGCTGGGCGGGGCCCTGTTCGCTCCGATCACGATCGTGCACCCGGCTATGGGCGCGGAAGTCATCACGGTTGCTTTCGTCGTGGTCGTGATCGGCGGGCTCGGCAGTTTTTGGGGCGTGGTGATTTCGGCGCTGCTGGTCGGCGTGGTGCGCGGCATCACCATCAATTTCATTCCCGCTGCCGGCGAAGCCTCGATGTACGTGCTGATGTTCCTGGTGCTGATGTTCCGCCCACGCGGCCTGCTCGGCGAGCGCATCGAGAAGTTTGAAACATGACCGCCCGCCAGTCTTCGAAGTGGCAACCGCTCTGGATTGCAGCGATTGCGCTCGTCTTGCTGCCGCTGGCCATGCGCGTGATCGGACTGACGACGGACACCGCCTCGACGGTGGTCATCCTCGCCATCGCGGCCATGGGACTGAACCTGTGCGTGGGCTACGCCGGCTTGGTGTCGTTCGGCCACGGCGCTTGGTTCGGCATCGGCGCCTATGCCGCCGCGATCATTCAAAGAATTTGGTTCGGTAACGAGATCTGGCTGCCGATTCTCTTGTCCATGATCGTCGTCGCCGGCTTGTCGACCTTCGCCGGCGTCCTCATCCTGCGCCGGCGCGGCGTGTATTTTTCGCTGCTGACGCTGGCGCTGGCCGCCCTCACTTACACTGTCGCCTTCCGCTGGACCGACGTGACCGGCGGCGAGAACGGTCTGGGCGATCTCAAGCGCGGTACGCTCGGGCCGATCAACCTCGACAACGGGCTCGCCTATTACACCTTGGTCGCGGCGATCGGACTAACGGTTCTTTATGTCCTGTTGCGGGTGTTGCGCTCGCCGTTCGGGCATGTGGTAGTCGCGATCCGCGAGAACCAGTTGCGGGCCACGTTCCAGGGCTATCAGGTCGAGCGCTACAAACTCGCCATGTTCGTGCTTTCGGCCGTGGTCACCGGCATGGCCGGCGCTCTTCTGGGATTCTTGACTTTTCTGGTGTCGGCCGAGGGAGTCTCGGTCCCGTTTTCCGGCGAATTGCTGGCCATGGTCGTGATCGGCGGCATGCGTAATTTGCTGGGTCCGGCTTTCGGCGCGCTGTTCTTTATTCTCTTCCGCGAGTTGTTTTCAATTTGGACCGCGAATTGGCTGCTCTGGTTTGGACTGATCTTCGTCGGCTTCGTAGTGTTTTCGCCAAATGGACTAGTCGGCATCTGGGCCCAGTTGCGGCGGCGCTGGCGTTCGACGCCCGAAGCTGCCGCGATGAGCAAGAGCAAGATCTACGATGGTCTGGCGCTACCAAAATTCCTGCGGCCGCACGCGAAACAGGGAACGGCGCTGACTGTCGCCGGCGTCTCTAAGCATTTCGAAGGCATCCGCGCCGTCGACAACGCCAGCCTCACTGTCGGCGCCGGTGAAATCCACGCATTGATCGGCCCGAATGGTGCCGGCAAGACAACGGTCTTCAACCTGATCTCGGGTCTGTTCCCGCCGGACAATGGCACCGTACAGCTTGGCGAGCGCGAGATTCAGGGTAAGACGCCGTTTCATATCTGCAAGCTCGGCCTCGTCCGCTCGTTTCAGATCACCAATTTGTTCCGCGGCCTGTCGATCTACGAGAACCTGCGCCTCTCGCTGCAGGCGCAGCATCCCGGACGCTTCAACGCCTGGCGCGACATTGACAGCTACACGGATGTACACGCGGAAACCGCCGAACTGATCCGCTATCTCGGGCTGGAAGGCATCGAGGAGAGCGAAGCCGGCGAACTGTCTTATGGCGGGCAACGCCTGGTGGACTTAGGGATTGCGTTGGGCTGCAAGCCGCAGGTGCTGTTGCTGGACGAACCGCTGGCGGGGCTGGCCGCGGCTGAGCGCGAGCGCGTGTCGAACCTGGTGACGAACGTAGCCGCCAACGTTCCGGTTCTCATTGTCGAGCATGACATCGATCGTGTGCTCGGCATTTCGCATCTCGTCACCGTGATGAACCAAGGCGAAGTGCTGATGACAGGCACGCCGGAGGAGGTTCGCGCCGACCGGCGCGTGCAGGAAATCTACACGGGAACCGGTGTCGCGGAAGTGGCCCACAAGCGGCGCGCCGATGACGATCGGATCAAACCTACGCAGATCCTGCGTTTCGAAGGCGTCAATGCTTTCTACGGCAAGAGCCATATCCTGAACGGCGCGACGCTGGACGTTCGCGAAGGCGAAATCGTCGCACTGGTCGGCCGCAACGGCGCGGGAAAATCCACGCTGTTGAAAACGCTGACCGGGCTGGTGACGCCGGCCTCCGGCGCCATCGAATACGAGGGACGTAGCATCGCCGGGCTGCCGGCGCCGGATATCGCCCGTCTGGGAATGGGCTATGTGCCGCAAGGGCGGCAGCTGTTCGCCGGCATGACGGTCGCAGAAAACCTTGCGCTCGGACGTTTGGCGCGGGCAACCGATGGCAAAGACAGCATCGTCTGGAGCCAGGAGCAGATCTTCCAATACTTCCCGCGCCTGGCGGAACGCGTCAACGTCGCGGCGGATTATCTGTCGGGCGGCGAGCAGCAGATGCTGGCGGTGGCGCGCGCGCTGTCGGGCAACGTCAAGCTGCTGCTGCTCGACGAACCGTTCGAGGGATTGGCGCCCAACATCGTCATGGAGCTGTTCAAGGTGTTCGACCAGCTCCGTCGTCACGCCTCGATCCTGATCGTCGAACACAATCTGGACCTCGTGCTGGCGCTCGCCGACCGCGTGTTCGCGCTCGAGCGCGGCGCGATTTTCCATCAGGGACCTGCAGCGCCGCTGCTCACCGACCTCGAATACCGCAAAAAGATCCTATGGGTCTGACAAACCCGCCGTGAACCGGTAGCTTTGACGCATCATGACCGCGCCATCGCAAAACCTCATCGTCGTCGGCCAGGGCGCGGCCGGTCTCGCCGCCGCGCTGATGGCCGCGGAAGCCGCGCGTGGCAGCAGATCGCCGATCAAGATCACGCTCGTGGAAAAGGCTCCGGAAGCCGAAGCCGGCGGCAATACGCGCTGGTCGCCGTCCAACATGCGTATGGCATCGCCCGAACGCGTCGAAACGACCTTCGTTCAGGACATGCTCGACGCCACCCAATCTCGCGGCGACGAACGCTATTTCTCGCGGCTGGCGGACGAAGCGCCGGCCACCATCGAATGGCTCGCCTCATTGGGCATCCAATTTGTTCAGCCGCCCTATTACCTGGCGAAAGGTCCGCCCCGCATTCAACCAGTCGGCGGCGGCGAAGTCCTCATCAAGGAGCTGGCGCGCGCCGCCAAGCAAGCCGGTGTTGTCCTTCTTTATGAATGCGAGGCAAAGGAAATCGCCGGCGAAAGCGGCCGCATCAGCAGCCTGCTGGTCGAGCAGGACGGCATGCGCCGGACATTGCCGGCGGACGCCATCGTGCTAGCCTGCGGCGGCTTCCAGGGCAATGCCGAGATGATGCGCACGCATTTCGGCGTGGGCGGCGACACGATGCGGCTGATCTCGCCGGGGACGCGGTTCAGCACCGGCGGCGGCATTCGCATGGCAACGCAACTCAGCGCCGACCTGGCGGGCGACTGGAACGGCATGCACGCGGAGCCAGTCGATGCGCGCAGCAGAAATTCAGCTCCGGTCGTGCTGGTCTACCCTTACGGCATCGTGATTGACAAAACCGGCCGCCGCTTCTTCGACGAGGGCGGCGGGCTGATGCACGAGACCTGGGAATGGCTGGCGCGCAACATCCATTTCAGGACGCCGGGCTCGATCGCCTATACGGTCCTCGACAGCAGATTGCTCGACATCGCCGGCTATCAGCGCGCCATTCGTTCCGAGGTGGCGCCGGTGCACGCCGACAGCTTGCCCGAACTGGCACAGCTGATTGGAGTGGATGCCAATAATCTTGCCGCTACCGTCGCTGCTTACAACGCCGCCTGCGTCGGCGATCCGACCCTATTCGATGCAACGCGCAAAGACGGACTCGCCGCCGCGCGCACGCTGCAGCCGCCGAAGTCGAACTGGGCACGCGCGATTTAAGTGCCGCCATTTCTCGCCTACCCGTTGGTCGGTGCCGTGGCCTACACGTTTGGCGGCCTTGCGACGGACGAGCGCGCTCGCGTGCTGCGCGGTGGCGCGCCGATACCAGGCTTGTTCGCCGCCGGCGAGATAACCGGACACTTCTATGCGACGGCGCCGAATGCCGTCTCAGTGCTGCGCGCATTGTGTTCGGCAGAATTGCCGGACACGAGGCTGCCGCCGGCTTGGCGGCGAGACAGAGCCAAGCTGCGGCAAAATGAATGCCGGCGCGCACGGCGGAGCTTTCAAGGATTTCCGGAGCGTTTTGCTGTATGAAGATATCCAACAAAACAAAATAAACTTTGGGGGAGGAAACGAAGATGCGCCGATTGTTGTCGTTTGCGTTTGCCGGTGCGCTGCTCGTCTGACCGGCGCTCTCCAGCTTGCAGGCGGAATATCCGGACCGTCCGATCCGGCTCATCGTCGGCTTCGGACCGGGCGCGCCACCAAGACCTTCGCACGCATCTTCTCGGGGCCGCTTGCCAAGACGCTGAACCAGACGGTGCTTGTCGAGACGTCCGGGCGCAAGCGGCTACATCGGCTGGCGAACCGTCGCCTCGTCGAGCTGGACGGCTACACGCTGATGATGGCGGAGAACGCGCTGGTGATCCGCCCGGGCTTCAAGGACATCAAACCGAATTCGACCCGGCCACCGAGTTCACGCCGATCGCGTTCGCGGCGACCTCGCCGCTCGACCCGTGTCGCCAATGCAGTGCCGGCCAACAACATGAAGGAGTTGATCGCGCTGTCGCATTCGGCGGCCAAAAAACTGACCTTTGCCTCGGCCGGCGTCACTTCGGTGTCGCAGCTTGTTTGGGACGTGGTGCGTGACGGCGCCAGTATCGACGCAATCGACGTGCCCTATCGTGGCGGCGGGCCGGCCATGGCCGATCTGACCGCCGGGCATGTCGATCTCACCGTGCCGTCAAGCCAGGTGGCGAAGCCTCTGGTGGACACCGCACGGATCAAGTGCCTCGCGGTCACCGGCAAGACGCGCTCGCCGGCGCTGCCACAGGTGCCGACCCTGGCTGAAGTCGGCATTAAGCATGCAGACGTCGATTTGCGGTTCTGGTTCGCGGTGTTCGGACCGAAAGGCATGCCGGCCGAGGTGACCGCGAAACTGCAAAAGGCAATTCAAAGCCGCTTTGCAAACATCCGAGCTCAAAGACCGGCTGAAGTCGCTCGACATCACGCCCGAATACGCGCCGGGTCCGAAACTCCACGCGCTCGTCGTCAGCGATGTCAAAAATTGGGGAGCCTTCATCGAGTCCAAGGACTGAAGGGGGAATAGCCCCTATATGGCATGTCCATCCGCGCCGGCCGTCGGGCCGGCGTAATTTTGTCCTGATCTGAGGAGGCAGGTTTGAACGATCGTAGCCGGCGCGCACAGAAATGGGTGAACGAGGAATTCTACAAAGTCCTCGACGTGTTCGGTTTCCGCTCCGTGATGTTCGTCGAATGGGGCTTCCGCCTGGCCGACGTGCGGCATGTCACCGAGCGCACCAAGCACCCGATGGCGGACTGTTAAGCAATGGGTGCGCACGGCCGAACAGGAACAGAAACTCGCCGAGGAGGCGGAGGCTTCGGGCCACAGCGAAAGGGCCGCCGAGTTCTACTATCGGGCGGCGCTCGATCACGGCCGCCCTGCGGCGTCATTCACGCCAACACGCCGAAGAAGCTCGAACTCTACAAGCGCATGATCCATTGCTACACGCGCTTCACCGGATTGTTCGACGAGGCTCCGGTGTGCCGCGTCGAGATCCCGTTCGAGAACGGCAAGACCATCCCCGGGATCCTGCAGACCGTGCTTGGCGCCAAAGGCAAGACGCCGGTCGTGCTGGTCATCCCCGGCATGGACACCGTCAAGGAATACATGCCGAGCCCGTACCACAACCACTTCCGCCGCCGCGGCATGGCGACGCTCACCATCGACGGTCCCGGCCAGGGCGAGAGCAACACGCGCGAGACCTGGGTCACGCTCGACAACTTCGAACGCGCCGGCAAGGCCGCGATCGATTTCATCGAAACGATCCCCGAACTCGATGCCGAGCAAAGTCGGCATCTACGGCTGGAGCATGGGCAGTTACTGGGGCCCGCGCGTCGCCGCGTTCGACCCGCGGGTCAAGGCGCTGGTCGGCGCCATGGGCGTCTATCTGCAGAAGGACACGATCTTCAAGCACTCCAAGCCCGCCTATCGCGCCAACTACATGTATATGTCGAACACCTACGACGAGGATGCGTTCGACGCCATGGCAGCGCAGATGACGCTCGAGCCGCTCGCCGGCAAGATCAAATGTCCGACGCTGCTGGCGATGGGCGAGTACGACGAACTGTGCCCGCTCGCCGACGGCGAGCGCATGTTCGATCATGCTGACGTGCCCGAAGGAATTGTGGGTCTACGAAGACGAGACGCCACACCTTCGGCAGCCGGCTGCCGGACTTCTATCTGCACGTCGCCGACTGGATGCGCGACGCGCTCGCGGGCAAATTCCCGGCGGGCTACAAGAAACGCATCGACCACGCGGCGCGCTAGAACGAGACAGACCT
>CAVWDA010000011.1:0-26897 GCA_963753455.1 uncultured Alphaproteobacteria bacterium | reverse complement strand
GGATGCGGCTATCGCGGCGCAACAACGCTGCGCTAACGGCATTTCAAGCGATGCGGCCGAATTAACGGATTGTGCACGCCTGTTGGACGTAATTCCTTGCCGGAGCGCTCCGATATCGAGATTAGGCCATGGCCCAAACTGTCCAAGCACGCCTTGACGCGCATTTCGGCGTCGATCCGGTCACGGACCGCACGCAAGTGCTGTCGCCAGCTGCGGCGCTCGGGGACATTCGGATCGCGGTCTACGAGGATTTGGCGGCCATTGAGCGTGAATGGCGGACCTTCGAGCCGCACGCCGATTGCACCGTATTCCAGAGTTTCAATTGGCTCGCGACCTGGCAGCGCCATATCGGCGCGCATAGCGGCGTGCAGCCCGCCATTATAGTGGGACGCGACGGCGCGGGAGCTATCCTGTTCCTGCTGCCGCTCTCGGTGCGCGTTGCCGGCTGGGTGCGTGAACTTACTTGGCTTGGCTCCGAACTTTGCGACTACAACGGACCGCTGCTGGCGCCGGCTTTCTCCGCCCGCATCGATCGCGCGCGCTTCTTAGCGTTATGGGAAGACATTACGCGCAGCCTGCGAGCTTTTCCGCGCCTGCAATACGATATCATTGCGCTCGCGAAAATGCCGGAAACGGTCGGCACGCAGCAGAATCCAATGCGGTACCTGGAACAAAAACTCCAGATGAACCCGAGCCGTACCTATTCCGACCCATCTTACCGACGAATGGGAGGCATTCTATACCGCCAAGCGCTCGTCCGCGACGCGCCGCCGCGATCGCGCCAAACGTAAAAAGCTGAGCGGGTACGGCCAAATCGAATTCGTCAACCCGGCGAGCGAAGACGAAATCCTAAGCTCGGCTCGACACGTTGATGGTGCAGAAGGCACGATCATTCGCCCGCATGGGCATCGGCAATCTGTTTGCCGAGCCAGGCCATACCGATTTCTATCAGCCAATTATGGCCATCGATCCCGCGACGAAACATGTCGTGCACGTAAGCCGTCTCGATGTGGGCGCGCGCGCCCCCGCGATTAATTTCGGACTAATCTACCGCGATCGCTACTATCGCCTGCTAGCAAGCTGCTAGCCGACTGCGATCTGTGACGCTTTGGACCTGGCGCCGCGCATCTGCACGACCTGATGCACTACGCTATGGATCGCGGCTGCCGCATTTTCGACTTCACCATCGGCGATGAACGCTACAAACGCGATTGGTGCGACACCGAGCTGAAACTTTACGATTACATCGCGCCCGTGACTTGGCGCGGCGCATTCATGGCCATGCCGATGCAAGCAGTGCAGCGAGCCAAACGTTGGATCAAGCAGACGCCGGTTGCGTGGAGCGCGTTGAGTGCGGCCCGAGCCTTCATTGGGTCCTTGGTCCGACGTGTTGGCGGCTGAGGCAGTGCCGGCAGGGCTGGCGCGTATCTGGAAGACTTGATGCTGCGCATTCGACGAATTTTATGGTGAATCCGTCGCGCCGAAAGATGGCCTGAATTTCCACCGTTAACTTAGCGCTTTAAACTTAACCTGACGAAAATCTCAATTTAACGCCGTCTGATGTTAGCATTCCGCGATTTCGGTCGCCGCGGAGATCGCTATGAAATTGCCCAATATTCAGATCCTGCGGGCGTGTGCAGCGCTGATGATCGTCGACTATCACTGCGGCATCGAAACCGGGCGTCTGTCGGCAGTTGTTGGCGGCAGCAAGCTCTTCGACGAATTGGCATGGGGATCGGGCGTTCCGCTTTTCTTTGCCATCAGCGGCTTCATCATGGTGGTAACGAGTGCGCGGGCCTTCGGATCGTCGTCCGCCGCGATCGATTTCATGCGCCGCCGCATCATCCGCATCGTACCGCTTTATTGGCTGGTCACGACATTCGCGCTTGTTGGAATTCTGGTCGCGCCGAGCTTGAGCAAGGCGCCGCCGGGCGATCATCTGTATGTCGTCGCGTCCTACCTGTTCTGGCCCTACATGAGATTGACGGGAGACATTCGGCCGCTGGCGACGCCCGGCTGGACGCTCAATCTTGAAATGCTCTTCTATGTCGTTTTCGCCATATCGCTGCTGTTCCGCCGCCGCGTCGGCTTGTTCCTGCTGTTCACTTCGCTTGGCCTGCTGGTCGCCGCGCGCGTGAGTGGGTTGCTTTCCGGCGTCGCTCTCAACTTCTGGGGTGATCCGATCGTCCTCGGATTCCTGTTTGGGGCGGCCGTTGAAATCGCCTACGTCAATGGATTACGACTGTCCGGGCTGTCGGCAATCACGATGATGGCGATCGGTTTCGGCATCATGCTCCTGTCTTGGGTGCCAGCCGACGCCGAGGACAGCTTGTCGCTGCGTCTGGCGGAAGCGGCGCCTGCAACTCTGGTTTTGATCGGGATTGCGCTGGGTCCGCAGGTTGATGCGGATCGGAATGTGTGGCGATCCGGGTTGGCTATTGGCAACGCCTCGTACAGCCTCTATCTGGTGCAGGAATTCCTCCTGCGTCTCTTGTCTCTGAGTTGGTTCAAGGGACCGCTTGCAATACTTCCGCTTTGGGCGTTCATCCCGATTGGGATCGCCATTACCGTGTTCGTTGCATTGACGATCTATCGATATTTCGAAAAGCCGGTGACGGTTTGGCTGAACGGCGACAAACACCGGCAATCTCAACGCATCGTCGACCGCCTTCGCCGCCCCTTGGCCCGCGAAACCGCTGCGGTGTGATCTTTTATGTCAATCTGATCCGCCCACGCTAATGCCGCGCCGCTTGGGGCAAGGCCGAAACCTCATGGGCGAGCCGGATCGGCCCGCGGATCATCAGCACTAACGCCGCGATTGCCGCACAGCTGTAAACCGCGACATAGGCTTCAAGAAATTGCACGATATCCAGATGGGCAAGGATGGCGAGGGCGCCGACGCCTGTCATTGCCGCGACCACGCCCATGCCGATGCGGGCGACTTCGCGGAAGTAGCCGTTGTGTACCAACACGCTGTTGGCGACCATTTGTGCGAGGTTGGCGATCAGCAGCACGATCAGGATCGGCGTGGTCGCCGGCGGCATAGTCGCCGCGTTGCCGAGCAGGATCGTGAACAGCTTGTCGGCTCCGAAGATCAGGATGATGCAGGCGATGGCCGCCGGAATGCTGCACAAGGCGGCTGCCATTAGGGTGGCATGCACCAGTGTCGGACCGTCGCGCTCGGCCAAGGCGCTGGTCTGGCGCGGCACCAGAATGTCGCAGACCGCGCCAAAAATGGTGGCGCCACCGCGGAATACCTTGAAGGTAGTGTCGAGGATGATCGGTGGGGCGCCCAGGCCGAACAGCAAGGGTACGATCAGATAAGGGTAATTGCCGACGTAGATTTCGCTCGCGGCAAAGGTTCCGCTGCGGATTAGTTCGGCTTTGTTGGCGCGATAGAACGAGACGAAGTCGGTAACAAACCCGCGGATGCGCGGCTTCAGCGCGCCTCGTGCTATCATCCGCTGGACGCAGGCCGTCACTACGGCGGCCCACAACGTGTTGAGGGCGATTAGCATCACGAGGAGCGGCAGGCCGAACAGGACAGCGGCAAGGCCGATAAAATATCCGGCGCGGCGCACGGTTTCGAGCGCTTCGAACAGGACGTATTCGTCGACAGCAATAGAAATATTGCGTAACGCGAACCACACCAGATTGAGCGCGACGAACCAGAAGAACAGTCCGAACTCTACTGCCTCTCGCATTGAAGCGGACGTGTGACTAGCCATGAAGACAAAGCAGAGCAGGGCGCCGACGCTCACCAGGACGAAATAGAACAAGACGACGGCGGTGGCATGGCCAGCGACGCTATCGCTGCGGTCGGCCGCCAGGAAACGTGCCCGCAGCCGCACGAACAGTATCTTCACGATGCCGAAGTCGATCAGCCAGAGCGAATAGCCGAATGCGGCGACCAGAATAAAGATGGAAAACCGCTGTGGGCTAAGAATGTGCGCGAACACGTAGGTCTGTAGCAGGCCGGTCACCAGCGCGGCACCGGCGGTGGTGGTGCGCAACAGAAAGAATGGGATGGAGATCAACCGCTTTTTCATCTCACGCAGCTTTCTTATGGCTGAGCCCTAAACAATAATTGAGCAGCGCATGCGCGGCCGATTCCCATGTGAAGCGTTCGGCGCGGGCACGGCCGGCCTTCGCCAACTGCTCACGCAACGCCGGGTCGGCCGCGAGAGTTCGCATATGGCGCATGATCGCGTCCGAATCGTCGGCCTGGCAGATCAGCGCCGCATCGCCGCAGACTTCCATCAAGGCCGGCTGGTCGCTGATGATGACAGGGCAGCCGCAGGTCATTGCCTCGAGCGGCGGCAGACCGAAGCCTTCATAGAAGGATGGGAACACCAGCGCGAGCGCGTGTTCGTAAAGCGCACGCAACTCGGCGTCGGAGACGAAGCCGACGGCGCGCGCGCCATCGCCGCCGGCGATGTTGAGATCGCCGAACACCTTCGGGTCCTTGGCGCCGGTCAGCACCAGAACGGCGTGGTCGAGCTTGGCCTGCTGAAAGGCTTTCACGACCGTTTTGATGTTCTTGTTCGCGGAATCGACGCCGACGCCGAGGAAAAATTTGCGGCCCTCGAGACCGAGGCGGTCGATGACTGATTCATCCGCTGGCACTGCTTGGATGTGGTCGCCGCCTTCAAAGCAGACCGGGATGGTTGCGATGTCGGCGCCGTACCATTTGCCGATCTCGCGCCGGGAGAATTCGGAGACTGTGACCACCAGGTCGGAACGCTTGCACAGCCGCGGGATCAGAAATTTATACGCGGCCCGGAAGCGCGGCGAGAAATTGTCTGGCAGCGCCAGCACCGTTGCGTCATGCACCACCACGACCTGATGGCGGGCGGCGAGCGGTCCGAGCATGCACAGATTGAGCAGAAGCTGCCCGACGCCGTGTAGCGGGTATTCGATCTGCTCCCAGGCATAGCCGCTGAAGTGACCAACCCGCCGCAGCGGGATGTTCTTAAGGGGGAAATCACGCGCCGCACGAGGCGCAAGTATTTTGACGCGGCCCTTGAGTGCGGCAAAGTCAAAGTCGAGCAGGCGATCGATCGCCTTGATCGCTTCCGCCGCAAAGCGCTGCACGCCCGAAGAGCGCTGAGTGAGGAAACGGCCATTGATGGCAATGCGTGGCAACGGCGACTTCAACGGCGCTCTCCCGCTTCGATAAGCGCGGCGACCGCTCCGGCGAAATGCCGCGGCGAAAGCTGGGCGGCGACGTCCTTGGCGGCGGCGGCGCCGATGTTGGTACGCAGATTGGCGTCGCCGGCGAGGCGCCGCAGCCAGCCCGCGGCTTCTTCGACATTGGCATTCGCCCACATCTGACCGTCGGCCTCGAAAACGCCTTCGGGATCCCGCACCGGAACGAGCGAATAGGACACCAGCGCCGAATTGTTCTTGTTCATGAAATCGAGGTTGCCGGACCACGCGGTGGCGATCACCGGCTTGCCCAGCGCCATGGCTTGCGCCGGCACGAGGCCGAAGCCTTCCGAGCGGTGAAGCGAGATCACGATATCGACGTCGGCCATCAAGCCGGCCATGTCGGCTTCCGGCAACATGCCCTCGATCAGGCGAATATTGCTGGCACCGGCGATTGCCGTGTCTAGTTCGCGCCGCGCCCAATGCGCGCCATTGTCGATGACTTTGATCGCCAGCACGCGGTTGGGTGCATCACCGAACGCCTTGCGGAACGCGGCGATGGCGGCGAGCGGATTTTGCGACTGAAGGCAGAGCCGAGATGGAACACGTTGAGCACGACCAAGGCATCGGCCGGCAGACCGAGCTTGCCGCGCATGCCTGGCGTTGCGGCTATCGGTGGCAATGGATGCGGCACCACATGCACCGGCTTGTCGGTGGCGGCGGCTACGGCTGCGCGGCTGAAGTTGCTTGGCACCCAGATTTCGTGCAGGTAGCGAAAACTCGCCTGCCATTCATTGGGCAGCCGCGGCAATTCCCAGGCCCAGTAGCCGATAATGCGGCGGCCGCGCACGCGTGCGCGCCCAAGTGCCCAGAGCGCGTGCGGCAAAAAGGGCCCGTTGTGATGGATGATCAGGCTGCCGGCGCCGGGTGCCAGCGCACGCCGTTGGGCGGCGTCAGTCATCTCCACCTGACCGAAAGCCCGGCTCAAGTCGAAGGCGGCGGGGACGAAGCCGGCGGCGTCCAGTGCGGCATAGGCAAGGCGTGCGCCTTCGCCGACGCCGCTCGCGGTCGAGAACAGGCCGGCGATAGCGAGCGGAAACCCGCCTGGCGGATTGGCGTCCGGCAGCGGGGCGATGATGCGGCTGACGTCGAACAGAATCTGGCTGCGGGTGTTCTGCGGCAGCCGTTGCCACAGCCGCCGCAAGGCGCTGCGGCGCACCGGCCGGCGTTCATGAAGACCGAATTCAAGTGCCGACATGGGCGAGCCGTCCCGCCGGCAGCGGAGCAGGGCAGGCGCGTTCGTAATTCAGCGTCGCCGCTGCCAAACCCCAGATCATGCCGAGCAACAGAAAGAAATGCCGCCAGTGATCGGTATCGATCACGAAACCCTCGATCACCTCACCGACGAAGGCGGCAAACGCGCAGTTGAGATAAGGCTGCCACGGCGTCCGGACAAAGACGGTGCGCAAGGCGGTCCAGAACGTGGCGGCCAACAGCATAATGTAGGCCATGGCGCCGGCCCAGCCGTAGACCAGAAAGGCTTGCAGGTAGACATTATGCTGTTGCGTGCCGTGCACGGTGGCAAATCCGAACGGACCCATGCCGTTGGGGTAGTTGAGCAGTTCGGAGAGCGCCAATTCCTGCAGACGGAAGCGTCCGCCGCTACCGACGTCGTAGGATTGAATGAGCTGGGCGCGCTGCTGGAACATGTTGGCGACTGAGTTCGAACGACAACGCGATGACGATGAAGCCCGCCACCGCCGCGATGGCGATCGCACCCAGCGCCACGATGCGCATGCGTTCGCGATCGGTAGCCGCCGTGATGAAAGCGATCATCATCATGACAGCGCATGACACGGCAAAATGAAACCAGGCGCCGCGCGAAAAACTCAAGAGCAGGGCGAACAACAAAGCGCCAACGATCAGTACGTCAGCGAGGTCCAGGCGGCGCGCCAGCATTCGTTCCAGAACCACCAGCGCCGGCCAGATCAGGAACGGGCCGTACACGTTGGGATCCTTAAAGGCGCCAAGTGCGCGATCGTTGGTCGCGAACAGATCATGGGCGTGCGGAAACAGGCTGAAATAGCCGGCAATCCCAGCGAGTGCGATGACGGTCGCGGTCAGCACATAGGCGGCGCGCACGGTAACAATACGCGCCATGGTACTGTGGGCGAACAGAGCGGCAAACAGCACCGCCGCCACCCCCAGATAAATGGACGTGATGGAATATTGCACCGTCATTTCCTGCCCAGGGACGTTGAGCAGCGACAACAGGCCGGCGACATTGAACATCAGCAGCAGTAGAAACAACAATGCAACATGACGGTCGAAACGCACACCCGCAGCAAAACAAGCAATCGCCAACACCCCCATCATTCCGTCATGCGGCGATGGTTCGATGATGGCGACTGGGCTGGCCAAAACCGTGACGTACAGCACCAGGAGCAGCAAGCGCTCGCTAAGCGCGGCTGCCGGCGTTGGCACGACCGGCAGGGCGGCGCGACCTCGCACGATGTCCTGAGCGGTGATCAATATGCATTCTCTGTTTTGAGCAGCGCAAACGGCGTTCTCACGACGATGTAAAAGTCGAGCAGTAGTGACCAATTCTCGATGTAGTAGAGATCGTGCTCGACACGCTGCTGGATCTTTTCATGCGTGTCGGTTTCGCCGCGCCAGCCGTTGATCTGCGCCCAGCCGGTGATGCCGGGCTTTACACGGTGGCGGGCGAAATAGCCGTCCACCGCCTCGTCGTAGAGTTTGGTTTCGGCTTTTGCGTTGATGGCGTGCGGCCGCGGGCCGACCAGCGACAGGTTGCCTTTGAATACCACATTGAACAGTTGCGGCAGTTCGTCGAGGCTGGTCTTGCGAATGATGCGCCCCACCCGGGTAACGCGTGGATCGTCCTTGGTAACTTGCTTGCTTGCGGTCAAGTCGGCGGCATCCGCCCGCAGCGAACGGAATTTGTAGACGCCAATCGTGTCGTTGTTGAAGCCGTATCGCTTCTGTTTGAACAATACAGGCCCGCGGCTGTCTAACTTGATGGCGATCGCGATCAACGCCATCAACGGCAGGGCGAAAACGAGCATAGTGCCGCCGATCAGTTTGTCGAACAGCCATTTCATCACAACGTCCCAGTCGGCGATCGGTCGATCGAACACGTCGAGCACCGGCACATTGCCGATATAGGAATACGAGCGCGGACGAAATTGCAGTTTGTTGGTATGGGCGGCGAGGCGGATATCGACCGGCAGCACCCATAATTTTTTCAACATCTGCAGAATGCGGTCTTCCGCCGAAATCGGCAGCGAAAAGATCACCAGATCAACGCGCGTGCGCCGGCCAAACTCGACCAGGTCGTCGACGACCCCGAGTTTGCGCTCGCCGGCGCAGTCGGTGCTGCTGCGCTCATCGCCGCGGTCGTCGAACAGGCCGATGATCTTGACGCCGGAATCCTTTTGCCGCCGTAGTTCTTCGATGACGTGCTCGCCAGGCGCGCCGCCACCGACGATCACCGTACGGCGGGTGAGGCGGCCTTCGCGCGTCCACTTTCGCACCAGCAGGAACAACAGCCTGCGGAATGTTATCAGCGCCACCAGGCCGCTCACATAAAAGCTGCCGAGCCAGACGCGCGAAAACATGTCGCCGGCTTTCGCAAAAAAAGAGGCGCCGATCACGATCAAGAATACCACCGACCAGGCCGAGGCCAGTCGCATGTATTGTTTCTCGTGGCCGCGGAAGGCCTGCACTTGATAGATATCGGCGGTCTGGAAAGCGAACATCGATAGCAGCGCAATAGCGAAAATAGCGCCGGCGTAATGCCAGATCAGGCCATCAATCGGCGGCAGGTAGAGCGCAAATACCGCCAGGCCGACGAGCACGATCAGTGCGAACTCAGCCATGCGGACGAAGCCCGCAAGCACAATCGGTGACAACGGCGCCGGCGCAGGGGTCGCGGCCACTGCGATCGCTTCCGGCGTCAGCGAAGCGGGTTTGGCCGCGGTGCGCGGACCGGAGCGCAGACGTTGAAGAAACGCTGTGGCGCCCGCTGGACTTGTCGAAGGACGAGTGTCGGTATCGGTCATACCTTAGCGATCCGCCACCCGCGAGCCCCGGAGCGGCAGCAAGATCGTCCCTAATTCACGGAAATTTCTAAGGAAAGAGTCTCAAAAAAGGCTTATCGGAGTATCCGAATATGTCTTAATGCCGTCAGCGGCCGCCCAAGGCTTCCAGCGCTGTCCGATATGCAGCGAGCACGCCCTCGACCATGGTTTCCACCGAAAATGACGCCTGAACCTGCTGGCGTAGTTTCTGCGTGGTGTCGGCCATGACATCCGGGTGGTCGATTGCGCTGCTGATCGCTTGGGCCAACGCGGCGGAATCCAGCGGCGGTACCAAGGTATTACAGAGAGCGCCGTAGATTTCCGGGATGCCGCCGACGTTCGTTGTTATCAGCGGTTTGCCGCCGGCGGCTGCCTCTAGCACCACATAAGGCAGCGATTCCGCCCGCGATGGAACCACCATGATGCGACCGAGGGTTAACGCTTCATAGCCCGGCATGGCGGGCCGAAAATGAATGGTATTTACGAGTCCAAGATTCTCGACCTGAGCTTGCAGGGTGCTCCGATCGGGACCGTCGCCGACCAAGGTGGCAGTGACGGTACGTCCAACGTCGCGCAAGTGCGCTATGGCGTCGACCAGCACATCGATGCCTTTGACCGGCCGCAATTCGCCCATGAACACCAAATCGGTAGCATCCGTTTTTGTGATGATCGGTTTGAATTCTGCACGCGACACGCCATTATGGACGATGCGAACCAGACCGCGCGGATTGCCGATCTTTCTACGAAAAATATTGGCGCTGTAGGCGCTCTCGAACAGAAACAAGTCGCCGCGCAACATCAGCAAACGCTCCGTCGCCAGATAGAATTTTCCGGCGAGGGTCTCGTGACCAAACAAAAGGCTGCCACCATGCGGCGTATAGGCGCGAACCGCGCGTTTAGATCCAAACGAAAGGCGGGCATAGGCGCCGCCTTTGGCGCCGTGTCCGTGGACGACGTCAGCCTGGGTTTGCGCAGCGCGGCGCACGACATGGGCGAGCGCGAGCAAATCGCCGAGATTGGCGTGGCGGCGCATTGGAATGCGGGTGAGGCCGAGCTTGAGCGAAGGCTCGAGCAGCCGCAGCGCTTCGTCGCCGCGTGTTCCGCCGGTGCGCGAGTTGGCAATCAACCCGACCTGGTGTCCGCGTGCGGTTTGTTCACGGGTTAAGTCGAGCACATGGCGAAACAAGCCGCCGACCGGTGAGCGGAATACATGTAGGATATTCAATGGTTTCATGCGTTAGAACCACCGCTCCTTGACCAGCACGGTGTCGCCCGGGCGCAGCGGATAGGTGAGCGGCACCTCGCCGTTGATCTGTTCGCCGGGCGCACTGCGGGTGAGTTCGACCATGCTCTTGTAGGCGCGCGGGGCAAACCCGCCGGCGATGGCGATTGCCTTCTCCACCGTCATATCGGCGACGTAAGGATACTGCCCCGGCGTGGTCACTTCGCCGAGGATGAAGAACGGCCGGTAGGTTTCCACTTCGACCGTCACGTGCGGTTCGCGCACGTAGCCCTGCTTGAGCCGCTCGGCAATTCGCTGCGACAGCTGCTGCGTCGTGATGCCGCGCGCCGACACGCTGCCGATCAGCGGCAGGCTCACATTGCCGCCGGCATCGACGATGTAGGTGTTTGAAATGCCGTCCTGGCCGAACACCACGACGCGCAACTTGTCGCCGGCCCCGAGCGTGTAGGGCTGCTCATAGGATGCCGCCGCCGCATAGCTTCTTGCCGCCACCGCGTAGGACCCGCCGGCGCTGTATTGCGGCGCCGCATACTGAGGTGCCGCGGCGCGCGGAGCCGGCGGCGCATATTGCAACACGGAGGGCTGCTGCAACGGCTGCTGCGCGTAAGCTTGGCCGGATTGCGGTGTCGCAGCGATCTGCGATGTGAACCGGCCGCGGTCGGCAGCATTCGGATCATGCCGCATGCAGCCGCTGACCGCCAGCGCGGCCAAAATGGCCAACAGAAATCGGGCTCCCCGCATCAAACAAATCCGCGCCGTCTCGCCGAAATTCAGGCGGATTAGGGAGCCTGCATGGTTAACAAAATCTAACGCCCTGAGGGCTGGCACGGGAAATTAACGCGGAAGCAACCATAATAGGTTGTCATCCGGTCGGTACCGTCAGTGCGAGCGTTGGGAGTGAGGCATGTTGTTCCCTAAGAAGTCGAAGGTTGCCGAAGCGCCTTCCGCGCCCTCAGTGCCCGCTCTGATACCAATTGCCGCAACTGGCGAGCCAGATTTACGCGGTTTAGGCCGCCTGCTGTGGGGGAAGAAGGCTAAAATCCTCGCCGTCACGTTACTCGCGGCCGGTGCCGCCTTCGCCGTCGTCAACACCATCACCCCGCGTTACCGCTCCGAATCGCGCCTGCTACTGGAGGCGCGCGAGAACGTGTTCTTGCGTGCGGAAGCCGACAAGAATGGCGGTGATCGCACCACCATCGATCCCGAAGCGGTAACCAGCCAGATCCAGCTCGTGCTCTCGCGCGATCTGGCGCGCGAAGTGATCAAAAAGGAGAAGCTCGACAACAATCCGGAATTCGATTCGGCGTTGCGCAGCCCCTCGGTGCTCAAGGTCGTGCTCAGCCTGTTCGGCGTTGGCCGCGATCCGGCGGCCATGACGAAGGAAGAGAGGACGCTCGAATCGTATTACGACCGGCTCAACGTCTACGCGATAGAAAAATCCCGCGTGATCGGCGTCGACTTCCTCTCTACCAATCCAGATCTCGCCGCCCGTGTCGCCAATAGCATCGCTGAGACCTATCTCAAGATGCAGCAAACGGCGAAACAGGATCAAACCCGCGCCGCCGGCGATTGGCTGGCCGGCGAAATTGCCAATTTGCGCGCCAAGGTGGCGGACGCCGAAGCCAAGGTCGAGGCTTATCGCTCGAGGACCAATTTGTTCGTCGGCTCCAACAACACGTCGCTGCCGACCCAGCAGCTGACCGAAATCAATTCTCAGATCGCTGCGGCGCGCGGCCAAAAGGCTGATCTGGAGGCGAGGGCGCGACAATTGCGCGAGCTTATCCGCTCGGGCAAACCAATCGAGTCTTCCGACATTGCGAATTCCGAATCCATGCGCCGGCTGATCGAGCAGCGCAACGCCTTGCGTTCGCAGTTGGCCGAGCAATCCACGACATTGCTCGACCGGCATCCGCGCATTAAGGAACTCAAAGCGCAAATCGCCGAAGTCGAAGGGGCGATTCGCACTGAAGGTGGGCGCCTCGCGGCCCAACTCGACAATGATGCCAAGGTTGCCAGCGACCGGCTGGAGACGCTCACCGCGAGCCTCAATACGGTAAAGAAGCAGGCTTCGCAGACCAATGAGCAGGATGTACAGCTGCGCGCTCTCGAGCGCGAGGCGAAGACCGAGCGCGAACTGCTGGAGTCCTATCTCGCCAAATATCGTGAGGCGACCGCGCGCGACAACATCAATGCCGCGCCGCCGGAAGCGCGCATCATTTCGCGCGCTAGCCCAGCGATCAAGCCGGACTTCCCGAAGAAATTGCCAACCGTACTGATCGCGGCCTTCGCCGGCTTTGCATTGTCGGCGGGCTTCATCGTGACCGGTGCGCTGCTGGCGTCGCCTTCGCCACCTTCCGGCTACCCCTATGCGCCGCCGATGGCCGCGGGCATGACGCGCGTCGATTCGCCCTCTTTAATGCCGGCGGCTGCGCCTCCCGCGGCCATGCCAGCCGCACCGATGGCCATGGGGACGGTCGAGCAGATCGCGCAGAGCCTGCGTCAGGCGGGCGACGACGGCCGTCGCGTCATCGTGGTTGGGACTATGCGCAATGTCGGCACCACCCACGCCGCGATTTCGCTTGCTCGCACGCTGGCGCAAGACGCCAACGTGGTGCTGGTCGACATGGCCTTTGGCTCGCCAAATCTTTCGGTTATCTCGGACGACCCCGAGGCGCGCGGCATCGCTGAACTGGTGCGCGGCACGGCCACATTCGGCGACATCATTACGCGCGACCAATATTCGAACCTGCACTTGGTTGCGGCCGGCGATGTCGGCAATGACGCGCGCGTGCTCGTCGCCTCGCCGATGCTGGCGACCCTGGTCGAGGCCCTGGTGCGCAGTTACGATCATGTCGTGATTGATGTCGGCTCCGCTGCCGATGTCGCGGTCGAGCGGTTTACGCCGCTGGCCGCGCATGCTGTGCTGGTGGCCATCGACCCGGCCAGTCCGGCGACAAGATCTGCACGCGAGCGCCTGATGACTGCGGGGATTGCCGACGTGACGGTAGTGTCCGGCGCGCCGCAGGTCATCGCGGCGTAAATCCACAGCAGCTAAGGGAGTGTTGCCTAGTCACCGGTTCGTAAATATTTCTCAATACGAGAACCGAATAGTCGGCCGATTGAGTTTTTGGAACCAGACGCTTGGCAGGCATGAAACAGACCATCATCCGGACCGGGCTGGAAACGCTCTACTTCACCGCCCTGCATCATTTCATGCGCCCGCTGGTTGGCGGCGTCGGCGCCATCCTGACGCTGCATCACGTGCGTCCGCGGCGGCGGGAAGCGTTCCAGCCCAACCATCTGCTCGAAATTACGCCGGAGTTCTTGGATCGCTTGCTGCGCCGGCTGAAGAACTCAAGTCTCGATGTGATCTCGCTCGACGAGATGCACGCCCGTTACATCAGCGGCGATTTCAAGCGCCGCTTCGTCTGCATTACTTTCGACGACGGCTACAAAGACCTGATGCGCTGGGCCTATCCGCTGCTGAGAAAATACCGGCTGCCGTTTGCGCTCTACATCCCGACCAGCTTCCCCGACCGCCTCGGTGAACTGTGGTGGCTCGCGCTCGAAGCGGTGATCGCGCAGAACAGCCGCATCGGCCTAGTGATCAACGGCGACGCCCGTTTCTTCGACTGCGGCACCGTGAAGGAAAAGCGCGTTCTGTACGACGAGATCTACGGATATCTGCGCAGCATGAAGACCGAAGACGAACTGCGCCGTTTGGTGCGCGACCTCGCCGCCCGGCACAGTGTCGATATGGCGGCATTTTGCCGCGACCTCTGCATGGAGTGGCGGGAGATCATCGATCTGGCCCGCGATCCACTGGTCACCATCGGCGCGCACACCGTCAACCACAACATGCTCAAGAAGATGGCGGACGAATCCACCGTGCGCGCCGAAATGGCGATGAGCCGCACCGTGCTGGAGGCCACGCTCGGTAAACGGCCGCAGCATCTCGCCTATCCGGTCGGCGATCCGACCTCGGCCGGTCCGCGCGAGTTCCGCATCGCCGCCGAACTGGGTTTCAAGACCGCCGTGACGACGCGGCCGGGCGTGCTATTCAAGGCGCACCGCGATCATTTGACGGCGCTGCCGCGTATTTCGGTCAACGGCGATTTCCAGCAGCAGCGCTATCTCGAAGTCTTGATGTCGGGCGCCGCGACTGCAATGTGGAACGGCTTCCGCCGCGTCAACGCGGCTTGATCTCGTCAGGGCGGACCATCCAACTGACCAGCGGCATCGCCGGGAGTACCCAGCCAAGCCCCGCGACGACGTAAAAAATCGCCGCCACGAAGCCGTTGATGTCGGTCAGCACCGACTGCGCCAGCGCCATGGCGAGCAAGGCCCATGCGGACGCCAGCACCAGCAGAGCGACGGTGCCGATCAGTTTGCGGGTGCGGATGCGCATGGAGCCTCTACTTTTTGTAATTTGCGATGCGGCGTGTGTGACTATATGGTCCGCGCGGTTTCCTGCAAAGCAAGCGTTCCATGCACGGTCATTGGTCTATTCCAGAGTTTCGCCTGCGCGCGGTGCGGCTGTGGCTGCTCGCGGCGGCGGCGATGATTTTCGTCACTCTGATTATCGGCGGCGCCACGCGCCTGACGGTATCGGGGCTTTCGATCGTGGAATGGAAGCCGGTTACCGGCGTGCTGCCGCCGTTGAGCGAGGCGGCATGGCAGGCCGAATTCGACGGCTACAAGGCCATCCCCCAATACCGCGAGCTGAACAAGGGGATGAGCCTGGCGCAGTTCAAGGTGATCTATTTCTGGGAATGGGCGCACCGGTTGCTGGCGCGTGCGACCGGCGCTGTATTCCTGCTGCCGTTTCTCGTCTTCCTGTGGCGGGGCGCCATCCCGCCGCCGCTGCGCGCGCGGCTTTGGATCATCTTCGCCGGCGGTGCGACTCTCGGCGTGGTTGGCTGGTGGATGGTGTCGTCCGGTCTTTCCGGCTCGCTGACCAAAGTCTCGCAATACCGGCTGGCGTTTCACATGACGCTCGCCTGCGCGATCTATGCCGCGATCCTATGGACCGCCCAGCAGATCGTGTCGCGTCCGCTGAACGAGGCGCCCAAGCGGCTACGCCTTGCCGCGCCGGCGCTCGCCGCGTTGCTGCTGGCGCAGATCTATCTCGGCGCGCTGGTGGCTGGGCTCGATGGCGGATTGAAATACAACACTTGGCCGCTGATCGACGGCGCGGTCATGCCGCCCCTCGACCAGTTGCTGTTCGTCCAGCCGCTCTGGCGTAATCTGTTCGAGAACATCCTGACCGTTCAGTTCAATCACCGCATGCTGGCCGACGGTATTTGGCTGTTGGCGCTGCTGCATGCGTTTGACGCTTGGCGGCAGCAACGTGCGGCGCGCGGCGCGATCTTGCTCGCCGTGGCAGTGACGCTGCAGGCCGCGATCGGCATCGTGACGCTACTGTACCAGGCGCCGCTTGCGCTCGCGCTCGCGCATCAAGTAATGGCGATGGTGGTGTTCAGTATCGCCATTGTGCACGCCGAGCGGCTGTCGCATCGCGCGATTATGCGCGTGACGGAGGCGGTGGGGCAGGCCGCATGATCGACGTCAGGAGCGATGGCGGCATCGCCGTGCTGACTCTTAAGCACGGCAAGGCCAATGCGCTGGACATCGAATTCTGCGAGACGCTGTCCGCGCGCTTTAGCGAATTGCGCGGCGCCGATGCCAAGGCCGTGGTGCTGACCGGGCAGGGCAGGATCTTTTCCGCCGGTGTCGATCTAATCCGCTTGAGCGAGGGCGGCGCCGATTACGTGCGCAAATTCCTGCCGGCTCTGCACAAGCTCTACGACGCGGTGTTTCACTTTCCTAAGCCCGTAGTGGCGGCAATCAACGGCCACGCCATTGCCGGCGGTGCCGTGCTCGCTTGCTGTGCCGACCGGCGCATCATGGTGCGCGAGGTCGGCCGCATTGGCGTGACCGAATTGCTGGTGGGTGTGCCGTTTCCGGCGCTCGCCTTTGAGATCGTCCGCTTCGCGGTTCCGGGGCGCTATTTGTCGGAAGTCACGCTCAGCGGTGCCACTTATGCGACTGACGCGGCGCTCGATCGTGGCTGGATCGACGAAATAGCCGAACCGCAGGAACTCCTGGAAGACGCTCTCGCGGTGGCGGCCGAACTCGCCGAGCTGTCGCCCGCGGCCTTTGCGCAAACGAAATCGCAGCTTCGACAGCCGGCAGCCGAGCGCTTGGCGCAAAGCGGGGCGGCAACTGACACGGCGGTGACCGAAATCTGGGCGGCGCCGAAGACGCTCGCCCATATCCGCGACTACGTCGGGCGCACGCTCAAGAAAGCGTGACGCAGAACCGCTAGACTTTCAGAGCCTGCTCGAGGTCGGCGATAATATCGGCCACATCCTCGAGCCCGACCGACAGCCGCACCACGTCCGGGCCCGCGCCGGCCTGCACCTTCTGTGCGTCCGACAACTGCTTATGCGTGGTCGAGGCGGGATGGATGATCAGCGAGCGCGTGTCGCCGATGTTGGCGAGATGCGAGAATAGTTTGACGTTCGACACGAGCTTGACGCCGGCGTCGTAGCCGCCCTTGAGCCCGAAGGTGAACACCGCGCCGGCGCCCTTTGGTACGTATTTCTTAGCGAGTGCGTTGTATTTGTCGCCGGCGAGCCCCGGATAGCTTACCCAGGCCACCTCCGGCCGCTTTGACAGCCATGCGGCGACGGCGAGCGCATTTTCGGAATGGCGTTGCATGCGCAACGGCAGCGTCTCGATGCCCGTGAGGATCAGGAAGGCGTTGAACGGTGACAGCGCCGGCCCGAGATCGCGCAGACCGAGCACGCGGCAGGCGATCGCAAAGGCGAAGTTGCCGAAGGTCTCGCCCAGCACCATGCCCGAATATTCCGGGCGGGGCTCCGACAGCATCGGATAGCGCTTATCTTGCAGCCAGTTGAAGCTGCCGCCGTCGACGATCATGCCGCCGATCGAATTGCCGTGGCCGCCGAGGAACTTGGTAAGCGAATGCACCACGATGTCGGCGCCGTAGTCGAGCGGTTTGCACAAATAGGGCGTGGCCAACGTATTGTCGACGATCAGCGGTACCTTCGCCTTGCGCGCGATCTTGGACACCGCCTCGATGTCGGTGATGATGCCGCCTGGATTGGCGATCAACTCGATAAAGATCGCCTTGGTCTTTGCGGTGATCGCCTTCTCGAAACTCGAGATGTCGTCAGGGTCGGCCCACACCACGTTCCAGCCAAAGTTCTTGTAGGAATGGTTGAACTGATTGATCGAGCCGCCATAGAGTTTCTTGGAGGCGACGAATTCTTCGCCCGGCATCATGAGCGCGTGCATCACGATAACCTGCGCGGCGTGACCGGAGGCGACCGCAAGGCCGGCGGTGCCGCCCTCGAGGGCGGCGACGCGTTCCTCCAGCACGGCGCAGGTCGGGTTGCCGATGCGGGTGTAGATGTTGCCAAAGGCCTGCAGACCGAATAGCGAGGCCGCGTGCTCGACGTCGTCGAACACGAACGAGGTGGTCTGGTAGATTGGCGTTGCGCGCGCGCCAGTGGTGGGGTCGGGCTTGGCCCCGGCGTGAATCGAAAGCGTCGAGAAACCGGGCGTGCGTTCGGTGTCGGCCATGGCTGAGCGTCCTCTTACCGTCCTTGCGGCCGTCATTGGCCAGCGCGGAATGGAGCCCGATATAACGGGGCAGGTGGGCGGGGCGTCAAGGCGGCATGTCTGCGGCAAATCGGCGAGAAAGCGGCGCCTAATTGCCGCCCGCGCGAGGGAATTTCATTTCGCCAAGCGGATGCGGGTCAGCTCCGATTTTCTTCGTCCTTGCCGAGCCCCATGCGCTGGAATCCTTTCAACGGCGGCTGCGCGCGCTTGGACGACAGCACACGCGAATTGACGCCCATCCATGAAATCTCCGACGACAGCCGCCCGTATTCGATTTTCGGACAGCGGTTCATGACGACTTTGAGACCCGCCGCTTCGGCTAGCTGCGCGGCCTCCTCGTTGCGCACCGAGAGTTGCATCCAGATCACTTTCGGCTTCGGATCGAGCGTGAGCACCTCCTGCACAATCGGCAGCACGTGCTCGGAGGCACGGAAGATGTCGACCATGTCGACTGGTTCGGAAATATCGGCGAGCTTGGCGTAGACCTTCCGCCCGAGAATGTCCTTGCCGGCCTGTCCCGGATTGACCGGAATCATATGGTAGCCACGCTCCTGCAGATATTTGAATACGAAATAGCTTGGGCGGTTGTCCTTGGACGAAATTCCGACCACGGCGATGGTCTTCACCGCATTGAGGATGCCGCGGATATAGCTATCAGGGTAAGTATCGCGGTTCATTTTTTCTGGGCGTCGACGACCTTCTTGCAAGCTTCGGACAATTGGTCGGGCTGGTTGTTCAGGCAAGCTAGCACGCGTCCGCCGCCCGGCATGGTGCCCTTGCAGAACTTGTCGTAGTCGCTTTTACACGAGGCGCGCTGCTCGGCGGTAAAATCCTGCGCGACGGCGGCACTGAGAGGCATGAGGACAAAGAGCGCTGCAATGATAGTAGCTAGCTTCATGGGGCTTCCTTTCTATTGGGCTGCGGCTGCTTTGCCGGAATGATCGGCAGCAGTAGGTAGGATTCCCGCTCGCCCCCGGCGTAAATCGTATTCATGCCAGTGTTGTAGTCTGCGTGATAATGCAGGTAGCCAGCGCTGCCGGCGCCGTCGCGCGGCTGCACGTCGAGACGTATGTGATGGTTCTTTTTGAACACCATCGACGTCGGCCAGATCTCGACCTGCACCTGCACGATCTCGCCGGGCTTCAGATAAAGCCGCCGCTGATGCTTGTGATAGGGCCGGTAGGGCAGGGTGAGTTCGGAATCGAGCTCGCGGTGCGAGACGCGCAGCCAGCCTTTGGCCACCGGCACCGGCACGCCTTGCTGGCCCGTTTCCAGAATTTCGTTTCCCTCAGCATCGAAATTGCGCAGCGTCAGGAACAGGTCCATGTCCTCGCTTTCGCTCGACACCCAGAAGCTCGCCATCAGCGGTCCGGTGACCTCGATGTCGTGCGGCAGAGGCGGCGTCTGCAGCGCGACGCCCATGCCGGGCTTGATGCCGCCGCCGCCCATCACTTGCGATGAGGCCGCCGAGGTCGAACCCATGGTGCCGAGGCTGAAGGCCGGATAAGTGCATGAATTTTCCGTCTTCGGATTTTCCTTCGCCAGAATACCGGTCTGCGGCTGTCCCGGCGGCGGCGACCGCGATAGGTCGAAATAGAATTTGGTCCACTGCGTGCGCTTGAGCGGCCATTCGTTCTCGTGCCGCCATTCCAGCACGTCGTTGCCCTTGCGGATCGCCAGCTTCACCGGCGGTTCGTCCATCACGCCGTTGTCGATGCCCTTGAGCCAGTAATCGAGGAAGCGGAGTTGATCGCGCCGCCCGTCCTCGGTGTAGAATGCATGCACGTGGCTGCCGGCGTGGATGCGCAGCTTCTTATGCTTGGAGGCCGCGCGCATGAAGGCCTCGGTATTGCCGCGCAGATGCAGCGCCATGCCCGACCAGTTGCCGACCGTGAACATCGGCATCGCGATCTTGTCCCATTGCGCCTGCGCGCCCAGCAGCGCACCGCTGTCGAGGCTGTCGTGCAGCCAGCGATACACCGTGTCCGACTTCCAGCGGTCGGGCTCGACGCGCGAGGCGCGGCCGAGCAGGTGGTGCATTAGATGGGCGGTGAACCAGTTGGTCATGAAAACGCTGAGCAGGCCGCCGTGATAGAGCGCGTCACGATAGAGATCTGCGGCGCCTTCCCAGGGAATGATCGCCTTCAGCGACGGCGGTGCGAGATTGGCGACAAACCATTGGTTCATGGCGTAGTAGGAAATCCCGATAAGGCCGACCTTGCCGTTGCACCAAGGCTGCACCGCCGCCCACTCGATGGCGTCGTAAAAGTCGACCGCTTCGGCTAGCGACCACGGCTCGTGCTGGCCGGACGACTTGCCGCTGCCGCGCCCGTCGACACGTACGGCGGCGTAACCCTGCGGCACCCACCACAGCGGATTGACGGTCTCCCAGTTCATGTACGGGTTGGGCTTTTCCTCCAGCGTGTCGGGCGTGACCCACAACTTGTCTTTCTGATAGGGACCGAGATTGAGCAGCGCCGGCACCGGGCCGGCGCCTTGCGGGCGGAAGATATCAGCCATCAGCCGCGCGCCGTCGCGCATCGGCACTGCGACGTCTTTTTCGATCACGATTGTTTCGTTGCCCGTGCCGGTATGAACGTTCATGCTTGCATTTCCTCGCGCTCCGTTTCTGCGTTCGCCGTTACGGCCATCAGCGGTCCTCCCAGGTCGGGTCGCGTTTGTCGATAAAGGCGCAGATACCTTCCTCGGCATCGCGCGCCATCATGTTCTCGGTCATGACTTCGGAAGCGTAATTGTAGGCCTCAGCCAGGCTCATCTCAGCCTGCCGGTAGAAGGCCTGCTTGCCGATCTTGAGTACGTAAGAAGATTTTGACGCAACCTCCTTGCTGAGCGCGAGTGCCGCATTGCGCTCCTCACCGGGCGCGACCACGCGATTGATCAATCCGATGCGGGCGGCGTGTTCGGCCGCGACTAAATTGCCGGTGAGCAGCATTTCCATGGCGTGCTTGCGCGCCACATTGCGTGACAACGCTACCATCGGGGTCGAACAGAACAATCCGATATCGACGCCGGGGGTAGCGAACTTCGCCGTTGAGGAGGCGAGCGCGAGATCGCAACTCGCCACCAACTGGCAGCCGGCGGCGCTGGCGACGCCCTGCACGGCGGCGATCACCGGCTGCGGCAGGTTCACGATTTGCTGCATCATCACGCTGCACGTGGTCATGATGTGCTTGAAATAAGCGCGCCCGCCATCCGTGTCTGCGCGTCGTGCTGTCAATTCCTTCAAGTCGTGGCCGGCGCAGAACGCCGCGCCGTTCGCCGCCAACACCACCGCATGGACCGACTTGTCGGCAGCGATTTCGGCGAAAGCGGTCGACAGCGCGTTGAGCAGCGCCTCCGACAGGCTGTTGCGCGCCGCGGGGCGGTTGAGCACCAGAACGGCAATGGCCCCATCGCGCTCGCGCAGCAGAATGGGCGCGGCGGCTTCGCTGACGCGGGTGGCGGGCTGAACGCTCATGAGTTCGATCCGGCTTCGGTCTCCGGACGGATAGTCCAGCGAGGCGCTCTTGATGGCAAGGATTGAAATCGGCGGTTGACCGGATGATTGTCCCGTCTAAGACGAAGACGCCGGGCAGCCCGGCGACGGGGGGAGGAATGCCAGCGCCAGCCATGTCGGCCGATGAAATCGCGGAACTGCTGCACGCGGAATTCCCGCAGGCATTCTATCCGGGCTGCGGGCACAGCATCGAGCGCGTCGCGCGCGGCGACGTTCGGGTGCGCTGGACCTTTGAAGAGAGCAGCTTACGGCCGGGCGGCACGGTGTCTGGTCCAACCATGATGGAACTCGCCGACTTCGCCATGTACGTCGCAGTGTTTTCGGCGATCGGGCCGCAGCCGCTCGCGGTCACCACCAATCTCAACATCAATTTTCTGCGTAAGCCGACACGCGCCGACCTGATTGCCGACGCTCGCTTGATGAAGGTCGGCAAGCGGCTGGCGGTGGGCGAGGTTGCCATCTATTCCGAGGGTACGGATGAACCAGTCGCCCATGTCACGGCCACCTATTCGATCCCGCAGGCTCGATGATTTAGTAGATGGTGCTGAAATACCATTATTTTAAGTAATTGATTATATTCACGTAATATTACTCACCTGGCGTTGACCACGGCGACCCGCTCGGCTACAGAACCGCACCTTCGGCGCGCATCAGTGCGCCCATCCTTTCCAAGGGCTTGTCATGACGACCTATTCGGCCAAGGCCGCCGACATTGAGAAGAAATGGCTGCTGATCGACGCCAGCGGTTTGGTAGTCGGCCGGCTCGCCACGATCATCGCGATGCGGCTGCGCGGGAAACATAAGGCCACGTACACACCGCACGCTGATGACGGCGATAACGTTATCGTCGTCAACGCCGCCAAGGCGGTGTTCACGGGCCGCAAGCGCGAGAAGAAGGTCTATTACCACCACACCGGCTTCATCGGCGGGATCAAGGAGCGCACGGCAAAGTCGATCTTCGAAGGTCGTTTCCCGGAACGCATCGTCGAGAAGGCGGTCGAGCGCATGTTGCCGCGCGGGCCGCTCGGCCGCGTGCAGTTCGGCAATTTGCGCGTCTATCCCGGGCCCGACCATCCGCACGAAGCGCAGAAACCGGAAAAGCTCGACGTCGCCGCGATGAACCGCAAAAACGTGAGGAGTGCCTGACCGTGGCCGAGACCGTACAGTCGCTGGAAGGATTGGCGAGCCTCAAGCCGGCAGCGCCGGAAGCCCCGAAATACGTGCAGAAGTTGGACGCGCAAGGGCGCGCCTATGCCACCGGCAAGCGCAAAAACGCGGTGGCCCGCGTCTGGATCAAGCCAGGTTCCGGCAAGATCCTGGTCAACACCAAGACGGTCGAAGTATTCTTTGCGCGGCCGGTACTGCGCATGCTGATCCAGCAGCCGCTGGTGGCCGCGAATTGTACCGGCCAATACGACGTGACCTGCACGGTTTCCGGCGGCGGGCTGTCCGGCCAGGCTGGCGCGGTGCGCCACGGCCTTTCCAAGGCGCTGACCTATTTCGAGCCGGATCTGCGCGGCGCGCTCAAGAAGGGTGGCTTCCTCACCCGCGACTCGCGTGTGGTCGAGCGCAAGAAGTACGGCAAGGCCAAGGCCCGGCGCTCGTTCCAGTTCTCCAAGCGCTGATTGGGCAAAAAACGCCGATCAAATCGCAAAAGGCGCGCAGACGAGCGCGCCTTTTGTATTTGGGCGCCCGACCGGGCCCGGCGTTATTGCGCCGAATTAGGTAAGATTTTAACAAGTTTTGCATCGAAGCGTCCTCAAGCGCTCAAGGCTTTTCGCACAAGCCTGGGAGTATGATGCATCTACCGCGGGTCGATACCGGCGGCCGATGAGAGCCCTATGTTCGCTGCAGCCACACGACAGCTTTCGCCATTAGATATACCGACTTTGGCCTTCGTGGCGGTCTGCATCGCTGCGCTGCTCGGAATATTGCTGCTTATCGCCTGGGTCCAACAGCGCAACGTGCGCGCACTCGCTTGGTGGGGGTCGGCCTATTTGATCGGCGCCTCGTCGATCGCGCTCTGGGGCACGCCGGCGCCGCTGTTCCGATTGCCACCTGAATTACCTCAGGCCCTGACCTTCCTGGCCTGCGGCATGGTCTGGAACGGCGTGCGGCTGTTCCATGGGCGGCGGCTGCTGCCGGTCGCGGCCTTTGCTGGCACTATCCTGTGGCTTGTCTTGTGGCAATTGCCGGTGCTGCCGCCCGACGGTCATGCGCGCATGGCGCTCGGCGCCATGGTGGTTTCGACCTACACCTTTTTCATCGCGTTCGAATTGCGGCGAGAACGGCGCAAATCGCTTTATTCCCGGACCGCCGCCATTGTAGTGCCGGGCGTGCATGCGGCGATGTTTCTGATGCCGCTCGGCATGCAGGTATTCCTGCCCAATGCGTGGATGACGGTGTTCACGCTGGAAACGATGCTTTACACGATCGGCACCGCATTCCTCGTGTTGCTGATGGTCAAGGACAACGACGTCGATCTCTACCGTAATGCGGCCAACACAGACTATCTTACTGGTTTGCTCAATCGCCGCGCCTTTCTGGAAAACGCGCTCAATATGTGCGCCCGCCGCGGCGAACAGAATGAGCCGGTGACGATGATGATGCTCGATTTGGATTATTTCAAATCGATCAACGATCGCTTCGGTCACGCCATCGGCGACGAAGTGTTGCGCAAGTTCGCCGAAGTGGCGCGCTCGAGCATGCGCGGAAGCGACATAATCGGCCGGCTTGGCGGTGAGGAATTCGCGATCATCGTGCCGGAGCCGATGGAATTAGCCACCCGCATCGCCGAGCGCTTGCGCGCTGCTTTCGAGGAGGCCGGCGCCACCGTGGCCGGTCATGCGATCGGCGCCACCGTCAGTATTGGCGCTGCGTCGTCGTACGAGCCGCTGACGGATATTAGCCCGTTGCTGGCACGTGCCGACGCCGCGCTTTATCGCGCCAAGCACGATGGCCGCAATCGCTTATATGCAGCCGACGACCGGCGGGCACCGCGTCGGCGGCCTCGGTCAGCCGCGACCGAGCTAGGCAACCCGGCGATGGAGCCGGTGCGGGTATTGCAACTCAATAGCCATGCCCGGCGCGGCAATTCGGCAAGGGCCAAGCGGTAACCGGGCGGCAGCAACGTCTCGTTTACCATCCGCGCGCTAATGTGGGCGGATGGTACGCATAGCCCAAAGCGGCCGATCAGATGCCGCGGTCCTGGCGCTCGAAGCCTACGCCCAGCGTGCAGGCGCGGCTTTGGCTTGCGCCTATTCATCTTCGGCCGAATTCGACGCCGCGCTGATTGCCGAGCGCCGCGCTACCGGCGTCTACGGGCCGAAACGGCACCGCAAGCAGCTGATCATTACCGTCGCCGGCATCGCCGCCGCGCTAGCGGTCATTTTTTTGTTAGGCTGACGGTTCCACCTCATCCGCCAATAAAACCAGGCGCCCCAGCGAGGGGCGCCCGGCTATTCATGCGTAACGCCTAAGCGGCCGCGCTGACTTTACCCGCGGCCGGGACCGATGCGATCGTCTTTAAGATCTGCGACGCAATTTGGTAGGGGTCCCCTTGCGAATTGGGACGGCGATCTTCGAGGTAGCCCTTGTAGTCGTTGTTGACGAAGGAGTGCGGCACACGGATCGAGGCGCCGCGATCCGCCACGCCGTAACTGAACTGATGGATCGACGCCGTCTCGTGTTTGCCGGTCAGCCGCATGTGGTTGTCCGGACCGTAGACCGAGATGTGATCCTCGCGGGCGCCTTCGAACGCCTTCATCAGCGCTTCGAAATATTCCTTGCCGCCGACCTCGCGCATATAGGCGGTCGAGAAATTGGCATGCATGCCGGAGCCGTTCCAATCGGTGTCGCCGAGCGGCTTGCAGTGGAACTCGATGTCGACGCCGTACTTCTCGGTCAGGCGCAGCATCAGGTATCGGGCCATCCACATCTCATCGGCGGCGCGCTTGGATCCCTTGCCGAAAATCTGGAATTCCCACTGGCCCTTCGCCACTTCGGCGTTGATGCCTTCGTGGTTGATGCCGGCGACGAGGCAGAGGTCGAGATGCTCTTCGACCATCTTGCGGGCGATGTCGCCAACATTCTTGTAGCCAACGCCGGTGTAGTAGGGCCCCTGCGGTGCAGGATAGCCGCTGCTCGGGAAACCGAGCGGTCGGCCGTCTTTGTAGAAGAAGTATTCCTGCTCGAAACCGAACCATGCGCCGGGATCGTCGAGAATGGTCGCGCGCTTGTTCGAAGGATGCGGAGTTTTGCCGTCGGGCATCATGACCTCGCACATCACCAGCGCGCCGTTGATGCGGGCGCCGTCCGGAAAGACGGCGACCGGCTTGAGCACGCAATCGGAGTTGCTGCCCTCGGCCTGCATGGTCGAGCTTCCGTCGAAGCCCCATAGCGGAAGCTCGTCGAGAGTCGGGAAGCTGTCGAAATCCTTGAGTTGGGTCTTGCCACGCAGGTTGGGAACCGGCGTGTATCCGTCGAGCCAGATGTATTCGAGCTTATACTTTGTCATTGCGGGTTTCTCATCAGCTGATGACACGAGTGAGAGAGCTTGCCTTGGCTGCTAACGGCACCCCCGGCCGCCAACTGCTGATGTCGAGTAAGCATTAAATATGCCAAGCGTGGCGGCCACGAGGCTCCGCTCACGGCACTGAAACAACACGTGATTTTGTCCAAAGCGAGCCTTGGATTCGCCCGCGAATGCCGAAAGAAGATGCAAAAACGAAAATGCCTACGCCGTAGTCACACGCTGATTTGATCTAAGGCAAGACGCATATTGAGGAAGCAGAATCTCTTGGGACGCATTATGTCTCTGGAAACATGTCTCAAGCACAATGTCTCTAGCCATGACGCAAGACGTCGAGCGCGCAGAACCGAGGAGCGCACAACAATGAGCACAAATACATATCGCGGGTCGGCCGAGATCATTCCATTTCCGGTGCGGACGCGCACGACTTCGAACGAGTATAGCGAAGCGGCAAAGCCAGTGACGATGTTTCCGATACCACGCACGGTGAAGGTCGCGTCCGGCAGCGGCTGGTATCATGAAGCGGCCATTGAGGACGCTGACGAAACGCGCAAACACTAGTATCCACTAGTATGGCTGCGACCGCAGCGACGGCGCTGCGCGGCCGGTTAATTCGAGACGAAGAAAAAGGGCGCTCCGCAAGGAGCGCCCTTTGAGTTGCATCGCCCAAGTCTTGGTGAAACTGTGTGCGATGTTTGGGAGGAACAC
>CAVWDA010000010.1:0-20426 GCA_963753455.1 uncultured Alphaproteobacteria bacterium | reverse complement strand
TCATCTTCTGCTCGCCTGCATTGGCGACGCGCCAGTCGGCGACCGCCGCTGCAAACACAGCAACATCGGCCGGTAGCGCGCGCTCGACCGCACGCAGCATGTCGCGCGCGCTCTCGACATGCTCGACAGAAACGCCCGGCGGATCGGGCAGATTGACCGGCCCGCTGACCAGCGTCACGTCGGCGCCGGCGCGAGCGGCGGCAGCGGCGATAGCGTGGCCCTGCTTGCCGGACGAACGGTTGGCGATATAGCGCACCGGATCGATCGGCTCGTGCGTCGGGCCCGACGTGACCATCACACGCTTGCCTTTGAGCGACTGCGCCTGCGGCGCGAGCCAATTCTCGACCGCGGCGGCGATCTCCAATGGCTCGGCCATGCGGCCGAGCCCGCGCTCGCCCTTCTCAGCCATTTCGCCCTCGTTGGGACCGACGAGGGCGACGCCGTCGGCAACAAGTTGCGCGAGATTACGCTGCGTCGCCTTGTGCGCCCACATGTGCGGGTTCATCGCAGGTGCGAGAAGAATTTTCGTCCCGGCAGCAAGCAACACCGCGGTGGCGAGATCGGAGGCCAGGCCGTTTGCCATCTTGGCCATCAGGTCGGCGGTCGCCGGCGCGACGACAATGAGATCGGTCTCGCGCGCGAGACGGACGTGGCCGACGTCGAATTCGCTGCTGGCATCGAATAGGTCGTTGAACACGCGCTCGCCGAGAATGGCGCCAGCCGACAGCGGCGTGACGAAATGCTCGGCGGCTTTCGTCAAAATGCAGCGCACGGCGAGGCCGCGCTCCTTCAGCCGGCGGATGAGATCGAGCGACTTGTATGCAGCAATGCCGCCGCCGACGATCAGCAGCACGCGCTTGGAGTTCTGACGGCGCGCTTGCCGCGCGGCGGGGTACGGCGCTCCTGCCGGGCGGCGTGAAGGCCTCGAGGATCTCTTCGCCGGCCTCCTCGGCGGCGGCGCGTAAAATGGTGCGCACTTCGTCTTCGACCGAGCGGCCGCTGCGGGCGGCGCGCAGCCGCAACAGCTTCTTCAGACGCTCGTCGAGCTGGCGGACGGTGAGAGAGGCCATAGGAAAACTCGCTATTATATATAAGGTTAACCTAATAATGATTGCATTGCAATCACTGCAGTCAGAACCACCTCGGTGCCGACAAGGGCCCCATGCCGACCCTGGCGCGCCTCACTGAATTTGTAGTGGCCGGCGCGAAAATAGGGAGTGCGTTAATACGCAAGTCAAGCCAAAGCGCGCAGGGCATTGCGCAGATCGTCCGGGCTGATGCCGGCGAGCAGGCGTTCAGTCTCCGCATGCGTGCGCTCCCACGCCGGATAGGCCTTGCGCAGCAGCGCGCGGCCAGCGGCTGTGATCATAAGGCGCCGGGCACGCTTGTCTTCTTTGTCGACGGCGACTTTCACCAGCCTACGCCGCTCCAACGGCTTCAAGTTGGCGGTGAGGGTAGTGCGGTCCATGGCGAGCAGCGCTGCGACGCTGCCGACATTCGGCGGCTCCGGGCGATTGAGCGACATCAGCAGCGAAAACTGGCCTTGCGTGAGATCGACCGGCCGCAGCGCCTCGTCGAAGCGCCGCGCCAGCGCGCGGGCGGCGCGCTGCACGTGCAGGCATAAACACGCATCGCGCACATGCGGCGTAGCGGAGAACGGCAGTTCCCGATGCGGGTCGTCACCGAGGCGGTAGCGGGCGGTTGACACGACACTAGTTAGGTTGATATCAACATATTTGTCAAGTTCAAACTGTGGAGGACCAATCGATGCCCATTCAGCCCTATCTGTCATTCGAAGGCCGTGCCGACGAAGCGGTCGAGTTCTACAAGAAGGCGCTTGGCGCCAAGGTCGAGATGCTGATGCGCTTCAAGGAGGCGCCCGACCAGTCGATGATCTCGCCCGGCAGCGGCGAGAAAGTGATGCACGCGGCGATCAAGATCGGCGACGCCACCCTGCTCATGTCCGACGGGCGTAACACCGGCAAGCCGACCTTCCAGGGCATTTCCCTGACGCTTTACGCCAAGAATACGGCGGAAGCCGAAAAGCTGTTCGGCGCGCTGGCCGAAGGCGGCAAGGTGCGCATGCCGCTGGCCAAGACGTTCTTCTCGCCGAACTTCGGCATGCTCGCCGACAAATTCGGCGTCGGCTGGATGGTGATAGTGCACTCGTAAGCCGGGCCGCGACACAGGAGGAAACCCATGGCCAGCGAATTCGTCATGTCGCGCGTGTTCGACGCGCCGCGCGCCCTGCTGTGGCAATGCTTCACCGATCCCGAACGCATGAAGCATTGGTGGGGCCCGAAGGGCTTCACCGTGCTCTCCTCCGAGATGGATCTGCGTGTCGGAGGCACCTACCACTACGCCATGCGAGCGCCGGACGGCGCCACCATGTGGGGCCTGTTCAAGTACCGCGAGATCGTGCCGCAGGAGAAACTGGTCTTTGTCAATTCGTTCTCCGACGAGCAGGGCGGCATTACCCGTCATCCCGGCAGCGCAACCAGTGCGCTTTATATGCTCTCGATTTTCACCTTCGAGGACGCGCCCGGCGGCAAGACCAAGTTCACCGTGACCTGGCGCACGCTCGACGCCACGGACGAAGAGCAGAAGACCTTCGACGCTATGCATGACTGCAATGACCCAAGGCTGCGGCGGCACCATGGATCAGCTCGCCGCCTATCTCGCGACTTCAAAGTAAGGAGTATCGACATGCCAATCGCAACAAAAGCGATCACGCCCTGCCTGTGGTTCGACACTCAGGCGGAAGAGGCCGCCAAATTCTATTGCTCGGTGTTCAAAAATTCAAAGATCACGTCGGTCAGCTATTTCCCCGAGGCCGGGCAGGAGGTGCCCGGCAAATCGGCGGGATCGGTGATGGTCGTGGCTTTCGAACTCGACGGACAACCCTTCACTGCGCTCAACGGCGGCCCGCAGTTCAAGTTCGACGAAGCGGTGTCGTTCCAGGTGATGTGCGACACGCAAGGAGACGTCGACTACTACTGGAACGCGCTAACCGAGGGCGGGCAAGAGGGGCCCTGCGGCTGGCTCAAGGACAAATTCGGTCTGTCCTGGCAGGTGGTGCCATCGGCCATCCCGAAGATGATGACCGATCCGGACGCCACAAAGTCCGCGCGCGTCATGAACGCGTTCATGCAGATGAAGAAGCTCGATCTCGCCAGGCTACAACAAGCTTATGACGGGCACGCCGCTTAGTCAGAACAGCCGCCACACCGAACAACGCCAGCAGCGCCGCGATCGCCCACAGCGCCACCGCAGTCCAGCGGTTGCGGCGCTGCTCGGCGCGGCCGATCGCTTCCACCGTCTCGGGCGACAGCACCAGCCCGTCGCGCGTGATGTCGTCGAGCTGATCGAGCAACGTGGCGGCGCGGGTGAGCAGCGAAGGCACCTGCGCGGCGAAGCGGCCGATCTCGCCAGCGCCTTCCGCGACGCTTTCCATGCGGCCGGCGGGCCCGAGATTGCGCTCGATCCATTCGCGCACCACCGGATCGGCCACGGTCCACATGTCGAGCTTGGGATCGAGCGTGCGGCCGACGCCTTCCACCACCACCATGGTCTTCTGCAGCAGCAGCAGTTCCGGCCGGGTGCGCATGTCGAACAGGCCGGTAACCTCGAACAGCAGCATCAGCAGCTTGGCCATCGAGATGTCTTCGGCGGTGCGGTTATGGATCGGCTCGCCGATGGCGCGGATCGCCTGCGCGAAGCTCTCCACCGAGTGATGCCGCGGCACATAGCCGGCGTCGAAATGGATCTGCGCGGTGTGGTGATAGTCGCGGGTAATGAAGCCGAACAGGATCTCGGCGAGGAAGCGCCGCTCCTTCGGCCCGAGCCTCCCCATGATGCCGAAGTCGACGGCGACCAGCTTGCCGTCGGCGTCGACGAACAGATTGCCGGGATGCATGTCGGCATGAAAAAAGCCGTCGCGCAATGCGTGGCGCAGGAAGCTCTGGATCACGTTACGGCCGAGTGCCGGCAGATCGTAGCCCTTGGCTTCGAGTGCCGCGCGATCGTTGAGCGGCGTGCCGTCGATCCATTCCATCGTCAGCACCTCGCGCGCGGTGCGGTCCCAGTCCACGGTAGGTACGCGGAAATCTTTGTCTTCGCGCGTGTTCTCGGCCATCTCGGAGAGCGCGGCCGCCTCCAGGCGGAAATCCATTTCCATGGTCACCGAACGGGCGAGCGTCGCCACCGCCTCGACCGGACGCAGCCGCTGTGCCTCCAGCGACGCACTCTCGGCCTTGCGCGCCGCGTAGAAGAAGGCGTCGAGATCGGACTTGAAGCGGCGTTCGACGCCCGGGCGCAGGATTTTCACAGCAACGGCCTTGCGCGCACCATCGTGCATAACCTCGGCGCGATGTACTTGCGCAATCGAGGCGGCGGCGACGGCGGGCCCGAAGCTGGCGTAGACCTCGTTCAACGGCTTGCCGAAGGCGGCGGCGACCACGGCTTCCGCCTCGCTTTGCGGAAACGGCGCCATCTTGTCCTGAAGGCTTTCGAGATCGTGGGCGATTTGTTTGCCGACCACGTCGGGGCGGGTCGCAAGGAATTGGCCGAGCTTGACGTAAGTCGGTCCGAGCCGGGTAAGCGCGGCGGCGAGCCGGCTCGAACCGTCTTTGGCGCTCGGGCGTTCGATCAGGCGGGCGATCGCGATGGCGGTCTTGGCCGGCAACGGCAGTGCCCGCGTGTCGACCAGCGCGAACACGCCTTCGCGCGCGAACACGAAACCGGCGCGCGCCAGGCGCATGAGATGAGGAATACCGGAGATCACAATTTCCAGCCCGAATGCAGCGCCACCACGCCGGCGGTCATCGGCGTAAACGAAACGCGGCGGAAGCCGGCGGCTTCGATCATGTGGGCGAAGGCTTGTGGCTTGGGGAATTTGCGGATCGAACTCGACGAGATACTGATAGGCCTCGCGGTCGCCGGTGACCGCCTGGCCGATGCGCGGGATCACCTGGAAAGAATAGAGCTCGTACAGCGCGTCGAGGCCGGGCACGGTCACCGCGGAAAATTCCAGGCACAAAAAGCGCCCGCCGATCTTGAGCACGCGATAGGCTTCACTCAGCGCACGCTCGATGCGCGGCACGTTGCGGATGCCGAAGGCGATGGCGACGCAGTCGAAGCGCCGGTCCGGATAGGGCAGTTCTTCGGCATTGCCCTGTTCGAAAGTGACCGCCTCGTCATGGCCGCGTTGCTCGGCACGCTCGCGGCCGACGGCCAGCATGTCGGCATTAATGTCGCAGACGGTGACGCGGGTACCGGCGCCGCCGGCCTCCACCACACGGAACGCCACGTCGCCGGTGCCGCCGGCGAGATCGAGCAGATGGAAGTCGCGGTCGCCTTTCGGCGGATTGACGGCCGTCACCAGCGCGTCCTTCCAGGCGCGGTGCAGCCCGCCCGACATCAGGTCGTTCATCAGGTCGTAGCGGCGCGCGACCGAGTGGAACACATCGTCCACCAGCCCCTGCTTGTCGGCCAGCGGCACGGTTTTTTCGCCGAAATGGGTCTGTTCGCGGGCGCTGTGGTGGGTCCTGGCCATGGCCAATAATCCTTTGCGGGCAGGACCATAGCGCGGCGGGCCGGGGGGCGCTATGTGTGAACGGAACCAGAGTTAACCATGCCCGAACTACCCGAAGTCGAAACCGTGCGCCGTGGCCTGGCGCCCGCCATGGAAGGCGCTGCGCTCGCCAAGGTCGAAGTGCGCGACCGCCGCCTGCGCTGGCCGATTGCCAAGAACTTCGAAAAGCGCCTGACCGGGCAGACCGTCGAGGGCCTCGGCCGGCGGGCGAAATATCTGCTGGCCGATTTGTCGTCCGGCGACGTGCTGCTGATGCATCTCGGCATGTCGGGCTCGTTCCGCGTCGGCAAGGACGCCAAGCCTGGCGTCTATTATCACGAGCGCTCGAAGAGCACCGCGCACGACCACGTGGTGTTCCATATGTCGAACGGCGCCACCGTCACCTTCAACGATCCGCGCCGTTTCGGCTCGATGAAACTCATTACGCGCGCCAAGCTCGATGCCGAGCCGCCGCTGCGCGGGCTCGGGCCGGAGCCATTGGACAACGCGTTCGATGCCGCGATGCTGGCGAAAGCCTGTGCCGGCAAGAAGACGTCATTGAAGGCCGCGCTGCTCGACCAACGCGTCGTCGCCGGCCTCGGCAATATCTATGTCTGCGAGACGCTCTACCGCGCCAGACTATCGCCAAAGAGCCAGGCCTCCACCATTACCGATCGCAACGGCAAGCCCAATACGCGCGCTCTCGCGCTGGTCGACGCCATCAAGGCGGTGCTGCAGGATGCGATTGCCGCCGGCGGCTCCTCGCTGCGCGATCATCGCCGCACCGACGGCGCGCTCGGCGACTTCCAGCACAATTTCCAGGTCTACGACCGCGAAGGCGAGCCGTGCCCGGACTGCAAGGGCAGGAAAAAGACAACGATCAAACGCATCGTGCAGAACGGGCGCTCGACCTTCTATTGCCCGAGCTGTCAGAAATAAGCCAAGCTGCGCCTGAAAGCCGGGACTGACGTCATGGGCAGCCTTACCCTTATTCTGATCATTTTTGCCTGCTTCGCACGGATGGTGTCAGCCGCCGGTTATCCCGATCAAATCACCCCATCCGGCTGATCGTGCCGCAGGCGGCCGGCAGCGCCACCGACAATACCGCGCGCATTCTTGCGGCTGAGCTGAGCAAGGAACTGGGTCAACTTGTCATCGTTGACGATCGTCCGGGCGGCGCGCTCACGCTCGGGCTCGATCTGGTGGCGAAATCGCCGCCCGACGGCTACACGCTCGGCATGGGCCCGATCGGCGCACTCGCCATCACCCGCCACATCGTCAAGAAGCTGCCCTACGATATCGAGCGCGATTTCCAGCCGATCGCGCTGACCACGCGCGGGCATCTTCTGCTGGCGGTCTCGCCGAAGCTGCCGGTCAAGTCGATCACGGAGCTGATCGCCTATGCCAAGGCGAACCCAGGCAAGCTGACCAACGCCTCGTCGAGCAACGGTTCGCCCGGCCATGTCGGCGGTGAATTGTTCAAGTTCATGACCGGCACCAAGATCGTGCACGTACCCTATCGCGGCGGCGCGCTGGCGATCCAGGACCTGATGGCCGGCCGCGTCGACATCATGTTCGAGAGCCTGCAATCGATCGCGCCGTCGGCGCGCGCCGGCTTGGTGCATCCGCTCGGCGTCAGCGGCGCTGCGCGCTCGCCGGCATTCCCGGACTTGCCGACCATCGGCGAGGCCGTGCCCGGCTATCTGGCGCCGACCTGGACCGGCGTGATCGCGCCTGCCGGCGTCCCGCGCGCCATCGTCGACAAGCTCAACGCCGCGATCAACCAGGCGATCAGATCGGATTCATTCAAGGAGACATTCGCCAAGATCGGCGACGAGCCGGGCGGCGGCACGCCGGAGGATTTCGCCGCGACGATCAAGGCCGACTCCGCCAAATGGGGCGAGGTCATCAAACGCGCCGGCATCAAGATCGAATAAGAGCAAACAGCAACGGCAGGCGGGATGCGCGCGCCGAGGCGACTTCCAGCACAAATTCCGGGTCTTTGACCGCGAAAACGAGCCTTGCCCCAATTGCAAAGGCACGATCAAACGCATCGTGCAGAACGGCCGCTCGACCTTGCATTTTCCAGCTGCCAGAAATGAATGCGGCGCTTCGGTTTCCCTGCTGGGCAAGGTCGGCTAGGATCGCCGCGGACACTCAGGGGGAGGCACCGATGTACGTAAGCCCGCTCGCCGCTTTTCTCATTCTGCTCCTAATCGGCATCGCCGCGGCGCTGCTGTTCGACCGTTATGTCGGCACGGGCTGGTTCACGCGGCAGGTGTCGAGCAGCCAACGCCGGCTGGTCACCAGTTCGCTGGTCGGCATCGCCGGCTCCTTCATCGGCTATCACGTGTTCGGGTTGCTCGGTATCGTGATCGCCGGCAGCCTGGGTCTGTTCATCGGCGCCATCATCGGCGCCGCCGCCGTGCTCTATGTCTGGCGGCAGATGCGTTGATCGCACGCTGAAAGACGGATTAATGACCTACCAGAACATCATCGCCGAGACCAAAGGCCGGGTCGGCATCATCCGGCTCAACCGGCCGAAGGCGCTCAATGCGCTCAATAAGGCGCTCATGATCGAGCTGGTGCAGGCCATCGACGCCTACGAGGCCGATGACAATATCGGCTGCCTGCTGATCACCGGCAGCGACAAGGCCTTCGCGGCCGGCGCCGACATCAAAGAGATGGCGGACAAGAGCTTTATTGATGTCTATCTCGGCAATTTCGCCGCCAGCTGGGACCATGCCACGCGCGCGCGCAAGCCGATCGTGGCGGCGGTCGCGGGCTTCGCGCTCGGCGGCGGCTGCGAACTCGCCATGCATTGCGACATCATCATTGCCGCCGACAGCGCCAAATTCGGCCAGCCCGAGATCAAGCTCGGCGTCATTCCCGGCATCGGCGGCACGCAGCGGCTGACACGCGCGGTCGGCAAGGCCAAGGCGATGGACTTGATCCTCACCGGCCGCAATATGGACGCCGCCGAGGCCGAGCGCTCCGGGCTGGTGGCGCGCGTGGTGCCGGCGGCGAACCTGATGGACGAGGCGATGAAGGTCGCCGACACTATCGCCAACATGTCGCTACCTTCGGTGCTCGCCGGCAAGGAGGCGATCAACCGCGCCTTCGAGAGCCCGTTGGCGGAGGGCGTGATCTTCGAACGGCGCATCTTCCATGCGCTATTTGCGACCGAAGATCAGAAGGAAGGCATGAAGGCCTTCGTCGAGAAGCGGAAGCCGGCGTGGAAGAATAAGTAAGGCGCGCCTACTTCCGCACGCAAATAATCTGCACCACCGACGCCCTGGCGTCGGCGGTTTGCGCTGGCGCCGCCTGCACATGGTGGCGGCTGAGGAAATCGCGGATGGTTTCAGCACCGATGAGATGAACCGGCGGCGCGGCGGCATCGATGCTGGCAAGCACCGAGCGGCCCATCTCCATCATGCCGAGAACGCGCCCTTTCGCATCGAGCACGGCCGCGCCGGAGAATCCGGCCATCGGCACGGGCTGGCGCAGTTCGATCGCGTTGCCGCCGGCGAGCTTCGCCTTCACTTCGGTCAGCTTGCGGCTGCCGTCCTGCTCGCGCGGGTCGGGGACGCCGACAAGCGTCAGTTCGCCCGTCTTCGGCACATCGCCGGTCAACGCGACCGCCGACACCTTGCGCTGTCCGTAGACGCGCAGCAGCGCGAGACCGCTGTTCTTGTCCACGGCAACGCGGTCGGCGGCGCCCATGCCGGAGGCGATCATCACTTGGCAGCCTTCGCTGAGGCTCAAGTCGGTGACGATATGTCCTTGCGAGCTCACCACCAGTCCGTTGCCGTATTCCACTGCCTTCGTCAGTGCGGCGTAGGGCGCGCTGCGTTCCGGGAACGGCGAGAATGCCGCCGCCATTGCCGCCGTCACCGGCGCGACGATGCCCTCCATCATCTGGTCGTACAGCACAGTGTAGCCGCGGATCTCGCCGTCGCGCATCTTGGCGCGCACCGCGAACATCTTCAGACCCTGCATGCCGCTGATGGTGAAGCCGTCGTCTTGCAGCGCACTGGATTCGATTTTGCGCGTTGCCGGCTCTTTCTTCTCGCGCTCAAACAACGCGGCGAGCGTGAGGCCCGCCTCCTTGATGCGGAAGGTCTCGACCTTCACCTCGCCGTGCTTCGAGGACCAGCGTGTGCCATGCGCAGCGTCACGCGCCTGCGGCACCAGCTTGGTCGGCAAGCCGATGCGGATACCGGTGGCGGGGTCGACCACCACGTTCCAACCGAATTCGTCCTCGTGCGCCTTGGCGGCGGCGACCAGGTCCGCGCGCTCGGACGGTGTGAGCACACCGGTGATTTTGGCCTTGTGGCGTTTCTGGAAGTTCTTGATCGCCGCGAGCATCGGATCGTCGCCGTTGGCCGCGCCGGTATAGTCGCCGGACCACAGCAGCGCCGCCTGGATTTTCAACCGCTCGTCCTGCGGGACGCCCGCGAAGACATCGGGCGCCGGCACCGTCTTTGCTTCCGGCTTCGTCACGGTCTTGGTTGCGAGTTTGGCTTCGAGCTTTACGTTGGGCTTCGCTTCGGGCGTGGCGGCTTCGTTGGCTGCCGCGGTTTTGCGCGCCGCGATAGCATTCTTGACCATGCCCGGCTTGCCGGTCGCCGGGCTCCGGCCGACATCCTTGGCCGGTTTTGTCGGCGGGGTTTGGCTTCGGCAGACTTGGCATCCGCCGGTTTCACAGCAACCGCTTTGTGCTTGACGTGCTTCTGGACTTGATTGGCGTCCTGCTTGGGCATCGGCACCACGCCCGGCGAATCCTGGGCGGGCGCCGTGACGGTGCCGCCGAGCAGAGCGAGCATCAATAGGAATGGACCGCTACGCATCGTTTTGCCGCCACCTTATTTCACGGCACCTTAGCCCATCGAGACAGCCGCGCAAGGCGTCAAGGCGCTGGCCGAAACCGGTGTAAAGCCATAGGATTATCGCCATGCTCGATGCACAGGAACTCGAACGCTATGCGCGCCACATTGTGCTGCGCGAGGTCGGCGGGCCAGGGCAGGCCAAGCTGAAAGCCGCGCGCGTGCTGGTGATCGGCGCCGGCGGGCTCGGCGCGCCGGTGCTGCTTTATCTCGCCGCCGCCGGGGTCGGCACGATCGGCGTGGTCGATGACGATACGGTGTCACTGTCGAATTTGCAGCGGCAGGTGATCTTCGGCATCGGCGACATCGGCACGCGCAAAGTCGATGGCGCCGAGGCGGCGATTGCGCGGCTCAATCCGCATGTGAACTTTGAGACGCATATGGCGCGGATCGATGTGAGTAACGCGTTCGGCCTGATCGCGAAATACGACATTGTCGCGGATGGCTCCGATAACTTCTCCACCCGCTATCTCGTCTCCGATGCCTGCTATTTCGCCAAGAAGCCGCTGGTGACTGCCGCAGTTGGCACCTTCGATGGCTCGCTCACCACTCTTCGCCCATATGAGCGGCGCGCCGACGGCAAGCGCAATCCCACCTATCGTTGCTTGTTTCCAGAGCCGCCACCGGCCGGCTCCGTGCCGGCCTGCGCCGAGGCCGGTATCCTCGGCGCGCTGCCCGGCATTCTCGGCTCGATGATGGCACTCGAGGTGATCCGCGAAATTGTCGGCTTTGGCGAAGGCCTGATCGGCCGGTTGTTGATGGTGGACGCGCGCTCGATGAGGTTCGAGACGCTGAGCTACGACTGGGACCCGGGCAATCCCTTGACCGGCGAAAACCCGACGATCAAGGATTTGAGCGCGCACGTTTCTCCGCCCTCATCCTGAGGAGCCGCGCGTAGTGTGGCGTCTCGAAGGATGGGGCGGCCCCATGGTTCGAGACGCGTCGCTGCGCGACGCTCCTCCGCCATGAGGCCGATTTAGGCTAAAGCATAGAAGGCAGCACGCGGTCCGGCGGGCGATGCCCGTCCATGAAGGTCTTGATGTTGATGATGACCTTCTCGCCCATGTCGACGCGGCCTTCGAGCGTGGCCGAGCCCATATGCGGCAGCAGCACGACTTTGCCCTCGCGCGCGAGCTTCACCAGCTTCGGGTTCACCGCCGGCTCGTGTTCGAACACGTCGAGACCGGCGCCCGCGATATCGCCCGCCTCGATCATGCGCGCCAGCGCGTTCTCGTCGATCACCTCGCCGCGCGAGGTATTGACCACATAGGCTTCCGGCCGCAGCGCCTTGAGCCGGCGCGCCGACAACAGATGATAGGTCGCCGGCGTGTGCGGGCAGTTGACCGAGACGATGTCCATGCGGGCGAGCATCTGGTCGAGACTCTCCCAATAGGTGGCGTCGAGTTCTTCCTCGATCTTCGGCGCCACGCGGCGGCGGTTGTGATAATGCACCTGCAGGCCGAACGCTCGCGCGCGCCGCGCCACCGCCTGGCCGATGCGCCCCATGCCGATGATACCGAGCCGCTTGCCCCAGATGCGGTGGCCGAGCATCCAGGTCGGCGTCCAGCCGGTCCAATCCTTGTCGGACGTCAGCACCGCGGAACCCTCGACCAGCCGTCGCGGCACGGCGAGCACCAGCGCCATGGTCATGTCGGCGGTGTCTTCGGTGAGCACGCCCGGCGTGTTGGTGACGGTGATGCCACGCTGCACGGCGGTGGCGACGTCGATATTGTCGACGCCGTTGCCGAAATTGGCGATCAGCTTGAGCTGCTCGCCTGATTTCGAGAGCACCGAAGAATCGATGCGGTCGGTGACGGTCGGCACCAGCACGTCGGCGATTTTCACCGCGTCAGCGAGCTGATGCGGGGTCATCGGCGTGTCGTCGGCATTGAACCGGACGTCGAAAAGTTCCCGCATCCGCAGCTCGATGCTGTCGGGTAGCTTGCGGGTTACGACCACCAGCGGCTTTTTGGCCTTCGACATGTGCTTTTTACCGCGGCGTCCGACCGGCAGTCTTACGGCCGTTTTGGCGCCGTTCAGCCCTCTTTAACCGTGCTCGACCACACTGCGCATCTCGCACATAGGGTCGAAATCCGTTCTTTTTCCTACCAGATGGCAGTGACAACACAAAGCTTTGGAGCCGCGTTTCGCCGGCTGGCTGGCGTGGCGCTGGCCACGGCCGCCGTCCTGGCTGTCATGGAACCGACCGGCATAGCGCCGCACGCCCAGGCCGGCGCCGATACCGCCATTGCCACCGGCTCGGTAAGCGGCCTGCCGGTGCCGCGCTTCGTCAGTCTCAAGTCGGACCGGGTCAATGTGCGCGCCGGCCCCACCAAGGACCAGGATGTGCGCTGGGTCTACACCCGCGCCGGGATGCCGGTGGAAATCACCGCTGAGTTCGAGAACTGGCGGCGCATCCGCGACTGGGAGGGCGCCGAAGGATGGGTTTACCACTCGCTGCTGTCGGGCAAGCGTTCGGCGGTGGTGGTGCCGACTTTGAAGGGCGATCTGGTACCGCTCTATGAGCAGCCGGATACGACTTCCACGGAGATTGCCCGATTGCAATCCGGCGTGCTCGGTCGGCTCAAAACCTGCAACGGCAGCTGGTGCCAGTTCGCCGGCAAGAATTTCGACGGCTGGATCCGCCAGGACCGGCTGTGGGGCGCCTATCCGAACGAAAAGGTCGAATAGCGCGCGGTCCGCTGCCTCACCGGTCGTTCCGGGTTCGCGCCTTCGGCGCGCCCCGGAACCGGATTTATGATTTCCGCTTCAGCCGCACCACCACATCCACGCGTTCGATCTCGTAACCTTCGGGCGGGAGCGGGGTCTTGCCGATCACAACGTCGCTGCTGGGGATGTCCAGCAACTCATCAGCGCCTTCGATGAAGAAGTGATGATGGGTGGAGGCGTTGGTATCGAAGTACGCCTTCGAGCCTTCGACCGCGACCTGACGCAGTAGGCCGACCTCGGTGAACTGATGCAGCGTGTTGTAAATGGTGGCGAGCGACACCGGCACCTTGGCGCGGCTCGCCTCTTCGTAAAGCATTTCCGCGGTGAGATGGCGGTCGCCTTTGCCGAACAGCAGCCAGCCGAGCGCCATGCGCTGGCGCGTCGGCCGCAATCCGACCTGGCGCAGCATCGCCTTCACATCGTGCCACGGGCAGCCCGTGAGCTCCGAACGATCGGTGGCCGCCGGCACGATGGCGGCTCTTGCGGAAGGGAACACCATGCTTCGGCCTTAACTCATATTGTTTGAGGGCGCGCGCCGTCATTTTTGTGCGGGGACGACAAAAGCCCGTTTCAATCGCAAGATATACGCATTAGCGGCCTAGATGCAACTCTCTCGCAATTAGCGCCCGGGCCGTTTTAGCGCGGTATTCCGACTGCAAGATTGTCCACGCCCGTGCGGATTCGCCATCTTTGCCCGCTAGTCACGGTGTGTTACGAATTCGCGCATGGGAATTCAGCCAGCCGGCCCGCCCAGCGGGGATATCGCCGAAATGGACGCCAAGCGTCACAGCTTCGAGTACGAAGACCTGCTTGCCTGTGGACGGGGCGAGCTGTTCGGACCGGGCAACGCCCAATTGCCGCTGCCGCCGATGCTGATGTTCGACCGCATTTCCGAAATCGCGGAGCAGGGCGGCGAGCATGGCAAGGGCATGGTGCGCGCCGAACTCGAGGTCAAACCGGACCTTTGGTTCTTCCTCTGCCACTTCAAGGGCGATCCGGTGATGCCGGGCTGCCTCGGCCTCGACGCGCTGTGGCAAATGGTCGGTTTTTTCCTCGGCTGGCTGGGTTCGCCCGGCAAGGGCCGCGCTCTCGGCCTGGGTGAGCTCAAGTTTTCCGGGCAGGTGCTGCCGACGGTCAAAAAAGTCGTCTACGGCGTCGATTTCAAGCGAGTGATGCGCTCCAAGCTGGTTCTGGGCATCGCCGATGGCTGGCTTTCGGCAGACGGTAACGTGATCTATCGGGCCTTTGACCTCAAAGTCGGCCTGTTCAAGCAGGACGAAGTGCTGCAGCCGAGCGGCGCCTGATCGGGACCGCGGTCTTGCGCGGGTGCCTGGGGCGGCCCAAGTTTAAGCAATCACGTATGGCCTAATCGACAACCCGCGGCGCAGTTAAGGATATGCGGCAATGAGACGAGTCGTCGTGACCGGGATGGGCATTGTCTCATCCATCGGCAACAACACGCAGGAGGTCCTGGCCAGCCTGCGCGAGGCCAAGTCGGGCATCTCGCGCGCGGATGACTATGTCCGGCTCGGTTTCCGCTGCCAGGTCCAGGGCGCGCCGACACTCGACCCGTCCACTTCGGTCGATCGCCGCGCCATGCGGTTTCTCGGCGGCGGTGCCGCCTGGAACCATGTCGCCATGGAGCAGGCGATCCACGATTCCGGCGTCGAGGAAAAAGATATTTCCAATGAGCGCACCGGCATCGTAATGGGCTCCGGCGGGCCTTCCGCGCGCGCGATCGTCGATGCCGCCGACATCACGCGCAGCAAGGGTCCCAAGCGCGTCGGGCCCTTTGCGGTGCCGAAGGCGATGTCGTCCACCGCCTCGGCGACGCTCGCCACCTGGTTCAAGATCAAGGGCGTGAACTATTCGATCTCATCGGCCTGCGCGACCTCCAACCATTGCATTGGCAACGCCTCCGAACTGATTCAGTGGGGCAAGCAGGACATGATCTTCGCCGGCGGCTGCGAGGAACTGGACTGGACACTGTCTGTGCTGTTCGACGCCATGGGCGCGATGTCGTCCAAATACAACGACACACCTGAGAAGGCTTCGCGCGCTTACGATGTGGACCGCGACGGCTTCGTCATCGCCGGCGGCGCCGGCGTATTGGTGCTGGAAGAGCTCGAGCACGCCAAGGCGCGCGGCGCCAAAATCTATGCCGAGGTCGCCGGTTATGGCGCGACCTCGGACGGCTATGACATGGTGGCGCCCTCGGGCGAGGGCGCGGTGCGCTGCATGAAGATGGCGCTCGCAACCTGCAAGGCGCCGATCGACTACATCAATCCGCATGCCACCGCGACACCGGTCGGTGATCTCAAGGAGATCGAGGCGATACGCGAGGTGTTCGGGGCGAAGTGCCCGCCGATTTCCGCCACCAAGTCGCTCACCGGCCATTCGCTGGGCGCGGCCGGCGTGCAGGAGGCGATCTATTCGCTGCTGATGATGCAAAATGGCTTCATCTGCGAAAGCGCCAATATCGAGAACCTCGATCCCGCCTTCGCCGATATGCCGATCGTGCGGGAGCGTAAGGACGACGTGACGCTCGGCGCCGTGCTGTCGAACTCATTCGGCTTCGGCGGCACCAACGCCTCGGTCGTGTTCAAGCGGCTGGAGGCTTAGTTTTTCCTGTCATTCCGGGACGGCGCTTTAGCGCCGGACCCGGAATCCAGAGCCAAGTGCTAGCATCTGGATTCCGGGTTCGCTCGCTCCGCTTGCGTCCCGGACTGATGTCGAAGCAGGACGGTCAAAATGCCGGGGTTGATGGAAGGAAAACGCGGGCTGATCATGGGGGTCGCCAACGACCACTCGATCGCCTGGGGCATTGCCAAGACGCTGCATGCGCATGGCGCCAAGCTCGCCTTCACCTATCAGGGCGACGCCTTGTTAAAGCGCGTGAAGCCGCTCGCCGAGCAGGCCGGCTCGTCTTTCCTGATGCCGTGCGACGTCGAGGACATCGCCTCGGTCGACGCCGTGTTCGCCGAAATCGAAAAGCAATGGGGCACGATGGATTTCCTCGTGCACGCGGTCGCCTATTCCAACAAGGAGGAATTGAAGGGCCGCTACGCGGATTCGACGCGCGAGAATTTCATCCGCACCATGGTGATCTCCTGCTATGCCTTCACCGAAGCCGCCAGGCGTGCGGCGGCGCTGATGCCGAACGGCGGCGCGATGGTGACGCTCACCTATAACGGTGGCCTGCGCGCCATGCCGAACTACAACGTGATGGGCGTGGCCAAAGCCGGGCTTGAGGCCTCGGTGCGTTATCTCGCTGTCGATTTCGGCCACCAGAAGATCCGCGTCAACGCCATCTCGGCCGGCCCGATCCGCACGCTCGCCGGCGCCGGCATCACCGATGCGCGCTATATGTTCGCCTTCCAGCAGAAATATTCGCCGCTCGGCCGCGGCGTGACGCTGGAGGAACTGGGCGGCGCCGGACTTTACCTCTTGTCCGATCTGTCGACCGGGGTCACCGGCGAGGTGCACTTCGTCGATTCAGGCTACAACGTCATCGCTATGCCGATGCCCGATGCGCTCAAGGCCGCCCACGGCGAGGTGGATGGGAAGAACGGCTCATAACCCCGTCGTCCTCGCGAAAGCGGAGACCCATAACCCGCAGCCTTAGCGATAAGCCCGCTGGCCCTTGCACGAGACGGGTTTGACACGACGCATGGGGTCCCGCCTTTGCGGGAACGACAAAAAACGGCCGGGGAAATCCCCGGCCGCTTCGCATTCGTCGATAAGGCGAAGGCTTATTCCGCCGCCTGTCGAGATTAGGCAAGGTCGAAGCGATCGGCGTTCATCACCTTGTTCCACGCCGCCACGAAGTCACGCACGAACTTCTGCTGCGAGCCGTCCTCAGCATAGACTTCGGCGAGCGCGCGCAGCTGGGAGTTCGAACCGAACACCAGGTCGACGCGGGTGCCGGTCCACTTCAGTGTGCCCGTTTTGCGGTCGTGCCCTTCAAATACATCCGCGTCGGCGGAAGTCGCCTTCCAGGTCGTGCCCATGTCGAGCAGGTTGACGAAGAAGTCATTGGTGAGCGTCTCGGGACGCTTGGTAAAGACACCATGTTGAGTTTGACCGTGGTTCGCACCCAAGACGCGCATGCCGCCGACGAGAACCGTCATCTCGGGCGCGGTCAGCGTCAAAAGTTGCGCCTTGTCGAGCAACAGTTCCTCCGCCGAAACAGCGTAGTGGGCCTTTTGGTAGTTGCGGAACCCGTCCGCGACCGGTTCGAGCACGGCGAAGGACTCCACATCGGTTTGCTCTTGCGATGCATCGGTACGGCACGGCGTAAAGGGAACTTCAACGGGTGTGCCGGCAGCCTTCGCGGCTTTCTCGATGGCGGCGCAACCGCCGAGGACGATCAGGTCGGCAAGCGACACCTTCTTGCCACCGCTGGCTGCGCCGTTGAACGCCTTCTGCACGCCCTCGAGGGTCTTGAGCACCTTTGCCAGTTGGGCGGGCTGGTTGGCCTCCCAATCCTTCTGGGGGCTGAGGCGGATGCGCGCGCCGTTCGCCCCACCGCGCTTGTCGGAGCCGCGGAACGTTGCCGCCGAAGCCCAGGCGGTCGAGACCAATTGGAGACGGACAGTCCCGACGCCAGGATTTTGGCCTTGAGGTCCACGATGTCCTTGGCGTCGATCAGCTTGTGATCGACTGCGGGGACGGGGTCCTGCCAGATCAGTTCTTCCGCAGGAACCTCCGGGCCGAGATAGCGCGAGCGTGGGCCCATGTCGCGGTGGGTCAGCTTGAACCAGGCGCGGGCGAAAGCGTCCGCAAACTCGTCCGGATTCTCATAGAAGCGCCGCGAAATTTTTTCGTAAGCAGGGTCGAACCGCAACGAGAGGTCCGTGGTCAGCATGGTCGGCTTGCGATGCTTGGATTTGTCCTGCGCATACGGCACCGATTCCGGGGCACCCTTCGCCACCCACTGCTGCGCACCGGCCGGGCTTTTGGTCAGTTCCCATTCGTAGCCGAACAGGTTCTCGAAGAAGTTGTTGCTCCACTTCGTCGGCGTCGTGGTCCAGGTGACTTCCGGGCCGCCGCCGATCGTGTCATCGCCCTTGCCGCTGCCAAAACTGCTCTTCCAGCCGAGGCCTTGCAGTTCAATGCCGGCGGCTTCCGGCTCGGGGCCCACCAGTGACACATCGCCGGCGCCATGGGTTTTGCCGAAGGTATGTCCGCCGGCGATGAGCGCGACGGTTTCCTCGTCGTTCATGGCCATGCGGGCGAAGGTCTCGCGGATGTCCTTGGCGGCAGCGACCGGGTCCGGGTTTCCGTTCGGACCTTCCGGGTTCACGTAGATCAGACCCATCTGCACGGCGGCGAGGGGATTCTCGAGATTCCGGTCGCCCGAGTAGCGCTTGTCGCCAAGCCAGGTGTCCTCGGCGCCCCAGTAGGTGTCTTCGTCGGGCTCCCAGACGTCGGCGCGCCCGCCGGCGAAGCCGAAGGTCTTGAAGCCCATCGACTCCAGCGCGACGTTGCCGGCGAGGATCATCAGGTCGGCCCAGGAGATCTTGTCGCCGTATTTCTGCTTGATCGGCCAGAGCAGCCGGCGCGCCTTGTCGAGGTTCACGTTGTCCGGCCAACTGTTGAGCGGCGCGAAGCGCTGCTGGCCGGCTCCGCCGCCGCCGCGGCCGTCGCCGATGCGGTAGGTGCCCGCGCTGTGCCATGCCATGCGAATGAACAACGGCCCGTAGTGGCCGAAATCCGCCGGCCACCACTCCTGCGAGTCCGTCATCAGCGCGGTGAGGTCCTTCTTCAGGGCCTTGAGGTCGAGCTTCTTGAACTCCTCCGCGTAGTTGAACGCCTTGCCCATGGGATTGGACAGGGAAGAGTTCTGGTGGAGCATCTTGAGGTTCAACTGGTTCGGCCACCAGTCCCGGTTGGACCTGACTCCAACCGTCGTGTGGTGCATGAACGGGCATTTGCCCGCGTTCTTGTCAGTCTTTGCGTCCATGTTTCTCTCCGATCGTGTTTGTGTAATTTTCTTCGCGCTGGTCCTTTTGGATATCTAGGCGCGGTGCCTGCGGATGTTTAGGCGTGGCGACGTCATCAGGTCTAATCGTATTGATTGGTAGTATCGATAAGTATATCTTATCGCCATGATCACCTTGCGGCAGTTGCGCTATCTCACTTCGCTCGCCCGCCATCGGCATTTCGGGCGGGCGGCGGCCGACTGCGCGGTGACCCAGCCGGCGCTGTCCATGCAGGTGCGCGAGCTGGAACGCGAGATCGGCGCCGAACTGGTGGAGCGGCGGCCGGGCGAAATCGCGCTCACCGATACCGGCCTCGACGTGGCCGAGCGCGCCGAGCAAATCCTTGCCGCCACCCGCGACCTGGTCGATTTTGCGCGCCACCGCGACCTGCTCACGGGGCGGCTCAAGCTCGGCATCATTCCGACGCTGGCGCCCTACGTCCTGCCGCGCGTGCTGCCGCGGCTGCAGGCAAAATATCCGAAGCTGCGGCTGGAAGTGCGCGAGACGCAGACCAAGCTGCTGCTCGAGGAGCTCAACCGCGGCGAACTCGACGCCGCGATGCTGGCGCTGCCGGTGGAGGGCGCCGACGCCGACGCTGGCGCTGTTCGACGACGCGTTCCTGCTGGCGGTGCCGGCCTCCGATCCGCTGCCGGCGCGATCGCGGGTCGGCGCGGCTGACGTCGACCAGCGCCGGCTGATTTTGCTGGAAGAAGGCCACTGCTTGCGCGACCAGGCGCTGGCCTTTTGCGCGGCGCCACGGCGGGATGCACCGGCCGGCTTGGGCGCAACGTCGCTCGCCACCGTGATGCAGATGGTGGCGAACGGCTACGGCGTGACGCTGCTGCCGGAGGTCGCGGTCGATGCGGAAGGGCGCGATGCGCGCGTGAAACTTCTGCGGTTCAGCGCGCCCGAGCCGGCGCGCGCGATTGGTCTTGCGTGGCGGCGGACTTCGCCGCGCCGCAAAGACTTTGAAGCTTTGGGCGAAATTGCAAGAGCCTCGCTCCGTCAATCTGAACTGCGAGCACCGCGGTCCGCGCAAGATGGCGACCATCACCTTCCAGGGCATGGTGCTTCGCGCCGGGTGCGCCAGGGCGCCGGACGACGACTCTAGATCTCACCCTCGCGTTTGAGCTTGGCTGGATCTTCCAGGCAATAATAGCCTGCCGCCCGAGTAAGGATTTTGGCGCGGATCCAGTCGTTCATGATGCGGCTGACGTTTTCGCGCGCGATGCCAGCCATGGCGGCGAGGTCGCT
>CAVWDA010000009.1:0-68663 GCA_963753455.1 uncultured Alphaproteobacteria bacterium | reverse complement strand
GAAGGCGACATTGTACGGCCAATACTCGCCCCAAATCGAATTGTATTATTGCTGCAGTTTGGCCGCCGTAGCCAGATATAGCGACTTGATGCTCAAGAGCGAACCAAGCGGCGGAACGATGACTTAAAGCGGGTAGTTGCCATCGAGCCGCGGTGCGCCCGAGCGACCTTCGATTGATGATACGTAATTTGATGCTCGGATGGGATATCGCGTATCGACAACATTGCCATTACATGATCCTCAATGTCGACTACCGGTAGATGTCGGAAATGACCATCGGTCATGAGGGCAAGGGCATCGGTAAGTGAAGTTTCGGGGCCGACGGTCTGAGGATTGGGCGTCATCGCATGGCCACCGTTATGGTGTATGGGTCGCGTCCACCCGCACCCACCTTCTTCAGGATATCGCGTTCCGGAAAAATACGAATGAACCCACCACCGGCGAGCAACATAATGCCCCAATATTTTGCTCGCTCAGGGTCAGCGCAGCCTCATGAGCCGTCTTATCTCCAGTTAGAAAGATTGGCGCGCGTCCGTCGAGTACATGTTGCACTCTAGTTTGGGTCGCGTGCTGGAACTGTACAAGGCGCAGTGCATTCACCGGAAACAGGATCGCGTGTAGCATGAAGACAGGATACAGATGATCGACAAAGCCGTATGCCATAAACAGTACATTGCTTACGAGGGCCACGATACGCAGCGCGATCATGGTGCTCATACAAAACCGCAAGTACAGCGGCTGACGCGGCATACCCCAATGCGTCTTCCAGTGACATGCTGTTAAATCAGTCCATTTGGCACACGTGGTGATCACCAAAATGGTGAACCCGTCTGGTTCAAAATCGGTTACTCGGGAACGCGTGACCACTTCCTCTGTGAAGATAAACGCTTTGTCATTCATCTTCAGCGCCGGAAGAGATTTTGTATCCATATCACGCTGCATTTGTAGGACGTTTACGCTGGGACTTGGGACGTCCCTCATGTCTGCGTCCGCCTTCATAGGTGGAAATAATATCTGCTTCGCTCCTAGCCCAATAACGAGAGCTGCAGCGACCGCGATGACATGATGTGCACGCATGAACGCCTCCATTGCCCGGGGTTGATTTGTGACTGAAAGCGCGGCTGAGAATTTCTTTGCGTTACGCTTGACCTCCTCCACGGATAGATCGATTTGCACAAGATCAGGACGCACGAGAATTCCTAGAACTGTGAAACACGGGTTGCTCATTTCAGTCGCTCAATGCGATGAATGAGCGACGTGTGACCGTCGATTGCAGGTTGGTCAGGAAGAGATTTCTTTGCGAGGAGGTCTCGCAGTTTTGATCGAGCGCGGTAATTGCGTCGTTCAAGGTCGGCCCCGCAAGCGACCTGGTTGCAGTCGAAGCTTGGTTGCCTGATAAGCTGCGAAATCTCTTGGGCTGTAGTCGGGACGATAGCCTTCGCGTGTTCCACAAGAGCTGCGAGTTCCTCAATCTGCGCGGTTGCTTCGACTGCTCGTTTTGTCGACTGGCTCGCAGCAACCGTCTCCAATGTGCTCTGGCGACTTGCGGTAGTTTCCGGGACAAGGACCATTGCAATGACGCAGGCCAACCCGATCGAACCGGCCGTCAGGAATGCAAGGCCAGCATTGTTTCTCATGAAATTGGCGCGTTGCAGCTTCGCCTGTAGTTGCAAGCGCTCAAAACTATCGTGATCGATTAAAGGCTGGCTAAATTCATTATGTGGCATCGCGCTTCTCCTTCACATGTGGAGACACGGTGGAAAGCGATCCCGACAGCGATCCTGTTCGTCTTGATCATCCGTTTGGCACCAAAGCCATTGCAATCTCGGCATCAAAGCCAAGCCTCGCCATGTGCGCCGTCAGTACCAACCCAACGGCCGCCCAAAGGCAGATGATTAGAAAGACATCTATCGAAGCTTTAGAAGCTTGTGCCTCCACCTCGGCTTTGCGTGAAAGTACCATTGCAATGTCGGTCGGCATGACAGTTTCTCCGCTCAATCTAGCTCGGATCGAGAACGCACCTTTTGAAACTCGAATTTGAACAACTTCTATGACAACAGCGCACCGACAAGCCTGCTGGCACGGTTGCGTCGTAATGTGTCGAGTTGATTTCCCTGAGCGCCGATTTTTCTTATGATTAGGCGTCGCAATTTTTATACCGCATCGAGATTACAATGAAATGTAGAAATCGTGACGGCCGTCAGCTTCGCTCTGCCGTAGACTTGTGCAGAACGTGCTCATCATGCACGTGATGAGGGCAAATGGGTTGGGAAAGAAGTTCCCAACCGAGGTGGTGAAAAGGGAAACCCTGGCCAGCCGGGGCGGTGACCAGGGTCGTAGGCGCTCTGGATTCTCGTGGAGGGTGTCGATCTCCCGAGGATATTAATTCAAGGGGAGACCTGTGACGCAGTCATGACCATTTCCTGACGCGCTGCTCGGCGCCTTTTTTTGCTGTTGGTGATCAATGGCGTCGGCAACTTTGTTCCACACTTCATGGCCTTCTAAATCACCCTTTGATCGCAAAGAGTTGGCCATCTTTTGCGCCGATCTACTTGCGGTGCCGCCGTAACGAGCCGCCCAAAATCTCGCGTACATTTCGACGGCTTCGGTTTTTGTAGGCATCCACATATGCAAACAAGCTCCCATCCGCGTAACCAATGACAAGAATATTTGATTTGAACGAACTGTGACAGAGGGCATGCTGCAGTGCAGCTATTTCGCTATGCAACGGCACCGCTTCCCCCGCATTTGCTCAATGTATCGTCGATTTCTGAGTTGATTCTACGTTGCCAAATTCTCGAGGCGTGATTGGATATCGGGTCCCAGGTTCACCTTTGACGCTAATATTTGAGACCACCTCAGACCCATCAGACAATATGTAAATCAAAAAATATTCAGGACTAACCCCAAGTGCTACACAAATGGAAACCGATTTGTCAGTCGGCTTGGCCATGTTATTCACTCCATAAAAAAAGCTTCTGGTATTTCGCGGAAATCTGAAGCTCACCCCCAACCGGTCGCGCACCCCGAGCTATTGGCGCTCCGCCTAAAGGATCTAGACCTACCCGCCGGGTATGTCCGGTTTGAACGCTCACTCGAGCAGACAAAGGGTTCCCTGCGATTTAAGTCCCCAAAAACCAAAAATGGCCGGCGCACGGTCGCCATTCCGCCCTGGATGGTCACCGAGCTTCGCTCGCACCTTCTGACCCAGCAGAAACGCCGCCTAGCCCTTGGCATGGGCCGGGCGCCGGATGAGGCCCTGCTATTCGCCCGATGGGGTGGCGAGGCCCGCTCGCCACACTGGCTCGCCCAAAAATTCGCCCAGGCCATGGCCACACTCAAGATCAAAGGCGTTACCCTGCACAGCTTGAGACACAGCCACGCCTCGAAATTAATTGCGAGCGGCATGGATATCTTGACGATCTCGCGACGTCTGGGACACGCTAACGCGACCACCACCTTGAGCGTGTATGGACATTTGATTGCGGGCGCCGACGTGCGGGCGGCCGAGATTATGGAAGCGACGTTCTCCAAGCTTCGTACAGAGTAAGAACAAATTGGCACACGGCCGGTGGCAATCCGGTGGCAATTTGATAAGTCATGTGCAAGAACCCCAGTAACGCCGGGTTAGCTCAGCGGTAGAGCAGCGGTTTTGTAAACCGTTGGTCGGGAGTTCAATTCTCTCACCCGGCACCAAGGAAAACCGATAAAATTCGCCAGCTATCGCCATTTCGGCCCGGCCGGCACCGTCCCTATGATTTGACCAGGATCAACACCCATTGACGTAATCGGACCACGTTGGCCCAAGAGGGTGAAACCTTGCTGATCGCACTATTCGCTGACATCCACGCCAACCGGCAGGCGTTTGCCGCATGCCTCGCACAGGCACGCGACTTCGGCGCGCAGCGCTACGTGCTGATCGGCGATTATGTCGGCTATGGCGCCGACCCCGACTGGACTGTGACAACCGTCATGGAGTTGGTCGACAAGGGCGCGCGCGCCGTGCTCGGCAATCATGACAACGCGATCGCCAATCCGAACGAGCAAATGAATCTGGAAGCCAAGATCGCCATCGAATGGACTCGCGGCGAACTCGATGCCGCGCAGCGGCAGTTCCTCGCCGAGCTACCGCTCAGGCTGACCGATGAGGACCGCCTCTACGTTCACTCGGAAGCGAGCAATCCGGCGGCTTGGATTTACGTCACGAACACCGTGGAGGCGTCCCGAAGTCTCGCCGTCGATCCTGCGCAGATCACGTTTTGCGGTCATGTCCACCGGCCGGCGATCTACAGCATTTCGCCAACCGCCAAAATGACCGCATTCACACCGACCACCGGCGCTGCCGTGCCACTGTTGCAAGGCCGACGTTGGCTGGCCGTGCTTGGTTCGGTGGGCCAGCCGCGCGACGGCAATCCGGCAGCCGCGTTCGCCATGTTCGACACCGACAAGCGCGAGCTCATTTATTGTCGCGTGCCCTACGACGTCGAACAGGCGGTGGCCGCGATCCGGAAAAAAGGCCTGCCGCGCTGGCTCGCGGACCGCCTGCTCGTGGGACAATGACCGATGGCCAAGCCGCTGCACGAGCCAGGGGTGATCCTCGACGGTTTCCGGCTTGACGAGATAGCGCATCAGGGCGGCATGGCGGCGGTCTGGCGCGTCACGCGTCCGGGCGCCACCACGCCGATGCTGATGAAGGTACCGCGCATCGGCGAAGGCACTGACCCGGCGGCGATTGTCAGCTTCGAAATGGAACAGATGATCATGCCGCGGCTGACCGGCGTGCACGTTCCCAAATGCATCGCGGTCGGCGATTTCGCTAAGCAGCCCTACATCACACTTGAATGCATCCCCGGCAATACCTTGTATACGCGGCTGCCCGACCTTCCGCTGCGTTATGAGGAGGTAGCCGAAATCGGCGTGAAAATAGCGCAGGCGTTGGACGACATTCACCACCAGCACGTGGTGCATCTCGACATCAAGCCGAGTAACATCATGTTCCGCCCGACCGGCGAAGCCGTACTGCTCGATTTCGGCCTCTCACATCACGATCAGTTGCCCGACCTGATGCAGGAGGAGTTCCGCGTTCCCTTCGGCACGGCGCCCTACATGTCGCCGGAGCAACTGCGCGGCATCCGCAATGACCCGCGCAGCGACCAGTTCGCACTCGGCGTGCTGCTCTATTTTTTCTCGACCGGCGTGCGGCCGTTCGGCGAAAGCGAGACGCTGCGCGGCATGCGCCGCCGGTTGTGGCGCGATCCAGTGCCGCCGCGCCGCTTGCGGCCGGACTACCCACCCTGGCTGCAGGAAATTGTCCTGCGTTGCCTCGAGATCGAGCCGGGCTACCGCTACCCGACCGCCGCGCAACTCGCCTTCGATCTCACCCATCACGATAGGGTCAAGCTGACCGCGCGATCCGAGCGCCTGCGACGCGACCCGTTCACCACGGTGTTGCGTCGGCGCTTCAACAAAGAGCTGATGCGGCCGGCAGACAATTCCGTGCTGGCAGCACAAATCTCCTCGTCTCCGATCATTGCAGTCGCCATCGATTTAACCGAAGGATCTAAAGCGACCAATGACGCGCTGCGCGTGACCGCCGCCCGCATTCTAGCGACGCTGCCAGAAGCGCGGCTCGCCTGCCTCAACGTGCTCAAGCAAGGCCGCATCACCATCGATTTCACCCTCGACGAGCAGGGCCATAACAAACAGATCGACCGCCTGGTTGCGCTCAAGCATTGGGCGGCGCCGATCAAACTCGACGAGCGCCGGCTCACCGCGCACGTGCTCGAAGGCGTCGATCCGGCGGCGGCCATTCTGGAATTCGCGCAAGCCAATTCAATCGATCACATTCTGATCGGCGCCCGGCAAAACTCGCTGCTGCGCAAGCTGCTCGGCAGCGTGTCGGCCAAAGTCGCTGCCGAGGCGCAATGCACCGTCACCGTCGTTCGCTCGCATCCCACCGCGGAAACGGAGAGCTCGTCACCGGCCGATGACAGCAGTCTTTCGTCCGCCGGCTAAGAGCCCGCTAAATTTCCGTGCAAACGATGCGCCCCCCGAAGAATGACGGCGCGCGGATGCCATGACCGAGCAACCCGATGATATGGCTGGCGTTTCCAACTCAGCACGAGCATTTGCGCCGCACCGACCAAGCTCAATTTCCATCTTTTCAGCGGAAAGAGCGGTATCTGGCAGTCACCCGAAAGTCAGAGGATGCCGGTCGCACAGGACCTTGTTCGGCGGTTGCAGACTGTGCCAAACTATCCTCGTTACTCGTAATACCTCGGAGATCTAGCATGCCTCAGGGCACAGTTAAGTGGTTCAATCCGACGAAGGGCTATGGCTTCATCCAGCCCCAAGAAGGCGGGAAGGATGTGTTCGTGCACATCTCGGCTGTCGAACGCGCCGGACTTAGCACGCTGAATGAAGGTCAGACCGTTCAGTACGAGCTCGTCGAGAACCGCGGTAAGACGTCCGCGGAGAACCTCAAGGTTAAGTGACCTCGTAGCCCGAGGCTACTTTACGCCTTTTTGTCTGAACCTGCTGCCGTCGAGCTGTTCGAGCCCGGCGGTTGTCGTACGCCCGCGCGTCTGGGCGGCCGAACGCTTCTGCACGCGTGACGATTCCTGTTAGCGCGTGAGGGTCTCGAGCTCGGGGAATGGCGCGTAGACCGCGTCCTTGCAGATCTCCTTCACATCTTTCGGTCCATCGAGGAAGCGGTCAAGCTTGCCGGACACATAGATCGCGGCGCCATCCTTGGCGCCGGCATATTTGCCGTCGACGCGGGCATTGTAGCGTACACAAGCGATGTAGCGTTCACCCGGCCCGACGGTCTTGAGCACCGGCTGCGATACCGCCGCCGCCCGAACATGAGTTGGGTCGTTGAGATAGGTGCGCAGGAAGGCCAGCAAGTCGTTCTTGTAGTTTTGCGGAACGATATTCTGCGCCTCCCACTGCGCCTTCAGCTCAGCCGGACTAGGACCGACTTCGGTCGTGCAGCCGCCGACCATGAGCACCGCCACCAACGCTAACCACCGCATTCGCCGTCTCCGGATTCTCCGCCTTGCGCCCCGCTCGCAATCATAGCGGCTTACGCCTGATCGGCTAGGGCGAACGGCCGCTGAACTGGACTGCGGGGGCGCGGTATTGAAGCAGGTAGACGCCTGCCCGAGAGTTGGGACCGAGAGTTTCTTTGCTTGCGTACGAAACAGGCGAGCGGCGCGGCGTGCCGCTGCTTTTTAAATGCGCGGCAAATCTTCAAGAACATCGCCAGAGTGGGCCGTTCAAGCCCGGCGCATAGGTCATCCATCGCATCGTCGGGATTGTGGCCTACAGCCACACGTCCGGCCACGCGAGCGGCAGCAGCTATGAACTGGTGCCGGTGATGTGATCGCCGCTTTAACGGGCGTGAATTCTGCATTACATCTTCGAAAGCTTGGCGACGTCCACGGCCTGGGCATAAGCAAGCTTGGCCGTGGAGTCCGCCGAACCCTCGATAGTGACCAGAAATTTGTTGGCGACGACCATGTTTAGCGAGCCTTCATGGGTCTGGATCGCGCGCTGGTCGCCGACACGGATCAGCTTCCCCACAGCTCCGGCGATGACCGGGTTAAGAAACAATTGGGCGAATTGCATGACCATCGCTGAATCGCCGGTGATGCGCACCTCGACATCCTGGCCGTCGGGCCCCCGATAACGGCGGCTGGCCGAGGACGCGCCGAACATGGCGACGCCGACGGCAGCTGTCTCGACTTTTTCCGCTTTCCAGCCCGGCAGCGGCGCCGGCAATAATGCCCCGAAATTCTCGGCGTTTTTCTGTCCGACCAGTTGCGACGCGAGATCGAGCGACTGCTTGGCCGCCGCCAGATCGCCCGCTTGGTAGGATTTGCGGGCCTGCTCGATGGTATCGAGGATGTCATCGCCGGCAATAGCCGGTAGCGCCAGCACGGCGAGGAAAACACCGACACCTAGCGTCCGCAATATCGGCATGGTTTGCCCTCCGGAATTGGACCGGGTCTAATTTAGCAGCGTAGTCAGGCGGCGGCACGGTCGGAGTTCCGGCCGTGCCCGCATTTTCAGAAGGTCATGCCGCCGCGTAGCATGAAGGTGCGGCCCGGTTGGGGATAAGCGCTGTAGAATCCCTGAGTGGACGCGCTTGCGATGGCATAGTCGAAGTAGCTGACGTTGAAGACGTTTAAGACCGCAGCCGACCAGAAAAAGCGGTCGTATAGTCCGCTGAGCTTCACGTCGATTGTGGCATTTGCCGGGATCAGCGGCTGGGTGTTGGTTTGGTCGTTGTCCATACGGCGTTCGCCCATGAAACGCCCGGTGACGTCGAGAACGGCCAGTTTCCTCCAAATGTCCCAGGACACGCCGGCGTTGCCGCTCCAGCGTGACACTAGCGGAATATCATTACCGGCGAATTGCCCCTCGCGGAAGGTCGCCCTCGTGTAGGCAGAGCCGCCGTGCAGGCGCACATCGTCCGTCAATTGACAGGTTGCGTTGTTTTCCCAGCCCAGACGCTGGGTCGGATCCAGGTTGACGTCCAGAAACAGCGCCGGGAGATAGTGAATCTCGTTATTGAGCTCCATCAAATAGACGCTCAACTCGAACGTGAACCGCTGCCATTTCACGCGAAACCCGTCTTCGACGTCGTAGGAGGTTTGGGTCTTGAGATCCAAACTCGGCGGGGTCGCAAGACTATATGGGCTGCCTGCTCCCACGCGTTCGTCCGCGTTCGGCAAACGGAAGGCGCGGGCGACGCGGCCGAAGAACGCCAATACCGGGCTCGCTCGATATTCGTAACCGAGATGCGCGGCATATTGCCATTCACTCGTGTCGACCGGCGGGGCCTGCGGATTGGTTGAGTAGTAACCAGCATTGGGATCCATGCTCGGATCATAGGCGTCCGTCGCATTGACCATATTGCGCTGCAGCCGGCCGCCAAAAGAGAAATCTAAGCTCGGCATTACGGTTGCCGTGCTCATGGCATAAATCGCAGCCGTTGTCTGGCTTATATCGTAATGATGAATTGGGATATCGCCGGGACTTTCGCTGCGATCGGAATCGTATTGAGTGTTGTAAACGTCTACGCCGGTGAACAGATGGTTCGGAACGCCAAACAACTGATTTGAGACATCAAGCCGAGGAGTCAACGACGAGGTCGTCATCACTGTGTTCGCGTAAGACATCGGACCGGCCGTCGATGGATCGAAGACGAAGCTCGGATTATTGAAGTAGTTTAGAAAATTACTCTGCTGAAATTTACGTCGCACACCGCCGTCGACGATGAGATCGATCCCTGACCCCAGCGTGTTGGTAAATCCGGCCGTGAGGTTCACGTCCTGCTTTGTCGCCCAATCGAGCGGCGTGATCGAGGCCCGTGGATTGCTCAGTGTAATAGGGTAAACCAGCGGCAAGTTTTCCAAACCGCCGGGAAGATCCTGCGCCTGCTTGTCGGCGCCGATGGTGAAATAGCTACTCCAGCCCAGCGCCTTGTAGCTGAGATTGCCGACGACGTCTTGCTGATTCGCTTTGCTGTTCTGGCGATAGCCGGACCAGCCGACAGTATTGCCATAAAGCGTTGTCGACCAAGGGCCCGATGAAGCCGCTGCCGATAGCGCTCCCTCTTGATAGCCATAAGAGCCCACAGCGCCCTCTACCTTGCCGGAGAATGGTGCCCCTGAGGTAGTCTTGGTCACGATGTTGATGACGCCCCCGATAGCGCCATCGCCGTACAGCACGGCACCGCTGTTGCCGCGGGTTATTTCGATACGTTCGATACTGTTGATCGGTATCGCAGAAAAATCGAAACCTTGCAGATCCAAATCTTGAAATCGTCGGCCATTCACCAGGATCAGCACGTTGGATTGCGCGAAAGCGCCGAAGCCACGCAGATCGACCATATCGTCGGTGCCGATCGGACTGCCGAACAGGTGCATGATCTGCACGCCGGCCGCTTGCGACAATACGTCCGGCAAGGATTGCGCAGGCGAATGTTGGATATCTTCGGCCGTAATCACCGATGTCGAAGCACCGGTGATGGCACCGCCCAATCGAGAGGATGTGACGACGATCGTCGGCAAGACTTGCGTGTTGTCCTGTGCGCTCGCGGGTTGCGCGAACAATACGAGCGTCAAGGCAGCGCCGGCGAGGTGAAATTGAGTTCCCATACCGTTACGTTCCTTCGTTTGCGCGCGCAATGATACGGCGCATCGGGTGAGACCAAGCCCGGCGCGAAGGACACGTTCAGCGGCGCGTGCGGAAGCGCGACGCTTACGTGTGCAATGTCGTGGGAGAGATTCTCTCACGGCTTCGCACCGGCAATGTCGTCACCGCTGCGAAAGACCGCTCCGTATGGACGCCCCGTCCACCGGTTGGGTGACCGCGCTGGCAGGTCTCCTGGCTCGCGGGTCATCGCCCAGTTGCGCCCAGCCTTCCCGGTTTCCCAGTGGCCATACGGACGCGGGCTCGCCGCTTACAGTTGCGGGGGCAGCCACGGACTTTCATCAATTCGCGAGATGCGGACCGGCGGATTCCGTGTTCCCTCTTTCGTCCCCGGAGTCATCCGGGGAACCAGCGCGCTTAAATGTTCCATCCAACCCACGAACGAGTCAAGCGCCGCCGTACTCGGACCGGATTCGGCGGCGCAGAGACCCTTTTGTATGGAGCGAGACCTACGTTGGACCAGCAATTGGCGCCGGAAAAATTATTGCGCAACTATCGCGCCACGTGCGAACGGATCCTAAGCTGGCAACTACCACGGCAGCATTGCCGCCAGGCATGCGCTTGGTCCAGGGCAACCGGCTCAAGGCCGTGATCGACGGCATGGGTATCTATTGATCAAGGATTTGCCGACTGATAGTGCGTTCATCGCCGAGCTTTGCTCGGCGATTTCATTTTTTCAAGGGCCGGTTTCGTTTACAATCCACGCTTGGTAATCTCGGTCGAGGCTTTCGACGGGCAGGACCATGACCGCCGGCGTCGTATAGGAGTGCAATTGCTTCACCGCCGCCGAGACCTGCTCGGCCAAGCTGGCGCGGGTTTTGAAGATCATCACCGCCTCCTCCGCCCGCTCGATTTTGCCCTGCCACCAGTAGTGCGAGATCATCCCCGGCAGGATATTGACGCAGGCCGCCAGCCGTTTTTCCACGATGGCGCGGCCGGCCGCCTCCGCCTCGACAATCGAGGGCCAAGTCGTATAGACGAGCACCGCGCGTTCCATCGAAAGACCCCGATTTTGCCCCCGAGCCGTCAATGAGCCGCCCGCCCAAGCGTTTCAAGCAGATCGCCTTTGTCGCCGCCACGGCGCCAGAGGCGCGCGAGGCCTATGAGCGTCTGCAAGAGCGTTACGGCAACGCCGAACCGAAGGACGCCGACGTCATCGTCGCGCTCGGCGGCGACGGCTTGATGCTGCAAACCCTGCACAAGTTCATGAATTCCGGCAAGCCGATCTACGGCATGCACCGCGGCACCATCGGCTTTCTGATGAACGAATTCGCGCTCGACGGCCTGCCCGAACGATTGACTGCCGCGCATATTACCGTCATCCACCCGCTGGTGATGCGCGCGCGCGACGCCGCCGGCCGCGTGCACGAGCATCGCGCCATCAACGAGGTTTCGCTGTTTCGCCAAAGCGCGCAGGCCGCGCATTTGCGTATCTTGATCGACGGCGAGGAGCGGATCGCCGAATTGATCGCCGACGGCCTGCTGGTGTCGACCCCAGCCGGCTCCACCGCCTATAACCTTTCCGTACAGGGCCCGATCATTCCGATCACCGCGTCCCTGCTCGCTCTGACACCGATCAGTCCATTCCGGCCGCGGCGCTGGCGCGGGGCCTTATTGCCCGACAAGGCGCACGTCACCATCGAAGTCATGGATGGCGACAAACGGCCGGTGGCCGCGGTCGCCGATTCCGACGAGGTACGCTCGGTGCGCGACGTTGACGTCGAGATGGACCATACCGTGTCGATCAATCTTTTATTCGACCCTGGACACAGTCTTGACGAACGCATCTTGCGCGAACAGTTCGGATTTTGACTTCCCCTAGCGTTGTGAGCCGCAAATGACTCAAAAATTCGATCTTCACGTCAACGGCAAGCCGGTCAGCGTTTCGCTCGACAATGAGGAGACGCCGCTGCTCAACGTGCTGCGCAACGAACTCGGCCTGATGGGCACGCGCTTCGGCTGCGGGCTCGAGCAATGCGGCTGCTGCACCGTGCTGATCGATGGCAAGCCGGAAAAGTGTTGTGCAAAGCCGATCTGGAGCGTGGCCGGCAAGTCGATCGTCACCATCGAAGGGCTGGGCACGCCCGAGAAGCCGCACCCGGTGCAGCAGGCTTTTCTCGACGAGCAGGCCGGCCAATGCGGCTATTGCCTCGCCGGCATCATCGTCACGGCCAAGGCACTGCTCGACACAAATTCCTCGCCGACGCGCGCGCAGATCGCCGCCGCACTCGACGACAATATCTGCCGCTGCGGCTCGCACAATCGCATCATACGGGCGGTGCAAAAAGCGGCTGCGCAGATAAAAGCGGGAGCACGCGCATGATCCCGAAAAGTGGGAACCGGTTTTCGGACAAGATCATGCGCAAGATTGGATTCTTCCATGAATGCACCCCTGCCCGGCCCGCTCGCCGACAATCCGAGCCTCGACCGCTGGATCGCGTTCCCCGCGCCCGGCAAGGTCATCGTCAGCACCGGCCGCGTCGAAATCGGCCAAGGCGTGCTGACCGCCATCGCGCAGATCGCCGCCGATGAACTCGACGTGGAGATGGATCGCATCGTCATCCGCTCCGGCGACACCGAGCTTACGCCCAATGAGGGGTACACTGCCGGCAGTCAATCAATGCAATCGGGCGGCGTCGCCATGCGACAAGCCTGCGCCGACGTGCGCGCGCTGTTCCTCGCACAGGCCGCCGTCATCATCGGCTGTCTGGCGAGTGAGCTTTCGATCCGCGACGGCAGCATCCTGCGCGGTGGCAAGCCGACCGGGCAAGATTATTGGACGCTCGCAGGCGCGCTAGACCTCGCGGTCAAGGCGACCGGCAGCGGCACGCGTAAGGCAATCGCAGACCTTAAGCACATTGGCGAAAGTACCAAGCGCCTCGACCTACCGGACAAGATCTTCGGCAAGGCTGCGTTCATCCACGACATGAAGATTCCCGGCATGGTGCACGCGCGCGTGGTGCGCCAGCCCAATCGCGGCGCCATCATCGATAAAGTCGACGAAAAAGCGATCCGGCGCGCCGCCAAGGGCAAGGTCGATTTCGTCCGGCACGGCAATTTTCTCGCCATCATTGGCGACGACGAGACCGCCGTCGATCTCGCCGGCACCGCCGCAATCAATGCCGTGACTTGGCAAAACGTCGAGACGCCGACCGCGCAGCAGGCCGAGGCGTCCTGGGCCCTGCAACAGCCTTGGATCGACCGGGTGTTCGGCGCCCCGGCGAGCGAGCCGAAAGGCTACCAGCGCTTCGAGTTCGACATATAGCCGCGGTTATCTCGCGCATGCCTCGATCTCGCCGTCCTGCGGTCTTGCCGAGTATCGCGATGGGCATTTGACGGTGTGGACGCATTGCCAAGGCGTGTTCCCTTTGCGCGCCTCACTCGCCAAGGCGCTCGGCCTGGACACCTCTGCGATTACGGTAAAGCATGTGCAGGGCTCCGGCTGCTACGGCCACAACGGTGCCGACGACGCCGCTGCCGACGCCGCCATCATCGCCATGCAGATGCCGGGCAGGCCAATCCGCGTGCGCTGGCGGCGCGAGGAGGAATTCGTCTACGAGCCGAAGACGCCGGCGATGGTCGTGAAGGTGCAGGCGCTCATCGACGACGCCGGCAAGCCCGTCGACTGGACGCAGGAAATCTGGAGCGCCACCCACAACAACCGGCCCGGCGCCGGCGGCGTGCTGCTGGGCGCGGTCGCACTGCCGACCCCGATGCCCGAGCCGCCGCCCAACGATGTGCCGGAGTCGAACGGCGGCGGCGCCACGCGCAACGGCGAGCCGCTCTACGACATCGCCGCCAAGCGCATGATACATCATCTGATCACCGAGACGCCGGTGCGCACTTCGGCGCTGCGCGGGCTCGGCGCCATGCCGAATGTGTTCGCAATGGAATGCTGCATCGATGAGCTGGCCGAGCGCGCCGGCCAGGATCCGGTGCAATACCGGCTGTCAATTACGGCCGACCAACGCGCGCGCGTGGTGATCGAAAAGGTCGCTGCCATGGCGCGCTGGAACCCGAATGAGCCTGGCGGCAGCGGCCACGGCCGCGGTATCGCCTTCGCACGCTACAAGAACCGCGCCGCCTACTCCGCCGTGGTGGTCGAACTCGACGTCACCGAGGACATTCGCCTGGCGCATGTGTGGTGCGCGACCGACGCCGGCCTCGTCATCAATCCGGACGGCGTGATCAATCAACTCGAAGGAGGCATCATCCAGTCTGCGAGTTGGGTGCTCAAGGAGCAGGTGCGGTTCGACAGCAACGAGAAGAATCTGGGTATCAGCACATTCGACTGGGAGACCTATCCAGTGCTGAAATTCAGCGAAGTGCCTGAGATCGATATCGAGCTGATCAATAGCAAGGACGAAGTGCCGCTCGGCGTCGGCGAAGTGACGGCCGGCCCCACCGCGGCGGCGGTCGGCAATGCTGTATCGCATGCTCTCGGCACGCGCATTCGCGATTTGCCGCTCACGCGCGAGCGCATCATGGCGACGCTATTGAAAGCCTAAGAGTCAAATCCGGCGCAGCGGATTCGTCAGCGCCAGAAAAAAGCCCCCCGTCGAAAACGCCGCCATCGTCAGAAAGGCGGCGCTGAACGCGCCCCGGATATCAGCTTGAATGGCAATGCGCTGCGCGGCCGGCAACGCCGGACTGATGCCGGCGTGCTTGACCATGCTGGCGAAGACGCGGGCGGCTTCCGGATTGCGCAGCGTGAGGAAGCCGAAGAGCACGGTCGCCACCAGAGCAGTGCCGAAGGCAGCGCCGATCGAGCGCGAAAATTGCACCGAGGCCGCCGCTTCGCCGAGCCGCACTGGGCCGGCGGCGATCTGTACGCTCACTTGCACGACGCCCATCACGGTTCCCATGAACAACCCGTTGAACAAAAGTATGCCAGCGAGCGCGGTGGTCCCCAGCGCCGATACCCAAATGGCGAGCACGATGAAAATGGCGGTCACCATGGCAAGACCGATGATCGGAAAGATCGTCAGTAACCCGGTCTTGTTGACCAACCGGCCGGTCACCAGCGAACCGGTGCCGATGCCGATTGTGAGCGGCACCAGTAGGAGGCCGGTTTCCGACGGCGAATCGCCGCGCACCACCTGCAGGAAAACCGGAAAGAACGTGATCAGCGACACCAGTGCAGCACCGTGACATCCGGCGAGCGCGTCGCTGTGCCAGATCGCCGGTTGCCGCAACAGCCCGAGCGGGATGAGCGGCGACGGCGTGCGGTTCTCGTGACGCACCAGCAACACCAGAGCGACGATGCCGGCGGCAAGCAAGCCGCCGCCGAGCGGAAGCATCTCGATGTCCACGTGCTGTACTTGCTCAAGCGACAGCAGGGTCGTGGCCACGAACACCGCAAACAGGACGAGGCCACCGGGGTCGGCCCGCCAGGGAAGCCGTTCCACCTTAGGAGTGGGTAGCCGCCAGGTCAGCGCGACAGCGCCGAGCCCGATCGGTATGTTGACCAGGAAGATCGACTGCCAGCCGAAGTGCTCGGTGAGATAACCGCCAGCAATGGGGCCAAAGGTATTGGCGCATACAGCGACCGCGGCAAGATAGCCCTGGTAGCGCGCCCGTTCGCGCGGCGGGATCGCCTCACCCACCAACGCCTGAGACAACGTCATCAGCCCGCCACCGCCTAACCCCTGCAGCAGGCGGGCGAGCGTCAACAGTTCGATGGTCGGAGACGCCGCGCAAAGTAGTGACGCGGCCATGAAAACGGCGAGCGCCGCAAACATGACCCGGCGGCGGCCGAAAAAGTCGCCCAGGCGCCCGTAGATCGGTGCGGCGACGGTCGATGCGATCAGGTAGGATACGACGATCCATGATGCGCGCTCGAATTGACCGGTCGAGGCGGCGATCGCCGGCAACGCGGTGGCAATGATGGTCTGGTCCACCACCGCCAGAAACATCGGCAGCATGATCGAGGGGAATACGGTCAGGAACGCCGGATATTTCGCAACTGCGGGCCCGGCGGGGTTTTTGCTCTGGTCGGGCCCGTTCGACAAATGATTGCGATCCTGCTCTCGTGCGGCTGATAGGCTTATCAGTGTGCCATCAACACCGGCAAGGTCGCGTTCGCGAGAATGTGACGAGTTGCGCCGCCGAAAATCATCTGGCGCAAACGGCTCTGCGTGTAGGCGGTCTTGACCAGCAGGTCGCAGCCGAGTGACGCCGCGTGGGCGAGAATGACTTCGCCAGGCGTGCGCTGCCCGCGCTTGACCGTTGACCCAGTTGCTTTGATCCCATTCCGGCGCAGGTGGCGCGCGGCCTCTTCCGCCGATGGCCCCTGCACAGTGCCGCCTTCAACCGTCAGCACGGTCACCTGCTCGGCAAGCCGCAGCAACGGCAGCGCAAAGATATTGGTGCGAGCCTGCTGCGTGCTGCGATTCCAGGCGACGAGCACATTGCGCGCCAGCGTCCGCGGCGCAGATTTCGGCACCACCAGGACAGGCCGGCCGCTTTCGAACAGCGCGGTTTCCAGCGGCGGCATCCGGGGATTTTGCGGCTCGGGTCCCGGCCGCCCGAGGACGATGAGGTCGAAGCTGCGGCCGTAGCTCCCGATGAAGGCGTCTTCCGCCGCCTCGGCGCGCGGCCAATTGTAGGAATAGACCGCCGGCTCGCGGTCGACTTGCGGCACCCCATGGCTCTGCATGAACGATTCGAACTGCGCGCGCGCCTGATTGGCAGTGTCGCCCTCGAAAGCGCCGGAAATCGCTAGGCTGCTGACGGGTTCGACCATTACGTATGTGCCAACCGACGGCCGAACCGCGAATCCTTCCATGTAGGCGCCGAATTGCTGAGCCACGAGCCGGGCAGTTTCCAGGACCGCCTGCATGGCATCGTGATCCTCGGTCGGTATCAACAAGGTTTTCATACCGGCGCCGTGTGAGAGCAATGCCTCCCCCAATATTGACGGTTCTAGTCTCGACGGCGCCAGACGGCGACGTAACGGCATCCTAAACGCTTCCTTAACGGCACCCCAGTAGTTTTTCGCCTATGGCTTCGGGCTCTGGCCATGAGGTCAGGGGTACCCATGATCCGTATCGACTTCAATCGCCTGCATTTTCTCGTCGTCGACGACAATGCCAATATGCGCCGGATGGTTCGCACCGTCCTGCACGGCTTCGGCGCCCGCGAAGTGCATGAAGCGGAGGACGGTGCGAAAGGCTTGGAAATCTTCAACCACCGCATGCCCGATATTATCGTCACCGACTGGGCTATGCCGATCTGCAATGGCCTCGAGCTTACTCAGATTATCCGTCAGCCCGATGCCGGCGCTAATCCTTACGTGCCGATCATCATGCTCACCGGCCATACTGAGAAAACTCGCGTGGCCACCGCGCGCGATGCCGGCGTCACCGAGTTCCTGGCTAAGCCGATTTCGGCCAAGAGCCTCTATCAGCGCGTCGTCAACGTGGTCGTCAATCCGCGTCCCTTCATCAAGACCAAGACCTTTTTCGGTCCTGATCGCCGCCGCAGCCTCAATTCGAATTATGCCGGCACCGAGCGCCGCAAAGATGGCAAGGCCGATATCATCAAGCAGTCTACTTTGCTCGACCAAGCCCGCGTCATCGATTAACAGGCAATGCACCATGGCTCACTCGAAAAAAATCTCGACGGCCACCGCGACTTTCAGCGACCACGAGGTCATCACGCCGGAAAACAAATTGCGCAAGGTGGTCAGCGTCAAGCCATTGCAATCCGATGAAGATAATCCCGTCGCGCGCGCTGAAAAGGCGCTGGCCGATTTGTCGACGGAATTCTCGACCTGGATGGACGCCGAATGTGAACGACTGGACGCCGCCCGCCACCGCATCGCCGCCGACGGGTTCACCACGGCGACTAAAGACGCCCTATTTCATGCCGCCCACGACATAAAGGGCGAAGCCGCGACCTTTGGATTTCCTCTGGTTGCGCCAGCCGCCGAAAGCCTATGCCGGTTGATCGAGCACACACCTGACATGACCCACATTCCGGTTAAGCTGGTGGATCAGCATGTCGATGCGGCACGCGCGATCTATCGCGAATATTCTCGCTCCGACGCCGAGGACTTAGCTGCCACGCTGACAAAACGATTGCGCGTGGTGACCGACGAGTTCCTTATCCACGAGAACCGCGATCGGCCGGACGTGCTCGAACAGATCAAAGGCCCGTCGATCGCGCCGGAGTGAGCTAAAGCCACGGCCGAGCGCAGCGTAGCACACCGTGATGCACCGCAGAACCGTGAGCGTTACAAACTCAGAATTTGGCTAGGTTCAAGATCAGTGGCGAACCATACGGCGGCACTTCGTATATATCACGCATCTGGCACACGGCAATTTCATTACGCGACGAGCCGCGCGTCTTCGATAAGCCGGCCCGGTTCAATCACATGGTCGTTAGCGACCAGATCGTCGCAGAACATGCGCGCTTCCTCGCGCGCGGCCTCGACCGCGAACCGCCGCAGCAGCACCAACAGCGACGTCAAATCGCGCCCGCGCTCGGCTTCGCAGGCGGCAAGCACGCGCTCGACCATGCGCCGTTTGAGCTGCCCCGCCCCGCTCCGCTCGCCGACCAACACACCTTCACGCATAGCCGCAATCGCTTCGCGGAACGCCGGATAGGCCTGATCCGGCAGTTCGGCCTTGCGGTAGAGCGCACGGAAGCCGGAAATATTCCGGTCGTGGATATAGCTGGCGACGCGGTCGATCGGCATGCCGGACAAATCCGCCAGCGCTTCCTCGAACAACACGATATTGCCGGAAAGCAGCGCACGCAGGATCATGCCAGCAGTGAGCTGTCCGCTGGCGCGCAAATGCTGCACCAAGTGGCCGAGCTCCTCGTAAGGCGTTTCGGCGGCGAGCGCGACGGTCGCTTTCTCGCAAGCTTCGCGCGCAGCATCTTCGGCATGTTCGGGACCGAGCCACTGTCGCCCGGCGACAAAACCGGCGAGTGTGCGCGACAGCTTGGCGAGCAGCGCCTGACGAGTCGCCATCGGCAGATCGGCGCGGGCCAACACCGGCTCGCGGATCGCCGCTAGGTGACCGAACCGCTCGACGACGCGGTCGATGGAGAACGGCGCAATATCAGCGTCGAAATTCTCCAAAAGCGCGAGGCAAGCCTCGGCGCATCCTACTTCGGCGATCGCGGCGGCAAGCGAGCGCGGCAGCATGGCACGGCTTGCGATGGCGATTTGCGCCGACGGCTGCGCAGTCGCCACCAAGTCGATCAGATCGGCTTCCTGCAACATCGGCGACAGCGCGAGAATCGCCATTGCGATTTCCGGCTGGTCGTTGGCGAGCGCGCGGATCACCACTGGCGGCGCCTTCTGCGACGTGGCGAACACATCGGCGAGCGCGCGCCGCACCAGCGGCGAAGGATCGTCCAGCAGCATGATCATCGCCCCTTCAGCGGCGGCAATGTCATCGGGCGACAAATCGGAATAGAGATAGGCGCGGGCCAACGCGGAAGTGGCCTCGGCTCGTTCGCCGGGCGGTGCGTGGCGGATCCACTGCAGAAACTGACGGACAATCATTGCTACGACCTAACGCGACTGACAACCGTCTTCCACATCGACGGCGAAATACATCGTACCGACTGACGCTTAACAAAGCGTTCACCATAGAAATTATGGCGCGATTAACCATGTGGTAATCTGCTCGCCTCCTCAGATCTTTCCGCCAGACGGTTTGGCCGCGGCGGGAACCGGGTCGCTAAACAAATTGAGCGTGCGCGGCTGGTTGCCGACGGCCGGCGTGTCCGCATCGGCGGGCGTCCACAGATTGCTCACGGTTTGCGACACCGCGCGGTTGCCGCGATCAGTGAACATACTCTGGAAGAGCGGCCGCGCGTCCGGTGGCACCGCCGGGACCGGCACCGGTATAGCGAGCGGCGGGCTGTTGGCACGCCCGAGGGCCTGCGCAACGCCGGCGGGATCTGGTGTGGCGGCTTGCGTCCCGCGTAGCGCCGGACCGAAGGCGGTGGCGCGGGCAACTTCGAAGCGGCCGGTCAGCGTGGAATAGACCTCGCTGACGCTACGCGGCTGGCCGGATTTGTTGACGAATATAGTGGGATTTGCCGCCGCCGCTTGCGGAAACAGTTGCGCAGCATCGGCGTTCGGCTGGCTTCTCATGGCGCCGATCAGCTTTGCGGCCCCCTCGGAGCCGAGGAAATGCGCGATGTAGAGTTCGCCTTCGGACGGCTGCCGGCCGAGTGCGCCCGCGAGCTGCGCGGCATTGGTCTGAGTGAAGGCGCCCGCCATGGTCGCGCTCACGGCCGGATCGCTGCGCAAACGCATGATGGCCGCCCGCATGTTCGGATCCGCCACCTCATAATGCCCGTCCGCGCTCTGCGTGATGGCGTTGGCATACTGGCCGTAACCGTGCGCAGGCCCGGCGCTCTTAAGCGTCGCAAGCCAGGTCTGGTCAATAAACTGGTAGAGGCCGGTCGCCGACGAACTCGTTGCCTGCGCGGCTGGATTAAGGTTGGATTCCATGCGCGCGGCGGTTAGCAGGTATTCGAAGCTAGCGCCGGTTGAGCGCGCCGCATCGCGAATCGCGCCCGCGACGCGGTTTGATACGTTGGAAATAATGGAATTGATCGCCATGAAGGGCCCCGAGGTCGCGGGCCGAGGCTTCGGCCATACCTGACGCCTACAATCGCGAACACTGTCGATCCTGGGTAATTATGGTAAATGAATGATTAACGGCCGCGGCCAGAGGGCCGGGACACGGGTACGATGCGGAGGACAGCGATGGCGAATACGATCCAGCGACATAAGCGCGGCGGGCTATATTTTGAGGATTTCGAGATTGGCAAGACCTACGAGCATCCGCTCACCCGCACCGTCACCCAAATGGACAACATGTTGTTCTCCAACATGACGCTCAATCCGCAGCCGCTGCATATCGACCGGCATTTCTGCGAGCAGGAAACCGAATGGGGCCAGCCGCTGATGAATTCGCTTTTCACGCTCGGTCTGATGATCGGCATACAGGTCTCCGACATGACGGTCGGCACGACCATCGCCAATCTCGGCATGACCGACGTGAGGTTCCCGGCACCGCTATTCGAGGGCGACACCATCCACTGCAGCACGCAGGTCGTGAGCAAGCGGGAATCGAAGTCGCGGCCGGGCGCCGGCGTCGTCGAATTCCATCACAAAGCGTTCAAACAGGATGGCACGCTGGTAGCGGAGTGCCACCGCAATGTCTTCATCATTATGCGGCCCAAATGAAACGGCATAAGTAATTTGATGCGTTCCCTGCTTTTCGTCCCCGCCGATGGCGGAGCCAAGCTCGACAAGGCGATGGCGAGCGGCGCCGACGCCGTTATCCTCGACCTCGAGGATTCGATCATGCCCGAGCGCAAGGCGCAGGCACGCGCCGCCGCCTTGGAATTTCTCAAATCCGCGCAATCGAGGGCGCAGCGCCCCCGCCTGTTAGTACGCGTCAACGGCCTGGAGACTGGCATGACCGATGCCGATCTCGATGCCATGGTGCCGGGAAGGCCTGACGCCATTCTGTTTCCCAAGGCCGAAGGCGGCGCCAGCGTCACCCATCTCGACGCCAAACTGACCGCGCGCGAGGCCATCGCCGGCCTGCCGGAAGGCTCGATCAAGATTTTGCCGCAGACGGTGGAGTCGGCCGCAGGTCTTTTCACGGCCGGTACATACCGGAATTCTAGCGCGCGGCTGATCGGCATGACCTGGGGCCCGGAGGATCTGTCAGCCGAGCTCGGCGCAGAAGCCAACCGCGAGGCCGACGGCACACTGACCGAGCCTTACCGTCTTGCTCGCTCGTTCTGCCTGTTCGGCGCGGCGGCGGCGAAGGTGCCCGCCATCGAAACCATCCACGTTAATTTCCGCGACCCCGACGTTTTACGCCGCGATACCGAACTCGCGCGCCGCGACGGCTTCACCGGGCGGCTAGCGATCCATCCTGCACAGGTGGCGGTCATCAATGAGGTGTTCACTCCGAGCGCTGAGCAGATCGCGAAGGCCAAAGCCATCGTCGCAGCGTTTGCCGCCAAGCCCGGCGCGGGCGCCATCGCGGTCGACGGCAAGATGTACGATCGTCCGCATCTCAAGCGGGCACAGGATTTGCTGGCGCAGGCGAATTTCTGACCCGGCGGGTGAAGGCCGGCCTTAGCCCGGCTTGCGATACACCGCTTCTGGATCGAAGGTCTTTGCGGCGTCGCGGAATTCGAGCTTCACCGCGCCCTTCTGACCGAGCGGCACCGCGCGGTAGAAGCAAGACCGCCGGCCAGTGTGGCAGGCGCCCTCGCCTGCCTGCTCGACCTTGAGCCATAGTGTATCCTGGTCGCAATCGACGCGCAGTTCGACCACGCGCTGGACGTGGCCGGAACTCTCGCCTTTCTTCCACAGCGCCTTGCGCGAGCGGCTGTAGTACCAGGCCTCGCCGGTCGCTATGGTGTTGGCGACCGCTTCCGCATTCATATGCGCGACCATCAGCACGTCGCCCGACGTGGCGTCGGTTGCGACAGCAGTGATCAATCCGTCTGCGCCGAACTGAGGCGCGAAACCCAGGCCTTCCTCGATCTCTGATTTGGCGTTCAAATTCGCCTCGCGTCGGTTACGCGGGGCTTAGCGTTGCGCCCCGCGCAGCATGGTCATGAAGCGCACTTGCTCACTGGCGTCGTCGCGGAAGGTGCCGGTGAAATGCGTCGTCACGGTCAACGCGCCGGGCTTTTGCACGCCGCGCAGCGACATGCACATATGCTCCGCTTCGATCATCACCGCGACGCCGCGCGGCTTGAGGATTTCCTCGATCGCGGTCGCTACCTGCGAAGTCAGATGTTCCTGCGTCTGCAGACGCAGTGCATAAACGTCAAGCAGGCGCGCGAGCTTCGACAGGCCTACCACCCGCTCGGTCGGCATATAGGCGATGTGCGCCTTGCCGAAGAACGGCATCATGTGATGCTCGCAATGCGAATTAAAGCCAATATCTTTGACCAGAACGAAGTCATCATAGCCGCCGGTCTCACTGAACGTGCGATCCAGTACCTCGGCCGGACACTCCCGGTAGCCCTGATAGACTTCCTCGTAGGCGTCGACGACGCGCTTCGGCGTCTCCAAGACGCCTTCACGCTGCGGGTCATCGCCGGCATAGGCAATCAAAGTGCGCACTGCGGCCTCCGCCTCGGCGCGCGACGGGCGCGGACCTGAAGGCGTCGGCGCCGCCCGTACATGTTCGGACAAGCCTTGCTTGGGCCACGGCTTGATGATCGTGCTCTTGGCGTCCATTACGGTCTCTCCGTTCGACCGGCGCTCGCTGACTGAGCAGCACCGGGAGTGTCACCGGGGTGGCCGCGTCAGTAGCCCGCCGGACCGTTGCGGTCCAATGCCGGGCGTCGGGCGCCGCATTCCCATTCGGCATGGCTCGGAAGCCATGGCCCGGCGCCAGGAACCCCTTCTCGCGCCATCGGGTCAGCACCTATATATTCGTTTGTGCGGCGGAGGCAATCTGCGGCAGGGAAATCGGCAAATCGTCAATGTTGAACGAGGTTTATAACGCCAAGATTCTCGACCTGGCGGGCAATATTCCCCGCTTGGGACGGCTTTCCGCGCCCGATGCCACCGCCACCGCCCATTCCAAGCTGTGCGGCTCCACGGTCACCGTCGACCTCAAAATGAATGGCCCGGTGGTCGGCGATTTCGCCCATGACGTGAAAGCCTGCGCGCTCGGCCAAGCCTCGTCCTCGATCATGGCCCGCCATGTGATCGGCGCGAAGCCTGCGGAACTGCGCGAGCTTCGCGAAATGGTCCTCAAGATGCTCAAGGAAAACGGGCCCCCTCCGACCGGCAAATGGGCCGACATCGCGGTGCTCGAGCCGGTACGCGACTACAAGGCCCGCCACGCCTCGACCATGCTCACCTTCGACGCGGTGGTGTCGGCGCTCGATCAGATCGAGGCCAAGCAAGCAAAGAAGCCGGCGCAAGCAGCAGAATAGATCACTTCGCCGGCGCTATTCCGCCGGTCCTGGGTGCCGCCAAGTCGGCTCGGTCGCCGACCGCCTTTTGGCAAGCCGTCCTCAGCCGCGGCAGGCTGTCTTGCGCGCCGGTATTGCCGAGGCGGATGCTGGTGACCATCCTGTCGCTCTTGGTCTCGACCATCATCGAATGATTGCCGACGGCGGTGAAGGCGCCGATCAGCGCCGCCGGCATCGTCCCGTTGGCGTAAGTGACAAGTTCGTCGGGATCCGCGTGGCGTTCCGAGGACACCACCATGAGCTGGACCGACATGTGGCCAACCGTCACGGCCACCGCGCCAAGCGCAGCCGGCACCTGAATACGGCCGCCATCATGACGCCGTTCGACGTAGCTCACGTCGTAGCTGTCCCCGCCAGAGCCGCAAGCGAGCATGAGATCGAAGCTACCGATATCCTCTCCTTCGACAGTAAGCGGCTGGCGCCGCGCCAACGCTGCGACTCCGGCGTGCTTGATCATGGCCCAGCGCCGCTCGCTGATCTCGGTCATGCGCGTGCCGTCCGTCACGCGCGGTATAGGCTGTTTCGCGACGGGTAGCGGCGATGACGCAACGAGCGGCGCAACCACCGGCGCCGACGGCTCATTGGTCGCGAGCCGCGTGCGGCGCATTTCGTCCGGCGTTAAGGCATGCATCGGTTCCCAAGGCGGGATGCGCAGCGCCAGATTGATCAGATCGATCGATCCGCCCATCTCGATGGTGTATTTCGCCAGCCGTCCGATGTCGCGCTGCACCAGCGCGAGATCCTCGGCCGTGTAGTTCGCCGCGGTCGGATCGTTGCGGCGGTCGCCGAGCCAGATTTGATGTACCATCACGCGCGCTTCATCAGGCACAGTGCGATGCTCGCCGCCCAGCAGCACAAAGCTGCACATGGATTCGCAATCGGCGCGCGGCGAATATTTTCCGCGCACCCTACCCTGGCCCGCAGCGTCGAGATCGATGATACGGCCCACGGTGGTGTTAAGCCCGAGGCGGCGGATGTCGCGCCCGAGTGCAATGGCGCCGTGCACGGAACCGCCATCGGAATCGAGTACGACGGTCGCACCGCGAAGATCGTGATTTTGCGCGAACCGTTCGAAGTCCCGTGGCGTGTCCGCCGTGATGGCGCCACCCGCCGCAATCCAGAGCTGGCATTTGGTGGCGCAGGCGTCGGCCGGACCTTGCAGCCGCAGATCGAAATGCATCGGCAGCGTGCGATCGGCAATCTCCGCCGATGCCGGCAACAGTTGCAGTTGCGCCGCAGCAGCGAGCGCGATAGCGGTCGCAAGGGAGCGAATCATCATTCCCCTTCTCGCCGCCGGGCCCTTATCGTTGGCGCGGTTGTCCGCGTTCGTAATTGCGTTTGGCGGCTTCTAATATCCCCGATCTAAGTCTCTTTTAAAGAGCCGGCGGATTCGGGTCTAGTGTAAAAAAGTCGCTATCGACATTGGATTGGATTAAAACCTGCGGTTTGCCTGCGGTGAAACTTTTGGATTTAACCTTGTCCGGAACTTTATGGCGGCAATGACTGAACAACACGCATCATCGTCCGGCCTCGCGAGGCTGCCGCGGCTTTTCGGGCGTGGGCTGGTGACGCTGTATCGTTATACGCTGGCGCCGCTGATCGGCCCGCGCTGCAGGCATCTACCGGGATGTTCCGAGTATGCCGACGAGGCAATCACCCGCTTCGGGCTTTGGGCAGGCTCGTGGATGGCACTCGCGCGTATCCTTCGCTGTCAACCCTGGGGCACATCTGGGCTCGATTTTGTGCCAGCCGAATTGCCGGCCGGCGCCTGTTGGTGGCTACCCTGGCGCTACGGACGATGGCGCGGGACCAACGAAACGCCACCACGATGAGCGCACGCCGCAGCGGAATCCTGCTGACCGTAATCATGCTAACCGCGATCGCTTCCGTTCTGTTCGGCTTGCGCAGCTACGGCTCGTTCCTGTTGTTGCGTTCGGCCTAAGAAGTCGGTCGACGGCAGCTCAGCAGCGTGCGGGCCTGGATGACGCTGGATCATGTGGCGGCGGCCTATCGCATGCCGAAGAACGAACTGATTGCGCATCTCGGCCTGCCGCCAGAAACCAATGGCAATGAAAGCCTCAAGGCCGTCGCCGACCAACACGGCGTCGGCCGCTTTGATTTCGTTCGGCAAGTCCAACGCGCGCTCGGTCAATCGACGCCGGTGTCCGAGAGCGGCCAATCCTCCGGTGGCCTCTCCGACCTATCCTGTCCGCACTGTTGCTCTATGGCTATCCCGCGCTGGCGCTGACGCTCTTGCTCGGGGCGATCGGCTTGCCACTGCCGATCGGAATCGCAACTGTGCTCGCCGGCTCGCTCGTCGCGTTGGGCACCTGCGATGGGAATGGGCCGGACTGATCGCGATCGTAGCCTCATTCGCCGGTGACATGATCGCCTATGCCATCGGCCGTGCGGTCAACCACAATTTCCTCGCGCGTTATGGCCGCTGGGTCGGTTACAGCCCGCAGCGCCGGGACAGCATCGCGGTGCTCTTGCAACGATGGGGCGGTATCACGGTGATAATCTCACGCACGCTGACCTCGTCGTTGAGCTCGGTGGTCAGCATCTTCGCCGGCGTGAGCCGTTATCGGCTTTCGCATTTTGTCGGGTTCGCCTTGATTGGCCGCCTGATCTGGACGTCCGCTTATCTCGGCCTCGGCTGCAGCATTGGCGGCAATATCGACGCCGCCAGCCAATCCCTCGGCAATTTGAGCGGGCTCCTTATCGCGCTCGGCGTACTGGTGGTCGCGAGCACGTATCGGGCCGGGATAACACCGCCCAAAGTGTCCTAAAAGCAGTTGCAAGCGCGCAACCGGCTGCTATATCCCTGCCAAAATCAAATCACGCTTACCTGCGTTCGTAGGCAGCGAGTGAGCAAAGGAGCCGTATCATGGTCGCATTGACCTTCCCCGACGGCGCGCGTCGGGAGTACCCCTCAGGCACAACAGGCTTGGATATCGCCAAGGGCATTTCGCCCTCGCTGGCCAAGCGCACCGTAGCGATGGCGCTTGACGGCACCATTACCGATCTCGCCGACCCGATCGAGCGCGATGTCAAGATCGAATTTCTCAACCGCGAAGACCCGCGCGCGTTGGAACTGATCAGGCATGACGCCGCACACATCATGGCAGAGGCTGTGCAGACGCTGTGGCCGGGCACGCAGGTGACCATCGGGCCAGTGATCGAGAACGGCTTCTATTACGACTTCTTCCGCAACCAGCCTTTCACGCTGGAAGATCTGCCGATCATCGAGAAGAAGATGAAGGAGATTATCGCCCGCGATAAACCCTTCGCAAAAGAAGTCTGGTCGCGCGAGCAGGCCAAGAAAACGTTCCACGACATGAGCGAGAACTTCAAGGTCGAACTGGTCGACGCCATTCCCCAAGACCAACAGATCAAGATCTACAAGCAGGGCGACTGGTTCGATCTCTGTCGCGGCCCGCATATGACCTCGACCGGCAAGGTCGGCACCGCCTTTAAACTGATGAAGGTGGCGGGCGCCTACTGGCGCGGTGACAGTAAGAACCCAATGCTCACCCGCATCTACGGCACGGCCTTCGCCAAACAGGAAGAGCTCGACGCTTATCTTAAACAGCTCGAGGAAGCCGAGAAGCGCGATCACCGCCGGCTCGGCCGCGAGATGGACCTGTTCCATTTCCAGGAGGAGGCGCCGGGGTCGGTGTTCTGGCACGCCAAGGGCTGGACCCTGTTTCAAGCGCTGGAGAACTACATCCGCCGCCGCCAGCAGGACTTCGGCTTCATCGAGGTCAATTCACCGCAGCTGATGGACCGCGAATTGTGGGTCACCACCGGCCATATCCCGACTTACAACGACATGATGTTCCTCACCGCCAAGCGCGAGGAGGACGAACGCGTCTACGCCATCAAACCGATGAATTGCCCCGGCCACGTGCAGATTTTCAAGAATGGCCTGAAGTCATACCGCGACTTGCCGCTGAAAATCGCCGAGTTCGGTAAGGTGCACCGCTTCGAACCCTCCGGCGCCTTGCATGGATTATTGCGCGTGCGCGCCTTCACCCAGGACGACGCACACATCTTCATCACCGAAGGGCAGATCGCCGAGGAAGCGCTCAAGGTCAACGATCAGATCCTGTCGATCTATCAGGATTTCGGTTTCGACGACGTGCGCATCAAGTTCTCCGACCGGCCTGACAAGCGCATCGGCGACGATGCGGTGTGGGACAAGGCGGAGGCCGCGTTGATGGCGGCGCTGAAAGCCTCCGGCCGGCCGTGGACGCTCAACAAGGGCGAAGGGGCCTTTTACGGACCCAAGCTCGAATACGTGTTGCGCGATGCCATCGGTCGCGACTGGCAATGCGGCACCGTGCAAGTCGACCTCAACTTACCCGGCCGGCTTGGCGCCTTCTACATCGACGAGCATTCCAACAAGGTGACGCCAGTGATGCTGCACCGCGCCATGTTCGGCTCGATGGAGCGCTTCACTGGCATCTTGGTCGAGCACTATGCCGGCCATCTGCCGCTATGGCTTAGTCCGGTGCAGGCGGTCGTCGCCACTATCACCTCGGATGCCGACGACTACGCGCGCGAGGCGATCGCGGCGGCGCGCAAGCTCGGCCTGCGCGTCGAGCCCGATCTGCGTAACGAGAAAATCAATTATAAGGTGCGCGAGCACTCGCTTGCCAAGGTCCCCGCCCTGCTCGTCATCGGCAAGAAGGAAGCCGCCGAACGGCTGGTGTCGATCCGCCGTCTCGGCAGCGAAGGCCAGCGGGTGATGCCGCTCGATGCAGCGCTCAAGACGCTCGCCGAAGAAGCGGTTCCGCCTGACGTGCGGCGCGAGAAGGCAGCGGCCTGAGACTACTTGCCGTCGGTCGCCTGCTTGAGCGCGCGCATCACGTCGCCGCGCGAAATCATGCCGACCAACTTGCCGTCGCCGTCGAGTACCGGGAAGCTGCGGATGCGGTTGGTTACCATCATCTGCAATACCCGCGTCAGCGGCATGTCAGGCTCGACGTGGATGACGCCATCCGTCATCACTTCGCCCACCGTACGCCTCATCTGCTCCTCGTAGCTCGGTATCAGCTGCCCGGTGGTGAAAGCGAAGGCGCGGAGGAAGTCGAATTTGGTGACGATACCTGCCAGCTTTCCACTCTCCACGACCGGCAGCGTCTCGAAGTCGTATTTCACGAACAGCGATTCGAGCTCGCCCAATGTGCAATGGCGGGTCACGGACTTGATCGAGGACGTCATGTATTGCGCGGCCGTCGATTCCAGAAAACGAAACATGGTCGATCCCTTCACGGCGTCCCGGCTCGCCACTTGAACGTTCATTTAGCAGTCCCCGATTTTTATTCCTAAAGCATGATCCGCGCGAGTGGAACGGATCATGCCTTTCTGTGTGACGATGGTATTACACCTATTCCCGGTTTACGGTCGCGTCTTTCCGGCCATCGTGACGCCGGCCTTGCCGCTCTGCGCCAGGCTATCGAGCGAATTGTAGAGCAGTTGCAGGACGTAACGACCATTGTGGTAGGCGCCGCCCGGATCGCGCACCGAGTAAGTGTAGTTATAGACCGCCTGTAGCAACCGCGGCGTATAGGCCGGATACTTGTTGGCCATTTTCACTTCTTCCGGATCGATGCGGCCGTTACCATTTGTGTCGGCGTACCAATAGGGAAAAGCCGCTTTCGTGAAACCGATCGGCGTGCCGCTGACATTCTTGGCGTAGGCCTGAATCGCGGCATAAAGCTGACCTTGTAGGCCGACGATCTCGCGCGCAAGCCCCTCCTCCTTGCCGTTACCGTCGAAGTCGCCCTTGGTCGACATACGGATGTTGGCGAGGTCGGCCACCGTCTTGACGCCGGTATGGCAGCCGCCACAGCGATCGATCTTGATCTCGCCGCCGTGCGGCAGGTGACAGTCGGTACATTTACTCACATTCGGCATATGTGCGAAGCGGCCGGCGTATTTCTTGCCGTCATACTCGTAACCCACCTTCGCATCGGTACCGTAGATGGTCGCGCCGGCCGGGAAATAGTGCACGTGCAGGAACGCGAGTTTGGGATTGGGCGTATCGGGCGCCATGCCGGCGATCGCCTTATTTACGCTCGCCGTCGACTCGCGGCCCTGGTGGCAGGTCATGCACAGATTGGCGTCGTTATTGCCGCTGTCGACCGTCACGCCGCTCGGGAACGTAACCTTAGCAACCGTGTGCCGCGCATAGGTCAGCAAGTCGGCGTGACAATTGGTGCAAGCGAAGCCGTTCTTGACGTGCTGCGCAGGCGTGTTTTTGCCTTCCTTCAGGTATTCCGGAAGGCTGTTAGCGCCGTGGCAGCGCGCGCAGACCGCGGGAATTTCCTTTTCCTTGTCCCAGTCGTGGAAGGCTTGGGCGCTGCGGTCGAAGTGCCCTTTCCAAAACTCGAGCCGGATGCCTTCCTCGGTCCGCTCGCCGGACCAGCCGGTTGCGCCAGCCAACAGCGTTGCCGCCGTCAAAGCAACCGCGAATGTCGTGAATTTTTGCCAATGGAAGATCGCGCGCATAGTTTGCTCCGTCTCGCTCGGCGACGAATAAACAAGCCTCCCACTCGATTGTCGCCAATCGACCGTTGCAAGCAGCGCATCCTCACCCGGATTTTTTCACAAACATTTTGAGCAAAAATTGTGCGCCGCGTGTCAGCGCGCGCATTGATCTCAGTCAACGCACGACGATGCGTGGACCGTGCAACAACTAAATCGGATACGGCAAAGCGGTAGCCGGCTAGCGGCCCTGGCTCACGATGTAAGTCGCAAGATCAGCCGCCTCGTCGCGGCTGAGATTCATGTCCGGCATTTTCGGATGCGGGGTCAAAAGATAAAGCGCGAGCTTCCCGGCGTCGAAGCCTGGCAATTTAGCAATGGCCGAGAATGGCGCGACTTGCGTATTGCCGCTTTTCTGGTCTGCGGCCACGACATGGCAGGCCGCACACCAGCGTTTGGCCAGCCGTCCGCCGTTTGCCATGTCGGCCGCGACCGCTGTCTGTGATAGCGCCGCAACGGCGGCGAGCAACGCCAATTCGAAGATGATTCGGCTCATGAGCTGTATCCTCATTAACGGGCCGGCATATTAACGGCGCAAGCGATCACCAACGTGACCTAGATCAATACGAAACTCAGCGGCCGGCCGCGGCGCGCATGTGCGTCCAATCGTTGCCGGAATGCGGCGGCCGTTCGAGCATCGCCATAAAGCGGTCGGCCCAATGCGAGAGATCGTTCGCCACCAGCACTTTGTAATTGGCCGCGTGGCGCTGTTGGCGCTCATCCAGCGGCATCGCGAGCGCGCGATTGATGGCAATGGCAACGCCTTCTGGATCGTAAGGGTTGACCAGCAGCGCGGCAGCGCATTCGTGCGCGGCGCCGGCAAAACGCGACAGGATCAGCACGCCCGGGTCGTCCGGGTTCTGCGCCGCAATGAATTCCTTGGCCACAAGATTCATGCCGTCGCGCAGCGGGGTGACCAAGCCGGCGCGCGCGGCGCGGTAAAGCCCGGCGAGCGCGGTGCGACTGTGCGCCTTGTTGATGTAGCGCAGCGGCGTCCAGGACGCCTCGCCGAAGGTGCCGTTGATGCGCCCGACCGCTTCACCCACCAGCCGCCCGATATCGGCGTATTCCTGGATGCCGGTGCGGCTGCGCGGGGTGATCTGCAAATAGGTGACCTTGCCGCGCCAGTCCGGAAAATTGTTGAGGAAGCGCTCGAACGCGTTCATCCGCTCCGGCAAGCCCTTGGAATAATCGAGCCGGTCAACGCCGATGATCATGGCGCGGCCGGACAGGCTATCGAGCACCTCGCGCACAAATTCAGATTCGATGGCGCGGCGCGCCAGCCGCGCGAAGGCTTCGGTCTCAACGCCGACCGGGAACGTGCCGATCTGCACGATGCGATTGCCGAAATGGAAGCTGTTGCCGCCGGCCCACGGCAGGCCGCATTCGTTGGCGATGTAGCGCGAGAAGTTGGCGGCATCGACTTCGGTCTGAAAGCCGAGGAGATCGTAATGGCCCAACGCCGGAATAAGCTGGTCGTGGTTCGGCAAGGCGGTGATAATTTCAGGCGGAGGAAACGGAATATGGATGAAAAAACCGATCTTGTTGGCATGACCACGATCACGTAGCGCTTTGGCGAGCGGCATCAAATGATAGTCATGCACCCACACAACATCGTCGGGCTTGAGCAGCGTCTCCAGACGCCGGGCGAAGAATTCGTTGACGCGGACATAACCGCCGAGATCGCGGCGAGTGAACTCGGCAAGGTCGAGCCGGTAATGCAAAATCGGCCACAACACGCGGTTGGCGAAGCCATTGTAGAATTCCTGGTAGTCGTCCTTGCGCAGATCGATGGTGGCGTAAGTGACATTGTCGTGCTCGACGACCCTGGTCGGACCGGGATCGTTATCCGCCGCCCGCCCGCTCCAGCCGAACCAAAGACCGCCGCGCCGCCGCAGTGTCGGCCGGATCGCGACTTCGAGCCCGCCGGCCCGTGCGTTGCGATCGGGAACGCCAACCCTGTTCGAGACTACGACGAGCCGCGCCAATACCGGTCTCCCCAGCTTCGCGACAGTTTGATCGCGGTCAATATCAATCCAGACATCGAATAGGTCTGCGGAAAATTCCCCCATAGCTTTCCGGTCAGGGGGTGCACGTCCTCCGAGAACAGCCCGTAACGATTTCGCAAACGAAGCGCGTCGACAAACATATCGCGAGCCTCTTCATGTTGCTTTATATCCCACAATGCATCGATCAGCCAGAATCGGCAAATCAAAAAGGCCGTCTCAGGCGTACCGAAATCGTCTGCGGCGACATAGCGCATGACATGCATGCCGCGCCGAAGCTCACGATTAATAGTCTCGACGGTCGATACAAAGCGTGGATCGTCGGGTGCGAGCAGCCCGAGTTCGGAAAATAGCAGCACGCTGGCGTCAAGGTCGTCGCTGTCGAAGGCCGCGGAAAAGGCTTTGCGTCTGGGATTCCACGCCCGCTTGAGCACGTCGTCACCGATCCGCTTGGCGGTTTTGCGCCAATAGTTCGCGCGCTCAGGCAGATTGAGATGGGCCGCGATCGCCTCCAGACGCTGGCAGCCAGCCCAGCACATCGCCGCCGAATAAGTGTGCACCCGTTCGCGGCCGCGGTATTCCCAAATGCCAGCATCCGCCTCGAACGCAAGCTTGGCCGCCTGCTCGCCGAGCGGCTCGATCATATGGAAAAGTGCGGCGTCGCCCGGCTTCGGCAGTCGGCGGTCATAGAACATCGGCGTCGCCGCCATGATGACACTGCCATAGACGTCGTGCTGTTTCTGATGCACCGCCGCGTTGCCGATGCGGACCGGCCCATCGCCACCATAGCCGGCGAGCTTGTCCGCGGTACGCTCATCCAGAGTATCGGTGTGCACGACGCCATAGAGCGGGCGCAGATTTTCGGCGCGACCACCGGCGATGCCGAGGATGTATGAAACGAAGTCTTCCATGGTTCGCGTAGCGCCGATGCGATTGAGCGCGCGCACCACGAAGAAGGCGTCGCGCATCCAGCAATAGCGGTAATCCCAGGTCCGTCCCGAACCCGGTCCTTCCGGAATTGAGGTAGTAAGCGCGGCCACGATCGCGCCGGTCTCCTCGTAGTTGCATAGCTTGAGCGTGATCCCCGCGCGGATGATCTCGTCCTGCCAGTCGATCGAGAATGTGAGCCGCCGTACCCACTCCATCCAATAGTCGCGCGTGCGATCGCAGAATTCCCGGCAGGTGCTCTCGAGCGCACCTTCAAACGGTTCGTCCACACCCATCACCATGTGCACCGGACGCGTGAGCACAAAGGAGGCCTCATTCTCCACGTAAGCCAGCGGCGCATCGGTGGTGAGCCGCACCGGCACCTCGTCACGCCAATAGCGGATATGGTTGCTGCCCGGCGCATGCGACGTTACCGGCACGCCGTAGCGGTGCGTGGGCCGGAAGCGGATAGTGATGCGCGGCATGCCACCGATCGGCTCGATGATGCGCACCAGCTGCGGCGATCGAAAGGTGCGTCCATAATTCTGGAAGCGAGGCGCGAAATCGGTGATGCGTACCCCGCCGCCGCCGCTGTCGATCAGCTCGGTCACCACGATGGCGGTGTTGCGAATATAATTCGAGCGGGTCTCGACCATGCGGTCGAGCACCACGTCGGTGAAGCCCTTTTCCTCGTCGCCTGCCAGCAGACGCGAGAACACCGGATCGCCGTCATAGCGTGGTAGGCACCACCACACGATGCGCGATGACGGATCGAGCAGCGCCGCGGTGCGACCATTGCCGATCACCGCAAGGTCGAGGCCGTAATCGCTCATGAGCGTCGCACCCGTCCATTGGCCGCAAGCCGTTGCAAGGCGCGGCGCACCTGTAGCGGAGATTCGAATGTTCCGGCGAGCCCCGGGAAATATCGGCCGACCGAAAAGCCCTTGCCGCCCATTTCCGGCAGCACCGCGAAAACCGATTTATCGGTGATGTCGTCGCCGATGAACACCGGTACGCGGCTCGCGAACGGCGGATGCGCCATTAGCTCGCGCACGGCGTCGCCCTTGCTCACGCCTGGACGTTTGACTTCGAACATGGCCTTGCCTGGTAACACTTCCGTTGCCTCAGCGGGAAACGCCGCCCGCCCGGCCGCGATATGGTCGCGCAACCGCTCCTCATGATGCGGAACATTGCGATAATGCAGCGCCAGCGAATAGCCTTTGTCCTCGACCACGATGCCGGACCCGGGCGTCGCTGCACCGGCCAAATGCCGGCGCATATCCGCCGGCAGCGGCACGACACCGGAAATCACTTCAGCCTCGCGTACGCGGATCTCAGCGCCGTGGCCGCCAATCGCCGGCAGATTGAGCGGAGAAAACAGCCGGTCAAGATCGGCGATCGGGCGGCCGCTGACCAAAGCGAGCGCCCCGCCGGTCAGTTCGAACAGGCGCTCAAGCGATACCAGTAAACCGCCGGGGATATGCACCTCGGTCGGCGACGGCCCAATATCGATCAGGGTGCCGTCCACATCGAGCAGCAGCGCGGTAGACCGAGTATCGAGTCCGGCAAAAACGCCTGAAGCCTCCTCATTCGCAATAAGATGCGTTGCCATAATTTATTCCAGCGATCAGATGCGGGTCAGTTCCCGCGGCTGGCCTTGTTTGCGCACGGTATTCTGCACGAGATCATGTGCTACTGCGCCACCACTTCGACGTCGCCATCTACGCCAGTGACAACCTTGAATTCGCGCTCGTAAACTTTGCCCTCGTTGCGGGCGATCGCGCGATATTCACCTTCGGCCAGGATCACGCGCGGAAAGGCGCCGATCGATTCCTTGATCACGTCGCCGCCGGGCGTGAGCACCGACCAGGCGGTGTTGGCGAGCGCCTCGCCGCCCTTCTCGCTCACCAGCTTGAGCGTGATCGCGGCGGCGCGGTGGGTGACGGTAATGTCGGTGAGCTTGCCCGCCGCGACACGAATGTCGGAACGAACCACCGAATTGGCGTCGCCGTAGTTCGACACGATGTAATATGTGCCTTCCGGGACCACCACCACGTTGTCGGTCATTACGTGTTCGGCAATCGGCCGACGGTCGCCGGGCTCGAACTGACTGCCCTTGTAAACGTCAAAGGACACCTGTCCGGCCGGGATGCGCACGTCGCCGACACGGGCCTCTAGGCGCAGAGCACCAGCCGGCAGATCGAACTCCTCGTGCACAGTCTGCCCGCTCAAGGTCACCGGCTTGACCGCGGTGGCGAGCCCGAAGCCGACATGCACGACGTAGGCGCCGGCCGGCAGCACCATTGTCGGCGCCGGTGATCTGTCTTCTTTGACAAGTTGATAGGTTCCGGTGCTATCGCGCTTGGCCGAATAAACGCGCCAAGTTAGGCCGCCGTCGATCGCCGGGGCGCCTTTGCCGAAGCGGGCGCTGAGCGCGAGTGCCACTTGTCCGGCCGGCACCATCGGCACCGCGATCGGCGCAGCGGCGTGCGGCGCGCTGGGCGGCCATTCCGCTTGCGGTGCGAGCACGCCGCCAGAGCCGAACGCGTTGCCGCGCACGGTCGATCCCGGCGCCAGCAGCCCGGTCGCGGGCGCCGCCGAAAACAATGAATTCTGTCCCTCCGCTTGCGCCGATGCTGACTGCGCGGCAAGCAAAGGCAAGACGATCGCAAACGTCAGCCCCAGAAGGCCACGGAGGGCGATTGCGGATGCATTGCTCATGGCGCAGCGTTTTTCGGCCCAAATCACGGCGATTTCAAGCCGCTAGGCCAGTTTGTCACCCCGGTAACCCTATGCTAGGCGCAAAGTCTATTGTCGTACGAGGCCGCAATGCCTGACGCCTTGCAACTCCTGAAGACACGCCGCTCGGTTAAACCGATCGAAATGAGCGGGCCCGGTCCGAGCAAGCAGGAAATCGACACATTGCTAACCATTGCCTCGCGAGCGCCTGACCACGGCAAACTCGTGCCCTGGCGCTTCATCGTGTTCGAGGGCGACGCGCGGCTCGTTGCCAGCGAAGCGATCGCCACGGCCTTTGCCGCCGATCATGCCGACGCCACACCCGACCAGCTCGAATTCGAGCGCCAGCGGCTCGCCCGCGCGCCGCTGGTGATCGCGGTGGTCAGCCGCGCCGGCCCGCATGTTAAAATTCCCGAATGGGAGCAGCAACTCTCCGCCGGCGCCTCCACCATGAATCTGGTCATCGCCGCCCACGCGATGGGCTATGTCGCGAGCTGGATTACCGAGTGGTACGCCTATGACCGGCGCGTGCTGGATAGACTCGGCGTCGCTCCCAACGAACGCGTCGCCGGCTTCGTACACATCGGCCGCGCCACCAAGCCGCCCGAGGATCGCGAGCGCCCACCGCTCGAGACCATCGTCACTCACTATTCGGGACCGAGAAATTGATGTTCTACGAGCCTGACAAGCGCGATAAAAACATCCTCCCGCAGGATCCGTTCAAAGCCATTGTGGCGCCCCGCCCGATCGGCTGGATCACCTCCATGAGCTTGAAAGGCGAGGTGAATTGCGCGCCCTACTCGTATTTCAACGGCATCAATAGTCGGCCCAATCTGGTGATGTTCGCGAGCGAGGGCAAAAAGGATTCGGTGAGCTTTATCGAGGCAACCGGCGAATTCGTCTGCAATCTCGCCACCTGGAGATTTGCGCGACGCGATGAATTTAACCTCGGCGCCGCTGCCGCGCGGCGTCAACGAGATGATCCGCGCCGGGCTCGAGCCGGCGCCCTCGCGGCTGGTCAGGCCGCCGCGGGTGAAAGCCGCGCCCTGTGCGCTCGAATGCAAATTGATCAAAATCGTGTCGATCGGTGAGGTCGCAGGCAAGCCGGTCGATTGCCATGTTGTGTTCGGCCGTGTCGTCGGGGTGCATATCGACGACCGCTTCGTCGTCGATGGCCGGCTCGACACCGCCGCCATGAAGCCGATCGCCCGCTGCGGCTACGATGAATATGCCGTGGTCGAGACCTTGTTTGCCATGCAGCGGCCGGTGAACTAGTCCCGCGCTGCCGCATTTAACCTTTATGTAATCACGCGAGCGCACGCTCCCTGTCACGTTTCGGTCACAAGACTCCGCCAGCGTTTTTCACCATATCGGGGTGAACCACTTGTCCGCTGGCTGGCCCGATCCGAAAATTGGGGGACGGGGAGAAAATTTTGGTGTTTGAGGGTCTATTTGCACGCGGGCGCAACGGCGACCGTTCCGCCGAAGCCACCGCGACGCCATTGAAGCCGGCCGCCACCCGCCCGACCATCGGGCTCGCGCTTGGCGGCGGCGCTGCACGCGGCTTTGCCCATATCGGCGTGATGCGCGCGCTCGCCGCGCACGGCATCGTGCCAGACGTCATCGTCGGCACTTCGATCGGCGCGGTGGTCGGCGGCTGCTATGCCGCCCGTCAGCTCGACGGCCTGGAGGAATGGGCGCGCGGCCTCAATGTGCGCAACGTCCTCAGCTATCTCGATATCAGCCTGTCCGGGTCCGGGCTCATCCGCGGGGGCCATCTCGCAACCCAACTAGAAAAGGCGCTCACCGACAGCCGCATCGACGATCTGCCGATCCGCTTTGCCGCTATCGCCACCGAATTCAATACCGGCCATGAAATCTGGCTCACCCGCGGCCGGCTGGTCGAGGCCCTGCGCGCCTCCTATGCGCTGCCGGGGATTTTCCCGCCGGTGCTGATCGGCGGGCGCTGGCTGGTTGACGGCGCCTTGGTGAACCCGGTGCCGGTGTCAGCGGCGCGCGCGCTGGGCGCTCGGCTAGTGATCGCGGTCAACCTCAATTCTGATATCTTCGGGCGCGGCACCATCATCGCCAATCACGGCTCTGACGACAGCGACGACTCCGCAACCGAAGCGCCCAAGCCGAACGGGCTGCGCGGCCTGTTTGGCGATCGCTCGCTGCGCCGACAGTTTCTCGGGCGGCGCGGGCGGCCGGGTATTCCGACCGTAATGGTGGAAGCGTTTAACGTCATGCAGGATCGTATCACCCGCGCGCGGCTCGCCGGCGATCCGCCGGACGTGCTGATCAGCCCGCGGCTCGGTGCGATCGGATGGTTCGATTTCCATCACGCCGCCAATGCCATCACCATCGGCACCGAGGCGGCCGAAAAGGCAATCGACGCGGTGACCGAAGCGGTCACCGCGTTGTCGCAGCCTTATGGCAGCAACGGCGCTGCCAAATAATCCAAATCAAGTATTCCGATTTACGCTGTGCGAATGTAGTCGCGCATCGCCTCGGATTCCTGTTCGATCTCCTCGACGCGCTGCTTGACCACGTCGCCGATCGATACCAGGCCGATCAACTCGCCTTTAGACAGTACCGGCATGTGACGGAATTTTCCTTCCGTCATACGCTCCATGATGCTGGCGATGCTATCGTCCTCGCCGCAGGTGGCGACATTGCGCGTCATCACCTGACCAACCGGCAAAACGAGCGCATTAGCGCCGTGTTCGGAGATAGCGCGCACGATGTCGCGCTCAGACAATATGCCGGCCAGGCGCCCTCCGGCGCCGCGGATTACAACCGCACCGATGCGGCATGCACCTAGCAGACGCGCCGCCGTTGCCAGATCCGCTGTTGGCTCGACCGAGATAACGTCGCCACCCAAAGCTCCAGAGGCTTTGGCGGCCAAGATTGTCTTGACGTTCATGGCAGCCTCCTTGGTCCGGGCTGCGGATTTCACACCCGCGAAGAGTCCCGGGTTCTGGCAAACGATCCTGCCGTGATGCCGGTTCCGTCAAGATAATTCGGTCGGCCGATGATGCTCCGCTATCACTTTGCCTGACGCCGCACTGCAATCGGTTTATTGCGGCATTGCAACATCGTCGGGGTGATTTTCCTGCGGTGCGGGATCGAACCAGGAAAATAATAGCAGGCCAGCGAGAAAGCCGCCGATATGCGCTTGCCAGGCCACCACTTGATTCTCTGCGGCCCCGGGTAGCGGCAGCGAGCCCAGCCCAAACAGAATATTGATTCCAAACCATACCGCCACGAAGGCAATCACACGCGGATCGCGCAGAACGCCGCTGAGGGGGATCGCCGGCACGTGATAATCGGTAGCGTCGCCGTTGCGATGGAAATTGAGCGGCCCGCCACGCTGGAACGCAAAGCGCATGGCCGCCGCCATGGTGCCGGAGATCGCCGCCGAAGCACCAATCATCGGCATTTCCTCACCAGCATGCGTGGCCAGATGCAGCGCCGCACCGGCCGCCGCCGTCACCGCGAAGAACAAGAGAAACCGCAACGGACCGAACCGCCGCGCGACTGCGCTACCAAACGGCAGCAGCCACACCGCATTGACGCCGTAATGGGTCCAGTCGGCGTGGATCAGCGCGTAGGTGACGAATGTCCACAGTTCTGCGCCAAAGCCGCCCGGCAGCACGCCGCCGAGCACGATCGATGTGTCGTAGCGCGACGGAATGAAGGCGAAGGTGAGCAGGAACTCCATGTCCTGCCGGTCTGTGAGTACGTAAGTGCGCACCGCGTGAACGAGCGCTAGCACGGCCAGCAGCCCGACGATGACGGGAGGAATGTTGAAGAGAGGTTCGCGCTTCACAAGGGTCCAAAGGTTTGCCGAGACACTTGAGTTACGCCGCCTGGCCGCCCGACCGCAAGCACATGTGCCAAGAAAAAAGGAGGGCTTTCGCCCTCCTGTAAGCCGCGCTGTTCGGAGGGTATCACGTCCCCCCGCCTCGCCTCTCGAGGCCCTTCAGTCGTTGCGCCGGACGTTTGGAGATTTCGAGACCGACGCGCTCACGATGGATCGCCCACGAAGATACCGAGACCCGTGCGCGCCGCCGATTCGAATTAGCTTTTAACGCTAACTCGCAACGCCGGTCGGCGGACGCGTCCGCGGCATGGCGCCTGCTCCACCCGTGACGTCGCGGCGAAAAGCCGGCGTAAATGTCCCAGTCGGGGACAATGAACGCCGGTGCCGTCTCGCGACGGAACAGGTGGCGTCCCATGAAACATCAATCCACACGGGCCGTGTTCGAGTACTGGAATCGGAAACGGGGAATCCGCCCGGCTCCCCTGCGCACCGATATCGATCCGACCGATATTCGCCATGCGCTCAGCGACACCTTCATGCTGGCGGCGGATTTCGCCGATCAGCTCCGATTCCGGCTCGCCGGCACGCGCGTCTGCGCGCTGTTTGCCCGCGAGATCAAGGGCGAGGCTTTTGCTGATCTGTGGAACGAAAGCAGCCGCAAAGCGATCGATGAGTTGCTTGCCATTGTCACCCATGAGGCGGTCGGTATGGTTGCGGGGCTCACCGCTCAGACCGAGGACGGAGCCAAGGCCGATCTAGAGCTTCTGTTGTTGCCGCTCGCCCATACGGGGCACGCTCGCATCCGTGCCATCGGCGTGCTGGCGCCTATCAAGACGCCCTATTGGCTCGGCGCCAAGCCAGTCACTGATCTCACACTCGGCACGTTGCGCCATACCGGGGCGGATGCAGACATCGGCATTGCGCATCGTCTAATCCCGGCGGCGAGCGGAAGCCGGGTACGGCACGGCTTTGTGGTCTATAGCGGCGGCCGCGAAACTCCGTCGGGCGAGCAGACCGGCTAACGCCGCGTTAACGATAAACTCATAGGGTCAATGAACTGGGGGAATGGTTCCCCAAAAAGCCCCAGTGCATCCATGGCAATGCCGCTGCCAAAGCCGAGAATGCTGCCCCTGGCTGAGGAACGCCGGCGCCATCAGCGAGTAAAAGTCAATCTGCTCGGCCGTTACATGCTGGCCGACCGGCGCGAGTTTCCGTGTCAGATCGTCAACATGTCGCCCGGCGGCATCGCGCTTGTCGCGCCGGTCCCCGGTAATCCCGGCGAGCGGGTGATCGCTTACGTCGATCATGTCGGCCGGCTCGAAGGCAAGATCACGCGTATGCTCGACAATGGCTTCGCCATGACGATCGAGGCGACGTTACGCAAGCGCGACAAGCTCGCCGCACAACTCACTTGGCTCGCCAATCGGCATATCCTTAACCTGCCGGAAGACCGCCGGCACGGTCGCTTCATCCCGCGCAAGACGATGGCGCGGCTGATCCTGCCGAACGGCAAGAATGTCGCCTGTCGCATCATCGACCTATCGGAGTCAGGCGCCGCCATCTCGGTTTCGCCGGAACTGCGGCCGGCGGTTGGCTGCATGGTTAGCGTCGGAAAGACGGCAGGCCGTGTGGTCCGCCATATCGAGGATGGCTTTGCCATCGAATTCACCCGTCTGCAGCATGCTGACTTCATCGAAGAGAACCTCACCGGCGAATAGCCTGAACTGCTGGTAAAGCGGCCCCTAAAATCCCGCGCATTGGCCCCGGCAAATTCACGCCGCCGACGTTGGCAATCCGCCCTCGCAAACCCAAAATTTCTCCACTGACTGCGGTAAGTTCACACGCGCTGGAACCAGCGAAAGCGCGCTATGCCTGCATTTGGCACGCTAATGTATAAAATTTTAGATAAATCGTATCATGTAAGACTTTAATCGAATTCTATTTCAAGTTTTACTGTATTTGCGTCTTTCTTTATTTTGTTTGTCTTCAAAATGACTTGTGTAATTTAGCGGCGATGCAAAAGCTTTGTGCGAATTGTGGTCCCAACAAGACGGGAAGGGGCCACAACAATGGGCTGGCGTTTCAAACAATTTGCGACCTGCGGCGTGTCGCTGATAGCCGGCGTTGTGTTTCTGGCTGCAGCGGCCAGCACGGCCGCGGCAGGCGAGCGGCTCGCTTATGGTGGGCCGGTCAACTTACACGATCAGGCTGCCTATATCGCGGTTGGCGCAGTAACCCGCCCGCCGATCGGCTGGGTCGATTTCTGCATCCGCTACAAACCCGAATGCGCGACCAAGCCATCGATGGCGCGCGACGTGGTGCTCACGCCGGCGGCTTGGTCCGACCTGGCCAAGGTCAACAACTGGGCGAACAGCAATATCAAGCCGATCACCGACCTCGAGCATTGGGGCGTGGTCGAGCAATGGGATTATCCCGATGACGGTTACGGCGACTGCGAGGACTATGTGCTGCTTAAGCGGCGCCTGCTGATGCAGGCCGGCTGGCCGCGCGAGGCGCTGCTGATCACGGTGGTGCGCGACAAGAAAGGCGACGGCCATGCCGTGCTCACGGTCAAGACCAATCGCGGCGAGTTCATTCTGGATAACCAGGAAGCTGAAATCCTGCCCTGGAACAAGACCGGCTACCGCTTCGTGAAGCGGCAGTCGCAATCCGATCCGAATGTCTGGGTCGCGCTGGGCGAGCCGCGGGCGCCGGAAACGGTATCCGCCCGCTAGCACGATCACGACACACCGCCTGAAAGAGCACGGAGCACCGCTGAAAAAGGAATTCGCGCCCCGGTCACGTCCCCACCCCTCCCCGTCCCCAGACCGGGTTCGCGAGCGGCCGGCCTCCCCCAGGGCCGGCCGCACCTTTTTTCGGCACGGGAATTCGCGCGGGCGCAAATGTCACCTGATGGTCAGCCCTGGCCGGACTGTCGACTTATCCAGCGCATCGGCCGTCGCAGAAGCGGCTGCTTAAGGCTAGCCGATCCGCTTCAGGCCCTTGGCATATTGCTGCGAGCGCCGCACATAGATGTCGGCACCGCCACGAATCATCTCGATCAATCTGTCGTCAATGGTTCGGATGGCGCGCGCCGGCGAACCCACGATCAGCGAATTATCGGGAAACGTCTTTCCTTCCGTGACCACCGCGCCGGCGCCGACCAGCGAATTCTTTCCGATCTTGACGCCATTGAGCATGATCGCACCCATGCCAATCAGGCTGTTATCGCCAACGGTACAGCCGTGCATGATGACGTTGTGGCCGATCACGCAATTGCTGCCGATCGCCATGGGAAAACCGGGATCGGTATGCAGGGTGGAATTGTCCTGGATCTGCGAGCGCTCGCCTAATTCAATCCATTCGTTGTCACCGCGCAACACGGCGCCGAACCAAACGCTTGAATTGCGCTTGAGCCGCACGCGGCCGATCAGCGTCGCAGTCTCTGCGACCCAATAGTCGCCTTCTCCCGGGAATTCCGGCGCCTGCCCGTCGAGTTCATAGATCGGCATTCGCGTCTCTCCTAACGAGACGCACCATCGCAACGAATTTGGAAAATTGGAAGTGGCTAAGTCACCAGCAGGCCGCAGGCCTGCAATGTCGACACCAGCACCAGCCCCGACATCAGACTCCAAAAGCCGGCAATCAGCGTGGCCAGGAAAACGAATTCGAAGCGGCGGCCCTCCTGACGACGACCAAGCAGCGTGTTGCGCATGATCAGGAACGGGGCCGCAAGGATCAGGAGCGGCACCGCTGCAAAAGTCGACGGGCTGGGGCCGGCGCTCAGCAGACCGAAGGTCGGCAAGCGGCTGGTAGCGAGTTGGTAGGCTGAACTGCACAAGCCGGCCACAGCAAAGCCGAGAGCAAGGGCCAGCATATTTTGCACGGATTCCGGGGACATTTCGGCCTCAACGCAATACAGGGCCCTTGTGTCGCAAAGCCATCGCGCCCGCGCCAGCCAATCCTTAACAAATGGTAAACGCGGGAAGCCAGGCGATCCCAGTCCGCCATGGCATAATCAATTCGATTCGTTCGAAAGCCCCGCATGGCCAATGTCGCGCATCAGCCCACTCCAGCCCGGCGCCGGCGTCACACCGGAGGCAGCCCGCTCGCCGCGCCGCTTCTGCTGTTCGCCGCGGCGGTTTTGTTCGCCGTTGCTTACGTGGCCTATGTGCTGTGGCCACGGTGGCCGGACGCACCGACCGCACTCAACGCACCGTTTATACCTGTCATCGTGGCCGGTGCGACCTTCACCATCGAGCCGGCAGCGATCCGCGTCCCGATGCAGCGCCGCCCCGGCACGCAGGAGCGCGTCGATCTTGCCTATCTCTGGCCATCGCTGACGCCCCCCGACCCCGCGCTCCGGCCGACAGTCGCCGCGCCGCTCGATCCCAATCAACGTTTGTTCGTCACTATCGCGTCGGGCAATGATACGTTACCGCTCATCGAACGCGTGCAGACGATCTATCCGCGTTATCTGGTGCCGCAGCCGACTGCGGGTCCCGACGGGCTCATGCTGCGCGGCTTCCGCAACGGCACGCCGTATCAGGGCGAGGAACTGGTGTTCGAACAGGCGGCGCCCGAACATTTCCTGGCGCGCTGCTCGCTACGCGGCGTGGTCTATAGCGGCGAATGCCTGCTCGAGCGGCGCATCGGCAAGGCCGATATCACGCTGCGCTTTCCGCGCGACTGGCTGAGCGATTGGAAAACCGTCGCCGCCGGCATCGACCGGCTGATCGCGCGGCTGCATCCAAATTAAACGTGGACTCATAAACGGCCAGCCAAATATCGGCATGGATTCGCTGCCAATGCCGCTTTAGACAAAATTTGCGCAGAGGGCTGAACGTCCGCCGACAATGGACTATCTATTGGAGAACGGCGGAAACGCCTGCCCTATCGGGATAGTCCTCAATGAATGGCCGCCACCACCAAAATCTGATCAAAAAGGCGCGCGGTCTGCCCCCTATCCGCACCGCCGTCGTCCACCCAGTAGACGCCGTGTCGCTTGTCGGCGCTATCGAGGCCGCCAAGCAGAAGCTCATCGTCCCGGTTCTGGTCGGGCCTGAGCATAAGATCCGCGCGGCGGCGCGTGCGGCCAAGCTCGACCTCTCTCCTTATGAGCTCGTACCGACGGAGCATAGCGGGGCAGCGGCCGTGCAGGCCGTCGCGTTAGCGTGCGACCGCAAGGTCGAGGCGCTGATGAAGGGAAGCCTGCATACCGACGAATTCATGGGCGCCATCGTCAAAGAGGAAAAGCTACGCACGGCACGGCGTATGAGTCATGTCTTCGTCATCGATGTTCCGGATTATCCGCGCCCACTCTTCGTCACCGATGCCGCCATCAACATTTATCCGACGCTCGACGACAAGGTCGACATCGTCCAGAACGCCATCGACCTCGCGCACGCGCTCGGCCTGAGGCGGCCGAAAGTCGCGATCCTTTCCGCGGTAGAGACCGTGTCGTCTAAGATCAGGTCTACAATCGACGCAGCGGCTTTATGCAAAATGGCCGATCGCAGGCAGATCACCGGCGGCATTCTTGACGGTCCGCTGGCCTTCGACAATGCGGTGTCCGCAGAAGCTGCCAAGACCAAGGGCATCGTATCGCCGGTCGCCGGCGAAGCAGACATCCTGGTGGTGCCGGACATCGAAGCGGGCAACATGCTGGCTAAACAGCTCGAATATCTGGCCGCGGCGGAAGTCGCCGGCATCGTGCTCGGCGCCCGTGTGCCGATCATCCTGACCAGCCGCGCCGACAAGACGCTGGCGCGGCTCGGCTCCTGCGCGATTGCGTTGTTGCTGGCGCGCCACAAGCCGGAGGCGAAGCCTTGACCGACGTCATCCTCGTTTTGAACGCGGGATCGTCGAGCATCAAGTTTGCGCTGTTTCCGGGCGAGTGGCGGCCGACCCGGCACGGCCTGATCTGCGACGGTGAATACGCCGGGCTCGGCCACCGGGTGCATTTCACGGCGAAAGATGGCGCTGGGGCGCCGCTTGCGGACGAGTATTTGGCGGACGGCGTGAGCCACGAAGACGCGCTGGCGGCGCTGCTGCGCTGGCTCGCGGAGCGCTTTCCGCAGCATAGGCTGATCGCGGCGGGGCATCGCGTCGTTCATGGCGGGATGATCTATCAAGGGCCGGTGCGGATCGACGATAAGGTTGTCGCCGAATTGACCCGTCTCGTCCCCCTCGCGCCTTTGCATCAGCCGCATCATCTCGCCGCCATTGCAGCGCTGTCTAAGCTGCACCCCACGCTGCCCCAAGTCGCCTGCTTCGACACGTCCTTCCACCATACTCAGCCCGCGGTCGCGGCCGCCTTCGCCTTGCCGCGACAGCTAACCGACGAAGGCGTCCGCCGCTACGGGTTCCACGGCCTGTCCTACGAATATATCGCCAGCGTGCTGCCCGACGTTATCGGCATGCCCGCCGCCGATGGGCGCGTGGTCGTCGCACATCTTGGCAGCGGCGCCAGCATGTGCGCCATGCGGCAGCGCAAGAGCGTCGCCACCACCATGGGATTCACCGCACTCGACGGACTGCCGATGAGCCGGCGCTGCGGCAGCCTCGATCCTGGCGTCGTGCTCTATCTGATGGAGCAAAAGCGCATGACCGCTCCCGCCGTCAGCGACCTCTTGTACAATTCGTCCGGATTGCTCGGCGTTTCCGGGCTAAGCGACGACATGAAGATATTGCTGGCGAGCGATCAAGCCCATGCGGCCGAGGCCATTGCGTTGTTTGTCTACCGCATTGGCCGCGAACTGGGATCGCTGGCCGCCGCGCTCGGCGGGCTCGACGCCCTGGTTTTCACCGCAGGCATAGGCGAACACGCGCCCGAGATCCGGCGCCGGGTCTGCGAACAAGCGGCGTGGCTCGGCCTGGAGATCGATGACGCGGCAAACAAAGCCGGCGGCCCGCGCATCACAAAAGTCGGCAGCCGCACCTCCGCCTGGATGATTCCGACCGACGAAGACCTGGTGATCGCGCGGCATACTCGAAGCCTGATCGGCGGAGGCGCCTGATGCCGACTCGAGCCATAGCACAACCGCCCGACGTATCTTTTGGCCGGCGCCGCCGACGACATCACGACGCCCGAGCAGGTGCTGGACACCGCGAAATACATCGGCACGCCGAAGGATCGCATCGTGCAAAAGACCGTACCCGGCGGCCATATCGGCGTGTTCATGGGCGCCAGCACGCTAAAGGATCATTGGCCGGTGGTCGCGCGTTGGGTTGCCTCTCGATAGGCCGCGCAGGGGTGAAGCGATACCGGCCAGTCGCCGCGCACAAGCGCTGCGAGGACGCGCCCTAATCGACCAGGTCGACGTCCAAAATCGGCAATTCGAAAATATACGACTTGCGCCCTTTTTCGACTTCGAGGAACAGCACGCCGAGAAATTCTTCGCCGATATAGACTTCCAATGAGTTGGTTTTCTTCGGCCGCACCACGACGCGGATATTCTCATTATCGAACTTGCGCCGCAGATAGGCGTTGAGCGTCGGCACCGGCTGGATCGAGGGATCGCTGCCAACCTGGATCACCATACGGAAATTGTAGGAGCGATCGCCGTCCTCGTCATCGACGGTCAATTCGCCGAGGTCGTCCTCGCCGACGAAGATCTCGGCCAGGTCGCCCCGCTTCGGCACCACGCGGATCAGCGCGTTGCCGAACAGCTTCTTGAGATAAGCGTCGAGTTTTCTGACTTCCGCTACGTCCACCGGGCCGCTCCTCGTTGATCGCGACGCCTAGTTGCCCGATTGGGCGCTGATGCGCAAGCCTAGCGCATGATCCCGAAAAGCATGTCCTCGACTGGATCCGGGATTTGAACGGCTCTCGGATAAGATCATGCGCAAACGAAAGAATTAGCCGTCGAGCATGACGCCATAGAGCATTTGGTCCATGGCGCGCGAGGGTTCCGGGCAGCCGGCCTCGCCCACGACCTTGGCAGGCACGCCGGCGACGGTGACATTATTCGGCACCGGCTTGATGACCACCGAGCCCGCGGCGATGCGCGCGCAATGACCGATCTCGATATTGCCGAGGATTTTTGCGCCCGCCCCGATCATCACGCCGTGGCGAATCTTCGGATGGCGGTCCTCGTGCTCCTTGCCGGTGCCGCCGAGCGTGACGTCGTGCAGGATCGAGACGTCGTCATCGATCACCGCGGTCTCGCCCACCACCAGCCCGGTGGCATGGTCCAGGAAAATGCCGCGGCCGATCTTGGCTGCCGGATTGATGTCGCACTGGAAGACCACCGACGAGCGGCTCTGCAGATAGAGCGCAAAGTCCTTGCGGCCTTTGCCGGCGAGCCAATGCGCCAGCCGGTGAGTCTGGATGGCGTGGAAGCCCTTGTAATAAAGTACCGGTTCGATGAAGCGGCTGGTCGCCGGGTCGCGGTCGACGATGGCGACGATATCGGCACGGAAGATTTCACCGAGCACAGGCTGATCGTCCATCGCGTCGCCGTAGGCCTGGCGGATCAGATCGCCGGAAATGTCGGCATTGCCGAGCCGCTCGCTGACGCGGTGGATGACCGCGGCTTCCAGCGTGTCGTGGTGCAGGACGTTCTCATAGATGAAGGTGGAGAGTTCTGGCTCGCGCCGCGCGATCTCCTCCGCCTCGCTGCGGATGCGCGCCCAGACCGGATCGACCTTGTCGAGACCCTTGGCGGGCCGCGTTTGAAATTGGGCCATCGATATGTTCTCCGCCGCCTCTCGAACCCCTTATTTGCGCATGAACTTACCCGAATACCGGTTCCCACTTTTCGGGGTCATGCGTAGATAGGTCTTTTAGCACAAATTTCGAGCCGTCCAGAGGGGCATCGGAAAGCCAGTGCGCATGGCTCATGGGCGTTGGTTAAGGAAATCAAGCACGCCGGCTTTGAAGATCTTGTCGCCGACCGCCAGCATGTGATCGCGGTTCGGGATGTCGAGCGCGCGGGCGCCCGGAATCAATGCGGCCAATTCCTGCGCGCTGCCGGCAACGTCGTCATTGGTGCCGACCGCGACCAGCGCCGGACAGTTGATACCGGCGACCTGCTCGCGGCTGAGCGGGTCGCGCCGGCGGCGCATGCAGGCGGCGAGCGCCTTGAGATCCGACTTGGTCTGCTCGGCGAAGCTGCGGAAGGCGCGTCCGACCGGATGGGTCACATCGGCGAGCGAGGACGCTTCCAAGGCCGCGACGATGATCTGCGCCAGATCCCCACTATGGCCGTCGACCAGGTTGACGCCGAGGCCGCCGAAGATCGCGGAGCGCACCCGCGCGGGATGGTTCACGCAGAGGAAGGCGGTGATGCGCGCGCCCATCGAATAACCCATGACGTCGGCGCGCTCGATGCGAAGATGGTCGAGCAGCGCGCGCACGTCGTCAGCCATCAACGCCATCTGGTAGTCGGCCGGATCGTAAAGCTTGCTGGAGGCGCCGTGGCCGCGATTGTCGAGCGCTATGGCGCGGCGGCCGGCGCCGGCGAGTGTTCTCACCCAGCCCGGATTGACCCAGTTCACTTCTTTGGTGGAGGCAAAGCCATGGACCAGGACGATGGGCTCGGCATTGGAATTTTCTGGGCCTTCGTCGAAATAAGCGATCTCGACCGTGTCATGCTTAAAATTTGGCATCGCTGCGATCCGTCATCGTGATGCGCGTGGCGCGGCGGCTTCAGAGCGACGGGCGATAGCAGAGTAAGATACGATGCGGAAGGCCGAACATATCGCCGTTGCAGGCTTCGTTGGCTGTGGCCGCGACCCGGCTCTGCCGGCGTACCGCTTTGCGGTGACGCAGCATGTACGAAGTGATGTGCTCGGTCATGCCCTTCAGCGCGGCGACAAAGGACAGCAGGCTGCGCAGCGCGCCGAGCATCCACATCGCCAAATCGATGGTCGCCGCTACGAGCGCGATGGCGTCACGGCCGAGCAATTTCAGAATGGCGCGCGTCTTGCTGCCTTCATCTTCGGCAAGTTTCGCCACCCGCGACATTTCGGCCGGGCTCCGCACAAGCTTGAGGCCATCAAGTGCGGCCCGAGCGCCGGCTGTGCGTTCGACGCGCCCGACATCGCCGAAAAACCGCATGAGACCGCCGGCACGTTCGACCTTCACCGTCTCGCGTGCGGCGCGCACCGCCGCCGCCGATTTCGATCCGTTGACCACCGCGCGCCGCAGCATGCGGCCGAGCAATGCCGCAAGTTCGACACTCAAGTGCCCGGTGCGGACCGCGGCCTTAATCAGCGTCAGGCCGGCGCGCACCGGCACGGTCACGCCCAGCGTTACGTAGATGCCGGCGGTGATGGCGACGCCGACCGCCGCCAGGCCGCCCACCAACTTGTCGACAGGCTGGCCTCGCGCGGCGTGAATCCCCTCGCGCGTCAAGTCGCGAACATCGCCGAATACGAACAGATCGCCGACCGCGGTACCGGCAAGGGCGGCGCCGTCAGTCGGTACACCGGTGATCAGACCGCGTACGAAGCTTACGGCTTTGCCTCGAGCGGACGCGGCCTCTTCCGCCGCCGCCTTTGTTTTGGCGGCGAGCACCGGATCGATTGTTACATGATACGCGGCGGCAAGATCGACAAAGCTTTGCGCCAGATCAACGTCCTTGGCGGTGAGCGCCGCGGCGATTTCGCGGGTGGCAACGGCGGCATCGAATTTGCCGTCGAGCGCGCGCTCGGCGATAGCCGTGGGATCGTCCTTGATCGCCATGAGCGCTTGCGACTCTAGCCCGCGCGGCAGCAGGACGGTGGCGGCCGCCGACAAACGGCGAGTGCGAGCACAGTCGGCGGCAGCCGCCGTCGCCGGATGTCCGCCCGTTCCACCGGCGTCTCCACGTCGCAATTTCTACCGCCGCCAAACGCGGTATGTCGGTGTGCATTATACCGCATCGATCGTGACAATTCGGCGGCATCCCCAACCGACCGTGACACGGCCCCGCCGCCCCGCTATGTTGCCTGGAACATCACGCGCGATCCGAGGTCAGAGCAATGGCTGAGCACACCGTCCCCCATTTCCACAACGATCCTGGCGTGCCGGTGATTGAGATCGGCGCCAAGGAATTCATGTGCGTGGGCGCCACGCCACCCTACGATCATCCGCACGTGTTCCTCGACATGGGCGACGAGAACGAAATCGTGTGTCCCTATTGCTCGACGCTGTACCGGTTCGACCCCAAGCTCGATTCGCATGCCGCTCGCCCGCCGGAATGCGCTTTAGCCGCTTCCGCCGCAGCCTGATCCAAAATCGGAGCTTTTAGAACTTGGCGTCCGCGCGTCACGTCATCGTCGCCGGCGCCGGCATTGCGGGGCTGACGACAGCGTTGGCGCTAGCGCGCACCGGTCTGCGCGTCACCGTGCTTGAGCAAGCCGCCAAGCTGGAAGAGACCGGCGCCGGAATTCAACTCGGACCCAATACGACCCGCGTGTTGATCGCGCTCGGCCTGCGTGAGCGTCTTGCGCCCGCGGCGATGCTACCGCAGGCGATCCGCGTGATGGCCGGCGGCTCCGGCCGCGAGATCGTGCGCATTCCGCTCGGCAACACGGCTGAACGCCGCTACGGCGCGCCCTATTGGACGATCCATCGCGGCGACCTGCAAGCGGCGCTCGTCGATGCTGCGGAAAACACGCAAGACATCTCGCTCAGGCTTTCCGCGCGCGTCGAGGATTTTGCCACTCACGTCAACGGCGTTACCGTTCATGCGCGCGGCGATCAGCGGGTCGTGGAAGAGCGCGGCCTCGCGCTGATCGGCGCCGACGGCGTGTGGTCGACGCTGCGCGGGCAATTACAGCCGCACCGCCCCCTCAAGTTCCGCCACCGTACCGCTTGGCGCGCGTTGATTTCGGCGGAGCGGGTGTCCGACGAATTTCGCCAGCCGCTGGTGCATCTCTGGCTCGGGCTTGGCGCGCATCTGGTGCATTATCCGGTGAAGGCGGGTCGGCTGATTAATGTCGTCGCCATCGTGCACGACGACTGGAATGAGTACGGCTGGTCGGCGGCGGGCGAGCGAATGGAAATCATGCGTCACTTTTCGAGCTTTGCCTGGGCCGACACCGCACGCGCGCTGATCGCGTTGCCCGAGCGCTGGCTCAAATGGGCGCTGTACGACCGCGCCGGCCCGTTTCACGGCGGCAGTGGACCGGTGACGCTGATCGGGGACGCGGCCCACCCGATGCTTCCGTTTCTGGCGCAAGGCGCCGGCATGGCGATCGAGGATGCCGCGGTCGTCGCCGACATGCTGGGGAAACACCTTGACGACCCGGCCGACGCGCTGCGCGCGTATGAAGGCGCGCGTTGGCATCGCACCTTTCGCGCCCAACAAGCGTCTCGTAAACAGAGCCTTATCTACGGCATGAGCGGCCCGCAGGCGCTGATCCGCAATCTCGCGATGCGCGCGATGGGCGGAGAAAAACTGCTCAGCCGCTACGATTGGCTTTATAGTTGGAAGCCTCCCGAACGGTTCGAAAGCGCGAGCTGATTAAGATGCTGTTTCCCGCCACCATCGCCGGTAGTCTGCCGAAGCCGTCCTGGCTCGCCGAGCCGAACAAGCTGTGGCCGCAGTGGCGCCTGCAAGGCGACGAACTCGCGCAAGGCAAGCTCGACGCCACGCTGCTCGCGGTGAAACTTCAGGAAGACGCTGGCATCGATATTGTTTGCGACGGCGAAATGTCGCGCCAGCATTTCGTGCACGGCTTTCTGGAATTCGTCGACGGCATCGATTTCGCCCACAAGGTCGAGATGGGCATCCGCGCCGATCGCTACAAAGCGATGGTGCCGGTCGTGCGCGGCGCGCTGTCGCTCAGGGGCCGCGTTCATCAGGCCGAGGCGCGCCACGCCCGCACGCATACGCAGCGGCAATTGAAAATCACCCTGCCCGGCCCGATGACGATTTCCGACACCATTGCCGATGCGCATTACGGCGACAAGGTGAAGATGGCGATGGCCTTCGCCGATCTGTTGAACCAGGAAGCGCGCGCGCTGCAAGCCGATGGCGTCGACGTCATCCAATTTGACGAGCCGGCCTTCAACGTGTTCATGGACGAAGTGCCCGGCTGGGGCATCGAGGCGCTGCATCGCGCCATCGACGGGCTCACCTGCACGACCGCCGTGCACATCTGTTACGGCTACGGCATCAAGGCCAATATCGACTGGAAGAATTCGCTCGGCGGCGAATGGACGCAATACGAAAAGATTTTTCCGGCACTGGCCAAAAGCCGCATCAAGCAGGTCTCGCTCGAGGCGATTAATTCGCGCGTGCCGCTGCGATTGCTGTCGCTGCTCGACGGCAAGGATGTGCTGGTCGGCGTCATCGATGTCGCCAACGACGAGATCGAAACGCCGGAGCGGGTGGCGCAGGTGATCGGCGATGTCATGAAATTTGTGCCGAAGGAACGCATCGTCGCCTGCACCAATTGCGGCATGGCGCCGATGCGGCGCGAGATCGCCGAGGCTAAATTGATCTCACTCGGCGCCGGCACGAAGCTGGCGAGAGAACGCTTCGCCTAGTATCCGCGCGGGTCGGCCTTGATCTCGATCAACGCCGCGAATTTTGGTGCGTCCTAGCTTCCTTTTGAGCCATAGTCGAAAGGGAGGTGCTTATGGCCATCAATGTCGGAACGTTCGACCGCATCGCGCGCATCGTCGTCGGCCTGGCGCTGATCGCGTTTGCGCTCGGCTATCTCGCTCCCGGCACCGGCTGGAATTGGGTCGGCTGGATCGGCGTGGTGCCGATCTTGACTGCCGTATTCGGAACCTGCCCGGCCTACAGCCTGTTCGGACTATCGACGCGATAAGCATTCAGCGGCCGGCGCGGCCCATCACATCCATCAGCTCGGCGACCTTGCGCCGCTGGTCGGCCTTGTCGCCGCTGGCGATTGCGTGCGCGACGCAATGCGCGACGTGGTCGCGCAGGATTTCCTCCTCGACCCGGCGCAGCGCCGCGCGCACCGCGCCGATCTGCGTGACGATGTCGATGCAATAACGCTCGTCCTCGACCATGCGCGCGAGCCCGCGCACCTGGCCCTCGATACGCTTGAGCCGCCCGAGCGTTGGTGTCTTGCTGGTCTTGGCCATGACGTCTATATACCCCCTAGGGGTATCTAAGGCAAGAGCCGCCGGTTACCGCCGCGCCGAAACAAGCCGAAAGTTGTCCGCCATGAGCACCGAGCACGAGTATCATCACCACGACGCGCCGGCCAAAGGCGGCGTCATCGACCCGGTCTGCGGCATGACGGTCGATCCCAATGCCGGCAAGCCGCACGCGGAGTATCAGGGTCAGACCTATCATTTCTGCTGCAACGGCTGCCGCACCAAGTTCCTCGCTGATCCGCAGAAATATCTCGCAACGCGCGCGCCCGAACCAAAGGCTGCTGGCGAGATCGATCCGGTCTGCGGCATGACGGTCGATCCGCAATCCGCCAAGCATTGCGCCGATTTTCACGGCACCACCTATTATTTCTGCGCCGCCAGTTGCCGCACCAAATTCGTCGCCGATCCGCAGAAATATCTGGGCAAGCGCGAACCGGAGCCGGCGGTCGAAGGCGCGACCTACACCTGCCCGATGCATCCCGAGATCCGGCAGATCGGCCCCGGCCCCTGCCCAATCTGCGGCATGGCATTGGAGCCCGAGATCGCCACCGCCGACAGCGGTCCCAATCCCGAACTCGCCGACATGACGCGGCGGTTCTGGATCGGCCTCGTGCTCGCCCTTCCGGTCATGGTGCTCGAAATGGGCGGGCATTTCGTTGGAGCGCACAATTGGATCGACCCGATGCTGTCGAATTACGTCCAATTCGCCTTCGCCACGCCGGTGGTGCTTTGGGCGGGTTGGCCGTTTTTCGTACGCGGCGCGCAATCGCTCGTCACGCGCAATCTCAACATGTTCACGCTGATCGGCATGGGCACCGGCGTCGCTTACGTCTACAGTGTGATCGCCACCTTCGCCCCCGGCATTTTTCCGGATGCCTTCCGCGGCCATGGCGGTGCACCGGCAGTCTATTTCGAAGCCGCCAGCATGATCACCGTGTTGGTGCTGATCGGCCAAGTGCTTGAACTACGCGCGCGCGAGGCCACCTCCGGAGCGATCAAAGCCCTGCTCAATCTCGCGCCTAAAACCGCGCGCCGCGTGAAAGACGACGGCAGCGACGAGGAAGTCTCGCTCGACGCGATCCGCGTCGGCGACAAGTTGCGGGTACGCCCTGGCGACAAGGTGCCAGTCGACGGCATTGTGCTGGAGGGCCGTTCTGCACTCGACGAATCGATGGTCACCGGCGAATCCATGCCGGTAACAAAGGAGAAGGATTCGCGTGTCATCGGCGGCACCATCAACGCCAGCGGCAGTTTCGTCATGCGCGCCGACAAAATCGGCCGCGACACGCTGCTGGCGCAGATCGTGCAGATGGTGGCGAGCGCACAGCGCAGCCGCGCGCCGATCCAGCGCCTGGCCGACCGCGTCGCCTCCTGGTTCGTGCCGACGGTGATCGCGGTCGCGTTCACCGCCTTTGCCGCCTGGGCGACGTTCGGCCCCGAGCCGCGCTTCGCCTTCGGGCTGGTGGCCGCGGTAAGCGTGCTGATCATCGCCTGCCCGTGCGCGCTTGGGCTTGCCACGCCGATGTCGATCATGGTCGGTGTCGGCCGCGGGGCGCAGGAAGGCGTGCTGATCAAGAATGCGGAAGCGCTCGAACGGATGGAAAGCGTCGACACGCTGGTGGTCGACAAAACGGGCACGCTCACGGAAGGCAAGCCGAAAGTGGTAGCGGTCGTGGCACATATCGGCTTCGACGTGACGCAGGTGCTGCGTTTTGCCGCCAGCGCCGAGCGCGGCAGCGAGCATCCGCTGGCGGCGGCCATCGTCGTCGCCGCGGCGGAACGCAACATTGAATTGGCCCCGGTGCGCGGCTTCAACGCGCCCGCCGGCAAAGGCGTGGTCGGCATGGTCGAGGGTAAACGGCTGGCGCTCGGCAATGCGGCGTTCCTCGCCGAACTCAATATCGACACGTCGGCACTTGCCGACGACGCCGAGCGTCTTCGTCAGGACGGCGCCACCGCCATCTTCCTCGCCGTCAATGGCAAGCTCGCCGGCGCCATCGCCATCGCGGATCCTGTCAAAGTCACAACGCCGGCGGCCCTCAAGGCGCTCGCCGCTGACGGCGTCCGCGTGGTGATGCTGACGGGCGACAACCGCACCACCGCACTCGCGGTCGCCAAGCGCTTAGGAATTACTGAGGTCGAAGCCGAGGTCCTGCCTGAGCAGAAGAACGCCGTGATCGAGAAGCTCGGCAAAGAAGGCCGCGTGGTCGCCATGGCCGGCGACGGCGTCAATGACGCGCCCGCGCTTGCCGCCGCGCAAGTCGGCATCGCCATGGGCACCGGCACCGACGTGGCGATCGAGAGCGCCGGCATCACGCTGCTCAAGGGCGACCTCACTGGCATCGTCAAGGCGCGCGCGCTGTCGAAGGCGGTGATGCACAATATCCGGCAGAACCTGTTCTTCGCCTTCATCTACAATTCGGCCGGCGTGCCGATTGCGGCCGGCGTGCTCTACCCCGTGTTCGGCCTGCTGCTGTCGCCGATCATCGCCGCAGCGGCGATGGCACTTTCTTCGGTCAGCGTTGTTGGTAACGCATTGCGGCTGCGCCGTGCGGCATTGTAGGAATTGACTATGGTCCGCATTCTAATCGTTTTATGTTTCGTTATCTTGCCGGCCGCGGCTCACGCCGCCGAGTGGCGCGTTGAGCGCATCAATGCACCGGCCCGCGTGAACGCAATCGAGACCGTCGCGGGACAAGCGCAGGTCAATGCCGGCGGGCTTTGGTATCGCATCGTCATCGACGGTGAGCGCGTTTCGCTCGCCTTCATCGACACGCCGAAAACGCCGGAGCTTCCGGCGGGCGCCCTTCCCGACGGCCACATCGCCACGGGCACCGGCGACATCGCGCGCGCCTGGCTGGCCGAGCCGACCAGCCGCTACGACCACGGCATCCTGGGCGACAAGACCGAGGCCGGCGCGCTGGTGATCGAGACGCGCGACGGCAAGCGCCAGACCGTGCGGCTCAAGGACGACGCCGTGTTCGAGGATCTCAAGCCGCGGCTCGCCGATCTCGACCGCGACGGACATGACGAGATTATCGTCGTGAAATCCTATCTCAAGCGCGGCTCCAGCCTGGCGGTTATCGGCGAACGCCACGGCAAATATGAAATCGTCGCCGAGACGCCGCCGCTCGGCGCACCCCACCGCTGGCTCGATCCTGCCGGCATCGCCGATTTCAACGGCGATGGAAAGATCGACATCGCGCTGGTCCGCCAGCCGCATGTGATCGGATCGCTCGAATTGTGGAGTTGGAGCGGCGGCGCCCTGCGCAAGACGGCCGAACTCCCCGACATTGCCAATCACATCGCCGGCACGCGCGCGATCGACATGGCCGCTACGGCTGACTTCGACGGCGACGGCGTTGCCGATATCGCCGCACCCTCGCTCGACCGCATGCATCTGCGCATCGTCAGCTTCACGCCGCAGGCGCACGAGGTCGCCAACGTGGCGCTACCGGCGAAGGCTGTGACCAATCTCGGGCTGGCCGCGCAAACCAAAGGCCCGCCGGCCATCGCGGTCGGCCTTGCCGACGGCTCGCTTGCGGTGATCCGGCGTGCGCCGTAGATAGCGCAACTGCCCGCGCGCTCAGCGCGGATTGGGATTGCTCGCCGGCGCAGTCGGAGCCTCGGCGCCCGGCACAAAGTTGCAGTTCTTCTCGATGGCAGCGGCCCGCAAATCCTTCAGCTGACCGAGCGTCGTCTCGTATTCCGGCCCATAGGCGGCGCTGCTGATGAACTGCCCACCGGCACTGGTGCCGGCTTTCGCCATCAGCTGTTCCAGTTCCTTCTGGCGCGTCACGATTCCCTTGGCGGCGCGGTCGATATCGTCGCATTGGTAGAGCGCGTAATGCCCCGGCGCGACGAAGAACGACGACATGGATTCGTCCGACATGGAACAAGCGGCAAGCGTAAGCTGAGCGTGAGCGCCGCACCGGCTGATAAGGCAATGGATGAACGCCTCCGCATGGCCCACATGCTAAGCCCGCCAATAACGGCAAAAAGCTGGTGCGAACGCCGGGACTCGAACCCGGACCAGATTACTCCCAAGGGACTTTTATGCGGCACAAGTTAAATAAGTAGCTGAATCTAAATCGAATTCAAGCGATACGATTCAGCGTGCCAAATTCTGTGCGCGAGACCGCCTTCGGGCGGCCCCTTTCATTTTCAGGACAAAGGGAGATTTCCTGCAAGACCCGTTACCGAGGGCTTTTTCGATCCCGCCGCTCGATGCCACGACGCTCAAGAAGAAATACGGCATTGCCGACGTAAGCGTTTACGCGGGTGGAACCAGACGCTCACTCAACCGTTTAAGGGGGGCACTAAGGACGGACGACTTTGCTCACCAACGAATCCACCTGATCTCTGAATTGCTGGCCTTGATAGTTGAACTCTTCCAAGACAGCTTGCCGATATTGGCCATCAAAATAAAAGCTATCAACCACCCCCGCGACCGCAATCAAGATGGCTATCTTCAACAAAAAGCGCATTTTTAAAATTATATCGCTGTAACCTTTTTGATTGTTTAACGACATAATTGCAGCGGCCACCATTGACGGATTTAACTTATGCGGCCGATGGGCGGATTCCGATCGAAGCCGATGCGCCGGTCGCCAAATGGAAATCAGCGAAACGATCATCGAGGCCCGCGTCCGACATGTAAGGCGCTTGGTCGACAAGACCGATTTCAGACATCGGGGCCGCGCAGCAGCCTGGGATTGAGAATCTAATCCAATATAACTTTAGGTATTTATTAAGACCGCCGCCCTAAACTTTCAACATCAGTGGAGATGCTTCCATGGCGCGCGATAATAGGAATGGAAACACGGACAGACGATTTGAAACTGATCGTCGATCAGGGCACGACCGTCGCTCCGGAATTGATACGCGATCGCAAGAAGAAAAGCGAGTGCAAGACGACCGCCGATCCGGAGTAGATCGGCGCGCAGGTAATGATCGGCGCTCAGGTATTGATCGGCGCGCCACTTAACTAATTCTTGTCGCTGTCGAGGTAGGGAGAGGTCACCTCATTTGGTGGCCTATTTTGTCGTTGACCATAATCAGGGGCGACAGGCGTGGGTAGCGTCCAGGATGCGCCAAGCACCAAATTGCGGTCAATCCACTCGTCTTTGGTGCTCAACAGGGCGTTGCCGAACACTCTCTTCAACAAGCTTGGAGTCCCGTCGATTGCCCAACCTATCAAACCGCCCGGTGCGCATCCGCATACCGGGTGGTGTGGCAGGGGACGCGAAGGACTAACCTCCGCGCCGCTATGGCGCTTCCAGGACGAAGCGCGGTAGCTGGCGTACGTCAAGAATGGGAATAATCTTCCCGCCACTCATCTGGCGAACCTAATGGCCAAGAAAGCAAAGCGGCACGTCAAGCATGTGCCGTGGAAAATTCTCCGAGATGATATCGTCGGGTATTCCGAAATAATGCCGTTAATAAATCACTTTTAAAAAAGCAGTTTTTGCGTCGGCGAAAGAATCACAATTGGCGACCCACTTACATTCGGCGCGCATGACGCTGAAAGTACTAGCGTTCTTTAGAGAACATGATCATAAATGGTAAACACCAATTTGTCGCGCGGTAAAAATTTCAGCTCAATCTTTACAAGATTATCACCGTATTATTCGTTAGTGAAAAATCCCTTTGGCTCCAAGGCTCAGATTTACAACATTCTTAGAAAAAAGCCTTAGAACCGCGCGTCACTTGCATATGGCGCAACCGAAGGAAAGCCTTGAACATAACGATTGAGTGATCGTGCCGAGACAAGGATCCTAAAATATTATGGCAAAACGGGCTGCAAACAGAGATTTGGAAGCTCTACCGAGCGAGGCTGGAAACTCTGGCCCGGCTAGCGACGTTAGCAATTTCGAGAACTCCTTTACCGCCAAAGATCAGCACGATCATCTTGAGGCGGCGATTAGAGAATGGGCAGACGATAACGAGATAGACGTAGTTCAGGTTGAGGCCATTTCAAACGGTCCAGCAAGCACCGAAGCTATCGCCGATAGCAATCAAGGCAAAGTGTGGTGGGCGTGGGTAAAAGCGAACGCAGTCAGTAAAGCAACAATCATAAAATCGGCCATAGCGCTGCTGATAGCGATCATACTCGGTTGGATGCCGATGCAACGTTTGCTAGCGACCACCAGTGTCGAGGCCGTGACCAATGCACGCGCAATCATCATCCGGACGCCGATCGAGGGTGAAGTGTCGGCACTAAGTGCTGATCTCCAAGCTGGAAGGGAGTTTCACGCGGGCGATGAATTGATAACTATCAAGAATCCACGGGCCGACCAGTCATCGCTCGACAATTTAATGCGGCTTAGGGAACAACTGACTACGACAGTCACTGTTCTGCAGGCCAAAAAGGTTGTGCTTAAAAAGCACCTTTCTGAACTTTCCGCTCAGAAGGAGCGATACCGTATCTCTCGTATCGGACAGCTTGAAAAACAGATTACCCAAATTGATGCAGGGGTAACCGCTGCCAAAGCGCAACATGAAGTTACCGCAAAGACTTTGGGACGTGCACGCATATTGTTCGAGAAAGGCACGGTCCCCCAAACTTTCGTCGAAAAGGCCGTCAGTGACGAGAGCGTCGCGTCGCAAGCGATCAATGGTTTATTGGAGCGTCGCAAGGCGACGGAAATTGAACTTGCGGCCGCACGTAAAGGGACATTCACCAGCGATGGGTATAATGACACTTCAGAATTGGCTCAACGCGGATTAGACGTTGAACTGCAACTCGCTGAGGTCGACGCGCGCCTAACTGGCGCGATTGATGAACTTGCGGCTATCAACCAAGACATCGTCAAGGAATCCGAGCGCCGCCAGGAGCTTTCGACGGCAGTTATCCGTGCACAGGTATCCGGAAGAGTGTGGGAGGTGATGACCGCACCCGGCGAGCACGTAAATGCCGGTCAAGAACTGCTGCGTCTGCTTGATTGCAGCGGGATGATTGTTACGGCAAGCGTGAGCGAGGCTACCTATCGAAGTCTCAAGATTGGGCAACGCGCCACCTTCAAGCCGAGCAATGGCAATCCTGAAGTGAAGGGGTGGGTTACGGGGCTTACTGGCCTGGCGGCAGTCGCGTCGAACGATGCTATTCAACCGAAAACCCTTTCCGGGGCCCCCTATCACGTGACACTTAAGTTCCCTGGGCTCGACCGTGCGCCGAACTGCCAAGTCAGCCTGCCGGGGCTCGTAACTTTCGACACTTCAAGCCTGGCCAATTTCGCAACCATCAACTGAAGCGCTGTCCCATGAGCTCTATTGCGAGTATGAGCTACTGGGATGCGTGGCTGCCTAGCCTGATTATTGCGGCACTCGCGATCGCGATATTGCCCTGGGTCGATCGAAACAATTCTGTAGTGCGTTTTTGTACCCTCGGTATTTGTGTCGCGTTGAGTTGGCGATATCTCTTCTGGCGAATTTTTGATACCGTGCCGCCAATTGATGAGCCGCTAAACTTTATTATCGGTACCGCTTTCGTCACAATTGAGGCGCTTTCAACCGCGGGAACCACTCTCACCGAACTATTTCTGACGCGTGTGCGCGATCGCAGTGCTGACGCCGATCGTAATCTGCCGTGGCTGTTTGGCCTTAATCGGCCGCCGAAAGTTGATGTACTGATATGCACGTACAATGAGGATGAGGAAATACTGGAGCAGACAATCCTCGGTGCGCGCGCGATGAGCTATCGGAATTATCGGGTCTGGGTGTGCGATGATGGAAAACGACCGTGGCTTCGAGCATTGTGCAAACAACATGCTGTCGGTTATTTGACCAGGTCCGATAATGCGCACGCCAAGGCTGGAAATATCAATGCAGCGCTTAGAGTTCTTGCTTCCCTTGATGAAAAGCCAGATTTTGTAGCGATTCTTGACGCCGACTTTGTTCCGATGCGTGAGTTTTTGACGCGCACCTTGTCGCTGATGCGAGATCAGGACGTAGGTATCGTGCAGACTCCACAGCATTTTTTCAATCCAGATCCAGTTCAAAACAACCTCGGCTTGACGCGTGTCTGGCCGGACGAGCAGAGGTTTTTCTTCGACACGGTCATGAAATCGAAAGATGCTTGGAACGCGGCTTTCTGCTGCGGAACTTCCTCGCTCATTCGCTTTAGCGCCCTGGAAAAAATTGGCGGCTTCCCGACAGACTCTGTTACCGAGGATTTTCTCCTGACTTTGCGCTTACGCGAAAAAGGAATTCAGACCGTCTATTTAAACGAAGTGCTTTCACTTGGTCTCGCACCTGAAGGGCTTAAGGAGTATTACGGACAACGCAGCCGCTGGTGTCTCGGGGCAATTCAAATCAGCCGGGGACCAAGCGGGCCACTAAAAATGCGTAATGGCCTGCCTCTCATCGACCGTATCAGCCTGATCGATACTTTTATTTTTTGGTCGGCCAATCACCTTATGCGGTTGGTGGCGTTCGTTATTCCTGGCCTCTATTTGTTGTTCGGCGTTCAGGCAGTGCATGCCAGTGTGGTCGATGCAATCTCACATGTTGGTCCGTTTATTATTGCACAGGTTGCTGTTCTTATATGGCTTACCGAAGGGCGGATTTTGCCGATTATGTCGGATCTTTACGGGACGCTGTGCGCTACCGAGGTTGTGAAAGCATTCGCAGCGGGAATGTTGCGGCCGAAGGGCCAAAAATTCAAGGTCACCGCAAAAGGCGGTGACCGCAGCAAACGTATCATTCAATGGCCCGTACTTCGCATTTTTCTGTTTTATTTAGCGGTGAATGTCCTTGGAATACTCAATGTCTTTCTTTTCAACCGGTCCGTTGGACTGACGGATATGGGCATGATGGCGTTATTTTGGTCTTGGTATAACATCGTTATTCTTGTGCTCGCATGCTTCGTGTGTATTGAACAGCCGCAGCGTCGGTATCGCCACAGATTTCCGACCAACGAGCTTGTGCAATTGGAAGCCGAAAATCGTGTTCAGGTATTCACGGCACGTGACATTTCAGTAAGTGGCATAAGCTTGCATGGCGTTGCCCCGGTACCAATTGGCGGCCAGGTCAGAGTTTCGCTTGGCGATTTCACGGTGAGGGCTCGGTTGGTTCGCGTGATTAAGGACGGTTTTGCCCTTGCATTTAATCCGAGTCTGAGAACTCGGGCGATTGTAATTCGGCATATATTTTCGAGGCGCGTTTCGTTGACTGAGCGGACAATCAAGCCAGCCAAGGTCGCGCTTGCATTAACCGCAAGGATATTGCGGTAGAAAATGACTTGGCCGCACATTGTGTTTGAGTGGCCACTGCGATTGGCAACCCGGAGGCGGCGCCAGCCTGATTGGCTTCCTTGGTGCAGCCGGCGACGAACCTCTATGGCCGACTGCGCGGGCACACCAAGAACAAGCATCGGCGCAAGTGGGATCGCTTCGCCATCTTCCGCGTGAGCCGCGTGCGCTACCTCAAGGACATGGAAACTTTGCTTCTCCAGGTGGCCAACCCGCCGGGTAATTCCGTGAGCGGTCATGGTCACCGTGATGCTGATCTAACTCGCGTTCTTCTCCACGTTACTCACGAAAACACAATGCGGCTGAAGCGCATTAGGAAGGCGTTGCGAGGTTGATAAGACGGTCGAGCTTGCCGGTAAGGTCACCGAAGGGAATGGCGCAGCGCCGTCGCGGGCATTTGAATCCTTGCCCACCAACCTAGCAGGCCACCGCCATGCGTTAATCGGCGCTAGGCGGTGTTCGAGTGGCGGGGCGGCGAGGAAAGCGAACCTGTGGGCGATTAGGGGAGATTTGCGGACACGGTGCGGACACAGATTAAGGCGTGATTTTGGTGCCGACGCCGATATCACAAAAACCACTGATTTTATTGGTGCGGACGCCGGGAGACGACCACCACGCTCAGATTTCACTGAAAAATCTGAATTTCCTAACGGCCCATTCCCTTCTTTTGTACTGCGATTTTGTACTGGAAGACACTGGATTAGAGAAGCGTGTTCGCGCACCCGAAATTGATACTTACTTACTGGCGAGGCGGAGCAGGCAATCATTTGGACGGCAAACGTTATCGAGCCGATGCTCTAGGCGAAAACGCCGGGGCTGTTAATCATTACTGCCGGAAAGTACTATGCAGCGCCGCAATAATTACGATAATTGAGACGGGAGCGACGCCCGCCAGAGACAAGGGGGCTTCGTAGTGAAGGCAAGACTTTTAGGGGTCGCTACATTACTGTGCGCTGGCGTCGCGCAATTGTTGGTCGCGCCAATCGCTAACGCCAACACCATCGACTACGCCCCAAATGGACTGGTGGGGGAGGAATATTGGGGACCGGGTACGGGACAGTCCTATGGGATGATCTTTACGGCACCGCAGTCAGTTTTGGACGATTATTCGCTAAGTACTTCCGGTTCACCGTCGTTTCCATTTGTAAGTCAGGTCTATCAGTTTGACGGAACTACCATCGTCGGCTCTGCGCTCTTTACCAGTGCGATCCAATTTACGACGCCCGGTGTTTTCACCACGTACACATTTGCACCCAATATTAGTTTGATCGCGGGCGATCAATACATGGCGATTATGACAAATGACCCGAATGGTGTCTCGCTCGGAGGTAATGATCCGATTTTCGGTGGGCTTGGCTACGCGGAGGGGACTAACGCTACAGGCTTCGCATTTGACTACGCCGTGGGCGATCCAAGCATTCCCGCAAATTGGCTGTGCAAAGGCCCATGCTTAGGAGCACTGGTCGCATTTAACGCCGATTTTTCCGACGCCACTCCATTACCTGCGACCCTCCCACTCTTCGCATCGGGCTTAGGTGTATTAGGCCTGCTTGGTTGGTGCAGGAAGCGGAAGAAAGCCGCACTCGCGGCCTGATTTCGCAGGAGCGCATTATGCGATTGCTTCTGGCGATGCTGGCATTTCTGGCAGGGCTATTCGTTGACGGATATTTTCAGTCTGCTGATGCTCAGTGTGGCCCTAACGTCAAAATTTATATTGATCCTAGGCTGGTTCCGTCCGTATCGCATTATTCTAAGGAAGATATGGTCAACATAATGCGCAACCCCTCAATCGACCCCAAAATGAAAGAGACGTTGTGGCAAATGTATATGCAACAATTAAATCCAATTCAGATGCCCTACGCGGGTGGCAGAGTTCTTATTAATCCACAGAACCCTTGCATTCAGCAGTTCATCCCGAACTGATGCGGGCACAGATCAATGCTGCCGGTAGCCCCTATGCAGCGTCATCGATAAGAGCAATAATTTAAATATTGTGGCCCCACTAGTCCGACCGCGTTAGAGGGTGCGATGAACGCAAGACTTTTCAGTCTGACTGCAACAGCGCTAATTGTTGTTGTGGGTGCCATGGTCGGAATGGCTTTTTTCACCCAAGCCGGTGCATCCGAGTTAATCGTAAATGGAGGGTTTGAGACAGGCGATTTGACCGGATGGATAACAAACGATCCAGTCAATAATATCATAATGACCGCTGGACCCGTAAATTACGGTACTGATTGTCGGTCGGTTGAGTGTGCTCATAGTGGCAATTTCGGTTTGAACTTTGGAACTGGCGGAGGCAACATTTCTTATCTGGCCCAAGCCCAATTATTACCGACTGTCGCAGGAACTTATTACACCGTCAGTTTCTGGATCGACTTTAACGGCGGTCTAAATGAAGCTAGCCTGTCATGGGATGGCACAACGATTATTGATCTAATTGATGCTCCGGCCAACGGTTGGCAGCAATACGTATTCACTGAATATGCAGCTACAGACGCAACCAGTTTCTCGTTCTGACTTAGCCAGTATTCAGGTTATTCTGGCCTTGACGATATCAGTGTGACGGGGGCTTCCTCGGCGACCCCTTTGCCCGCCACCCTCCCTCTCTTCGCCACTGGCCTCGGCGCGTTAGGTCTGCTCGGTTGGCGCAGGAAGCGGAAGAAGGCTGCTATCGCAGCAGCGTGATCAAAATACCTGATCGGACTTCGAGTTGCCGCCGCGCGAGGTGGTCAATTCATTAAAATAGCCAGCAAGTCCGCTCATCTTCGTCATTACAAGCAAACATCTGGTAGACTGACCTGTCGATGCTTTCCTAACTAACACCAAGCATAGGAAACGATCCGATGTTTCATGGAGACCCCGCCCAGCCTGTGCAAGAGTTGTTAGACGAGATAAAGGGCGAAGCGGTTCGCGGAGCAAATAATGGAAATCTAAATTATTTGATGCCTGCCTTTGCAGCTTTACTTTAAGACGTCTATCGCGGATGCTTAGGGCCACGGCGATGGAAAAGTGGACAGAAGATCATCGTTTGGCTGACGACTGTTCTGACCCTGCTCACGCTTGTTCTTGTTTGGGACGCAGTAGAAAAGCATTTCTTGAATTAGAACCTGCTGTCTTTGGGATCAAAAGTATGGACGACATGTCGCCTTGTGCACTTCGCTGCGTTCGCGGCGTTGCGCAATTCTGATCGCTATCGGCGCGAAGCGGACAATGATCGTCGTCAGCCGCGCCAGAAATCCTTGAACCGCGTCGGCGACAGTTCGGTGTACCGACCGTGTGCTGAATGTTGCGGTGGCCGAGATAGGCTTGCAGGGCGCGCGTGTCGTGCCCCTTGTTGGCCAGGGCGTAACCGCAGGCGTGCCGGAGCATGTGCGGGTGCGCCTTGAAGGCCAGCTTGGCCTCCCTGCCCGCCCGCTCGACCATGCGGGCGAACCCAGCGGTGCTGAAGGGTGCCCCGCGTTCCGAGGTGAACACGAAGGGCGACTTGGGTTCCTGCTCGCGCTGGAGCCGCCGCAGCGCCCGCAGCTCGTCCCCGAGGATCGGATGGGTGCTCGGGGTGCCCTGCTTGACCCTGCGGACGTGCAGCGTGGCCGTCCTGAACTCCACCTGATCCCAGCGCAGGTCCACCAGCTCGGAGGCCCGCAGGCCGTGCCGGTAGGCCACCAGGATCATGGTGGCGTCCCGGTGGCCCCAGCGGTTTCCCTTGGCCGCGTTCATCAGCCGCTCGACCTCGGCCTCGGTCAGGTACTCGCGGGTGCGCAGGTCGGCATTGGGAGGCCGCTTGGGGGTAACTGTTCGTTTTACGGTGGCTGGCGTGACCAGCTTGAGGTGCGATTTGGCCATGCGTTTCGCGCTCCCTGCCCGACTGACTGTTCGTATAATGGTCGTTCTTTGAACAGTTAGTCAAGGGCTAATCTGGTGGCAGCCAGTGCGGTGTGCATGACGCAGGTCACGTTAATCAGAATATTGAATATTGTTGCAGCACCTGGGCAGCGTCGAAGGCCCCTTGTGCGCCGGGCTCATTCGTGGAACATGATCACCGATACTGCGCGCCCGCCGTTGGAGGGCGTATGAGACTTGTCGATTGAAAGCTAGTTCCTGACCGTTGTAGTACCCCGTCGTATTGGCCATTAAAATTCGTATTGTTTGATCCTATCGTTCCCGGAGCTACTGAGCCTTGTTGTAGGGAAGCCTCTGCAAACCTGAAGTGCGCATAGCCGGGCTCAAGAGTTGTGTTGGCGGAGCCCCATTGTTGTGGGTATGGTTTGCCCGTGAAAAGTAGCCCTTTCGATTGTGGTCGATACGGACACGTTGGGTGCAAACGGCATCTCTTGTGTGCTAAGGCAACCACTAACGACGAACGCAATCGACGCGAACGCGACGAACTTTAGGAACACGCGCATGGAGTACTTCCCGGCCCTTCGCCATCATTATCCAGCAACCGAGGGTCGTGTGACAAGTGGCGCGGCTACGCGAGGCGGAGGTCTTTGAATAAGCTCAAATCGACGGATGCTGCGCCAGCGCGACTATGCGCGGGCGACCATTGCCATTGCAGCAGGGGCAGCGCACATCGCGAAGCGCTACGCGGATTGATGCCTCGGGGTCGCGCGGCTTAACGGCGCCGCGCTTCCCATGGTTTGATGGGTCCCCGATCCCTTCAGAGGCCACCGAAGACCCTGCCCCGCCCGACTTCAAAAAACGGGATTAAAGCCCGCTGCGGCTGCTCGCCATCGGGCACAGGACAGTTTTTCGCTATGAACCTGATTTAAAGCTGCGTTTCCAATACGATAGCCCTCAAAATCAACCACCTATAAAACGAAATGGTTCATTTTTGCAGCCTTCCGATCAAAATAACCCCTTTAGATCGAGGTTTACGTTGGTTTATCGCCTAGCGGCTCAAAAGAGAGCGGCTCTGCCTTTGTGGCCGGTGCATCACCCTCATCTAGTTCCTCAGTTATCCACGAGGCATCAGGCCGAACAGGAGCTTCTGTTTTGCCGAGCGTGCGCAGCCGCTTTCCAAGCGCCAGTCCACGGCTGATCGTTTCCGCGTTCCACAGGCCGAGCTTAATGCCCTGATCCAG
>CAVWDA010000008.1:0-75106 GCA_963753455.1 uncultured Alphaproteobacteria bacterium | reverse complement strand
GCAGGGGTATGAAGGACATCCTCGACAGGCTGGAGCAGCGGCGGGACGAGGCGCGGCTGGGCGGCGGCAAGGCGCGCATCGAGGCCCAGCACAAGCGCGGCAAACTGACCGCGCGCGAGCGCATCGAACTCCTGCTCGACAAGGGCTCGTTCGAGGAGCTCGATATGTTCGTCGAGCACCGCTCCAACGACTTCGGCATGGAGAAGACCAAGATCCCCGGCGACGGCGTCGTCACCGGCTGGGGCACGGTCAACGGCCGCACGGTCTACCTGTTCTCCAAGGACTTCACCGTGTTCGGCGGCTCGCTCAGCGAGACGCACGCGCAGAAGATCATCAAGGTGCAAGACATGGCGATGAAGGCGCGCGCGCCGATCATCGGCCTGTTCGACGCCGGGGGCGCGCGCATCCAGGAGGGTGTCGCCGCGCTCGGCGGCTACGGCGAGGTGTTCAAGAGGAACGTCATCGCCTCCGGCGTTATCCCGCAGATCAGCGTCATCATGGGCCCCTGCGCCGGCGGCGACGTCTATTCGCCGGCGATGACCGACTTCATCTTCATGGTGCGCGACACCTCCTACATGTTCGTCACCGGGCCCGACGTGGTGAAGACCGTGACCAACGAGGTGGTCACCGCCGAAGAGCTCGGCGGCGCGTCCGTGCACACCACCAAGTCGGGCGTCTCCGACGGCGCCTTCGAAAACGACGTTGAGTGCCTGCTGCAGATGCGCCGGCTGATCGACTTCCTGCCAGCCAACAACGAAACTGGCGTGCCGGAATGGCCGACGCAAGATTCGTCCGACCGCATCGACGAGTTGCTCGACACCCTGATCCCGGACAATCCGAACAAGCCCTACGACATCAAGGAGCTGATCCTCAAAGTCGTCGACGAAGGCGACTTCTTCGAGATCGCCACGACCTACGCGCGCAACATCGTCACCGGCTTCGGCCGCATCTCCGGCAAGACGGTCGGCTTTGTCGCCAACCAGCCTATGGTGCTGGCCGGCGTGCTCGACTTGGATGCCTCGCGGAAAGCTGCGCGCTTCGTGCGCTTCTGCGACGCCTTCAATATTCCGATCGTCACCTTCGTCGACGTGCCCGGCTTCCTGCCCGGCACCGCGCAGGAATACAACGGGCTGATCAAGCACGGCGCCAAGCTGCTGTTCGCCTACTCGCAGTGCACGGTGCCGCTGGTCACGGTGATCACGCGCAAGGCCTTCGGCGGCGCCTATGACGTGATGGCGAGTAAGCACGTCGGCGGCGATTTGAATTACGCCTGGCCGACGGCGCAGATCGCGGTGATGGGCGCCAAGGGCGCGGTCGAGATCATCTTCCGCGCCGACATCGGCGATGCCGACAAGATCGCCGCGCGCACCAAGGAATACGAGGACCGCTTCCTGTCGCCCTTCGTCGCCGCGGAGCGTGGCTATATCGACGACGTCATCATGCCGCACTCGACGCGGCGGCGCCTGGCGCGGGCGCTGGCGATGCTGAAGAACAAGCACGTCGAGATGCCGGCCAGAAAGCACGATAATTTGCCGGTGTGACTGTCATGCCCGGGCTTGACCCGGGCATCCATGATGAAGCTCCGCAAGTGGAGGTCTTACGTAAGACCAGACGCTGCGCCTTGTCATGGACTGCCGGGTCAAGCCCGGCAATGACGGTGGCGGGAGCAAGGGCGGATTAGCGCAGCGTCATCCGCCATTTTCCAAGGAAGGCGGCGCAATACGCTTTGCGCTTGCGCCCTACCGTTCTAAAACTGCACCATCATCTGCTTGCAGACGTAGCGCTCGACGTCGTAGCACTGGAACTGCACCTTGTAGGGGCCCGACTTCGGCAGGTAGCGGTAGTTGTCGGACAACACCGCGTTCGCCGGCCCGAACGCCTTGAGCACGTCGTCGCGGGTGCGGCCGATGAAGGCCTTGTCGAGGACGTCGCGCGGGATGCTGTTGGGCGGCATCGGCTCGAACGAATTGCCGACCACCATGGTGCCGACGGTGTCGTCGCTGTTGAAGAAGAAAACCAAATTCTCCTTGAAGTAATAAGAGACGCGGCGGTCGGCGGGCTGTTTCGGCTCGCGGAAGCGCGCCACGATGTCTTTGCGCGTCGTCTCGCCGGTGACGTCCCACACTTTGTAGTAGTCCGAAAGCTCGTATTTCGGCGGCGCGGGTTTCTTTGCTTCGAGTTTCTTGGCTTCGGGTTTCTTCTGCGCGGCCGCTGCCGCGGGCGCAGATACGGGCTTGGCAGGCGTGGCAGGCGTGGCTGCGGGCGCGGGTTTCTTCTGGCGGGCCTGCGGCGCGGGCTTTGCCGGCGCGGGTTTCGCAGGCTGCGGCGCGAGCAACTGGAACGGATTGAACTGGGCCATGCCCGGTTGCGCCGCCAGCAGTGTGGCCAACAGCGGCAGAGCGGCGAGTGCGAGAAAGCGCGCGCGGCGCATGGGTCATTCGCCTGCGTTAAGCGGTTATCATGGCGCGCCCGAGCGCGTCCGACAATGACAGGGCAGGGCCTTGGCCGCTCTTGCCCCAGCCCTCCACGCCATTGAATAATGCGCAGGGGCCAGACGCGGAGAATTCACCATGACGACGTCAGCGACCGGGCGCGTGCGCCTCGTCGCGCCGGGACAGACTTATGTCGGCAAGCAGGGCATCACCTACGGCGCCGGCGCCTCGGCCGAGACGGTGGGCGCCGAAAAGGTCTGCATGAACATCATGCCGATGCCGCCCGGCGCCAAGGCCAAGGCGCATTATCACGACGGCATCGAGACCATCGCCTACATGCTCGCGGGCGAATGCTCGGTCTATTACGGCGACGACCTGGAGCGGCGCATGCTAGTGCGCACGGGTGAGCAGGTGTTCTGCCCGGCCGGCGTGCCGCACGCGCCGTGCAACGAAAGCGGCAAGCCCTGCACCTGGATCGTGGTGCATTCCTCCGGCAGCGATCAGACCGGCATCGTGCTGCTGCCGGAGCTCGACGCCAAGCTGGCGGCGCGGCTCGCTGCGAAGGCGTGATGAGCCCACTGGCGTCCGGCCGCCGCAACCCCCTATACTTGTGCCTCTTTGGCTCAACCGAGGGGGCCCCATGATCGCACCGTACACGCGCAATTGGACGGCGAACGAACAGCCGGACGTCGCCGACCACCACTACCACATCGAGGTCAAGGGCGAGGTCGAAACCCCCGCGACCAACCTTGTGCCCAAACTGGCCTACCGCCAACCGCAGGGGTTCAATCCGCGCATTCTGCTGCTCGACCTGACCATCGAATCCGAAGGCGGGCTCGGCGGCCAGGTCATGATGCTCAGACCGGCCGCCTATCTGCAGCCGACCTCGGGCAACGCCTATGACGCGGTCGACGTCCTGTTCCAGGGCCGGATCATCGAGCGCATCGCCGTCGACCATCCCAAGACGGCCGCCGCGGCTGCGGTTGAGGCGCCGGCCAAGAAGCCGGCCAAGAAACCGGCCAAGAAACCAACAAAGAAAAAGGCGAAGAAGAAACCCGCGCGCAAGGCCGTGAAGAAAGCGGCGAAAAAGAAAGCGGCCAAGAAGAAAACGACGAAGAAAGCGACGAAGAAAACGAAAAAGAAAAAGGCCGCCAACAAGAAGAAAAGACTCTAGGCCTGTGCCCACCACGCTGTTCCTCGTCCGCGCCGTCGTTGCGCCGCAGCTGCGCGAGAAGTTCGACCGTTGGTATTCGGCCGAGCATCTGCCGTGGGCGATCCGGATTTTCAAATGCGACAAGGCCTGGCGGTTCTGGAGCGAGACGGAGCCGGGCGTGCACTATGCGGTCTATCGCTTCGCCGACAAGGGGGCGTGCGATGCCGCGCTCGGCTCGGCCGAATTCAAGGAGCTGGTCGCCGACTTTTCCCGCACTTGGCCGGAAGGCGTCGCCCGCACGCGCGACGTGGTGACGCTGGCCGAGGAGCGGGAAGGGTAGGCGGAGCCGCGCGCCCGCAGCATCCGCATTGCAGCGCAACAATGCCGATCATTTGTGCAGCCGCGCGGGGCGTGCGCGCGATGCGCGGCGGCGCGAAATCATGGTAGCCTGCGGGTCAAACTCGGAGCGGGCGCCGGCATGCTCAGTTGTCTCGATCAGCCTCGCATGACATTCGTGTGCGCCGTTCTCGGCGTCGCGGCCGCCGTCGGCGGCGCCGGCCTGGTGGCGCAGGCGCAAACTGCCGCCGAACGCATCGCCAAGACCGGCGAGGCCGAGCAGCGCATTCTCATCCGCGAGCACGCCGCCTGGGACCAAGATTGCGCCGCCATTCCTTATCCCGCCGTGCGGCTCGACCAGCCGCCGCGGCCGCCGCGCCACGGCGCGGTCTGCGCGCGCGTCGAAAACGTCACCGTGCGCTACATGTACGCCGGCACCGTGCCGCATTCCGTCGGGCGCATCGTGCGCGGCCTGCGCCTGTACTATTTTCCCCGCGCCGGCTTTGCCGGCAGTGACGGCCTGCAATACTCGGTGCGCTACCCGTCGGCGGACCGCACCGTGGCGGTGACCGTCACCGTCGCGCCCGGCCAGGCGAGCGCGGCGGGCGCCAAGATCACCGACATCGCCGGCCCCTTGCGCGAGCCGCAGCAGCAGTCGGGGCCGGTACCGACCTGTAGTGAGCAGGTGTCGTAAGCGGCAAGGGCGGCAAAGCGCGCCTTAATGAGCACGGGCGCCGGCGCTTGTCAGGATTCCGGGTTTGCCGACGCCTCGACCGTCCGCGCGGCGGCATAGCCGGTCGCAGTGAGTTGATAGCGGTAGCGGTTGCGCTGGTCGATGGCGACCCAGTCGTTCGCCACCGCCTTGTTGAGCCCGCGCTGGAAATCGCCGTCGCGCACGGTAAAAAAGTAATTGCGCGGCAGCACGCCGCTCACCGGGATGCGATTGCGGATGAAAACGTCGAGGATTTGGCGGCCGACGTCGTCGTCGGAAATTGCGCAAGACATGGGGCACCGGCGTTCGGATTGTGTGTGCCGCTTGGTTACGCCGATGCGCAGGCGCTGTCGCGCGGCGCGCGCAAAATACGAAAAGTTATCCCGGCTAATTTTGCCGTCAGGTCCCCGCCACCACCTTGTTTCGCAAAACGCCGATGCCGGTGATCTCGATCTCCACCGTGTCGCCGGGCTTGATGTTCTCCGGCACGCCGTCGGTGCCCATCCACATCACGTCGCCCGGCTCGATGGTGCAGTATTTCGACACCTCGGCGATGTAGGTGGCGGTGTCGAAGATCATGTTGTTGGTGGCGAAGCGGTCGGTTTCGCGGCCGTTGACGCGGATGACGGTAGTCATGTCGTCGGGATCGAGGCCGGTGACGATCCACGGCCCCATCGGCTTGAAGGAGTCGGAGTTCTTGGCGCGCCACAGCGTGCGGTCGATCTTCTGCCAGTTGCGCTCGGAGACGTCGTTGCCGATGGTCCAGCCGAACACGTAATCGAGCGCGGTCTCGCGGGTGGCGTTGCGGCAGCGCTTGCCGAACACCGCGACCAGCTCGCCTTCGTACTGGAATTGTTCGCCGGCGTCGGCCGGTTTGACGATGTCTTCCTGGTGCGCGATCAGCGCGTTGTTGGCGCGGTAGCCGATATCGGGCTTGTCCGGAAACACCGGCTCGGTCTTGCGCTTGGCCGCCATCCTGCGGATGTGGTCCGCGTAGTTGATGCCGACGCAGAAGAAGGTCGACGGCACGGTCGGCACCAATAATTTCACGCTCTTGAGCGGGTAGGCGCTACCGCGGTGCTTATGCTCGGCCCAAGGAACGCCGTCGACGGCGATGACCTGGTCGCCTTCGATCACGCCATAGCCGGTCACATGGTCTTTGCTGAAGCGGCACCACGTCGTCATCGTTTATCTCCAGCCGCCGCCGCCGTTCACATAGACCGTGTTCGCGGTCATGAACTGGCAGGCGTCCGAGCACATGAACAGCACCAGTTCACCGATCTCTTCGGGTGCGGCGAAGCGACCCATCGGCACGTCGTCGAGGAATTTCTGCACCAGGTCGGGCGAGGTCGCCGCCGCATCCTGGAACGGCGTCTGCACCGGTCCCGGCGAGATCGACAGGGCGCGGATGCCACGGGTGGCGAATTCGCGCGCAACCCCCATGGTCATGGTCACCACCGCGCCCTTGGCCGAGGCGTAATGCACCGAGGCGCCGGGACCGCCGCGCAGGTACGACATACTACCCATGTTGACGATCACGCCGAAATTGTTGCCGAGCATCTGCGGCAGCACCGCCTGCATGGCGTAGAAGGTGCCCTTCACGTTGAGGTCGAAGGTGCGGTCGAACAGGTTGTCGTCTATGTCGAGGAATTTGGAGCGGCGCAACGCGGCGCCTGCCGAATTGAACAGGAACTGCACGCTGCCGAAATCGTCGAGCGCGAGCTGCACCATGTCCTCGACCGCCGCGCGCTTGGTCACGTCGATGGTGAGTGCCAGCGTCTGCCCGCCGGCATTGCCGTATCTGGTATTGACCTGTTCGACGGTCTGCTCGACGCCGGCCTCGTTAATGTCGGCGCACACTACGTTGGCGCCCTCGCGTGCGAAGATCAACGCGGTGGCGCGCCCGATGCCGCTGCCGGCCCCGGTGATGATGACGGTTTTGCCGCGGAAATAGTCCGGCGTCTTCGGCATGGATACTCCTGATTGCTGGGTCGGCCTTTGTGGGCCATCATGGATCGCCGGAGCAAGTCCGGCAATGACCAAGCGGCGGTAGTTTTATCCCACGTCCGGCATGTAGCCCATGCGGATGACGGCTCGCGTCCCGAGCACGATCGCGCGCGAGAGCAGCGCAATGTCCGGCGGCATGTCCCGGCGCCAGACGTCAAGCAACAGGGCGATGCGGACCTGGTCGCTGCGGTTCCACACTTCGTGCCGATAGGTGTCGTCCCATAGCAGGCTTTCGCCCTCGCCGAGCAGATAGGGCACGCCGTCGATGTTCATCACACAGGCGGGGATGCCGCGGTCGTCGTGCGGCATCGACAGCATCAGATGAAAGCGCAGAATGGCGCGGAACGGGCCGCGGTGCTCGGGGATATGCTTGCCGGGCGCCAGAAACGACAATGTGGCCGACATTACCTCGGGCGCCTCGTCCAGGAGCGCGGCGACGGTCGGACAGCGCCGCAGGTTGTCCTCGATGGGCACGCCGTAGACCTTCATGATGAACATGCGCCAGTCGCGCCCGTCATTGGCCGAGATTTCCGCCTGCGCCGGCATGATGTCGTGAAAGCGCGGCACCTTACTGAGGGTGCCGGCGACGGTGAGCGCCTCGCGGCGGATATCGGCCCAGCGATCGGTGAAGCTTTTAGCGTGAGGGAAATAATGCTCGGCGTCGAGCGTTGCCGGCGTCGCGATGCGGCTGTCGTAAATCGTGCGGACAACGCCGGCTGCGCGGTCATAAAGTTGCGCCACGGACGCTTCTCCCCGGAGAGGTCGTGCCCTTGCTATGAATGTAGTCCCGCAGCGCCGCCGGGCCTATATCCCTGCACATAAAATTGGCGCGGCTTGACAATTCCTGCCGTGGGAAAAGGATCGGATGGTCCCGGCCGGGGGAGGCCTGTCCTGAGGCGCCGACAGTAAGATGAGGGGAGAGTCCTATGCGAAAATTGTGGCTAGCCTTGGTGCTGGCGTCGCTGACAGCCACGACGGTGCGCGCGGAGGAAGGCTTGGTCACCTTCAAATCGATGACCATCGATCTGGCGCTAGCGCTCGCCCGCGCGGCACTCGCCGATTGCCAGAAGCAGGGCTATCAGGTTTCGGTCGCGGTGGTGGACCGTTTCGGCGTGACGCAAGTACTGCTGCGCGACCGCTTCGCCGGTGCCCACACCGTGCCGACGGCGACCGGCAAGGCCTGGACTGCGGTCAGCTTCCGCACCAACACCGGCGAACTGGTCGCAGCGACCGCGCCCGGTTCGCCGCAGACGGGTGTGCGCAATTTGCCGAATGCCACGATCATCGCCGGCGGCGTGATGGTGGAGGCGGCGGGCACGCTAGTCGGCGCGATCGGCGTGTCTGGCGCGCCGGGCGGCGACAATGACGAGGCCTGCGCCAAGGCCGGCATCGCCGCGATCCGCGACAAGCTCGATTTCTAAACCGTGCACCCAACGTCGAGCGGACGACGGCGTGAACTCGATCACGCCCTCGACAGACGAGACTACCAGAGACGGTATGGGTCGCTCCTTGGACCTTTCGGATATCCGCGCGTACAGCGAATTGCCGAACCCGAACGGTTACGAGAGATGAGCCTGCGATTCTGATTCCGGGCGATCTAGTTGGCTATCCACTCTGACTTGCGGTCGGAAGACTTCGTCAAGCGAGCGGTCCAAGTAGAGTTCTCAATGAGAGATCGCCGCAGAAAATCTTAATTCAGTTTAACGTTCTAAGCTTTCAGACCGGCCGCGGCTAAACTGTTCTCGCAGTTGTGGCCGGTCATCATTCTTAAGTCTTAAGCCGCTCATTTCAGGACAGCGATGAAGACCTCGGACAAGTTGACGGAAAAAACCACCGCGTTGTTTGTCGGCGCAGAGACCCCCGACATCTATCTCGGTGAAATAAGTTGGAATCTGCGGACGATGATGGGTCAGGCCGATGTGCTGGAAACCATGATCCTGGAGATGAAAAATCAAATGCGTGAATATATCGCGGCGGCAAAGCAGCGAGGTGGCTAATAGTCGCCGCCGTTCCGATAGCCTAGATTTGTTTTTGTTTAGCTGAAACCGTTGCCCCGCCGAAGAAACAACGTGTTGCGGCTTCCAGGCGGACGTACGCCCCGCAACGAGGCGTGTCCGCAATTTTGCGCTTAAAATGGATATCGGTTAGCCGTTGTTTCCCCGACACCAATTCATGAGTACATGCCCTAGAATTGTGTGGTCAGGTGGGTGAGCCACGCCGGCGAAGCGTCCACGATCACGGCTTCCAGTCTCTTGTCGAGGCCGCTGATGATCAGGACGCCGACCGAAAGCAGCAAGCCGCCGAGCAAATACTTGCCGCCCTTGCCGGCCTCGAGCAGGCGATCGCGCCAGCGCATCAGCGCCTCACGCGACAGCATACCGAGTGCGATCAGCGGCGCTGCCGCGCCGATACCGAAGGCGATCATGGTCAACGCGACGCGGCCGATATCCTTGCCTTGTGCCGCCAGCACCGAGGCCGCACCGAGCGTCGGCCCGACGCAGGGGCTCCAGACTGCGCCAAGCAACAGCCCGAGCGCGAACTGGCCGGAGAGCCCGCGCGTCGACATGCCTCCCGCTTGCGTGTGCGCCCAGTTGCCGAAGGGTCCTGCGGCCACGGCCAACTGGACTTGCAGCCTCGGCAGCAGCAGCACGGCGCCGACGGCGATCAGCAGCAACGCCGCCACATTGCGGAAGATGTCCTGATCGAGCCCGACGGCAAAACCGATGGTGGCAACGAACAGACCGACCGCCACGTAGGACAGCGCGACGCCGGCCGCGAGCGCGACCGGGCCGTGGCGGTGTTCGGTCAGCGCCGCGCCCAGCACGATTGGCAACAGTGGCAGTACGCACGGCGACAGTGTCGACAGGACGCCCGCCAGGAGCGCAAGGGCAAGGGCGCTCATATCGGCTCAGAGCGCCTTGCCGAGCAGCGCCTCGATCGAGGCTGGGTTGGTGTCGCCGGTCGAACGGCCGACTTCCTGCTTGCCCTTATATACGATTAGCGTGCTCTGCTGGGCCACGTGCAGCTTACGCAGCAGGTCCTTGCTGGTGTCGAAATCGATGTTGTAGGTGACGAGATTATTGAATTTGGCCTCGCCCTCGAGCTTCGACAATATCGGCTTCTGCGCCTTGCAGGTCGGGCACCAGGGCGCGGTGATGTGCAGCAGGATCGGCTTGCCAGCGGCCTGCGCCGACGCGAAGGCCTGCTGATTGTAGGTCTCCGGCGCCATGGCCGAGGCGAGCGGGCTGAGGGCGAGCGTTGCGCCGAGCGCCAGGGCGCCGATGAAAAGACGTCGATTGAACATGGGACCTCCGATTGCAAATGCCTTGTCCCCTCCTAGCAAAGGCGCCGATGTTGCTGCGGTCACAATTCCCACAACCAAAGTCACGAATTCGTGGGGTCGGTGGCCGGATAGAGGTGAAAATCATGTCACGGACAGCTGCAGCGGTTTTATAATGCGCAACGATCGAAAATCCGTTCAGGAAAGCCCATTCAGGAGAGCCCATGGCCACGCCCGCGCCCATCGAATATGCCGACGCCTCGCCGCAAGTGCGAGCGGTCTATGACGACATCAAGCAGAGCCGCAACGTGCCGGATGTGAACAATTTCTGGAAATACCTGGCGCGCGATCCGGCAGCGCTCAAACGTACTTGGGAAAGCATCAAGGAGATCATGGCGCCGGGCGCGCTCGATCCGCTCACCAAGGAGATGATCTATCTCGCGGTCAGCGTCACCAATGGCTGCGCCTATTGTATCGCCAGCCACACCGCCGCCGCCCGCAAGGCCGGCATGACCGAGGCCATGTTTGGCGAGTTGATGGCGGTTACCGGCATGGCCAATGAGACCAACCGGCTGGCCAACGGCTACCGGGTCCCGATTGACGCTGGGTACCAAAGCTGATTGCCGAGCCAAGGCCGTCCGTGACAAGATACAAAAAACGCGCGGGGGGGCGCGCAGGGGGAAACGCATGATTTTTGACAGAACGGTGATATCGAGGCTGATCTGTGTGGGGCTGGTGGCGGCGGTGATGTTGCCGGCCGGCCACATGCTGTTTCCTTATGTCAGTCATATCTTGAGTGGCGTACAGTTCCAGGCGATCGAGGCGGTCGTCAGCGCCACAGTCGGTTTCGGGCTCTCGGCCGTCGTCGGCTGATCTCCGGCAAGCGGCATTTCGTGCGGTTCGCGCGCGCTTTGGAACGGAACGTAGCGGTGTCGAACAGAAAACAGCGCCGCGCGGTGGGAATAGACAATAACGCGCAGGGTTTTCGTGCTACGCGGTGAGGGCGCGATCGCGCAGCGTTCCGCGCCACTAAAAACATCATGACCGCGCGATCCAAGTTCGTCTTTTCCGGGAGGACACAACGATCGCAATGCTCAGAACGACGCTCGTTTTGTTGAGTGCATTTGCCATCGCAGGTTTGACCGGCGCCTCGGCGCAAACGCCATCGCCGACGGGCGCCAAGGTTTACTTCATCAATTTGAAGGACGGCGCCAAGGTGAAAAGCTCGTTCTTGGTGCAATTCGGTCTTACCGGCATGGGTGTGGTGCCGGCGTCGAGAAGCCGAACACCGGGCATCATCATCTGCTCATCGACACCACGTTGACCGCCGAGCAGTTGAAAAGTGCCATTCCGGCCGACGACACACACAGACATTTCGGCGGTGGGCAGACCGAGGTCATGCTCACGCTGCCTAAGGGCAAGCACACGCTACAGCTTGTGCTCGGCGACTGGTCGCACATTCCGCACGTGCCGCCGGTGATGTCGAAGCCGATCACCATCACGGTGCGCTAACTCCTGACCGGTTCATCGTGTGGCCGGCAGCGCGAAACGGCGCTGTCTTGCGGTTATTGTTTCATGACTTTATCGGCGCTCGGGTAAGATGCTATAGAGGCCGTCCCGTCATCAATGCCCAAGCGACAATCGCGACGGCGATGAGCTCAGAATGCGCCTAACCCGACTGGCAATCGTCTTCGCGCCGATGTTGTTCGTGCTGTTGTGGAGTACTGGCTTCATCGGCGCGCGCTTTGGGTTGCCCTATATCGAACCGATGACGTTTTTGGCGGTGCGCATGGTGTTCGTCGTGCTGATCATGGGCGCGATCGCGATCACTGTGCGGGCGCCATGGCCGCAAGGCCCTGAGATCGGCCATAGCTTGGTCGCCGGCGCGCTGGTGCATGGGCTCTATCTCGGCGGCGTGTTCACTGCCATAAGCCAGGGTGTGCCCGCGGGCATTTCGGCGCTGATCCCCGGTCTCCAGCCGATCCTGACCTCGACCATCGCCAACCGCTTTATGGGCGAGCGGGTGACGCGCCTGCAATGGCTCGGCTTGGTGCTCGGTCTGATCGGCGTGCTCTTGGTGCTGCACGACCGCAGTATCGTGCTCGCCGGTTCGCCGCTGGGCTGGATCGCGAGCTTCAGCTCGCTGATCGGCATCACGCTCGGCACGCTTTATCAGAAGCGCTATTGCGGCCGCATCGACTGGCGCGCCGGCAACACGGTGCAATATGCCGGCGCGCTGGCGCTGTTCGGCCTGGCCGCCTTCGCCTTCGAGACGCGCGTCATCCACTGGAGCGGCGAACTCATTTTCGCCACGGCCTGGCTGGCTCTGGTGCTGTCGATTGCCGCGGTCGGGCTGATGTACTGGCTGATCCGCCGATCGGCGGCGACCGGCTTTGCCAGCTTGTTCTATCTGGTGCCGGCGGTAACGGCCTTGTTCGCCTTCCTCTTGTTCGACGAAAAGCTCGACGCGATCTCGATCGCCGGCATGGTGGTGTGCGCGGTCGGCGTCGTGCTGGCCAATCGCGGTGCGGCGCGGCGGCGGGCGACGGCCAATGCGGCGGCCTCGGTCGCCGCGGAAGGTTAGTCCAATGGACAGCTTGGCTGCCGTGTTCCGGGACGTCGGCGCGCCGCTGTCGATCGAGCGAATTGCCCTCGATTCGCCCAAGCCGACCGAGGTGCTGGTGCGCGTCGCTGCAGTCGGCTTGTGCCGTACGGATTATCACGTAATGCGCGGCGAGCGCCGGGTGGCGATGCGGCCGATGGTACTCGGCCATGAGGCGGCCGGTGTGGTGGAAGATATCGGCGCCGAGGTCGCTTCGATCAAACGCGGTGATCACGTCGTGCTCACGTTCATTCCTGCCTGCGGCGTTTGCCAATGGTGCCGCCGTGGCTTGCATCATCTTTGCGCCGAAGGACCGCGCATCACCCAGGGCAAGCAACTCGACGGAAGCTATCGCCGGCGCGACCGCGCTGACGCCGACGTCGGCGCCTTCTGCATGATCGGCGCTTTCGCCGAGCGCACCGTAGTCGATCAGGCCTCGGTCCTGGTCATCGACAAGGACATTCCGCTCGATCTCGCAAGCCTGGTCGCCTGTGGCGTGCCGGCTGGCGTCGGCGCCGCGCGGCATCGCGCCAAGGTGCGGCCGGGCGACAGCGTGCTGGTTGTGGGCTGTGGTGGCGACGGGATGAATGTGGTGCAGGGCGCGCGTCTGTGCGGCGCGGCGCAGATCATTGCTGCCGATATCGTGCCGTTAAAGCTCGAGTGGGCGCGCGAGTTCGGCGCGACCGAGGTCGTCGATGCGCAGGGCGAGGCGCTTACGCGTGCGGTGCTGGAGCTCACCGACGGCGTCGGTGTCAATCATGCCTTTGTCTGCATCGATCCGCCGGCGACATTGCTGCCCGCCTTCCGCGCCACCGCCAAGGCCGGCAACGTGGTGGTCACCGCGCTCACGCCCGACACGGTCACTGAGATCAAGATTCCGCCGCTGGAATTATTCGTGACCCAGAAGGCGATCATGGGCGCGGTGTACGGCTTCGCCAGCCCGCGCCTGCAAATTCCCGAGCTTCTGGCGCTCTACCGACAAGGCACGCTCAATCTACGCAAGCTCATCACGCAGACCTACCGCCTTGACGAAATCGATCGCGGCTACGCCGATCTCGAGGCCGGAAAGAACCTGCGCGGGGTCGTGGTGTTCGACCGCTGATCGCTGCGGCTATTTTTCCGGATCGATGACGATTTGCGTCTGCGTCACCAGCGCGCACAGCTTGCCGTCGCCGCGCGTGATGCGGGTTTGCCAAACCATTGTGATGCGGCCGCGATGAAGAGGCGTGCATTCGGCGTAAGCCGTATCGCCGATGGGGATCGAGGCGAAGAAATTGGTCTTGCTCTCGATCGTTGCGGTGCGTTGGCCGGGCTTTAGGTTGGCAGTCGTCGCGGTGCCGCCGAGATTGTCGGCGAGCGCCATGATAGCGCCGCCGTGCATGATGCCGTGGCGGTTGTTGAGGTCGTCGCGGGCGGGAAGCTCCGCTTTGACGCGCTCGCGCGTCACCTCGGTGATCTTGATGCCGAGGAATTGAGCGAAAGCCGGCTGCGTCATAGCCGGGGCATTAACGTCGTTCATCGCAATGGCTCCGGGCCGAACATGAAAAGGGCGCGGGAAACGCGACCCGCACCCTTGTTCGATCAATTATAACGCGGCGAGGTGGCGTCTGTCACTTCGGCTGCGGCACGACGCGAAGATAGGGCTTTACCGTCTTGTAGCCTTGCGGGTAGAGCTGTTTGGCTTCTTCGTTGCTGATCGCACTGGAGAGGATGACGTCCTCGCCCTGTTTCCAGTTCGCCGGCGTGGCGACGCGGTGTTTTGCGTTCAGCTGTAGCGAGTTGAGCACGCGCAGCACCTCGTCGAAATTACGCCCGGTGCTCATTGGATAGACCAGGATCAGCTTGATCTTCTTGTCTGGCCCAATGATGAAGACGTTGCGCACGGTTTGATTATCGGCCGGGGTGCGGCCTTCCGAAGTGCCGGAGGTTGACGCCGGCAGCATGCCGTAGGCCTTGGAAATCTTCAGTTCGGTGTCGCCGATCATCGGATAGTTCGGCGCAAAGCCGACCACGTCCTTGATGTCGACCGCCCACTTCGTGTGATTTTCGACCGGATCGACCGACAGGCCGATAATTTTGGTGTTGCGCTTGTCGAATTCCGGCTTGAGCCGGGCCATGGTGCCGAGTTCGGTGGTGCAGACCGGCGTGAAATCCTTCGGGTGCGAGAACAAAAGGCCCCAGGAATTGCCCAGCCATTCGTGAAAACGGATTTTTCCTTCGGTGGTCTCCGCCTCGAAATCCGGGGCGGTGTCGCCAATTGCCAATGTCATGATAAGTCTCCAAATACGGGCTGACTGTATGTTCGGATGCTTAATATAAGCGTCCGCGACCAAACGAAATAGGGCAGAGGGAAAAGAGTATCCAGCCGCCGCATTGCCCGCGCGAGGCAGAACAAGGCGTATCCATCGCGCCATTTCAGCAGTAAAACTTTCCGCTCACGGCACCCGGTCGTAGCCGTCGGTCAGTGTCGCGAGGAATGCGACGATGTCGTCGATTTCTGCGGCCGACAGCGCCGGCTTGTCGCCCGGCTTGCCGCCGAACGGCGGCTCCTGATTGACGTTGACCTGATATTGCACGGGCAGGTCGTCGAATTTCATCACGCGTCCGCTAGCATCGCGCGGATACCATTTTTCCGGCGCCGTATCGCGCTCGACGTAGAACGCGATGGCCTTGTGCAGGTCGTGGTCCGCACCGTTGTGATAGAATGTCTTACGCAGCGCCACGTTGCGTAAGCTCGGCGTGCGGAACAAGCCGCAATATTCCGGGTGTCCGGCGAGATCGGTGCGCAGCGGCCCGCAGGCCCCAAGATCGTAGAATGTCGGGTCGGCATTGGCGGAAATGGCGCGGTTGCGCGGCAGCCCGAGGGCGATCAGACCATAGTCCGTGAACTGCGGCGGGGTGCCGTCATTCCCGCGTTGGCTGCGATGGCAATTGCCGCAATTGCCCTTGGCCGGATCGTTGAACAATGCAAGCCCGCGTGCTTCCTGTGGCGTGAGCTGGGCGCGGCCGGCCAGATAAGCGTCGTATTTGCTATCGTAGGGATAAAACGCGGTGTAGTCCTGCTGATAAGCCGCCAGCGATTCCGATATCGCGGCGAAGGTCTTGTTGGTGTCGTGGAAAATATCGGCTCCGAAAATTTCGCATAGCTCGCCGGCATAGCTCGCCTGCTGCACGTGCGCGACCACGTCGGCAGGGCCGCCATTGGCCATTTCGAACGGCGACAGCAACGGCACGCGTGCCTGGTCGCGGCGGCGGTCGACGCGGCCGTCCCAGGTCAAGCCGCCGGTCGGGCCGTTGTCGACGCTTTCGTCGCCTTCGTCGTCCGATTCGAAGAAATGCTCGGTGAATTGCGGCACAGCTTGCAGGTATTTGAGCGAGGGCACGGCGCGCAGACCGGGCTGATGCAGGTCCTTGCCGCCGAGTTGGACGGCGAGCGCGTTGGGCGGCCCGAGCGCGTGTTTTGGATCGTGGCAGGTGGCGCAAGCCATTTGGCCGGAGGCGGAGAGCGAGGGGTCGAAGAACAGGCGGCGACCGAGCGCCTGCAAGGCGGCCGCGCGCGCATAAGCCTGCGGGCGGGTGAGGCCGGGAGCATTCGTCTGGGCAGCCGCGTCGGAAATGCCGAGGGCAGCGAAGATCGACATTCCGAACAGCGCACGCCGGATGACATCGTAGTTCATGGGCCGTTTCCCGGTTATGTGCAGTTTATGTGTCTCGTTCTTCGGCGGTAGCAACGTGCAGAGGTCCCATGACAGGATTCTGACAATATCCCCTTTGCCTTCATGTAACTGACATGAAAACAAGAATAGGATCGCGCCGGCAAAACTCGTAAGCCGCTTAAGCCGCTAAGGCCTTCGCCCCGCAGTCCCTATGGAGCCCTCATGAAAAAGTCCATCGCATTCCTCGCGGTATTGGTTGCCGGATGGTCGTTCCCCGTGCTTGAGGTGCGCGCTCAAGGCATCAAGGCGATCGACACCGTGGTGGTTATCTACGCGGAGAACCGCAGCTTCGACAATTTGTACGGGCATTTCCCGGGCGCCAACGGCTTGCAAAACGCGACGCCTGAGAATTTGATGCAGGTGGACCGCGACGGCACCGTGTTCAAGGAATTGCCGCCGGTCTGGGACGGCCTTACTGCCAAGGGCGTTACGCCGCCGGTGACGCAAGCCCAAACAGAGCATCTGCCCAACAAGCCGTTCGCCATCGACGATCCAAACGGCTTCAAGACGTCGCTTGGCGTCGTTACCCACGATCTCTGGCATCGCTTCTACCAGAACCAGATGCAGATCGACGGCGGCAAGAACGACCGCTTCGTGGCTTACGCGGATTCCGGCTCGCTGGTGATGGGCCACTATGACGGCAGCAAGCTGCCACTGTGGCGCATCGCCAAGCAGTACACGCTCGCCGACAATTTCTTCATGGGCGCCTTCGGCGGCTCGTTCCTCAACCATTTCTGGCTGGTCTGCGCCTGCACGCCGGTCTATCCCGATGCCGACAAGAGCCCGGCCAAGGGCCACATCGCGGTTGTCGAACCTGACAAGGTGACACTGACGCTTGCTGTCAATTCGCCGAAGTCGGCCATGGACGGCATTCCGAAATTCGTCGAGGACGGCGACATCACGCCCGATTTCTTCGCCGTCAACACCATGCAGCCGCCCTACCAACCGAGCAAGAACAAGCCGGCGAAAGACGGCGATGCGGCCTATGCCGATCCGAAAGTGGCGACCACGCTGCCGCCGCAGCATGACAAGACTATCGGCGATCTCTTGAGCGCCAAAGGCGTGTCGTGGGCCTGGTACGCCGGCGCCTGGCAGGATGCACTCAATGGCGGGCGCGGCGTGCCGGTGCCGAACTTCCAGTTCCATCACCAGCCGTTCAACTATTTCGCCAATTTGGCGCCTGGTACCGCGATGCGCGCCGAACATCTCATAGACGGCGGCATGAACGGCGCCGAATTCATCAAGGCGATCAACGCCGGCAAGCTGCCGCAGGTCACCTTCTACAAGCCGCAAGGCAATCTCAACGAGCACGCCGGCTATGCCGATGTGCTGGACGGCGACAATCACATTGCCGATGTGATCGCGCATCTGCAGAAGAGCCCGCAATGGGCGCATATGCTGGTGATCGTCACCTACGACGAAAACGGCGGCTTCTGGGACCACGTGGCGCCGCCAAAAGCCGACCGCTGGGGCCCGGGCTCGCGTATTCCGACGCTGATCGTTTCGCCCTTTGCCAAGAAGGGCTTCGTCGATCACACCCAATACGATACTACCTCGATCCTGCGCTTCATCACGAGGCGCTTCGATCTGCCGGTGCTGCCGGGCCTTGCTGTGCGTGACGCGGCGCTCAAGGCGAACGGCCAGCCGCCCATGGGCGACCTGACCGGAGCGCTGACGTTCTAGACGAGACGCCTTCGCGTCATTGACTTTTTCGGTGCTACGCCGCAAAGCCAAAGGGCCGGTTTTTGGGGCCCTGACGCGGCATGTTCAAGCGCATCCTGATCGCCAATCGCGGCGAAATCGCCTGCCGGATTATTAAGACCGCCCGTCGCATGGGGATCGAGACGGTTGCGGTCTATTCGGAGGCCGACAAGGACGCTCTACATGTCGAGATGGCCGATACTGCTGTGGCCATCGGTCCGCCCGAGGCGGCGAAGAGTTACCTGCTGATCGACAAGATTTTGAAAGCCTGCAAGGTGTCGGGTGCCGAGGCGGTGCATCCTGGCTACGGCTTTCTGTCCGAGCGCGAGGCTTTCCCCAGGGCGCTGGAAGCTGCCGGTATCGTATTCATCGGCCCGAACCCTAAGGCCATTGCTGCCATGGGCGACAAGATCGAGTTGAAGAAGGCCGCGGCCGCCGCCAAGGTGTCGACCGTGCCCGGCCATCTCGGCGTCATAGCCGACGAGGTCGAGGCGATGAAGATCGCCGACGACATCGGCTACCCGGTGATGATCAAGGCGTCTGCCGGCGGCGGCGGCAAGGGCATGCGCATCGCCTATTCCAAGGCCGAGGTGGCGGAAGGTTTCGCGCGCTCGAAGTCGGAGGCCAAGTCCTCGTTCGGCGACGACCGCATGTTCATCGAAAAATTCATCACCGATCCGCGCCACATCGAGATCCAGGTGCTGGGCGACAAGCACGGGCACGTCATCTATCTCGGCGAGCGCGAATGCTCGATCCAGCGCCGCAATCAGAAAGTAATCGAGGAAGCGCCGAGCCCGCTGCTCGACACCGCCACCCGCAAGAAAATGGGCGAGCAAGCGGTCGCACTGGCGAAGGCGGTCGGCTACGACAGCGCGGGCACTGTGGAATTCGTCGCCGGTCAGGACAAAAGCTTCTATTTCCTCGAGATGAACACGCGGCTGCAGGTCGAGCATCCGGTGACCGAGCTGATCACCGGCATCGATCTGGTCGAGCAGATGATCCGAAGCGCTGCCGGCGAAAAATTGTCGTTGAAGCAGAGCGACGTGAAGCTCAACGGCTGGGCAGTCGAGAGTCGCGTTTACGCCGAAGACCCCTACCGCAAATTTCTGCCCTCCACCGGCCGCCTCACGCGCTACCGCCCGCCCGAGGAGCGCAGCGTCAGCGGCGTTACGCTGCGCAACGATACCGGCGTCTACGAGGGCGGCGAGATTTCGATCTACTACGATCCGATGATCGCCAAGCTGGTCACCCACGCCGGCACGCGCGCCGAGGCGATTGAGGCGCAGGCCGACGCGCTCGACGCCTTTGTCATCGACGGCATCCGCCACAATATTCCGTTTCTCTCGGCGCTGATGGCGCATCCGCGCTGGCGCGCCGGCAAGCTTTCCACGGGCTTCATCGCCGAGGAATTCCCCGACGGCTTTCACCCGCATGCACCAGAGGGCGAGCGTGCGCAGGTGCTGGCGAGCGTCGCCGCCGCTGTCGACCACGTGTTGGGCGAGCGCAAGCGGCAGATATCCGGCCAAATGGACGGTCACCGGGTGATGCGCGAAAGCCAACGCGCGGTCTGGCTCGGCGCAACCGAATATCGACTGGAAGTGAAACGCGAGAACGGCACCATCGAGGTGCGCTTCCCGGGCAAGGGCAAGGATGCCCGCCGCCATCTGCAATCGGACTGGAAGCCCGGCGACCCGCTGTGGACGGGCACCATCAACAGCGAGCCGGTTGCGGTGCAGGTGCGCACCGTTCCAAACGGCTTCGCGCTCGCCTACCGCGGCGTTGAAGCTAAGGCCTTCGTCTACACCGAAAGCGAGGCCGGCTATGCGCGGCTGATGCCGCCGAAGAAGGTCGCCGACACCGGCAAGCAGGTGCTCTGCCCGATGCCGGGGCTGGTCGTCTCCATCGCGGTCAAGGAAGGCCAGGAGGTCAAGGCCGGTGAGACCGTCGCGGTGGTCGAGGCGATGAAGATGGAGAACGTGCTGCGCGCCGAGATCGACGGCACGGTGAAAAAGATTAACGCTAAGCCGGGCGATAGCTTGGCGGTCGATGCGGTGATTTTGGAGTTTGCGTAGGCTTGTGCGCGGCGGCTCGCGCCTTATTTTCTAAACCCCATGACCCTCTACTTTGCCTACGGCTCCAACATGCAACGCCAGGCCATGCGGCGGCGTTGTCCGAATGCGCACGCCGTCGGACCAGCCACGCTCGATGGTTATAAATTCTTCATCGGCGTCGACGGCTGGGGCTCCGTGAAGCCTTGTAGGGGCGAGTGCGTGCACGGCGTGCTGTGGCGGCTCACGCCGCGGGACATCGCGGCGCTACATGCCTACGAGCTGCTACACCAAGGCTTTTATGACGTGCGCCATCTGCCAGTGCGCGCCGGCGGTAACTGCGTCCGCGCTATGATCTATCTGCTGCGCCGTAGAGCGTCCGGGCGGCCAAAGCCAGGCTACGTCGAGATGATCACAGTAGCCGCGCGCGGCTGGAAGCTACCGGAGCGGTATATCCGTTCGATCGAGCGCTGGTCAGTCACGCGCTTCACCGGCACGCGCGTCATCGACGCTGGGGAACTCGCATGAATGTCGTCCGTCACGTGCTTGTGCGCGGCCGCGTGCAGGGCGTCGGTTACCGCGCTTTTGTCGAGCACGAGGCGCTGCGGCGCGGCATCGAAGGCTGGGTGCGTAATCGGCGCGACGACAGCGTTGAGGCAGTCTTCGCTGGTGCGCAAGAAAAAGTGGACGCCGTTATCGAGGCATGCCGGCGCGGGCCGCATTCCGCTCGCGTCGATGTTCTCGATCAGCGCGAAGGCAGTGAGGACGAGCTCAAGATGCGCGCGCCTGGCGATCTCTTCTCGATGCTGCCAACCGTGTAATCGGCTGCCCCGAACAGCGTCTCGAATTCCCGCCGCAGCATCATGTCAACTTCCGCCATCGACACCGGAATGCCGAGATCGGCGAGGCTGGTGATGCCGTAGCGCTGGTCGCTCACCCCGCACGGCACGATGCCGGCGAAATGCGATAAATCCGGATCAACATTGAGCGCCATGCCGTGCAGCGTCACCCATTGCGTCACGCGGATGCCGATGGCGGCGATCTTGTCTTCGTAGCCTTCGCCTTTTTCCGGCCGGCGCACCCAGACGCCGATGCGATCCTCGCGGCGCTCGCCGCGCACGTTGAAGGCGGCAAGCGTGCGGATGATCCATTCTTCCAGGGTGGCGACGAAGCGGCGCACGTCCGGTCCACGCCGGCGCAGATTGACCATCACATAGACCACGCGCTGACCCGGCCCGTGATAGGTCATTTGCCCGCCGCGGCCACTCTCGAACACTGGAAAACGCGCTTCGATCAGCTGTTTGGATTTCGCGCTCGTACCAGCAGTGTAAAGCGGAGGGTGCTCCAAAAGCCAGACCAGTTCCGGTTCCTGCCCGGCGGCGATTGCCGCCGCGCGCGCCTGCATGGTGGCGACGGCCTGCTCGTAGGGCACAAACGAATCGCTCAAGCGCCAGTCGACCGGCGCCGTCCTGGCAGGCGGTTGCAAGACATCGATATCGCTACGAAATCCGGCGGCCATTGTGAACCTCAGAAGTGATTGTAGACTCATCCAGATAGCGTAGGGCTTGCTGGAGGGAAGAGCCGAATTGCAGACATTCCTCTTGCGTCAGCTTGGTACCTTGCCACCGGTGCAGACAGCTGGGCCGGCTTGGGTGCACGTGGCGCCGGCGAAGGTTGCTACGCGGAGAAAAATGCCAAAAACTCCTGATTTAGGTCCCATGTCTCCCCTCTGTTGCTCGGGCCGGCCTATTAACGTTCTATTCACCATACCATGGTCACCTGATGGTCGCCCGCGGTAAACTTGGGCGCTATGGGGCATCAGCAAGTGGCCACACTCGATAAGGTAACGGTAGAAATTACTGTCGTGCTCGGCAGCACCACCATGCCGGTCCATCAGGTACTCCGGCTCGGCCGCGGCGCCATTATCGAACTGGAGTCGACTGAAGAGGACGCGGTCAACATTCTCGCCAACGACCTGCCGATCGCCAAGGGTACCGTGGTGGTCAACGGCAACCGCATCGCGGTAGAGGTCGGAGAATTAGTGCCGCGACGGCCCGATATGCGCTAAGCGCCTTGGCGGCCCTTGTCCCTTAGGACCCTATTTGTTAGAGCAACCGCGCTTTGCCGGGACACGAGGTTTTGCAAGACTTTTCGTCGTCCCTCCCGCGGCCATGGCGGAATTGGTAGACGCACTAGCTTGAGGTGCTAGCGGGGCAACCCGTGGAGGTTCGAGTCCTCTTGGCCGCACCAATATGTTTATACCGGCATTTCAATGTCTTAGAGAGGCGTGGCAGGTCGTTTTTGCAGCGTCGTAACGAATAATCCTCCACCGGCCGCCGGGCAATGGCACATCCAAAACGCTGGCTCTTTGCGCTCGTAATCCTGCTTGTCGTCGCTGGCGTAACCGCATCGACGTGGTATTTCCGCGGCAGCGGCAGCGTGGAAGCGTTGGAAACTTGGGTGGCGCGTCTTGGTATTTGGGCGCCGATCGCCTTCGTGTTGCTCTATACGGTCGCGACCGTCGGCATGGTTCCGGGCAGCATACTCGACGTGACTGGCGGTGCGCTGTTCGGTCCCTATTTTGGCAGCCTGCTCGACTTCACCGGTGGATGTCTCGGTGCGGCGTTGGCATTTCTGGTCGCGCGCTATCTTGCCCGTGAATGGGTCGAAGGCCGCGCCGGACCTCGACTGCAGGAGGTCATGCGCAATGTGGATGCAGAGGGATGGAAATTCGTTGCATTTCTACGCCTCGTTCCCGTTTTTCCGTACAATGTCATGAATTATCTGCTCGGGCTGACACGCATTCCGTTCCACCAATACGTTCTCGCAACGGCAATATTCATGGCGCCGTCGACGATTGCATATACTTGGATTGGCTACGCCGGCCGCGAACTCATCGCCGGTGAAACGCCACATATCCGCTTTGCTTTGGTCGCGCTTGGAATATTGGCGGCGCTGCTTTTCTTGCCTAATTTTCTCAAGCGATTGCGCCGCAGCTAAATCAAAGCGGGATGCGCAGCCGGCTGGCGATCTCGCCGATGATGCCGCGCCGGAACAGCAGCACGCAGGCGACGAAAATCACGCCTTGGAGCACCAGCGCCCATTGGCCGATTTGCAGATAGTTCTGCATCGCAACGATGGTGAACGCCCCCGCCACGGGGCCGAATATGGTGCCGAGGCCGCCGACCAGCGTCATCAGCACAACCTCGCCCGACATCGGCCAATTGACGTCGGTGAGGGAGGCGAGCTGCAGCACGATCGCCTTGGTCGCGCCGGCGGTCCCGGCGAGCGTCGCCGATAGCACGAAGGCGATGAGCTTGTAGCGGTCGGTCTTGTAGCCGAGCGATATCGCGCGGGGCTCGTTTTCGCGGATCGCCTTGAGCACCTCGCCGAAGGGCGAATGCACGATACGGTAGATGAACAGGAACCCGGCGAGAAAAATGACCAGGACGACGACATACATCGCCGCCTCGTTGCGCAGGTCGATGAGGCCGAACAGGTAGCCGCGAGGCACGCCTTGGATGCCGTCCTCGCCGCCGGTGAACTTCGCCTGCAGCGCGAAGAAATACATCATCTGCGCCAGCGCCAGCGTGACCATGGCGAAATAGATGCCCTGGCGGCGGATCGCCAGCGACCCGGCGACGAAACCGCCAACGGCGGCGGTCGCAGTGCCGGTCAGGATCGCCAGTTCCGGCGTGAAGCCCCAGGCCTTCGCGGCATAGGCCGCGAGGTAGCTCGCCCAGCCGAAATAGAGCGCGTGGCCGAACGACAACAGACCGACATAGCCGATCAGCAGGTTGAAAGCGCAGGCGAACAGCGCGAAGCACATCACCTGCATCAGGAACAGAGGGTAGGTGAAGAACGGAGCTACAATCAGCGCCACGGTCATGATGACAAAGGCAATCGTTTCGCTCGGCATGCGCGCCGCTGAACCGGCGCCTTGCGAGTGAGTGGTTGCGGGCGCCATCAGCCTCTCCGCCCGAAGAGGCCGGCCGGGCGGACCAGCAGTACGATGGCCATGATGACGAAGATCACGGTGTTCGACGCCTCGGGGAAGAACACCTTGGTCAGGCCCTCGATCACGCCGAGGCCGAATCCGGTGAGAATGGCGCCGAGAATCGAGCCCATGCCGCCGATCACCACGACGGCGAACACGACGATGATCAGGTCGGAGCCCATCTGCGGCGAGACATTGTAGATCGGCGCTGCCATCACCCCGGCGAAAGCCGCGAGCGCGACGCCGAAGCCGTAGGTCAGCGTGATCATGCGCGGCACATTGATGCCGAAGGCGCGCACCAGGGCGGGGTTCTCGGTCGCCGCGCGCAGGTAGGCGCCGAGCCGTGTCCGCTCGACCACGAACCACGTGCCGAAGCAGATTATGAGCGAGGCCACAATCACCCAGGCGCGATAGTTGGGCAGAAACATGAAGCCGAGATTATGCCCGCCGCTCAGCGACTCGGGCAGAACATAGGGCAGGCCGGCGGAGCCGAAATAATTCCGTGCTACGCCCTCGATGATCAGCGCAAGGCCGAAGGTCAACAGCAGGCCGTAGAGATGGTCCAGTTTATATAGCCAGCGCAGGAACAGCCGCTCGATGATCATACCGGTGATGCCGACCAGAACCGGGGCGACGATCAGCGCCGGCCAGTAGCCGAGGCCGGAATAGTTCAGCAGCAGATAGGCGGCGAAGGCGCCCATCATGTATTGGGCGCCGTGGCTGAAATTGATGATGTTGAGCATGCCGAAGATCACGGCCAGGCCCAGACTCAATAGCGCATAGAACGAGCCGTTGATCAGCCCGATTAGAAGCTGGCCGAACAGCGCCGAGGATGGGATGCCGAAAATTTCGAACATGCGAGAAAGGCTCTTAACATGTGCATTCGAACCGGCTCACCGGGTCGCATGGCGCAAACGCGCGGCGGCCCGGTGATAACCGATTTCGTTTAGTTGCTCGCCAACGGGCAGTTGCCGTCCTTGAGTGGACGGAATGCTTCGTTGGCTGGGATGGTGGCGAGTAGCTTGTAGAAGTCGCCCGGATACTTGGAATCGCCGGGCGCTTTGACCTCGAACAGGTAGGCCGGGTGGATCTTGCGGCCGTCGGCGCGGATCGAACCTTTGCCGAACAGCGGATCGTCGGTCGGCAACTTCTTCATTTCCGCCACCACCGCCTTGCCGTCGGCGGCGCTTTTGAGCGCGACGACCGCCTTGAGATAGTGCGTGATTGCGGAGTAGACGCCGGCCTGCACCATGGTCGGGAACTTGCCGGGCGCGTTACGCTCGGCCTGCCAGCGCTTGGTCCACGCGCGGTTGGCGTCGGTCATGTCCCAGTACCAGGTTTCCGTCAGCGTCAGGCCCTGCGCCGTCTGCAGCCCGAGCGCGTTGACGTCGCTGACGAACACCAAAAGGCCCGCGAATTTCTGCCCGCCCTTGACGATGCCGAACTCCGCGCCTTGCTTGATGGCGTTGATCGTGTCGCCGCCGGCATTGGCCAGGCCGATGATCTTGGCCTTGGACGCCTGCGCCTGCAACAGGAACGACGAGAAGTCGTTCGTGTTGAGCGGGTGGCGCACATTCCCGAGCACCTTGCCGCCGGCTCTTTCGACTGCCGCGGTGGTGTCGCGCTCGAGCGCCTGGCCGAATGCGTAGTCGGCAGTCAGAAAAAACCACGTGTTGCCTCCGGTCTTCACCACCGCCGTGCCGGTGCCGTTAGCGAGCATCCACGTGTCATAGGTCCAATGGATGGTGTTGGCGTTGCATTTCGGCCCGGTGAGATCGGACGCGCCGGCGCCGGACACCAGGAACACCTTATTCTTTTGCGCTGTGACCTGGCTGACGGCGAGCGCGACGCCGGAATTCGGCACGTCGACGATCATGTCGACCTTCTGCACGTCGTACCACTGGTTGGCCATCTGCGAGCCGATGTCCGGCTTGTTCTGATGGTCGCCGCTGACCAATTCGACCTTCACGTTCGGATTGGCCTTGGTGAAATCGGCGATCGCGAGCTTGGCCGCGACCACAGAGCCGGGGCCGCCGACGTCGGAATACAGGCTCGACATGTCGGTCAGCACGCCGATCTTGACGTTGACTTGTTGGGCGCTGGCCGCACCGCAAGCCAGCATGACGGCAACCGCAGCGAAGCTTATTGTTCGTTTCATTGACGTAGTCCTCCTTTTCGTGCCTCGCGGCACTCTTTGTTAAACTCCAAGATAGTCGTGCAGCTTCTCGAGATTGGCATCGAGATCGGCGGTCGCGAACTGATCGATGATCCGGCCGTTTTCCATGACGTAGTAGCGATCCGCGACGGTCGCCGCGAAACGGAAGTTCTGTTCGACCAGCAGAATAGTGAACCCTTGATCCTTCAGTGCCCGGATCGTCTTGCCGATCTGCTGGATGATGACAGGTGCCAGCCCCTCGGTCGGTTCGTCGAGCAGCAGTAGCCGCGCGCCGGTGCGCAGGATGCGGCCGATGGCCAGCATCTGCTGCTCGCCGCCCGATAGCTTGGTGCCCTGGCTGGCGCCGAGCCGCTCCTTGAGATTGGGGAACAAGTCGAAGATGCGTTCGAGCGACAGTCCGCCCGGCCGGATCACCGGCGGCAGCATCAGATTTTCCTCGACGTTGAGGCTTGCGAAGATGCCGCGCTCCTCCGGGCAGAGCGCGATGCCGGCGCGCGCTATCTGCTCAGACGAGCGGGAAATCAGCTCCTGGCCCTCGAAGCGCACCGAGCCTTGACGCCGCCCGACCATCGACATGATCGACTTCAGCGTCGTGGTTTTGCCGGCGCCGTTGCGGCCGAGCAGGGTGACCACCTCGCTTTCATGCACGTCGAAACTCACGCCATGCAGGATGTGCGATTCGCCGTACCAGGCCTGCAGGTCCCTGACCGCGAGCAGGGGAGTGCGCACGTCAAGCATTGCCCACTCCCATATAGGCCTCGCGCACCTCCGGATTGTTCGACACTGTGCGGTAGTCGCCCTCAGCCAGCACGCTGCCGCGCGTGAGCACCGTAATGTGGTCGGACAGATCGGCCACCACCGACAGGTTATGCTCGACCATCAGCACGGTGCGGTCGGCTGCGACGCGCTTGATCAGTTGCGCGATCCGGTCGATGTCCTCGTGCCCCATGCCGGCGGTCGGCTCGTCGAGCAGTAGCATTTCGGGATCGAGCGCCAGCGTGGTGGCGATCTCGAGCGCGCGCTTGCGGCCGTAGGGCAGTTCGACCGCCAGCCAGTCGGCAAACTCGGACAGGCCGACATCGGCGACCAGTTCCAACGCCCGCTCGTTGTACTGGTCGAGTACGGAGGTCGAGCGCCAGAAATCCAGCGAGCTGCCGCGCAGGCGCTGCAGGGCGATGCGCACATTTTGCAGCACCGTCATGTGCGGGAACACGGCGGAGATCTGAAATGACCGCACCAATCCGAGCCGTGCAACATCAGCCGGCTGCATGGCGGTAATATCGTGACCATTGAAAACGATGCGTCCGCGCGTCGGCGACAGGAACTTGGTCAGCATATTGAAGCAGGTGGTCTTGCCGGCGCCGTTAGGACCGATCAAGGCATGAACGGTCCGGCGCATGACGCGCAGGCTGACGCCGTTGACGGCGATAAATCCGGCAAATTCTTTTGTGAGATCCTCGGTTTCGAGGATGACATCGCTACTCATGCACGCCCCGTTGCGACGACATTGTCGGCGCGCCGCCGCTAATGTCCAGAGCGGTACCGTACAAAATTCCCGAAGCAAATAGATGAAAAGTCTGGCCCGCCGCCCCTACTCAGACACCGCCATACGTCGACGTCCGCGCGGCCAAACAGGCTACGCGATGGCGGCCAAAAATTGCTCTTTGGCTGCTCGATCAGGCGCTCAACTGCGGCTCGGCGCGGAAATTGTAGATTCGCTTCCAGTCTTTTAACGCGGCTTGCTGCGGGCGCTGGTAGAGCAGGCGCTGGCTGGCGCCGAGGCCGATACTGCGGCTGAGGTCGGCCATGGCCTCCGTCGTCTTGAGCAGCACGGCGTTGCAGTCGAGGATCAGCGCGCCGTCGACTTCCTTCAGATTCTCCCGGCGGATGATGGCATTGACCGTCGCGCAGGCGGCGAGGATCACCTCCGCGCCCTGCTTCACGAGGCGACGCGATTTACTGATGAACCGCTCGCGCATCTGGCCCGGATCGGTAAACGCGTTCTGCACCTCGTTGAAGTCGATGCCGAGATCGCCGAACGGGATGTGACGCGAGGACAGGCCGTATTCAAACGCCTTGCGGTCGTAGTATTGCGACTGCTTGGCGTGGAAGGCGACGCCGGAGAACTTGTAGCCGTACATGCAGGCCGTCAGCATCGACGTCTCGCCCAGACCGAACACCGGGACCGGCACCACTTCGCGGGCTTCCTGCATCGCGGGGTCGAGGAAGCAGCCGATGGCGATGGCGTCGTAGCCTTTCTCGGCGGCTTGGATTATCTTGTTGAGCACGCCGCCGGGCGCGAAGCTGTTCATGGCGACGATCGCATTATAGTGCAGATCCATGGAGCCGTCGTCGACGCCGTTGATGTGGATCTCGGTGTCCGGGCGCTTGATGGCATCGAGATGCGCGGTCAGCGTCTTCCTGTAATCGTGCAGCCTGTGGATCGGAGTGCTGCTCTGCCACCAGATTTTCATGGGACTATTCCTCGCCTGTTGTTGCTCATGGATGCGTCGATTGCAGGTCCCGCTCCGCCGCGTTCGGCCGGGCGTCCGCTTGCGCTTGACGAAGCGCAGAATCATATCGGCGATGTGCCGCTCGCGTTGCGCCAGCCGGCGCGGATGCATGACGTCGATATGGAAGAGGGCATTCAATGTGTGTTGGTGCGCGACATAATAGGCGGACAGACTCGAGATCGAGATGTAGAGATCGATTGGATCGATGCCGGGGCGGAAAACTCCGCGCGCTACGCCGCGGTGCAACAGGTCGTTCAGCGCCTCGACCAGTTGCTGATACATTTCACCGATGAGTTTCGAGCGCTTCACGTGCTTGCCGCCGTGGAAATTTTCGCTCGCCAGTAATTTTCCGTATTCGGGATGCTCGACCCAGATCGACATCAGGAGATGCACGAGTTGGCGCACGCCGGTCTCGGGATCCATCTGGCGCGCCACGAAGTCGCGCTGACGCTCTCGGATGGTCTGGTAGGTAGCCTCGAGCGCGGCCGTAAACAGACGGTCTTTATTGCCGACGTGGTGGTAGAGCAGGGTCTTGTTGATGCCCGAACGCCACGCAATCTCGTCGACGCGCGCGCCGTCGAGCCCCTTGAGGGCGAATTCGGCGATCGCAGCCTTGAGAATCTGCTGCTTGGAAAGTGCCGCTGTGCGCCGCACCCGCTTGCGCGGCTTGCTCGATCGTTTCAACGCCTTGTCTCCATGGTCGCGGCGCAGGAATTGACGGGACGACCGGCGCGTGATCCAATTATGATGCTATAAACTAACTAGTTAGTCCATAGTAGCCGAGGCCGGCGTTCGGTGCCGGACTACGCCATTCCTGTTAATACGGAGATCGTCGTTATGCAGCCTGTGCGCACCGCGCTGTTCGCTCCGGGGATCAAGGAACGAGTGATGACCAAGGCGATGGAAAGCGGTGCCGACGCGGTCATTCTCGACCTGGAAGATTCAGTGCCGCTCGCGTCCAAGAAGGAGGCGCGCGGCCTGGTCGCCAAGACCATCGATGCCGCCGCGGCGATGGCATCCCACCCGGCGATCTATGTGCGCGTGAACGCGGCCGGCACCGGCCTGTTGTTGGACGATCTCGATGCCATAACACGGCCCGGCCTCGACACGGTGCTGCTGTCCAAGGCGGAAAACGTCGAGGACGTGCAGCAATGCGCTGCCGCGCTCGAACGCCATGAAGCGCAGCGTGGCATGAATACTGGCGCCGTTTCGATCATCTTGCAGATTGAAAACGCGCTCGGGGTCTACAATTGCTTCAATCTGATCAAGGCGTCGGCGCGCGTCGGCGCGACCTGCTTCGGCAGCGCGCGCGACGGCGACCTGCAGAGCGATCTCGGGTGCTCGTGGTCGATCGAGGGCACCGAATTGCTGTACGCGCGCTCCAAGGTCCTGCTCGACACGCGCGCCGCCGGTGGTGGCGTCTTTCCACTTGACGGCGTGTTCGCCGATCTCAACGACGAGACAGGACTGAGCGCCGATTTACGGCTGTCGGCGCGGCTCGGCTATATTGGCCGCACCGTCATCCATCCCAAACAGATCCTGCCGGTGAAAGCCGCTTACGCCGTGCCCGAGGCGGAGGTCGCCTACTACAAGAAGATATCGGCCGAATTTGCCGCCGCCGAAAAGGCCGGCGTTGCCGCCATTGCCGTCGATGGCAAGCTGGTCGACTACGCCATGGCGCAGCGCGCGCGGCGTGTGCTGGCACTCGCCAGTCTCGACGCGCCTCGGTGACGCGATGGATTTTGCCTTCACGCCGGATCAGGACACGTTACGGACGCATGTCAAGGAATTGCTCGACGACGTCTGCCCGCCGGATTACGCCGAGCGCTGCGATAACGAGGCGCGCCCGCCGCGCGAAGCCTACCAGGCGCTTGCCAAGCACGGTTGGTTCGGCCTGCCAATCCCGCTGGAATATGGCGGTACCGGCGGCTCGGCCATCGATCTCGCTATCTTGCTGGAAGAAACCGGCCGCCACTTCGAAGAACTCGCGATGTGGTTGTTCCGCACGCTGACTTACGGCGGTTATGCCGTGCTGCGCGATGGCACGCCGGAGCAGAAGCGCGACCTCTTGCCCAAGATTGTGCGTGGCGAACTGTCATTTTGTTTCGGCTTGACCGAGCCAGCCTCAGGTTCCGATGCGGCGGCGCTCACCACGCGCGCGACGGCGACCGACGAAGGTTTCATCATCGATGGCCAGAAGGTTTTCACCTCCGGCATGGACATCAGCGATTACTGCCTGCTGATCACCCGCACGTCGACCGGTGAGAAGAAGCAGCAGGGCATTACCAATTTCCTCGTCGACACCAAGCTGCCCGGCATCGAGGTGCGCAAGATCGCGACGCTCGGCCAGCGCGCCATCGGTACCACGCAGGTTTTCTACAGCGGCGTGAAGGTGCCGCCGTCGGCCGTGCTCGGAAAAGTCGATCACGGCTGGGAGGCGGTCGATTCCTATCTGTGGTACGAACGGCTTTGCCTTTCCGCCGCGCGCACTGGCGCGGCATCGGCGGCGTTCGAGTATGCGCTCGACTATGCGAAGAACCGCAAACAGTTTGGCCGGCCGATCGGCCAGTTCCAGGCCATCTCGCACAAGCTCGCCGACATGAAAGTGATGCTCGACGTGTCGCGCACGCTGGTCTACCGCTTCGCCTGGCTGCTGTCGCAAGGCCAGGCCACGCGCAGCGACGCCGCGGTGCTCAAGCTCTATACCGGCGAAACCTACAAGGCCGTCTCCGACCTCGGGCTGCAGGTTCTCGGTGGTTACGGCTACTGCATGGAATATCCGATGCAGCGCTTCTTTCGCGATTCGCGGCTTGCCGTCATCGGCGCCGGTACGTCGGAGATCCAGCGCAACATCATCGCCCGCAGTCTGGGACTCTGATCGATGTCGTATCCGCTCGAAGGCGTCAGAATCCTGGAGCTCGGGCAAATCATCGCCGGTACCTACGGCTGCCAGGTATTGTCCGACCTCGGCGCCGAAGTGATCAAGATCGAGACACCCGAAGGCGATCTCGGCCGCATTCCGTCGGTGGCGCCGTACAAGGGCCTGAGCGGGCTGTTTCTCACCTTCAATCGCAACAAACAGAGCGTCGTCGTCAACCTCAAATCGGAAGAGGGGCGCGCGCTCTTCTACGATCTGGTCAAAATCTCCGACGTTGTGCTCGACAATTTTCGTCCCGGTGTGCTTGAACGCCTGCAGATCGACTACGAAACGCTATAGCAAGATCAATCCGCGCATCATCCAATGCTCGGTGACCGGATTTGGTGGTTCCGGCGAATACAAAGACCTTCCGGCGCTCGACCTCAATATCCAAGCGATCAGCGGCCACATGGCCGTCACGGGCGAGCCGGGACGGCCGCCGGTTCGCGTCGGCATTCCGCTCGCCGATATCAGCGGCGGCATTTATTCGAGCAAGGGAATCCTGGCGGCGCTGTTCGACCGCGAAAGGACCGGAAAGGGTCGACGCATCGAGATTTCGATGTTCGACACCATGCTCCACCTCATGACCTACATGGGCACCATGTGGCTTTCGAACGGCGAGGTGCCGAAGCCGCCGGGCTCGGCGCACGATTATTCTGTTCCCTGGCAAGCCTTCGCGACGGCAGACGGCTACATCGTGGTGGCCACGCGACAGGAAGGTTTCTGGAAGAAGCTCTGTGCCGTTCTTGAGCACCCAGAGATGGCCGACGATCCGCGCTATGCCGACAACGCGACGCGAGTGAAGAACCGCAAAATAGTGGTACCGCGTCTGGAGGAAATCTTCCGCACCAGGACCGCCGCCGCTTGGCTCAAGCGGCTGCGTGAAGCCGATGTGCCGTCGGCGCCGGTCAACAATATCGATGCCGCGTTCGCCGAGCCGCCGGTCGCCGAGCGCGAGATGATCGTCGAATACGAGCATCCGCAGGTCGGCAAAGTGCGGCTACCGGGCAATCCGATCAAGATGTCGGACATGGGCAACACGATTTCGCGTCCCGCGCCTATGCTGGACGAGCACACCGACGCCGTCCTGCGAACGCTGTTGAATTTGCCTGCCGACGAGATTGCGGCGCTGCGCAAGAGCGGCGCAGTCGGCCAAGCAAAACCCAAATGACGTTGTAATCTCAGATCAAGGAAGCCGTGCGATGCGAGGATTGTATTGGGAAGAGTGGGAGATCGGCGCGGAGTTCGAAAGCCCGGCGCGCACGGTCACCGAAGCCGACATGGTGATCTATGCCGGCTTGTCCGGCGACTACAATCCGCTGCACGTCAACGAGGAATACTGCAAGACGACGCCGTTCGGCACCCGCATCGTGCACGGGCCGCTGGTCTATGCGATTGCCGCCGGCCTCATCTTCCAGCTCCATCTCTATGACGACACGCTGATCGCCTTTCTCGGCTTCGACAGCCTGAAGTTCACCAAACCGGTGAAACCGGGCGACACCATCCATGCGGTCATCAAAGTGCTGGAGAAGCGCGAGACGTCGAACCCCGAGCGCGGCGTCATGAAACGCGAGCTCAAAGTGCTCAATCAGCGCGGCGAGGTGGTGCAGGAGGCACTGCAAGCCTTCCTGCTCAAGCGCAAGCCGGCCGCGTAAGCGCCGCAAGCCGTCAAGGCTTGCTACGCGACAGTGCTGGCTAAACGAAGCCTAGAACTGGTGTAACTGCCAGTCGCGCTCAGCGGCGTAACCGGACGCCGGCGCGCGTGCGGTCGCGACCGCCGCCGGGCGGTGCTTGCCGGCCTGCGCCTTTTTGACAGGGTGGCGCAGCGTCGGTTTGGTGCCGTCGGTGACGGCGGCGGCGCTGACTTTCAGCACGCGCGGCCAGTTGCCCTTGTTCTCGGCTGGCGAGGCCACCAATTCCGGCAACACCGCCGGCCGCTCGCCGGTCGGCACCACTTGCACCACGTGATAGCCTTGGTCCTTGAGTTCCTTGAGCAGCGTCGGCAAGGCCATCGCGGTGGCGGGATGGATGTCGTGCATCAGCAGGATGCCCCGGCCTTTTTCATTCAGCCTGCGCATGGCGCGTTTGACGAGCTGACTCGGGGTGGTGCCGCGCCACCAGTCGTCCGTGTCGATGTCGGCGCTCCAGGTCACCAGCGATTTGCTCTCGAGGAAGTGCTCGATCGCATTGGTGCGGCCCAGGCCAGGGATGCGGAAGAACGGCGCCACCGCTTTCGGATCGCCGAGCGCGGCGTCGACCGATGCGATGCCATCATCAACTTCGCTTTCGACCCGCTGCATCGACAGACGCTGCATGGCGAACGGATGGTGCTGCGTATGCGTACCGATAGTGTGGCCGGCATTGTAAATGCGCCGCGCGATGGAGGGATAAGCATGCGCCATTTCGCCGACCATAAAATAGGTCGCCTTGACGCATTGCGCGTCCAGCGTGTCGAGGATGATGGTGGAGTAGGGTGGGATAGGCCCATCGTCGAAAGTGAGTACGACCTCATGGTCGTTGAGCGGCAGCGTCTGCTTGTACTGGATCCTGCCGATCTCGCTGAATTCGCCCGGGCTGATGGTGAGCACACGGGATGTGCCGAGCGCGTCGGGATGGCCGGGGCAGGCATCCGCCGCCAGGGCCGGGCCAGCGCCCGCGACCAGCAATAGGCAAATTCCAGCGACGAAACGCATGGCGTTTCCGAGCTCCCCACGATCACGCCTTCTACCCCCGGACGGCGCGCTCTTTTGAAAAATACGAATCCCAACATTAACAGCGCATTAACCGACTAAGGCAGCCCATATATCCAGTCTGCACGGCCTTTCCTAAGGGATCGCCAAGAATTGTCCCAAGAATTGCGCTCGCGGAAAGCCAAGAACTCCCCGGTTCTAATGAGGATTGCCGCCATTTCCGGCCGGAATGACGTGGACAATACGATAGCCGCGCCGTTTGAGCTCGCGCAGAAAGGCCGGGAGCATCGCCGCGGTCTGCGCCTTGATGTCGTGCAGCAAAACGATACCGCTGCCGATGCGGTCGATCCGGGAGAGGATCAGTTGCAGCTCCTCGGCCGGGCTCATCGGCAGCCAATCGCTCGCCCAGACGTCGGCGCCGAACACCACGATGTTGCGCCCCTGCAGCCAGTCGAGTAGCGCGCCGTTCGAAGCGAAACCGGGAAAGCGGAAGAACGGCGTGGTCGGATCGGTGCTGCGGCGGCCGTAGAGGGCGAATTCGTCTTCGGCGATGCCGCGGTTGATCTCCGCTTCCGCCTTGGAGGTCGCCATTCGGCTGAGCAGCGGATGCGAAAACGTGTGATGGCCGAGACTGTGGCCCGCGGCCAGCTCGCGCCGCGCGAGTTCAGGATACGCCGCGACGTTGCGGCCGATCAGGAAGAAGGTCGCCAGCACGCATTCGTGCTTGAGCGCCTCGAGAACTTTCGGAGTGGTGGTCGGCCAGGGGCCGTCGTCGAAGGTGAGCACCAACTCCTTGTCTTGGAGCGGCAGGGTGCTCGGAAAACTCTTGCGGCCGACCCGCGGGGTGCTGGCGGCATCGACCGTCAGCACGCGTTCGGTGCCGAGCGCGTCCGGATTGCCTGGGCACGGCGCCGCGCGGGCGGCCAAGGGAACTATGACGACGAGGGCGGCAATGGCAAAGCTGCGAGTCATGGAGCGAGTTTATGCGCTAAACGGTTGCCCATTCCCAGGGCCCCGGCATACAAACGGCGCGCTTTAGCATTCGATGACCGAGACCGGCATGACTGAGCAAATAATAAACGCGCCGCCACTGCGTACGAAGGACGGATCGATCCGCGTTGCTTTCGTCAGGCAGGTCAGCCGCGCCATCGATGCCGCCAACACGGAAGCCTTGCGCGGCCTGGTCGGCGACCTGCACGAATCCGATCTCGGTGCCGTACTGGAGGCGCTCGACACCGACAAGCGGCCTCGCTTGGTCGAGTTGTTGGGCATCGAACTTGACTTCAGCGCGCTCACCGAAGTTGACGAACTCGGTGCGCGAGGAGATCCTCGAAGCACTGCCGCCGCATCAGGTCGCGCAAGGCGTGCGCGAACTCGAAACCGACGATGCCGTGGCGATCCTCGCCACGCTGTTGGTTCGGACTGCGCTAGCGAGACGTTATTTGGTTACGTTTTATTCACCTTCTTTCATGACTCGCTGTTAACGCTAAATCCTTAGCGTCGCGCCCCGAATGCCGCAGCGTGGCGCGGGGAATCCGGTGGACGGCGAGGTCAAACCACAAGCGACCGGCGTAAAGCCCGATCGCTCGCTGCTCGCGTGGATGAGGCGCGCCCGCGCGAACGGCGCGCGCGACTTAGCCAATGCGCCACACTCGCGCCAACGGGTGCTGCCGGCCTCGCAATTGATCGTACTCCTCGCATTCCTGGCCATGGGCGCGACCGCGCTCGCAGGCGTCATCGGTTATGATCTGGCACGGCAGAACGACGAGCGGCTGTGGACCGAGCAGCGTGCCGCGCTCAACAATGCCGTCGGCGAATTCCGCAACCTGTTCGGCAAGTCCGCCGCGGCTGATCCGCGCTTCGTACGCATTGTCGAGCAGAGCGTCGGTCTCAAAGGCCTCGCCTTCGAAACCGATCCGGGCGCGGGCGACCGCGAGATACTGCCAATGCTGGATGCGCACGGCCGCATCGCCGGCTTCCTGACCTGGGATAAAACCCATCCGATGATGGACGCGATGAAGCGGCTGATGCCGTTCATCGCGGCTATCGCCATCGTGCTCGTGGCCTTCGTGGGGATTTCGCTCGCCCAACTGCGGCGCGCCCGATACGATTTGGCCTTGAGCCAGGAGGAGGCGCAACGCGCCGCCGACGAAGACAAGCTCACCGGTCTGCCGAACCATGCCAAGACGCTCGAATTGCTGGACCTCGCGCTGGCCGAGCGCGCCGATGACGCCGTGACCACCTTCGCGCTGATCGAGCTCGACGGTATGGCGGACATCCACGCGCAGTTGGGCGTACTCGGCAGCGACGAGCTTGTGACCGCGGTGGCCGCTCGCTTGAGAGAGGCATTGCCGCCAGACGCGGTGTGCGGCCGCATCGGCGGCGATCAGTTTGCGGCGATCATTACCGCCGACGGCGCGACCAATGCTGGCGACGTCATTCGCGCCGCCCTTGACGCGACAGCCCGGCCGCATTGGGTCGATACTGTAGTGCGAATCAGCGCGCATGCCGGTTTCGCACAGGCGCCGCGCCACGCCGACACCCGCGGCGAGCTCAGCCGCCGGGCCGGCCTCGCGCTGCGGGCGGCAGCCAAAAAGGGGCCGGGCGCCATTGTCGGTTTCGAGCGTTCCATCGACACCGTGTCAGCCGACCAGAAATTCGTGCAACGCGAATTGCCGCGCGCGCTCGCCGCCAATGAGTTGGACCTGCACTATCAGCCGATCGTGTCGGCGAACGGCACGCGCATCGTCGGCGTCGAAGCACTCTTGCGCTGGACCCATGCCTCGCGCGGCGTAATCGGTCCCGCGACGTTCATTCCTGTGGCCGAGCAGATGGGCCTGATGGACACGCTCGGCGCCTTCGTGCTGCGCCGCGCGCTGAACGACGCCAAGCGCTGGCCGGACCTTTATGTGGCGGTCAATCTGTCGCCGGTGCAGGTGCGCGACCGCGCCATCGTCGAACTGGTGCGTTCGGCATTGGCCGAAAGCGGCGTGCCGCCGTCCCGCCTGATGCTCGAAATCACAGAAGGCGTGCTGATCGACAACCCGGACGAGATGCTCAAGCGCATCGGTGACCTGCACAAGCTCGGCGTGCGCATCGCGCTCGATGATTTCGGCTCAGGCTATTCCAATCTCACTTATCTGCAGCGTTTCCCGCTCGACAAGCTCAAGATCGACAAAAGTTTCGTGTCTGTGCTCGGCACGTCCTCCAACGGTGGGGTGATTATCCAGGCGATCGTCGCGCTTGGGCGGGCGCTCGGTCTCTCGGTGCTGGTCGAGGGCGTCGAAACCGAGCAGCAGCGCGTCCTTCTGCGGCTCGCCGGCTGCGACGAGATGCAGGGCTTCCTGTTCGCCCGGCCGGCGCCGGCCAAAGCCATCGATCGCCTGCTGGGGCAGGCGAAATCCGGCGATCGCGGCGGGTGCCGCCGCCGCCACTGCCGACCGCGACGCTGACAGCGTGACATCAAGCCTATAGAGTCGGACTCAATGCGGCCGCGCCAAGCGGCGCGCTCCGGGAGGCGGCTTCATGATATCCAATGCCTGGACGGGCTTCGATTTCGGCCTCGGGTCCGAGGTCGAGATGCTGCGCAAGTCCGTGCATGATTTCGCGCAAGACCGCATCGCGCCACGCGCCGACGCGATCGACCGCGACAACACATTCCCGCGCGATCTGTGGCCGGAGATGGGCGCGCTCGGCCTGCATGGGATCACAGTGGAAGAAGACTATGGCGGTTCCGGCCTCGGCTATCTCGCGCACTGCGTGGCAATGGAGGAAATCTCGCGCGCTTCCGCCGCGGTCGGGCTGTCCTATGGCGCTCATTCCAATCTCTGCGTCAACCAGCTGCGCCGCAACGGCAACGACACGCAGCGGCGCAAATATTTGCCCAAGCTGATTTCCGGCGAGCACGTCGGTGCGCTCGCTATGTCGGAGCCGGACGCTGGCTCCGACGTGGTGTCGATGCGCACCCGCGCTGATAAGCAGGGCGACCGCTATATTCTCAACGGTTCGAAAATGTGGATCACCAACGGCCCGGTCGCCGACACGTTGGTGGTCTATGCCAAGACCGACCGCACCGCCGGCGCACGCGGCATCACCGCTTTCATCATCGAGAAGGGGATGAAAGGGTTTGTGCCGGCGCAGAAGCTCGACAAGCTTGGTATGCGCGGCTCCGATACGTCGGAGCTTGTATTCACCGATTGCGCGGTGCCGGAGGAGAACGTGCTGGGCGCGGTTGGCAACGGCGTCAATGTGTTGATGTCCGGTCTCGATTATGAGCGCGTGGTGCTGGCCGCCGGGCCGCTCGGCATCATGCAGGCCTGCCTGGACGTGGTGATCCCCTACGTGCACGAGCGCCAACAGTTTGGTCAGGCAATCGGGCGCTTTCAACTGGTGCAGGCCAAGCTCGCCGACATGTACGTGACCATGAATGCCGCCAAGTCCTATGTGTACATGGTGGCCAAGGCCTGCGACGAGGGCCGCACCACCCGCGAGGATGCCGCCGGCGCCATTCTGTACGCCGCCGAGCGCGCCACCTGGATGGCGCTGGAAGCGATCCAGTGCCTCGGCGGCAATGGCTATATCAACGATTTCCCGTGCGGCCGCCTGCTGCGCGACGCAAAGCTGTACGAGATCGGGGCGGGGACCAGCGAAATCAGGCGTATGCTGATCGGCCGGGAGATATTCGAAAAAACACGATAGGTCGTTGGCCGACTAGGGCAAGGGATCACTCATTCATTGACCTGCTCAGTTCTTGATCGATTCTGCCGTTAACCTTTCATCTCTGCGAATCAGCTAGTGCGGTGGCCGATATCACGATCAATGGGGAAGTGACCATGATGCGGGTGCGGCTGAAGGCCGATGGGCGGATCGTCGAGATCATGCCCGACGGCAGCGAGAAGACCCTCGACTACAGCAATCCAGCCTTGTTCGCGCGCCACGTACGCGCGCGTTGCGGGCTCACACAAGCGGCGTTTGCCGAAAAGATCGAAGTGCCGATCGAGACCGTGCGGAATTGGGAGCAGGGCAAGCGCTCGCCGCGCGGACCTTCACGGGCCTTGCTCAGGCTGATCAACAGCGCGCCGGCTGCTGCCTTCGCGGCTTTAGCCGGAAGGCGGCGTTGACGCGCCTTTTGGGCGTTCGACGTGGCTGATTATTTATTCTGCGGCGGCCGGAACCCGCTGGCGCGGCGCGGGGCGCGCGATGCGCATCAGCAGGAACATCGCGAACAACGTCGCGATATAAGTCATCAACTGCATTTCGGTCGGCCGTTCGGTGTAGCCGATCAGCGTATGCAGCAATTTGCCGAGTAGGCTGCCGTCCGACAGCAGCCATGACGTATCCCAGACCGTGCGGTCGAGCGCGACCACCACGCCGGCATTGTTGAGGAACTGCACCGATTGCGCCGCCATGCCAGCGGCCAAGAGCGCGATCAGCCAGCTCGTCACCGAGAATATGTAGCGGTTGGGGATCGCCAGCAGACCAAAATAAGTGAGCCCGGTAAACGCTGCGCCGGCAGCGACCCCGAGCAATCCACCCAGTAAAAGGTCCGGGCCTGATGTGCCGGAGGCGAAAATTCCGTAGAGGAACAGGACAACTTCCGAGCCTTCGCGCAGCACCGCCAGCCCGACCACGATGGCGAGCGCGGTCAGCGGCTTGGCGCCTTCGCTCACCGCGTGGCCGATGGTGCGCATCTCCTCGGCGATCTCGCGGCCATGGCGCGCCATCCAGGCGTTGTGCCACATCAGCATGACCACGGCGATGCCGAGCACGCTGGCATTGAACAACTCCTGACCGGCGCCTTCGAACGCCTGCGAGATCGCGCCGGCGAAGATTGCGACTAAGGCCGCGCCAATCACGCCGCCGAGAATGCCAAAACCGACCCAGCGCCCGCGGGTGGGCACACCGCGCGTCGCCGCCATCACGATGCCGACGATCAAGCCCGCTTCGATGACTTCGCGAAAAACGATGATAAGGGCGCCGAGCATGCTTTATTCCGCAATCACCGCGCCTTTTGCGGTTTTCTCATGAAACTCGCCGACGAAAGGATAGCCGCCAGGCTTGATCGGACCAATCCGCACCACGCCCTTGGATTTGCCGGGGATCACCTTCTCGACCTTCATTGGGTGGCTTTCGAATTCTTCCGGTGTGGCGTCATCGTTGATCACTGTGATCTCGCCCCGCTTGTTGGCCGGCACCTTGATCTCGCTTGGCGCGAAGCGATGGTCCTTGATCGTCATGCTTTAGTCCTGCGCGTGGACCGCGCCGGACGCGCCAGCAAACAGGGCAGCGAGGCCGATGAGGACAAGGAGAATGCGCATTGTGTTTTCGCTCTTCATAATAGATGTCGGCCATCACAAAAGCATTAACCCAATTGATGCAAGTATTTATTTTTACTCTCGAATTATTCCAATGTAAGAAGTCTCAGTAATAGCTTGGCCAGTCAGGTATTGTTGTATTTTACGTCGACGCAAAAATTTTGCAGGAACCTGACGCCAGGCGTAACGGCAAGCGGGTTGCCGCCCCAAACGCCGCTCAAGTACGCCCCTGGCCCGCCTGTACGCCGACCCGGTTGGCAGCGCGGCGGCAAGCGGGCATTCTCCGTCTTCCATCCGCTACCTCATTCCAGGCCCGGCAAGGAGATTGTGATGCAAGTTGTTGAAGCCCATGGATGCCGTATTCCGCAGATTGGTCTTGGCACCATGACCCTAAAGGGAGACGTCTGCGTGCAAGCAGTGAAGGCCGCGCTGCAAATCGGGTACCGCCATCTCGACACCGCCGCCTTCTACGGCAATGAGGTGGAAAACGGCGAGGGCCTGCGCGCCTCCGGCATTAAGCGCGAGGAGGTGCTCATCTGTACCAAGGTGCGGGAAAATAATTTATTGCCGGAAAATTTCAACAAATCGCTCGACCAGAGCCTGACCAACCTGAAATTGCCTTATGTCGATCTGCTGCTGATCCATTGGAATAACAAGGATATCCCGTTCTCGACCAGTATCGCCGCGCTTTGCTCGGCCAAAAAAGACGGCCGGGCCAAGCATGTCGGCGTCGCTAATTTCACCACCAAGATGCTGGACGAAGCCTGGGCCGTGACGACAGAGCCGCTGGTCTGCAACCAGATCGAGGTGCACCCCTTCATCAACCAGGACAAGGTGCTGGCGGCGAGCAAGAAGCACGGCATGGCGGTGGTCGCCTATGTGCCGATCGCGCGCGGCAAGGTGCCGGGGGCAGACGTGCTCGAGCGCATCGGCAAGGCGCATGGCAAGAGCGCCGCGCAAGTGTCCTTGCGCTATCTGGTGCAGCTAGGCCTCTGCGCGATCCCACGCACAGCAAACCCGCAGCACCTGAAGGAAAATCTCGAGGTGTTCGATTTCAAATTGTCGGACGCCGAGATGGCGGAACTCAAGGCGCTCAACGCCACCAATATGCGTGTGGTCAACCCGCCGCACGCGCCGGTGTGGGATACGCCTTGATGTTTGCCGCGCTTGTCCTCGCCTTGCTTTGGGTGCTGGGAATGCCGGCGCTAGCGCAGGACAAGCCCAACGCCAAGGCCAAGATGCTGCCGTGATCGAGCGCTGCATCAAGACCAAGACCGGCCGGAACTGGGCCTGGGAAAAATGCATCGGCATCGTTTCGGAGCCTTGCGCGAAAAATGAACTTTCGATGGCGCCGTCGGAAGTGATCGCTTGCTCTGCACGCGAGCAGGCGGTGTGGGACGATATCCTCAATGAAAGCTACCGGCGTCTGCGTGCCAAACTCGATGATGAGCAACAAATGAAGCTTCACGACATGCAGCGCGCCTGGATGGCGTCACGCGATAAAAACTGTGCCTTCATTTATGATTATTTCCAAGGCAGTATGGCGAACCCGATGATGGCTGCCTGCGCGAGCCGCGCGACCGGGATGCAGGCGCTGTTCCTGCTCGGCTTTGCTGACGATGCCGAAGGCAAGTGAAATGGCGGCGAACATAATCGAGGCCAAAGGCTTCAAGCTTCCGCTGGTCGGTCTCGGCACCTGGACGCTGCAGGGGCGCGACTGCACGCGCCTGGTCGAGCAGGCGATCCGCATCGGCTATCGTCACATCGATACCGCGCAGATGTACAACAACGAGCGAGCGGTGGGCGACGGGGTGCGCGGCTCCGGCAAGCGCAACGAAGTGGTGGTCGTCACCAAGGTGCAGCCGACGCTTCTTGCGCCGCACGATCTCGAACGCTCGGTGAAGGAAAGCCTGGGGCATCTCCGCCTTGACGTTATCGATCTCTTGTTGATTCACTGGCCCAACCCGCGCGTGCCGCTGGCGGAGACTCTCGGCGCCATGGCCAAGATGAAACGCGAGGGCTATACGCGGGCGATCGGGGTGTCGAACTTCACCGTGGCGCTGCTCGACGAGGCGAACCGGGTTTCGCCCGAGCCGCTGGTCTGCAACCAGGTCGAGTGTCATCCCTATCTCGATCAGGACAAGGTGATCGCGGCCTGCCGCAAGCACGGCATGGCGATGGTGGCGTACAGCCCGATCGCGCGCGGGCAGGCGAGGGGCGATGAAGTGCTCGGGCGTATCGGCGCGGCGCATAAGAAGACCGCGGCGCAGGTCTGCCTGCGCTGGCTGATCCAGCAGGGCATCGCGGTGGTGCCACGCACCAGCAAGGTCGAGCGGCTGGAGGAAAATCTGGCGATCTTCGATTTCACGCTGTCGGACGCGGAGATGAAGGAGATCGCCGGGCTTGCCCGCCCCCGCGGCCGCATCGTCGACTGGACCTATTCGCCGCACTGGGATTAGCCGATGCTTGTCATCACCGGGACACGTCAGACCCTGACAGTCTAAACATCGCATTATGACCATTGAAAGCGACACCGCCCTCGTCTTGTTCTCCGGCGGGCAGGATTCCACCGTGTGCCTAGCTTGGGCGCTGGAGCGCTTTGCTCGCGTGGAAACCGTCGGCTTCGACTATGGCCAGCGCCATGTGGTGGAACTCGCGGTTCGCCCGCGCCTGCGCGAGCGCCTGGCCACGCTCAAGCCCGGCTGGAATACGCGGCTTGGCGAGGATCACATCGTCAAGCTCGACGCGCTCGCCGCAATTTCCGACAGCGCGCTCACGCGCGAAACGACCATCGAGCTCGCCGATAACGGCTTGCCGACCACCTTCGTACCCGGCCGCAATCTGATCTTCTTCAGCTTTGCCGGCGCGCTGGCCTATCGCCGCGGCGCGCGCCATCTCGTCGCCGGCATGTGCGAGACCGACTATTCCGGCTATCCGGATTGCCGCGACGACACAATCAAGGCGATGCAGGTGGCGCTCGGCTTAGGGCTGGACAAGCGCGTCACCATCCATACGCCGCTGATGTGGATCGACAAGGCAGCCACCTTCGCTTTGGCCGAGGATATCGCGGGGCAGCCATTCCTCAACCTCGTTGTCGAGGACACGCATAGCTGCTACGTGGGCGACCGCGCGCACCGCCACGACTGGGGCTATGGCTGCGGCACATGCCCGGCCTGCCAGTTGCGGGCACGAGGATTTGCGGCATTCATGAGCCGGCGAAGAACAAAGTGACGACGAGTGCAATGGAAAAACAGAAAAACATCGAGGGCGGCGTATTTCTGGTCTTGTTCTGCCTGACCATCCCGCTGGCCAATTGGATGATCGGCCACGTCGGGGTGGTTTGTCTGGCCAACGGTCCGTGCCTGCTGCCGGTCGCGCCGCACCTCATGGCGCCGTCCGGTGTGCTGATGATCGGCATTGCGCTGGTTCTTCGCGACCTCGTCCAGCGCCGCTTGGGCGTTGAGTTCGGTCTCGCCGCCATCGTTGTCGGAGCCGCCATTTCTGCCTTGCTTGCGCCGCGCTCCCTGGTGCTCGCCTCCGCGGCGGCATTCTTCTTGTCGGAGTTCTCCGATTTCGCGGTGTATACGCCGCTCGCCCGGCGCCGACTTGTTCTGGCGGTTCTTGCCTCAAGCCTTATCGGCCTTGTGGTCGATTTAATCGTGTTCCTGTGGCTTGCGTTTGGTTCGCTCGATTTCCTAACCGGCCAGATCGTCGGCAAGCTCTGGATGGTGCTGCTTGCGACCCCGTTCGTCGCCTATCTGCGTCGCCGCGACGAGCGGCTCGGCCTGAAACCCGCCTGAGGACCCTATGACCGCCACGCTCGAAGCGCTGCGCCATATCACCACTGGCACCATCACAACCATGCTGCTGAAGAAAGGCATCCGGCGCTCCTGGATGGCTGGCGCGATGCCGTTCGGCTTTTCAGGAAAGCGGGTGGTGGGCCGCGCCTTTACCTTGCGCTTCGTGCCGGTGCGCGAAGACTTGGCAACGCCGGAAAGCTGGTCGAAGCCGATTTCGACGCGCGCGGCCATCGAAGCGATGCCGGAAGGCTGTGTGGTGGTGGCGGATGCCATGGGCGTGACCGGCGCAGGCATTTTCGGCGACATCTTGTGCATGCGCATGGTCAAGCGCGGTGTCTCAGCATTGATCACCGACGGCGTTATGCGCGACAAGCATGGCGTCATCGCTACCGGTCTGCCGGTCTGGTGCGCCGGAGTTGCGGCGCCGGCCTCGGTCAACCAACTCACCTTCGTCGGCTGGAACGAGCCCATCGGCTGCGGTGGCTGCGCGATCTTCCCGGACGACATCATCGTCGCCGACGATGACGGCGCGGTGGTGATCCCGGCCGCGCTCGCCGATTTCGTCGCCAGCGAAGGCGCCGAGCACGAGCTCATGGAAACCTGGCTGGTGCAGGAGGTGGAGAAGGGCGCCAAGCTGCCCGGCCTCTATCCGCCTAATGACGAAAACAAGATGCGCTACGAGGCTTGGAAAAAGTCGCGCTAGAGGCCGTCAGCTTGTCATCGCCGGGCCATTCATAAATCTGTGATATTCTTTTTCGTTGTGGGCGATTCGCAGCCCGGGTTTGTGTTCGCGTGCTCGTGCGTTGTCGCGGTCACGCGATGCTACCCAAGAGGGCTGTCCATGGCTTTGCACGTCCGCCCCATCCGTCCGGATTCGCCGGACGAACCGGCCGCTGACCGGCTTGCCTCGCTTTATCCCGATTGGAGCGAGCACATCGTCGCCATCGTCGCCGCGAGCCTGGCGGTGCTAGTCGTGGCGCTGATCGCCGTCGTTATAGGGATGGCGTAACGTTTTTGCCGGCGCGCAGCCGGCGTTTCAGGCGTAGGCCGCCGCCGCGTCCGAAGCGATCGAAAAAATATCTGCGCAGCCGGCGCATGATCCATGCCAGCACGGCTCCAAACCCGCGCGTTTGTCCCGCCGCTTGCGCACGGTGGCCACCGGCATGATGGGACGCCGGCGTGGCCATGAGCCCGCGCGCGCGCATGAAGGACCACACCAACGGCGCGCTGCGCCGTAGCGCCGCGTCGCCTTCCTCAGACAGGAATTCCGCCAGTAGCACTGGTGGGGGCGCGAACACTTCCGGCATTGTGTCCGATAGCACGCGGTCGCCCAATATGCTCCAGCGCGACGCTCCGCCCATGACCGGCGAGCGCATGGAAAACACCACTTTGGCGATGCGGCTTTCGCGGATCGCGTAGCTGCAAAAGGCGCAGGGCTCCAAGTTGGAGTAGATGGTGCAGTCGGAAAGATCCGTGCTGCCGAGCGCCTCTTGGGCTATGCAGATCGCCACCATCTCGGCATGGCGGGTGACGTCGCGGTCCCTCGCAACCCTGTTGGTGGTCTCGGCCACGATCTTGCCTTTGCGCATGATCACAGCGGCATAGGGATACTCGCCCCGGCCGGCCGATTGTTCGGCAAGCTCAAAGCAGTACCGCATTATGTCTTCGTCCTTGGTCTGCGGGTCGGGTTTAAGCATGCGCGCCGCTCGTCAAGCTGCCGGCGGCGTTCGCGAAAATGCCCGGCGCGCATCGGAGGCGAATTGCCGGCGCCACATCACGATCACGATGCCGGTGGTGGTGAGCGCAAGTTCGATCGGACCGAGAAACCAGCCGAGGTAACCGAGCGCGAAAAAGAAACCGCGCTGGCCGCGGTTGAAATGGCGGCCGGCGTCGGCGCACAACCTTGCGGCACGATGCGCAAATTCTTGCGCCGCCGCACTGTCTTTTTCCGCTGGCGGCGGTGCCGCGCCGACCATGATGGCGAAATAGTTGAACAGCCGGTACGACCATGCGAATTTAAAGAAGGCGTAGACAAAGATGATGGCAAGCCCCATCATCTTCACCTCCCACATTTCCTGCGACTGCGCGACGCCGAACGGCAGCGTCGCCACCAAGGTCAGTATCTGATCGGCCGAACGCAGCAGCGTGAGAGTGCCGCCGATGGCGATCAGGCTGGTGGAGGCGAAAAACGCCGTGCCGTTCTGTAGTGCGGCCGTCACCTGCGAATCGACGATGCGGACGTCGCGCGCCAGCAGCCGGTCCATCCATTCGTCGCGATAGAGGTTCATCAGCGCGTTGAGGCTGCTGCGGCCCTTGGCGGTCTTTTCGATCAACAGCGAATAGCCGATCCATGCGCCGACGAACCAGGCGAAGGCCAGCAAATCCAGCTTGGTGAAGGCGGCCATGGCTGCGACTCCGAAACCGCATCGTGCCTGCTCATGCCGCGCGCTTCAACCGTTAGCTTGAGCATCCGCCCGGGGTCTGCCACCATTGGCCGAAAGGAGCTCCCATGCCGCAGAATATCACCATCGGATACCGCGCTCTCGTGGACGCCGCCAACAGCGAAGTCGAGACCCTGCCCTCGGAGGAGGCAATCAAGCTCGTCGGTCGCGACGACGTGGTGCTGGTCGACATCCGCGATATCCGCGAATTGGCGCGCGACGGCAAGGTGCCCGGGGCCATGCATTGCCCGCGCGGCATGCTGGAATTCTGGATCGATCCGCAAAGCCCCTATCACAAACCGGCCTTTGCACAGGACAAGAAATTCGTGTTCTTCTGTGCCGGCGGCCTGCGCTCGGCATTAGCCGCGCAGACCGCCCAGCGCATGGGCCTCAAGCCGGTCGCCCATATCAAGGGCGGCTTCGGCGCTTGGAAGAAGGCTGGCGGCCCGGTCGAAGAGCCCGAAATGGCGCCGGGCGAGACGAAGACGGTGTGAACGGGCCAAAGAACAAAGCCATGGCGCTGACGCTGATCATCGGCAACAAGAACTATTCGTCATGGTCTTTGCGGCCGTGGATCGCCATGAAGGTGGCCGGCATCGCGTTCGATGAGAAGGTGATCCCGCTCTACGAGCCGGGCAGCCGCGAGCAGATCCTGAAATATTCGCCTGCCGGCAAGGTGCCGGTGCTGATCGACGGCGACCAGCACATCTGGGAATCGCTCGCGATCCTTGAATACCTGGCGGAAAAGTTTCCGAAGGCGGGACTCTGGCCGGCGGAGACTACCGCGCGCGGTCACGCCCGCGTGGTGGCGACTGAAATGCATGCCGGCTTCCAGGCGCTGCGCAAGAACTGCCCGATGAACTTGTGGCTGCCGGCGAAAAAGCGACCACAGCCGGACGATGTCATGGACAATGTGCGGCGGATCGACGCGCTCTGGAGCGATTGCCGCGCGCGTTTCGGGCAGGGAGGCGCTTTTCTGTTCGGCGCGTTCGGCGCGGCGGACGCAATGTATGCGCCGGTCGCCTCACGCCTGCACAGTTACGGCCTTGCCGTGAGCGAGGTTTCGCAGCGCTATATTGACGCTGTCCTGGCGCTGCCGGCCTTTGTCGAGTGGCGGACTGCCGGGCTGAATGAGCCCTGGGTGATGCAGGGCAACGAGCCGGATTGGCCGCTGGTGCGCGGCGTCTAGTTTTCACAATTACAAAAATTCCGCCGTCCTAAATTTTGTCAAGATTGTGAGCGACACCGCTTGCGTCACGTTCACGGCGCTCAGCCGTGTTTCCAATTCGGGGGCGGCGTTGCGGCGGGACCTCTCGTGGGGAGGCCCCGGAGGGAGTCGCTCGCCATGCCGTTACGTGTTCTCGCACTCATCGTTTCATTGTTCGCGCTTGCCGCGCCCGCCTTTGCCGCCGACGCCAATCACGACATTAAGGGCCTCTATCTGCTAACCGACTATCCGGCGGTCACTGTGCAGCCTGGGACCACGTCGACGGTCAGTTTAAGATTGCGCAATTACTCTCTGGCGCCCGAGCGGTTGGCGCTATCCGTTTCGGGTGTGCCGCAGGGCTGGACTGCGATGCTGCTTGGCGGCGGCCAGCCAATCGCGGCGGCGATGCCAGCGACCGACGACAGCGTGTCGCTCGATCTACGGCTCGACGTGCCGAAGGATGCCAAGATCGGCACCCATACACTGACGGTGAGTGCCGACGGCGGCACGTCGCATGTGACACTGCCGGTGGCGGTCACGCTTGCCAAGCAATTGCCGGCCAAGCTGACGCTCTCGCCCCAATTGCCGGAACTGCGCGGCTCCTCGCGCTCGAGCTTCGAATACACGATGACCATCAAGAACGACAGCGGCAAGAAATTGCTTGTCAGTCTTGCCGCCGATGCGCCGAAGAATTTCGATACGTCGTTCACCGAGGCCTACGGCACGCAACAGCTCACGGCGATTCCGGTCGATGCCGGCAAGAGCAAGGACGTGAAGCTGAAGGTCAGCCCGCCCGATACCGTCGATGCCGGGCACTATGCGGTGACTGCGCATATCGCCGCCGAAGACGCGCGCGCCACCGCCAAGGTCGCGCTCGACATCACTGGCGAGCCCAAGCTTTCGCTCGCCGGCCGTGAAGGGCTGCTCAGCGCGCGCGCCACTGCCGGCAGGGAAAGCTCGGTGCCGATCGAGGTGACCAATACCGGCACCGCGCCGGCCGAGAATATCCAATTGTCGGCCAATGCGCCGACCGGGTGGAAGATCTCGTTCGAGCCGAAGACCATCGACCGCATCGCGCCCAACGATCACAAGGAAGTGCAGGCCCTGATCACTCCGCCGGGCAAGGCGATCGCCGGTGACTACGTCACTTCGCTCACCGCCTCGACCCGCGGCGAGGCCGGCAGTGCGAATTTCCGCGTCACCGTGACCACCTCGACCGTCTGGGGCATCGCCGGGCTCGGCATCATCGGCGCCGCGCTGCTGATCATGGTGGGCGCCGTCGCACGGTTTGGCCGCCGATGAACGCGACCGTCATCGAGGCCAAGGGCCTCACCAAGCGCTATGGCGCCGCATATGCCGTGAATGGAGTGACGTTCGACGTCGCCGCCGGCGAGATCTTCGGCCTGCTCGGCCCGAACGGCACCGGCAAGACCACCACCATCCTGATGCTACTTGGCCTGTGTGACATCAGCGCCGGGCAGGCGCGGGTCTTCGGCCACGACCCGATGCGCGAGCCGTTGCAGGTCAAGCGCCTGGTCGGGTATCTGCCGGATTCGGTCGGCTTCTACGATCAGCTCACCGCAGCCGAGAACTTGCACTACACGGCGCGGCTGATGGGGCTCGACGCCGATCTGCGCCAAAAGCGGATCGCCGCGGCGCTCGCCCGCGTCGGACTGTCGGCGGTCGCCAACAAGAAAGTCGCGACTTTCTCGCGCGGCATGCGCCAGCGCCTCGGACTTGCCGAAATCGTCATGAAGGACGCGCGCGTCGCCATCCTCGACGAGCCGACCAACGGCCTCGACCCGCAGGCGAGCGTCGAACTTCTCGAATTGATCCGCTCGTTGAAAGAGCAGGGTGTGAGCATCTTGCTGTCCTCCCATCTGCTCGACCGGGTGCAGAGCGTGTGCGACCGGGTGGCGCTGTTCAATGCCGGCCGCATCGTGCTGATGGGAACCGTGCCCGAGCTCGGGCGCCAGGTGCTGGGCGGCGGCTACGCTGTCGAAGTCGAGGCCGATGGCGGCGACGGCATTGCCAGACGGCTGTCGGCGCTGCCGGGCGTGCGCAAGGTGGCGGAACCCAGCCCCGGCCGCTTCCGCATGACCTGCGACAGCGACCTGCGCGCGGAAGCCGCCGGCGCGGTGGTGGCCGCGGGCGGGCGGCTCAAGCAGCTCTCGCTCGATCAGCCCAGTCTCGAGACGATCTACACCCGCTACTACCAGAACGCGCAGGAGGCCCGCGATGCGGCGTGAAGGATCGGCCCTGCGGGGCTTGGGCGTGGTGACGCTGAAGGAATTGTCGGATCACCTCGTCAGCGCGCGCATGCGCGTGTTGGAATGGCTGGTGGTGTTGGTGGCGCTGGCCGCCGTCTATGGCGCGATCACGCAGATCCGCGCCGTCACCGCCGAAGATCCGTTCCTGTTCCTGCGGCTGTTCACCACCGCGCGCGAGCCGCTGCCATCATTCGTCGCGTTCCTCGGCTTTCTGGTACCGCTGATGGCGATTGGGCTCGGCTTCGACGCGGTCAACGGCGAGCACAACCGGCGCACGCTGTCGCGCATCCTGTCGCAACCGATCTACCGCGACGCACTGCTGTTCGGGAAATTCCTCGCCGGGCTCGGCGTCATCGCGATCAGCTTAGTTTGTCTATGGTTGCTCGTGATCGGCCTCGGCCTGATTATGCTCGGCGTGCCGCCCGGCGGCGAAGAAATGGCGCGCGCGCTGATTTTCCTGTTGGTGACCATTGCCTATGCCGGCGTCTGGCTGGCATTGGCTATGCTGTTCTCGGTGATCTTCCGCTCGGCCGCCACCGCCGCGCTGGTGACGCTCGGTCTCTGGCTGTTCCTGTCGGTGATCTGGCCGGCGCTGGCCCCGGCGATTGCCGAAGCTTTGGTGTCGCCCGAACACCAGGCGACGTTTGTCACTACCGCGCAGATGCTGGCGCGGCTGTCGCCCTCGACCCTCTACGGCGAAATCGTGCTGGCGCTGCTCGATCCCTCGACCCGTACGCTTGGTCCGGTTTATCTCAGTCAACTCGAGGGCGCGGTCATGGGCGCACCGCTGCCACTGTGGCAGAGCCTGTTGGTGGCTTGGCCGCAGATCGTCGGCATGGTCGCGGCGAGCATCCTGTTGTTCGTCGGCAGCTATGTCGCATTCCAGCGCCAAGAAGTGCGAGCCTAGCGAGGATCGTTTTTGCAACAGGGGGTTAGGGCGTAATTCAGCGCCCTGCCGCGGTGACCACGATCTCGACCAGATGCGGCGGCTCGAGATCGACGCCAAGACAGGCGCGCATCGGCGGATTGGCGCGATCGACCCACTCGTCCCAGGCCTTGTTCATCTCTTCCTTGCGCGCGATGTCGGCGATGTAGACGATGGCCGAGAGGATGCGGCTTTTGTCCGTTCCCGACATGGCGAGACTCTCGTCGATGCGCTTGAGCGCCCGCTGCGTCTGCTCGTAGACGCCGGGTGGGGCGGGGTCCGGCGACACCGCGACGGTGAAGACGAGGCCGCTGTGCACGACGGCGCGGCTGCGTGTGGGCGTGAGACCGGGGAAGCGGGTGATCATGCGGGGCTCCTGGCAACTTGTCTAAGCCAGTGTATGACGAAACCGCGCGCAACAAAAAACCCGGCGCCGCGCGCCGGGCTTTCCGTCCAAGCCAGACCGCAGAACGCTTAGTCGTCGACCGCTTCCTTGATCGTGTCCTTCAGTCCGCCGATGGTGCTCTTCACCTTGCCGGCCAGCTGATCGGCCATACCTTCGGTCTCCAGCTTGCTGTCGCCGGTGACCTTGCCGGCAATTTCCTTCACTTTGCCTTTGGCCTGTTCGGCCGAGCCTTCGATGCGATCTTTGTTCATTGGTGTTGTCCCTTTCAGCATGGCGATGATCGAAATGACAACGAACGAGGCGCCGGAAACGTTCCGCATAGCTGCCATTGCCTTCCGCGCCGCCGCAAGGCACGCTTTCGGGAACCGCATTTTGGATAGAATCGGATGCGGCGAGAAGGACTGGGGGAGGGGACGTTGGCGATCCTGGCATCCGCCATCGACACAAGCGGCGCCGAGTTCCGCGCCAATGCCGAGGCCATGCGCGCGCTGACCGCGCAATTGCAGGCGCGCCGTGCGGAAGCCTCTTTGGGCGGCTCGGAGAAATCGCGCGAGCGACATGTGGCGCGCGGCAAGCTCTTGCCGCGCGACCGCGTGATGAACCTGATCGACCCCGGCTCGCCGTTCCTGGAGGTGTCGCCGCTCGCCGCCTTCGGCATGTATGACGGCGACATTCACGCCGCCGGCATCATCACCGGCATCGGCCGCGTCGAAGGCCACGAATGCATGATCGTGGCCAACGATGCCACCATCAAAGGCGGCAGCTACCATCCGATGACGGTGAAGAAGCACCTTCGCGCGCAGGAGATCGCGCGCGAGAACCGGCTGCCGTGCATCTATCTGGTCGATTCCGGCGGCGCCAATCTGCCGACGCAGACTGAAGTCTTTCCCGACCGCGAGCATTTCGGCCGCATCTTCTACAACCAGGCAACCTTGTCATCGCTGCGCATCCCGCAGATCGCCGTGGTGATGGGCTCGTGCACGGCCGGCGGCGCCTACGTGCCGGCGATGTCGGACGAGACCATTATCGTCAAGAACCAGGGCACCATCTTTCTCGGCGGCCCGCCTTTGGTGAAGGCGGCGACCGGCGAGATGGTGAGCGCGGAAGACCTCGGCGGCGGCGACCTGCACGCGCGCAAGTCCGGCGTTGCCGATCATCTGGCGCAAGACGACCATCACGCCTTGAGCCTTGCGCGCCGTATCGTCGCCAATCTCAACCACAAGAAGACGGTGGACATTCCGCTATCCGCTCCGCGCGAGCCGGCGCTCGATATCGCCGAGCTCGACGGCATCGTGCCGGTCGACCTGAAGAAGCAATACGACGTGCGCGAGGTGATCGCGCGCCTGGTCGACGGCTCTGAGTTTGACGAGTTCAAGCAGCTCTACGGTACGACGATCGTCACCGGCTTCGCGCATATTCACGGTATGCCGGTCGGCATTCTCGGCAACAACGGCATTTTGTTCTCGGAGAGCGCGCAGAAGGCCGCACATTTCGTCGAACTATGCTGCCAGCGCCGCATTCCTCTGCTGTTTCTTCAGAACATCGTCGGCTTTATGGTCGGGCGCGATTACGAGGCCGGTGGCATCGCCAAGGACGGCGCCAAGATGGTCACCGCGGTCGCCTGCGCCCAGGTGCCCAAGATCACGCTGATCGTCGGCGGCTCCTACGGCGCCGGCAATTACGGCATGTGCGGGCGCGCCTACGGCCCGCGCTTTTTGTTCATATGGCCGAACGCGCGCATCTCGGTGATGGGCGGCGAACAGGCGGCCTCGGTGCTAGCCACCGTCAAGCGCGACAATATCGAGGCGGACGGCAAGAGCTGGTCGCAAGTCGAGGAGGAGGAATTCAAGCAGCCGATCCGCGAGCAATACGAGCGCGAGGGCAATCCCTATTACGCCACCGCGCGGCTGTGGGACGACGGCATCATCGCGCCGGCCGAAACCCGCCGCGTATTGGCACTGGCGTTTTCCGCGGCGCTCAATGCCCCGGTGCCGGAGACGAGGTTCGGGGTGTTTAGGATGTGAAGCATGTCGGTGCCAATTTATAACTCCGCCCTCATCGTCGGCGCCGGTTCCGGCCTTTCGGCCTCGCTGGCGCGCGCCTTCGCCAAGGAAGGCATGTCGGTCGCACTGGCCGCTCGCTCGGCCGCCAAACTCGACGAGTTCGTCAAGGCGACCGGCGCCAGGGCGTTCAATTGCGATGCTGCCAAGCGCAACGAGGTGGAGAAGCTATTCGCCGATCTCGATGCTGCCAAGCTCACGCCAGACGTCGTCGTTTATAACGCCAGCTACCGGACGCGCGGGCCGTTGGCGGAGCTCGATCCTGTTGAAGTTGCCAAGGCGCTCGAGATCACCGCTTACGGCGCCTTTCTGGTGGCGCAGGCGGCGGTCAAGCGCATGTTGCCGCGTGGCCACGGCGCCATCCTGTTCACTGGCGCTTCCGCCAGCGTGAAGGGTTATGCGCAGTCGGCTTCCTTCGCCATGGGCAAATTCGCGCTGCGCGGGCTGGCGCAGAGCATGGCGCGCGAACTGTCGCCGCAGAGCATTCACGTCGCGCATTTTGTGATCGACGGCGGCATCAAAAGCGCGCGCCGGCCGGCCGATCCGGACAAGCCCGACGCACTGCTCGATCCCGACGCGATCGCCGCGAGCTACCTGCATGTGCTCAACCAGCCGCGCAGCGCGTGGACGCAGGAACTCGAGCTGCGGCCCTGGGTGGAGAAATTCTGAGGCCGTCTCACCGCCGTAGTATCGCGATCACCGCACCCCAGTTCACAAACGGCTGTCGCGGCCCGACCTTCAGCCTGCCGGTATCGTGCAGATAGGCCGAGCCGAGCATCAGCGCGCCGCCAACAAAAACACCCAGAATGAATCTCATGAACGTCTCCCCAGATGACCCCCGGCCGGGCCGGACCTTGCATCGACGCGGCTTAGCTTTATATAGCTTGATCTGAGCCTGACGGCGGCAATACCGGCCATTTGTAAATGAGTAACCATGATTTGCGAGGTCGAGCCCGCTGGTGACTAGCGCTTTTGCCACCGTCGGGGCTCTCACGCGGGTGTGATCGGCCGATTCAGAAACGGTTTACTGGGGTCCCCTAGCGTCCATGCCGTGGGGAGCGTTGCGTTATGATCGCCTACGTCAATGGCTATGTCTGCACGACGCCGTGCGAAGCGGCGGCCGCGCGTGCGGGCAGAGACCCCTTCGCGCCGCCCGGTACGCCGCCTGGGCAATCCGGAAAATTCGACACGATCGGCAAGAGTTCGAGTTTCGATGGCCAGCCGGCGACCGTGCTCGGTGGCGCGCTGGCGAACCTCAGCCCCACGAATGCGGTCACGCCATCCGGCAACACATCGCCGGCCAGTCAACCGTCGCTAAACGTGCTGATGTAAGGCCGGTGGCCTGCGCGCGTCCTGCGTGCTAAACGCTGGGGCGCATGGCAAATCTCGATGATCTCAAACAACTCGCGCCGACCGGCAAATTGCGCGGGGGTGTGGTGGTCTCGCCCGCGGCCTCTGCCTTTTTTGCTGTCAAGGACGGCAAGGGCGAGGTGTGTGGCGTCACCGTCGATCTAGTCCGCGCCTTTGCCGATACGCTGAAGCTGCCGCTCGAGCTGCAGGTCTATGAGAATTCCGGTCAGGTGACGGACGCGGTGGCGAGCGGCGCCTGCGATCTCGCCTTCATGCCGCGTGACGCGACGCGCGAGGGCAAGGTCGATTTTGGTCCGGCCTATTATGTCATCGGCAGCACCTACCTGGTGCCGGCCGGCTCCAAGATCCAAACCATCGACGAGGTTAACCGGCCCGGCGTGCGCATTGTCGCCATCTCCAACACCACGACCGCGCGCAGCGCGCGCCGCACAGCGCCCAATGCCTCGGTCGAGGAAGTGCCGAGCGTCGACCTGATGACCGAGATGGCGGCAAAGGGGCAGGGCGATGCTTTCGCGCTGTCGCATGATTCGTTCGCCGGCCTGCTGCCAAAGCTGCCGGGCGCGCGCGTACTCGCCGGTCATTTCCAGCAGACCGGCATCGCGGTGGCGGTGCCGAAGGGGCGTCCAGCCGCGCTCAAGCTCGCGACCGGGCTTATCGAGGATGCGAAAAAATCTGGACTGGTGCGGCGCGCGCTCGATGCTGCCGGTTTCAAAAACGCCGAAGTGGCGCCGCCCGCGCGCTGACTGCTGGCTGTGAAAGCAAGCTCGTTTGAGCGGACTACGGAGTCTCTGGGCGCTTCGGTTCGCTCGCTGAAGTCAAAGCGCTCAACTGACCGGCAAGCTGCTCTTCCGTCTCCGCAAGTTGAAGATAGGTTAGCTCCAGCCTCATAAGCCGCTGACGGCTTTCTTCATCGTGCGTTTGTTTCGCCAAATCGGCGCACCTTTTAGCCTGGTTTCTGAAGCGCTTGACGGTCATCGCGGCACCTCCGACCTTCCGGCAGGTGCATCGCAGCATTTTTTATCTCGCATTGCAACAAGAATTCATACCACCGTCACAATCTCGGCGGTTATGCCGCAGCCTTTAAGATGGCGATGCCGTTCGCGCCGCCAGCTACCGGCCGCACCTGTACCGGCGCGGCGGCGATCGGCGATACAGCAGGATGCGCCGCCGGATCGGCCACCAGTCGTACAGATAGATTTCAAGCGGCCGCCAATTGGCGACCCAGCCGACGATGATCAGCCTCTCTTCCAAAACCCGCGCCACCACTGCATTGCCGGCCATCTTGGCGACGACTTGGCTGCCCACCAGGCAGACGACGAGCACGACCACGCCGATCGCCAGCGAGCGCCAGCCGACACGGAGTAACTCGCGCAGATGGCGTTCGGAGGCCGCCGCGCGCAGTCGGAAATAATTGGCGAAGGCCTCGCCGATCCCGGCGGCTTCCAGTTTCACCGCTTCTTGCGCGGGCAATTCCACCACGATGCTGAACGGCGCGCTGTACGGCAGTTCGCGCGCCCAGCCGACAACGAATTCCTCGCTATGCGGGTCGAGATCGCGTTCGCGGAACGGCGAAGGGTCGAGCGAATTGAACAACTGCATGATCGTGCGCACGCGGATCGCAATCTCGTAGCGAGTATCGGGCACGCGCATTACAAAGTCACAATCACATTGCCGATCGTCCCGCGCTCGACCGCCTCATGGGCGGCGGTGATGTCGGCGAGCGCGAATGTCGGGCCTATCCGGTTGAGCAGTTTGCCTTGCTCGAGCGTGCGGCTGATGCCGGAAACCGCTTGCTCGCGTTCGCGCGTATCGAGCTCGTAGATCAGGAAAAATTGCACTCGTATGGATTGGGTGAGGCAGAAATAGGCTGGCAAGCTCGCGGTTGGCGCGCCGGTGCCGTAGACGATGACGCCGCCTTTCGGCCGTAGCACGAAGGGAATGAGCTTGGCATTAGCGGCGAGATCCATCTCGATCACCGCATCGACGCCGCGTTTGCCGGTGATCTCCATCACCCGCTCGCCGACATCCTCGCGCTTGTAATCGATGGTGTGGTCGGCGCCGGCTTCCCGCGCGGCTGCGGCCTTTTCGGGCGAGGAGATTGTGGTGAGCACGGTCGCGCCAAGCGCCTTGGCAAACTGGATGGCATATTGGCCGACCGAGCCGGCGCCGCCGGCGACCAGCATGGTTGTACCTTTGGCGGTCCCCGCGAGCGTGACCGCATGAATGGCAGTCATCGCCGGAATGCCGAGGCATGCGCCGGCCTCAAAGCCGATTTTGTCAGGCAGCTTGACCGCCTGCGCCGCCGGCAGCGCGATATATTCGGCAGCGGTGCCGAAGGCACGCTTCCATTGTCCGTTCCAGATCCAGACCCGTTCGCCCAGGCGCGACTTGGCGATGCCGTTACCGACCTGGTCGATCACGCCGGCGCCGTCGCTGTGCGGGATCAGGCGCGGCCAGGCGATCTTGCGGGTGGAACCCTGGCGCGATTTGACGTCGGAGGGGTTCACGCCGGAGGCGGCGAGCTTAACGCGGACTTCGCCGGGCGCGGCCTGCGGTATCTCGACCTCACCGACGCGCAGCACCTCGCGTGCCGACCCGTTTTGCTCGTAGTAGACGGCGCGCATGAAATTTCTCCCTGGCTGGACCCGCGACAATATCACCCGGCGGGCCGCAGAAATGGCGCCAAAATCCGGGTTTAAGCGTTAGCCGGCCATAACCATATATCCAGGCAAACAAGCCAAGAAGGAGGTTCGGCCATGCAATACCGTGTTTATAGCGGTCCGAAAGGCTCCGGTGACGTCAATGCAATCGCCAAGGAGCAGATGCTGTTCAAGGAATTCGCTGCGCTCGACGACGCGCTATCATGGGCGCGTCACGTGGAGCAGGGCGGACGCGTGCCGCTGTTGATCGAAGGTGACGACGGCACCCACATGGACCGCCGAGCGATCGGCGATGCGTTACGCGTCGGCGAACGCGAGCGGGTCGGCCGCTAAGACGCCAGCGCTAGCCCGCGAGGCGGGTCCACTCTTCGCGGGCGCGCACGGTGAGGCGGTTCCATTTGTTTCCGACCACGTCCCAGTTGACCAAAGGCCGCTGCGCGCTGGCGGGCGCCTTGGTGGTGGGAAGAGCGTTATAGACATCATAAATATAGGCGCCGCCGACGGTCAGAACACCGCCGAGAATGATCCCGATCAGGATTCGCATGACACTCCTCCCGTGTCTCCCGCTCCTGAACGCGCCAGCAGCGCACCTGTTCCATCGTTCGCCGGGTAGCTTGATGCGACTATTGCGGCAGGCATGGCCATATTGAGCGGGTAGCGCCTAGCCCATTAACCAACTAGAAACTTTGTTGTAAGGCATTGAAAATACTTAACTTATGACTTCAAAATCTTCGCACTGTGGGGAAATAAGCTGCTATATTGATTAAATGAGCAGCCATTCCACCAAAACCGCCGGCCGGTCGTCCAAATCTGCCCGGCGTCCCGACAAAAAAAGCGCCAAGAGCGCCCGCACCGAGATCAAAAAGGCGGCGAAATCAGCCCGCCGTCCGGTTGGAAAATCCGTGCGGCCCGGCGTCGCCACGGCGATCCGCGCGCCCAGCATTGCGCCGAAGTCCGCGCACAAGCCGACGGACACGATGATCCGCACGCCGAGCCCGCCGATGCAGCCAGTCGCCGAGCATGCCATCAAGGTCATGGCGCACAAGTACCAGGTTGGCGAGACGGTTTACTTCACCTCGCCGACATTCGGCCGCGCCGCCGCCACCGGCAGCTATACTGTGGTCAAGCTGCTGCCGTCGGAAGGCGACGACTACCAATACCGGATCAAAAGTTCCGGAGAGGCGTTCGAGCGCGTCGCCAAGGAAAGCCAACTCGACCGCGTCTAGCGCACGAGGGCGCGCGCTTTCCACTCGATCTCGCCATGACATCAGCCTCGAGCCCGAAGGGGAAAACTGAATGCGCATCGTGTTGCGGTTGATCGCTTTGCTATTGCCGGTGACGATGGCCTGGCCAGCATCGGCGGAAACCTATCCGAGCCGCACCGTCCGCCTGATCGTACCGTTCGGTGCGGGCGGGCCGGCCGACGTGTATGCCCGCATCCTCGCCAAATATCTGTCCGAGGAAACCAAGCAATCCTTCGTGGTCGAGGATCGCCCGGGTGCGGGTTCGCTGATCGGCACCGATACGGTCGCGAAGTCGGAACCCGACGGCTATACGCTGCTGGTGATGTCAAATACCCACACCACCAACGAGTCGCTGATTCCGACAAAGCCCTACCAGTTGATGCGCGACTTCGTGCCGGTGGCGACCATCAATTATTCCGACCTGCTGATGGTGGTGCACCCCTCGGTGCCGGCCAAGACGGTGGCGGAATTCATCGCACTCGCCAAAAAAGACCCGGGTAAGCTCAATTACGCGTCGTCCGGCCCGGGCACGCCGTATCACATGGCCGGCGAGCTGTTCAAAGCCATGACTCATACCGACATCGTGCATGTGCCGCACAAGGCTTCCGGCGATATGCGCAACAGCGTGTTGTCGGGCAATGTGCAGATGATGTTCGACGCCATCACCGTAATGTCGCAGATGGCCAAGGCCGGCAAGGTGCGCGCGCTTGCCACCACCGGTTTGAAGCGAAATCCGCTGACGCCCGACCTGCCGACCGTCTCGGAGACGGTTCCTGGCTATGAGGCAACCATCTGGCTTGGCCTGATGGCGCCGAAGGGCACGCCCAAGGACGTCGTCACCTTCCTTAACGCCTCGATCAACAAGGTGATCCAACTGCCCGACGTGAAGGCCGCCTGGCTCAAGCAGGGCGCGATTCCGATGGTCAAGACGCCGGCGGAATTCGAGGCCTTCCTGCATCAGGACATCGAAAAGTGGGCCCATGTGGTAAAGGTATCGGGGGCTCAAATCGGTAAGTAGCCCGGCCGCCGGAGGCCTATGCCGACCATCGATGGCGCTGCGTTGAAGGAGCTGTTGTCGAACCCGCCACTGCTGGGCGCGCTAGCCGCGCTTTTGGTGGTGCTTGTGGTGCTCGCCGTCATGCGTGCCGGCTTGGTACGCCATCTGTTGATGCCAGTTTTGGTGCTGGCAATCGTCAGTATCGGGGTTCTGGCCATCCTGGATCGCATGGCGCAGGATGAACGCGCCGCCGAACTCCGCGCGCTGACGCAGCGATACGCCGCGCTCTCCGCCGAGGCGCTGGCGCCCGGTTCGACGCTCGCCTGTCTCGATGGGATCGCCGGCGAGACGGTCGAGAATGCCTGTGAGAAGACGGTGTTCGCTGGCCCGCAAGCGACGGCCGGCGCGGTTGCCTATATGGCGGCGCGGCTGACGCTGCTCTCCGAAGGTCTCGTCTTCGCCCGTGAAAGCGATACGGATTTTGCCCAAACGCTCGCCGGGCTGCGCCGCTCGATTGAACTCGACCGCTTCGGCATTGCCGCCCACGTGCTGGCAGTGCGTGACGGCTGCACTGCAGAACGCTGCGCCGCCTTCGCGCTGCTGAAGGACGCCGATGTGATCAAGGCCAATCTCAAGGCTCAGGTGTTCGACCAATATGTGTCGCGCTATGCCGCGGAATGGACGAAATCTGTACCGGTCGCCGAAAAACAAGCGCCGGCAGTTCCGGTCGCTAGCGTTCCCGAGCCGCTTGCGCCGGCCAAGGCGCCGGTGCCAAGCCAATACGATTTTCCCTCGGCGGCCTCGATCCCGCCGGTGAGCATCATGAATGCGGAGCCAAAATTGTCGCCAGGGGTGGCTGATGCGCAGGCTGCGCAGCCCCCGCAGCCTCCCGCTGAAGTCAACGTCCGCGTGCCGCCGAAACGGCCGCAGGCCCAAGCGGCTCCGCCGCCAGCACGCTAGCGCGCATGATCCCGAAAAGGGGGAACCGGTTTTCGGATAAGATCATGCGCAAAGTAAATTAGGCTACTGACGCCGGGCTCATCCATGTTCAAATCCGTCCTGATCGCCAATCGCGGCGAGATCGCCTGCCGCATCGCCCGCACCGCCAAGCGGCTGGGCCTGCGCACCATTGCGGTCTATTCCGACGCAGACGCGGATGCGCTGCATGTGCGGCTTGCCGACGAGGCGCACCGCATTGGGCCGCCGCCGGCCGCCGACAGCTATCTGCTTATTGATGCGCTGATCGCTGCGGCCAAAGCCGCGCGCGCCGACTGCATTCACCCCGGTTACGGCTTCCTGTCGGAGAACGCCGATTTTGCGCAAGCCTGTCTCGATGCCGGCATTGCTTTCGTCGGCCCACCACCGGCAGCAATACGCGCCATGGGTCTCAAGAGCAGCGCCAAGGCGTTGATGGAAAAAGCCGGCGTACCGGTCGTGCCCGGCTATCACGGTGACAAGCAGGAGCAGAAGTTCCTCAAAGAGAAGGCCTATGAGATCGGCTATCCGGTGCTGATCAAGGCGGTGGCCGGCGGCGGCGGCAAAGGCATGCGGCGGGTCGACCGTCACGCCGATTTCGAGGCGGCGCTTGCCGCCGCCATGCGCGAGGCGAAATCCGCCTTCGGCGACGAACGCGTGCTGATCGAGAAATACGTCACCGCGCCGCGCCACATCGAGATGCAGATTTTCGCCGACCGTCACGGCAACGCCATCCATCTCAACGAGCGCGACTGTTCCCTGCAGCGCCGCCATCAGAAAGTGATCGAGGAGGCGCCGGCGCCGGGCATGAGCGCCGTGCTGCGCGCCACGATGGGCGAGGCCGCCGTTGCCGCCGCCAAGGCCGCCGGTTACGAGGGCGCCGGCACCATCGAATTCATCGCCGACGGGGCAGGAGGCCTGAAGAAAGACGGCTTCTGGTTCATGGAAATGAACACGCGGCTGCAGGTCGAGCACCCGGTGACCGAGGCCGTAACCGGCCTCGATCTGGTGGAATGGCAGTTCCGCATCGCCGCCGGTGAAAAGCTGCCGCTGACGCAAGGCGAGGTGCCGCTCAATGGCCACGCGGTCGAGGCGCGGCTTTATGCCGAGGATCCCGAGCGCGGCTTTTTGCCCTCTACCGGCAAGCTGCTGGCGCTGCAATTCCCGCAAGGCGAGGGCATCCGCGTCGACACCGGCGTCGAGGCCGGCTTCGAGGTGACACCTTACTACGATCCGATGATCGCCAAGCTGATCGCGCATGGCGAAATCGCGCGACGAGGCGCTCGACCGGCTGGCGGGGGCGCTCGATAAGACCATCGTGGTCGGCCCGCGCAGCAATGCGGGTTTTCTCGCTGCGCTCTGCCGCGCCGAGGAATTCCGTAAGGGAAACTTCGATACCGGCTTCATCGATCGCAATCTCGCCGCGCTTGGCGCGGTATCACAGGGTCTCGACCGCGCTGCCGCCGCGCTCGGTGCGCAGACCCTGGTCGAGCGCGAGCGCGCGCGCATCGATGCGGCGCGCGCGCCAGACGAGCCGCTGTCACCGTGGGACGGCGACGACGCGTTTCAACTGTCGGGCGTCCGCCGGTTGGCGCTGCCGATCCTGGCCGAGGGCGAGAACACGGTCGCACAGGTCATGTACGGGCCACGCGGATCGGAGGTCACCGTCGGCGGCGTCCCGCCGGCGTCCGACGCGATCATGGTCGCCGCCGGCGATGCTATCTACGTGCTCCGCCGCGGCCGCCAGACCAAGGTGAGCTTACGCGACCTCTCTCTCGACGTGGCTGGCGATGAGGGCGCCGGCGGGCTCGTGCGCGCGCCTATGCATGGCAAGGTGCTCGGCATATTGGTAGAGCAGGGCGAGCGCGTCACCCGCGGCCAGCGCCTCGCCATCATCGAGGCGATGAAGATGGAACACACGCTGCATGCGCCGATCGACGGCACCGTGGCCGAGATTGCGGTGGCGCCGGACGGGCAGGTCGCCGAAGGCGCCAAAGTAATGGTGATCGTACCGGCGGATGCACCATAACGCGGCGTGCGCGCGTTAACAAAAGTTCACCATTCAGGACGTCAATAAATTCCCCTGTTTGCGCCTCGATTTGGCCCTGAAGCCTTGATGGTTATAGCAACGGGGCGGCCAGTTTTGCTGTGGACAGGTTGATGAACCGCTCGCTCGCTTTTGCAATCGCCGTTACGTTCCTCGCCGCGAGCGCGCTCTCCGCCCGAGCCGCCGATATACCGGCCCGCGTCAAGCCGGTTCCTTACGTCGACGTGCCATTCAGCTGGACCGGCTTCTACGTCGGCGTCAATGGCGGCTACGGCTGGGGCCGATCGAGCTGGAGCGATCCAACAGTCGGTACTGACTCGGAGCGATTTAACACCAACGGCGCTCTGTTCGGCGGGCAGATCGGCTATAACTGGCAACTCGGCAACGTCGTGTTCGGCATCGAAAGCGATGCCGATTGGGCACACCTGACCGGCAGCGGCATCGGTGGCGTCTGTGTCGCCGACGGCGGCGGGTTGTGCCAGACCAAGCAAAATTGGTTCGGCACCACGCGCGGCCGCATCGGCTACGCCTTCGGCCGCTGGTTGCCTTATGTCACCGGCGGCGCTGCCTATGGCGACATAAAAGCCGCGCAATCGAACGGTGCGAGCGCGACGACAAATTTGGGTTGGACCGCCGGCGGCGGCGTCGAATATTCCATCGATCGCAATTGGAGCGCCAAGGTCGAGTATCTGCATCTCGATCTCGGCACTGCGGATTTTTTCAGCGCGGCCAACGGCGTTTCCAAGCTGGCGGTGCCGGCGAAAGACGATCTCGTGCGCGCCGGTATCAATTATCACTGGTGATTTGCGCTAGGCCATGTGCGGGCCGGGTCCGCCGGCCGCTTCCAGTACGGCCGCGCGCCATTCGCGCTTGATAGGCAGGATCGGTGGCATCGGCGCGACATCAGGCTGCGCTGTCGGGGCCGCAACTGAACCAATCTTCTCGGTCTGTGCCCCGCGCCGCATGAACATGTTATAGATCAACCATTGCGTGCGATGCCGGCTGCCTCGCAGCGGGAAGCGGCCGGCGATCGAGGGTCCGGAATAGAAATTTTCATAAGCGCGCCCTTGTCCGATGCGCAATTCGTCGCCCGACATCTGCGCCGGGCGGAAGACGACGTGGCCCTGGTCGTACATCGTCCAGTCGAACGATACGATGCGGTTTTCCTTCTTCATCTCGTACCAGGTGAGCGTTCCAGGGTATGGCGTCAGCGTCGAATAGGCGCAGGCGTCGTAATTGGCGGCAATGTTGAATTTGGTGGTTTCATCGAACACGGACGCGTCGTCGCCGTCGAAGCCGAACATGAACAGGCCGAACACCATGATGCCGTAGGAATGCACCTTGTCGACCAGCGCGGCAAAGGTCTCCGGCCGGTTGACGTGTTTGTGCACGCTCTTGAGCGTGGCGCGCGAAATCGATTCAAAGCCGATGCTCAACAGCGTGCAGCCGCTCTCGGCGGCGAGCTCGAGCATACGGTCGTCCTGTGCGAGCTTCGAGGTCACGCCGGCCTGCCACTGGATGCCGCGGCCTTTGAGCGCGCGCATCACTTCCTTGGGCCGGTCAGGTGTGCCGAAAAAATCGGCGTCGTTGATCGAGATGGTGCGGGCGCCGCAGTTCTCCATTTCGTTGATGACCTCGTCGACCGGCCGATAGCGGAATTTCAATCCGTTCATCAGCGGCTCGGCGCAGAAGGTGCAGCCCTGATGGCAGCCGCGCGAGGTCTGCACGAAGGTCTTGTTGACGTACCGGTGTTTCTTCAAGAGGTCGTAGCGCGGCGTCGGCATGCCGACCATCGGGTGCAGTGTGGCGGACTTGTAGGTGCCGCGCATTTCGCCATGCTTGAGATCGTCGAGCAATTTGTCGATCACCAGTTCGGCTTCGCCGATAACGACAGCGTCGCAATGCTTAAGTGCCTCCTGCGGCATGAAGCTTGGATGCACGCCACCCATGACGACAGGCACGCCTTTGGCGCGGAATTGGTCGGCGATTTCGTAGCCGCGGTTGACGTAGCTGGTCATCGCGGAAATCCCGACCAGGTCGCACTCGAGGTCGAAATCGATAGTTTCGATGTTTTCGTCGGTCAAAACCACTTCGTACTGGTCGCGCGGGATGACCGCGGCGACTGCGAGCAGTCCGGCAAGGGGAGAATACAGCGCCCGATTCAAGTAAAGCGGCCGGGTCGTCAGGGAATCCGTCTTTGGATTGATGAGGTGAATGACGCGCGTGCGCATCAAGTTGTCCTCCGACATTGAACCCCAGCAACCACCAAATGATATCACAGCAAAGAAAGTTCCGCAGCGCCTCGAAATATTTCGTCCCAGACAGCCCTTTCGCCATTGACTGACGTGGAGAAGGTCCTTGTGCGGCTTCCTATAGGCAGGGCTGCAGGCTATTTCTAGTCTCGGTCTGTGGGTCTTTTTGGGACGTTTGGAATGCCCCTTCATCTCATCAAACTCTGCGTTGGCTGCGATTCGGTCGCGGACCTCGAAGACTGGATCAAGCAAAAATTGAAAGAGAAGAAGCGTCGGGGACAGAAGCCTGAGCACATCCACACCACCCGCATGGTGCCCAAGCGGGCCGATGAATTGACCGAAGGCGGCTCGCTCTATTGGGTCATCCGCGGCCAGATCAGCTGCCGCGAGCGCATCCTCGCCATCCGCCCCTTCACCGACAAGGACGGCATTGGCCGTTGCCGCGTGGTGCTGGACGGCAAGGTGGTGCTAGTCGAGCCACGTCCGCGCTCGGCGTTCCAGGGTTGGCGCTATTTGGAGGCCAAGGAAGCCCCGCGCGATTTGTCGCGCGCAGCACCCGGCGCGGCCAAGATGCCGGAGCAAATGCGGCGCGAATTGCGCGAATTGGGGTTGCTCTAGACCCCCAGGTTGTCGATCAGCCTTGTCTTGCCGATCTTGGCGGCGACCAACAGCCGGATCGGTCCCTCTTTGCGCGATGTAAGGGGCGCAAGCGTCCGCGCATGGCGCGCTTCCAGATAATCGACCGCAAAGCCAGCGCGTTCGATTTCAGCGCGGCCTTCTTCCTGCACCATTTCAATCGGCTCGCCCTCCTTGATCCGCTTCGCGCTCGCCTTGAGCACGCGATAGAGCGTCGGCGCCACGACGCGTTCGGCCGCCGACAGGTAGCCGTTGCGCGAGGACAACGCGAGGCCGTCCTTTTCGCGCACGGTCGGCACGCCGATCACCTTGATCGGCAGATCGAGATCCTTCGCCATCTGGGTGACGACGCAAAGCTGCTGGTAGTCCTTCTCGCCGAACAGGGCGAAGTCAGGTTTGGTTTGTATGAACAGCTTCGCCACCACGGTAGCGACGCCGCCGAAGAAATGCGGGCGGAACTTATCCTCGAGCCCGGCTTTGGCGGCGCCCTGCGGCTCGATCCGGGTGGCGAAACCCTCGGGGTACATAACCGACGCCGCTGGCGCCCACACCAGATCGGCCTTGGCCGCGCCTAGCGCCTTGAGATCGGCGCCAAAGCCGCGCGGATAGCTGCCGAAGTCCTCGTGCGGCGCAAATTGCGTGGGATTGACGAAGATCGACACCACCACGCGGCGGGCGCGCCGGCGCGCCTCGCGGACCAGCACCAAATGACCGGCATGCAGCGCGCCCATGGTCGGCACCAGCGCGATCCGGCCGCCGGTCTTCCGGAAGGGCGCAAGGGCGCGGCGGAGCTGCGCAATCGTGCGAACGACGGAGGGGCGGTTTGCCATAATTGGACGGCCTGTAGGCTGATTGTCACGATGTCGGGCTAGCCAATAGCAAAACTGTGGCAAGGCGGCCACGCGTGTCGCAACAAGATCGATTCGATCATATCGCGCTTGACGAATGTCCTGAAACAATTCGAGAATTGATTGCCCTGGGGGCGCGTCATGTTAATGCAGCCGATCGAGCAGGCGCGTCAGTCTGCTCACGTGGTCGTTCTCGGCAACGAAAAAGGCGGGTCGGGTAAATCCACCACCGCTCTGCACATTGCGGTTGCGTTGCTCAAGGCGGGCCAGCGCGTCGCAACCATCGATCTCGACAGCCGCCAGAAAAGCTTCACCCATTATATTGAAAACCGCCGCGCCTGGAGCGAACGTGCGCGCATCAATCTCGATTTGCCGTCGCATTATTGCGTGGCTCGGGCCGAGGGCAATTCGCTGGAAGCCAACGAAGCGCAAGAATTCGCCAGTTTCTCGCAAGTGATCGGCGTAATCGAGCATAGCCACGATGTGGTCGTCATCGATACACCTGGCAGCGACACTTACCTCATGCGGCTTGCCCATTCGATGGCCGACACGCTGGTGACGCCGCTCAACGACAGTTTCGTCGACTTTGACGTGCTTGCCACCCTCGACCCGATCAATTTTTCAGTCACTGGCGAAAGCCACTATTCTGAAATGGTGCGTGATGCGCGCCGCCAGCGCCGGCTGGTCGACGGTAAACTGACCGATTGGATTGTCGTCCGAAATCGACTGTCTTCGCTCGGCTCGCGTAACAAGAAGCTGGTCGGCGATGGCCTCATAGAATTGTCCAAACGCATGGGGTTTCGTTCGGTGGATGGCATCGCCGAGCGCGTGGTCTACCGCGAATTCTTCCCGCGCGGCCTCACCGCGTTCGACGATCTCGACGAGGCGACGCTCGGCACGCGCCCGAGCCTGTCGCATCTGACGGCGCGCGAGGAAGTGATCGCGCTGCTTAACGCGCTGCGTCTGCCTCTGTCGGAGAACGGCAAGCGGCGCGCCGCCGTTCGTGCCGAATGGTATTCGGTCATGGACCAGCCATTGCAAGTCCACGATATCATCGGATAACGCTCAGGCGCCTTGCGAGGCCACCGATTCCTCTTAAATCGGTGTAGACTGTGGTCATGAGCAAGAATCCTACCCAGCAAACTCCGGCACAGGCTTCTTCGCGGCCGGAAATCGCTGCGTTCATCGAACGCGTGCGCTCGCTCGGACCGGCTGCTGCCGGTGGCACGCGCGGGCGGCTCGTTTTTGCGCTCGACGCCACCATGAGCCGGCAACCGACCTGGGATTCTGCCTGCGCGCTGCAGGCCGACATGTTCCGCGAGGCGGCCAGTGCCGGTGGGCTCGATATCCAGTTGGTCTATTTCCGGGGCTTAGGCGAATGCCGCGCCTCCGGCTGGGTCGCCGGCGCGGATAGACTCGCCGCGCTGATGTCGCGCATCGATTGCCGCGGCGGCCACACTCAGATCGGCAAGGTACTCAGCCACGCCCGCAAGGAATACGCCAAGCAGCGCCTGCAGGCCGTGGTTTTCGTCGGCGACGCCATGGAGGAGAAGATCGACGATCTGTGTCGGGCGGCCGGTGAGCTTGGCTTACTCGGCGTGCCGGTGTTCATGTTCCAGGAGGGCGACGATCCGGTGGCCGAGAACGCCTATCGCGAGATCGCGCGCCTCACGCGCGGCGCCTATTGCCGCTTCGATATCGGCGCGGCGCATCAGCTCGGCGAATTGCTGCGCGCGGTCGCGGCCTATGCCGCCGGCGGCATCAAGGCGCTCGCCGACCTTTCGGCGAAGCGCTCCGAGGGTGCGCGCCAGCTCTTAGCGCAGCTAAAATAATATGCCGACCATTATCTTCGGTTTGCTGGTGCTGGTGCTCGCGTTGTGGGTTCTCGGCGTTATCTCGCGGGTCGACCCAAAGATCGCCGCACGCGTGCTCAAGGCCGCCGGCGGCATCCTGGCGATCGGCTTTGCCGCGTTTCTCGGCTTGCGCGGCGAAATCTTTGTCGCCGTTCCACTCGGCCTATTCGGGCTAGGGCTGCTCGGCTGGATCCCGTTTGGAATGACGGGTTTTACCCAGCGCACGCGGAAAAGCGCCGGCCAGACCTCGCGTGTGCGCTCGGCCTATCTCGAAATGGAACTCGACCACGACAGCGGCGCGATGCGCGGACGCATCATTGCCGGCCGGCGCCAGGGCGCCGCGCTTGAGGCGCTCGACGTCAAGACGCTGGCCGGCTTATTGGAGGAGTTTGACGAGGAAAGCTGCGCGCTACTGATGGCTTATCTTGACCGCCGGGAGCCCAGCTGGAGTGAATACGCGCAAGGACACGCGGCAGCGGGGCGGGCTGCTGGGTCGAGCGGCAAAATGACGGAGCAGGAGGCCTATCAAATCCTTGGCGTTGAGCCGGGCGCGAGCGCCGACGTCATCACGCGTGCGCACCGCACGCTGATGAAGAAGCTGCATCCCGACCAAGGCGGGTCGACGTATCTGGCCGCTCGCATCAACGAGGCCAAGGAAATCCTTTTTCGCCGTCATCGCTGAGGTACTCCTACGCAACACCACAGCGGCTCCCGATCATCGACGCTTCCCGGGCCGTCCAATCTTTTTTGTTGTGCGTTCTCTTATTCGAAAACCGTTAACAGGGATTACACGCTAGTTTTTCAGCAGCATGCACGGAATTTCATTGCGCTTGAGGTGCTTGCAGGCCGTTTCCGCCTGATCTTTGTCCAAGCCGGCAAAACGCGCGCGATAGAGCGACTTGTCGCCTTTCGCGACCCGTTCAGTGAACGGGTCGGCTTGGCCGAGCTGGGTTTTCGCTTTGTCTTTTGCCGCGAGCAGCCTTTGTTTGGCCTCCTTCTCTTCCGGGAAAGCGCCGACCTGGATCATCCAGCCGCCGCTGCGCGGCTTGGCGGCCGGCTCCGGCGCGGCGGCCGCGACCGTCGCGCTGTCGCCGGCAACCTTGACCGGCAGTACGCCGAGCACGCCGGGTTTTGCGCGCGGCATCGGCAGAGTCTCTCGCTTCACAATGACGGTCGTGACCTTGGTGGGGCCTTCCACCCTGACGAGCTTGCGGTCCTCCGCCAGCGGCGGCGGCAGCGGTGCGGTTTGCATGGCGCCGGCCTGCACCGTGAAGGTCTTCACCGGATTGGGTTTGATCGGATCCGTCGAGCCGGTCGGCGGCTCGGGCCGGTGGGGCGTAGGCGAAATCGACGCGACTGTTTCCTTGGCGGCTTTGGCGCGCGCCTCGGTGATCTCCGCGCCTTCGCTCAACGGCGGCGCCGTTCGTTTGACCGACGCGAGTTGGATGGTGTCGTCGAGCAGGCCGACGACGCGCGCGTCGCGCGCCGAAGCCGTGCGTCCGCCGAACACCACGGCCAGGACGTGGCGCGGGCCGCGGCGCATCGAGACGATGATGTTGAATCCGGAATCGTGAATGTAGCCGGTCTTCATGCCGTCGACTCCGGCAACGCGGCCGAGCAGGTGATTGTGATTGCGGAATTCCTTGCCGCCGTAGCTGAACGTGCGGGTCGCAAAATAGTGGTAGTATTCCGGGAAGCGATCCTGGATGGCGCGGCCGAGGATGGTCATGTCGCGCGCCGTGGTGATCTGCTCGTCATTGGGCAGGCCGGACGCATCACGATAAACGGTATGCATCATGCCGAGCGCCCGCGCCTTGGCTGTCATCATCATGGCGAAGTTCTCTTCGCTGCCGCCGAGCGCCTCGGCAACGACGACCGCCACATCGTTGGCCGATTTGGTCACGATGGCGCGGATGGCGGTCTCCACGTCGATGGTCTGACCCGGTTCGAGGCCCAGCTTGGAGGGCGCCTGCATGGCGGCATGGGCCGAAACCTCCATTTCGGTCGACATCTTGATCTTTCCCGCCTGCAGACGCTCGAACAGCAGGTAGAGCGTCATGACCTTGGTCAGCGAGGCCGGATGGCGCGGACTGTCGGCGTTGGTCGCCTGCAAGACCGCGCCCGAATTGGCGTCCACCACGATCGAGGAATAGGAGGGCTCGTAGCTCTCGGAGGCGGCCGCGTGCTGCCGGTGGCGCCGTCCGCGGGCGTCGGCGCCGGTTGTGACCGCGGTAACGGCCAGCAGCGTCGCTAAACCGAGCGCGCTCCAACGGAGTGGGCGTTGGACAAAAGCTCCCGCACGCAACATCCGCTCTCCCCAAACCCCGTTCTTCGGACGCCCTTAAGACCCGCCAAATCGGGCCGATTTATAGCGCCGCCGCGACGCCACAAATTGCAACTGTAGGGGGGCTATGGTTTACAATTTCTTAAGACAATCCCTTGGTTTTTAAGGGCTTTATCGCACTGCAAAATAAAGCCTTGACTTTATTGTGCAGTGCGGTATGAATTGTCTTCGTTCCCGGGTGGCCGGGACTGAGAGATCAGCACATTGGTGCCGCAGTGCGGCCGGGAAGGGATGACCATGGTCAAGAATTTCGAGGAGTTCCAGCAGGCCGGAAAAGAGAACATCGATCTCGCGATGAAATCGATGGGCGTGCTGTCGAAGAGCACCCAGGCGATCGTGACTGAAGTCACCGACTACTCGAAGAAGGCTTTCGAAGACGGCAGCGCCGCGCTCGAGAAGCTGTTCGGCGTGAAGTCGTTCGAAAAGGCCATCGAGGTGCAGACCGAATACGCCAAGACCGCCTATGAAGGCTTCGTGGCCAAGGCTTCCAAGATCGGCGAGCTCTATGCCGATCTCGCCAAGGAGACCTACAAGCCGTTCGAGAGCCTGATGGCGAAGGCGAAATAAGTCGCGTTTGCGCGGACCATAACGTACCGTCGCGTAGCGTAGTCGCTTAAGCGTCAAGAAAAGCGTTGTTGCGTAAGTCTCAAGAAAAAGCCCGGCTGGTTTGGCCGGGCTTTTGTTTTGGGAAACCAGGGATCGCCTATTTCGCGACGTACAGATTGCTGATGTTGGTCCCGATCTGGTTGAACGTCGTCACGATCTGGTTCGAGGATGTCAGGTAAAAGAAGTCATTTGAATTGCTGGCACACGATTGCAGCAGAGGCGATACCGGCGTTCCATCCGTGCTAACCTGAACCGTATAGATCGTGATGTTGGCCGCCTTGATGTTGTTGCACGTCAGCGTCTGACGGGCGTCGATATCCGATTGAACCGAGTACCAGCGATCCTGCGTGTTCAAGCCGTCGGTCAGCAGGATGATGATCTGATAATAGGTGTAGTTCGGATCCAGCGCCGGTGCCGTGAACGGCCCGCCGCCGACCAGAGACATCCAGCCAAGCTGCAACCCAATCGCCTGGTTGGTATTGCCGGCCGGATTCATATTATTGACCTCAGTGGTCATGGCCGACCAGCTGTAACTCAGACCCATCGCGCCTTGCGGGCAGGAACCATATTGCTCGGCGGCGTAGAGCGAGGAATTCTGGGTGGTGACCGGTGACGCGGAATTGGTATCGTAGTTGTTGACCGTATCCGGCGTAGTCGAATAGCCCCGATCCATGACGCAGCCGTTCCAGGTGCTATGGTTTTTCGGGGTCCACGTGGCCGCGGTCCAGATGCCGGATGTCCAGATGCCAGAACTCCAGCTGCCGTATCCCCACGTTGCGCTATGCGATGTGCACGAGCTTTGTGATGTGTACTGCGACTTCGAGCAGGCTTTCGTGCCGGTGCAGCTGCTCTGGGTCGTTTCGGCGCCATTCGAGCACACGCCTGCGGCTGTGCAGCTGCTTTGGCTGGTCTTGCCGGAAATCGAGCAAGTGCCTGCGGCCGTACAGCTGCTTTGGCTGGTCTTGCCGGAAATCGAGCAAGTGCCTGCGGCCGTACACCTGCTTCGGGTCGAATAATTGCCGGTGCTGCAGGTGCCGTTGTTGGCGTCCCAGGAATTGTTGTCGGACAGCGTCGGATCCTGCGCCGCAGTGCCCCAATAGATGTAGTCTGAATTCCAATTGGACGGATCAATATTGACGTCCTTCACGAACGGAACGATCGAGACATAAACGTCGCCGTTGGTGGTGGCGGCATTGTTCAACTGGGTCAGCAAGTTGTTCGTTGCCGTCTTCAGGGCGGTGATCTTGCCGCTGTCGGCCATCGATCCGGTGTTGTCGAGGACCAATGCTACCCGCAACCGCGACGAACCCCACATGACCGTGGACGAATTGCCGACCGTCATGGTGTTCCACCCGAAGGCGGCGAGAAAGGTGGTGGGAACATCGACGTAACTGCTGATGACCACCTGGGTTCCATTGGTGTTGCTGTAGCTGGCGTTGACCGTCACATTCGTGACGTCCGGCCGGTTGAACAAGGCCAAGAAGTACTTTTGAGCATTCGTTTGCATTTGCGCCGGGGTGTCGGTGGGGGCTTCCTTTGAGATCATCAGCGCTGTGGCATCGAGCGCGCTCTGCACCGCGACCTTCACCGAATTGGCGCGACTGTAATCGACCGCATAGCCGACGGTGGCGACGATCGGCAAGCTGGCGAGGGCGAAAGTAATGGCGACATTGCCGGCATGCGCGACGCTAAATGCGCGCACGGCGCTACGAAATCTTGTCCAGACCGACATCATGACGGTTCACCAAAGACGGTTGAATTCGCGTACGTTCATAAGCCGCGCTGTTAAAGAGCCGGTATATCCATGCGCGGGAAATCCTTGCCAGATAGTAATTTTCAAGCGTGTAAACCGACCGTTATGGGCGCGCGATCAATGATTTCGCTGGTTAACGCGATCTACCCGGGATGCGGCGAATGCCGATAGTTCTTATGGCATGTCGTTAACGTTTGGTTGGTTCGACGCTCCGGATTTGTGGATTCCGGCACCACGACGGCCATCGCCGCGGTGCCGGGGAAACGCTGCCAGGCAGTTACATCGCCAGCCGCAGGTTGGACAGCGCGGTGCCGATCTGGCCAAACGTTGTGACAATCTCGTTCGCCGATGTCAGCAGGAAGAAGTGGTCGGTGGTTCCCGTGGTGTTGCTGGCACAATTCTGCAACAGCGTGGACGTCGGGGAATCGTCGGTGTTGACCTGAATGGTGTAGATCGTGATGCCGGCCGCCTTGATGTTGGCGCAAGTGCCGTCGCCATGCGAGTCGTACATTCGAGAGTCGACCTGCGTGCTGGTGCTCGAGCCATTGCCGTACCAGCGGTCTTGGGTGTTCAACCCGTCGCTCAGCAGAATGATGACTTGCTGATAGTGGTAGTCCGGGTCCATGGCTGGCGCGGTGAATGGCCCGCCGCCCACGAGGGTCTGCCAGCCCCAGACCAGGCCGATCGGTTGATCGGTGCTGCCGCCTGGATTCATATTTTCGACGAGGGTCGTCATAGCGGACCAATCGTAATTGAGTCCCATGGCGGCCTGCGGGCAGGAAGGTGCCTGATAGGCCGGAAACAGGGTGGCCAGGTTGCCGGCGACGGGCTGATCGACATTTTCGTCGTAATTGCCGGCGCTCGGGAGGTCAGGGCCACCCGTCAGGATCGGAAGGCCGCGATCGGTTATGCATCCGTTCCATGTGTTGTGGTTGTTTGCCGTCCACGTCTTGCTGGCCTTCGTGCAGGCACTTTGCGTCGTATATTTCGTGCTGCTGCATTTTCCGTTCACGGCGTTCCAGTCCGTCCAATCGATCCAGGACGCAGCGTAATTGGTTGCACTAAGATTGACCGCATTGACGAAAGGAACGATCGACACATAGACGTCGCCGGTGTTGACGACCGCACTCTGCAGTTGCGTCAAAAGATTATTGGTCGCGGTCTTGAGCGCGGTTATCTTGCCGCTCTGCGACATCGAACCGGTGTTGTCGAGCACCAGCGCCACCCGCAGCCGGGTATTACCCCACGTCGCTGTCGTGGAGGCGGCGATATTGATCGAGTCGATGCCCAAGACGCTCATGAAACTCGTTTGAACGGTGGCGCTGCCGGTGAGCACGAGCTGCGACCCGTTGGTCGTCGAATAGGCCGCGCTGACCGTGACGTTTTTGACGATGTCGGACGTAAAAACGGCATTGACGTAACTGCTCGCCTCGGACTGCAACTCGCTTGTCGTTTTCAACGCCGCCGTTTTCGAAATCATCAGCGCGGCCGAATCAAGCGACGACTGGAAGGCGGTGCGCGCGGCGCTTGCTCGCGTGTAATCGACGGCCGCGCCGACGCCCCCGATCAATGGAATGATCGCGAGTCCGAGCAGGGGGGCGATGCTCCCTTGTCGGTTCTTCCAAAAACGGGTCAGCAGCATTGGGCAACCCCCTTGTGACCGCGGATACCGGCGGTGGAGAAAGTCGCTCGAAGATGACGGCGCCGTCTTGAAATACCGTTGGCGCCGGTGCTCGAATTTGGGGAAAAATCGCCTTGGATTGTCCGCACGCGGCTTGTGATCGGGTAACCAATGGATATCTGTGTGGAAGCCCCGG
>CAVWDA010000007.1:0-17799 GCA_963753455.1 uncultured Alphaproteobacteria bacterium | reverse complement strand
CTCGGCCTGCCCGAAGTGAAACTTGGCATCCTCGCCGGCGGCGGCGGCACGCAGAAGCTGACCAACTTGTCGGCAGCAAGCGCGCCATGCTGTTGCTGTTGACCGGCCGCATGTTCGGCACCGCCGAAGCGCGAGCATGGGCGTGGTCAGCGAGACGGCGCCGGGGGCAGTGCTGGCGCGCGCCATCGAGATCGCAACCGAGATCGCGGCGCAGCCGCCGATCGCAGTGATGCAGATCAAGGAAATCGTCAATGCCGGCTTGAACGCCTCGCTCGACACCGCGCTGATGCTGGAGCGCAAGGCGCTGCTGCTGCAATTTGCCACTCAGGACCAGAAGGAAGGCATGCGCGCGTTCCTGGAGAAGCGGAAACCGAAATTCGAAGGGAGGTGAGCGTGCGCGATCTGCAGCGGGGCGATCTGACGGTCGCGGTCATCGGCAGCGGCACCATGGGGCGCGGCATCGCGCAGGTTTGCGCGCAGGCCGGCATGACGGCGCTGCTGTTCGATTCGCGCGACGGCGCGGCGCGCGAGGCGGTGGCGGCGACCGACAAGGCGCTCGATGGTCTGGTCGCCAAGGGCCGCATGACGGCCGACGTCAAGCAGGGCGTGATGAGGCGCTTGCGGGCGGTCGGCTCGCTCGATGAGTGGCGCCGGCCGGGATCGTCATCGAGGCGATCGTCGAGGATCTCGCGGCCAAGCGCGAGCTGTTTCGCGCACTGGAACAGCGCATCGCGCCCGACGCGGTGCTCGCCACCAACACCTCCTCGCTGTCGGTCACCGAGATCGCCGCCGGCTGCGCCAACCCGGAGCGCGTCGGCGGCCTGCATTTCTTCAATCCGCCGCCGCTGATGCGGCTCGTCGAGGTGATCGGCGGCTTGCGCAGCGATCCCGCTTTGGTCGCGGCGCTTACCGGCTTCGTCCGCCGCATCGGCAAGCATCCGGTGGTGGCGACCGACACGCCCGGCTTCGTCGTCAATCACGCCGGCCGCGCCTATGGGCCGGAGGCGCTGCGCATTGTCGCGCAGGGCATCGCTTCGCCGCGCGAGGTCGACTTCTTGATGAAGGAAGCTGCCGGCTTCCGCATGGGCCCGTTCGAGCTGCTCGATCTGATCGGCGCGGACGTCACCCATGCGGTGATGGTGAGCATCTACGATCAATATTTCGGCGAGCCGATGTATCAGCCCTCCGCACAACTGGCCGTGCGGGTGGCCGGCGGCTTGCTCGGCCGCAAGACCAAACAGGGCTTCTACAATTACGACGGCCCGCCGCAAGCGAGCGCGCCGACGATCGAGGTCGCCACGCAACCCAAGCCGGCCGCGGCCTGGATCGCCGACGAAGACGGCGGGCGCGAACTGGCTGAATGGCTGGCGGCCGCCGGCATCAAACGCAAATCGGCGGCACGCCGGAGGCGGGCGCGTTGTGTTTCGTGACGCCGCTCGGCGAGGACGCCACCGGCGCCATTGTCCGGCTCAAGCTCGATCCGGCGCGCACGGTTGCGGTCGACATGCTGGGCGGCTTCAAGGGCCGCCGCACGGTGATGAAGTCGCCGCTGACGGCACCGGAAACATTGGGCGCGGCGGTCGCGGCGCTTTCGGAAGGCGGCGGTGACCGCGATCAACGACAGCCCGGGCTTCGTGGTGCAGCGGCTGCTCGCCATGATCGTCAATGTCGGCACGCGCATCGCCGAACTGCGCATCGCTCAACCTGCCGACATCGATACCGCGGTCGAACTCGGGCTCAATTATCCGAAGGGTCCGCTGGCGCTCGGCGACATGCTCGGCGGACGCCGCGTGCTGGCCGTGCTCGACGGCATGCACGCGGTCACGCGCGATCCGAAATACCGCGCGACCGCTTGGCTGCGCCGGCGCGCGCTGCTCGGCATTTCGCTGCTGACACCGGATTGATTGCGGAATTCAGATGGTACAGGCGGGTGGACTTGAACCACCGACCTCTGGTTCCACAGACCAGCGCTCTAACCAACTGAGCTACGCCTGCACAAGCTCGCCGTCATGGACGCGAGCGGCCGGAACCTAGGTTCAGGCCGCCGCTTTGGCAAGCGGCTTTGGCCGACCACCCGGCAAAGCAAAAGCCCGGGCGTTTACACGCCCGGGCTTTCAATCCGGTAATTAGCGCGGCGAACAAGGACCGTTACGCGGCCTTGCTAAAAGCCGTGGTGAGGCTTTCCTTGATCGGCTCGACCGTCTCGGTCGCAACCTTCTGGGCGTGATCGGCAAGCTCCTTGGCCTGCGCGCTCACGGTGTCGAACTGCGAACGCATATAGGTCGTGTAGAGCTCGACCACTTCGGACCCCGACTTGGCCGACAGCACTTCGCCGAACAGATCGAAAGCGGCGTTGGTGTTGGCGCGGGCGGTTTCGATCAGCTTAAGGCCGTAGTCCGAGTAGCCCTTGGAGGCTTTGGCATAGGTGTCCTCAAGCATTTCCGTCGCGTCCTCAGCGGCGTTTTTCATTTTCTCGTAGCCCTCTTTGGCCTGCGCGACGCCCTTTTCGGCAATTTCGCGGAAGGCTGCGGGAACCTCCATCTTCGGCATTTCGAAGTTGGGCATCTCGAATTTCGGCATTTCAAACTTGGGCATTTCGAATTTCGGCATCTCGAAGACGGACGCGACGGTGGCAACCGGCTTCGACTTGGCTTTCGAGGTGACAACCTCGGTTTGGGATTCGGCCATGGCAATTATCCTTAGGTCGGAGGACGGTTTCCGGCGGAAAGCGAGCCGCCGCCCTCAACTCATCGGCTCGCGCTTGTTTCAAGACTTGCCTTTTCACGCGGTGTCGAAAAAGGACACCTGGGCGAGCGCTGCAAACTCCATCTAGCACAGTTTTTGTTGCGTTGCAATAAAAATATTGCACTGCACAAAAAAGTCATAAATCGCATTACGCCGGTCATTGCCTGCGCCAAATTGCATCCAATCCGGGCCCTAACAGTGCCTTCAGTGCTGGCCGGCCAGCTTCGTCACCTGCTTGCTCAGCTCCTTGGCCTGGTCGGTAAGCGCCGCGATCTGGCTCTTCACGTAATCGGAATGCAGCGCCGTGAGTTCCTGGGCATCTTTGGCGCGCACCAGTTTCTCGGCGAATTCAAATGACGACGCGACGTTGCGCTGGGTGAACCCGATGGCCAATTCGCCGATCTCCTTGGCACCCGAGCGCGCCGTCGCAGCCTGAGTCTCCGCGGTCTGGACCGCGTGCTGCGCCGCGGAGATGAAGCTATCGAAGGCCTGCTTGGCTTGCTCCACGCTCTTCTCGGCGAATGCTCGCATTTCAGCCGGAATCTCGAAATTCCCATTGCCTTCCTTCGCCATGACATCCTCCTGTCTGAGGGCGCCAGCAGCCTGCTGCCGTCCTTAACCTTCTATCTAGGGCGGCGATCGGCGTGCGCCAGTGCCGCATCTGTGCCGTTAAGGTTATATCCGCGTGACAGAGAGGAACGGCCGCCGCGTCGTGGACGCCCCATCGAACCGGCCCTATTAAGGGTTCATTAGCTGTAACTTTTGTGACCGCGCAATGAATGGGTCTGAATTTCAGTTCGCCTGCTTGAGCGATCAGCGGCTCGCGGCCCATGCTTTGAGCCCGACGCCCGTATGGCTCTGGAGTACGGACGCAACGCGGGTCCTGTGGGCCAATCCGGTCGCGGCCGCGGTCTTCGACGCCGCTTCGCCGGGTGCGCTTGCCCGCCTCCGCTTCGCGCCCGAGCACGCGGCGGCCGCGCAGGTCGCGCGCATGGCCGGCACCTTGCCGCAGGGCGGGGCGCCGCGGCTCGAACGCTTGCGCGGATTTGGCGCCGGTTACGGCAACCGGCTCGTTTGTCTCTGCTCGCGCGTCGCGCTCGCCGACAATACGCCTGCGGTGCTGGTGGTCTCGACAGAGCGCGTCGGGAAGGATCTCGCTTTGGCCGACCGGGCGCAGCGCTTGCTGGCCGATTTCGACCGGCCGGCAGCGGTCTTCACGGCCGACGGCGAATTGATCGCGGCCATGCCGGCGGCGCGTGAACGGTTTGGCGACAAGCATGACCTTGCCGCGCTCGGCGTCGAACAGCTTGCCCACGAAGCCGCACTGAACGGCCGCGCGGACGGCGACATTGCGGCCTGGCCAGCCACCATCCTGCGCCTTGGCGCCGGCGCGACGATGACGCTGCTGGTCGCATTCGCCGCGTCCGAGACCGCCGCCCGCGCGACAACGCAAGCGGCGCCTACCGTCCCCAATCCGGCGGCGGCAGAAGCGCGGCCGCGGCGCTTTCCGTTCCGCTTCGTCTGGCAGACCGATACCGACAACCGATTTACCCTTGGCACGGAAGAATTCATCAAGGTACTCGGTCCAAAGACTGCCGCCGTGCTCGGCCGCCCCTGGGCGGAGGTCGCCGCCGCACTCAAGCTCGATACGCAAGGCGCCGTGGCGAATGCGCTGGCCGCGCACAGCACCTGGAGCGGCGTCGTCGTGCCCTGGCCGGTCGACGACATGGATCAGCCGCTGGCGATCGAGATGTCGGGCCTGCCGGTATTCGACCGCGACCGTAAGTTTGCCGGTTATCGCGGCTTCGGCATCTGCCGCGACGTCGAGCGCCTGGCTGCGCTGAAGCAGCGCCGCGCGCAGGCCGAACCCGCGCCGACCGCGGTCAAAGATAAGTCGCCGACGGACAATGTGCTGGCATTTCGGGCGCCGGCCGACGAGCCGCCGGCGCTCAGTTCCGGCGAACGAAGCGCCTTCGAGGAACTCGCCCGCGAGCTCAGCGCCCGGCTCAAAGGCAGTGCGGGCAAAAACGCTATCGCTCCGGCCGATATGGCGCGCGAAGCCGCCGCAGCCCCGCGGCCGGTCAGCGCGCCTCCGCGCGCGCGTAACGGCGATGCCGCCCGCGATCTCCATGAGGGGCGGCCTATTTTCGACCGGCTGCCGGTTGGCATCCTGGTCTATCGGCTCAATACGCTGATCTACGCCAACCGCGCCTTTCTCGACTGGACCGGCTATCCCGCGCTGGAAGCGCTGACCGAGGCCGGCGGCCTCGACAGCCTGTTCATCGACACCAAGGCCGAGCCGGCCGGCAGCGACGCCAAGAACGGCGGCAAGACGCTCACCATCACCACCGTCAACGGCCATCAGAAGCCGGTAGAAGGCCGTCTGTTCAGCGTGCCCTGGAACAACGAGAACGCGATGGTGCTGATGATCAGCACGCAAGGCATCGCCGAGGACCGCGGCAACGCGATGTCGATGCGCCGGCTGGAAAACGAAAACAACGAGCTCAAGTCGATCCTCGATACCGCCACCGACGGCGTGCTGGTGCTCGACCGCGCCGGCCGCATCCTCTCGGCCAATCGCAGCGCCGAAGCGCTGTTTGGCTACGAGGCAGCCGATTTTGCCGCACTCAGCTTCGGCGACCTGTTCGCACCGGAAAGCCGGCGTTCCGTGCTCGACTATCTCGACCGGCTGGCGAAGGGTCCGGGCCTGCTCGACACCGGCCGAGAGGCGATTGGGTTGGTGCGGCAGGGAGGCCTGGTGCCGCTTTACTTCACCATGGGGCGAATTGCCGGCGGCGAGAAATTTTGCGCGGTGATGCGCGACATCACTGCCTGGAAGCGCACCGAAGAAGAGCTGATCAACGCCAAGCAGCAGGCCGAGAAGGACTCCACCGCCAAATCGGAATTCCTCGCCAAGATCAGCCACGAGATCCGCACGCCGCTCAATGCCATTATTGGCTTCTCGGAAGTGATGATGGACGAGCGCTTCGGACCGATCGGCAACGAGCGTTACCGGCAATATCTCAGGGACATCCATACTTCGGGCGGCCACCTGATCTCGCTGCTCAACGATCTTCTCGACCTGTCCAAGATCGAGGCCGGCAAGCTCGAACTCAGTTTCGTGAGCGTCAATTTGAACGACGTTGTGCAACAATGCGTCGCCATCATGCAGCAGCAGGCTAACCGCGAGCGCGTCATCATCCGCACTTCGCTGCCTTCGAACCTGCCGGCGATCGTGGCGGATGCGCGGTCAGTACGGCAGATCGCACTTAATCTGTTATCGAATTCGATAAAGTTCACGGGTGCCGGCGGCCAGGTGATCGTCGCTACCGCTTTGAGCGACAGCCACGAGATCGTGCTGCGGGTGCGCGATACCGGTCCCGGCATGAGCGAGAAAGAATTGCAGACCGCGCTTGAGCCATTTCGTCAGCTGCCGACCGCAAGCCGCGCCGGCGGCAGCGGGCTTGGCCTGCCGATCAGCAAGGCGCTCGCCGAGGCCAATCATGCGCGGTTCCATATCACGAGCCGGGTCGACAGCGGCACCCTGGTCGAGGTGGCCTTCCCGGCCACGCGCGTGTTCGCGCAATAACCCAGTTTCCATCCGATACGCAAAGCCTGTGAAATCGGCTAGCATCCCCCGGCCTTGGGAACGAAGCTTGTCATGTTGCGTTGGTGGCGGCCTGCATTAGCGCTTTTCTGGCTACAGCTTTGCGTACAGCTTCCGGCCGCACGAGCAGCGGAGCCGGTCGACCTGCTGCTGGTGCTGGCGGCCGACGTCTCGCGCAGCATCGATGCGCAGAAATTCCAGTTGCAACGCGAAGGCTACGCCGCGGCGGTCGCCAATCCCCGCGTGCTCGAGGCCATCGGCTCCGGCCGTAATGGCCGCATCGCGGTACTGTTCGCGGAATGGTCGGGCTTCGGCAACCAGAAGGTCGTCATTGACTGGACGCTGATCGACGGACCGAAGGCCGCGCAGGCCTTCGGCGATCGGCTGCTGGAATCGCCGCGCTCGTTTGCCGACCGCACCTCGATTAGCGGCGGCATCGACTTTGCGGTCGCGCAGTTTGCGCATGCGCCGTTTTCCTCGGGGCGCCGCACCATCGATGTCTCCGGCGACGGCACCAACAATGCCGGCCGCGACCTCGGCATCGCGCGCGACGAGGCCCTTGCGCGCGGCATCACCATCAACGGCCTGGTGATCCTGAGCGCGACCCCTTTGCCGTGGAATCCCGAGCACACCAACCCGGCCGGCGGACTGGCAAATTACTATCGCGAAAACGTCGTCGGCGGGCCTGGCGCCTTTGTGCTGGAGGCGAAGGACTTCAACTCATTCGGCCAGGCGATCATCAAGAAGTTGATTGCCGAGATCGCCGACGCGGCGCCGGTACGGTAGGGCGCATGGGCATTATGCGCTCTCCCCCGGCCATGAAAGGGTCACAGACGCCAAGCACGGTCGGTAGTGACGCGACCGGTGGTATAGTCCGCCGGAAGCCGACGCCCAAAAACCGGAAATTCTCCCTTTGACAGTCGCCATCGGCTTAAAGCGCATGGGATACGCCTTGCTAGCCGTGCTCGCGGTCGGCGTTGGCGTGTATGTCGCAGCCGGCTATCTGATCTCGGCCGATGCCGTGCGCCGCCAGGTCTTGAGCGAAATCCGCGCCGTCACCGGTTTGAACCCGATCCTGGGCGGCGCCGCCACCGTCTCACTGTTTCCCAGCGGCAGCGTGAGCTTCGCCGACGTGGTGCTTGGCGACGCCAAACGGCCGGCGCTCACGGCCGAGCGGCTGACCGCGCGGCTGCGCTTTTTCCCGCTGCTCGGCGGTCGGGTAGAGATTTCAGACGTGGCGCTCGAGCGGCCAATCATCGCGATCGACCTGGAGCCGAAAGGAAAAACCAACTGGTCCGGCCTGATCGAGGCGCTGACCCGCAGCGAGACCAAGGATCCGCACCATGTTGCGGCATTCTCCGAGATGCGGATCGACGATGGCACAGTGGTAGTTCACGACAAGTCGCACAAAGTCGACGAGACATTGCACGGCGTGGAATTTTCGCTGGCCTGGCCGGCGATTTCCAAGAGTTTCGGCGCGACCGGCCGCTTCGTCTGGCATGACGAGCCGCTCGACGTGACCATGACACTTACCGATTTTCCGGCCGCCCTCGCCGGCAACCGCAGCGGCCTGAAACTGCGGATTGCGGGCCGCCCGATTAAGGCGGCCTTTGAGGGCGGCATCAGCGTCCTGCCTACCCTCAAGATCGACGGCACGCTCGCCGCCGACGCCATGTCGATGCGCAATGCCTTGGTTTGGGCCGGCCAGAAGCCTCTGCCCGGCGGCGGGTTCGGCCACTTCGCGATCAAGGCGCAAGCCAACGTGATGGGCGGCACGATCGGGCTCAGCAACGTTAATGTCGAACTCGACGGCAACACCGCCGAAGGCGTGCTTACTTTCGCCACCGACGGACGCAAGACGCTACAGGGTACGCTCGCCGCCGATACCCTCGATCTGACTCCCTATGTCTCCACCGTCCGCCTGCTCACTGCCAACCAGCACGACTGGAATAGCGGGCCCATCACGCTCGACGGCCTGTCCGGCACGGACCTCGACCTGCGCTTGTCGGCGGCAAACGTCACGATGTCCAATGCCAAGCTCGGGCGCACCGCAATCGGCGCCAACTTACGCGGCGGCCATCTGGTGGTGACTATCGGCGAAGCGCAGGCCTATGGCGGCGTGATCAGAGGCTCGCTGACACTGGCCAATACCGACGCCGGCGTGGACGTGAAATCGCAACTGCAGTTCGGTGACGTGGATCTGGAAAGCTGTCTCGGCCAGTTGTTCGGGCTGCACCGGCTTGAGGGCAAGGGCAACATCTCCTTCGCGGTCGAAGGCAGCGGTGACAGCGTGCTCGCGGTCACCCACACCTTGAATGGCACCGCCAGCCTGGTCGGCGAACAGGGAGCGATTGCCGGCCTCAATGTCGAGCAACTCCTGCGCCGGCTGGAACGGCGGCCACTCTCCGGCGGCGGCGAATTCCGCAGCGGGCGTACCCCGTTCGACAAGATCACGGTGGCGCTTAAAATCACCCAGGGAATGGTCACGGTCGAGGACGTGAAAATCGACGGCTCGGCAGTACGCCTGGCGCTCGCCGGCTCGGCCTCTATTCCGGAGCGCGAGCTCGATCTGAAGGGCACGGCCAGCCTGATGGCCACCGGTCAGCCAGAGACGGCCGCATTCGAACTGCCCTTTATCGTGCAGGGGTCGTGGGACGATCCGATCATGCTGCCCGACCCCGAAGCCCTGATTCGCCGTTCGGGCGCTGCGGCCCCGCTGCTCAATGCGGTGCGCGGTCAGCGCGCCCGCAATTCGGCCCGTTCGGTAATCGAACGGTTCATCGGTGGCCCAGCCCCTGCCATCCCGGCCGCCGAGCAGTCCGCCGCGCCGGCAGCCGCCCCAAAGCCCTGATAAAGCTCGTTTGGAAGACGTGCCGCCGAGCTGCCATTTGACTATCATTGCCCCTGAAACGAATCACCCGCCGGTCCAGAACCGGCGCGACGGGGCGTGGATGCTCCACCCCATTCTACGAACTTTGGTCAAGGTCGCCGTCGCCTCGCTGGTGGTGGGAACGATCCTTGCCCATTTCGGCATTACCGCCGAGCAACTGATGCACGAATTCGGCCTCTCAGCTGAGCGCATCGAGGATTATGCCCAAAAGGGCTTTACCTGGGCTTGGCCGAACGTGTTGCTCTGCTCGCTGGTAATCGTACCGATCTGGTTCCTGGTCTATCTGTTCCGCCCACCCGGCCGCAGCAGCAGCGACTGACCCTTGTTTCTGACAACCGCATCGTAATACCGAGCTTTCCCGCGCCTACAGGTTGCCGAGGACGCTGCGTTGAATGCCGATGAAGCCGCGTCATGGGATGAACGGCACAACCGTTGTAGATGAAGCAGATCAAGCACGAGAAATCGCATTCGCCGGAGGACGTTCGGACGAATTTGGTCGAGGAGTGGTCCTGCCATACGTGCCGCACTGATGACGGATCAGGGTCTGGCGTTCTTGATGATAAGGAATCGGAAACCATCCATCGGTTACAGAAGGTATTGGCACCGGCCTGTTGCTGTATAAATACGGCTTCAGGTGAGTCTAGGCTGACAGTGCAATTCGGGTGGAGACCGGCGCAAAATTGGCGATCTAGGAGCGGAATCGATGCTTGAGCGCTTTGCTGTTGCTTTTACAGACGAAGAGATTTTTCGCAGCCTGCAAACTGCGTTGCGGTATACGGCCAATAAGCACCGCGACCTCGAAAAGGCGGCCAAGCAAGCGGTGGCTGCTGGAAACGCGCAGAAGATCGAGCGCGTGTTTGAAACCGCCATCGGCATCATTATTGCCGAAGCCCAGTCAGGTCAGATCAAGCTGGACAAATCAGTGCTGATCGCCCTCAGGGGCATCAAATTCGACCATCAGCACGGCACCGTTACTATCGGCGGCAAGACGATTTCGGCTGAGGTACTCGTCGTTATTCCCGACTCTGCCGAGGCAACCCATTAGACCGCGATTGACTGCTTCTTCCCTAACCGCGGGGAGAGCGAACGTCCGTCTACGCCAAAATACCGGCCTTCCCCGCGCGAGCGTCGAGCGGGCGGGGACGCCGTGGCAGGTCCATCGGGCGCCAGGATGCGCGGCAAAGGGCCGTAATATTTGCCGACCTGGACGTTGGCGCGCGGCTTGAGCAGAATCGAGACCAGCCGATCGAACAGCGCCTGCGCCGAAACCGGCTTGCAGAGAAACTCATTCACGCCGATCTTGATCGATTCGAGAATGCGCGAGCGATCGCCGTAGCCGCTGAGCATGATGATGGGAATATCCGGCGTCGGGAAGACGCCGGGGGAGCGCACGATCCGCACCAGCTCCGGCCCATTGAGCAGCGGCATTTCCCAATCGAGGAGAATGACGTCCGGCGTTTCTTCGCGAATTCTTTCCAGCGCGGAGATTCCGTCTACCGCTTCGGTCACGCGCTTGACGCCGATTTGAGTGAGCAGCCCGTGGACGACGGCCCGCATGTACGGACTATCGTCGATCAGCAGGACGTGCAGCTGCTGGATAAGACCTTCAGCGTACTTGGCGTTGGGGGCATGGCCGGTTCCTTCGACCGGCAATACTCGTCGCGAAGTCTCACCGCGGCGTTAACGTACGCCGCACAGCGTCCTGCCAGCCGGCATATTTTCGCTCACGCTGCGATGCACCAAGGCGCGGTTCAAATCTGCGGTCGAGCCGCCACTGCGCGGCAAAACCGTCGAGGTCCGGGCAGAGCCCGGCTACCCGCCCGGCGAGATAGGCAGCGCCCAAGGCTGTAGTTTCCATCACCTCCGGGCGGTCGACCGGGCTCGCCAGGATATCGGCGAGGAATTGCATGGTGACGGCGCTGGCGGCCATGCCGCCATCGACGCGCAGGACGGTTGCAGCGCTGTCCGCCGATGGCCAGTCCGCCCTCATGGCCGCGAGCAGATCGCGGGTCTGGTAGCCGACCGCTTCGAGCGCCGCGCGCGCGAGTTCGGCGGCCCCGCAATTGCGGGTGAGCCCGAAAATCGCGGCGCGCGCTTGCGCATCCCAATAAGGCGCGCCCAAACCGACAAAGGCCGGCACCAGATAGACCTGCTCGGCCGGGTCGGCCCGCTCGGCCAAACTGTCGGCCTCGGACGCCGTGGCGATGATCTTCAGGCCGTCGCGCAGCCATTGCACGGCGGCGCCGGCGATGAAGATCGCGCCTTCCAGGGCGTAAGTGCGTTTGCCGTCTAACTGATAGGCGATGGTGGTGAGCAGCCGGTTGCGTGAGGCGACGCGTTGCGCACCGGTATTCAGCAGGGCGAAACAGCCGGTGCCGTAGGTCGATTTCATCATGCCGGGCTTGAAACACCCCTGCCCGACCGTCGCCGCCTGCTGGTCGCCGGCCATCCCCAGCACGCGGATTGGCGCGCCGAACAATTCCGGGGCGGTGACTCCGAACTCGGCCGCGCAATCATGAACCTCCGGCAACAAAGATGGCGGCACGCCGAACATCCGGCACAGCCCGTCGTCCCATTGCCCGGTTTCGATATCGAACAACAAGGTTCGCGCGGCATTGGTGGCGTCGGTCGCGTGCACTTTGCCGCCGGTAAGCCGCCACAACAAAAAGCAATCGATGGTACCGAAAGCGAGCCGGCCGGCCCTCGGCCAGGCTGCGCGCGCCCGCGATGTTATCGAGCAGCCAAGCGATCTTGCTGGCGGAGAAATATGGATCGAGCAGAAGCCCGGTCTTGCCGGAGATCTCCGGCTCGAGGCCGGCGCGGCGCAGCACGTCGCAGAACCCGGCGGTGCGCCTGTCCTGCCAAACAATCGCATTGTGAATCGGTTTGCCGGTGGCGCGGTCCCAGATGACGGTGGTTTCGCGCTGATTGGTGATGCCGATGCCGGCGATGTCCTTGGCCGCCAAGCCGGCCTTCGCCATTGCCTCGCGCACCGTCGCGACCGTTGCGGTCCAGATTTCCTCCGGATCGTGCTCGACCTCGCCCGGCGCTGGGTAGATCTGGCGCAACTCCTGCTGCGCGCAAGCGAGCGGTCGCAGCGCGGCATCGAAGGCGATAGCGCGCGTTGAGGTCGTACCCTGGTCGATGGCGATGAGAACGGCCGGCAACGAGCGTCTCCGCAAAGCGGGCCAAGCGCATAATTCGATACTGCGGACACCGGTTAGATCATGCGCCGGCCAAAAAGTCTGCGAAGATTAGTCCAGCAGGACCAACTTGACGATCGCGTCATCGTCATCGGCGTGAATGCCAGTGGCCAACCTGCGCGGCAGCGGACCGTAATAGCTGCCGCTTTTGACGAGCTCGCGCGGCTTGGTCAACACTGCCACCAAGCGGTCCTGCAATGCCTTCATCGACACCGGCTTACGCAGAAACTCGTCAACGCCGATCTTTATGGCCTCGATGACGTGCGAACGGTCGCCATGGCCTGTGAGCATGATGATCGGCACATCCGGGTATGGGAACGCCTCCGGCGCGCGCACCATGCGCACAAAGGTCGGACCGTCGATTCCGGGCATTTTCCAATCGAGAATGACGACATCCGGCGCCAGGCGGCGGATCAGATCGAGCCCGATTTGGCCATTCCGCGCCTCATGCACGTCTTGCACGCCGATGCTCATGAGCATCGCGCGCACGACTTTGCGCATGTTATGCTCGTCATCCACCACCAGAACTTTAGCGGCGGCCAAGCGTTCGGCGTCTTGTTTAGCCTCGGTCGACATTGGCGGTCCGTTGGCCCCCAAAACGAACATACTAATCAAGCATAGAGACGTAGCGGCACGCTGAACTGCGTCCGTTCAATTGCACCCAGCACGCTAAGATTTCGTAAACCATGCGCGCCCTCAAGCCACCGCCTGCAACGATGCGACGAACTGGCCGAGCGCGACGCGCTGCTCCGGCGTCGCTGTGAGACCGAGCTTGCTGCGCCGCCAGAGCACGTCATCGGCGCTTTGCGCCCATTCGTTCCCGACCAGGTAGCGCACCTCGGCGCCGGTGAGATCGCCGGTGAAGCGCGGTCCCAGATCGTCCATGTTTTGCGCGTCCTTGAGTATACGTTCGATGCGCCGGCCATAGGCCCGCACCAGGCGGCGCGCATGCGGCTTTGTAAGGAACGGCCAACGTCCCATTGTCTCCGCCACCAGATCGTCGAGGCCGTCGGCCGGAAAATCGCCGCCGGGCAGCTCCGAGCCTGCGGTCCAGGGCGGCGGCGCGCCGAAGAACGTTACGAGGCGCGCCAGCGCCGCCTCCGCCAGCCGGCGATAGGTCGTGATCTTGCCGCCGTAAATGGTCAGAAGCGGCGCTTGTCCATCGCTGGCATCGAGCGTCAGGACGTAATCGCGGGTAACGTCTTCCGGTTTGTCGGCACCATCGTCATAGAGCGACCGCACCCCGGCAAACGACCACACCAGTTCGTCGGGCATGACCTTTTCGCGGAAATAATCATTGAAGGTTCGGCACAAATAGACGATCTCGGCGGCATCGGGGGCCGGCGAATTGACATCGCCGACGAAATTCTCGTCGGTTGTGCCGATTAAGGTGAAATCCTGCGCGAAGGGCAGCGCGAACACCACGCGGCCGTCGATGACCTGCAACAGATAGCCGCGATCGTGCTCGAAGCGCCGCCGCACGACGATATGGCTGCCCTTCACCAGACGCACCGGCGCCGGCAATGGGCGGCGGATCACCGTATCGGCTACCTCGCCGATCCAGGGGCCGGCGGCGTTGACCAGCACGCGCGCGCTCGTCACCTCGCGACGGCCCCGCGCATTGAGCACCAGTTCCCACTCGTCGTGCCGCTCGGCGCGCACACAGCGGGCGCGGGTGCGGATGACGGCGCCTCGCTCGGAGGCGTCGAGTGCGTTGAGCACGACCAGCCGTGAATCGTCGGCCTGACAGTCGGAGAATTCGAAGCCGTAGCGGAACGACCGCTTGAGCGGCTGCCCTACCGGATGATGTGTGAGATCGACGTTGCGTGTCGCTGGGAGCAGTTTGCGGCCGCCGAGCATGTCGTAGATGAGAAGCCCAAGACGAAGACGTAGCGCCGAGCGCAAGCCGGGCGCGGGCGGCAGCATGATGCGCAGCGGCCGGATCACGTGCGGCGCCATGCGCAGCAGCACCTCGCGCTCGTGCAGCGCCTCGCGTACGAGACGGATGGCGCCGTGCTCGAGATAGCGCAGGCCGCCGTGGATCAGCTTGGTCGAGGCCGAGGAGGTGCCGGAGGCGAGATCGTTCTGCTCGACCAGCAGGACGCGTAAGGCGCGGCCGGCAGCATCGCGCGCCAATCCGGTGCCGTTGATGCCGCCGCCGATGATCGCGAGGTCGTAGTCCGCCATAGCCTGCTGATTCGCCCCTTTCCGGGCAGGATGGGCGGCTTACGCGGCGGCCTCAAGAACCGCGGGCGCGAAAGGCGTGTCAGGCCACAAAATTCACTCCGGATTGCAAAATCGCCCCGGCTTGGCCATATCAAAGTCATCTCGTGCACGTTGTTTCGCGCGAAAATCACGGGACGAGGCCCGACAAACCAACATCCAATGCCCTCCCCCCGCCTGCTTGTCATCGAAGGCAACTCGCCGCAGACGCTGGCCGAGCACATTGCCGTGGGTGGAGCCCCTGCCCATCACGGCTATTCGAACCTGCTGCGCGAATTGTTGCCCGGCGCGATCGTGGACGCCTGCCACCCCGGCGATCCAACTGCCACCCTGCCGGAGGGCGAAGCACTCGAAGGCTATGACGGCATCGCCATCACCGGGTCCTCGCTGCACATCTATGACGGCGGACCATCGGTAGCGCGCCAAATTGACCTAGTGCGCGTCGCACTGTCGACGGGAACGCCGATCTTCGGCTCCTGCTGGGGGCTTCAGGTCATCACCGCCGCAGCCGGCGGCAGCGTGCGCAAGAACCCGAAAGGCCGAGAGATCGGCTTCGGCCGCGGCATCAGGCTCACCGAAGCCGGCCGCAAGCATCCGATGTATGTCGGCAAGCTTGACGTCTTCAATGCGCCGACCGTGCACCTCGACGAGGTCGAGGCGCTGCCGGCAGGCTCCACCGTGCTCGCCACCAACGCGATGTCGGACGTGCAAAGCGTGGAGATCCGCACCAACGGCTCGGTCGCCTGGGGCGTCCAGTATCATCCGGAATACCCGCTGCGCGAATTGGCGGCAATTGTGCGCCGTATCGGCACGCGGCTGATCGGCGAAGGCTTCTTCGCCAACGAAGACGACATGAAAACCTTCGCGCACGACCTCGATACCCTCGACAAAGACCCGCATTGCATGCGGCTATCGTGGCGGCACGGCATCAGCAAGAACGTTCTCGACAAAACGTTGCGCGTCGGCGAGGTGGCGAACTGGATCGAATTCCAGGTACTGCCGACGCGGGTGAAGCGAGGACGCGGGTGACAGATTTCTCCGGCAGGCACGTCGTCGTCACCGGCGGCACCGGTGCGCTCGGCACTGCGGTGGTCGCCGGCCTGCTGGCGGCGGGCGCGACCTGCACTGTTCCCTACTTGCATGAGGCCGAAGCCCAACGTTTCCCGCAGAGCAGCGACCCGGATGTGACGCTGATCGCGGTCGCCGATCTCGCCGACGAGGCCATGGTGGCGAAGGTCTATAGCGGGCTGAAGTTGTGGGCTTCGATCCACATCGCTGGTGGTTTCGCCATGGGCAAGGTAGCGGAGACCAACAAGGCCGCGCTGATGGCGCAACTCGATAGCAATCTGACGTCATGTTTTTTGTGCTGCCGCGCCGCGGTCAACGCCATGCAAGGCGGCGGGCGCATCGTCAACGTGGCGGCGCGGCCGGCACTGCAATGGCGCACGGGCGCCGGCATGGCGTCCTATACGGTGGCGAAAGCAGGCGTCGCCGCTCTCACCGTGGCGCTGGCCGAGGAAGTGGCCAAGGACAGCATATTGGTCAATGCCGTGGCGCCTTCGATCATGGACACACCGGCCAACCGCAAAGCGATGCCGAAGGCGGATTTTTCGCTGTGGCCGAAGGTCGAGGAGGTGGCGGCGACGATTTTGTTTCTCGCCTCGCCCGACAACAAGGTCACCCGCGGCGCCATCGTGCCGGTGTACGGGAAATCGTAAACCTCACCCCGCGACCGGAACTAGTTCGAGCGGCGGGCGCAGCAGGCGCTGCACGGCGCCGGAAGCGACCACCGTGCGGCTTTCCGCAAAGGCCTCGTGATTCGTCTCGATATCGTCCAGATCGTAGAGGTAATTCACCATCAGCCCGTCCGCCTGCGCGATCGCCTTGTCCGAGGTGTCGGCCAGCCAATTGATGCGCTCGAGCCGCGCGCCGTTGCCGAGATGAAAACGCGCCACCGCATCGACCGGCAGCCCGCGTCCGTTGCGCGCGCGCAGGAAATACCAGGCCGCCGCACGCATCAGCGGACCCTGCAGCCGCTCCGCCGCCGCCGCATTGCGGCTCCAGTTGGGATCGTCGAGTTCGACGAACAGCGCCTTATCGGCCTCGTTCAGCGCCGCCGAATTTTCCTGGGCGCGTTCGCGCTTAAGCCAATCCGCGAAACTCGTCACCGGCGACAGCGTCACGAAAGTTGAAAGCTTCGGCAATTCGCGGCTGACCTCCTCGACCACTTGCTTGATCAGGAAACTGCCGAACGACACGCCGGCAAGTCCGCGCTGGCAGTTTGAAATTGAATAGAACACCGCGGTGCGCGCCTTCTCTGTGTCGGTCATCTCGCGCTCGGGACTCAAGATCGGCATGATCGCGGCGGGCATCTCGCGGGTAAGGGCGACCTCGACGAAAATCAAAGGCTCGTCCACCAGCGCCGGATGGAAAAACGCGTAGCAGCGCCGGTCGGACGGATCGATGCGGCGGCGCAAATCGTCCCAGTCGCTGATCTCATGCACGGCTTCGTAGCGGATGATCTTGTCCAGCACGATCGCCGGCGTCGACCAGTCGATGCGGCGCAGCACCAGGAAGCCGCGGTTGAACCAGGACGAGAACAGGTGGACGAAATCGTCGTCGACCGCGCTGAGATCGTCGCGGTGACCCAGCACATCGATCAATTGCTCGCGCATACGCACCAGCGCGGCCGTACCGCCCGGCGCCAGATTGAGCCGGCGGAACAGTTCCTGCCGGCGCGGCTCGGAGGCGGCGTGCAACTCGGCCGCGTTTCCGTCATCGGGCTTCGCGCGCCAGGCGGCGATCGCCGTCTCCATGCGCGGCGGGATCGGAACCAAAGCGCTGGGCCAGCGCCTCGAAAAAGGCGATGCGCGGCCCGGTGGTCAGATCGCCATAGCGGCCGAGAATGTCGCGTGCGCGGGCAACGCCGGAGGCCTCGCCGCGGCTGGACAGCAGGTCCTCGCACAGCTCGACCAGGCTCTCGGAGCGGGCACCCGCCTCGCCGCGCCGGTTACGCGCAAGCAAGGCTCGGCCGCGCTCGGAAATCGTTTGCAGAAGTTCGCCGAAAAACGACGTGTTCATCACGAGTTCCCAGGGCCGGTCAGACGGCCGGGCAACCTTCCGTTACTTGA
>CAVWDA010000006.1:0-164990 GCA_963753455.1 uncultured Alphaproteobacteria bacterium | reverse complement strand
CGGTATCGGGATGGAGCCCAGCGGCGGCCGCCACGGGTTGCGGCCGGGGACGGGCCGGGGCGTGTTTGATCTCGCTGCGAAGCGGCGCGCTCGGCAAGCGGTCGAGAATTCAGATGCTTTGGGCGCCTCGCCGCGCTCGACCCGGCGCAGGATGTCCTGGTTGGCCTGGGCGCTCGCCAGTTCGCGCTTGGCGTCCTGCGGTGGCGCGAGGTCGGCGTTCCGCGCTCGTCGCTGTGCAGGATGGCGCGGATGCGCTCGTCGAAGCCGTAAATGTCCTTGCCATTTGCAGCTTGCCGGCATCGTCGACGAAGGCGGTCTGGTAGGTCAGATGACCATCGGCCGCTCGTCGAGCTTGAAGTCGCTCGCCGCGGCCGAACAGAGCGCTGATCTGCTGCGCGTCGGGTGCCGGGCCGTTCATCGCCAGATGCAGCATGACCTCGCCGAACTGGTCGGGTTCTCCACCCGCATGCAGCCATGGCTGAAGGCGCTTGTCGGCGGCGAACAACTGCTTCTGCGGCGTGTCGTGCAAGTAGACTGCAAACTTGTTCTCGAAATTGAACTTGATGCGGCCGAGCGCATTGCCGGCGCCGGGCGGCTGCGTCACGCTCAGCGTGCCGTCGGATGCCGTTTACCTCGAGGCCCATGCGGGCGAAGATGTTGGGGTCGCGGCCGTAGCGCGGCAAATACTGTTCTTGATGATCGACTGCGGCACATGCCAGGACGGATTGACCAGCACGTTGTCCATCTGCGCGCTGAGCAGCGGCGTCGGCGTCTGCGGTTTGCCGGCGACGATCTTGGTGTGCCACTCCTCCTGGTGTCGTGCACGACCTTGAGCGTGTAGTCGGGTATGTTGACCATCACATAGGTGTAACCGAGGTCGTGCGGCAGCCAGCGCCAGCGCTCCATATTGGCGAGCACGAGGTCGACCTCTTCCTGCGTCGAGGCGATAATCGGCTTCTCGACACGTTTGCCTTTGGCAGGTTTTGCCGCCGGCGCTTCGATCGGTTCGGGCCGCGTCGCGGCATCGCGCAACGCTGCGACCTTCGCCTTCAGCGCCTGGAAACCGCGGGCGGCGGATTAAAGCTTTCGAGCGCGGCGCGGCATCGGCGGCGTCGGCGAGCTTGCGCAGGATGTCGGCCGGCGCCGGCGTATGGTCGCCGTAATCGACTTCTGCCAGCACGCGGGTCGGCGCGATGCGGCCGGTGGCGAGATGGCGGGCATAAGTGAGCGCCGAATAGCTGAGCGTGAGATCGGCATCCGCCAGCGCCTCGGCGCCACTGGCGGCGCCGAAGGCTGGGACCAGATAGTCGGCCGAATTGAGCCCGTCGGCGGCAGCGTTGCCCAGCTGCACGATCACCGCTTTGGCGCGCGCATCGGGCCGACCGTCGGCGATCCACAACGGTGCATAATTGCGCGCCGCATAAAAGGCCACCATCGCCTCGCGCTCGGGCGCACGGTCGATGCGTTTGTCGAACTGCCCGGAGGTGATGACGGCGCGCAGCTTGTCGGCAATTTGCGCGTCGATAGTCTTTTCTTCGACCGTGCTCCGGATGGCAGGCGTGGCGGGTGGCGCGATTGCGGCGGGAGCGGCCGGCGGTGCGACCGCGGCGGGAACTAGGGGCGGAGCGGCGGAATCGATCTTTCCCGGCCCGGTGGCGGCGAAAATTGGGGTCGTGACCGCGAGCGCCATCGCAGTTCCGGACAGCAGCCGGACAAGTTGGTTTGTACGCATTACTGTTTCATCCAACGCTACACGTTTCCTCAACCTGGGACCACGATTAACGCGCCGCTATTGCACGCGTAAGACGCGCAGTTTGCCGGTTCAAACAGTCGTTTTATCCTCTTGTTCGAGCCCCAGACTTTCCAGTTTTCGATAGAGCGTCGACCGCCCGATTTTCAGGCGGCGCGCGACCTCCGACATCTGCTCGCGGTAATGCGTAATGGCGAAGCGGATCACGTCGCGTTCGATCTCCTCGAGCGGCCGGACCTCGCCTTGCGCATCGGTGAGCCGCAGCGACGGCGCCGTTAAGGCCGACGCGTGACGGCCGGAAAGGTCGCCGGCGTCGTGCGTGTCCGGCCAGGCGGCAGCGATGGCCGGCGAGGGGGCGATCATTGGCGGTGCGGCGATGGCGTCGGGCCCGACCTGTGCGGCGATCTGCGGAAGTTCATGCACGCCGATCTGTTCGCCATCGGCGAGCACCACGGCGCGGAAGATCGCATTCTCGAGCTGGCGCACGTTGCCTGGCCAGCGAAAGGCCGCGAGCAGCCGCAGTGCCTCAGGCTCGATGGCGCGCACGCGTTTGCCCTCCTCGGCCGACAACCGGGCAAGGAAATGACGGGCGAGTTCGGGAATATCCTCGGAACGCTGCCGCAGCGGCGGAATGGAAATCGGAAACACGTGCAGGCGATAGAACAGGTCCTCGCGGAAGCGCCCCGCCTTCACGTCGGCGATCAGGTCGCGGTTGGTGGCGGAGATGATGCGCACATCGACCTTGATGCTTTTGCGGCCGCCCACCAATTCGACCTCGCCCTCCTGTAACGCGCGCAATAATTTGACCTGCGCGGCGAGCGGCAGTTCGCCGACCTCGTCGAGGAACAGCGTGCCACCGTCGGCCTCGACGAATTTGCCTGTGTGCTTTTCGGTGGCGCCGGTGAAGGCGCCTTTCTCGTGGCCGAACAGGATCGACTCCACCAAATTCTCCGGCATGGCGCCGCAATTCACTGCAATGAACGGCTTGGCGCGGCGCGCGCCGCTGCCGTGGATGGCGCGCGCGATCAGTTCTTTGCCGACGCCGAATTCGCCGCCGATCAGCACGGGGATAGCGGAGGCGGCCGCCTTTTCCGCCGCGCGCAGCACCGGGCGCATGGTCTCCGAGCGGGTGATCACGTCGGCGATGGTGAGCGTGCCATCGCGGCTACGCTTGAGCCGCCGCAATTCGCCCGCGAGCGCCTTGGCGGCAAGCGCGTTGCGCAGCGATACTTGCAGTCGCTCCGGGCTGGCCGGCTTAACCACGAAGTCGGTGGCGCCCGCGCGCATCACCGACACCACATTGTCAATGCCGCCATGGGCGGTCTGCACGATGACGGGAATGTCGAGGCCGGCCTCGCGCATGCGCGCCAAGACGCCGAGGCCGTCGAGGTCGGGCATCACCAAGTCGAGCACCACGCAGTCGATGGCTAGCGGTCCGCCAAGCAGTCTCATGGCGGCGTCGCCGCCCTCGGCGGTGACGGCCTCGTAGCCGAAGCGTTGGACCATGGCCTCGAGCAAACGGCGCTGGACCGGGTCGTCGTCGACAATAAGCACGGTTACGGACATTGGACCTCATGGCGCTCGGCGGCTGTGCCGATTTGGTGCAATGTCGCTGTTCCGGCTTAATGGGCTGTTAAATGCACTGGCGACGGCCTAGATGATGCGCCAGCCGCCCGTTTTCCCTTCCCTATGTTGCCCACCCCCATGGCCAAGACCGCGAAAAAATTGAAAAGCACCCTCAAGCTCGGCGCGCTGCCGGAGTGGAACCTCAACGACCTCTATCCGGGGCCCGACAGCCCCGAATTAAAATGGGACTTGGAAAATGCCGAAATCCGCTGCGTCGCGTTCGAGTCCGATTTAAAGGGCAAGCTTGCCGACCTGGCGGCGGGACCCGATGCCGGCAAGACGCTGGCCGCGGCCGTCAAACGCTATGAGGCGCTCGACGACACGCTCGGCCGGGTGATGTCCTATGCCTCGCTCCGCTATTCCGGCGACACCGACGATCCGGCGGTCGCCAAATTCTATGGCGACATGCAGGAGCGCATCACCGCCGCGTCGCTGCACCTGCTGTTCTTCACGCTCGAACTCAACCGCATCGACGATGCGGCGCTGGAAGCCGCCATGGCCGATCCCGCGCTCGGCCATTACCAGCCGTGGATCGAGGATGTGCGCAAGGAAAAGCCCTACCAGCTCGAGGACCGCGTCGAAGAACTGTTCCACGAGAAGTCCGTCACCGGCTATTCGGCCTGGAACCGTAATTACGACGAGACCATCGCGTCCTTGCGTTTCAAGATCGGCGGCAAGCCGCTGCCGATCGAGCCTGCGCTCAACATGCTGCAGGACGCCGACGGTAAAAAGCGCAAGGCGGCGGCGCAGGCCCTGGCCAAGACCTTCAAAGCGAACCTGCGGCCGTTCACGCTGATCACCAATACGCTTGCCAAGGACAAGGAGATCTCCGACCGGTGGCGCGGTTTCAAGGACGTGGCCGGCGCCCGCCATCTGTCGAACCGCGTTGAGCCCGAAGTGGTGGAGGCGCTGGTCGCGGCGGTGCGCGCCGCATACCCGAGACTGTCGCATCGCTATTATGCGCTGAAAGCGAAATGGTTCGGCAAGAGGCGGTTGCCTTATTGGGATCGCAACGCGCCGCTGCCGAAGGTAGTCCAGCGCACGATCCCCTGGTCCGATGCGCGCGCAACCGTGCTCACCGCTTACGGCGCGTTCTCGCCGAAAATGGCGGAAGTCGCCGACCGCTTCTTCGAGAAGAACTGGATCGACGCGCCAGTGCGTGCGGGCAAGCAACCGGGCGCCTTCTCGCATCCGACCGTGCCGTCGGTGCACCCTTATGTGCTGCTCAACTACCAGGGCAAGCCGCGCGACGTGATGACGCTGGCGCACGAACTCGGCCACGGCGTGCATCAGGTGCTGGCGGCGCCGAACGGCGCGCTGATGGCGCCGACGCCGCTGACGTTGGCGGAAACCGCTTCGGTGTTCGGGGAGATGCTCACCTTCAAGAAGCTCTTGGCGCAGACCGCCGACAAGAAGCAGCGCAAGGCCATGCTCGCCGCCAAGGTCGAGGACATGATCAATACGGTAGTGCGGCAAATCGCGTTTTATTCGTTCGAGCGCAAAGTGCATCTCGAGCGCCGCAACGGCGAGCTCACCGCGGACAAGATTTGCGAGTTATGGATGTCGGTGCAGAGCGAAAGCCTCGGGCCCGCGATCGAGCTGAAAGCCGGCTACGAGACGTTCTGGAGCTACATCCCGCATTTCATCCATTCGCCGTTTTATGTTTACGCTTATGCGTTCGGCGACTGCCTGGTGAATTCGCTCTACGCGGTCTACGAGAAGTCGGCCTCCGGTTTCGCCGAGCGTTATCTCGCCATGCTCGCCGCCGGCGGCACCAAGCATCACAGCGAACTGCTCGCCCCGTTCGGTCTCGATGCGCGCGATCCCAAGTTTTGGGACGGCGGCTTGAGCGTGATCGCCAAGCTCATCGACGAGTTGGAAGCATTGGACGCGGCGGCCTGATCATGGCGGCACCCACCGACCACGAAAAGAACCGCTTCTCAGCTCGCGCCAAGCGCTACGCCAAGGTCGGCACCAAGGTCGGCGGCGTCGCCGCGCGCATGGCGGGCGCCAGACTTCTCGGCGTGCCGCAGGATCGAGCTGCCAATGCGCTCGGGCTCGCTGCCGCGCTCGGTGGCTTGAAGGGGCCGATCATGAAGGTGGCGCAGCTGCTCGCCACCATTCCCGACGCGCTGCCGGCGGAATACGCCGCCGAGCTGACCAAGCTGCAGAGCCAGGCGCCGCCCATGGGCTGGGCCTTCGTCAAGCGCCGCATGAGCGCGGAACTGGGCCCCGGCTGGGAAAATAGATTCAAAAATTTCGAGCACCACCCGGCGGCAGCCGCTTCGCTCGGCCAGGTGCATCGCGCCCACGCGCTCGATGGCTCGGATCTGGCCTGCAAGCTGCAATATCCCGACATGCAGTCGGCGGTCGAAGCCGACGTGCGGCAACTGAAACTGCTGTTCGCGATCCGCAAGCAATTCGACCCGGCGCTCGACACCACCGAGATCGCCAAGGAGATCGCCGCGCGTTTGCGCGAGGAGCTCGACTATATCCGCGAGGCCAAGCATGTAGCGCTTTACAGCCACATGCTGAAGGGCAATGACGCCATCCGCATGCCGGACGTCTGGCCGGCGCTCTCCACCGGCCGCTTGCTGACGATGGATTGGATGACCGGCCGCAAGCTGCTCGAGCACAAAGACGACTCGCTAGCCATACGCAATCGGCTTGGTACCGCCATGTTCACCGCCTGGTGGTTTCCGTTCAGCCGATTCGGCGTCATCCATGGCGACCCGCATCTCGGCAACTACACGGTCTTTAACGATGCCAAGGGCAAGCCGGGCGGCATCAATCTGCTCGACTATGGCTGCATTCGCATCTTCCCGCCCAGTTTCGTCGGTGGCGTGGTCGATCTCTATCGCGGCCTGCTCGAGGGCGACGACGATCTGGTGGTGCATGCCTACGAGACCTGGGGTTTCAAGCGGCTCAGTCGCGAGTTGATTGAGACGCTCAATATCTGGGCACGCTTCATCTACGGCCCTTTGCTCGACGATCGGGTGCGCAGCATTGCCGATGGGGTGAAGCCCTCGGAATACGGCCGTAAGGAAGCGTTCCAGGTCCACCAGGCGTTGAAAAAGCGCGGGCCGGTCATGGTCCCGCGCGAATTCGTGTTCATGGACCGTGCCGCCATCGGTCTCGGCGCGGTATTCCTGCACTTGGCGGCGGAATTGAATTTCTATCGATTGTTCAATGAGGCGATCGAGCGCTTCTCGATTGAGCAGGTGGCTGCGCGGCAAGCCGCTGCGCTGAGCGAAGTCGGGCTTCGACCGTCAGCCGCCTGACACGACCGGCCGCGGGTTTGATCCGGATCAAAATCGTGCCGGCATGGGATGATATTGGGAGCCCAGTTTCCGCACGAACTCTTCAACCGTTCCGAGGACCGCAAGCGTTGCTCTAGTCACTCAATTGCGCTACCTGACTACTTCCCACCATTGCGATCCCTGGAGACATCTCATCATGGCCGACCACGGCACCGTCGAATATACCACCGCGACCGAGAACGACTATCCGGCGCATGAAACCAGCTATGTGCGCTTTGTGCATTTCACCACCGTCGGGCTTCTCTATGTCATCACCATCCTGTTCGGCCTGGCGACCGGCGGCGTGATGGGCCATTGGTTCCTGGCGGCCGCGGTCTTCGTTATCGGCCTGGTAGGCACGGTGCCGGCCCTATTCAGCGGTTCGAAAACATCGAGCGTCGTGGCTTTCGCGATCTGTTTCCTGATCTTCGCGTTCGCAGGGCTTTCGCCGAGCTGACATAAACCGGGCGCAACGTGGAGGTGTAAATGCTGATTGCGGTGGCACGTGAGTCCGACCCTGGTGAACCGCGGGTTGGGGGGACGCCTGAGACGGTGAAGAAGCTGAAGGGTCTTGGCGCGGAGGTCTGTGTTGCGCGCGGGGCGGGGCTTTCGTCTGGGATACCGGACGCGGAGTATGAGGCGGCGGGGGCGAAGCTTGGCGGCGATGACGTGGCCAAGGATGCCGACGTGGTGTTGAAGGTCAAGCGGCCGACGGCGGCGGAGCTCAAAGGCTACAAGAAGGGGGCGCTGGTCATCGCCATCATGGATCCGTACGGCAACGATGCGGCCTTGAAGCAGATGGCGGATGCCGGGGTTGTTGCGTTTGCCATGGAGTTGATGCCGCGTATCACGCGGGCGCAGTCGATGGACGTGCTGTCGAGCCAGGCCAATTTGGCGGGCTATCGGGCGGTGATCGAGGCGGCGGAGGAGTACGGGCGGGCGCTGCCGATGATGATGACGGCGGCGGGCACGGTGCCGGCGGCGAAGGTGTTCATCATGGGGGTTGGCGTTGCCGGCTTGCAGGCGATCGCCACGGCGCGGCGGTTGGGCGCCATTGTGACGGCGACCGACGTGCGGCCGGCGACCAAGGAGCAGGTGGAGAGCCTGGGGGCGAAGTTCCTGGCGGTCGAGGACGAGGAGTTCAAGAACGCGCAGACGGCGGGCGGCTACGCCAAGGAGATGTCGAAGGAATATCAGGCCAAGCAAGCGGCGCTGGTGGCCGAGCACGTCAAGAAGCAGGACATCGTGATTACCACGGCGCTCATTCCGGGCCGTCCGGCGCCGCAGCTGATCTCCAAGGAGATGGTGGCCTCGATGCGGCCCGGCTCGGTGATCGTGGATCTGGCGGTCGAGCGCGGCGGCAATGTGGAAGGCGCCAAGGCGGGAGAAATCGTCCAGGTTGGACCGGCCAAGATCGTCGGCTACCTCAACGTGGCGGGGCGCCTGGCGGCGTCGGCCTCGGCGCTCTACGCCAAGAACCTGCTGACGTTCCTCGACACCATGATCGACAAGAAAGAGAAAAAGCTTGCGGTCAACTGGGACGACGAGATCGTCAAAGGCACGCTTTTGACCCGCGACGGGGCGGTGGTGCATCCCAACTTCAAGCCGAAGACGGCGGCCTAGCGATGATCCCGAAAAGTGGGAACCGGTTTTCGGATAAGATCATGCGCAAACAAAATGTAAGGCGAGCACGATGATGCAATTTCGACGGACGATGGTTTAAGGACGAGCCGAGATGGAACATGTGGTGCAAGCGGTCGATCCCTTTGTCTTCCGGCTGTCGATCTTCGTCTTGGCGGTGTTCGTCGGCTACTACGTGGTGTGGTCGGTGACGCCGGCGCTGCATACGCCGCTGATGTCGGTCACCAACGCGATCTCCTCGGTGATCGTGGTCGGCGCGCTGCTGGCGGTTGGCGTGGCGCTGATTGCCAACGACAACGGCACGATCCTGGCGCGGGGCCTAGGCTTCGTCGCGCTCACCTTTCGCCTCCGTCAACATCTTCGGCGGCTTCCTGGTCACCCAGCGCATGTTGGCGATGTACCAGAAGAAAAAGAAGTGACGAGGCCCTTATCACCCCTGATCACCCGATGACCCGGCCATCCTTTTCTCTGCATCGTAAGGTCTAGCTATGAGCCCCAATCTCGTCGCGCTGCTCTATCTGGTCGCCGGCGTCCTGTTCATCCAGGCGCTGCGCGGGCTGTCCTCGCCCGACACCAGCCGGCGCGGCAACTATCTCGGCATGATCGGCATGACCATCGCGGTCCTGACCACGCTCGGCTCGCACCCGCCGGACGGCGCGCTGGCCTGGGGCCTGGTGGCCGGCGGCATCGTACTCGGCGGCGGCATCGGTGCTGTGATCGCGCGGCGCGTGCCGATGACCTCGATGCCGGAACTGGTGGCGGCCTTCCACTCGCTGGTCGGCATGGCGGCGGTCTTGGTGGCGGCGGGCGCCTATTACGCGCCGGCGGCCTTCGACATCGGCAGCGAGGGCCACATCCACCAAGCTAGCCTGATCGAAATGTCGCTCGGCGCCGCCATCGGCGCCATCACCTTTACCGGCTCGGTGATCGCCTTCTTGAAGCTGTCGGGCCGCATGAGCGGCAAGCCGATCATGCTGCCGGGGCGCCACGTCATCAACATCGCGCTGTTCGCGGGGCTGGTGTTCTTCATCTACCACTTCTATCTCGGGCAGACGGCGCTCGACTTCTGGATCATCGTCGCCATCTCGCTGACGTTCGGTGTGCTCATCATCGTGCCGATCGGCGGCGCCGACATGCCGGTGGTGATCTCGATGCTCAACTCCTATTCGGGGTGGGCGGCCGCCGGCATCGGCTTTACCCTTGGCAACACCGCGCTGATCATCACCGGCGCGCTGGTCGGCTCCTCGGGCGCGATCCTGTCCTACATCATGTGCAAGGGCATGAACCGCTCGTTCATCTCGGTGATCCTGGGCGGCTTCGGCGGCGAGGTGGCGGGCCCGGCCGGCGGCGCCGAGCAGCGTCCCGTGAAGCTCGGTTCGGCGGACGATGCCGCCTACATCATGAAGAACGCGCAGAAGGTGATCATCGTGCCGGGCTACGGCATGGCGGTGGCGCAGGCCCAGCACGCCTTGCGGGAAATGGCCGACAAGCTGAAAAAGGAAGGCGTCGAGGTCAAATACGCCATCCACCCGGTAGCCGGCCGCATGCCGGGCCACATGAACGTGCTGCTCGCCGAAGCCAACGTGCCCTACGACGAGGTGTTCGAACTGGAAGACATCAACTCCGAGTTCGCGCAGGCCGACATCGCCTTCGTCATCGGCGCCAACGACGTCACCAACCCGGCGGCGGAAGAAGACAAAACCTCGCCGATCTACGGCATGCCCGTGCTGCAGGTCTGGAAGGCCGGCACCGTGATGTTCATCAAGCGCTCGCTCGCCTCCGGCTACGCCGGCATCGACAATCCGCTGTTCTACCGCGACAACACCATGATGCTGCTCGGCGACGCCAAAAAAATGACCGAAAGCATCGTCAAGGCGATGTGAGCCAAAACAGCAATCGACGAAATGCAATGGCCGGGCAAAAAGCCCGGCCGATTTGTTAGCGAGTCCGTGCGCTTCCAATCGGGATCGCCGCCGGGTCAAACCCGACGATAACACGCTGGGCATTCGGCTACGGCCCTCTAAACATCACATAGGCGTCGACTAGGCCGCGCGTCGGGTGCTCGAACGCCGCGGGCAGCGTGCCGACGATCGCGAAACCCATGTCCTGCCACAGCTTCACCGCACGCTCATTGGAGGCGATCACGAAATTGAACTGCATGGCGGTGAAACCGCGTGCACGCGCCTGCTCAAGCGAATGCGCGCACATGGCCCGCGCCACACCGCGGCTTTGGGCGTCGCATGCGACCATGTAGCCGCAATTGGCCACATGGGCGCCGCCGCCTTTGGTGTTGGCACGTAGGTAGTACGTACCGACAATGTTGCCGCCGTCTTCAGCCACGAAGACCGCGTGTCCGGGCGTGCGCCAGTAGGCCAACGCATCCGTGCGGCTCACGTCGCGCGGGATCGGATAGGTCTCGCCGGCGCGGAAGGTCGGCTCGAGAATACGCCAGATGGCGTCGTCGTCGCGCGGCTCAGCGGGACGAATCGGGAGCGCCACTATTCGGCTGCCTCTTGCGCGGCGCCGCGGCCGAGGCGCGGGTCGATCTCGCAAGCCTCTTCCCAGCTCACCACATTGAGTGACTTGACGAACTTGCCGACCCCGTCGGTCTGCGCGCAGAGCTGGCCCAGCTCGATGATCTCCTCGTCGCTGAAGTGATTTTGCAGATCGGCGTAGACTTCGTCATTGTCGATGGCGTGCTCGCCCTGCTTGAACAGGTTGGCGTAGCGCAGCGCCGCCTTCTCGCGCGGCGTGAAGTGCGGGCTGGTTTCGTAAGCGAACAGGTCGTTGATCATCTCTTCGGTGAGCCCTTCCGCCTTGGCGACGTTGGAGCGCACCGTCGAGCAATAACCGCACTGATGTGCGACCGATATCTGGATGCGGCACATTTCCTTGAGCTTGTGCGGCAGCACACCTTCGTACAGCACCTTGTTCCACAATTCGACCCAGGCGAGGCCCACCTTGCTGCGTGTCATAATGCTGACCACGCGCGGATCGGGCGCGCCGGTCCTTTTCGCCGAACTCGATCATCGCGCTGATCTGCGGCGTCTTTTCCGTCTCCTCGATGTAGCGCAAGCGCGGCATGGCGTTTCTCCCTGTGATGGCGTTTTCCCGCAACGCTAAGGGGATAGTGGAAGCTGGGCAACCCCGCGTCTCGTCACGCTTGTGCTATGAGACGGGCATGACCGTGCTGAAATGGCTAATGATCGCCGTTGTCCTGGGTTACGGCGGCATCCTCGCGCTGATGTACGTCTTTCAGCGTCGGTTGCTGTATTTTCCCGATCCCACACGGGTGGCCCCGGCGCTCGTGGGCCTGCCGCAGGCTGAGGAAGTGACGCTCACAAGTTCAGATGGTGAAAAGCTGGTCGCCTGGTTCGTGCCGCCGCGCGGCGACAAGCCGGTGGTGCTTTACTTCCAGGGCAATGCCGAAGGGTTGCCGGCGCGGGTCGGGCGATTCACCTGGCTCACCGCCGACGGCACCGGCTTGCTGGCGCTGTGCTACCGCGGCTACGGCGGCTCGACTGGCAAGCCGACCGAGGATGGGCTGATCCGCGACGCGCAGGCCGCCTACGAATTCGCGCGCGCGCATTTTCCGGCGCGGCGCATCGTGCTGTTCGGCGAGTCGCTCGGCACCGCGGTGGCGGTGGCGCTTGCCGCCGGGCATGAGGTCGCCGGCGTCATCCTCGACGCGCCGTTCACCTCGACCGCCGACGTCGGCGCCGCCATCTATCCCTTTGTGCCGGTGCGCTGGACGATGAAGGACACGTTCCGCTCGGACGAGCGCATTGGCCGCGTGTCGGCGCCGCTTCTGGTGCTGCACGGCGAAGAGGACCGGATCGTGCCGATCCGTTTCGCCGAAAAGCTGTTCGCCTTGGCGCGCGAGCCCAAGCGCTTCGTGCACTTTCCGCAAGGCGGCCACGTCAACCTCGATGACTTTGGCGCGGCGAAAGTGGTGCAGGAATTTCTCGCCACGCTTTCCACCTTGTCATTACCGGGCTTGTCCCGGTGATCCCGATCAGGGCTCGCACTGCCGACCTAAGCGAGACGGCCAGGACTGGTCCAGCCACGACAGCCAAAGATAGTGGCTCGCATTGGACAAAAACTATGGCCGACGAATATGATCGACGGAATACGTTTTAGGGGAGGAATTTCAAAGATGCTGTTTGGTCCCTGCACCGATGCGAGCGCCCCCTTTTTGTCCGGCGTCAGCCAGCTCTGCACCAGCGGCGCCGGCTTCGTGTCGGCGGTGATCGCGACGCTCGCCGGAAGCGCCAAGACCGCTCCGGCAAAGACACTGCGCGGCGAGGTGCCGGTGATGGACAGGCTGGCGGTACGCATGGTCACCGACAATATCGTCATCCAGTTCATTCCGACCGAAACCCGCAACGGCGTCACCATCGAGCGTAAGAGCGGAAACACCGTCCCCGACAAGCCGCCGCGCACCATCCTCAACGGCGAATGGGGCCTCGCCATGCATGCGCAGTCCTTTGCCGGCAACGAGGAGCGCAACGTGCTGATCGATTTCGGCTACACGCCGGAGGTGCTCAACAACAACCTGTCGATCCTCAAAATCGATCCGGCGACCTTTGACGCGCTGGTGTTGAGCCACGGCCACTACGACCACTTCGGCGGCATGATCGGCTTCCTCAACGCCACCAAGGGCAAGCTGAAAGGCAAAATGCCGTTCTACGTCGGCGGCGAGGATACCTTCTGCCTGCGCCGTAATCCGGGCGGCAACTTCGGCGCGCTCGACCGCAAGGCGATCCTCGATGCCGATCTCACGCTGATGATGGCGGCGGAGCCGTCGATCGTCGCCGATCACGCCTTCACCACCGGCCGGATCGGACAGACGTCGTTCGAGACGCCACTGCGGGCGACCGACGAGATCGTCGGCATATTCGACGGCTTCGGTTGCTTCCCGGAGAAAATGCCGGTCGGGAAGAACGTCGGTAAATACATCCCCGACGATTTCGAGCACGAACTCGCCACCGTCTATATGATCAAGGGCAAAGGCCTGGTTGTGCTGACCTCATGCAGCCACCGCGGCGTGATCAACACCGTGCGCCAGGCGATCGCCGCTTCCGGCATCGACAAGGTGCACGCTGTGATCGGCGGCTTCCACGTCGTGCCGCCGCTCGGCGACGATTACATCGAAAAGACCATCGCCGAATTCCGCGACATCGATCCGGATTTTCTGATGGTCGGCCACTGCACCGGCGACCGGTTCTACGATCTCGCGCGCGCCGCGCTCGGCGACAAGGTCATCCACTCAGCGGTCGGCACGCGTTTCATATTTGGGACAGCCTGAAACGCAAAGCTCATATGACATCCGTGAAGCATTCACGACACGGACTTTAAGCAAAATAATACCATTCGGCTGCTAAAACGCCGGCTGACCCCCCTATTCACGCGCCCCAAGTCGCAATGCCCATTCGATTCCCAAAAATTCGGCTGCCGATCGCAGCGAAGGCAGTGCTGCTGATTGCAGGCCTCGGCCTCATGTCGGGGCTGGCCAACTGGCTCTGCCTGTTGCGCATCGACACGCTCGATCGCATCAACAGCGTCGTCGCCGAGCAGGTGAGCCCGGCGCGGCTGGCGCTGGAGGCGGCGAAAACCCGCGTCGAATCCTTCGGCCTTGCAACCTACAAGATGTACGCCTCCTCCGACGCCGAGGGCGCCAAGCAAGCCGCCGAGTCCATGCAGGGCGAATACGAGGCCGCACTCAACGCCCTCGGGAATATGCTCAGCTATTTTCCGAAACGGTCGGAAGACATCGAGCGCATTCGCTACAAGCTCACGCTGGTGCACAGCATCGCGCTGGAAGTGCATGAGCAGATCGCGGCCAATGAGCGGGCCAAGGCCCGTGACTTGCTCGACCTGCGTTTCGATCCCGCCCGCGACGACGTTTCGTTTCAGTTCAACCGGCTGATCAACATCCTCGGCGGCGAGGCCAAGGACCTGCTCGATCAGTCCAACGATGCCAAGGTCTGGGCCTTGAAGCTGACGGTCCTCATGCTGGTCGGCGGCTCACTCGTCACCTTGGTCATCGCTTTGCTGTTCGCCCATTTGTCGGTCGCGCGGCCGCTGCAGCGGCTGGCCGCCAAGATGGCCGATATCGCGCAAGACGATTTCTCGGTCGAGATCGAGGGCACCGAACGCGGCGATGAAGTCGGCGCCATGGCGCGCGCGGTCGCCGTGTTCAAGCGTAATGGCCTTGCACTGCGCAAGCTGCAGGCCCAGCAGGCGTGCGACCGCGAGCGGGCAGAAGCCGAAAAACGGGCATCGCTGACTGCACTCGCCGACGCATTCGAACGCGAGGTGCTCAGTGTCGCCGACGCGCTCGCCGACGCGGCCAACGAGCTCGAGCAGTTTTCCCGTTCGATGCATGCGGTCGCCGAAGAATCCGGCCAGCGCGCGCGCACCGCTGCCGCTGTCGCCGAGGCGACCACCGAAGGCGCCAGCTCCGTCGCCGTCGCGGTCGAGGAAATGTCGACCACCATCGGCGATATTAGTTTGCAGGTGGTGGAAGCCACCAAGGTCGTCGCCGAGGCCGCCGGCCGCGCCAATGTCGCGGTGACCAACAGCGAAGACCTTGCCACCGCCGTGCAATATATCGACCGCGTGGTCGGCCTGATCACGTCGATCGCCGGGCAGACCAATCTGTTGGCGCTCAACGCGACGATCGAGGCGGCGCGCGCCGGCGAGGCCGGCCGTGGTTTCGCAGTGGTCGCACAGGAAGTCAAAACGCTCGCCGGCCAAACCACGCGGGCCTTAGCCGAGATCAGCGAAAAGACCGCCTCGGTTCGTCAAGCATCGCAGAGCGTCAGCGAGGCGATCCATGGCATCTCGTCGGTGGTCACGCGGATCAGCCGGATCTCGTCGACCATCGCCAATTCGGTCGAGCACCAGAACGTCGCCTCGCGCAAAATTTCCGAGAATGTCGACGAGGCGGCGCAACGGACGCGCCGGGTGTCGTCGACTATCGCCGACGTCAGCGAATTCGCCGGGCAGACCGGGCAGGTGGCCGAGCAGATTCAAATCTCGGCGGAAAATCTCAATCGCCAGGCTTCGGTGCTCCACCGGCAGGCGCAGGATTTCGCCAGCCGCGTGCGCGCCGGTTAAGGCACGGCCTCATAATCTGGCAGCCAAATAGCGGTGTGGCTGAGCCGACGAATGTCCGTCATTCATCGGGGCCAAAGCGGACCGCGCGCCGACTTATGGTCACAATCGCGGAACTTGACGTTTATCGAGCGCAAGATCCATGCTGGAATTGTCGAACCTATCGTGCATTCTGGTGCCCCACGCAGCGGCGACGAGCAATGAACCAAGCCGTCTTGGACAAGCTTGAACGGCGGCTGGGTCGGCTGCACGCGAAGCTGCGCTTGGGAATTGAGACGGATCACGAAGCGCAAATTTTCGGCCAAGGCATCACCTTCTTTCATATTGAGAACTGGTATTCGATTCATTCCGTTATTCGTGCGGTACTCTGCTTGATGGGTCTGTATTGGCGCGGCCGCAGGAACGCGGAGAACATTCAGGTCAAACACAATCACATCATCGCGAAAGCGCTACCGAAACGGTTCGATGGTTTTACGCTGCTTCATATTAGCGACCTGCACGTAGACATGAACGAAGGTGCGATGCGGCGCCTGACGCAACTTATTCCCGACATGACCTACGACCTATGTGTGCTGACGGGTGACTATCGCGGCCCGACATTCGGGCCTTTCGATACCGCGCTCGAAGGGCTGGCGCGAATACGCCCCCATCTCAAAGGCCCAGTCTACGGCGTATTAGGAAATCACGACACCATTCGCATGGTTCCCGGGCTCGAAGAAATGGGAATCAAGATGCTGCTCAACGAATGCGAAACGATTTTACGCGGCGATGAAGCGATCTATTTAGCGGGTATCGACGACGCGCACTATTATCGGGTCGATAACATCGAAAAGGGGGCATCTGAAATTCCCGACGGGGGGTTCTCTATCCTCTTGTCGCACACGCCGGAAATTTACCGTCAAGCTGCACATGCCGGATTCAATTTGCTATTGAGCGGTCATACCCACGGAGGCCAGATCTGTCTGCCGGGTTCTATTCCGATCACTCTGGATTCTGTCCTGCCGCGGCATATGGGCGCCGGGCCCTGGAAATATGGCGACATCGTGGGCTATACGTCGGTTGGTGTCGGAACCTCTGTCGTTGCCGTTCGGATTAATTGTCTTCCGGAAATTACCCTGCATCACCTCCATTGCAACTGATCGGCAGGCCCTAATAAGGGCGATCGCGTACGTGAAGTTTGAACAGTGCACGCGAAAGCACCGCTTCGGCGACGAGAAAAATTACGGTGGCGGCGACGATGTCCACGGCCGTGAGCGAAAGCGCGTGTCGGCAAGCGAGCAGCGGAAAAAGCGATTCTGGAATTTGGTCAAGGCCCGCCGCCCTGCTGCTCGGCGGCAAGCCGAAACGCCGCTTCAAAAAGCTCGAAAGCAAATCACCGGCCATCGCCACGGTCGCGATCAGAAAACCGGTCGCTATTGTAAGGCCGGTGAGCGGCGCGTAAGCCGAGGTTACAAAGATAGAAACCAAAATTCCGCGTATTGTCTTCGAGGCTCCAAAAAGCGGCCGCCCGTCGACAAAGTTGATGTTTCCATCAACTGGCCAAGAACATTGGTTACCGAAGATCCATTTGGCGATGACCGGTGAACCGTTCGCCAACGTCAGCAAAACTAGGACCTGAAGGACGACCAAATATTGCATGCAAATATTATATCTCTAGATGCATGAGTGTCTTGGGAAGTTTGTGCGGCAGATGCTTAGCGCTCGCAATCGGCGGCACGTCACTCTTCGTCCCGAGCAAAGCACGGCGGCGCGCCCTAGAAAGCCCTAATAGGCCTGTCCGAACCTGCCGCCGACGCGGTCGAAGCCGCCGCGTGCCGACCGGTAGCTCTTGTCGATATTCATGGTGCGCGTATAGGAGCCGGCGGCCTTTTCCTTGTCGCCGAGCCGCTCGTAGGCGAGCCCGCGGCTGGTCCAAGCCTGCACGTTCTGCGGATCGATGTTGACCGCGTCGTCGAGATCGCTCGCCGCGTTCGTGACGTTGTTCATCGCGAGGTAGCTCAGGCCGTGCGCGATGTAAGACTGCGCCTGCTGGATCGAGAGTCCGATGGCGGCGGAGAAGTCGTCGATGGCGAAGCCATGCTGCTGCTGGCTTTGGTGGGACAGGCCGCGATTGTAATAGGCCTGCGTAATGGGCGTCGGCCGACCGCCTTGTCGAAATCGGCGAGCGCCTCGTCATGGCGGCCGGCTTCGCCAAGCGCCGAACCGCGCATGGTGTCGTCCTGCGGACCGCTCGGATTGCGCTGCACGACGACCGTGACCGAGGCGATATTGGCGCGCGAGGTGGCGTAGAGCGCGTCCTCGCTCTCCGGCGCCGGCGGCGTTCATGCCGGCAGTCGAGCAGGACCCGAGCGCGAGCAGCAGGACGAACGCCTCGCGACAGTCGCTGATGTGCCCGATGCTGATCGGCGGTTTCGGCGTCCCCGAATGCGGTAACCGTTCGGCGTTAGCCCAGTTGAAAAAGTCTGCCTGAAAAGCAATAGCGCGGGCGTTTGCAGACCCGCGCCACGTCAGATTCGAATTGAAGCTAGTTAGAAGCCCGCACCGCCGCCGCCGAAACGGGGAGCACCACCACGGCCGCCAGTGGCCACCCGGTCCGCCGGCCGCGCCGGGAACCACACGGGGCTTCATCGGCAGCAGGCCTTCGCGCTGCATCTTCTTGCGCGCCAGCTTGCGGGCGCGGCGGATCGCTTCCGCCTTTTCCCGCGCCTTCTTTTCAGAGGGTTTTTCGTAATGACCGCGAAGCTTCATTTCGCGGAAAATGCCCTCGCGCTGCATCTTCTTCTTGAGCGCCTTGAGGGCTTGGTCGACGTTGTTGTCGCGAACGAGAACTTGCACGCGTGCTCCTTCGTTGTTTCGGGGCCGGCTTAAAGGTCGAAAGCCCGCCAATGCGGGCTTTCCGAGTTGGGCGGCTCTAGCAGATATGGGGTTAAGAGTCCACAATTGCACGTCCAGCGGGCCGTTGGCGCGGTCGCCCCCGATTTTGCGAAGGGGCATCGATGGATGCAGCCCAAGGCCAAAGCGGACAGCCGACTGCGCGGCGGGCCCCGCTGCGCTTGAGTTCCCGGTATCCCGGAACATACCCACAGCCTCAATTTGCCCTCTTCTCAATCAGAACTTTGGTGTAAACCTTGCCGTTTCCTGTGAGCCCCAGAGGGAAGGGAAACAGTCGTGAACATCCAGACGTCCACCAAGCAGCCGCTCGGCGCCCTCGTTAACGAGGGCAAGACCAAGAAAATCTATCAGATCAAAGGCAACCCCGATCTGGTCTGCGTGCTCGCCAAGGACGACATCACCGCCGGTGACGGCGCCAAGCACGACATCATCCCGGACAAGGGTCGCATCGCCACCGCGACCACGTCCAACGTGTTTCGCCTGTTGAAGGAATGCGGCGTGCCGGTCGCCTTCGTCGAGCAGGATAGCGCCACGTCCTTCGTCGCGCCGGGCTGCACCATGCTGCCCTACGAGGTGGTGGTGCGCCGCGAGGCGCACGGCTCGTACCTGAAGCGCAACCCGCATCTGGCCAAGGGGCAGTTGTTTCCGCACACGCTGGTCGAGTTCTACCTCAAGACCAAGAACAAGGACTGGAAGGGCAAGCCGCTGGTCGCCGACGACCCGCTGATGTTCTACGAGGACGGGGGCAAGGATATTCGCCTGTTTCAATCCGGCCAAGCCGCTGATCGGCCAGGAGTCGTTTTTGGTGCTGCCGACGTCGGACGTGTTCAGCCGCGACGACGAAGCGGGGTTCTTTCCGGCGATGCGGCGCATCGCCTGCCAGACCTTCCTCATCCTGGAGAAAGCCTGGCAGCTAGAAGGCGGCACGCTGGTCGATCTCAAGGTCGAGTTCGGCTTCGACAGCAAGGGCAAGCTCCTGCTCTCTGACGTGATCGACAATGATTCCTGGCGCGTGCTGCAAAGCGGTGCCTATATCGACAAGCAGGTCTATCGCGACGGCGGCGCGCTCGACGATGTGGTCGCCAAGTACCGGCAGGTCGCCGAGACCACCGGCCATTTCCGCGTCCCGCGTCAACGCATCATTCTCTGGCGCGGCTCGGACAAGGATAAGACCGACGCCTTCTCCGACGCGCTCGGCGAATTCAAGGACATGATGACGATCGTGACTTGCTCCATCCACAAGGAGCCAGTGGCCGGCGCCGCCATCTTCCAGCGCCTGATCCAGGAAGTTCCGGACACAGTGGTCATCGCCAATATCGGGCGATCGAACGGCGCCGGTCCGGTGCTGTCGGCGATGTCGAGCATCCCGGTCATCACGGTGCCGGCCAGCGCCAAGGAATTTCCCGACGACGTCTGGTCGTCACTGCGCGCGCCGAGCGCCGTTCCGGTCATGACGGTGCTCGAGCCGTCGAACGCGGTGCTCGCCGCCTTGCAGATCCTGTCCGCCCGCAATCCGCGTCTCTATGCTCATGTGCGCGGCGGCATCGAGGAGCGGACGGTCAACACGATTCCGCTCTGATCGGAGCAAGATGGCGCCGGCGAACAGCATCGCTCGTGTGGATGTAGCCGCAACCAAGCTCGCTGAGCCGAAGGCCGGCGACGCCACGGCCATGACGCCGAGGCTGCTGCTGGCCGAAATCGACCGTCTGAAGGCCGAGGTTGCGCGGGCGGAACGCAAAATCAGCGAACTCGAAGCGCGCGCCGATACCGACCCGCTGCTCGACATCCGCAACCGGCGCGGCTTCATGCGCGAACTCAAGCGTTCGATCGCCTACATGCAGCGCTATAAAGGCGAGGCAGCGCTGCTGTTCGTCGATCTCGACGGCTTCAAGGCCGTCAACGACCGCCACGGCCACGCCGCCGGCGATGCAGTGCTCAAGGCGGTTGCGCACGAACTCGTCAGTCATGTGCGCGCCTCCGACGTGGTGGCGCGGCTCGGCGGCGACGAATTCTGCGTGCTGTTGTGGAATCTGGCGGCCTCGCAGGCAGAGGCCAAGGCGCGCGAACTGGAACGGCTGATCGAGCGCGTGAGCGTGGCCTATGGCGACACGTGGGTTTCGGTCGGCGCCAGCGCCGGCGTTGTGCCGCTTTCGGCGGAAGCGGTGCCCGAACAGGTGATCGAAGCGGCCGACAGGGCTATGTACGAACGGAAATTGGCGCGGAAGAGCGCGAGGCGCTGATGGCAGTCCCGTCTTTGTCATGCCCGGTCTTGTGCCGGTATCCCGATGCGGTGGGTCCGCCGCGTCTAGAAGCCGGATGGCCGGGAAACCCCCAGCCATGACAGTCATCGGCTACGCAATAATATCCGGCGTGAGTTGATCCTCGATGGAGCGGATCTTGTCGCGCAAGACGAGCTTGCGCTTCTTCAGCCGCTGCACCTGGATCACATCGGAGCCTGGCGACATCGCCAAGGCGGCGATCGCGGCATCGAGGTCGCGGTGCTCCTGCTGCAGGCGTGCCAACTGCTCCCGCAACTCGCGCTCTTCGGTCTGCGTCATCGCCACCGCTGGTTTGCTTCCCGGCTGCGCGCCCGGCCCGGGTAAAGCTTCATTAATTATCGCGTTTTCCACAACGGCGTTCAAGCTAAGGGAAAATACCGATGCATCAATGACTTTGCCTACAATTGCCGGCTCCAGGGGCCGGGTGTATCGTCGCTCTTGTGACCGGTTTGCGTTACACTTATCTGGTCTTGGAGCCACTGTTTGAGGAGACATATTGAATGTCGATGCAATCGCACCTAGCGGAACTTGAAAAAAAGCATCAGGCGCTCGAACAGGAAATCAATGAGTGCCTTACACATCCCGCGGTCGATGATCTGAGAGTTGTGGAACTCAAGCGTAAGAAATTGCTGGTCAAGGACGAGATCGAACGGTTACGCCACGACGGCAACGCCAGCGTTCACTGATCGGTCGTTGTTACCTCTATTTTGAAAGCGCCGTCCCCGGCGAACGGCCGGGAGGCGGCGCTTTTACATTTCGAATCATCCTATGATATCTCCTGTCAAAAAGCGGCCGGTACGCGGCCCGTGTCGGGAGGAATCATGCGCTCATTGGTGTTCGATCGAATCGCAAGTCACGCGTTTGCCGCGCTCTTCTGCTTGCTGGCGGTCGCTGGCGGCGCCCGCGCCGCCGCTTATCCCGACCGGGTTGTCACGCTGGTAGTACCCTATCCGCCGGGCGGTGGCGTCGATGCCATGGCGCGCGTGGTGGCCGCCAAGCTGTCGGACGCCTTCCACCAGCAGGTGATCGTCGACAACAAGCCGGGAGCCGGCGGCACCCTCGGCACGCGGCTTGTCGCCCACGCGGCGCCCGATGGCTATACGCTGCTGCTCGGGCACACCGGCACCATCTCGATCAATCCCAGCCTTTACGCGCATGCCGGCTACGACCCGCGCAAGGACTTCGCGCCGATCGGGCTGGTCGCCTCGATGCCGATCGCGCTGATCGCGCATCCGTCGTTCCCGGCGAAATCCGTGGCCGATGCGATTGCGCTGGCCAAGAAGGAGCCTGGGAAACTTAACGTCGGCACTTCGGCGCTCGGGACCGGTGGCTATATGACCGCCGAGCATTTCAAATCGCAGGCCGGCGTCGACGTTGTCATCGTTCCGTACAAAGGCTCGGCGCCGGTGATTAACGACCTACTCGGCGGCCATGTGCCGATGGCGTTCAGCGTGCTGCCGCCGGCGCTCGGCAACATCCAGGCCGGCAAGCTGCGCGCCATTGCGGTCACCAGCGCCAAACGTTTTTCGCTGCTGCCGGACGTGCCGACGTTCGACGAATCCGGCATGCCGGGCTTCGAAGCCGTGCTGCATTACGGCCTGCTGGCGCCGGCCGGCACGCCGAAGGAGATCGTCGACAAGGTCGGCGCCGAACTGCGCAAGCTGGTCGACACCGAAGAGGTGAAGAAGCGAATACGCTTCGAGGGCGGCGATCCGTTCACCTCGACGCCGGCCGAATACGCCGCCGATATCGACAAGGAGGAGAAAAAGTGGGGCGGCCTGGTGCGTAAACTCAATCTAAAGGTGGAATGATCTGGATTTCACCGGTTCCGTTCAACGCGCGTTGCTGCATCGTTTGATTTGCGAGTTCCTGCTGGCCGTAGGCATATTGCTGCTCGCGCATCAGCACGATGAACGTGAGGACTAGCGCGCTCACCAGCATGGCGCCGTTGAATAGGATGTCGAAGATGATGCGCCGCGGCGAGCGCTTCACGTCGGCGCGGGGCCGATGCGGCAAGGTGGTAGGCAAGGGGTTTCTCCTTCAGTTTCCCCGGCACTCGGTTTGACGACGCAATTCGCAGCGCATAGCTCCCCACCAGTATGACGCGGAGCAGCTAACGAATTGTGACCAGCCGCCGCTGGTGTCCTGGTGCTCCCCCGCCAGGTCTACCCGCGATTCCGGTCCTAACCCGTTCGGGCTTTTGGAATGCAAATCCTGCGCCAATTTTGTCCCTGCGCCCGGCAGCCGCCCAAGATGGGAGGAATTTGCTTTCGCCGCCGTGCGGCCATATTGTTTTGCGTTCCTTGCTGCTTCGAACAACGTTGAGGCCGCCATGACATATTTGTCGCCGTCTCCGTCGCGTCATCGTTTGGACGTGCTGGCCGCCGCTTTCGGTCTGGCCGTGCTGGCCGCGCCTGCGGCGCAGGCCTTCACGATGGACACCCAGAGCAATACCAACAATAACGGCACGGCCCGCTATACCGACCCCGACGAGCAGTTCTCGGGCGCCAGCAGTGGCCAGAACACGATCCGGCAGGGCAACACCACGATCCAGTTCGGCCAGCCGCAGTCGTTCGATCAGCGCTACAGTACCGACAACTTCTTCAATCCGAACGGCCGGCCGGGCGACGGCCGCTGAACCAGCCGCAATTCGGCTGAACGAGGGGCCCCGCGCGGGCCCTTTGCTTTTGTGCCCTGAAAATTTAATGGCGATTTTATGCGCGCGCATACCCGCGTGTCGCAGGTGGACATTATGCTTGCCGCATTCTTTGCAGAGGAGGCGCGCATGCCATTCAAATTCACCGTTGTCGGTCTGGCACTTGTCTCTTTGATCTCGGCGTCCGCGATAGCGGCTGCGGAATCGTTCGACGGCGCTTATCGCGGCATGATCGTGTGCGAGAAACTGCAAACTTCGCAGTTCATGTTGCGCGCGCCGTTCGACATCATCGTCACCGGCAAGACTGCGATTGCCGCCCGTCCAATTTTCAATCTCAGGGGCACACTCGTGGTCGGCAGCGAGATCGTCACCGGCACGGTGGGCGACGACGGCACGATCAAGCTTACCTCGACCTGGAAGGCGGGAGGCTCGAGCTATCAGGGCAGCTACGGCGGCGTGCTCAGCGACAAGGGCGGCACGCTCACCGGCACGCAAGCGTGGACCATGCTGCAGGGCCAGCAGACGCGGAACTGCACTGGCGCGGTGGTACAGACGCGGTCGTAAGGCTTCACGCCAGAAATCGGGTGGCGGCGAAGCCGCGCCTTAGCCATGTCACGCGCGACAAGGAGCGTGACATGGCGAAGAGCTATTACAGCACGGTGTTCGAGCATTCGGCCGACGCGGTGTGGAGTATCATCCGCGATTTCAACAATTATCCGGTCTGGGTCGACGGTGCCGGCTCGAGCCATATCGAGGATGGCAAGACCGGTGACACCGTCGGCGCCATTCGCGACGTGCTCTACAACAGCATGCGGCGGCGGCAGCGATTGCTCGCGCTGTCCGATGTCGAGCGCTCGCAAACCTATGAATTCGCCGGCGACGCGCCGCTGCCGGTACTGAACTTCCAGGCGACCATCCGTGTCACGTCCATTGTCGACGGCGACCACGCCTTCGTCGAATGGTGGACGACCTTCGATTGCGAGCTCAGCCAGTGCGAGGAGCGCGTGGCCTTCTTCCGCGATGCCTTTGCCGGTTGGCTCGGGTCGCTACGGCGACATCTGGAGCGGGCCCACTTTTGCGGAGGCGCTATAGCGGTTTGAGGCACCGGCGATCAATCGCGAAGCCTCGTTCACGCTGTGCTCGACGATTTCCGCGGCCGGCAAAATCTCATCGATCAGATCGACCACTTCGCCGGCGATGACGCCGGCCGTGGTGTAGTCGGCCGCAGCGCGTGCCTCATCGAATCGCGTTGCTTCGCGCTCTTGGTGCTGGAGCAACTCCGCCTCGCGGCCAGCCCAGCGCCGGGAGAACTCATTCTGCAACAGGCGGCCAGTGTAGGGCGCCGGCCAGACGTTTCGGCGGACAATATCGAACAGGATGCTACGGATCGTCTCGTCGCCGCTCGCGGCGACGATGCGTTGCTTGGCCTTGTCGTTGCCCGCCGCTTCGATCGACGCATAAAAGCGGGTTCCCATCAGGACGCCGTCGGCACCAAGCATCAGCGCGGCCGCAAGCCCACGTCCGTCCGCGACGCCGCCCGCCGCGACGACAGGAATGCCGCGCGCGGCGTCGACGGCCGCGGGTACGAAGGCGAAAGTCCCACGGCTGATGCCATGGCCGCCACCTTCGGCGCCTTGCGCGACGATGACGTCAGCGCCATTAGCGACCGCATCCTTGACGTGGGCTAGCGTCTGTACCTGGCAAATCAGCCGCGCGCCCGTTTTCTTGATCTTTACGGCGTGCAAACCAACCTCGCCGAATGACAGCATGATCGCCGCCGGCTTGCGTTCGAGCACAAGGTCGAGCACGCGCGGCTTGCGCGCCATGCTCCAAGTGATGAAGCCGACCCCGACGCGGGCGTCGCCGGCCGCGTCCAGTTCGCGCACGAGCCAGGCCTCGTCGCCGTAGCCGCCGCCGATGATGCCAAAGGCCCCGGCCTTACTCACCTCCGCAGCGAGCCGACCATCGGATACAAGATCCATGGGCGCCAACAGGATGGGATGCGCGATTCCAAGAAGTTCGGTCAGGCGAGTCGAGATTGTCATTGGTGTCCCCCCAGGCCGTTAGAAGGTCTTCGCCGTCTCGCGCAGCTTGAACTTCTAAATCTTCCCCGTGCTGGTCTTCGGAATCTCCGCGAACACCACGTAGCGCGGGACCTTGTAGCCGGCGAGGTGCTGCTTGCACCATTGCACGAGCTCGTCAGCGCTGGCTTGCATGCCCGCCTTCAATTCGACGAAAGCGCAGGGCGTCTCGCCCCATTTGTCGTCCGGCTTGGCCACCACCGCGACGGCGGCGACCGCCGGATGCTTGTAGAGCGCATCCTCGACTTCGATCGACGAGATGTTCTCGCCGCCGGAAATGATGATGTCCTTGGAGCGGTCCTTGAGCTGGATGTAGCCGTCCGGATAGATCACGCCGAGGTCGCCGGTGTGGAACCAGCCGCCCATGAAGGCCTTTTCGGTCGAGGCCTTGTTCTTCAAATAGCCCTTCATCACCACATTACCGCGCATCATCACTTCGCCCAGGCTCTCGCCGTCGCGCGCAACCGGCACTAGCGTGTCGGGGTTGCGCACGTCGAGTGCCTCCAGCACCGGATAGCGCACGCCCTGGCGCGATTTCTTGGCCGCCTGTTCGGCGAGCGGAAGCGCGTCCCAGGCATCGTGCCATTCGTTCACGACGGATGGGCCGTAGCATTCGGTCAGCCCGTAGACATGCGTGACGTTGAAGCCCGCGGCTTTCATCGCCGCCAGCACGGCTTCCGGCGGCGGCGCCGCGGCGGTGGCGAAATTGACCACGTGCGGCAGCGGTTTCTTCTCGGCCTCCGTCGCGTTGAGGAGAACGGCCATCACGATCGGCGCGCCGCACAGATGCGTAACTTTGTGATTGGCAATCGCGTCAAACATCGCCGCCGCGCGCACTGCGCGCAGGCAGACATGGGTGCCGGCGACGATCGACACGGTCCATGGGAAGCACCAGCCGTTGCAGTGGAACATCGGCAGCGTCCACAGATAGACCGGATGCTGGCGCATGGCGCAGGTCATGACATTGCCCATGGCGAGCAGATGCGCGCCGCGGTGGTGATAGACCACGCCTTTGGGATCGCCGGTGGTGCCCGAAGTGTAGTTGAGCGTGATGGCGTCCCATTCGTCGTCCGGCATCGACCACAGGAAATCCGGATCGCCGGACGCGATGAGGTCCTCGTATTCGATCTCGCCCAGCCGCTCGCCCGGTCCGCTGTATTCCGGATCGTCGTAGTCGATCATCAGCGGCTTCGCCTTGCACAGCGCCAGCGCGTCCTTCATCACCTTGGAGAATTCACGATCGATAATGACGACCTTGGCCTCGGCATGGTCGAGCGAGAAGGCGATGATCGCCGCGTCGAGCCGCGTGTTGAGCGTGTTGAGCACGCCCTGGCACATCGGCACGCCGTAGTGGCATTCCAGCATCGCCGGCGTGTTGGCGAGCATCGCCGAGACGGTGTCGCCGCGCTTGATACCGCGTTTGGCCAGCGCCGAAGCGAGCCGCCGCGTGCGCGCGTAGAATTCGGCGTAGGAACGCCGCAGCGACCCATGGATGATGGCGGTGTGGGCCGGAAACACGGCGGCGGCGCGCTCGAGGAAGCCGAGCGGCGTCAGCGGCTGGAAGTTGGCCGGGTTGCGGTCGAGGTCGGTGTCGTAGGGCGTTTTCGCCATTGGGTCGTTTCCCCTGGACCCTAAAGGTAGCCAAGGGGAGGGCGCTTGTCAGCCGTGCAGGATACCGGGTAGCCCCGACCGCAGCAGCCCGATCGAGATCACGATCATCAGCACCATGGTGATCTTGTAGAACATCTCCTGCGGCGTGATGCGCACCACCCAGAAGCCGAGCATGTTGGTGAGCATGGCGAGCGGCAGCAGCACCAGCGAGGTGCCCAGCCCCTTGGTCGAAAACTGCCCGAGCGTGACATAGGGCACCACCTTGAGCGCGTTGACGGTGGCGAAGAAGAACGCGGTGGTGCCCACGAATTTCATCTTCGCCAGTTTCTGCGCCAGCACATACATCTGGAATGGCGGTCCGCCGGCCTGGCAGAGCGTAGAGGTGAAGCCGGACATCGCGCCCGCCAGCACGCCGCCGGTTTTGCCCGGCTGGCCCACCTCGTGGGCGATGCGCGGGCCGATCCAGTGGTAGAGCACGAAGGCGATGGTGGTGACGCCGATGAACACGCGCACCGCGGCGTCGGAAATATACGCGGCCAGCACCCAGGCCCCGCAAACGCCGATGAGGGCGCCCGGCGCGGTGATCGCCAGAATGCGCCAGTTGCAGTCCTTGCGGTAGACCCAGAGTGCGGCCGCGTCCTGCGCCATCATGATCGGCAGCAGGATGGCGGCGGCCTCCAGCGGCGGCATGGCCAGCGCCAGCATCGGCGTCGCCATCTGCCCGACGCCGGCAAAGCCGCCTTTGGACAGGCCGAGCGCCACCACGGCCGGGATGGCGAGCGCATAGAACAATGGGTCGGTGATAATGGTCACGGACGTCCTTCTTCCCTCATCCCCATACGGCGGGAAGAGGTAAAAGCGACCCTTCTCTACGACCAATTGGGTAAGCAGCCCTTGCTTAAAATCAAAGCCCGGCCGGCGGGCCCACGCCAGCCTTGTTTGCGCATGGCCGCCGTTCCACAATTGCGGCCAAAATGCCTGGGGAGGCAGCACCATGGACGCTCGCACGAGCCGGTACCACGACGTCTACGCGCGCTGGCAGCGCGACCCGCAAGGCTTCTGGGGCGAGGCCGCCAAGGAGATCGACTGGTACGAGCAGCCGAAAAAGGTCTTCGACAAGGACGCCGGCATCTACGGACGCTGGTTCACCGGCGGCGTCACCAACACCTGCTACAACGCGCTCGACCGCCACATCGCCAAGCGCAACGACCAGGCGGCGCTGATCTACGACAGCCCCGTCACCAACACCAAGCAGACTTTCAGTTACGGCCGCATGCTGTCCGAGGTGCAATTGCTCGGCGCCATGCTGCGCGACTTTGGCGTGACCAAGGGCGACCGCGTCATCATCTACATGCCGATGGTGCCGGAGGCGGTGTTCGCCATGCTCGCCTGCGCGCGCATCGGCGCGGTGCATTCGGTGGTGTTCGGCGGCTTTGCCGCGAAGGAGCTCGCCACCCGCATCGACGACGCCAAGCCGAAGGTCATCCTCAGTGCGAGTTGCGGCATCGAGGGTGCGCGCGTCATTCCCTACAAACCGTTGCTGGATGAGGCGATCAGCCTCGCCAAGCATAAGCCGCCGACCTGCATGATCCTGCAGCGCCCGCAATGCACCGCGGAGTTGACCGAAGGCCGCGACCACGACTGGCGCAAAGTGTGGGAGCACGCGGTCAACTACGCCAAGACCAGCGATTGCGTCCCCGTCCTCGCCACCGATCCGCTCTACATTCTCTACACCTCGGGCACGACCGGCATCCCCAAAGGCGTGGTGCGCGACAACGGCGGCCATCTGGTCGCGCTGAAATGGTCGATGCAGAATCTCTACGGCGTCAATCCCGGCGAAGTGTGGTGGTCGGGCTCCGACGTCGGCTGGGTGGTCGGCCACAGCTACATCGTCTATGCGCCGCTGTTCCACGGCTGCACCTCGATCCTCTACGAAGGCAAGCCGGTCGGCACGCCCGACGCCGGCGCCTTCTGGCGCGTCTGCGCCGACCATGGCGTGGTGTCGCTGTTCACCGCGCCGACCGCGTTCCGCGCCATCCGCAAGGAGGACCCGGACGCCAAGCTGCTCAAGCAATACGACCTGTCGAAATTCCGCGCGCTGTTCCTCGCCGGCGAGCGCGCCGACCCGCCGACCATCCAATGGGCGGAGGAGCATTTGAAAAAACCGGTGCTCGATCACTGGTGGCAGACCGAGACCGGCTGGTGCATCGCCGGCAACCCGCTCGGCCTCGGCGCGCTGCCGGTGAAATACGGCTCGGCCTGCGTGCCGATGCCGGGCTACCAGATCGACATCGTCGACGAGGCCTGCCATCCGGTGCCGGCGAACAAGATCGGCTCGATCGTGGTCAAGCTGCCGCTGCCGCCGGGCAACTTCCCGACGCTGTGGCAACAGGACGACCGCTTCCAGGACAGCTACCTCGCGGAATTCCCGGGTTACTACAAGACGGCGGACGCCGGCTACAAGGACGAAGACGGCTACGTCTACGTCATGAGCCGCACCGACGACATCATCAACGTCGCCGGCCATCGCCTGTCGACCGGCGGGATGGAGGAAGTGCTGGCCTCGCACCAGGACGTCGCCGAATGCGCCGTGCTCGGCATCAAGGACGAGTTGAAAGGCGAAGTGCCCTGCGGCTTCATCGTGCTGAAAGCCGGCGTCAACCGCCCGCCGCAGGAGATCGAGAAGGAGATCGTCGCGCTGGTGCGCGAGAAGATCGGCCCGGTCGCGGCGTTCAAGCTCGCCATCACCGTGGCGCGGTTGCCGAAGACGCGCTCGGGAAAAATTCTGCGCGGCACCATCAAGAAGATCGCCGACGGCGACAAGTGGACCATGCCGGCGACCATCGACGACCCGGCGATCTTGGACGAGATCACCGGCGCGCTGAAGGGGCACGGGGTGGGGAAGCGGCGATAACGGCTCGCCTTCACAATTGTGCGTGACCCGATCGTCCGCTCGGCATCATTTGCGACCGAGCCATCCCGCATCAGAGCCGACCTTTGTTCGTTGTTACCCAATAGGCGAAATCGCACGCTTGGCTTGAAACGAAAGAGGCCGCCAACCGAGGCGGCCTCAGGGTTGTTACTTAGTGGCGGGAGAGTGTTTTTCTAAGGCTTCCGCTTTTTCGCTGAGTTCGACGCTGATTGCGAGAATTGCTTCATTGGCTCGTTGATCGGAACACTTGTGTGCAATCTTGCTGCATCGCGCGGCTACATTTCTCAGGTATGATGGTATTCCCATTCTTCTTGGTTCTCCGATAGTTTATTTGCCGTTTATATGGGTCAGTCGAGTAGAATCAAGAGGGACCACTTCTGTTTCTCGGGAGGCCCTGGGTCGCCGTCCGTCCCCACTACGGGGGACTGCCCTTCGGTGGGCTGGACGCGGCGCGCGGGCGAAAGCCTGCCGGATAAGGGAGGCGAGGCCTTCCCGTCGGCGCCCGGAAGCTACGGTCCCGGGGACAGAAATCGCCGCGATGGAGCGCCGGGTGGCAAGCGCGCTGATCGCAAAGCGCGCGCCCGCCAAGCAGGCAGGTGGCGCAAACTGCGTACACTTGTTTGCGCGGCGGACAGACGATGGTGCGCCGCTCGGCGCTCCATTCGCCTCGCTCATAATGAGCGCGGGGGCAAGACGAAGGGATGGAATACGGCGCCCCCGCGCCGCAAAGAATAGGGGCGGCGAAGCTTGGCCGCTTTGCTATATCTCGTCCCCTGTCATTCCGGGGCGCGGCCGAAGGCCGTGAACCCGGAATCCAGATACAAATCCTGAAGGCGCGTCTGGATTCCGGGTCCACGCGCCATAGCGCGTCGAATACGCGCGTAAGCGCGCTTATGGCGCGTGTCCCGGAATAACGGGATTTGGAAATGCCTCACTTCATCTGCACGGCCTGCGGCATGCAATATGCCGAGAGCGAGAAGCCGCCGGCGCAATGCGCCATCTGCGAGGAGGAGCGGCAATACGTGCCGCCGCGCGGGCAGACGTGGACCACGCTCGACGCGCTGGCGCAAAGCCATATGAACGCGTGGCGCGAATACGAGCCGGGCGTCATCGGCATCGGCGCGGGTTTCGCCATCGGCCAGCGCGCGCTGCTTTTGCGCACTTCGGGCGGCAACGTGCTGTGGGATTGCGTCGCCACGCTCGATGCGGCGACGGTGACGGCGATCAAGGCGCTCGGCGGCCTGCAAGCGATCGCCATTTCGCATCCGCATTTCTACACCACGATGGTGGAGTGGGCGCGCGCCTTCGATTGCCACATCCATCTCAATGCCGCCGACCGGCAATGGATCATGCGGCCGGACCCGGCGATTTATCTGTGGGAAGGCGACACGCACAAACTGTGGGACGGCGTCACGCTGATCCGCTGCGGCGGCCACTTCGAAGGCGGCAGCGTGCTGCATTGGCAAGAGAGCAAGAAGGGCCGCGGCCAAGACAGAGGCATTGTCTGCGCCGGCGATATCCTCACGGTGGCCACCGACCGCAAGTGGCTCTCCTTCATGCGCAGCTATCCGAATTTCATTCCGCTGTCGGCGCGCGAAGTCGCGCACATCGGCAAGGCCATGGCGCCGTTTTCGTTCGACACGCTCTACGGCCATTATTTCGACCGTGTCATCGCGACGCAGGCCAAGCAGGTGCTGGAAAAATCCGTCGCGCGATACATCGCGGCGGTGGAAGGGAAAAGGGGGTATTAACTTGTCATTCCGGGGCGCGCCGAAGGCGCGAACCCGAAATCCAGACTTACAAACTTTGAAGGTGGCCTCTGGATTGCCGGGTCCCGCGCTTCGCGCGGTCCGCGGAATGAAACGAATTATTCCTCTTCCTTCTCGCCCTTGCCGCCGAGTTGCTTGAGCTTGGCGAACACGGCGGACACGTTGAGATCGCTGCCGCCCGGCTTGTTCTCGGCTTCCGCGGCGGCTGCGGCGATTTCCGCTTCCTTCTTCGCCGTGGTCTCGGCCGCCGGCAGCAGCGTCGCGCCGGTGTCGACCGGCGCCGGCTTTTCCTTGTTGGCGCGATTGACCTCGAAATCGAGGTCGGTCTGGGAGCAGAGACCCAGCGTCACCGGGTCCATAGGCGCAAGCGCGGCGGCATTCCAGTGCGTGCGGTCACGGATCGCGGCGATGGTCGACTTGGTGGTGCCGACGAGGCGCATGATCGCGGCGTCCTTCAATTCCGGATGATTGCGCACCAGCCAAAGAATGGCGTTGGGGCGGTCCTGGCGGCGCGACACCGGCGTGTAGCGCGGGCCTTTCTTGCCGCGTTCCGGCGAGGGAACCGAGACTTTCGACTCGCTCAGCGTCAGGTGTAGCTCGGGATCGGCCTCGGCCGCGCTGATCTGCTCGCGCGTGAGCTGTCCGGTCTGGATCGGATCGAGGCCTTTGATGCCCTGCGCGGAGTCGCCGTCGGCGATCGCTTTGACTTCCAGCGGGTGCAGTTTGCAGAACTCGGCGATCTGATCGAAGGTCAGGGCGGTATTATCCAACAGCCAGACGGCCGTCGCCTTCGGCATCAAGGGTGCTGGTGTGGCCATGGCAAATCTCCTCTACGCTTCGCCCGCCCGCCGGGCGAAGCACCAGATCATCGGTGATGACTGGAAAGTGGCCGGAATATAGGGATTCGATCCGCGCCATGCAACTCTGCCGTCTTGACAGGGTGGGGCGACGCAGCCCACATCCAGACACAAATCGCGCGAAAAATCGGCGCGATTTCCAGGACGCCCTAATGAAGACCCCGGAAAAGCCCGCACTCAAGGTGCTGCTGTGCTCGCCGCGCGGATTCTGCGCCGGCGTGGTGCGCGCCATCGAATTGGTGGAGCGGGCGCTGAGCATTTACGGCCCGCCGGTCTACGTCCGCCACGAAATCGTGCACAACCGCTACGTGGTCGAGGGCCTCCGCGCTAAGGGCGCGATTTTCGTCGAGGAACTCGACGAGGTTCCCGACACCGAAGCCCCGGTCATCTTCTCGGCGCATGGCGTGGCGCGCAGCGTTCCGGCCGAAGCCGCGCGCCGCCACCTGTTCGCGCTCGACGCCACCTGCCCGCTGGTGACCAAGGTGCATCGCGAGGCCGAAATTCATTTTCGCCGCGGCCGCGAGATCGTGCTGATCGGCCATTCCGGCCACCCGGAGGTGATCGGCACGTTGGGCCAGTTGCCGCCGGAGGCGGTGACGCTGATCGAGAGCGTGGCGGATGCCGAAAATTTCATCCCGTGCGACGCTGGCAACCTCGCTTATGTGACGCAGACCACCCTGTCAGTGCAGGACACCGCGGAGATCGTCGCCGTGCTGAGGCGACGCTTCCCGGAGATGGCCGGGCCGAACAAAGACGACATCTGCTACGCCACCACCAATCGCCAGGAAGCGGTCAGGCACGTGGCGCCCGTCGTCGATGCCATGATCGTGGTTGGCTCGCCGAATTCGTCCAATTCGCAGCGGCTCAAGGAAGTGGCCGAGCGCGCCGGCTGCCTTCGCGCCGTTTTGGTGCAGCGCGCCGCCGATATCGACTGGGGTGCATTCGGTGCCGTCGGTACGCTCGGTATCACCGCCGGCGCCTCCGCTCCGGAAGTGCTGGTCGAGGAGATCATCGATGCCTTTGCGCAGCGCTACGCGGTGATCGTCGAGACCGTCTCCGCCGTCAAGGAGGACATGTTCTTCCCGCTGCCCCGTCCGCTGCGAGAGACGCAGGCGGCGGAGTGACGCGTCCATGGCCGTCTACACCGACGTCACCGCCGACGATCTCACCGAATTTCTTAACCTTTACGAGATCGGCGCACTGCTCGCCTACAAGGGCATCGCCGAAGGCGTGGAAAATTCCAATTTCCTCGTGCACACCACAGCCGGCAATTTCATTCTCACGCTTTACGAAAAGCGCGTCGCCGAAGAAGACTTGCCGTTCTTCCTCGCGTTGATGGAGCATCTCGCGGCGCGCGGTATCACCTGTCCGCAGCCGGTCAAGAACAAGAATGGCGGCATGCTCGGCAAAATCGCCGGCCGGCCGGCGGCGATCGTCACTTTTCTGGACGGCTTATGGATCCGCCGGCCGAACGCCGGCCACTGCGCGGCGGTGGGCGAGGCGCTTGCCGGCTTGCATCTTGCCGGCAAGGATTTTCCGAACAGGCGGGCAAATGCGCTGGGAATCGAGAGCTGGCGCGGCCTCTACGAGCACGCCAAGGGACGCGGCGACAGCGTGCGGCCCGGCCTGTGCACAGAGATCGCCAAGGAACTCGACGCACTCGGGAAATTCTGGCCGCGCGATCTCCCCGCCGGCGTGATCCACGCCGATCTATTTCCCGACAACGTGTTCTTTCTCGGCGACAAACTGTCCGGACTGATCGATTTCTATTTCGCCTGCACCGACACGCTCGCCTATGACGTCGCGGTCTGTCTCAATGCCTGGTGCTTCGAACCGGATCATTCCTACAACGTCACCAAGGGCCGAGCACTGCTCAAGGCCTACGGCAAGATTCGCGCGCTGTCGGCGGCCGAGATAGCGGCGCTACCGGTGCTCTCGCGCGGTGCGGCCATGCGCTTCCTGCTCACCCGGCTGGTAGACTGGCTGGCGGTGCCGGACGGCGCGCTGGTCAAGCCGAAGGACCCGCTCGAATATTTCCGCAAGCTGCGCTTCCACCAATCGGTTAAAAGCGCCAGCGACTATGGAATGGAAACTTGAGCGAGCAGCGCGTTACCATTCACACCGATGGCGCTTGCTCGGGCAATCCGGGACCGGGCGGCTGGGGCGCAATTCTGACCTTCGGCGACCATGAAAAGGAACTGCATGGCGGCGAGCCGCACACCACCAACAACCGCATGGAATTGATGGCCGCGATCTCCGCGCTGGAAGCGCTGAAACGCCCGTGCTCGGTCGATCTGTATACCGACAGCGAATACATGCGCGGCGGCATCACCGGCTGGATCAACGGCTGGAAGAAGAACGGATGGCGCACCGCCGACAAGAAGCCGGTCAAGAACGTCGATCTGTGGAAGCGGCTCGATGCTGCGCTCGCCCATCACGACGTGCGCTGGCACTGGGTGAAAGGCCACGCCGGTCACGCCATGAACGAGCGCGCCGACCAGCTTGCGCGCGACGGTCTGGTGGCGGCGCGCGCCGGCGCGGTCGGTGCGATGAAGACGAAGTAGTCTAGATCTGCTTGAGCAGCGCGTCGCCGCCGGAAATGTCGCACTTGCCGGGCGCGTCCTCGATGTTCAGCGCCTTCACCGTGCCGTCGTCGACCAGCATCGAATAGCGTTTAGAGCGGACGCCGAGGCCGTTGCCGGAGCCGTCGAAATCCATGCCGATGGCCTTGGCGAATTCGCCGTTGCCGTCGGCGAGGAAATCGATCTTGCCGGTGGCGCCGGTCGCCTTTTTCCAGGCTTCCATCACGAAGGCGTCGTTGACGCCGGTCACCGCGATGGTGTTCACGCCCTTCGCCTTGAAGGCATCGATATTGTTGAGGAAACTCGGGATGTGCAGGTTGTTGCAGGTCGGCGTGAAGGCGCCCGGAACCGCGAACAGCGCGACTTTCTTTCCCTTGAAGATATCATCCGTGGTCTTTGGCTTATTGGGCCCCTCCGCGGTCATCACGCGGAACGTGGCGTTGGGCAATTTGTCGCCGACTTTGATGGGCATGGGTGTTCTCTCCTGATTTTTGTGAGATGCAAAATAGCGCAGCCGGCGGATTAGTCGAGATGAGTTTTGACTTCGGTGGCTCGGTCGCCCTGCACGATCGTGAAGGTGAGTTCGAACGGACCCTTGGGATCGACGCCAGGCGGCAGCCCATCGAGTTCGAAGCCGAAACGCGCATGGCCCGATGGAGCGCCCGGCTCCGGCTTGGGTATGGGCAGAGACCATTCCGGCGTCGGGCCTTCGACCAACAATTCGACCGGCTGGCCCATGGATGCGGTGAGATCGACGAACACCAACGGCTTGCGCTTGTCGTCATTGGCGCGGCGCGCGGTCAATCCCACCTCGACGGCGGACACCGGCTTTGGCACGCGCGCCTCGGCCGCCGCAAGCGCGGGATTATCCGCGCCGCCGGTGGGGGAAAGCGTCAATTCGACCTTGGCCTCGACCGGCACGCACAACCTGTCGCACACTGCGTAGTCGATCTTGGCACGCAATGTGACCGGCTTGTCCATTTGCCGCGGGAACACACGCAGCGGCAGAATGACGTCGCCCTTGTAGCCGATGATGGTGCCGACCTCGTCGGTGAAGGCATGTGGCGCCGGGTAGAGCACTTTGACAGAGGCGAGATTGTCCGAGCCGGCAAAACTGAAACGCGGCGGCACGCCGGAGTTGCCGGGATAGCGCCAATAGGTATGCCAGGCCGGCTGCAACTTGATTTCGATCCCGGCGCGCAAGCTCTCCGCGTTGGGTTTGTTGGCGCCGGCGACCAGACGAATCGCCGAGTAGTTGTCCTCGACCCAAGGCGAGGTGTCGGCCGCGCGCGCCGGAGCGCCAGCCAAGAGGACGATACCGAAGGCGACCAAGGTGGCGGCAACTCGATTGCTAAGATTTTCCATGGCGCTCGATCTAGTCGGTTAAGACGTATTGCGCCATTGAATTCATCGTGAGCGCGGGATGATTAAGTTACTTGCATCGTGGCGATTTTGCCACAATTACCTGATTGAATATGACGGTGGGTGATTGAATTTTCTGCAGCCGGGATCGTTTGCAAAGCTGGACCGATTAGGTAACCTTTTCGCATGAAGCCCCCGCATAAATCGGCCGGCAAGACGCCTGCACGCGGTTATCTCGATGGCCAGATGCTGATTGCCATGCCGTCGATGGACGACGAGCGATTCGCGCGCGCGGTGATCTATGTCTGTGCGCATTCGAGCGAGGGCGCCATGGGCATCGTCGTCAACCAGCCGGCCGGCAATATCAAGTTCCCGGATCTGCTGGTGCAGCTCGAAGTGATCCCGGCGAGCGAGCGCATTGAATTGCCGGTGCAGGCGGAAGACGTCAAGGTGCTCAAAGGCGGGCCGGTGGAGACTGGGCGCGGCTTTGTCCTGCATTCGGCCGATTTTTTCATCGAGAACTCGACGTTGCCGATCGACGACGGTATCTGTCTTACCGCCACGCTCGACATCCTCAAGGCGATCGCGCGGGGCAACGGGCCGGAGAACGCGATTCTTGCGCTCGGCTATGCGGGCTGGAAGGCCGGCCAACTCGAGCATGAAATCCAGCAGAACGGCTGGCTGCATTGTGACGCCGATCCGGAACTGATCTTCGGCACCGATACCGACCACAAGTACGAAAAGGCGCTGCGCAAGATCGGCATCGACCTCGGCATGCTGTCGAGCGAAGCAGGCCACGCCTAGCGCGCGATTCCGAAAAGCGGGCGCCGGCGTGCGTCAATTTCCGGAAATTTGACGCCGTCGCAGTACCGCTAGGGCGCGACCTCGATGCGTTCGCTGGTCAGCAGTCCGCCGGCGGCTTGCGCACTCATCGGCTCGCCGAAGGCAAATCCTTGCGCGTATTCGCAGCCCATTTGGTAGAGTTCGACGGCGTCGGAATCAGTCTCCGCGCCTTCCGCCACGACGTCCATGCCGAGATCGTGCGCGAGCGCAATGATCGAGCGCAGGATTACCGGCCTGGTACCGCGCGCCGTGGTGCGCACGAACGACTGATCGATCTTGATGGTGTCGAACGGGAAGTCGCTGCAGATAGGCGAGCGAAGAATGACCGGTGCCGAAATCGTCGAGCGACAGTCCGACGCCGAGCTCCTTGATGCGGGTGAGCATCTGCGCGGCGTGCTCGGGATTCTCCATCACCAGCGATTCGGTGATTTCCAGCTTGAGGGTGCCGCGCGCCAAGGGCGAGCGCGACAGCACGCTGCGCAAATCCTGGATCAGATCGTGCCGCAGCAATTGCCGCGACGAAACGTTGACGCTGGCGAAGATCGGCTCACGCGAGCGGTTGGCGGCCTGCCAGCTCGCGAGCCGGCGGGCCGTTCGTTCGAGCACAAACAGGCCGAGATCCACGATCAGGCCGATTTCTTCGGCTGTCGTGATGAATTCGGACGGCGACAAGCGGCCGAGCTTGGGATGATCCCAGCGCGCCAGTGCTTCGAAGCCGGCAATGGCGCGATCCTCCAGCCGCACGATCGGCTGGTACAACACTTTGATCTCCTCGCGCTCGATCGCGCGGCGTAGTTCCGATTCCATCGTCAGCCGGTCGGTCTTGCGCGAGCGCATGGCCGGTTTGAAGATTTCGATGCGGTCGCCGCCGATTCGCTTGGCGTGATACATGGCGAGCTCGGCGTCCTTGAGAACCTCCTCGGCACTGCGCGACTGGTTTTCGGAGAGCGCCAGGCCGATCGATGCGGTGATGAAAATCTCGCGGTCGTTGAAGCCGATCGGTGCGCGCAAAGTGCGGCGCATGGTCTCGGCGAAGGCCACGATGCGAGCGGGTTCTCGTTCCGACAGCAAGATTAAGGCGAACTGGTCGCCGGATAACCGCGCCAGCGTGTCCTGCGGTTTGAGAAGGCGGCCAAGGCGGCGCGCGATGGTGAGCAGGACGGAATCGCCAATCGATATGCCGACCGAATCGTTGACCTGCTTGAAGCGGTCGAGATTGATTACCAGCACCGACGGGCGGATCTGCGGGTCTGAACTAGCGAAGCCGAACGCAGCCTCCATGCGATCGATAAACAGCTCACGGTTGGGCAGGCCGGTGAGATTGTCGTGCACCGCGTCGAACAGCAGCCGCTCTTCGGCTTTCTTGAAGTCGTTCACGTCGGTAAGCGTTCCTACCAAGCGTACCACTTCGCCGTCTGAGCCGACCACAGGACGCGCTTTCAGCGTGAACCACAGATAATGGCCATCGGCGGCGCGCAGCCGGAAGTCCTGGCTCAAGCGTCCGCGTCGCTGCTCTACGGCGCTGTCGAGCGAAGCTCGGAAGCGGTCGCGATCGAGCGGATGCAAGATCTCAAGCCAGGCCGCCGCCGGTCCTTCGAGCGTGCCGCGCTTGAGACCGAGCAGTTGTTCGGTCTCCACGCTGGTGAAGATCTTGTCGGCGGAGACGTCCCAGTCCCAGATCAGATCGCCGGCGCCCGTCAATGCGAGAGCACGTCTTTCGACGTCGGAGACGATGCCATGGGTGATGCCGCCGGCGAAAGCGTGTTGCATTACCGTGAAGCCTATCAGCATAACGATCAGTACCAGGCCGCCGAGCAAGGCCGGGCCGATAATATCGTTGGTGACGACTCCGGTAACGGCCAGGCCGGCGGCGGCGGTCCAGACCACCAGCAAGAGCCAGGTCGGGATCAGCAGCACAGCGCGGTCGTAGCCGTGGGTGGACAGATAGATGACCAACGCCAGCCCGAACACCGCAATACCGGCGAGCGACATACGGGCGATGCCGGAGGCGACGGCGGGATCGAATACTGCCACAGCAGTCAGCGCGGTCAGCGCTGCTAGCCAGGCGATCGTGATATGGGCGTAGCGCACGTGCCAGCGCGACAAATTGAGATAAGCAAACAGAAACACCAGCAGCGTTGCCGACAGGATAGCTTCGCCGCAGGCGCGCCAGACGCGCTCGGCGCCGGCCGACATGTCGAATACCTTGCCCCAGAATCCGAAGTCGATACCGATATAGATCAGCACTGCCCAGCCGAGTGCGGCGGCGGCGGGGAACATTACCGAGCCCTTCACCACGAACAGAATGGTGAGGAACAGCGCAAGCAATCCAGCGATGCCGATGACGATGCCGTAATACAGCGTGAAGGAGTTGACCTTGTCCTTGTAGGCGTCCGGTTCCCAAAGATAGATCTGTGGCAATTTGTCGGTCCGCAATTCGGCGACAAATGTAATGACCGTGCCGGGATCGAGCGTGACGCGGAATATGTCCGCGGTCGTGTTCTCCTGCCGCACCGGGCGATCGCCCGATGATGGCGTGATGGCGGCGATGCGCGACAGGCCGAGGTCGGGCCAGAACAATCCGGAGCCGACCATGCGGTAATGTGGCACGACGATCAGCCGGTCGAGTTGCTCATCGGAATTATTGGTGAGTGCGAACACCGCCCAGTTGGAGTTGGCTTCGCGGGCGCGCACCTCGATGCGGCGCACGATGCCGTCAGGGCCGGGTGCGGTGGAGACCTGGATGCGGTCGCCATCGGCTTTTTGCAGATCGGTGGCGGCGGTGAGATCGATGGCCGCCGCGTCGACGCGCACGTTCACCGCTTCGAGAGCATGCGCAGGCTGTGCCGCCAGCAGCGCGGCGGCGAGCGCGAACACTGGTGCGCAACGCTGCAAGATCAATGCAAAACCCCCGGCCGCGGCGGTGCCAGTCATGCTGCTATTGCGACTCCGCCGGCGACTTCTGCAAACAAATTCCCCCGCCCGCTTTATTGCGTCGACAATGCGCCGATTTCGCGGCCCATGTGGCTCGCAGAGACTCCCGGCTCCGATTGGCGCGGGCAATCGATCGGAAGCTTTTTCAAAGGGTTAGCACGATCTTGCCGATATGCGCACTCGATTCCATCAGCGCATGGGCGGCTGCCGCCTCGGCGAGCGGGAAGGTTTTGTAGATTATCGGCTTCACCTTGCCGGCAACGATCAGTGGCAGCGCGTTGGCCTCGACGGCGGCGCGAATGGCGCCTTTGTCGGCGACCGAACGCGAGCGCAAGGTCGAACCGGTGTGATGCAGCCGCTTGAGCATAAGGCGCATGAAATTGACCTCCGCCTTGGCGCTGCCCTGGAACGCGATCTGCACGATGCGTCCCTCGGTCGCCGCCGCTTCGTAATTGCGCGCGATGTAATCGCCGCCGACCATGTCGAGTATAACGTCGACGCCCTTGCCGTCGGTCGCCGCTTTGCAGGCGGCGACGAAGTCCTCGGTTTTATAGTTAACGGCGACGTCGGCGCCGAGCTTGCGGCAGGCCTCGCATTTTTCCGGCGTGCCGGCAGTGGTGATGACGCGCGCGCCGAGCGCCTTGGCGAGCTGGATCGCGGTGGTGCCTATTCCGGACGTGCCGCCGTGCACCAGAAACGTCTCACCCGGATTGAGTCCGCCACGCTCGACCATGTTGTGCCAGACCGTGAAGAGGGTCTCTGGGATGGCCGCGGCCTCGACCATCGACAGTCCGCCCACCGGCAGTGCGTGGCTTTCATACCCCAGGCAAAATTCGGCGTAGCCGCCGCCGGATACCAGCGCCATTACGCGGTCGCCGGCTTTCCAGCGCTTGACGTTTGGTCCGAGCGCCACGATCTCGCCGGCGATCTCGAGACCTGGAATATCGGACGCGCCGGGCGGCGGCGGATAGAGGCCTTTACGTTGCATAACGTCCGGCCGGTTGACGCCTGCGGCTGCGACCTTCACCAGGATCTCGCCAGCGCCGGGCGTGGGAACCGCGCGCTGTTCCGGCACCAGCGCCTCGGGTCCACCCAGGGTCTTAATACCGATGGCCGTCATACTGGTCGGAAGTGCGGTCATGGAATCCTCAGTTTATGGGGGCAGGGCGCCTGTTTAGGCGGGCCTAGCCGATGTGACAACCTAGGCCGGCGCGGGTAGATTTTCACTGTCTTGGAGGTCCGCCATGCCGATCATCGACGACGATGACAATCCGAAGAAAAAAATCGTGCACGAAATCGGGCAGGACCTGAGCCTGCTCTCGGTCGAGGAACTGGCGGCGCGTGTGCAGCTTATGCATGACGAGATTTCGCGGCTGGAAGCAGACATGGCTGGCAAGCGCGCTTCGCGCTCGGCTGCTGATCAGTTCTTCAAGCGGTAAATACGCACCATCTCGCGCTCTGGCGGGCTAAAAAATCTCGCATTTGCCGAAGTTTGGTAACTTGTCGTTAAGCCTTCCGGATCATTACTGTGGCGTCCATCTTCATGGACATTGAGTGGCTCCTGTCCACTCTGTTTGACGCCTCCCTGTTATCAACTTCGAGCCGCCGGCAACGGCGGCTCTTTTTTGTCCCATTCCGGGACATGGACGGCCGCCATGGTGGCCGCGCTCTTAAGCTCGCGCGGCAACTATGTCGCAAAGTTTGCCGGTCTGCGGTCTGGACAGACGGGGCCGCGGAGAGCGATGCTTACCTACACACGGGACGCGTAACAGTTCCGGCAGGGGTAAGGCGTAAGAGTATGGTTGAAAAATCGTTCAACGAATTACAGCCGGTATCATTCGGCGCGCGGCTCGCAAATTCGCAGGTCTTTGCCGATCTGTTCCGCGACGGCATGGCCTTGGTGGAAGAGACGGCGACCTATCTCGACGGCGCCGGCCGGCAGGAATCTAAACATCTCGAGCGCGCTGCGGCGCTCGCTTACGCGACCGAGAGCATGCGACTGACCACGCGGCTGATGCAGCTCGCGTCCTGGCTGCTGCTGCATCGCGCGGTGAAGGAGGGCGAGATGTCGCTTGCCCAGGCCAACAAGGAAAAGGCCAAGGTCAAGCTCTCCGCCGCCGATTTCCATGAACCGACCAATGTGGAACTGCTGCCGGAGGCGCTGCGCGATCTCATCGGGCGTTCGCACAAGTTGCAAGCCAAAGTGCGCCGCCTCGACGCCACCATCCATAATCAAACCATTGCCGAACCGGGCACGGCGGCCAATCCGGTCGAACGCCAACTCGGCCTGCTGAAAGCCGCCTTCGGCGCGGAGAGCGTCTGATCGCATTGTTGAGTAAAAAACAAAACCCCCGCCGCGAGGCAGGGGTTTTTCATTTCGCGCGCGAAACCCGGCGCGTTATTTCTTTTCGTCGCCCTTCAAGAAGCCGGAGAACTTCTTCTGGAAGCGCGACAGCCGCCCGCCGCGGTCGAGCAGGTGCTGCTGGCCGCCGGTCCACGCCGGGTGCGACTTCGGGTCGATGTCGAGATGCATGACATCGCCCTCCTTGCCCCAGGTGGTGCGGGTGGTGAATTCGCTGCCGTCGGTCATCACCACCTTGATGGTGTGGTAATCCGGGTGGGTGTCTTGCTTCATTGTTGGTATCCGCTGCGGGCGCGCCAAACGCGCCGAAATGGGCTGAATTTGGCCGCTCTATACAGGACGCAGGCGGAAGCGGCAAGCCGCCGTAATTGACCGGGATCAAGGCCGCAGGGCATGGTGCGGGCATATTGGGGGTGCCGGGCAGGCCGGCAATGCGGTTTCGAAGGGCCGCCGACGCTTAAGCTCGGCGGCCTTTCGCAATATTGCCTTAAGTTTGGCGAAGAACTTGCGGCGGCGTTCAATGAGTTTGGATTAGGTAGAATGCAAAAACAGGAATTCCGCGCCGCCGGCTCTCTCGCGGCAGTGTTCTCGGTCAGACTGCTCGGCCTGTTCATGATCTATCCGGTGTTTGCGGCCTATGCCCAACACCTGTCCGGCGCCAATCCCTATCTGATCGGCGAGGCGCTGGGTGTCTACGGATTGAGTCAGGGGCTGCTGCAGATTCCCTTCGGTCTCCTGTCGGATCGGTTCGGGCGCAAGCTGATGATCGTCGTCGGTCTCGTCATTTTCGCCATTGGCAGCGCCGTGGCGGCTTCCTCCACCTCAATCGGCGGCGTCATCGTCGGCCGCGTGCTGCAGGGCGGCGGCGCTGTCGGCTCGGTGATCCTGGCGCTGGTGGCCGATCTGACCAGCGAGGAAAATCGCACCAAGGCGATGGCCATGGTCGGCATCAGCATCGGCGCTTCCTTCATGGTCGCGCTGGTGGCTGGGCCGATTGCGGCGAATTTCATCGGCGTCGCCGGCATCTTCTGGCTGATGGTCGGGCTGGCCATGGTCGGCATTGGGATCACCGTGTTCATCGTGCCGACCCCGCGCCGCGTGGTCGTCCATCGCGACGCCGAGGCGGTGCCGGCATTGATCGGCTCGGTGTTGCGCAACAAGGAACTGCTGCGGCTCGACGTCGGCATTTTCGCGTTGCATGCCATGCTGACGGCGAGCTTTCTGGTGGTACCAGGATTGCTGCGCGGCACGCTCGACGTATCGACCCACAACGATTGGATGATCTATCTGCCGGTGCTTGTGGTGTCGGTGGCCGTCATGATTCCGGCGATCATCGTCGCCGAGAAGCATCGCCGCATGAAGGGCGTGTTCGTGGCCGCGGTGGCCGCGCTGCTGGTCAGCCAAGTCATGCTCTATTTCGGTGCGCGCAATCTGTATGTCCTGCTGGCCGCGCTCACGATCTTCTTCTCGGGCTTCAATGTGATGGAAGCGAGCCTGCCCTCGCTTATCACCAAGGCAGCGCCGCCCGACGCCAAAGGCACCGCCACCGGTATTTATTCGAGCTTGCAGTTTCTCGGCATTTTCGTCGGTGGCATCGTCGGCGGCTGGGCCAATCAGCACGGCGGCACGGCCGGAGTATTCGCCTTGACGACCGTACTGGCGCTGCTCTGGCTGCTGGCGGCGGTCACCATGAAGCAACCGAGCTATCTGACGACGCGCCTCGTCCCCATTGCCGATGGCAAAACCAACGACGCCGAAAGCCTTGCCGCGCGGCTGCGCCAGGTGCCGGGCGTCGCCGAGGCGGTGGTGATCGCCGAGGAGAAGCTCGCCTATCTTAAAGTGGATTCCAGATCCTTCGACGCGGCCATGGCGGCCTCGCTCGCCGGCGCACCGTAGCTGCCCAAAATGTTTGCTCGCGCCTCTGTTGCCCCTCATGCTGGGGAGCACCGAGGGTCCGTCTCGAACATCGCAAATAGGCTATTGGCGGGTTGCGTATATTACATGACGATCTTGGATATAGCCGAGGTCGATTGTCGCCCCCATCCTTCGAGACGTCAGCCGTTTCGCAGGCCGTGATGCGATAACGAAGGCAAGGCGGCGTTAATAACTATGGCTTATTTTCTAGCGCGCTGAGTCCTGAAGGGTGCAGGATTCAGTTTGTTTTTGGATTGCTCACCGGAATTTAGGCATCCCCCGGAATGCAATCAAATGCGCGTCTCGCGCTGCGACGTAGACATCCAACTATTCCAAGGAGCGTACTGATGCTTCGGCTGTCAAATATCCGGATTGGGATCAAGCTCGCGCTTATCTCCGGTGTCAGCGTGATGTTGGTGGCAGTCATGATGGGCACCCAAATGCTGGGCAATGCCGCGGTTAGAAGCTCGAGCGAAAATGCTCTTCGCCAAGCCGCTCTTACGCAAACAGCCTTCGACATCAAGGTGTCGCTTCGCGGCTTGCAAATCACCGCGCGCGACATCCGTATCGCAAGCTCTGCTGGTGATTTGGAAAAGGCGAAGGCATCCCTAAGCGAACACGAGAAAAGTACCGTCCAACTTATAGAGCACGCCATTCAACTATCTAAAAAAGTTGAGACGACCGAGCGGTTGAAGGGATTGATAGTCACCATCGGCCAGTACGTCGCCGCAGCGTATAAGATCGCTACGATCAACGCGGAGATTATCGCGATCCAAGACAGACGGCCGGAGAACGACTCGGGCACGAGCCAGGCGGCCATGCGGATCGCTACGCTCAGTTACCAAGCAGACGACATTGCCCGCCAGCAGGCGCTGCCTATGGCCAAACAAATGGAAGTGTTGATTGATAGCATTGCGAACACTGTGCAAACTGCAATGGGCGCGAGCGCGGTGGTCGCCGCCCAGGAAATGACGTCGAGCGAACGTGTCGGCCTTGCGGTCGGCGGGACGGTTGTTCTGGCGCTCATCGGCTCGGGCGTGTTTGGCTTCATAAGCATCGGTAGGCCCTTGCGCAAGATGGCCGGCGTCTTGGTCGATCTCACCAACGACCGTATCGTCGACGTGCCCTTCGCCGCGCGCGGCGACGAGATTGGCGATATTGCCAAGGCGACCGAGGTGTTCAAGCAGTCGATCGCGCAGAAGGTCATCAATCTGCGGGTGCGCTCCGGCCTCGATGTGGTCAGGTCGAATGTGATGATCGCCGACGGCGACTACAACATCATGTACATGAACGCGACCCTGCAGGACATGATGAAAGAGGCCGAATCCGAGCTACGCAAGGTGCTGCCGAACTTCAACGCCAGTAAGCTGCTCGGCGCCAGCATGGACGTGTTCCACAAGAACCCAGCCCATCAGCGCCGGCTGCTGGATTCGCTCACCGGTACGCACGAATCCCACATCACGGTCGGTAGCCAGAAGTTCCATCTGGTCGCCACGCCGGTCATTGATGACCATGGCAAACGTTCCGGCACGGTCGTGGAATGGCGCAACGAAACCATCGAGAAGGCGGTCGAGGGCGAGGTCGACGGCCTGGTCAAGGCCGCGGTGGCCGGCGATTTCTCGCAGCGCGTACCGCTCGAAGGCAAGAAAGACTTCATGCTCAATCTCGCCACCGCGATGAACGCGCTGTGCGAGAACACCGGCAAGGCGCTGCAAGACCTCATCGGCATGTTGAGTGCGCTCGCCGGCGGCGACATGACACCACGGATCACGGCCGAGTATCACGGCATGTTCGGTAAGTTGAAGGATGACGCCAATACGATGGCGGAGCGGATCGGGGCGACCATCGCCGAGATCAAGGCGTCGGCGGCGGAAGTCACCAACGCCTCGGCGGAGATATCGACCAGCACGACCGATCTCTCCCAGCGCACCGAGGAACAGGCGGCGAGCCTGGAACAGACCTCGGCGTCTATGGAAGAAATCGCCAGCACGGTGAAGAAAAACGCCGAGAACGCGCAAGTGGCCAATACGTCGGCCAGTGCTACCCGCGATGTCGCCAACCGCGGCGGCCAGGTGGTCGCCCAGGCGGTCGAGGCCATGGCCAAGATCGAAGACTCCTCGCGCAAGATCTCCGACATCATCGGCGTCATCGACGAAATCGCGCGCCAGACCAACCTCTTGGCACTCAATGCCGCGGTGGAAGCGGCACGCGCCGGCGAAGCCGGCCGCGGCTTTGCGGTCGTTGCCTCCGAAGTGCGCAGCCTGGCGCAGCGTTCCTCGCAGGCCGCGAAAGACATCAAGGACCTGATCACCAACTCGAACGATCAGGTCAAGGGTGGCGTCGACTTGGTCAACCGGGCCGGCTCGGCACTCACCGAGATCGTCGCCTCGATCAAGAAGGTGGCCGAGATCGTCGCCGACATCGCCAATGCCAGCAACGAGCAGGCGACCGGGATCGAGCAGGTCAACAAGGCGCTCACCCAGATGGACGAGGTGACGCAGCAGAACTCGGCGCTGGTCGAGGAGAACGCCGCCACCGCCAAGACGCTGGAGCACCAGGCCAAGACGATGGACGAGCGGGTCTCGTTCTTCAAGCTCGATGCTGCGGCCGAGAATCGTCCGGCAGCGAAGCCTATGGCCGCGCGCGAGCAGCGCCCAGTTGCAGCACCGCCGTCGCGAGGACCGGCCGCGGTGAAGCAACCGGCGGCGCCGAAACAACAACCCGCTGCCGCGCCCAAGCGCGCCGCCGCGGCAACGAATGCCGGCGGACCGGTCCGCCGCATGCAGGCCGCGCTCGCAACCGCCGTCAACAGCGAGCCGGATTGGGAAGAGTTCTAGCGGTCGCAAATTCCCGAACGGACGCGATGCATCCTTTCGGGAAGGCATCACAGAAATCTTGACGAGCCGGCTTTGGTCGGAGAGTGGCCGCTGGTGGCATTAAGCGAACGTAGGGCTCGCAACGAGTGATGGCCATCTCGGGGCAAACACGGAATGCCTAACTGATGCTCGCCAGCCTCAAAGGCTTGGCGCTTTAGCGAGTATCACAGGATGAGGCTTAGAGCGGCCGCCACGCCATCCTGTTCACGGGCTTGCCCGAGACCGGATTTTTGTCTTCGCCCGCATAGGCGAAGCCGTGCTTTTCATAGAAGCGGATGGCGCGGGCATTGTCTTTGTTGACCATAAGGTCAAGCCCGCGCGGCGACAGGCGCTTGGCCTCCTCGAGCAGCGCGCGCGCGACGCTGCTTCCCCAATGTTCGGGCGCCACCACGATCTGATCGAGATACATCGTCTTCGGATCGACGGTGACGAAGCCCAAGAGCGCGCCGTCTTTCTGCGCCACCACAATATTTACGACCGGCGCAATTTCCTGCCGCCAGCGCTCGCGCCACCAGGCGACGCGCGCGTCGAAGTCGATCTGCGGATAATGCTGTTGCCAGGTGCGCCGCCACAGCTCGATGGCCGCGTCCTCGTCGGCGGGGCTGTAGGGGCGGAGGGGGATGTTCGCGCTCACCGCTCGGTCAGCTTGAACTCGATGCGGCGGTTGCGGCGGTAAGCCTCTTCGGTGGTGCCGGTGTCGATCGGCTGGAATTCGCCGAAGCCGGCGGCGACCAGCCGCTGCGGCGCGACGCCCTTGCCGATCAGATACTGCACCACCGCGATGGCGCGCGCCGCAGACAGGTTCCAGTTCGACTTGAACACGCCGCCGGTGACGGGCCGTACGTCGGTATGGCCGTCGACGCGCAGCACCCAGGCAATGTCGGCCGGAATCTGCGTCTCGAGTTCGATCAGCGCGGCTGCGACCTTGTCGAGTTCGGCCAGCGCCTCAGGCTTGAGATCAGCTTTGCCGGTATCGAAGAACAATTCCGATTGCAGCACGAAACGGTCGCCGACCACGCGCACGTCGGGTCGGTTACCGAGAATCTGGCGCAGCTTGCCGAAGAAATCGGAGCGGTACTTGGTCAATTCCTGCACCTTCTGCGCCAGCGCCACGTTGAGCCGCTGGCCGAGATCGGCGATCTTGTTCTGCGATTCCTTGTCCTTCTTCTCGGAAGCATCGAGCGCAGTTTCGATGGCGGCGAGTTGCCGTCGCATGGCGGCGATCTGCTGGTTGAGAATTTCAACCTGTGCCAACGCATGCGAGGATATCTTTTTCTCGCTGTCGAGTTGGCCGGTGAGTTCGCCGATCCTGCCTTGCGCCGCGGTGGCACCAGCGCCGGCGCCGGCGGCCAGCCCCTTGTATTTGTCGCGCTCGCTCTCAGCGCCGGCGAGCGAGGCGCGCAATTGCGCAAGCTGATCCTCGAGATTGGCTTTGCCGGTTTTCTCCATCGACAACAGCTCGGTGAGCTGGGCGATCTGCGCGTTGAGGCGGGTGAGCGCGGTGTCTTTGCCGGCGACTTCCTGTTGCAGGTAGAACTGCACCACCACGAACACGGTCAGGATGAAGATGATGCTCAGAATCAGCGTCGAGAGCGCATCGACGAAGCCGGGCCAATAGTTCATGCCGCTGTCGCCGCGGCGGGTGCGGGCGAGCGCCATGGGTTAGCGGTCCACCTTCTCGCGCGCGATGATCTCCAACAGCCGCTTGATCTCGCGCTGCTGGTCCGCCTGGCTGTCGACCCAGTCGCGGATCATCTGCTGTTCGGTGCGCATGTGCTGCACCAGGCCTTGGATCGCCTCCGCCAGACTGGACATGGCATTGGTGGCGTTCTTGCCCGCGCCGCCCTCGCTGAGAGCTTCGCGCATGCGGTCGATGGCCGAGCGTACCTCGGTGGTGCCGCCGGCGGCGACAATCGGCTCGGCCGCCTGGTCGTAAACGGTGGTGGAGAGCCAGTCTTCCAGTTCGGTGTAGAAGCGGTTTTGCGCTTGGCTCGATTGCAGGTCGAGAAAGCCAAGAACAAGCGAACCGGCGAGGCCGAACAGCGACGAAGAAAACGAAATTCCCATGCCGGAAAGCGGCGCGGCGAGGCCCTCGCGCAAAGAGTTGAACATGCTGCCGGCGTCGCCGCCGGCTTTCAGGCCCTGGATCACGCCGCCAACCGAGCTGACGGTCTCGATCAGGCCCCAGAAGGTGCCGAGCAGGCCGAGGAACACCAAAAGTCCGGTCATGTAGCGCGAAATATCGCGCGCCTCGTCGAGGCGTGTGGCGATCGAATCGAGAATGCCGCGCATCAGTTGTGCCGACATTGCCATGCGGCCGATACGGCTGCCGAGGATCGCCGCCATCGGCGCCAGCAGTACTGGCGGGCGGTCGACCGCGAGGCCGGGGTCGGCGAGGCGGAAATTATTGACCCACGCGATTTCGGGATAGAGGCGGATCACTTGGCGCAGGCACAGCGCGATACCGATGAGCAGGACGAAGATGATCACCGAGTTCAGGCCGGGATTGGCCATGAACGCCACTTCGATCTGCTTGTGCAGCAGGAAGGCGACCAGCCCTCCCAGCACCACGAACACAAACATTCGCAGCAGGAAGATTCGGGGCGACGACAGTTTGAGCGGGTCGAGTTCTTTTACCATGAGCTTGTTACGCTGACGCCGGCCAGGCCGGCCGAGCCCAATATGGCACAGACCCGTGACAAGGAAAAAGCGGTTGTGCCGGTGCCACAGGATAGAGCGGCGGATTGAGTTTAAATTGCGGTCGGATTCAACCCTGGCCGGCGGCTTTCAGCACCCGCAGCAGCTCTTTCTGGATGGCTTCGTTGCCGGCCACGATATGGCCCTTGGCGAACATCTCGGCGCCGCCGTCGCAATCGGATACGAAGCCGCCCGCCTCGCGCACCAGAATGGACCCGGCCGCCATGTCCCAGGGCTTGAGGTCGCGTTCCCAATAGCCGTCGAGCCGGCCGGCGGCGATCCAGGCGAGATCGAGCGCGGCGGCGCCGAAGCGGCGCAGCCCCGCGACTTGCGCCTGGATGGCGCCGGTTTCCCTGGCGGCGAGCGCGAGATCACCACGGCCGATATGCGGCAGACCGCAGGCGATAATGGCGTCAGAGAGCCGCTTGCGGCCGGCGACGCGGATGCGCTGCTCGTTCATGAACGCGCCCTTGCCCTTTTCGGCGATAAACATCTCTTCGCTGGCCGGATTGTAAACCAGGCCGGCGATCACGCTGCCCTCGCGCTCGAGGCCTATGGAAATCGCAAACTGCGGAATGCCGTGCAGGAAATTGGTGGTGCCATCGAGCGGATCGACGATCCAAAGGTGCGAGGAGTTGGTGCCCTCGCGGTGGCCTTCTTCCTCGCCGAGAAAGCCATAGCCGGGGCGCGCCTTGGAGAGCTCCTGGTACAGAGTCTCCTCGGCGCGGCGGTCGGCTGACGAGACGAAATTCGCCGGTCCTTTGAGCGAGACCTGCAGCTTTTCGAGTTCGCCGAAATCGCGTTTGAGGGCGCGCGCGGTCTTACGCGCGGCGGCGATCATCACGTTGAGCAAAGCGGAGTGGTGCATGGCGCGTGGGGTCTGCCCGCGTGCGGGCGCGCCGTCAAGAGCGCGGCGGCAGGGTCGACATCCACTTCTTGGCCGCCTTCTCGGCGGCGTCGCGCACCGCTTGCGGCTGCTGCGCGGCGAAGACATCGAGATCGGGATCGCTGTCGCCGGCCGCCTTGGCGATGATGTGCCATTTGATCGCCTCGGTCACGTCGGCCGGCATGCCGCGCCCGGCCATTAGCACGCGCGCCAGCCGGTCCTGCGCGATCGCGCTGCCGCGCCGCGCCGCGATCAGCAGGAGCCTGGCAGCGGCGGTTTCGTCCTTGGCGACGCCGGTGCCATTGAACTCGGCGATCGCGTACTCGACCATGGCGTCGATATTGCCGGCGACCGAGGCGAGCCCCATCAGCTGCGTGGCTTTGGTGATATCTTTCGGCACGCCGCGCCCTTCCTTGTACATGGTGGCGAGCGCGTATTGGGCGTCGGCGTTGCCGGCGGTGGCCGCCTGAGCAAACAGTTCGGCGGCGCGTTTGAAGTCCTGCGGGAATTGCTGGCCTTGCAGATAGAGCAGGCCGAGATCGTAGGCCGCGGCCGCATGGCCGAGCTTGGCAGCGGCGGCGAGTTGGCGGGCGGCTTCGTCCGGATTGCGCGGACCGGCACGGCCTTGCAGATTGAACATCGCCATTGCGAACATGGCGTCGCGGTCGCCATGCGCGGCGGCGAGCTTGTACCATTCCGCCGCCTTTTTATCGTCTTGCGGCACGCCGAGCCCCTGCGCGTAGAGCTCGCCGAGCAGCGTCATGGCGGCGGGATCGTTCTGTTGGGCGCGCTTGGTGGCTTCGGTGAACGCGGTCAGATAATGACCGCGCTGGAACGCGCCAAAGGCAAGATCGGCTTTGCTGTCGTCCGCATTGGCGGCCGGCGGCGGAGCGGTATTTTTCGCCGGCTGCGCCAGCGTTGGCGCCGCCAGAGCGGCGAGCGCGCACAGCACAGCGATGGTGGCGGCCCACCGCACCCTCATGCCGCGCTCTCCGGCAAGCGCAATTCTGCGGTGGCGCGCACGATGGTTGCCACGATCGCCTGCGGATCTTGCCACAACCAATCGCCAAGCGCGACGAAATCAGCGCCGGCTTTCGCCAGTGGCGCAATTTCCCCGTGCGATGCGGCATAGCTGACGCAAGGCATCTCGAACACCTCCGCCCACCACGCGACCCGTTCTTCGATCGCCTCCAGAATTGGCCTTTCGCCGGCAGCGCCCGGCTCGCCGAACATCACATAATCGGCGCCTCCTTCGGCCACGAGCATCGCATCGTGGCGGGTGACAAGGCCGCCGACGCCCACGATGCGGTCTGGCTTGAGACATTCGAGCGCGTCGCCGAACGCCGCCAAGCCCGTGACATGAGCACCGTCGGCGCCGGCGCGCGCCACGAGGTCGGGATGGCCGTTGATCAGCACTGCGATGCCCTTTTCCTGAACCAGGGGGCAAAGCGCCTTGGCGCGGTTGATCTGCGTGCCTTCGTCGGCCTCGGCCAATCGCAGCAGCACAGCGGCAATATCGCCTGCACCCAATGCCGCGGCGAGCAAGCCGGAAAATGCTTGCGTATCGGCGACTACCGGCGTCACCAAATATAGACGCGGGTCCGGGCGTGGGTCGGCTTGTTTGGGTCGCGATGCCATGTCTCACGCATGGTAGCGCAATCGGGCGGAAAGTTGACATGGGGGCGCGAGCCGCAGCGATGGCGCAGGCGCCGGTGCATGGACGCGCCGCGGCCTGCTAAGTAGAGTTTCCTGCAAAGCTGCCAAACAAGCCTGCTCGCATAATGCCTCGGGGAGAGAACATGTTCAAACGCCTATTGCTGTTGATGTGCCTTGCCGCCACGCCGCTCGCACCCGCCGCGGCGGCTGACTATCCGAGCCGCGCCATCAAGATGGTGGTGCCGTTCGCGCCAGGAGGCGGTACCGACATCCTCGGCCGCATCATCGCCGAGCGCCTGTCCGACGAATGGCACCAGCCGGTGGTGGTGGAAAACCAGCCGGGCGCCTCCGGCGGCATCGGCACCAAGACCTTCGTCAAGGCGGAGCCGGACGGCTACACGCTGCTGATGGCCTCGACCGGCGCGCTGATGGCAGCCTCCGCCGCGCTCGCGCCCGACGGAAGCTTCGACGTAGCGAAATTCTTCGCGCCGATCACCGTGGTGGCGGCGCCGCCTTATCTGCTGGTGGTCAATCCGAATGTGAAAGCCAACTCGGTCGCTGACCTGATCAAGCTCGCGCGCGAAAGACCGAAGGCGCTGTCGTTCGGTTCGTCCGGCATCGGCGCAGCCTCGCATCTATCGGGCGCGCTGTTCGAGAAGGACGCGCATGTCGAATTGCTGCACGTGCCTTACAAGGGCACCGGCCCGGCGGTCACCGATCTCCTCGGCGGGCGCATCGACATGATGTTCTCGCCCTCGACCACGGTGCAGGCGCATGTCGCCGCCGGCAAGCTGAGAGCGCTCGCCACCACCGGCGCCAAGCGTTCGAAGTTCTTCCCCGACGTGCCGACGGTGGCGGAGGGCGGCCTGCCCGGCTATGCGTCGGTCGGCTGGTTCGGCCTGCTAGCGCCGGCGCACACGCCGAAGGACATCGTCGACAAGCTCAACAAGGCAGTGGTCGCGATTATGGGCGAGAAAGACGTTATCGACCGCATGGCCAAGCTCGGCGCCGAGCCGGAGCCGCAGACGCCCGACGAATTCGCCCGCTTCATCGACGCCGACGTGGCGAAATGGACGAAGCTGGTGAAGGAGGAGCACATCGTTATTCCGGGCGCGGGAAAATAGTCTGCGGCCGCTGCCTCGGTTCGTCCAAAGGGCGCTGTCGGATATCACAGCCGATGTCTGTTATTTTTGGACTCGGCATAATCATATTTTATCGTATTCACTTCTACCCATTATTGGACATTTCTACCTCGGGTTGTGATGCTGCATATCGGAATTTATCCCGAGGCAATCTCAATGAGCATTTTTGTCCAGTTGCCGCCGGCCGATTACAGCCGGACGGCCTTCGATGGTTTTCAGCCATTGTGTGTCGGATTCGATCTCGATGACGCCCGCGCCATGATGTGGATGTCGCAACTTGCCTATGAAACCGATGCCCCGCAAACGATTGAAGAGATTACCCCGCTATGGAGCTTCAAGCCGATCGAGTGCGTGCGTGCGCAGGCGCGGCAGATCGACACCCGCGCAATTGTCGGCGAGCGAACCGACTGCATCGTAGTCGCGTTTGCCGGAACCGATCCCGCGCTCAGCAAGAATCTGATGACCGACGTCGACTGCAGGTTGACGCCTACCGACACCCACGAAGGCTTTCAGGCGGCAATCGACGCCGCGTGGCCAAAGGTCGAAACGAAAATTACGACGCTGATCCAGGCGAGCCCGCGTCCGATCTTTTTTACCGGCCATAGTCTCGGTGCGGCCTTGGCCGTTCTGGCCGCCGACAAAGTGAAAGATGGAAAGCTCCGCCCGGCCGGGGTTCATACCTTTGGCATGCCACGAGCGGGCGGGCGTCTTTTCAAGGCTTGTTACAATCGCATTCTCGGTGATTGCACGTACCGGCTCGTTTATGGCGGCGACACGGTTCCCTGCATCCCCGATTCGGTCAAAGTGCTCGGGATACTCACCGAATTTCAGCATGTCGGCCGTCTACTAACATGCAAGTCGGGCGGCAAGTTCGACCGAGCCATGCAGCTGTCGGAAAAGAAATCGAATGATCCGTGTTTTGTCGATGGGCTGCGCGACAATTTCCGCAACGCCATGAGATCGTTGCTGATCGGTAGAATTTTCGCGCCGACGGGGCCGGGGGCGCTTGGCCGCTTCTTTGCGTTATTGCCGTTTGGAATTCGCGACCATTTGCCCGATCGCTACCTGAAAGCCCTTGAGCCTTAAGCCGGCATCGGGATTGGCCCCATGTCCTTCGGGACCTTGTAGCCTTTCTGTACGGCCGGCCGCGCGGCGATGGTCTCGTACCAGCGCCGTACATTGGGATACTGCTTCATGTCGATGGTCTGCCACTCGAAGCGCGAGATCCACGGCCAGATGGCGATATCGGCGATGGAATAATCGCCGGCCACAAATTCTTTGCCATCGAGTTGCGCGTTGAGCACTTTGTAAAGCCGCTGCGCTTCTTTCAGGTAACGCTCCTCGGCATAGGGCGCCTTACCGGGATTATATTTCACGAAGTGATGCACCTGTCCGAGCATCGGGCCCGGTCCGCCCATCTGCCACATCAGCCACTCGATCACCTTGTAGCGGCCTTCGCCGGATTTCGGCATGAGTTTGCCGGTCTTGTCGGCGAGATAAATGAGGATCGCGCCCGACTCCATCAACGACATGTTGTTATCGTGATCGACGATTGCCGGAATTCGGTTGTTCGGCGCAATCTTGAGGAAGGCGGGCGCGAACTGCTCGTCCTTGGAAATATCGATGGCATGGACAGTGTAGGGCAGGCCGAGTTCTTCCAGCGCGATGGAGACTTTGCGGCCGTTCGGTGTGGTCCAGGTGTAAAGGTCGATCACGGACGAATCCTTTGAATGGTGAAGTGCAACAAGGTTATGGCCGGGACATTAAGCGCGAAGACGTCGCTTCGCGCCTTTTGCCCGGCCATGAGGTCTCTTTATCGAATAATTCCGTGTGCGTCACGCGACACACGCCGTTTTGATCAGGCCGCCTTTTTCTCCATATCGGCGTTCCATTGGCCGAGGGCGGCGAGGCCGTTCATTTTGGCGCGATGTGAAAATGCGCGCTGGGCGGCGGCGACGTTTTCGCTTTTGCCGCGCCAGGTGGTCTGCGGCGCGTGCTGCAGCGCCCGGCCATAGGAGAAGGTGAGCGCCCAGGGCAAGTTGCTGATCTTGTTCATGGCGTCGAGGTGGGCGGTCGCCTCCTCATCGCTCTGCCCGCCGGACAGGAAAGCGACGCCCGGGACCGCGCTTGGCACGCATTCCTTCAGCATCTTGACCGTCTTCTCGGCGACTTCCTCCACCGACGCGCGCCTTGCGCATTTCTTGCCGGAAATCGCCATATTGGGCTTGAGCACGATGCCTTCGAGGGCGACGCGGTTGTAGTAGAGCTGCTGAAAGGTTTCCTTCAGCGCCCATTCGGTAACCTTGACGCACGTGTCGATGTCGTGGTCGCCGTCCATCAGCACTTCCGGCTCGACGATCGGCACGATCTGCGCCTGCTGACAGAGCGCGGCGTAGCGCGCCAGTGCGTGCGCGTTGGCATAGATACAGGTGTGGGTCGGGATGTGAGCGCCGATATCGATCACCGCCCGCCACTTCGCGAAGCGCGCGCCCTGCTCGTAATATTTCGGCAGCCGGTCGGCGAGTTTGTCGAGGCCGGCGGTGACGACTTCGCCCGGGCAATTCGGCAGCGGCTTGGTACCTTCGTCCACCTTGATGCCGGGAATGGCGCCCGCCTTCTTGATCAACTCGACCAGCGGCGTGCCGTCCTTGGCCTTTTGCCAGATTGTCTCGTCGTACAAGATAACGCCGGAAATGTGTTTCATGCCCTCGGCAGAGCGGAACAGCATCTCGCGATAGTCGCGGCGTGCGTCCTCGGTCGATTCCACGCCGATGGCGTCGAAGCGTTTCTTGATGGTGCCGGAAGATTCGTCGGCCGCCAGAATTCCTCTGCCCGGCGCGACCATGGCCAGCGCCACTTTGTTCAATTCAGCGAGATTCATCGTCATCTCCCGTCCAACTCGTCATTTTACCCTGAGCACTTCGACCCCCGGCAGGGCCTTGCCTTCCAGCCATTCCAGGAAGGCACCGCCGGCGGTGGAAACATAAGTAAGGCGGTCTGCGACGCCGGCGACGTTGAGCGCCGCCACCGTGTCGCCGCCGCCCGCTACCGAAACAAGTTTTCCGGCCTCGGTCAGTTCCGCCGCCGCTTCCGCGACCTCGACCGTGCCGTTGTCGAACGGCTCCATCTCGAAGGCGCCGAACGGACCATTCCACACCAACGTCTTGGAGCGGGCCAGCACCGATATCACCCGCTCGACGCTGCGCGGGCCGATATCCAGGATCATGTCCTTGTCGCCGACGTGGTCGATATCGACCACGCGCGACGGCGCCAGCGCCTCGAATTTTTCCGCCACTACCGCGTCGACCGGCAGCACGATCTCGCGCTTGGCCGCTTTCGCCTCGGCCATAATTTTCAGCGCAGTAGGCACGAGATCACGCTCAACAAGGCTTTTCCCAACCGGTTTGTTGAGCGCAAGTAAAAATGTGTTGGCCATCGCGCCGCCGATGATCAGCACGTCGACCTTCTGCAGCAGATGGCCGAGCAAAGCGAGCTTGGTGGAAATCTTGGCGCCGCCGACGATCGCCGCGAGTGGGCGCGCCGGCTTGTCGAGCACCTTCTCGAAGGCCTCCAACTCCGCTTGTAGGGTGCGCCCGGCAAAGGCCGGCAGCACGTGGGCGAGCCCTTCGGTGGAGGCGTGGGCGCGATGCGATACCGAAAAGGCGTCATTGACGAAAATGTCGCCGAGCTTGGCGAGCGCGGCGACAAAAGCGGGATCGTCCTTTTCTTCGCCCGGATAGAAGCGAGTGTTCTCCAGGCACACGATGTCGCCGTTCTTCATCGCCGCCACCGCATGCTCGGCGGTCTCGCCGATGCAGTCGTCGACGAATTTCACGGGCCGCTTGATGACGTGCGCGACCTCGGCGGCCACCGGCTTGAGCGAATTTTTCTGGTCGCGCCCCTTCGGGCGGCCGAAGTGCGAGAGCAATATAACTTTGGCGCCCTTGTCGGCGATTTCGGTGATCGCGTGCGCCATGCGCTCGATGCGGGTGCCGTCGCTGACCACGCCGTTCTCCACCGGCACGTTGAGATCGGCGCGCACCAAGACGCGCTTGCCCTTGAGGTCGGCGTGATCGAGGGTGCGGAACGCGCTCATGGCTCGCTCAGCGCGGCGTCAGATCAGCTTACCCATGGCCACGGCGGTATCCGCCATGCGGTTGGAGAAGCCCCATTCGTTATCATACCACGACATCACGCGCACGAATGTGCCGTCCATCACTTTGGTCTGGTCCATGTGAAAGATCGAAGAGTGCGGATCGTGGTTGAAGTCGAGCGAAACGTTCGGTGCGTCGGTGAAGCCAAGGATGCCCTTGAGCTGCTGCTCCGCTGCGCGCCGGATCGCGCCGTTGATCTCGTCTTTGGACGTTGCCTTCTTCGCGACGAACTTGAAATCGATCACCGAGACGTTCGGCGTCGGCACGCGGATCGAAACGCCGTCGAGCTTGCCGTTGAGTTCGGGCAGCACCAGGCCGACGGCTTTGGCGGCGCCGGTCGAGGTCGGGATCATGTTCAAGGCGGCGGCGCGGGCGCGATACAGGTCCTTGTGATACGTGTCGAGCGTCGGCTGGTCGCCGGTATAGGAGTGGATCGTGGTCATGAAGCCCTTGTCGATGCCGACGGCATCGTTGAGCACCTTGGCGACCGGAGCGAGGCAATTGGTGGTGCAGGATGCGTTGGAGACGACCTTGTGATCCTTGGTCAGCTTGTCGTGGTTGACGCCATAGACGACAGTGAGGTCGGCGCCGTCGGCGGGCGCTGACACCAATACGCGCTTGGCGCCGGCGGTCAGATGCGCGGAGGCTTTGTCCTTGGCGGTGAAGATGCCGGTACATTCCATCGCGATGTCGACGCCGAGGTCTTTCCACGGCAGCGTCGCGGGGTCTTTCACGGCTGTCACCTTGATCGCGCCGTTGCCGACCGAAATGGTGTCGCCCTTGACGGTGACTTCGCCCGGGAAGCGGCCATGCACGCTATCGAAGCGCAACAGGTGAGCGTTGGTCTCGACCGGGCCGAGATCGTTAATACCGACCACTTCGATGTCTTTGCGGCCGCTCTCGGCGATGGCGCGCAGGACGTTGCGGCCGATGCGGCCGAAACCGTTGATGGCAACGCGAATAGTCATTGAAGTCGCTCCCGGCTCTTTGCTCTTGGATGTCATGCCCCAAACAGGCAGTGGCATCCAGCAACCTCATGCCAAATTTTAGCCCGGTGGTTACTGGACCGCCCGCCTTGGCGGGCGCCGACACCCATATATGGTTATTGCTTGCCCATTTTCCTTAACGCTGCGTCGGCCACCGCTTGCGGGGTAATGCCGAAATGCTTGTAAAGGTCCTTGTAGGGCGCGCTGGCGCCGAAACCTGTCATGCCCACAAAGGCGCCATCGGAACCGATGATGGCGTCCCAACCCTGGCGCACGGCGGCTTCCACGCCGACTTTAACTTTGGCGTCGCCGATCACAGCGCGGCGCGCCGCTTCGGGCGCCTCCATGAGCAGTTCGAAGCAGGGCACCGACACGACACGCGCGGCGACGCCCTTGGCGTCGAGCAGCTTTTTCGCTTCCACCGCAATCGCGACTTCCGAGCCGGTGGCGAAGATCGACACCTCGGCTTTGCCGTCGGCGGGCGCGATCTCATAGGCGCCGTCGGTGCAGCGGTTGCTGTCGAGAAAATTCCGGCTGAGCTGCGGCAGGTTCTGCCTGGTCAGCGCCAGCACGCTCGGCCGGCTTTTCGCTTCCAGGGCGAGCTGCCAGCACTCGGCGGTTTCCACCGCGTCGCAGGGGCGGAACACCAGAAGATTGGGAATCGCGCGCAAGGCGGCGAGCTGCTCGATCGGTTGATGCGTCGGGCCGTCCTCGCCGAGCCCGATGGAATCGTGCGTCATGACGTGGACGACACGGATGCCCATGAGCGCGGCGAGGCGGATCGCGGGACGGCAGTAGTCGGAGAACACCAGGAAGGTGCCGGAATAGGGGATGATGCCGCCGTGCAGCGCCATGCCGTTCATGGCGGCGGCCATGCCGTGTTCGCGGATACCATAGTGGATGAAGCGGCCCGAGAAATCGGCAGGCGTGATCGCCGGCATCGACTTGGTGCGCGTATTGTTGGAGCCGGTGAGATCGGCGGAGCCGCCGATCATATCCGGCACTGCCGGGATCAGGCTTTCGAGCGCGAATTCGCAGGCCGTGCGCGTCGCGATTTCTTTCGGCGTAGCGGCGAGGCTCTCTTTCACCGCGCGCACCGCTGCGGCGAAGGCTGGCTTCGGTAGTTCGCCGCTCATACGGCGTTCGAATTCGGCGCGCTTGCCGGCATCGAGCGCGGCGAGGCGCTTGTTCCATTCGGCATGCGCAGGCTTTGAGCGTTCGCCGGCCTTGCGCCAGTCGGCCAAAATATTGGCGGGCACCTCGAAAGGCGCTGAAGTCCAACCGAGCGCGGCGCGCGCGCCTTTGATCTCTTCAGCGCCGAGCGGCGAGCCATGCGACGACGATTTGCCGGCCTTGGTCGGTGCGCCGAAGCCGATGGTGGTCTTACAGGCGATCAAAGTCGGCCGATCGGACGATTGCGCCTTTTGCAAAGCCGCAGCGATCGCCTTGTGATCGTGACCGTCGACGCGCATGGCGGCCCAGCCGGACGCATCGAAGCGTTTCACCTGATCGGTCGAGTCCGACAGCGACAGCGCGCCGTCGATTGAGATGCCGTTGTCGTCGAACAGCACGATCAGCTTGTTGAGCTTGAGATGGCCGGCGAGCGCGATGGCTTCCTGGCTGATGCCTTCCATCAGATCGCCGTCGCTGGCGAGCACGTAAGTCTTGTGATCGACGACGTCTTTACCGAACACGGCGGCCATATGCCGTTCCGCCATGGCCATGCCGACCGCTGTGGCCAGACCCTGACCGAGCGGGCCGGTGGTGGTCTCGACGCCGGGGGTGTGGCCGTATTCCGGGTGGCCGGCGGTGATCGAGCCGAGTTGGCGGAAGCGCTTGATCTGCTCGATGGTCATGGCTTCGTAGCCGGTGAGATAGAGCAGCGCATAGAGCAGCATCGAGCCGTGACCGGCCGACAGCACGAAACGATCGCGGTCGGCCCAGTCGGGCGCGGCCGGATCGAATTTCAAGAATTGCGTGAACAGCACGGTCGCTACATCTGCCGCGCCCATGGGCAGGCCGGGATGCCCGGATTTCGCCTGCTCGACGGCGTCCATAGCCAGCGCGCGGATGGCGTTGGCAAGGTCGGTCGGTGCCGGCGATGCGCTCACAGCCCCGTGGCGCTCGTCTTGCGCCACCGCTGCCGTCGACGAGGCGGGTGCATTCATGGAAAAGGCCTATTTGCGTGGGGTGGATAGCATGTGGCCGCTTCGAGTCAATGTGACGGCGCAGGCGCCGGGCAGCCATGCACAGGCAGGCGAAAACTTCGGGGTAAATCGAGCGGCAAGCGTTGACGGCAGGATCGCGCAGCACGTAAGGTTCTTCACGTAAATCTTTGCCCCCGCAAGAGTTTTTGAGTGCGGACGATGGCGATGAGCGACCAAAGCACGATCGATCAAGCAGTGAAGCGGCTGGCACTGGCACTCGACTCGCTCGATGCCGCGGTCGAGCGGAGGCGGCAGGCCGACCGCAGCGAGGATGGGCTGGCGAGCCAAGTGCATGCGCTGGGCGTCGACCGCACTCGGCTCGCCGCTGCGCTCGACGGCGAAACTGCGCGCGCGCGCCGGCTGGAATCGACCAACCGCGAGATCGCGCAGCGGCTGGATGCCGCCATCGCCAGCGTGCAGTCGGTGCTGGACAGTAACGAGTAGCGCATGATCCCGAAAAGTGGGAACCGGTTTTCGGACCAGATCATGCGCAAGGGATAAAGTTATGGCCCAGGTGAACGCAACGATTGCCGGCCGCCAGTTTCGCCTCGCCTGTGAGGATGGGCAGGAGGAGCATTTGCAGGCGCTGGCGCACGATCTCGACCAGCGCATCGTCGATCTGCGCGCCAAGTTCGGCGAGATCGGCGACACAAGGCTGACGGTGATGGCGGCGCTGATGGTGGCCGACGAACTCAGCGAGGCCGCGCACAAGATCCGCCGCCTGGAGGAGGAGTCGACCGCCTTGCAGGACGCCCGCGTGGTCGCGTCAGACCGCGCCAAGGCAGCCTCGGACGCGGTGGTCCACGCCTTCAACTCGGCGGCCGAGCGCATCGAGGGGATCACCAAGAAGCTCAACGCATCGCTCGGTAACGGCGTGGCGATCGGATGACTCTTTGATGCTCAACGCCAACGAGATCGAGGCGCGCGTTCGCGACAGCTTCGCGCGGCGGTCGATCATGACCACGTTGGGCGCGGAGATCGCGGCCGTGCGTTCGGGCGAGGTCGAGATCGTGCTGCCGTTCTCCGACAGAATTCTTCAGCAGCACGAATTCATCCACGCCGGCGCCGTTGCCACCATCGCCGACAGCGCCTGCGGCTATGCGGCGCTCTCGGTCATGCCGCGCGACGCCGCCGTGCTCGCCACCGAGTCAAAATCAACCTGCTGGCGCCGGCCGAAGGCGAGCGGCTGCGTGCCATCGGCCGCGTCGTGCGCAGCGGCAAGAAGCTGGTGATCACGCTTGGTGAAGTGTTCGCGGAGGAGGGCGGCGCGCGCAAGCAGGTCGCGCTGATCACCGCGACCATGATGGTGATCGACACCGGCACCGGCTTGCGCGATTGATCGGAACGCCGCTGGTATTGGCTGCCCACAACCCCTACATTGCCGAGGCGGGGCTGTGGGGCGCGACGGGGTCACATTCCCCGGGGCCTTACGATCCTAACGGGAGCTGTCCCTGGCCGGGCTCGTGGGCTCGGTCATATGGCGCCCACCTACTTATGTAGGTTCCCGGGATCATACTCCGACGGCCTTCGCGGCTCCGCACTTTGTCAATGCCTGACCTGACCGAAACACAATCAGCAAAAGCCGCCCTGCGCGCCGAAGCCCTGGCGCGGCGCGACGCGCTGCTGGCGTCGGAGCGGCAGAGCGCAGCAGAGGCGATTGCCGCGCGGGCGTTTCCCGTCGCCATTACGCCCGGCACCATCGTCTCCGGCTTCATGCCGATGAAGACCGAGATCAATCCACTCCCACTCTTGCGCAAGCTCGCCGATGCCGGCGCGCAGCTCGCGCTGCCGGCGATTGCTGGGCGTGGGTTACCGCTGATCATGCGGGCCTGGAAATTCGGCGATCCGTTCAAGGCCGGGCAGTGGGGCATCCGCGAGCCGATGCCTGACGCGTCGGAAGTCGCGCCCGACATTCTCATTGTTCCACTCGCCGCCTTCGACCGCGCTGGCCATCGCATCGGCTACGGCGCCGGCTACTACGATATGACTATCAATGCTTTGCGCGCGAAGAAAAAGGCTATCGCCATCGGCGTCGCTTTCGCCGCGCAGGAAGTTCCCAAAGTTTCCGCCACGGAGCGCGACGCGCGCCTCGATCTCGTGCTAACGGAGCGCGAGGTGATCGATTTCCGCAGCGCATGATCCCGAAAAGTGGGAGCCGGTTTTCGGCTAAGGTCATGCGCTTAAAAATAGAGTCTTAAGCGTATGCGCATTCTCTTCATCGGCGACGTGGTCGGTCGTACCGGGCGCTCAATCGTCAACGAGCGGCTGCCCGGTCTCATCAAAGACTGGAAGCTCGATCTCGTCGTGGTCAACGGCGAGAACGCGGCCGGCGGCTTCGGCATCACCGAGGTCATCTACAATGAGTTGATCGACGCCGGCGCCGACGCCGTCACGCTCGGCAATCACTCATGGGACCAGCGCGAGGCGCTGGTGTTCATCGAACGCGCGCCGCGCCTGATCCGCCCGGTCAATTATCCGAAGGGCACGCCGGGCCGCGGCGCCGCTTTGGTCGACACCAAGAACGGCAAGCGCGCGCTGGTGATCAACGCCATGGGCCGCATTTTCATGGACGCGCTCGACGACCCGTTCGCCGCGGTCGAGCGCGAACTCGCCGCCTGTGCGCTCAAGAGCGGCGCCGACGCCATCGTGCTCGACATGCATTGCGAGGCGACCAGCGAAAAGCAGTCGATGGGCTATTTCGTCGACGGCCGCGTCAGCCTGGTGGTCGGCACCCATACCCATTGTCCCACCGCCGATCACCGCATCATGCCGGGGCGCACCGCCTTCGTGTCGGACGTCGGCATGACCGGGGATTTTGAATCGGTCATCGGCATGACTAAGGACGAGCCGCTCAACCGCTTCCTGCGCAAAATTCCGGGCGCGAAATTCGAGCCGGCGTCGGGACCCGCCACCTTATGCGGGCTGGCGGTTGAAACCGACGATACTACCGGCCTTGCGGCGCGCGTCGGCGCGGTGCGGCTCGGCGGGGCGCTGGAGCAGGCGCGGCCTGGGTTCTGGGAATAGGACAGAGTTTATTTTCATTGAGACCCGGCCTATATAGCCGCGTGCATCAACCACATTGCGAGGTTTGGCGGACATGGCCGGTCATTCCCAATTCAAAAACATTATGCACCGCAAGGGAAAGCAGGACAAAGTCCGCTCCAAGCTGTTCGGCAAGCTCGCGCGCGAGATCACGGTTTCGGCCAAGTTGGGCCTGCCCGACCCGGCGTTCAATCCTCGGCTGCGCGCCGCAGTTATCGCCGCGCGCGCCGAAAACATGCCGAAGGACAATATCGAGCGCGCCATCAAAAAGGCATCCGGCAACGATGCCGAGAGCTATGACGAAATCCGCTACGAGGGTTACGGGCCGGGCGGCGTCGCCGTGATCGTCGAGGCCTTGACCGACAATCACAACCGCACCGCCGGCGAAGTGCGCGCGATCTTCACCAAGAACGGCGGCAATCTGGCCACCACCGGCGCAGTGTCGTTCATGTTCGATCATGTCGGCGTGGTCGAATACGACGCCAAGGCGGCCAGCGCCGACGCCATGCTGGAAGCCGCGATCGAGGCCGGCGCCGAGGACGTGGTCTCCAACGACGACGGCCATCAGATCTTCACCAAACCCGAAACGCTTCAGGAAGTCGCCAAGGCGCTGGAGGCGAAATTCGGCGAGCCGCGCAAGTCCGCGCTGCTGTGGAAGCCGCAGAACACGGTGGCGGTCGACGATGAAGCCGGCGAGAAGCTTTTGAAGCTGATCGAATCGCTCGACGAAAGCGACGATGTGCAGAACGTCTACGCCAATTTCGAAGTGTCCGACGCGCTAGTGCAGAAGATGAGCGCGTAGCGTATGATCCCGAAAAGTGGGAACCAGTTTTCGGATCGGATCATGCGTAAAAAAATCACCTCAGCGCGTCGAGCACCGGCATGCTGGCAATGCCAGCAATGGCAATGATGACGTAGGCGACGCGCCGGTAGAGCGCCTCGCTCGAGCCATGGAACGAATAGACGCCGGCCGCGAGCGCCACGCCAAACGGCAAGCCGAACAAAAGCGCTAACGCAAACACTTTGCCGGTGAACAGCCCATTCCAATAGTAGGCGACGAAGGACAGCGCGTCCTGCACGATGAAATACACCATGATATTGGCGCGGACCGTCACCGCTTTATTGGCGCCGCCCAACCAGAACACCAGCAGAGGTGGCGCGCCGATCTGCACCGCACCGGCGCCGAAACCGGCGAGCGTGCCGACACCGAGCGAAGCGGCGATTGTCGGCCGGCCATGGTAGCGCCAGCCGGAGGCAAGCGCCGCGAGCGCGGCCAGCACCAGCACCACGATGAACCAACGCAGCCAGAGCGGATCGACCAGCACGAGCGCCATTGCACCGAGTGGCAGCGCCACGCAGGCCGCGAGCGAAACCGGCGCGACTTCGCGCCAATTGCATTGCGGCATGGCGTGTAGAGCAAACGGCAACGCACAAACCGTGTCGATGATGAGCAACGTTGCTGCCGCGATACTCGGCCCGTAGACCGCCGAGATCAGCGGCATATAGATCAGCGCCGAGCCGAATCCGGAAAAGCCGCGCACCAGGCCGGACACGGCTGCGATGACGACAGCGGCGATGAAGCGCCCGTCGTGCAGCAAGGCGGTCAGGGCGGCGAAATCGGGAAGGTGGGTCAAAGGGGTCCGTCCGGCTGCGCCGGTTTGTTTAACAGGCGCCGCCGTGGCGGGCGAGCGGGGTAGTGGGCATTGCTTCCGATCCGCCTAGGCGGGGCGCGGTCGTGGGGCTATCAACAGGGCCATGAGTGCCCATCCGATTCGCATTCTCGGCATCGACCCTGGGCTCCGCCGCACCGGCTGGGGCCTGGTCGAGGCTGACGGCAACCGGCTGATCTACGTGGCCTGCGGTTCGCTGGAGACCAGCGAGCGGGCGGACCTCGGCGCGCGGCTGGTGGTGATTCATGACGGACTGACAGATGTGATCGCGCGCTATCGCCCGCATGAGGCGGCGGTCGAGGCGACCTTCGTCAACGTCAATGCGGCGGCGACGCTCAAGCTCGGCCAGGCGCGCGGCATCGCCATGCTGGTGCCGGCCAAGGCGGGGCTTGTCGTGGCGGAATACGCGCCCAATGTCGTGAAGAAGACGGTGGTCGGCGCCGGCCACGGCGAGAAGGCGCAGATCCGCATGATGATCGGTGTGCTGCTGCCGAAGGCCGATCCGCAGAGCGAGGACGCCGCCGACGCGCTGGCGATCGCGGTCTGCCACGCGCATCACCGAACGAGCGCGGTGCTGAAGAAGGCGGCGTCATGATCGGCAAACTCAAGGGCATCGTCAACTCTTACGGCGCGGATTACATCATCCTCGACGTCGGTGGCGTCGGCTACCAGGTGCATTGCTCGCCGCGCACGCTTGCTGCGCTGCCGGCGCAAGGCGAAGCCGCGACGCTGTCGATCGAGACTTACGTGCGCGAGGACCAGATCAAGCTGTTCGGCTTCGCCAGCGATATGGAACGCGAGTGGTTCCGGCTGCTGCAGACGGTGCAGGGCGTCGGCGCCAAGGTGGCGCTGTCGGTGCTCGGCACGCTGAAAGTCGCCGATCTCGCCTCCGCTGTCGCGATGCGCGACAAGGCGGCGGTTGCGCGCGCGCCCGGAGTCGGCCCGAAAGTGGCCGAGCGCATCGTCACCGAACTCAAGGACAAGGCGCCGGCCTATGCGAATGTCGATCCGGCGGTCGTGCATTTGGCCGGCGCGCTCGACGAAAAGCGCGCGCCCAAGCCGGTGATGGACGCGGTCTCGGCGCTGGTCAATCTCGGTTACGGTCAGCCGCAGGCCGCCGCGGCGATTGCCGCCGCTTCGCGCAGCGCCGGCGAAGGCGCCGATGCCGCGACGCTGATCCGGCAGGGGCTGAAAGAACTGGCGAGATAAAAAAGGGCGAGTAACTGCCGATGTCGCTGACGAAAAAGGACAAGGAATTGATCGCCGCTGCCACCAAAGTCATCAAGGGGCGCTATCGCAACGAATGGCAGGAGGTCGGCGCGGCCATGCGCACGCGCGATGGCAGGATCGTAACCGGCGTCAATATCGACGCCTATGTCGGGCGAGGCGCCGTCTGCGCGGAGGCGATTGCCATCGGCCGCGCCATCACCGAGACCGGGGACAGGGGCATCGATACCATCGTCGCCGTGCGCCATCCCAAGCCAGGAGAGCCGGGCGAGATCGCGGTAGTTAGCCCTTGCGGCACCTGCCGCGAGCTGATCCACGACTATGACGCCAAGGCGCGGGTGATCGTGCCGCACGGAAAAGCGGCGCCGACGGTCGCCCGCATCGGCGAGTTGCTGCCAAATAAATATCGACGGGGGATGGATTGAGCACGAACCCGCGCCGCCTGGTCACCGCCGAACGCCGCGACGACGACGCGGATGCGTCGCTGCGCCCGCAGCGGCTGTCCGAATTCATCGGCCAGGAAAAGGCGCGCGCCAATCTCGGTGTCTTCATCGAGGCCGCGCGTTCGCGCCAGGAAGCGCTCGACCATGTGCTGTTCGTCGGGCCTCCCGGCCTCGGCAAGACCACGCTGGCGCAGATCGTCGCGCGCGAGCTCGGCGTCAACTTTCGCGCCACCTCAGGCCCGGTGATCGCCAAGGCCGGCGACCTCGCGGCCTTGCTCACCAATCTCGAAGCGCGCGACGTGCTGTTCATCGACGAAATCCACCGGCTCAATCCGGCGGTAGAGGAAATCCTTTATCCGGCGATGGAGGATTTCCAGCTCGACCTCATCATCGGCGAGGGGCCGGCGGCGCGCTCGGTGAAGATCGATCTGGCGCCCTTCACGCTGGTCGGCGCCACCACGCGCGCTGGTCTGCTCACCAATCCGCTGCGCGACCGCTTCGGCATTCCGGTGCGGCTGAATTTCTATTCGGTGGAAGAGCTCGAGCAGATCGTCAACCGCGGCGCCCGCGTGCTCGGCATCGGCATGACGGCGGACGGCGCCAACGAAATCGCGCGGCGCGCGCGCGGCACCCCGCGCATCGCAGGGCGCCTGCTGCGCCGCGTGCGCGACTTCGCCCATGTCGACGGCGACAAGGCGATCGACCGCAAGATCGCCGACCGCGCGCTCGGCGAACTGGAAGTGGACGCCGCCGGCCTCGACGCCATGGACCGGCGCTATCTGCGCATGATCGCCGAGAATTACGGCGGCGGTCCGGTCGGCGTCGACACCATCGCTGCCGGACTTTCGGAGCCGCGCGACGCCATCGAGGACATCATCGAGCCGTTCCTGATCCAGAAGGGCTTCATCCAGCGCACCCCGCGTGGGCGGCTGCTCACCTCGCACGCCTTCAAGCATCTCGGCCTCGCCGAGCCGGCAGCGCGACCCGAGCCAGTTCGGGTTGTTCGGCGGGGATGAGGACGAATAGTATCCGCGCATGAACTCCCTCGACGGCGAAATCCGCGACGGCCAGCACCATCAGCAGGTGCGCGTCTACTACGAGGACACCGATTTTTCCGGCGTCGTCTATCACGCCAGCTATCTGCGTTTCATGGAGCGCGGCCGCACCAATTATCTGCGGCTGATCGGCGCCGACCACCGCGCGCTGTTTGAGCAGGCGAAAGCCGAGGCGCCGGGTTTTGCCTTCGTCGTCACCCACATGACCATCGACTTCAAACGTCCGGCCTTCATGGACGACGTGCTCGACATCGTCACCGCGCCGGAGGAAGTGAAGGGCGCCTCCGTCATGCTGCTGCAGAAGGTCATGCGCGGCGAAGAGCTTCTCGTGCAGACGCGTGTGCAGGTCGCCTTCGTCTCGGGCGGGCGGGCGCGGCCGATCCCCAAGCCGCTGCGTGTCGCCATGAAAGCCGACCAGGAATCGGGCGGCGCAAGCTGACGCCGCGTACTAAATTCATCTCATGTCGGACCAAAGCTACACCCTGTTCGAAACCGCCATCGGCACCTGCGGCATCGTCTGGACCGCGCGCGGCGTCTGCGGCACGCAGTTGCCGGAGAAAGATGTGACGGCGACGCGCGCGCGCGTGCAGCGCCGGCACCCGACGGCGATCGAGGCGTCGCCGCCGCCGGCCTTCCGCCGCGCCATTGATGGCATCGTTGCGCTGCTCGCCGGCGAAAAGCGCGAGCTCGGCGACATTGCGATCGACGACGAGCGCCAATCCGACTTCAACAAACGCGTCTATGCCATCGCGCGTACGATCCCGCCGGGCAAGACCATGACCTATGGCGAGATCGCCGAACGGCTGGGCGACAAGACGCTGGCGCGCGCGGTCGGTCAGGCCATGGGCGAGAATCCGACGCCGATCGTCATGCCGTGCCATCGCGTGCTCGCGGCCGGCGGCAAGACTGGCGGCTTCTCGGCGCCAGGTGGGGTGGTCACCAAATTGCAGTTGCTGACCATCGAGGGCGCGCAGCCGGGCGGGCCGACGTTGTTCGAGCATTTACCGTTGCAGGCGGCGGCCCGGCGCGGCAGCTGAAATGTCGAGACGCCGGCCCAGACTCATGTTAATGCCCTTTACATGAAATGGGGCAGGAACAGCGGGCCGCGCGGCTATCATCACGGCAACCTCAAGGAAGCTTTGGTGCGCGCCGCGCTCGACCTGATCGCGGAGAAAGGGCCGGCAGGCTTCACCTTCGCCGACGCCGCGCGTTGGGCGGGCGTTTCCCCGGCGGCGCCGTACCGGCATTTCCGCGACCGCGACGAGTTGATGTCGGACGTGGCGCGGCGCGGCTTCGAGCAGTTCAGCGCGGCGCTGGCGCAGGCCTGGGACGACGGCAAACCGGATTTATTCAGCGCCTTCGACCGGCTCGGCAAGGCCTATCTCAGCTTCGCCAAGCGCGAGCCGGCCTACTATTCAGCGATGTTCGAGGCCGGTGTGCCGCTCGATGCCGATCCGCAATTGCGCGAGGTGAGCGAGCGCGCTTTCGCGGTGCTGCGCGCGGCCGCCGAAAAGCTGGTGGCTCTGATGCCGGCCAAGGGCCGTCCGCCGGCGCTGATGGTGGCGCTGCATGTGTGGAGTTTCACCCACGGCATCGCCTCGCTGTTTTCGCGCGGTGACGCGGCGCGCCGTGCTCTGCCGATGCCGCCGGAGGAGCTGCTGGAGGCCGCGATCCTGATTTATCTGCGCGGCCTCGAGCTGCCGGACGGGGTAGCGACGGCGCGCGGCTGAGCCGCCCCCTCGCAACGGCGTCCGCGCTCCGTATTTGATGTTAAGGGTCTTGACATCCGTTCGGCTCAGCCCTACTGATGTAAATGTTATTTACATTCACGTAAGCGAGGCCGTGCCATGACCATCGCCGCCAAGCTCGATGAATTCGGCAAACCCGCCTGGATCGCGCTGATGGTCCTTGGCTTCATGGCCTGGTGGCCCCTGGGCCTCGTCGTTCTCGCCTTCACCATAGGGAGCGGAAGAATGGGATGCGGATATCACGGCGGTCACGACCGCTGGCAGCACAAGATGGAGCGCATGCAGCGCAAGATGGACTGGATGCGCGCCAAGATGGCGGGCGGGCCATGGAATGCGTCGCCGACCAGCGGCAACCGCGCGTTCGACGAGTACCGCAGCGAGACGCTGCGCCGTCTGGAGGAAGAGCAAAAAGAGTTCCGCGAATTCCTCGACCGGCTGCGCTTCGCCAAGGACAAGACCGAATTTGACGCCTTCATGGCCGAACGCCGCAACCGGCCCGATACCTCTCCGCCGCAGAACTAGAATCCGCATCTGCCCCCGCGCTTTCCATGCGCGAAACGGCCGTCCGCTTTCCCCGAAGCGGACGGCCGTTGCGTTTTTTACGCTTCCCCGTTAGCAAGCGCTCAGGGGGTAAGGATGGCTTGCTAACGACTCCTTAACCACAAGCAGCGCTGTTTACAGCGCTAAAGACCCGTTCTGCGCCCAAGTTCGGCCAAGTTTCGCGGGAATTTCGTTGCGCCTGCCCGGTGGCGGGACTTGACGGTTTTCGTGAATCATCCGGTTTTGGTTGAGCGCGGGGGCGGTACACCGCGGCGCGCTCATCGTGGTCCGAGCATTGTGCGCCGCACCGGTTTGACCAATACAAGCCGGATCAAGCGGAAAGGACGTGCCCATGAATCCTGCCGAGGTGGCACAGTCGGTGCTCCCGCTCACGTCCTCCGACCTATCGCTGTTCACGCTGTTCTGGCACGCCCACTGGATCGTCAAAGCGGTCATGGTCGGTCTGCTGGTCTGCTCGATCTGGGTCTGGGCCATCGCGATCGACAAGACCGTGCTTTATACGCGCACCAAGCGTGCCATGGATCATTTCGAAACGGCGTTCTGGTCCGGCCAGTCGCTGGAGGATCTCTACCGCTCGCTGTCGTCCAAGCCGAACCACTCGATGGCGGCGTTGTTCGTGGCGGCGATGCGGGAATGGAAGCGCAGTTTTGAGGGAAGCCCGCGCTCGTTTGCCGGTTTGCAGATGCGGATCGAAAAAGTGATGGAAGTGACCATCGCGCGCGAAGTTGAGCGGCTGGAGCGCCGCCTCCTGGTGCTCGCGACCGTCGGCTCGGCCGGCCCCTTTATCGGCCTGTTCGGCACGGTCTGGGGCATTATGACCAGCTTCCAGTCGATCGCCGCCTCGAAGAACACGTCGCTGGCGGTGGTGGCGCCGGGTATTGCGGAGGCGCTGTTTGCGACCGCGATCGGCCTTGTCGCCGCCATACCGGCGACCATTTTCTATAACAAGTTCGCGTCCGAGGTGAACAAGCAGGCGCAGCGGCTGGAAGGCTTTGCCGACGAATTCGCCGCCATCCTGTCGCGCCAGATCGACGAGCGTGGCTGAGGGGGTAGCTCTAATGGCGGCCAATGCCGGCACACCAGTTATCGGACGCAGGAAGCATCATCGCCAAAGGGTGATGAGCGAGATCAACGTCACGCCCATGGTCGATGTGATGCTGGTGCTGCTGATCATTTTCATGGTGTCGGCGCCGCTGCTCACAGTCGGCGTGCCGATCGACCTGCCCCAGAGCCAAGCCAAGAGCCTCGATCAAGACAAAGAGCCGCTGACCCTGTCGGTCAACGAGAAGGGCCAAGTCTACCTGCAAAATGCCGAAATTAGCCTCGATGATCTGATCCCGAAGCTGCAGGCGGTGGCCGAGGCGCGTGGGGGCACCGAAGCCCGCGTCTATGTGCGGGGCGACAAGAAAGTCGATTACGGGACCATGATGAAGGTGATGGGACGCCTATCGTCGGCTGGCTTCCATCGGGTAGCCCTGGTGACCGAGTTCGAGCAGGGCTCGAAAGCACAGTAATGCAGATGCGAGTGGCGTCAGCGATCTCGACCGGCCTGCACGCGGCAGTGCTGCTGTGGGCGCTGGTATCTTTTTCCGGCAAGACGTTCGAGGTGACGCCGGCGGAATCGCTGCCGGTCGACCTGGTGAGCGAGAAGGACTTCTCCCAGATGACTCAGGGCGTAAAGAAGGCGCCCAAGCTGGAAATGCCGAAACCGCTGGTCGAGAAGAAGGGCGATCCGAAGCCGGTCGAGGATCCGACCCCCAAGCTCACCGAGAAACCCGAGGTCAAGGCCACGGCGCAGAAAACGCCGGAGCCGCAACCGCTTCCAAAGCCCGATCCGATCGCCGAGAAACTCAAAAAACAGGACGAGCAGAAACAGGCCAAGGCCGAACCGCAGCCGTTGCCGCCGAAAAAGCCGGTCCGACAGCAGCCCAAATTCGACGCCGATAAGATTGCCGCACTGCTCGACAAGCGCGAGCCGCAGCGGCAAGCCGCGACCGGTGCGGAAGTTTCCGCGCCGGCGCTGGGCATGGCCCACGGCACTGCCGCCACGCTGTCGCAATCTGAGATCGACGCATTGCGCTCGCGGCTGCGGCAGTGCTGGAATCCGCCAGTCGGCGCGGCCGACGCCGCCAATCTCTCCGTTGTTTTCCGCGTTCTGTTCAGGCGCGACGGATCGATCCTGCAAAATCCAGTGCTTGTGCAAGGGCCGGCGTCGCAATTCGGTCCGGCGTTGGCGGAAAGCGCCATGCGCGCGCTGCTGCAGTGCCAGCCCTACACGATGCTCAAGCCCGAGCACTACGACCAGTGGAAGGACATGCAAATCACCTTCGACCCGCGCGACATGTTCGGCGGCTGAAACCTCGACAGCACGAGCTTATTTCATGAATCATTCCAATCTTCTCGGTGCCGCTTGTTCCAGCGCGTTCACCCGCCGCCGATTGCTCACCGGCGCCGGAGCCGGCGTTCTGCTGGCGGCGGCCGCACACCCGGCCGCGGCGGTGCTCAGCATCGATGTAACGCAGGGTAATGTGAAGCCGATACCGATCGCGCTGCCCGATTTCCTGGCGGGCACCTCCACCGAGACTGAGACCGCGCGCAATATCACTGCGGTGATGAGTGCCAATCTCCAGCGCAGTGGGTTATTCGCACCGATCAATCCCCAGGCCTTTACCGAGAAGATCACCAATTCCGACGCCGTGCCACACTTTGCCGACTGGCGCGTCATCAATGCGCAAGCGCTGGTCACAGGCCGCATCACCAAGCAAGGCGACGGCCGGCTGAAGGCTGAATTCCGCCTGTGGGACGTGTTCGCCGGCCAGCAGCTCGACGGCAAACAGTATTTCACCACCCCCGACAACTGGCGTCGCGTCGCGCATATCATTTCCGACCAGATCTACGAGCGCCTGACCGGCGAGAAGGGCTATTTCGACAGCCGCATCGTGTTCGTCGACGAGACCGGCCCGAAGGACCGGCGCGTGAAGCGGCTCGCCATCATGGATCAGGACGGCGCCGGCGTGCGCTATCTCACCCGTGGCGACGACCTGGTGCTCACGCCGCGCTTCAATCCGACCACGCAAGAGATCACCTACATGTCCTACGGGCAGGGCGATCCGCGCGTCTATCTGCTCAACATCGAGACTGGGCAGCGCGAGATCGTCGGCAATTTTCCCGGCATGACGTTTGCGCCGCGTTTCTCGCCCGATGGCCAGCGCGTGATCATGAGTCTGCAGCAAGGCCCCAACTCCAACCTATTCGTGATGGACCTGCGCTCGAAACAGACGACACGGCTGACCGACACGCCGGCCATCGACACATCGCCTTGCTATTCGCCGGATGGCACGCACATCTGTTTCGAGAGCGACCGCGGCGGCACCCAGCAAATCTACGTCATGGCGGCGACCGGCGGTCCGGCGCAGCGCATCAGTTTCGGCGAGGGCCAACATTCGACGCCGGTCTGGTCGCCGCGCGGCGACTACATCGCTTTCACCGGTCAGGCGCGCGGCCAGTTCTCCATTGGTATCCTGAAACCGGACGGCAGCGGCGAACGCGTGCTCGTCGAAAGCTTTCACAACGAGGGGCCGACTTTCGCACCGAACGGCCGAGTGTTGATGTATTTCAGCGATCCCGGCCAGGGCCCGTCGCTTTACACGATCGACATCACCGGCCGTAACCAGCTCAAGGTTCCGACGCCGAGCTATGCCTCGGATCCGGCCTGGTCGCCGCTTTTGTCCTAGCGACTGCCCCCGACCTGCACGTTCCCGGCTTGGTCGGAGCAGGTATCGGTAGTCGGAAAAGGTCGCGCCGTACTCAAAAACGCCTTATTTTCACCGGGTCTTAACCATCACAATAGGTTTACGCAGCGCAGACAATTTTAGAGGCGTCCGACAAGGTTCCATCAAGGTTGATGGAAGGTTCGCTTAACCACCCTGCTGATAGACGATGAGGCTAGCTCCGGTCAGTGCAGCGTGTGAATGGAGGCACCGGAATGACCCATATGAGACAAATTTTCCGGGCGGCCCGCATCGTGGCCGTTCTAGGGGCGGCGCTCGCCATATCGGCCTGCGCCAACAAGCCGGGCGACGACGCACAGGCGAACGCCGCCGGCATGGCGACGCCCGGCAGCCAGCAGGATTTCGTGGTCAATGTCGGCGACCGCGTGTTCTTCGAAACCAACTCGTCCGAACTCACGCCGCAGTCGCGCGCTACGCTCGACAAACAGGCGCAGTGGCTGAACAACTACGCCCAGTACAGCCAGTTCACCATTGAAGGTCATGCCGACGAACGCGGTACGCGCGAGTACAACATCGCGCTCGGCGCCCGTCGCGCGCAGACTGTGCGCGACTATCTGATCTCGCGCGGCGTCGCGGCGAACCGGATGCGCACCATCTCGTACGGCAAGGAGCGGCCGGTCGCCCTGTGCGACGACATCTCCTGCTGGTCGCAGAACCGCCGCGCGGTCACGGTGCTCGGCGTCAGTTCGTAAAAGTCTGAAGGCGCTGGTTTTAGAAACCGTCATGCCCGGCCATGCGCCGGGCATTGGCGTCTTTGCGGCCAGGATGTAAATGATCGCGCGGGCTGCAGTCACAATTTCGACGCAGGCCGTCGTATGCTAGCTTTATCAACCGCTTGCCGGGCTTTGCATTTCATGATGATGACGCGTTCACGACATCGAATTCGCATTGTGGCGTTCGCCGCGGTTGCTTTACCGCTGCTCGCCGGCGCCGCGATGGCGCAGGAGCAGCGTTCCTCCGGCGGCTTCCTCGATAATCTGTTCAATCGCGGCGAACAGGGGCAGCAGAGCCAAGGCGACCGGAGTCAAGCGGTGCAGCCCCGCATGGCGCAAACCGATCCCGGCGATCTATCCACGCGCGTCGACCGCATCGAAAGTGCGCTGCGCCAGCTCACCGGCACCATCGAAGATCTCCAGCATCAGAACCAGATGCTTCAGATGCAACTCAAACGCATGCAGGACGACACCGAGTATCGCTTACAGCAACTCGGCTCGCGCGGCGGACCGCCGGCAGCCGTGCAGCCGGGTGCGATACCGCCGCGAGCCGCCGGTCAATGCGCCGGCCGGCGACCGCTCAGATGTGTTCAATCCCGCGCAGCATCCCAATGCACCCGGCGCGCCGCGTGTGCTCGGCAACGAGGCGGCAGCTGCGCCGATCCAGAATGCCGACGCTGGCCCTCCGGTTGGCGCGCCCGGAGGCCGCGTTCCCGGCGCTCCGCTCGATCTGTCGACGCTCGCCGGCAATCAGCCGCCGGCGCAGCCGAATGTCCCGGTGGCTAACCCGGCGCCAATGGGGCCGGCGCAATTGCCGCCGCCGCCCGATCGCAACGCCGCCGGCCCGCAGCTTGCGACGCTGCCGCCTTCGGCGACGCCGAAAGACGAATACGACATGGCCTATGGCTATGTGCTGCATAAGGACTACGCGCTCGCCGAGCAGGCCTTCCGCGATTTCCTGCGCAAATATCCGGACGAACGGCTGGTGCCGGACGCGCAGTACTGGCTCGGCGAGAGCCTGTTCCAGCGTCAGCGCTACCGCGACGCGGCCGAGTCCTTCCTGGCGGTGTCGACCAAATTCGAGAAGTCCGGCAAGGCGCCCAACTCGCTGCTGCGGCTCGGACAATCGCTTGCCGCGATGAATCAAAAGGAAGCCGCCTGCGCCACGCTGGCCGAAGTCGGACGCAAATTTCCGCGCGCCTCGGCGAGCGTGAAACGCGGCGTCGCGCAGGAACAGAAGCGTGCGCACTGCTAGGGTATGATCCGAAACGCTTGCCCTCGGACTTGATCCGAGGGTGAGAACCGGCTTTCGGATACGATCATGCCCACGCAAGAATCTTCGCCAGTCTCGGCCACTGAAGCCAAAGCGCTTTTCTCCGATCTCGGTTATTTGCCGGCGCTGGTGCTGGCGGTATCCGGCGGGCCCGATTCGACCGCGCTGATGGTGCTCGCGGCGCGCTGGTGCAAAACGCTGAAGCCGAAACCGAAGCTGATCGCGGTCACCGTCGATCACGGCTTGCGCAAGGAAGCCAGGCAAGAGGCCGCGGAGGTCGGACGCTTGGCGCGCAAGCTCGGTATCGCGCATCGTACTTTGCGCTGGACCGGTACCAAGCCGAAGACCGGCTTGCAGGCGGCGGCGCGGGTGGCGCGCTACCGTTTGCTTGCCGGCGCGGCGCGCAAGGCAAACGCCTCGCACATCCTCACCGCACACACGCGCGACGACCAGGCCGAAACCATGCTGATCCGGTTGAGCCGCGGCAGCGGCGTTGCCGGCTTGGCCGCGATGGCGCGGGTATCGAGTGTGCTGGGTGACGATGCGGGGCAGATCAAGCTTGTCCGCCCGCTGCTCGATATTCCGAAGGCGCGCCTGATTGCCACCCTGCGCGCCGCCAAGGTTCCGTTCGCGGACGACCCGTCCAACCGCGATCCGCGCTTCACGCGGGTGCGGCTGCGCGGCCTGATGAAAGAACTCGCGCGCGAGGGCCTCGACAGCCGCCGGTTAGCGCTGCTGGCGCTAAGGCTCAGGCGCGCAGATCTGGCGATCGAAGCTGCCGTTGTGCGGGCCGAGGCCGAACTGGCGCGGCCACCGGCGGCGCCAGACGCCATTACCATCGACGCGGCCGGCTATGCCCGCTCGCCGGCGGAGGTTGCGCTGCGCCTGATTGGCCGCGCGGTCGCGAGGGCCGGGGATGAAGGGCCGGTCGAATTGGCCAAGCTCGAAGCGCTGAAAGAGGCGCTCGATGCTGCCCAAAATACCGGCATGCGCGATTTCGGCGAAGTCTGGCAGGGGCCCTTGTGACGCTGGTTGGGCCCGAGATCACGGTGGAACGGGCGCCGCCGCGCCGCGGGAGACCCTTAACCACACGCGGATACGGTAACGCTAAACCAACGAAACCGCGCTAGAATATATGGGATTTGAACCCTTTCCATGCGGGCTTATGGTGCCTACATTGTGAAAGGAATCGACGTGAAGTTGCCATTAATTTTGGCCATAACATTTGGCCACAGCGCCCGACGCGGCGGGTAAGGACGCCTGATGAACGCCAATCTGCGCAATTTCGCCCTCTGGGTGATTATCGTCCTGCTGCTGCTCGCGCTGTTCACGCTGTTCCAGAATCCCGGCCAGCGCACGAGCGCGCAGGACATCTCGTTCTCGCAGTTGCTGAGTGAAGTCGACCAGGGCCGCGTCCATGACGTGTTGATCCAGGGCCCGGAAATTCGCGGCACCTTCGCCAACGGGACTAGCTTCCAGACCTATGCGCCGAGCGATCCCGGTCTGGTGCAGAAACTCTACAGCAAGGGCGTCACGATCACCGCGCGGCCGCCGTCGGACAACGTCCCGTGGTTCGTCTCGCTGCTGGTGTCGTGGCTGCCGTTCATCGCACTGATCGGCGTGTGGATCTTCCTGTCGCGGCAGATGCAAGGGGCGGGCGGTAAGGCGCTCGGCTTCGGCAAGTCGCGCGCCAAGCTTTTGGCCGAGGCGCATGGCCGTGTCACGTTTGAAGATGTGGCTGGCGTCGATGAAGCCAAACAAGACCTGCAGGAGATCGTCGAATTTTTGCGCGACCCGGGAAAATTCCAGCGCCTGGGCGGGCGCATTCCGCGTGGCGTGCTGCTGGTCGGCCCGCCGGGCACCGGCAAGACGCTGATCGCGCGCGCGGTCGCAGGCGAAGCCAATGTGCCGTTCTTCACTATTTCGGGTTCCGACTTCGTCGAGATGTTCGTCGGCGTCGGCGCGTCGCGCGTGCGCGACATGTTCGAGCAGGCCAAGAAGAACGCGCCCTGCATCATCTTCATCGACGAAATCGACGCTGTCGGCCGCCATCGCGGCGCCGGCCTGGGCGGCGGCAATGACGAGCGCGAACAGACGCTCAACCAGTTGCTGGTCGAGATGGACGGCTTCGAGGCGAACGAAGGCATCATCCTGATCGCCGCCACCAACCGGCCCGACGTGCTCGATCCGGCGCTGCTGCGCCCTGGCCGTTTCGACCGCCAGGTGGTGGTGCCGAACCCGGACGTGGTCGGCCGCGAGAACATCCTGAAGGTGCATGTGCGGAAAGTCCCGCTGGCGCCCGACGTGAACCTGAAGACCACCGCGCGCGGAACGCCCGGCTTTTCCGGTGCCGACCTGGCCAACCTGGTCAACGAAGCCGCCTTGATGGCCGCGCGTCGCAACAAGCGCATGGTGACGCAGGCTGAATTCGAGGACGCCAAGGACAAGGTGATGATGGGCGCCGAGCGCAAGTCGCTCGTCATGACCGACGAAGAGAAGATGCTGACCGCCTATCACGAAGGCGGCCATGCCATCGTCGCGCTCAACGTGAAAGCGACCGATCCGGTGCACAAAGCCACCATCATTCCGCGCGGCCGTGCGCTCGGCATGGTCATGCAACTGCCGGAACGCGACAAGCTGTCGATGAGCCGCGAGCAGATGACCTCGCGCCTTGCCATCATGATGGGCGGGCGTGTCGCCGAGGAAATGGTGTTCGGCCAAGAGAAAGTGACATCGGGCGCGGCTTCCGACATCGAGCAGGCGACCAAGCTCGCCCGCCTGATGGTCACGCGCTGGGGCTTGTCGGACAAGCTCGGCACGGTTGCCTACGGCGAGAACCAGGACGAGGTGTTCCTCGGCTACCAGGTGTCGCGCCAGCAGAACATCTCGGAAGCGACCGCGCAGACGATCGACGCCGAAGTGCGTAAGCTTGTCGAGAACGGTTATGCTGAGGCCACGCAGATCCTTACCGACAAACGTGGCGACCTCGAAATTCTGGCCAAGGGCCTGCTCGAGTTCGAAATGCTGACCGGCGACGAGATCAAGGATCTGATCAACGGCAAACGGCCGGTGCGCGAATCGGTGATCGAGCCGACCACGCCGCGCTCATCCGCCGTGCCGCCGGCCGGTAAGCCGCGCCCGCGGCCCGAGCCGCCGACCGGCGAAGTCGCTCCGCAGCCGCAGGGCTGAGGCTTTCCACCATTTGCTGCGAACGCCCGCCCCGTGGCGGGCGTTTTCATGTGGGCGGTCCGTGGCTTATGCACAGACCGCTTGCTGTTGATTTCGATCAAAGCGCCGGCGGCCGTCTTCGGTTTTATAGAGTCATCCTTTCCGGGTAACCGGGTCTTCCTGGAACGGATATGGTGGTCGGGGCGTATGTTTCCCGGCCACCTTGTTTTTTGACCCGACCCATGCCGCTGCAAAACTGTGTCGTTCCGACCGGAGAACTGATCGCAATCTCCGCGCGCGGAACGCTCATGGGCAACCGCGGTGGGCGGTTTCACACCGAAGAGAAAAAGCTGACCACCCGCCGCTGGGTGTCGCGGCAGTGGATTTGCTGCGTTCTCGATTTCCACGGCCGCCATCGCGACGTCTGGGGCCGCTCCTACACGGAGTTGTTCTTCCTCGACGAAGTCACCGCCTTAGCAGTCGGTCACCGGCCTTGTTTCGAATGCCGGCGTAACGTCGCGCAAGCCTTTGCCGCGTTGTTTCACGGCGGGCCTTGCGCCGCCGACATGGACCGAGTCCTTCACGCCGAACGCCTCGACGGCAAGTTCAAACGTCTGCACTGGCGAAAGATCGACGGCCTTCCTGATGGAACGAGTATCGTTATCGACGGCAGCCCGGTCGCTCTGCGTGGCAAACGGCTGTTGCGGTGGACGCCGCGCGGTTACAACGGGACAATACGGCGGCCGCGCGGTGTCGATGTCGCTGTACTGACTCCGCCCTCGATCATAGCCGTACTGAAGCGCGGCTACCGGCCGCTGTGGCACGCGAGCGCTGACTGAATTTTCAGGGCGGCTCGATCGGCGTCACCGCCGGAGCGGCGGGCACGCCGTGTGCCCAGGCGAACAGCACAATGGCCGTCATGATCGCCAGCATGGCGGCCACCAAGGCGACGCAGGCCGGCCAGCCGGCCAGCGTCCAAGCGATGCCGCCGAGTGCCGCGCCGAAACTGCCGCCGACATAAAAGCTCGTCACATAGAGCCCGACCGCCGACGAGCGGCCGGCTTTGGCCGTGATCGTCACGTAGCCGGTGGAGATCGCCTGGCAGATCAGTCCGCAGCCGGCGCTGATGGCGAGGCCCAGAATGATCAGCGGTAGCGACGGTGCGAGCGTCAATGCGATGCCGGCAATCCACAGCGCGAGCACGCGGGCCGTGAAATGCCGCCGCCCGAACCGCCCGACCGCCCAGCCGACCCACGGCGAGAGCACGGAGCCGACGAGATAGACGGCGAAAATCGCGCCGAGCCAGGTGGCGGACAGATTGTACGGCGGCGCGGCGAGATGAAAGCTGACATAGGTAAAAGTGCAGATGAAATTGAACAGCACGCCGAAGCCGACCGCGTAGGTCGCGACCAGCTGGCCGTTGCGGAAATGCGCGAGCATCTGCCGGCCGGACGCGAGCAGGCCTTCCGAGCGCACGAATTTCCGCTCATGCGGCAGCAAGAATATAGTCGCGACCGCCCCGGCAAAGGCGATGCCGGCAAGCGCGATGAAGCCGGCGCGCCAGCCGATCAGGTCCGCGAGCAAGCCGGTGATCAGGCGTCCGCTGAATCCGCCGATGCTCGATCCGGAACTGTAGATGCCGGCCGCCGTGGTCGCTTCGTGCGGCGGCCATTCGTCGCCGATATAGGCGACGGTGACCGCGAAGATCGGCGGCAGCACCAGTCCCTGCACCGCACGCCAGAAGATGAGGGCCGACAGGCTCGTCGCCAGCCCCACCATCAAGGTCGGTGCCACCAGCACGAACATCGCCGCGACGATCACCCGCTTGCGGCCGAGCACGTCGGCAATCGCGCCGGTGAACGGCGCGGTCACGGCCACCGCCAGCGTGCTGACGGTGATGATGGTTGAGACTTCGGCGGCGGTGGCGCCGAATTCCTGCGACAGCAGCGGCAGGATCGACTGCGGGGCATAGAGATTGACGAAGGCGCAATAGCCGGTGAGTCCGACCGCCAATTGGCGCGCGGAAAATCTCGAGCGTTGCGCAGCGTTCATCGGGGACCCGGTCTCGGCAGAAGCGCTTCTAGCAGACGAAGCTATCGGTTTTGCACCGCAGGCCAAGGGGGAGGGCGGCGGGGCTGCGGGTCGTCGCATGCATAGCTTGGCTCATGCAAGCCCGAGCGCCGCCACGGCGCGGCACAATGTGTCATCCGGCGAACCGGAGGCGTCGACCCGCGCCCATTGCATCGCGCCGACATCGTATTGCTCTTGCTGGCGGGCGACCGCGGCGTCGGCATCGGAGGCGTCGCCTGTGCGTCCGCCGACGCGGGCAAGCCGGACGCTGAGATCGGCGGTCAGAAACAATCCGTGGAATTCGCTTGGCGGCGCGGCCTGCGCGATCGCCGCTCTTTCGTCGGCGTCGGCAAACACCGCGTCCACGATTGCCGAATGGCCGGCGGCGAGCGCGCGCCGCGCCTTGTCGGTGAGTGTGGCGTAGACTTGGGTCGTGACGTCGCGAGTATAGGCCGTCTGCGGCAGACGGTCGGTTTCGGCGAGCCCGAACAGGGCCTTGCGCTCGGCGTCGCTGCGCAACACCACCGCGCCCGGCTCGGGGAGGATTTCGGCCGCAAGCGCACGGGCAAGCAGCGATTTGCCGGTGCCCGACAGCCCTCCGACGGCGATGAGATGTGGCTTCGGCGGTGCCAGCAGCCTGCCGGCGAGCGCGAAATAGGCGCGCGCGCTTTGCTCGATGACCGCGCGTTCGGCGCCTTGCGCCCGCCGCTCGGCGGTGACCTTGGCGCGGATCGCCGCCCGTAGCGACAGAAACAGCGGCAGCGCGGCGAGCGCATCGAGATCCTCCACCCGCCGCGTCTCGGCTAGATAGCGGTTGAGCACGATATTGGCAGCTGACCTTAGCCCACGCTCGATCAAGTCCATCAGCAGGAAGGCAAGGTCGTAAAGTACGTCACCGGTGGCGATCTTGGGATCGAACTCGATGGCGTCGAACAGCACCGGCGCGCCGTCGAGCAAGACGATATTGCCGAGATGCAGATCGCCATGACAGCGCCGCACCAGGCCGGCGCGCTCGCGTGCGATGAGGAGATCCCGCACGCGCTCTAACGCGGCACGTGTCGCGTGCGTCAACGCGCTTACTGCCTGCGGCGGAAAAAGTTCCGGCGCCGCGCGCAATTCATCATCGTTCTGGGCGATGACCTCGGCGAGTTCGTCGGCGAAGCCGGCGGCCTTGCTGACCGGCGCCGCCGCGTGTGCGCGAGCCACCGCCCGGGCGAGCGCATCGGCGAGCGCGCTATCGATGTGGCCAGCCTCGGCCAGATGGTCGAGCGTCTGCGTTTCGTCGAAGCGCCGCATCTCCACCGCCCATTCCACCGGCTCGCCGGCGCCGCCGATGGCGAGCGCGCCATCCTTGTCGCGCGTGATCGCGACTACGCGGCGGTAAATTGCCGGCGCATAGGGACGGTTCACATCGATCTCGGCGGTGCAGGCGGCCCGGCGCCGGTCAAGCGTTGAATAGTCGAGGAACGGAAAGCGCACGGCGCGTTTAATTTTGAGGGCGCGGTCGCCGGCTAGAAATACCGTCGCCGCATGGGTGTCGATTCGCTTGACCGGCGTGCCGCCATGGGTTGCCGGCGCCGAAAGAAAATCGATCGCCGCCTGCTGCAGATTTCCGGTCGGGTTCATCGCTTCCTCAGGTTGGCGCACTATCGGCCCGGCCAATACCGGCGGACTGATCCAAATCAATACAAGCCTTTGCCGGTTGCGCTCATGATGGCGCAAATAAACTGACCCGCTTGAGGATGGAGACTGCCGTGACCACCCTGCCACATGTGTTCAAGCGCATTCGGCTCAATCTGGCCCGCTCCAAGGAGTTTCCGCAGGGCTCGGAGCGCCATGGCTACGAATTCGTCGCCCCGCTTGACGCCAAAAGCCATATCGACGTGAAGCTCTGGCAAAGCAACCGCGAGCATTGCGGCGTCCGCCGGTTCTGGGAAGGCGAGGACGATGAGCAAGGCTTTCTGGTGCACAAGCCGGGTGGGCCCGAGCATGCGCGCTGGGTGTTCGACTACGACCAGACCGCCGTGGACGACGACGAGAGCGGCTACCGTTTCGGTTCCCATGCGTTCCGTCCGGGCGAATATGTTTCGATCCGCAACGAGGATGGCGAGACGCATACATTTCAGGTGGTCTCGGTCGAACCGGCGACCTGAGCGGCGGACGCCCACTTCTGCATTCGAGCTCTGCACGGGCTCTCAAGTCTATTGACCGCCGCGGTTCGGGCCGAGAGAGTGCGCGCCTTGCCGCGGCATAGCCGGCCGTTCAAAGGGAGGCGCTCAGTGCTACTCGATGTCCGAACCTATAAGTGTCTGCCCGGTCGGGTGCCGGCGCAGCTCGAGCTTTACAAGAAACTCGGTTACCCGGTGCAACTTCGCTACATGGGCGAGCCGCTCTGTTATGCGGTGGCGGAAAGCGGCGAGTTGAACAGCTATACCCATGTCTGGGTCTATGAGAGCGCTGCCGATCGCGAACAAAAGCGCGCCAAGATGGCGCAGGACCCGGACTGGAAAGTGTTTCTCGTCGAAAACGCCAAAGCTGGAAACATTGTCGAGCAAAAGAACTGCTTGATGGTTCCGACTGCGTTCTCGCCGCCGATCCCGATGCCGAAGATCGTGAAATAAATCGGACTAAAGCGGAGCAAATCGATGCGCGGCAATGACGGCACGCGGACCGGCGGCGAAATTTTGGTCGATCAGTTGGCGATCCACGGGGTGCGCTACGTGTTCTGCGTGCCCGGGGAGAGCTATCTGGCCGCGCTCGACGCGTTTCACGATTCCAAAATCGCTCTTACCGTCTGCCGGCACGAGAGCGGCGCGGCCGTCATGGCCGAGGCGGTCGGCAAGACCACCGGCCGCCCCGGCATCTGCTTCGTCACGCGCGGGCCGGGCGCCACCAATGCCTCGGCCGGTATCCACATCGCGCGCCAGGATTCCTCGCCGGTGATCATGTTCGTCGGACAGGTCGGACGCCACATGCGCGAACGCGAGGCGTTTCAGGAACTCGATTACCGCGCGGTGTTCGGCTCGATCGCCAAATGGGTGACCGAGATCGACGATCCCGCGCGCATCCCGGAACTGGTCTCGCGCGCCTTCTATACCGCCTGCAACGGCCGGCCCGGGCCGGTGGTAATCGCGGTGCCCGAAGACATGCTGATCGAGCGCGCCATGGTGCCGGATGCGACCCCATTCGAGCCGGTGGAAACCTGGCCCGGTTTGACCGACATGAGCCGGCTGCAAAAGCTGCTGTGGGCGGCCAAGCGCCCGATCGCGCTGGTTGGTGGCAGCCGCTGGTCGGAGCCAGCCGTTGCCGCACTGGCGCGATTTGCCGAGCGTTTCGCGCTGCCGGTGGCGACCACCTTTCGCCGCCAGTATTTGTTCGACGGGCTGCATCCCTGTTACGCCGGCGATATGGGCATCGGTCCCAATCCGAAACTGCTGGCGCGCGTGAAGGGCGCCGACTTGGTGCTGCTGATCGGCGGGCGGCTCAGCGAGATGGCGACGCAGGGTTACACGCTGCTCGATATTCCCGAGCCGCAGATGAAGCTGGTGCATGTGCACCCGGGGCCCGAGGAGCTCGGCCGGGTCTATCACCCCACGCTCGCCATCAACGCGGCGCCGACCTCGTTCTGCGCGGCGCTCGAAGGCTTGCAGCCGCCAAACGCGATCGCGTGGCAAGGCGAGGCGGCCACGGCCCATGCCGACTATCTCGCCTGGTCGGAAAAGGCGACGCCGCAGCCGGGCGCGGTCAACCTCGGAGAAATTCTGGTGTGGCTGCGCGAGAATCTTGCGCCCGACGACATCATCACCAACGGTGCCGGTAATTTCGCCGGCTGGATCCACCGCTTCTATCGCTTCCGCAAATACGCCACCCATGTGGCGCCGACTTCAGGCTCCATGGGCTACGGTTTTCCCGCGGCGGTGGCGATGAAGCTCATGCATCCAGACCGCACCGTGGTGTGCGTCGCCGGCGACGGCGACTTCTTGATGACGGGCCAGGATTTTGCGACTGCCGTCCAGTACAAATTGCCGGTCATCGTCGTGGTCGCCGACAACGGGCTCTACGGCACCATCCGCATGCACCAGGAGCGCGAATATCCTGGCCGCGTGGTCGCGACTGCGCTCCATAATCCGGATTTCGTCGCCTATGCCCTCGCATTCGGCGGTTATGGCGTGATGGTGGAGAAGACCGCCGATTTCCCCGCGGCCTTCGCGGCTGCGCGGGCATCCGGCAAGCCGTCGATCATCCATCTCAAGATCGACCCGGAGGCGATTTCAACATTCGCGTCGATTTCTGCCATCCGCGAAAAAGCGTTGAGCGGCTCCGGCGGCAAGTCAGGCACGCATCGAAGCTGATCCCCGGACTGGGCAACGCTGTTGCATTTTAAGTCTAAATCATCGTTCACTCGTTGAATGCCCTATCGCCGCACCGAGAACGTGGTTCGCCGCCTGGCGGAACGGGAGGAGGCGATTCTCGGCGCGGCGACGGCCATCGCCGCCGAGGGCGGCATGGCGGCGGTGCACATCGCCGCCGTCGCGGCGCGCGCCGGCATCGCTGCAGGCACTGTCTACCGTTACTTCCCGTCCAAGACCGATCTCATTGCCGACCTGGTGGCCGCCGTGGCCGGGCGTGAGCTGTCCGCCATGATCGCTGCCGGCAATGCGGCACCGGGGCCGCTGTCGGCACTGGCGGCCTGTATCGCCACTTTTGCCGCCCGTGCGCTCGGCGAGCGGCGGCTAGCTTGGGCGGTGCTCGGCGAGCCGGTCGACGCACAGGTGGACGCGATGCGGCTCGATTTCCGCCAATCGCTCGCTGCCGAACTGGAAGCCCGCATCAAGACCGCGATCGCAGGCCGCCATTTGCCCGAGCAGGATGCGGGCATCGCCGCGCCGGCCATCGTCGGCGCGCTGATGGAAGGACTGCTCGGGCCGCTGGCGCCGGCGCCGGCCGATGCCGCCGCCGCGCGCGCCGCGGTGCAGGGCGCGACGCTGCTATCGCTACGCGCGCTCGGCGTCGTCGACGCGCGCGCCCGCGGCCTGGTGGTGCAATGCGCGCTGCCGTAGAGATTTAGAGCAAATCTTCCTTCGCCACTTCGTCAAGGGGCAGCGTCACCACTTTGACGCCGCGCTCCTCGGGATCGTCGGCGGCATGGAAACCGAGCTCGGCGCACATCTGCAGCATCGTGCTGTTTTCCGCCAGCACCTGCCCACGTACGGTTTTCAGCCCCCTATCTTTCGCGTAGGCGATCATATGCTTCATCATCAGCCAGCCGAGGCCGTGGCCCTTGAGACGCGTGCGCACGATGATCGCGAACTCCCCGCTCTGATCGCCGGGATCGTTGTGCAAGCGCACCACGCCCAGCATCTTGCCAGTTTTCTCATCAATGACGATGGAAGCCATCGCGTGCTTGGGGTCGTAGTGGACGAGCTTGTCGATGAGCTCGGGGCTCACCTCGCGCATGGCGGCGAAGTAGCGCAGCCGGAGATCGTCGGGCGTGATCTCGCTCAGGCAATCCGGATAGAGCGCGGCATCCTCCGGCTTGAGCGGCCGGAACAACACCGGCGTCCCGTCTCGCAATGTGAGGTGGCGTACGACGTCCAAAGCGTAGCTCCTGCCGTTCCGCGACGCGGAAACGCATACTCCGCCGGCCGCTCTGTGACCAGCAACGATGGGTTCCGAGCGACGGTGACGCCCGGAACGACAGAATGATCAATGCGACATCAGTGCCGGCACTGTCATCGATTCGAGAATGCCGCGGGTGACGCCGCCGAGGATGAATTCGCGCAGGCGCGAATGGCCGTAACCACCCATCACGATCATGTCGGCGGACGAATCCGCCGCATAAGACAGGATGGTGGAGGGGATGTCGATATCCGGCGAGGTGATGCGCTTGACGTCGACCTTCAAGCCATGGCGGGCGAGATGCTGGCCGAGATCGGCGCCTGGAACTTCGTCGTTTTTGCCGGCCTTGTTGGCGACCATGACGATCTCCACCTGTTTCGCCTTCTGCAGGAACGGCAGGGCGTCGGCGATGGCGCGGGTTGCGGCGCGGCTGCCGTCCCAGCACACCATGACGCGGTCGAGTTTGAGGCCGGCTTTCTGGATGTAGGGCACGAAGATCACCGGCCGGCCGGATTCAAACAGCACCCCTTCGTCCACCACTTCCACCGGCGCCGATTTGTCGCGGTCGGGCTGGCCGACAATGACGAGATCAAAGCGCCGCGCCATGCGGCCGAGCCGCTCGGCAGCGCCGGCGATGCTGGCGTTGACGCTGCGCGTTTCGTAAGAGATACCGGCGCGCTTCGCCGCCTGTTCGAAACGGTCGGTCGCGGTGCGCGCTGCCTTCTCGGATTCGGCGCGCTGGGATTCGATGAATTGCGGCGGAATGCCGCCCATGACCGAACCGGGGATGACCGGATCGTAGACAAAGGCCATGCCGAGCACGTGCGCCCCGAAAGTCTCCGCCACTGAAATGGCAAAATTGCCGGCGGGATCTTGATCCCCCAACCCGAGATTGACGACGATATCCTTGATCATGATCGCTTCTCCTCACCGAGCTGGCACATGCACCCCAAGCGTGAAAGCGGCTTTCGCACAGGAGCACGCGTAAGCTTACCAATAAATAATGGCCGCTCCGGCTGCCAGGGGCTTTGACCAGGGTCAAATGCCCGATGCATATCAGGCTCGGCTGAGCCGCCAAATCGCATGTCTTAAGCTCACTTCTTCTTCCCATCCGGGCCGAATTGTTTGAGATAGGCCCACAGGTTGTCTACTTCCTTTTCGTTCTTGATGCCGGGGAAGATCATCTTGGTGCCCGGAATCTTGCCGCGCGGATCCTTGATGTATTCCTTAAAAGTCGTCTCATTCCAGACAATTCCGGAGTTCTTGTTGGCATCAGAATAGTTGTATCCGGGTGCGCTGCCCGAGTGGCGGCCATCGAGGCCATTGAGCTCGGGCCCGACCTTGTTCTTCGCTCCTTCGCCGATGGAATGGCAGGGGAAGCATTTCTTGAACGACTGTTCACCTGCGGCCACGTCCTGTGCGTGCGCCGCCTGCGCCAGCGCCGCAACGGCCAAAATGGCTATCGGAAGTGTTGTTTTCATCGCTCTCTACCTTCTGTGACTTGACGTCGTCGCCCTTCGAGGGCCAATGCCGCCCGGCATTCCACGGTTGCCAAGGGTTTTGCCAGCCCTATGTGTCAACCGTCAAATGGCTGTATCGTTGGCTCTGACTTAAAGCTGGGAGTTGTCACAATGTCGGTGCGGATGCCCGAGGCGGATGGCGCGGTGCTGGCGCGACGCGACAACATCGTGGCGGCGCTGCGGACCATGGTGCCGGGCGAGGGTGTGATCGCGTCCGAGCCGGAAATGCGACCGTTCGAGAGCGACGGGCTCACCGCCTACCGCCAGCTGCCCATGGTTGTGGTGCTGCCGGAGACCACCGAACAGGTGGCGCAGGTACTGCGCTATTGCCACGACGAGGGTATCAAGGTGGTGCCGCGCGGGGCGGGCACCTCGCTCTCCGGCGGCGCGCTGCCGCTCGCCGACGGCGTGCTGCTCGGCATGGCCAAGTTCAATCGTATTCGCGATATCGACTTCGACAACCGCGTCGCGGTGGTCGAGCCCGGCGTCACCAATCTCGCGGTGTCGAACGCGGTGGCGCATGCCGGTTTCTACTACGCGCCCGATCCGTCCTCGCAGATTGCCTGCACCATCGGCGGCAATATCGCGGAGAATTCCGGCGGCGTGCACTGCCTGAAATACGGCATGACCACCAACAACGTGCTCGGCTGCGAGATCGTGCTGATCACCGGCGAGGTGCTGCGCATCGGCGGCAAGCATCTCGATTCCGAAGGCTACGACTTGCTCGGGCTGATCACCGGCTCGGAAGGCCTGCTCGGCGTCGTCACCGAGGTGACCGTGCGTATCCTGAAGAAGCCGGAGACGGCGCGCGCGGTGCTGATCGGCTTTCCGTCGAACGAAGACGCCGGCGAATGCGTCTCGCGCATCATCGGCGCCGGCATCATTCCCGGCGGTATGGAGATGATGGACAAACCGGCGATCGCCGCGGTGGAGGAATTCGTTCATGCCGGCTATCCGCTCGATGTCGAGGCCTTGCTGATCGTCGAGGTCGACGGGCCGGCGGCCGAGGCCGACGATCTGATCGAGCGCATCGAAATCATCGCCAGCAAATGCCATGCGGTCTCGGTCCGGGCCTCGACCTCCGAACAGCAGCGCCTCCTCTTCTGGGCAGGACGCAAGGCGGCCTTTCCGGCGGCCGGCCGCATCTCGCCGGACTACTATTGCGTCGACCCGACCATCCCGCGCGGCAAACTGCCGCTGGTGCTCAAGCGCATGAAGGAAATGTCGGAGAAATACGGGCTGCGCTGCGCCAACGTATTCCACGCTGGCGATGGCAATCTGCATCCACTTATTCTTTACGACGCCAACAAGCCGGGTGAATTGGAAAAGACGGAAGCATTCGGCGCGGAGATCATGAAACTTTGCGTCGAGGTCGGCGGCGTGCTGACCGGCGAACACGGTGTTGGCGTGGAGAAACGCGACCTCATGCCGATGATGTTTTCCGAGATCGACTTCAACGCGCAGCAGCGCGTGAAGTGCGCCTTCGACGCCAAGGGTCTGCTCAATCCCGGCAAGATGTTTCCTAGCTTGCACCGCTGCGCCGAACTCGGCCGCCTGCACATCTCCGGCGGCAAGCTGCCGTTCCCAGATATTCCGAGGTTTTAATTGATGCGTTTCGGTCTGTTCTGTTCGCCCAAAGCCGACAGCAATAACCTTGGCCCGGAAACCGGGCAGGGCTTCCGCGACTATCTCGACTTCAATGTCGAGGCGGAGGCGCTTGGCTTCCATTCAAGCTTCTCGGTCGAGCATCATTTCACCGGCTGGAATCAGGTTTCCGCCACACTGATGCTGCTGATGGCGCTCGCCATGCGCACCAAGACGCTGCGGCTCGGCACCGCGGTGATCGTGCTGCCCTGGCACAATCCGGTGCTACTGGCCGAGCAGGCGGCGACGCTCGACCTCGTTTCGGACGGCCGCTTCGATTTCGGCATCGGCAAGGGCTATCGCCACAGCGAGTTCAAGGGTTTCAACATTGCGCCGGAGGAGGCGGAAGCCCGCTTCGAGGAAGCGCTGGCGTTGATGCGCCAAGCCTGGACCACGCGCACGCGATTCTCGCATCATGGCGGCTTCTGGAATTTCGACGACATCGTGGTCGAACCGCCGCCGGCGCAAAAGCCGCATCCGCCGTTGTGGGTCGCCGCCGGCAACCCGCATTCGATCAAGCGCGCCGCCGCGCGCGGCTTCAATCTGATCCTCGACCAATACGCCTCGCCGCAAACGCTCGGCGAACGCATTGCCATCTACAAGGCCGAGCGCGAGACGAACGGGCTTTCCTTCGACCCGATGCAGGTGACGGTCGCGCGTCAGCTCTATATCGCCAAGGATCGTGCCGACCGCGACGAGGCGCTCAAGCGCCAGGCGGCTTACACGCAACGTACCGTGGCGGTTTCCCGCACACCCGACGCCAAGAGCGGTTCGCACGTGCTGGCCTATGCCGACAAGGCCGGCGCCACCGAGGAATACGCGATGTTCGGCACGCCCGACGAGATTGCAGCGATGCTGGAGGCGCTGCAAGCGGCCGGCGTCGGCTACGTCTTGTTCACGGTCTCCGGCGGTAAGGAGCAATTGCGGCGTTTCGCGCGCGAGATCATGCCTGCCTTCGCTTCTGCGCGCGAAGCCCGTGCGGCGGAATGACATGACCGATACGTTGAAACCCCGTGACGCCAAGGAGGTCGAGGAGGCCGTGCGCTGGGCGCTCGGCGACGACAAGGCGTTGGAGCTCGTGGGGCAGGGCTCGAAACGCGCCATCGGACGGCCGAGCCAGACCGACTTTACGCTCGATCTGTCGGGCCTTTCCGGCGTCACCTTGTACGAGCCGGAAGAACTGGTGCTGTCGGTCAAGGCCGGCACGCCGCTCACGGAGATCGAGAAACTTCTTGACGATAACGGCCAGCGGCTCGATTTCGAGCCGATGGACTACGGGCCTCTTCTTGGCGGTGCCGCCGGACAGGGCACCATCGGTGGCGCCATCGCGGCGAATCTTTCCGGCCCGCGCCGCATCAAGGCCGGCGCCGCGCGCGATCACTTCCTCGGCGTGACCGCGGTCACCGGCCGCGCGGAAACCGTCAAGTCGGGCGGCCGCGTGGTGAAGAACGTGACCGGCTACGACCTTTGCAAATTGTTCGCCGGCTCCTGGGGCACGCTGGCGGCGATGACCGACGTCACGGTGAAGGTGCTGCCCAAGGCTGAGGCCGAGGCGACCGTGCTGGTCGAAGGTCTCGACGACGCGCGTGCCTGTGCCGCCATGGCTGCGGCCATGGGCTCGGCCTGTGACGTATCAGGCGCGGCGCATCTGCCCGATCATGTGGCGTCCTATTTCGACGGCTTGCCGAAGCCGGAAGCCTCGACCGCGTTGCGGCTGGAAGGTTTTGCGCCCTCCGTCAAGCACCGCAAGGAGGCGCTGGCCACGCTGATGAAGCCGTTCGGCCCGGTGGCATTGCTCGACGAAAAAGAATCGCGTGCCCTTTGGGCCAGTATGCGGCAAGTGAAGCCCTTTGCCGCCGAGGCGGCGCTGGCGCGGCCGCTTTGGCGCATCTCGACCGCGCCCAGCAAAGGCCACGTCATTGCGGCGACGATCACGCCGGCGGCGCAGATGTTCTACGACTGGGCTGGCGGTCTGCTGTGGGTGGCGATGCCGTTCGCCGACGAGCCGGGCGCCGCTGCGATCCGCGCCGCCGTCAAGACCGTCGGCGGCCACGCCACGCTGGTCCGTGCGCCGGCCGCGGTGCGTGCGGCGGTCGACGTGTTCGAGCCGCAGGAGGCGAACTTGCGGGCCTTGAGCAAGCGCGTGAAGGAGGGCTTCGATCCCAAAGGCGTGCTCAATTCCGGCCGCATGTGGGCGGGCGTGTGACATGGCGGGTGTGATGACCATCGATGACGTTTACGCGGCGCTGGAAGACCTGCGCGCGCGCCGCCCGCTGGTGCAGAACATCACCAATTACGTAGCGATGACTGTGTCGGCCAACGTGCTGCTGGCGCTCGGCGCTTCTCCTGCCATGGTGCATGCGGCCGAAGAGGTCGAGGACTTCATCGCCATCTCGGATGCTCTGGCCGTCAATATCGGCACGCTCTCGCCGCCGTGGGTCGATGCCATGCGGCTTACCGTCAAACGCGCCATTGCACTCGGCAAGCCCTGGGTGCTCGATCCGGTCGGCTGCGGCGCGACCGGACTTCTCGCGGCGGCGTTGGCGCGGCGCGCCGGCTGCGTCGTGGCGATCACCGGCGCGACCGATTATGTCAGCGACGGGACGGCGCTGGTCGCCGTGCACAGCGGCCACGCGCTGATGCCGTTATCGACCGCGCTCGGCTGCTCGCTCAGCGCGGTGAGCGCGGCCTTTACCGCGGTGCGGCCGCCGCGCCAACGCCGCCGTGGCCGCACTTGCCGTGTTCGGCGCTGCAGGAGCGGTTGCGGCGCAACGCTGCCGCGGGCCCGGTCATTTGCCGGCGGAAATCTGCGACGCGCTGCATCGCATGGACCACGCGACCCTCGCGGGCCACGCGCGGTTGTCGGAGTGAATGAAGCAAGAGCCGCATGCAAACCAATTTCACCCTCGCGCAGTTGAACGATCCGCAAGTCGCGGAAGCGGAAAAAATTCTGCGCGCTTGCGTGCATTGCGGCTTCTGCACCGCCACCTGCCCGACGTATGTGCTGCTCGGCGACGAGCTCGACAGCCCTCGCGGGCGCATCTACCTGATCAAGGACATGCTCGAGCAGAACCGGCCGGCGACGCGCGACGTGGTCAAGCATATCGACCGTTGTCTGTCTTGCCTCTCCTGCATGACCACCTGCCCGTCCGGCGTGCATTACATGCATCTGGTCGACCACGCCCGCGACCACATCGAAAAAACTTACAAGCGGCCGCTCGCCGACCGCGCCATGCGCGGGCTGCTCGCGCGCGTGCTGCCCGATCCGGGATTGTTCCGGCTGGCGGTAGTGGCGGGATTGATCGCCAAGCCGTTCGCAGGCATGCTGCAAGCGATGGGCTTGAAACGGATCGCAGCCATGCTGCGGTTGATGCCGCGCCACAAGTTGGCGTCGCCGGGCGAGCGCACCGGCAAGGTCTATGCGGCGCAGGGCGAACGCCGCGGCCGGGTGGCGCTGCTGTCGGGCTGTATCGGTCCAGTGCTGGCGCCGGCGACTAACGAGGCCGCCATCCGCCTGCTCAACCGCCATGGCATCGAGGTGGTGGTCGCCGCCGGCGAGGCCTGCTGCGGCTCGCTTCCACATCACATGGGCCATGAGCAACAGGCACTGGCGCTGGCGCGCAATAATATCGACGCCTGGACGCGCGAAATCGATGGCGCCGGGCTCGACGCCATCCTGATCACGGTGTCGGGGTGCGGAACCGCCGTGAAGGACTACGGCTTTATGCTGCGTACGGATCAGGCTTACGCGGCCAAGGCCGCGCGCATCGCCGAACTCGCCAAGGACGTGACCGAATACCTCGCGACACTCGATATTCCGGCCGGCCGGGCGGCGCGGCCGCTCACGGTCGCCTATCACGCGGCATGCTCGCTGCAGCACGGGCAGAAGGTGACGCAAGTGCCGAAAGAATTGCTTTGCAAGTCCGGCTTCGTGGTCAAAGATGTGCCGGAAGGGCATTTGTGCTGCGGCTCGGCAGGGACCTACAATATTCTCCAGCCGGCGCTGGCGGAGCGCTTGCGCGAACGCAAGGTTAGCAATATCGAACGGCTCAAGCCGGATGTGATCGCGGCGGGCAATATCGGCTGCATCACCCAAATCGCTGCCGGCACAGCCATTCCGGTCGTGCACACGGTTGAATTGCTCGACTGGGCGACCGGCGGTCCGGTGCCGGAAGGTTTAACGGAGATCGGAGCGCAGGCTCCGGAGCTTATGGCTGAAACGGCCCAGTGAACCGGGAGAAATTATCATGGCTAAGAAAACGAAGAAGCGGAAATCCAAAGTGAAGAAAACGAAACGCGCCACTGCGCGTAGGCCAAAAACGAAAACGAAGCGCCCGGTCAAGAAGGCCGTCCGAAAGGCCAAGGCCGTCAAACCCAAGGCGAAGAAACCGGCTGCCAGGAAAACCGCACCCAAGAAAGCGGCTGCGTCGAAACCGAAGACATATAAGATTCTGCTCATGGGGGCGTCTTACGGCTCGCTGCTCGCTTCCAAACTGCTATTCGGCGGACACTCGATCCACCTTGTCTGCCTGCCGGCGGAAGCCGATCTGATCAACGCCGAGGGCTTCAAAGTTCGTTTGCCGGTGCGCGGCCGCAGCGAACCGGTGCTGCTGGAATCACGCAAGCTGCCGGGCAAAGTGACGGCCGGTCCCGCGACCGGCGTCAATCCGCGAGATTACGATTTGGTCGGCCTCTGCATGCAGGAACCGCAATATCGTTCGCCCGGCGTACGCGAGCTGCTCGATGCGGTCGGCAAGTCGCGGGTGCCATGCATGTCGATCATGAACATGCCGCCACTGCCCTACATCAAGCGGATTCCTGGCCTCGACTACAAAGCGCTGGAAGCGGCCTATACCGATCCGCGTGTGTGGGATTCGGTGGATCCCAAGAAGATCACGCTCAACAGCCCGGACCCGCAGGCGATCCGTCCGCCGGACGGGAAGGCGAACGAACTGCTGGTGACGCTGCCGACGAATTTCAAATGCGCGCGTTTCGACAGCGAGCAGGACACCGCGATCGTACGCAAGCTGGAGAAGGACGTCGAAGCTGCGCGCTTCGACGCGCCGGAAGGCAAGATCGAATTGCCGGTGAAGCTGCGGGTCTACGAATTCTATCTTCGTGCCGCTCGCCAAGTGGGCGATGCTGTGTGCCGGCAATTATCGCTGCATCACCGCCGATGGCATGCGCACCGCGCAAGAGGCGGTGCATTCCAATCTCGAGGAGTCGCGCTCGGTCTACAATTTCGTCAACGATCTGTGCGTGAAACTCGGCGCCAATCCGAACGACCTTGTGCCGTTTGAGAAATATGCCGCCGCCGCGCAATCGCTCACGCGTCCGGCCTCAGCCGCGCGCGCGTTACAGAACGGCGCGCCCAACATCGAGCGCGCCGACAAGCTCGTGCAGCTGATCGGCCGGCAAAAAGGGCTCAGCCACCCGACCCTCGACGCGATAGTGGCACTGGTCGACGCGCGACTCGATGCCAACCGCAAAAAGGCGGCGGCCTGAGCGATTAACGTTCGTTTATTCTCTGGCGCCTGCCGGACACCCGGTGGGCGCCAGATTTTCTTTGTATGACTGAGGCTTAGGCCGCCTGCAGGGAGTTATTCACAGACCCATTATCGAGGCCGCGAAATTGATCCTTGCTGGCCCGAATGGTGCGACAGAATAGGGTTTTAAGGTTCAAAATTGTGACTTTATCGCAACACTGTTTTTCATTCTGTCATCAAAAGGCCAAATCGCCTAAAAAGGCAGCAATTGCTACCGTTTTTGGCTTGCTGAAAGAGGTCCGCAGAGATGTAGATTTGCCGGTGAAGGCGGGTTCTTTTGCGGTCCGGGGATCGCTGCCGGATTTGGACCGCAAGAGGGTTACGCGAAGTATATCGGCCGAAGGCCGATCGAACCGAAAAGGGGCAGGGTCAATGAAAAAAGTTGTTTTGTCGGTAGTAGCTGCGCTCGCAATGACTGCGGCCGCGCCGGCGTTTGCTGCCGATATGCCAGTGAAGGCCGCACCGGCCGCACCGGCTGCCGCGGCGAGTCCGTGGGACGTATTGTTCGGCACGGCGTTCACCACCAATTACGAACTGCGCGGGATCTCCCAGTCCAATCGCAAGCCGGCTGCGCAGGGTTACTTCGAAGTCGACTACACCGCCACCGACTGGCTGAAGCTTTATGCCGGCCTCTGGGGCTCGAGCTTGGCGACCTACAATGCCGATGCCGAGCTTGATATCTCCGGCGGCGCACGTTTGACCTTCGGGAACTTCGGTCTCGACCTCGGATACGTCTACTATGAATATCCGGACGGGACCGTGAACGGGAACGCTTATGGCAGCTACGGCGAATTCTACGCCAAGCCGTCCTACAAGTTCACGGATTGGTTGACCGTCGGCGCGATAATCGACGGCGGCAATAATTTCAATGACGGTTACCTGATTACGGGCAGCAAAACCGCCTATTACTACTCAGGAAATGCGGTCATCACCCTGCCGTGGCATCCGGTAACTGACGTCACGATTTCGCTCAATCCGGAGCTTGGCTACCAAGGGTACGATTGCACTCACGGAGTCGGCGCGTGTCCTACCGTCAGTGGGTACACTTACTGGGATGTCGGTCTCGACTTCAACTACAAGGCTGTTACGCTCGATCTGCGCTACTGGGACACCGACAAACATGGTGTTTTCCTTGCCCCGACTGCTTTTGGTGCAAAGGACCTGGCTGGTTCGACCTTCGTCGCGACCCTCAAGTTCGACACCTCGTTTTCGGCGCTTAAATAAGCCAACCACTGCCTCTTTGGCTTAAACGGGCGGCGGCTCTTAGCGAGCCGCCGCTCTTTTTGTGCCGGCATGACGCGGATGATTCAGCGCGCAAGCAGGACATCGGCCGCGGCGCCGTCGTTACGCCACCGGCGCCAGGCTGCCCTCGCGCACCCAGTAGCGATCGCCCTCGCGGCTGAACGACAGCCGGCGGCGATGGAACGCTGCGAGCGTTGAGCGGTGCCCGATCGACACAATGGTAGCGGCTGCAAGCCGTTGCTGCAGCAGATGATAGAGCGCGGCTTCGGACGGCTCGTCGAGCGAGGCGGTGGCCTCATCCAGAAACAGATAGTCGGGCGCGTGCAGGAGCGCGCGGGCGATGCCGAGCCGCTGCTGCTCGCCGAGCGACAGCATACGGTTCCAATGCGCTTCTTCCTCGATCCGTGCGGCCAAGGCCGGCAAACCGACCGCGGCGATGAGCTCCGCGACCTGGGCGGAATCGAAGGCGCCAGGCTCCGCCGGATAAGCGACTGCGGCGGCCAAGGGCGCGATCGGGAAGTAAGGCCGCTGTGGCAGGATCATCAGCCGGGCATTTTTCGGCACCGTGATCGTGCCGGCGCCGAACGGCCAGATGCCGGCCAGCGCACGGAATAGACGTGGACTTGCCGGCGCCGGACGGGCCGCTCACCAGCACCCGCTCGCCCAGGCCGATCGAGAGGTCGCTGGCGTTGACCAAAGGCGCACCGTCCGGCAGCCGCACCGCCAGGTCCTTGAACGAGACCGCCGCTGTTGCGCCGGCCGCAATTCCGATCGCCGGCGGCGTCACCGCGACCGCACGGGCGGTGGCCACCGACGCATCGAAGCCGGACAGGCGCTCGATGACCGCGCTCCATTCCGCGAGACTGCGGTACAGGCTCACGAATACCGACAGCGCTTCCTGGACGCGGCCGAATGCGTTCGCCGTCTGCATCAAACCCCCAAGCTGGATCGCGTTGGCGAAATAGGCCGGGCTCACCATGACGAATGGGAACACCACAGAGGCCTGCGCATAGCTGGCGGTAAAGAACGTCAGCTTTTTCTGCCGCGACATGATCGCGAGCCAATTGCCGACGACATTGCCGAACCGCATCAGCAGGCGGTCGCGCTCCGCCCGTTCGCCGTCGAGCAGGGCGATCTGTTCGGAGTGCTCGCGCACCCGCACCAGATTGAACCGGAAATCAGCTTCGTAGCGCTGCTGCTGGAAATTAAGCGCGATTAACGGTCTGCCGATCAGATGTGTGAATGCCGTGCCGATGCAGGCATAGATCAACGCCGCCCACAACAGGTAGCCCGGAATATCGAAGCCGACCCCGAACACGTGCAGCGGCGCCGCCGCCGACAGCGACCACAAAATGATCATGAACGAGAACAGCGTGACGCAAGAATTGAGCAGTTGCAGGCCGATCGACAGCGTCAAGGCGATGAATTGCCCGATGTCTTCCGAGATGCGCTGGTCCGGGTTGTCGGCGGCGTCGCCCAGGAGCTGCATGCGATAGTGATTGGCACCCTCCATCCAGTGGTCGAGATAGCTTGCGGTCAGCCAGCGCCGCCAGCGGATCTGCAGCCATTGATTGAGGTAGAGCTGATAGACGGCGAGCAGGATGTAGATCGTCGCCAGCACGCAGAAAAACCCGAGCTGGTAGACGAAGGCGTTCCAGTTCCGGTCCTGCAGCGCATTGTAGAAGCGGGCATTCCACTCGTTGATCAGCACGGTGATGCCGACGATCGACAGTTCGATGGCGATCACCGCCGCCAGCAGAATGCGGCCCGGCCAACGATCCTCCGCGCTGAAATAAGGACTGGCAATTCGCCAAACGATGGCGAGCCTCGAGAATATGCCTTTCACGATGGTCTCCTGCTTGCGCGGGTTTGCAGTGCGGTGCGCGTTACGGTGAAAACTGCTGGCAGCGACTCATGGCGGCGATGCGATGATTGTGCCTAATTTTGCTCGGCCGCACGACATGTCTATTGGCATCCGGAAGGAAAACATCAATTGAATCATCATATAAAGGTCGCTCTTTAGACCAAAGTTGAGCCTCGACAATTTAACTTTGTGGGCCATTCCCCACGCACCGAATGTGAAAAAATACGCTGGAAATTTGGCCAAGCCTTGCTTCCGATCATTGCCGCATCTTAGTGTGCAGGGGGGCAGGCAATCGCGCGGCCGGTCATATTTGGCGCTGCGACGGCGCGCTTGTCTTCCAAAAAATTCGGCTCAAAAAGTCCTCGGGAGGAACACAAAATGGCTTCGGATAAGCTTTCAAACCGTATTGATCGTCGCACGGTGATCAAGACGGCGGCGCTGGCCGGCGTCGCGCAAATCGCCTCGCCCTTCGTCGTCACCAGCTGGGCGGCCGACGAAGTGAAGATCGGCCTCGACAACCCGCTGACCGGCACCTATGCCGCGGTCGGCAAGAACGAACTGATCGGCTGCCAGCTCGCGATCGAACAGATCAACGCCAAGGGCGGCATCCTTGGCCGCAAGGCCGAACTTCTGGTCGAGGACTCGACCTCGGGCGACGCCGCAACCGCGGTGCAGAAGGCGCGCAAGCTGATCGACCGCGACAAGATCAACTTCCTGCTCGGCAACGTGAACTCGGCCCTCGCGATGGCCATGGCGGGCGTCTCCAGCGAGAAGGGCGTGCTGCACGTCGTGCCCGGCGGCCACACCGACGCGGTCACCGGCACCATCGTGCCACTGGAACGTGTTCCGCGTCTGCAACACGACGCAGATGGAAGCGAACGCCGTGGCCGGCACGTTGATCAAGGACTACGGCAAGAAGTGGTACTACATCACGCCCGACTACGCCTTCGGCCACACGCTTGAGGCCGGCATGGTCAAGGCGTCGACCAAGCTCGGCGGCACACGCGTCGGCGGCGACCTGACGCCGCTCGGCACCACCGATTTCTCGTCCTACCTGATCAAGGCGCAGGCGGCGAAGCCGGACGTCATCATCTTCCTGGTGCAGGGCGACGACATGATCAACGCCCTCAAGCAGGCGGTGCAGTTCGGCCTCGACAAGAAGGTCCACCTCGCCGGCGCCCAGCAGGAACTGGAGCCGCTCGAAGGTCTGCCGCCGGAAGCGCGCATCGGCACCTGGGTGTTCGAGTGGTACTGGAACCAGCCGGGCGTGCCGCACGTCGCGGAATTCGTCGCCGATATCAAGAAAAAGACCGGCCGCGTGCCGACCGCGCGCACCTGGTTCGGCTATGCCTCGACCTGGACCTGCGCTCACGCCGGCAACGCGGCGAAGTCGCTCGATGCCGTGAAGATGGCCAAGGCGCTGCAGGGCTTCAAGCTGCCGCCGGAGATCGCACTGATGCCGGACGGCGCCTTCTACCGCGCCGGCCAGAATCAGCTCATCCCGAATCTCTTCGTCGGCAATGCCCAGGCGAAAGGCAGCGCGCCGGATGACCTGTTCAAGGTCACCAACGTCGTCAAGGGCGCCGACATCGCGGGCACCCTCGAAGAGACCGGCTGCAAGATGACGTGGCCGGCCTAAGGGAAATCGGACATTCCGGGCGCCGCATTGCGGCGCCCGGTTGCCGGTTTTAAGAAGGGGATCGTAATAACCGTCCGGTTTGCCGCCGATGCGCCCGCTTCCCGCGCGGCCATCCCATACCGTATTTAATGAAGCACCGCATCGCTAAAGCACCGCCCCATGGCACAAGTCGTCCTGTTCAACGTTTTCAATGGCCTGATCGTCGGCGCGTTCTATGCGCTGATGGCGCTCGGCCTGTCGCTCATCCTCAACCTGTCCGGGGTGATCAATTTCGCCCATGGCGGGTTCCTCGCGATCGGCGGCTATCTCGCCTTCACGATGATCCCCTATGTCGGATTTTGGGGAGCCTTGATCCTCGCGCCGGTCTTGACCGCGGTCATCGGCGTCGCTGTCGAGCGAGTGCTCATCCGCCGCCTCTATGGCCGCGATCCGCTCTACAGCCTGCTGCTGACCTTTGGGCTTGCTTTTATCATCGAGGATGGCACGCGCTTTATTTGGGGCGCCCAAAGCTTGCCGTTTCAGGTGCCAGGCTGGCTGATGACGCCGCTGTCGAATGACTATTTCTTCCTCACCGGATATCGGATGTTCATGGTGGCGGTCGTCGCCATCGCGGTCATCGGCTTGTTCGCGATTCTCAACTGGACCCGTCTCGGCATCCGCATCCGAGCCGGCACCCTCGATCTCGAAACGGTTTCGGTGCTCGGCGTCAATGTGCGCGTGTTGCGAAACATGAATTTCGGCCTGGGCATTTACCTTGCCGGCCTTGCCGGGGTGCTAGCGGTAGGCCAGCTCGGGTTGCAGCCGACCATCGGCGCCTCGCTGATCATGCCGAGCTTCGTCGCCATCATCGTCGGCGGACTGGGCAGCTTGCCGGGTACTTTGCTTGGCGGCTTGCTGATCGGCGTCGCTTCGGGCGTTACCACCGTGTTCTTTCCTTCGGCTTCCGAGGCGGTCATCTACGTTATGATGGCCGCGGTCTTGCTGGTGCGGCCGCACGGTCTTCTCGGCGAGGAGGGCCGCTTCTAGTGAACGCTGTCGAATTCAACAAGCAGACCCAGAACATCATCGTCTGGCTATTGCTGCTCGCGATGCCGTTCTGGCTGCCGTATGTCGGCGGCTATGTCCAACTCGGCACTCAGGTCGTCGTGCTCGGTCTCGCAGCGATGGCGCTCAACTTTTTGCTTGGCTACACCGGGGTGCTGTCCTTCGGCCATGCAGCTTATTTCGGCCTCGGTGCCTACGGCGCCGCCATGACCATTCGCTATCTGGAACCGAGCACCGCACTCGGTATCGTCGTCGGCGTCGTGGTCGGCACGATCGCAGCCGCGATTATAGGCCCGCTGATCATCCGCCTGCGCGGCGTCTATTTCGCCATGGTCACCATCGCCTTCGGCCAAGTGTTCTACTTCATCGCTTTCCGATGGAATACGGTGACAGGCGGCGACGACGGCCTCACCGGCTGGACGCGCCAGCCATTGCATCTCGGCTTTACGACCATCGACATTCAGAATAACGCCGGCGCGTTCTACTACTTCGTATTGGCGTTGTTCGGCATTGCCGCGGCTGTGATGGCATGGCTGCTGCGCTCGCCGTTCGGCCGCACGTTGATCGCCATCCGCGAAAACGAACGCCGCGCCCGCTTTCTCGGCATCCCCGTCGACCAGCATATCTGGATGTCCTGGGTGATCTCCTGCTGCTTCGTCAGCCTCGCCGGCGCGCTCTACGCGCTGCTCAACAACTTCGTCGATCCGCGCGCCCTGTACTGGACTCAGTCGGGCGACTTCGTGATCATGGCCGTGCTCGGCGGCATGCGCTCGTTCTGGGGTCCGTTGATCGGCGCGGCGATCTATGTGGTGTTGCGCGATTACCTGTCGAGCATGACCGAGAACTGGGAATCGTTTATCGGCCTGTTCTTCATTTTGGTCGTGCTGTTCTTCCCGCGCGGCGTGCTCGGTATGATCCGCAGGAAGGTGGCGTCATGACATTGCTGCGCGTCGAAAATGTATCCAAGCATTTCGGCAGTCTGATCGCTGTTGATGACGTGTCGTTGATCGTCGAGCCGGGCGAATTGCGCGCTATTATCGGCCCGAACGGTGCCGGCAAGACCACCTTCTTCAACATGATCAGCGGGTTTCTGACGCAGACCTCGGGCAAGATCATTTTCGCCGACGAGGACATTTCGAGTCTGCTGCCGGCGCGCCGCGTCTGGCGCGGCATCGCGCGCACCTTCCAGATCACCGAGGTTTTTCCCGAGCTCAGCGTGCGGGAAAATCTGCGTACCGCGGTCGAAGTTACAGCCGGCTACCGGCTCAGCCCGTGGCTGTCAAAGGACGGCGACGGCGAAATCCGGGCACGGGTAACGGATTTGCTCGACATGAGCGGGCTGGCCGACAAAGCCGACCGGTTGGTCGGCGAACTGGCCCATGGCGACCAGCGCGCGACCGAGATCATGATGGCGCTGGCGCTCAAGCCGCGCCTGTTGCTGCTCGACGAGCCGACCGCCGGTATGGGCGACCAGGAAACCTACGACATTACGCAGCTGATCCGGAAACTGCACCACGACCAGAAACTGACCATTGTGCTGATCGAGCACGACATGCGCGTTGTCTTTCATCTGGCTGACCGCATCATGGTGCTGGCCGAGGGCAAGATGCTGGCCGAGGGCACACCGCAGGACATCGCCGCCAATGAAACGGTGCAGGCGGCTTATCTGGGGAAGGCGGCATGAGCAACGTCGCGCTCGAGGCGGAAGGCCTGCATACCTTCTACGGCAAGAGCCATATCCTGCACGGCGTCGGGCTGGAGGTGCGCGAGGGCGAAATCGTCGCGCTGCTCGGCCGCAACGGCGCCGGCAAGACCACCACGCTGCGCAGCCTGATGGGCTTGACCCATGCGCGCGAAGGCGCCGTGCGCATCTTCGGCCATGCCACCACCGACTGGCCGGCCTATCGCATCGCCGCGCTCGGCGTCGGCTACGTGCCGGAAGGCCGGCGCATCTTCGCCAACCTCACGGTCGAGGAAAATCTTAAAGTCCCGCTCGAACGGCCCGGGCCGTGGACGATTTCCCGCATCTACGAACTTTTCCCACGCCTCGGGCAGCGCAAGACCAACAAGGGCCGGCAGCTTTCGGGCGGCGAACAGGAGATGCTAGCTATCGCCCGCGCGCTGCTATTGAACCCCAAGCTGTTGCTGCTCGACGAGCCCAGCCAAGGTCTTGCGCCGTTGATCGTCCAAGAGGTGTTCAAGGTTGTCGCGGCGGCGCGAGAGCAGGGAATCTCGGTGCTGCTGGTGGAGCAGAACGTCCGCGCTGCCGTCGAGATCGCCGACCGCGCCTACGTGCTCGACGACGGCAAGGTGGTCTATTCAGGGGCCGCCGCCGAATTTGCCAAAGACGAGGAGCGGGTGCGGGCGTTGGCTGGTGCCAGTGCAGAGAATTGGGAGCAGCACGGCTCGCCCGCCTGACGGAGACAATTTGCGTTGCGTCCGCGCGGCTGCGTCACGTTGGATGCCGCAGCCCTTTCGGTTGGCAAGTGCCGCCCATGGCCATGGCGGCCTATTATCTCAAGGGTATGTCGCCGCCACAGGCGCGGCTAAACCAGATTTTCGCCGGCGCGCTGCTCTTCGTATTCATGGTGTTCCTGTCGATGACGTTGGTGTACATCTTCCCGGGCATCGCGCGCTTTGGCTGCCCAGCAAGATCTATCACTAATGTCGGACATCGATTTGTCAGGACTGACCGCCATTGAAGCCGCCGAACGGATTGCCGGCGGCAACATGAGTTCGGAAGACTATGTCGGCGCCTGCCTGGAACGGATCAAGGCAGTTGACGGCAAGGTCCATGCTTTCGTGCACCTCGACCCGGACGAGGCGCTGCGCCAAGCGCGCGCGCTCGACGAGCATCGGCGCAACGGCAAGCCGCTCGGTGCGCTGCACGGTGTGCCGGTGGCGATCAAGGACATTTTCGACACCGCCGACTACAAGACTGAATGTGGGTCGCCTTTGCTTAAGGGCCGCCAGCCGATGCGCGACTGTGCGGCGGTGGCACGGCTCCGTGCCGCCGGAGCGGTGATCATCGGGAAGACGGTGACCACCGAGTTCGCTTATTTCCACGCCGGGGCGACGCGCAATCCGCACGATCTCGAACGCACGCCGGGCGGCTCGTCCTCCGGTTCGGCGGCAGCTGTGGCCGCCGGCATGGTGCCGCTTGCGGTTGGTTCGCAGACCAACGGATCGGTGATCCGGCCGGCTTCGTTCTGCGGCGTCTACGGGATCAAGCCGACGCACGGCGCCATCTCGCGCCACGGCGCGCTGATCCTGTCGAAGGCGCTCGACCATGTCGGCGTGTTCGCGCGTACGCTCGCCGATGCGGCGCTGATCCTGGAAGCGCTCGTCGGTTACGACGAGAACGACAGCGACACGCGGGCGGTAGCGGCGCCGGCCTTCCTCGAGACCTTGCTCGAAGAGCCGCCGATGCCGCCGCAATTAGCTTTCGTGCGCACGCCGATGTGGGGCAAGGCGGACGAAGGGACGCGCGCGGCTTTCGAGGAGTTGGTCAGGCGCATGGGGGAGGCTGCGGTGGCGGTCGACCTGCCTGACGCCTATGTCACGGCCTGGGACGACCAGCGCGTGATCATGGCCGCCGACATGGCCCATAATCTCGGCGAGGTCGTAGACCGAGGTGGTGACATATCGAGCCAGCAGTTGCGCGATCTGCTTGCCAAGGGTCGCGAGGTGAGTGCGGTGCGTTATCTTGCCGCGCGCGCAGCCGCGCCGCGCTATGCCGCCGGCATCGGCGAGATATTCAAGCAGTATGACGCTATCCTGACGCCGTCCGCGCCCGGTGTCGCGCCCAAGGGCAACGCCACCGGAAATCCTGTATTCAACACGCTGTGGTCGCTGACCGGCTTACCGGCGGTGTCGCTGCCGCTCTTGGGCGGCGAAGGCGGCATGCCGCTCGGCGTGCAGCTCGTCGGCCCGGCCGGCGACGATGCGCGGCTGCTGCGCACGGCGAATTGGCTAATTTCGAAACTCGGCTAATCGATTCGGCTGCCGCGGCCATCGGCGTTATTTTTGGTCGCGCTTGACGACCGGCTTCCAATCGTCGCCCCAGAAGCCCCACAGCATCAGCGCGAGACCGATCAAGACGCAAATCCAAAGCGGCGGCGCGGCGAGCTTGGCCGCGATCAAGAACATATAGCCGATCATGATGACCGCGCCGATCAATGCCGTGACTGCGTCCGCCATGTCGTCCTCCGATTATAACAAAGCATTTAGCGCTGAGCGTGCGGGCGCGCCACCCGGTTTTTACGCCGGCGCTCCGAGGGTCGCTTCGAGGAAGGCGATGGTGCGGCTCCAGGCGAGATCAGCCGCCGGCTTGTCGTAGCGGTTTGACGTGTCGTTGTTGAAGGCGTGATTGACGTTCGGGTAGACGTAGATGGTGTACCGTTTGTTGTCGGCCTTGAGTGCGGCCTCATAGGCTGGGATGCCGGCATTGACGCGCTGGTCGAGCCCGGCATAGTGCAACAGCAGCGGTGCGCGGATGGATTTGACCTGTTCCCTTTGCGGCTGCAGGCCGTAATAAGCGACCCCGGCCTTGAGATCGGGCGACAGCACCGCGACGCGATTGACCATGCCGCCGCCCCAGCAGAAGCCGACGGCACCCACAACACCGGCTGAACCTTCACGCCGCTGCAGGAACGGCAGCGCCGCGGCGATGCGGTGTGCGGTTTCGTCGGCATTAAGCGTACCGATCATGTCGCGCGCCTTGTCCTCGTCGGCCGGCGTGCCGCCGAGCGGCGAAAGCATATCGACTGCGAGGCTGAGGAAGCCCTCGAGCGCGATGCGACGCGCAATGTCCTGGATATGCGGATTGAGCCCGCGATTTTCGTGGATGACGATGACCGCGGGGCGTTTGGCTTTGTCCTTGAGCCGCGCCAGATAGCCATTAATCCGCACGCCCGCCGCCTCGTAGGACACCGAACCAATTGCGAGCCGCGCATCGTCGGGCGCTATGATCGCAGCGCGCGCGTAATCGTTTTGCAGCAGCGGCAGCAGCGCCAGCGCCGCGGCGCTCGAGCCGGCGATTTCCGCTAGACGATCGAGGAACGTGCGGCGGTTGATGCCGCCGTGCGTGAGGCTATCATAAAGATCGATGATGCGCTGATCCATGAAACTTTTCCGGCCGTTTCTTGCGTGATGCTAACACGGCCGGCTGGCATGCTATTCCCAAAACCGGCTTGACGAAACGGCGGCGAGATTGCATTTCAACGCGTGCTGGCCCCGCAGCCGCGGCAGCCGACCCGGAGAAAACAATGAGTTTTGTGCGCCTGCTTGTAGGCCCGGGCCCGATTGTCTGCAGTGTTGCCGCCGGCCTTATGCTGGTGCTCGGCGCCGGTTTTGCCGGTGCCGCCGATCCGTTTCCGTTTGATCGGGAACTGCTGCTCGACGCCGTGCCGATGCGTCCGGTCAAGCGTGTGCCGATCCTCAACGTCACGCAGAGCGGCCATGCCACCGTCGGCCTCTGGTGCAAGACTGTGGCGGGTCACGTCACATTCGCCGATAAAGAAATTCGCATCGAGTCCGGCCCGCTGCCGGACGCATTGCCGCAATACATGAGCGAAGGGCAGTGTACGCCCGAACGCATGCAGGCCGACGCCGACACGCTCGCCGCGCTAACTCAGGTGACGGCTTGGGAGCGCCGCGGGCAGCTCATCGTGCTGCTCGGCCCGACGACGCTGAAATTCCGCCGAGCGATCACTGAGCGACGGCCGCAAAAAAGGGCGGCCCGAGGGCCGCCCTTTATATTTGCAAGTGTACTGGCAGGCCTACATCATGCCGCCCATGCCACCCATGCCGCCGCCCGGCATAGCCGGGGCCGGCTCCTTCGGCAGTTCGGCGACCATCGCTTCGGTGGTCACCAGCAGGCCGGCGACCGAACCGGCGTCCTGCAGCGCGGTGCGCACCACTTTGGCCGGATCGATGATGCCGGCTTTGATCATGTCGACGTATTTCTCGTCCTGGGCATCGAAGCCGTAGGTCTCCGAGTTCTCGTCCAGGATCTTGCCGACCACGATCGAGCCTTCCACGCCGGCGTTCTCGGCGATCTGGCGGATCGGAGCTTCCAGCGCCTTGAGCACGATGTTGATGCCGGCCTGCACGTCGGGGTTCTCGTTGGACAGCTTGCCGACCGCCTTCTTAGCGCGCAGCAGCGCTACGCCGCCGCCCGGCACGATGCCTTCCTCGACCGCGGCGCGGGTGGCGTTGAGCGCGTCCTCGACGCGGTCCTTTTTCTCCTTGACCTCGATCTCGGTCGCCCCGCCGACACGGATCACAGCGACGCCGCCGGCGAGTTTCGCCAGCCGCTCCTGCAGCTTCTCCTTGTCGTAGTCAGAGGTGGTTTCCTCGATCTGCGCCTTGATCTGGTTCACCCGGGCCTCGATGTCGGCCTTCTTGCCGGCGCCGTGTACGATGGTGGTCTTTTCCTTCTCGATCACGATCTTCTTGGCGCGGCCGAGCATGGCCGTGGTGACGTTCTCGAGCTTGATGCCGAGGTCTTCCGAGATAAGCTGGCCGCCGGTGAGAATGGCGATGTCTTCCAGCATGGCCTTGCGGCGGTCGCCGAAGCCCGGCGCCTTGACGGCCGCCACTTTGAGGCCGCCGCGCAGCTTGTTGACGACCAGGGTGGCGATCGCTTCGCCTTCCACGTCCTCGGACAGGATCAAGAGCGGCTTGCCGGTCTGCACCACGGCCTCAAGCAGCGGCAGCATAGCCTGCAGGCCAGAGAGTTTCTTCTCGTGCAGGAGGATGTAGGCGTCCTCGAGCTCGGCGATCATTTTCTCGGCGTTGGTGATGAAGTAGGGCGAGATATAACCGCGGTCGAACTGCATGCCCTCGACGATCTCGACGTCAGTCTCCATCGCCTTGGCTTCCTCGACGGTAATGACGCCTTCATTGCCGACCTTCTGCATCGCCTGCGCGATCATCTTGCCGATGGTGGCATCGCCGTTCGAGGAGATGGTGCCGACCTGAGCGACCTCAGCAGAGGAGCCGACTGGCTTGGCGCGCTTCTCGATGTCCTTGACGACGGCGGCGACCGCGATGTCGATGCCGCGCTTGAGGTCCATCGGGTTCATGCCGGCTGCCACCGATTTGGCGCCTTCCTTTACGATCGCGGCGGCCAGCACGGTGGCGGTGGTGGTGCCGTCGCCAGCCAGATCATTGGTCTTCTGGGCGACTTCGCGCACCATCTGCGCGCCCATGTTCTCGAACTTGTCCTCCAGCTCGATTTCCTTGGCGACGGTAACGCCGTCCTTGGTGATACGCGGGGCGCCGAATGACTTGTCGAGTATGACGTTGCGGCCTTTCGGGCCGAGTGTGACCTTCACCGCGTCGGCGAGGATCTCGACACCACGCAGCATACGGTCGCGGGCATCGACGGCGAATTTGACTTCCTTGGCAGCCATTTCAGATTACTCCAATTGGTTTCAATTCGGGATCAGGCGATCACGCCCATGATGTCGGACTCCTTCATGATCAGGAGTTCCTCGCCGTCGAGCTTGACCTCGGTGCCCGACCACTTGCCGAACAGCACCTTGTCGCCGGTCTTGAGATCGATCGGGATCAGCTTGCCGGATTCATCGCGTCCGCCAGGGCCGACGGCGATGACTTCGCCCTGCGAGGGCTTTTCCTGGGCGGTGTCGGGGATGATGATGCCGCCTTTGGTCTTCTCTTCGGCGGTGATGCGGCGCACGACGATACGGTCGTGCAGGGGACGAAACTTGGTCTTGGCCATGGCTTCCTCGTCGGCGCTTATGCGCGTGCGTTTACTGGAAAGTGTATACTTTATAAGCACTTAGCACTCGTTAACAGAGAGTGCTAAAATGCTATCCGGGAGATATGGCGTTAACGCCATAGTGTCAAGCAGCCATCAGGACTGGCGTTAACGGTGGCGGCCTAGCCGATGCCGATGAGCTTGTGCGCGCTGTCGAAGAACAGCCTCAACCCCGCCACGCGACCAGCGGTAGCACCAGAAATACAGGCGCTGCTCGTCTAGGCGGTCGTGCAAGCGTTTGCCGGCCCAGACGCCGAGCGACACCGCCGGCATCAGCGCCACCGCCATCAACAACACGCGCAGGTCATTGACGCTGAGCCACAGATAGAGCGGGAGCTTGACCGTGTTGGCGGCCAGAAACAGCGCGATCATGGTGCCGGCAAAGACCGTCTTCGGCAGGCCCCGCGGCAGTAGGTAATAGGCGATCGGCGGGTTACCGCCGTGCGAGATGAAAGTGGTGAAGCCGGACAGCCCGCCGCAGATCAACGCCAATGTGGGGTTGACCGGCGTGTGGCCGGGGGCCCACTGCGGCCGCGCAGGAAATAGCGCGCAGTAAACCACAGTATGACCAGGGAAATGCCGAGTGCGACAATCCTTGGGTCGACCATGGAGACGAAAACCGCGCCGAGACAAAGCCCGATAACAATCCCGGCACCAGCCATTTCAGGTCCGGCGTCGACCATATGCGCGGCGGGAAGGCCCAGACGGTAAAAGGGTCGGAGGCTGAGACGATCAGCGCCATTATGAAGGTGGCGGTCACCGGATCGACCGCGAATGCCAGCAGCGGCACGCCAAGAATCGCCAGCCCCCCGCCGAATGTGCCACGGCCCAGGCTGATGAGGAAGACCACCGGCACGCCAATGAGATAGAATAAGGGGCCTGTCGGCATGGAACCGGCGGAATGGGACGACCCTTTATAGCAGATCGGCTGCAACCTGCTTGCACTCGCCGTCATTGCCCCGCAAAGTCTCGCTGCGGCGCGTAGGAGTCCGAATGAGCCATCCTTCTTATCGACTACCCCGATCGACAGCCCTGGTTCTGACGCTGCTGGCGCTTGGCCTCGCCGCCTGCTCCACCGGCGGACCGCAATTGCCATCCATTTTCGGTCCCACGCAGGAGCAGCCGCCGCAGCCTGAGGTGGTACCGACGCTGCCGCCGGCCTTCCCGGCGCAGGACCTCGTCGGGCGCTGGGGACTCGCCGCCTACCACAAGGCCGAAGACCGCCCGCGCATTGAAGCCGCTGCCGCGCAACAATGCTCTAATCCTTACGTCATTACACTCGGGCCCATGGGCGGCGTGATGATGCATCTCGCCGACCAGGCCACACCCACCGAGCTGCGCCTCAAAGGCGCGCCGGGCGGCAAGACCTATATCGGTCCCGAAGGCGACCCGCCGGGCGGCGAGCAGGACCGTGAGGTTGTATCCTTCGACGGGCGCGTGTTGATCCTGCACTGGATGGATCCGGAAGTGCAGGGTCGTTACGGCACTATGGTCTACGTGCGCTGCGGGCCGGAAGGCGCCAAGCGGCCGCACCCGAAGAGCAAACCGAAGCCCAAGCCCAAGCCCAAGCCGAAAACCGCGCCGAAGCCGGTACCGCCGCCGATCCAAGACGCCCCTCCAGCGCGGTGACCTCTGCTTCGTCATTGCCGGACTTGACACCGCAGGTCAGACGCACCCGAACTGCGGTACTCGATAAATGCATAACTCGGGGGCCCGAGGTGCGACGCAATCCATGATGATCTCGGCAAGGGAGCGTTTGCCTAAGGTTATCATTCATGGCCGCTCATCATGGATGCGCGGGTCAAGCCCGCGCATGATGCAGCGTATGTAGCCCTATGCCCGCTCTCCGCGATTTCATCGACGGCCCTTGGCGCGCCGTTCCGGTGCTCGGTGTCACCCAGATCCTGTCTTGGGGCACCATCTTTTACACGCCGGTACTGATCGTGCCGCTGATAGCGGCCGAATGCGGCTGGTCGATGTCTTTCGCCATGGGCGGCTTTTCGGTCGGATTGCTGGCAGCAGGCCTTGCCGCACCCTATGTCGGCCGGGGGATTGACCGTTTCGGTGGGCACGTGGTCATGACCATCGGCTCGCTGATCGGCGCGCTGGGATTGGTATTGATCACCCACGCCACCAGCCGCGTCGGCTACTTCGGCGTTTGGATCGTACTCGGCGTCGCCATGGCTGCGAACCTGTACGATTCAGCCTTCGCGACCCTGGGCCGCATCTTCGGCAGCGGCGCGCGTTCGCCGATCACCGCGCTGACCCTCGCCGGCGGTTTCGCCTCGACCGTGAGCTGGCCGACGACGCATTTCCTGCTCGATGCGGTCGGCTGGCGCGGTACCTATCTGGTTTATGCCGCGCTGCTCGCCTGCGTATCGGCGCCGCTGCACGCTCTGGCGGTACCGCGCATGCGCTTCGAATCGAACGTCGCGCCGCGCAGCGATGTGCCGCCGCCGCCAGTCGTGCTCCCGCCCTATGGTCTGCCGTTCGTCTTGGTGGCGGCGGCCTTTGCCACCTACGCCTTCGTGCCATCAGGGCTGTCCGCGCATTTGCTGGCAATCTTCGCGCGCTTCGGCATCGATGCCGGAACGGTGGTGTGGATCGGCGCGCTGTTCGGCCCGGCGCAAGTCGGCGCGCGGCTGATCGAATTCGCCTTCGGCCGCAATCTGCATCCGTTGTGGGTGGCACGCTTCGCGCTGTCGGTGCTGCTTTGCGCCTTCACGATGCTCGCGCTGCTCGGCATCTCAGTACCGGTGGCGGCGGCCTTCGCGCTGATGTTCGGCGGCGCCAATGGCCTGGTCACCATCACGCGTGGCGCGGTACCGCTGGCGCTGTTCGGCGCCTCCGGTTACGGACGGCTGATGGGCCGGCTCGCCGGTCCGTTCCTGCTAGTGCAGGCGGCAGCGCCCCTGGTGATGGCGTTTGTGGTGGATCGCGCGTCCGATCCGGCGGCGCTCGCGCTCGCCGCCAGCTTCGGGACAGGAGCTTTGGTCTGCTTTCTGCTGATCAGGCCACCGCGCTAGTCGAAGAGAACGTCGATATCTTGTTGGCTGGTGTGGCCGGAATCGCCGTCGAGGCGAGGGCCGTTGAGCAGAGCCTGGCTGCAGTCCGGCTTGGCGGTAGGCCTGTCGCAGGACCGGCTCTGGTGGCGGTCAAGCATGCCCTGCACGTCATCCTCGATCATGGTCAAGGTCTCGATCACGTGGCCGATGCGCTGGCCGCTGAGATCCTGGAAATTGCAGGCTTCGTATATTTTCACCACGTGGTCCTGAATTTCCTGCGCGAGGCCGCGTTCGTAGTCGGACTTCATGGCCGCGGCGAGCGCCTTGGCGCTGTCCTCGATCACCTCGGCCGATTTCAGGATCTTTTCGGTGGCCTGCTCCATGGCTTCGATTGCAGCGCCGAGCTTACCGGCGGCGCGGGTCATGTGTCGGTCGCAGCTATCGCCGATGAGGGTGGCAAGTTCGCGCATGGTGTGGGCGACGGCGGCGTTGAGTTCGGCGAGTTCGCGCTCGAGCGATTGCACCTTGCCGTCGGCCGCATCGGGCCGTCCGAAGCGCGCCGGCGCGGCCTTGGGGTCTACGCTCTTACCCGGTGCTTGGGCGTCTGCGGCCGAGTGGTCACCGAACATCCGCTCGATGCGAAAAATCTTGCGCTGCACGCGACGTCCCCCGCCACCCTTAATTTTTGTTTCTACCAAGGGGCGATTAACGCTCGGTTTCGCCCCGGCCGCGCGCACAATCGCTAAAATAAACACCTGGCGTTTACCATGATGCGTCGCACTTTACGCAAAATAAACTCTAATACGACGAAGCGCGCGCGCATTTACCATAATCGGGCTCGCAGCAGGTTCTGTTTACCATTCGGTGGCGCTTTACGTTTGTACTGCGTCTGGTCCGACGAATTGAGTGTGAGCGTACGTCGATGCAGCGTTCCATTTTCCCCGTACTCGTCCTTGCTGTCTCCTTCAGCACGTCCGCTTGGGCGCAATCGCTCGCGCCTGACGGCGACGTCGCTCCTGATGAGCGGCCGATCCTGGCGTCGGCCCAGGCGCCGCAGCCGCGCTCCGGCCTCGGCGGCGGCTTCATCGAATTCCTGTTTGGGGGCGGCGCGGGCGAGCCGCGTTATCGCAACGCCGAGCCGGACGCCAAGGCGGCCTATGCCAATACCCCGCCGGGCGCCGGTCAGCAGGTCGAGCAGCAGTCGCAAGGCTACGAGATGGACCCGCGCTATGAGCGCCAAGAGGTCGCGTATCAAGGCCACGAAGCGCCCGGCACCATCGTCATCGATACGCCGAACAAGTTCCTCTATCTGGTCGAGGCTGGCGGCAAGGCGATGCGTTATGGCGTCGGCGTCGGCCGTCCGGGTTTCACCTGGGCTGGCGTGCATGCGATCTCGGCGAAGAAGGAATGGCCGGATTGGACGCCGCCGGAGGAAATGCTCGAGCGCCAGCCCGGTCTGCCGCATTTCATGGCCGGCGGCCCGAACAATCCGCTCGGCGCGCGGGCGATGTATCTCGGCTCGACGCTCTACCGCATCCACGGCTCGAATGAGCCCTGGACTATCGGGCACAACGTCTCGTCCGGGTGTATCCGGCTGCGCAATGCCGACGTGATCGATCTCTACAATCGCGTGAAGGTTGGCACCAAGGTCGTCGTGCTTTAGGCGATTTCTGGCGTCGCTAAGGCGACGCCGTGCTCCCTGAGCACGCGCGGAAAATCGTCCGAATTAAAATAAGCAAATTCCCGCTCGCGCTGGTCGGTAAGGGAATCGAGCCGCTTCAATTCGGCGTCGACGAAACCGGGATGGCACATGATCAACCCGCCGTCCGGCATCCCGGCCAGGAACCGCGGGAAGACCGCGGCGAAGTCGGGCGCGGCGTCGAAATCGTAGGCGCCGGCAAAGGCCGGGTTGGTGGCGACGCCGAGCTGCCGCGCCTTGCGGCGAAAGCCTGAGCTCAGCACGTCGAGCATCAATTCCTTGCGGCTGTTGCGCCGGCCCGCCGCGCGCGGGCGGCCGCATTGCCTGATCCAGGCATCTGGCGCGGCATGCGCAGCCACCCTGAGTACGGCATCGCGCACCTGCGGAAACAGATGTACGTGCTGGTGGCCGTCGATGAAGTCGGGCGGCCGGCCGAACGCCATGACAAAGGCTTCCACTTGCGTGGCGATTTCGATCGTGAGCCGCGCCGGATCGAACCGGCGCGTCACCGCCGCGCGCATCATTTTCGACAGCGGCAGGAAATGGCCGTGGCTCAGCGGCTTGAAGCCTTCGCTCAATGGCTTGAACGGCCCGGTCAACGTGACGTGCAGGCCGAGCGCGGCGCGCGTCTTGCCGGAGTTGAGCTCGTCGAGCGCGGCCACTTCGTCGGCATCGAGATGCGCCGCCGCCGTCATCACCGATGTCGCATTGATGCGCTCGCGCAGGATCAATTCGCGGATAGCGGCGTTGACCGAACGGGAGATGCCGTAGTCGTCCGCGCACAGCCAGATTTGCCGGCCGGCCGTGGGCACGTTCCGCTTACTCCGCCGCGCGCGAGGCCGGCGACTGCGGCTTCGCGAGTTCTTTGGCGGGTTTGGCCGCACTCCTCACGCTGTGTTCGGCGACGAAATAGACCGGGCGGGCTTTGATCTCCGACAGCAGCTTGCCGACGTATTCGCCCAGTACGCCGATCATGATCAGTTGCACGCCGCCGATCACCATCAGGCCGACCACGAGGGATGGATAGCCCGGTACATCTTGGCCGAACAGCAGGGTCTCCAATAGAATCCAGCCGCCGAAGAACAGCGCGCTCGCCGCCAGCAGCAGGCCGAGCAGGCTGGCGACACGCAGCGGCGCCACCGTGAACGACGTCAGGCCCTCGATCGACAGTCCGATCAGCGTCCACACGCTCCATGTCGTCATACCGTGCGCGCGCTTGGCCGGCTCGTAATCGACGCGCGCCTGCTTGAATCCGATCCAGCTCGACAGTCCCTTGAAGAAGCGGCTGCGTTCCGGCATCTGCCGCAGCGCCGTGGCCGCGCGTGGCGACAGCAGGCGGAAATCGCCGGCGTCCTCGGGGATTTTCTGCCGAGCGCCCAGATTGATCAGCGCGTAGAACCAATGCACGCTGGCGCGGCGCAGCCAGGGCTCGTTCTCGCGGTGCGCCTTGGCGGTATAGACGACGTCATAGCCGTCATCGAGCCAACGCGCGACCAGCGTGTCGACCAGATCGGGTGGATGCTGGCCGTCGCCGTCCATGAACAGGACGGCGCCGAGCCGGGCATGCTCGAGACCGGCTAGCAGGGCGGCTTCCTTGCCGAAATTGCGCGACAGCGTGACCACCTGCACGTCGAATGGATCGGCAGCAAGCGAGTTGGCGATCTGGTTGGTAAAGTCCGTGCTTCCGTCGTCGACATAGACCACTTCGGTGTGCAGCTCGCGCTTAGCCTTGAGCACACGCGCCACGCCGGCAATGCGTTCGTGCAAGGCGGCAAGGCCCTTGGCCTCGTTGAACACGGGTACGACGATCGACAGGCCGGCTGCGGACGGCGATTGTTCCGCGGGGGCGCTTGACTTGGTCGATTTCGCCGGCATTTGTCGTTGACCTGTCGCTCTGTTTCGGGGCGATCTATAGCGCATGGCAGGGGCCGTGTCGCCCGCCTCGATCCTGGCCGGCTGGGCAGTTCGGGCCACAAAATGTTATGGACCGATGATGATTCCGGCTTCCCTGCGAAATCTCTGCGACCGTCTGACCGTGGCCTGGCACGAGCGCGCCGTCGCCCTCAAGGCGGTCAGTTTCGCTGTGGTCGGCCTTGTCAACTCGGTCGTCGATTTCAGCGTGTTTTCGTTCGGCTATTATTATCTCGTCTTGCCGATCATCGCCGCCAACGCCTTGGCCTGGGTTGTTGCCGTCACCGGCTCGTACGTCCTGAACTCGACCATCACCTTCGCGCGCGAATCCGGCCGCAAGCTCACGGTACGAAGCTACTTCAGTTTCGCGCTGTCGCAGGTTGCCGGATTCTTGGCTAATACGGTCACGGTCTGGTGTCTGGTCGAGCTGTTGCACGTGCCGGCCTGGGCCGCCAAAGTGGCGGCGATCGCGGTCAGCTTCGTCGTCAATTTCTCGCTTTCCCATTTCTTGGTCTTCCGTGCGCGCGACCCGCGCGCCGGAAGTTAAGTTGGAGCGTCAATGCAACACGACAGCAATCTGACGGCGCGATGGCCGAGTTTCGTAACTCATCTCGAATGCGCCATGACCGGCGAGCGCCACGAGGCTGATCAGGTCCATAATCTTTCGCGCGCGGGCAAGCCGCTTCTGGTGCGCTACGATCTCACCGGCGTACGCAAGGCGCTGAACAAGGAAACCCTGGCTGCACGTGCGCCCGATCTGTGGCGCTATCGGGAATTACTGCCGGTGCGCGATCCGGCCAACATCGTCAGCCTCGGCGAAGCGATCACGCCGCTGATCCGCATGCCGAGGCTGCAGGCGAAGCTCGGCGGCGGCGAAATCCTGGTGAAGGATGAAGGCCGGCTGCCGACCGGCTCGTTCAAGGCGCGCGGCCTCGTTATGGCGGTGTCGATGGCTAAAGCGCTCGGCATCAAGCACATGGCGATGCCGACCAACGGCAATGCCGGCGCGGCGCTCGCCGCCTACGCCTCGCATGCCGGTATCAAGACAACGATCTTCTGTCCGGAAGACACGCCGGAGGTGAATGTCAGCGAGATCGCGTTGCAGGGCGCGACCGTCTACCGCGTCAACGGCTTGATCGACGATTGCGGCAAGATCGTCGGTGAGGGCAAAGCCAAGGTCGGCTGGTTCGACACCTCGACGCTCAAAGAGCCCTACCGGATCGAAGGCAAGAAAACGATGGGGCTTGAATTGGCCGAGCAATTGAATTGGACCGTGCCCGACGTGATCTTCTATCCGACCGGCGGCGGCACCGGCCTGATTGGCATGTGGAAGGCCTTCGCCGAATTGGAGGCGATCGGTTTCATCGGCAAAAAGCGTCCGCGCATGGTCGCGGTGCAGGCGGCCGGCTGCGCGCCGATGGTGAAGGCTTTCGAGGAGGGCAAAGAGCACGCGCCACGCTGGGAGAACGCGTATACGATCGCCTCAGGGATTCGCGTGCCGCAAGCGGTCGGCGATTTTCTCATCCTGCGCGCCGTGCGCGAGAGCGGCGGCTTCGCCATCGCGGTCGAAGACGATGCGATACAATCGGCGCTCGACGAGATGGCGCGCGAGGAGGGTTTCCTGCAGTGCCCGGAGGGCGCCGCCACCTATGCCGCCTACAAGCAGAGCCTTGCCTCCGGCCGCGTCAAAAAAACAGATCAGGTGGTACTGTTCAACTGCGCCAGCGGGCTGAAGTACCCGCTGCCCAAGATCGAACGCAAACTCGACCGCCACAAGCCGATCGATTACGCCGCGCTGTAGCGGCCTGCGGCGCCAAATCGCCTCGACGCCGCGAAGGAACGGCCATATCATCCGCGCGCGTCGGATTAATGGCGCTGGCCAAAGCACAAGAAAAAGCGTGCAGGCTACGATAGGGGAGGTGGAGATGAAATTTAACAAGACAGTACTGACGCTCGCCGCCGGCTTGATCGCCGGCATGACGTGTCTGGCGACAGCAACTCGCGCCGACGATTATCCATCGCGCACGATCACGCTTGTCGTGCCGTTTCCGCCGGGCGGGCCGAGCGACGTGGTGGCGCGCATCATTGGCGATGGCGTCAGCCGGCAGCTCAATCAGACGGTCATCATCGAAAACGTCGGCGGCGCCGGCGGCACCATCGGCACTGCGCGCGTCGCTGCGGCCGCGCCTGATGGCTATACGTTGCTCGCCGCCGGCATGGGCTCGCATGTCGCTGCACCGGCGCTCACGCCCAATATCCGCTACGATTCGATCAGGGATTTTGAGCCGATCGGGCTGATCGCCAATGCGCCGGTTGCCGTCGTGGCGCGAAAAGATTTTCCGGCCAAAGACCTCAAGGAATTTATCGCCTATGCTAAAGCCAACGGCGATGCCGTGAAGCAGGCGCATGGCGGCGTCGGCTCGTCCTCGCACATGGCCTGCCTGCTGTTCACGTCGGAACTCGAGCTGAAGCCGAAGCTGATCCCCTATTGCGGCACCGGGCCTGCGCTTGCCGACTTGATTGGCGGCCACGTCGATTTCTACTGCGACCAAGTGGTCAGCGTGGCCCCGGCGGTGAAGGGAAAATCGATCAAAGCCTTCGTCGTCTCGGGCAATGAGCCGTCGCCGGCGCTGCCCGGCGTGCCCTCGGCCAAGCAGGCCGGCATTTCCAACTTTCAGCTCAACATCTGGAGCGCGATGTACGCGCCGAAGGGCGCGCCCAAAGACGTCGTCGCCAAGCTCGCCGCCGCGCTCGACAAGGCGCTCGACGATCCTGCGGTGGCAAAGCGCCTGATCGACCTCGGCGGTGCTATCCCGGCCAAGGCGGAGCGCGGACCCGGGCATCTTGCGACGGTGCTCAAGACCGACATCGCCAAATGGCACCCGATCCTGCAGGCGGCAATGGCGCAGAACTAACGGCGCTCAATCGTTCGCCAGGATCTCCGCGACTTCGACGCGGCGGCCTTCGCGCGCCGAGACGATGCCGGCGCGGATGACCGCGAGCGATTTGGTCGCGTAGTCGCCGCCGACTTCCGGCGGCGGGCCGCCGCGTGCCGCCGCCGCGAACTCCTCCAGCTCCTCGACGAAGGTGTCGTTCTTGTCGCACGGCACGGCGACCGGTTTCTTTTCGCCCTGCTTGAGCCAGCTCAGGCCGTGATGCAGGTCGTAATAGGCGGTGGCCGCCTTGCCGTAGATGTTCATCAGATAATATTCGGACGCCGAGGCGTAGCTAGCGTTGAGCGTCGAGAGCGCGCCGTTTTCGTGCTCGAACACCAGGCTAGCCACGTCCGGATTGTCGCCCGGCAGCACCAGTTGTGCGAACTGCCCGCTCACTGCCTTGATCGGGCCGAGCAGATAATCCAGCACGTCGGCATAATGCACGCCGATCTGCAGCATGACGCCGCCGGGCATGCCCGCGGCGGTGTAGCGCCACGATGTGAGATCGAATTGGCCGAGCCGGTCGCGGCTGATATTGGCCTCGGCATTGACCATCTTGCCGAACACACCGGCCTCGATCTGCCGCTTGACCCAGCGGAAATGGCTCTCGCGCCGGCGCTGATAGCCGAGCCCCAGCACGACGCCCGCCTGCCGGCAGGCCTCGGTGATCTTGCGCCCTTCGGAGACCGAATTGGCGATCGGCTTGTCGAGGAATACGTGCTTGCCCGCTGCGGCCGCCTGGCGCGTGGTTTCCAGATGCACGTCGTTCGGCGTCGTGTTGATGATCGCCTCGACGCCAGCGTCTTTGAGGATGGCTTCGTAGCTCGGCACGGCTTGGCAGCCGTATTTTGTGGCGAAGGCTTGGCGCTTTTGTTCCGAGCGCGTGAAGCAGGCGACGATCTTGAGTTTGCTCGAGCGCGTGACGGCGTCGGCGAGAACGTCCGACCACCAGCCCATGCCAATGCAGGCGACGCGTACCGGGTCTGTCATGGCGCTATTTCCAACTCGCGCCGATCGCTTCGACCGCGGCCTGCGCGATGCGCTCGTCGGTCGCCCAGTCGCCGCCGGCGACGCCGATGCCGCCGATGCATTCGCCGTCGGCGATGACCGGGCAGCCGCCTTCCATCGCGGTCCAGCGTTCCGGGCCGGCGGCGAGCGCCAGCCCGATCGCGTGCGATGTGTCGAGTTCCTGCGCCTGCGCGCCGCGCGCCGACGTCATGCGCTTGTTCGACGCCGCGCACACCGCCTTGACGGTCGAGGAATGCACCGAGTGGAAGCGCCCGCCTTCCATGCGTTCGAACAAAACGAGATGACCGCCCGCGTCGGTGATGGCGATCGACACCGCGATGCCCGCTTGCTTGGCTTGTTCGACGGCGGTCGCCATCATTTTCTTGGCGCCGTCCATGGTGAGGCGCTTACCGGTGGTGACGTACACGGATCCTCCCAAAATTTGGTTGGTGCCGATGATAGGAGGTTTGTCGCGCGCGAAGTAAACCGCAAGGCGCCGCCGGAAGCGGCGTCGTCGCACAGCATAATTTGAACGCGTGAAATTTGGCGTTTGGCCGGCGCTACAGCGCGGCTTCGAGCTTGGCGTAAAGCGCGTTGTCTCGCGAGAACACATAGTCAAGGTCGGCCACCGCCACGGCTTCCGCGCCGTTCTCGCGCAAGAAACTGGTGAGCGCGTAGACATTATCGGGCGGGCAGTGCAGCGTCAGCATGCCCGAGGAGGTCGGCCCGCCGAACGGCGTCTCGACGCCGAACTTGTTCTTGGCGCTATCGACCAGTTTGGCGTCACAGGCGGCGAAGCGCGCGCGCACTTCGCGGAAGGCCCGGGCACGCTGCTGCGCCGCGACCCGATCGAGGATCACGCGCGCGGTTTCACGCTCGCTGTTGCCCCAGGTGGCGCCGCGCGCGGCCACGAGGTTCGCCTGCGAGCGCAAAATGATGCCGTCCTCGACGATTTTCAGTCCATTGGCGGCGAGCGTCGCGCCGGTCGTGGTGATGTCGACGATCAATTCGGCGGTACCGGCGGCCGGCGCGCCTTCGGTCGCGCCCGTGCTTTCGACGATGCGGTAATCGACGATGCCGTGCGCGGAAAAGTATTCGCGCGTGAGATTGATGTATTTGGTCGCCACCCGCATCTTGCGGCCGTGGGTGTGGCGGAACGAGGTGCCGACGTCGTCGATGTCGGCCATGGTGCGCACGTCGATCCAGGCCTGCGGCACCGCCACCACGACGGTGGCGAAGCCGAAGCCGAGCCCTTCGATCAGCACTACTTTGCTGTCGGCGTCCGGGATCATCTCGCGCACTAGGTCCTCGCCGGTGACGCCGAGATGCACGGCGCCCGCCGCGAGCTGCGACGTGATCTCGGAAGCCGACAGATAAGCGACCTCGACGCCGTCGAGCCCGGCGATGGCGCCGCGATAGTCGCGCGCGCCGCGCGGCTTGATCAGATTGAGGCCCGATCGCGCGAAGAAGGCTTCGGCGTTTTCCTGCAGCCGGCCCTTGGCCGGCACCGCCAGAACGAGAGGCGCGCTCATGCCGCGCCTCCATAAACGGCGAGCCGCTCGATCCACACCGCGAAGCCGACCGCCGCGATCGGCTCCGGACTGCCGAGCCGGGTGAACAGCCCGTCATAACGGCCGCCGGCGACCAGCGGATCGCCGGTGCGCTTGGGATCGGTCAGTTCGAACACGAAGCCGGTGTAGTAATCGAAGCCGCGCCCGAAGGCGGTGGAGAAGCGCACGCGCTTCAGGTCGATGCCGCGCGCCGCCAAAAAGCCGGTGCGGGTTTCGAACAGGTCGATCACCGGTGCCAGCGTCTGCGTCATGTTGGCTTCGCCGGCGAGCGCGCGCAGCGCCGCCGCCGCCTCGTCCGGGTCGCCGGCAATCGTCAGGAAGCGTTCGATCAGCGCGCGCACGTCGCGCGGCAGCTTGGCGCTGGCGCCGAGCGCCGATTGTTCGAGGAAGCGTTCCGCGATCTCGGCAACCGAGCGGCCGCCAACGGCGTTGATGCCGGCGATCGACAAAAGATCGGTGACCAGCGCATGCGCGCCGTGCGGATCGGAGCCGGCGAGCGCCGCCAGCACGCCCTGGTATTCGGGGCGCGAATTATTGCCGCCGAGCACCAGGCGGTCGAGGTCCTGCGCCAGATTGCTCTTGCGGTTGAAGTCCTTCACCAGCCGCCGCTTCCAGGCCGGCGGCAGATCGAGCCCGGCGATCAAGCCGGCGAACAGTGCGACGTCGCCGATCTGGATGTCGGGCGATGCAAGCCCGTAATGTGCGGTCGCCTCCAGCCCAAGCGCGAGCATCTCGGCGTCGGCTGCGGCCTTGTCGAGCCGTCCGAAGGATTCGATGCCGGCCTGCAGGAATTCGGCAGGCGCGTCGCTGCGGTGACGGAACACCGGTCCGAGATAGCAGTAGCCTGCCGGTTTGCCGGCCAGGGGTGAGGCCAGATAATCGCGCGATACCGGAATGGTGAGGTCGGGACGCAGGCAGAATTCGCCGCCGCCCGGCACGATGGTCAGGTACATGCGCTTGCGGATGTCTTCGCCGGAAAGATCGAGGAAAGGTTCGGCCGGCTGCAGGATGGCGGGCGCAATGCGGGCGTAGCCGGCGCGCTCATAGGAAGCGACCAGCGTCTCCGCCCGAGCGTCGGGCGCGTTTACAGTATTTGTGGCACCTGCGTTCATCGTCTGCCCGTCCGTAACGGCGGCCCTTTAGCACGATAGCTTTAAGGATTCGACGACGTTCGCCCTTTGGACTTAATGGCCTTGGGCAACTCTCCGGCGTCGTTAACGAAATTTGTAAGCGCCAAAAGACGGCGAATTTCGGCCCGCCGCGCGGGGCACGGGCCATTTCCCGTCGCCGATCCCATGTTAATATTTGGGCAGGTGGACTGCCATGGAGACACTGCAATGCCTCGCCGACTGATTTTTCTTGCCGCCGCTCTGACAGCCGCCACGCCCGCCCTTGCGCTCGACCTGCCGACGCGCAAGGCCGGTCTGTGGGAGATCAAGATGGAATTCCAGGGCCACAGCAGACTGCCGATGCAGACGATGAAGCAATGCACCGACGCGACGTCGGACAAATTGATGACCTATAATTTCGGCGGTTCGGCCGAGAAAAACTGTCAGAAGCAGGATTTCAGCCGCAGCGGCAGCGCGATCGTCATCGACTCGGTCTGCGCGTTCGGCGGCGGCACCACCACCTCGCACGCGGTGGTCAACGGCGACTTCAATAGCGCCTACACCGTCGAGGTGACCTCGAAGCGCGAGGGCGGGCGTCCGATCCCCGGCGTGGCGGCGGGCGGCGAGACGCACATGAAGATCGCGGCCCAATGGATCGGCGCCTGCGCCGCCGGACAGCGGCCGGGCGACGTCATCATGAGCAACGGCATGACCATGAACGTCATCGACATGCAGAAAGGCATTCCGCCACACGGCATGATGGCCTCGCCGCGGTAGCCACCACCCGCTCGTCCCCACGCAAGCGGGGACCCAGGGCGGCAAATTTTGATTTTGCGAAAGAACTGGATCCCCGCTGCGCGGGAATGAGCGGGCGCGTTGCGCGGACTACCCCTGCGATGTGACCGTCACTTCGACGTTCATGCCGAGAAAATCCGCGCTGGTGCCAGTATAGCTGCCCGAGATCGGGATCGCCTGCGACGGATCGCGGGTGACGGCGACGCGGATCAGCGTCTCGTGGCCGATCAGCACGTCGGTTGGGTCGTATTCGATCCAGCCGGCGCCGGGCAGATAAATCTCGGTCCAGGCGTGGGTCGCGGCGACCGCTTGCGTCGCTTCGCCTTTGTCGAGGTCGGGGTCGTAGAGATAGCCGGAGACGAAGCGCGCGCCGAAGCCGAGATAGCGCGCGGCCTCGATCAGCACCATGGCGAAGTCGCGGCAGGCTCCGGTCTTCGTTTCCAGCGTCTCAGCCGGCGCCTGCGTGCCCGGCGCGTGGCGCTCGCCGTAGACGATGTGCGGTTTGAGCGCGGCGTTCATGTTTCTGAGCAGGTCGAGTGTGCGCATCGGTCGCGAGGTGACGAAGCTCTCGGCCCAGCGCGCCAGTACGCCGTTGGAGTCGGGAAAGTGCTGCTTGAGCAGGCGGCCGAGATCGATGCGGTCGCTGTGCGAATAGCTGAATGGGTAATTCTCGGCCTCCGGCGCCAGCGGGAATTCCAGCGCGGGGAGGCCGTAGCGCTCGATCTTGAGCGCGCTGACGATCGACAGCGTGTCGGCGGCGGCGTGAAAATCGACCAGCGCGACCGAATTGCCGAACACGTCGTGCATCCAGCGCACGTTGCCCGGCGGCGACAATGTGAGATCGGCCGACACCAGGCGCAGGTCGTGGCTGTCGCGCGGGCGCAGCATCAGCCGGTGCTGGCCGAAGGCGACCGGGCGCGCGTAGCGATAGGTGGTAGCGTGGCGGACGCTCAGGATGCGCATAGGGTCACCGGGCGGTCGCCATTTTAATGCAAACGGCGCGCCAAATCGCGCCGGTTAGCCCAGTTTATGACGGGCGAGCAGTTTGGCGACAGCCTCGACCAAATCGGCTTCCTTGACCGCGAACTGTGCCTCGGCCTGTTTCTTCAGGTATTCGTCGCGATCCTTGATGTCGGTGAGGCCCGCGCCGAGAATGAGATCCTTGATCTGCACGACGCCTTGCGCCTTTTCGTCGCCGCCCTGGATGATGGCGCAAGGGCTGCCGCGCTTGTCGGCATATTTGAGCTGAGCCCCAAGATTGTTCTTCGGATTGCCGAGATAGAGCTCGGCGCGGATGTTTGCCGCGCGCAGCGCCGCGACCATTGTCTGGTAATCGGCGACGCGGTCGCGGTCGAACACCGTGACGACCACGGGGCCGGGCGCGGCTTTTTCGCCGAGCTTGCCGAGTGCGGCGAGCGCCGCCTGCAGCCGCGACACGCCGATGGAGAAGCCGGTCGCCGGCACCGGCTGGCCCATGAAGCGCGAGACGAGGCCGTCGTAGCGCCCGCCGCCGCCGACTGAGCCGAAGCGAACGGGCCGGCCTTTGTCATCTTTGGTTTCAATCAGCAGTTCAACTTCGAACACCGGGCCGGTGTAGTATTCGAGGCCGCGGACGACAGTTTCGTCGATTTTAATTCGATCTGCGTAACCCGCAGCGGTGGTTAGTTTTTGAATATCGCTAAGATCATTCAAGCCATCATCCAAAGCCTTTGGAAACGGCCGACCATTCAAAATCACACCCATCCGCGCGCGGAATTCCTCAAAATCAAACGGTTTCCGTGGCATGGCTTCCGCCGACGCCAGTTCATCATGAGAAAATAGTGGCGTGGTTCTGTAGCCAATGCCCATAGGTGTCAGGCTAAAGGTAATGGAATTATTTGACGCGATTGTAAGTTCTGCGCCCTTAGTAAAATCACCGCTTTCGTCTTTGCGGCCCTTGTCTAAGAGCTGTTGTACACCGAAAAGTCCGACACGGTCTTTTTTATCGATTGATCGCAATACCGGCAGACTCTTATCTGGCGGAACGTCTGACGCTTCTTGAACTCCATCTAAACATTTTCGATTCCAAACCTTCACCACATAACTGCCGCGCGGAATCCCCAGTGCCTCCATCGTGTCGGCCGCCAGCATGCACATCTCGGCGTCGGCGGCCATGGTCGGCGCGCCGACGGTGTCGGCATCGAACTGCATGAACTGGCGGAAGCGGCCCGGGCCCGGCTTCTCGTTACGGTAGACAAAGCCGAAGCGATAGCTGCGATACGGCAGCGCGAGGTTCTGGAAATTTTCCGCCACATAGCGCGCCAGCGGCGCGGTCAGATCGTAGCGCAGCGACAGCCACTGCTCGTCATCGTCCTGGACCGAGAACACGCCCTCGTTCGGCCGGTCCTGGTCGGGCAGGAACTTGCCCAGAGCGTCGGTGTATTCGATCGCCGGCGTCTCCACCGGCTCGAAGCCGTAGCGCTCGAACACGACGCGGATCGCCTCCACCATATGGCGCGTGGCGGCGATCTCGGCCGGCCCGCGGTCGGCGAGGCCGCGCGGCAGACGGGCTTTGAGCTTGTTGGGCTTCTTGCCGGATTTTTGATCGGCCATCGGCGGCGTTTGCTGGTCGCTTGCGTTGCAAAGCCTGCGTGGTAGCAGGCGCCCCACCACCCGACAAGGACGGCCGCCGCCGGCAGGCCGCCGCCCGGTCTATTCGTTGTCCGGGCCGGGATCGTACGGCTGGTCGTGCAGCACGACGTTCGACAACGACCGATGGATTCGGATCTCGCCGTTGTATTCGATGTGACCCTGGCGGCGGAATTTGTTCATGAAATAATTGATCCGCGAGCGCGTCGTGCCGACCATCTTGGCGAGGGTTTCCTGGCTGGTCTTTTCAATCACGGAATCGGGCCCGTCATGCCTGCCGTAGTTCGCCAGTTGCAGGAGGACCTTCGCCAGGCGTACCTCGCTGCTGTCGAAAAATTGCGCCACCAGGCTTTGCTCGACGCGCTCCTTGCGGACAAGAATCTGATTGAGGAACAGGCTGGCGAATTTGGGCTCTTGATTGAGCGTCTGGATCATGGCGGATTTTTCCACCTGCATGACCGCGCAGTCGGTGACGGCCGTCACCGTGGTCCTTCGCAACGCCTCGCCGCTCAGGCAGCTTTCGCCGAAAAAATCCCCCGGTCCGAGGATCGCGAGCACCGCTTCCTTGCCCGTTTGCGAAAGAACGGTGATGTCGATGTTGCCGCTTTGCAGGTAATAAACGGCCTTGGCGGGCTCGCCTTGCGCGAAGATCACGGTGTCGGCGGGAATTTTCGCAAATGTTCGCCCGAACCCGGCAATGGACAGAAATGTCTGCGGGTCGAAAACGCTGCCGTTATCCGCGTGTAACACCTATCCCCCAGCTAATCTTTTCTTTGTAGACGGCGGCGTGTATCAATCGCCTTCTGCAACCTCCCCTCACGTGGTTGTACGCCGGTTGCCTCTCGTCAGGCTGCAAAAAAAACCAAACTCGCTTTCCCTTGCCCTTAATAGGGATTCCCTATGGAACTATTTATCATCGACAATCTGTTGAATTGTCAATTTTTGAGGTTGGCAACTTCGTGAAGAGGATGCTGCTACCGCACGGGCAAGTCAGCCGGTTCGATTGGGGCAGATTAAATTGCTATGCTGTTGGCGGCATATAACTACCGCCGCACATCATTTGAGCTGGGAGCAGACCTATGGCGTCAAGCCGCACGGGCATTTCCGCGAACACCGTGCCCAACGATCTCGAGCCCTATTGGATGCCGTTCACGGCCAACCGGGCCTTCAAGGCGCGCCCCCGGCTCGTCGCCCGCGCCAAGGACATGCACTACTTCACCCCGGACGCGCGCAAGCTGATCGACGCCTCCGCCGGCCTGTGGTGCACCAATGCCGGCCATAACCGCGATCCGATCGTCGAGGCGATCCAGCGCCAGGCCGCCGAGCTCGACTACGCTCCGGCCTTTCAGTTTTCGCATCCTAAGGCGTTCGAGCTGGCGAGCCGCGTTGCCGCGCTCGCGCCCGGCGACCTCGACCATGTATTCTTCTGCAATTCCGGCTCGGAGGCGGTCGACACCGCGCTCAAGATCGCGCTCGCCTTTCACAACGTGCGCGGCAATGCCTCGAGCGTGCGGCTGATCGGCCGCGAGCGCGGCTATCACGGCGTCGGCTTTGGCGGCGTCGCGGTCGGCGGCATCGTCGGCAACCGCAAGATGTTCGGCACGCTAATCGCCGGCGTCGATCATCTGTCGACGACCTATAACCGCGCCGAGCAGGCCTTCACCATCGGCGAGCCGGAGTGGGGCGGCCATCTCGCCGACGAGCTCGATCGGCTGGTGGCGCTGCATGACGCCTCCACCATCGCCGCGGTGATCGTCGAGCCGGTGGCGGCATCGACCGGCGTGCTGCCGCCGCCGAAAGGCTATCTGCAGAAGCTGCGCGCGATCTGCGACAAGCACGGCATCCTGCTGATCTTCGACGAAGTGATCACAGGCTTCGGCCGCATGGGTTACGCCTTTGCCGCCGAGCGCTATGGCGTCATCCCCGACATGATCACTTTTGCGAAAGGCGTGACCTCCGGCTCGGTGCCGATGGGCGGCGTGCTGGTGCGCAAGGGCATCTATGACACCTTCATGCGCGGGCCCGAACACGTCATCGAATTGTTCCACGGCTACACCTATTCGGCGCATCCGCTTGCCTGCGCCGCCGGCCTCGCCACGCTCAATATTTATCGCGAAGAAAATCTGTTCGAGCGCGCGCGCAAATTGGAAACCGCTTGGGCGCAGGCGGCGATGGGGCTTAAAGGCCTGCCCAACGTGCTCGACATCAGGCCGGTCGGTCTGACGGTCGGCATCGATCTCGCCAGCAAGCCGGACGCCGTCGGCAAGCGGGGGCTGCAGGCGCTGGAAGCGGCCTTCTACGACCACGACCTGATGCTGCGCGCGGTCGGCGATACGCTGGCCATGAGCCCGCCGCTGATCGTGAGCGAAGCGCAAATCGGCGAGATTTTCGACAAGGTCGGCAAGATCATCAGGCAGGTGGCTTAATACCTGTCATTGCCGGGTTTGACCTGGCAATCCATGATGACGTTCGTCAACGACGGGCCTCAGTAACGCATCGCTTCGCGATGTCGTATCGTGGATGCCCGGGACAAGCCTGGGCATGACGACGGAGAGCGCATAACTCGGTCGCGGCAACAGGATCGCCCAGCCGACATTGGTCTTGTTGCCGCCGCGCAGGTCGTCGAGCACGAACGGCGGCTGCACCGCCGCATCGGCGGCGATGGTTCTGAACCCCGGCGGAATGACGTGGCTGTCGCCGGAGGTCCACACCACCACCGCGCCGCGCGCGCGCAGATCGTTGAGATCGATCCACGGCGCCCGCGCCGGCTTGCCGTCGACCAACACGCGCGGATGGCTTGGCGCATAATGTTCGACGTTGCCGCCGTCCCACATGGTGCCGATGACGTAGACCGGCGCCTTGCCGGTCACCGCCCGGTAGCGATCCGAGATTTCGCGCGCGAGGTCGTTGCCGGGGAAGAATACCGCGCGGTAGCGGTGATCGAACTGCGGCAGCACCGCGTAATTGGCGATGAAAGCCAGGCCCAAACAGGTGAACACGATGCCCCAGATCGCGAGCAGGCGCGTCAGCCGCGCGCCCTCGATCGCGCGCGGCGCCACGAGCACGATCCACAAGCCGAGGAACAGCCAGAGCGGATAGCCCCACATCGCCACCGTGCCGCGTCCGCTCAGTGCCGACATTGCCAGCACGGTCGCCATCGGCCCGAAGGCGAGCAACGTAACGATGCGGCGGTCGAAGGCGTCGGCGGCTGCCGCGGCCGGCGCTTCGGTTGCCGCCGCGCGCGGGAGGAACAGCGGCGCCGCGATCAGCAGCGACGGAAGCAAAAAGAAGAGCTGGCTGACCGCGAACTGCAGCGGGCGCCAGACGTGGTCGATCAGTCCGCGCGACGGCAGCGCGCGGTGTTCGGCATAGGCGAAGGGCAGGAAATCGTTCCGCACCAGCCAGACCAGGTGCGGGGCCATGGTGATCAGCGCGGCGACGATCGCGATATAGGGGCCGGGCGTGGCGAGGCTCTTGCGCGCGTCGCGGTCGGCGAAGACGAACAGCGCCAACGGAATTGCCAGCACGGCGACGAAATATTTCGCCCACAGCGAAAGGCCGACGGCGAGGCCGAGCAGCAGCCAATCCGCGTTCTGCCGGCCACGCAGTGCGCGGTGGAAGGCGAAGCCCGCCATCGCCCAGAATGGCAGCTGGACGACGTCGTGATTGAACTTGGCCGAGGTGTAATTGAGGTAGTGCAGGCCGTCGACGATCAGCACCGAGGCGAGCGCGCCGAGCGGGCCGACCAGCGTCCGCGCGGTGAGAAAAACGAAGGCAAAACCCGCCACCACCGCGATCTGCGCCAGCAGGTAATAGGCGAAGTCATGACCGATGGTCAGGTATGCGGCCTCGACCAGCCACCACGGCAGCGGCGGCAGCTTGTCGTAGCCCAACTGCCATTCGCGGCCATAGACCAGCGCTTCGATCAGGTCGAGCGGCAAATTAGCGTAAAGCAGCGCCGGTAGTGCGGTCCATACGACGGCGTGCAGGGCCAGGAACGCGGCAAAGGCCCGCCCCGGATGCGCAGCGATCGAGGCCGGAAAGGGCATGCTGCGGGACGCCAACATCGGCTCAGGCTCCAAAATCCTGCAAGTTTCCTGCGAATAACGGGCGAATTGCCGCTACCATAGCAGGTGTTCGCGGTTGCGCAGACCCGTGGTGTCATGGACATTGGGGTGCGACGGCGCGAATCATGTCCGCCGGTAGAATGCGCAAGGGTCGGCCCAGGATTGGCTTCATGCGTCGTATCAGCACCATCTTTATTGCGGTCTGCATGGTGCTCATCGCCGGCTCACTCGGCGCGGTCCTCTATATTGGACTTAAGGTCGAGGCCGGCACCTCGGCGCTTGTCGCGCTGGCTGCGCTCGTCGGCATGGTTCTGTACGACACCGTCCGCGGCCGTTTGCAGGAGCGTAGCGACGTCGACGACCAGATCGCGGATCTCTCGCGCGCCGCCGCCGACCTCTCCCGCCAGGTGGCGGAGACCGCCATCCGGGTCGGCGCCATGGAAAACCGCATCGAAGGCGCCATGCACAGGATGCACGCCGCGGTCGATCCGATCGCCGTTGAGATCGGCGAACTCGGCGGGCTGGTACGGCATATCGCTGAAACGGTTGCAGGCCATGCCGCCGTATTGCAGCAGCAGGGTCTCGTGGAAGCGCCCGCCCAGCCACCACCGCCGCCGGCCGCCGAGCCCGTCGCTGAAAGTGCGCCGCCGCCGAGCCAAAGCAACGTGGTCGTCAACCGCCGCTTCCGCGGCATGAGCCGCGAAGGCATCGTGCAGCTTATCGGCACGGCGGCCGACGCCAACCGCATCGATCTCTATTTGCAGCCGATCGTCACGCTGCCGCAACGCAAGGTGCGCTACTACGAGGCACTGTCGCGTCTGCGCACCGAGGAAGGCGACGTCATCCCGGCCGGCGATTTTATCGACATCGCGGAAAGCGTCGGCCTGTTGCCGAAGCTCGACAACCTGCTGCTGTTCCGCTGCGTGCAGGTGGTCCGCCGTCTGCAACTGAAGAGCCGCGACGTCGGCCTGTTCTGCAATATCAGTGCGTCGACGCTGAGCGATTCGGTATATTTCCGCCAATTTCTCGATTTCATGGACGCCAACCGCGCGCTCAGCACCGCCCTGCTGTTCGAGTTCACCCAGCGTGCCTATCGCTCGTTCGGTCCGATCGAGCACGAAGGCCTGGCGGCGCTGGCCGAACGCGGTTTCCGTTTCTCCCTGGATCACGTGACCGACCTGCGTCTGGAACCGAAGGAATTGGCCGACCGTTCGTTCCGGTTCCTCAAAGTGCCGGTCACGCTGCTGCTCAACCCCGGGGCCGCCCCGCAGAGCGACATCCATCCCGGCGATCTCGCCAACCTGCTGGCGCGCTCGGGGATCGATCTCGTCGCCGAGCGCATCGAAAACGAAAGTGCAGTGGTCGATCTGCTCGACTTCGATGTGCGCTTTGGGCAGGGCTTCCTGTTTTCGCCGCCGCGCCCGGTGCGGGCGGAGGCCTTGCAAGGCGCAGGCGAGGCGACGGGCGACCTGGCCGCGACCGGCACCGGTTGAAGCGTCGTCTTGCCGCCGATCATCCCGCATTTCTCGACGCTGGCGCCGAACTACGACGTGCTGCTGTGCGACGTCTGGGGCGTGGTGCATAACGGCCTTACGGCCTTTCCGCATGCTTGCGACGCGCTGATGCGCGCGCGCGCCCGCGGCGCGGCCGTGATTCTGATCACCAATGCGCCGCGCCCGAGCGCGGTGGTGGCGCGTCAGCTCGATAAGATGCATGTCCCGCATGAAATCTGCGACGCCATCGTGTCTTCCGGCGACGTCACCCGCGCCGTGATCGAGGCACGTCCCCGGCAAAGCCTGTTCCATATTGGGCCCGAGCGCGACCGCTCGATGTTTGCGGGGGTCGACATCGCTCCCCTCGAGAATGCCGATTACGTGGTTTGCTCCGGGCTCGAGGACGACGAGGTGGAAACGCCGGCCGACTATCGCCCGCGGCTTCAGCAGATGCTCGACCGGCGCCTGTTCATGGTCTGCGCCAATCCGGACGTCGTGGTGGAGCGCGGGCCGAAACTGGTCTACTGCGCCGGCGCCATCGCGGATCTGTATGCCACCATGGGCGGCGAGGTGCTTTACGCCGGCAAACCCTACCGGCCGATCTACGACATGGCGCTGGCCAAGGCGGAAGCGGCAGTCGGGCGAAAGGTTCCGGCACGGCGCGTCCTTGCGGTCGGCGATTCGGTGCGTACCGACCTTAAAGGTGCGCGCGCCATCGGCGTCGATTTCCTGTTCGTGACCTCGGGCATCCACGCCGAGGAACTCGGTGGCCGTGAACGCCCCGACCGCAAGGCGCTCAGCGCGACTTTCGCCGCCGCCGGCGAAATGCCGAAGGCGGTAATGCGCGAACTGAATTGGTGAAGATTGAGGTTGAGACGCGCGGCTAAATCGTCTCGCCGAACACCGCGTCAATCTTGGTCTTGAGCGTCTGCGCGTTGAACGGCTTGACGATATAGTTTGACACGCCTGCCTTCTTGGCCGCGATCACGTTCTCGGTCTTCGATTCCGCCGTCACCATGATGAATGGCGTCTCCGCCAGGCCCGGATCGCTGCGCACCTCCTGCAACAGGTCGTAGCCGGTCATCGGCTCCATGTTCCAGTCGGAGATCACCAGGCCGTAGCGGCGCTCGCGCATCTTGGCGAGCGCGGCCGAGCCGTCGTTGGCGTCGTCGATATGCTCAAAGCCGAGCTGCCGCAGCAAATTGCGGATGATGCGGATCATCGTGTTGTAGTCGTCGACGATCAGAATCGGGATCGTAGTGTCGACTGCCATGGCGGTATGCCCACAAGGGTTCCCCGGAAGCGGCGCAAGGTAACCGGTGGCATTGAATAACCCGTTAATTTGAAAGTTTGTTAACCGCGCGCTAACGGTACCGGCGCGAAAGGACGGCCTGACGAGAAAATGAGCAAATCCAGCGACTTCCACACTGTCGGCGGCGGCGCCCGGGACATTGCGATCGGTCCGTTGTACGGCGCCGTGGTGGCGATCGGCAATTTCGACGGCGTGCACCGCGGCCATCGCGCGGTGATCGGCGCCGCGCTCAAACGCGCCAAAGCGCTCCAACGCCCCGCCGCGGCGCTGACCTTTTCGCCGCATCCGCGGCTTTTCTTGCGGCCGCGGGACACGCTGTTCCAGCTCTCGAGTGCGCGCGACAAGCTGCGCCTGTTGGCGGCAAGCGGGCTCGACGGCGCCATCGTCGTGAATTTCGACGCGCAACTCGCCGCCACTTCAGCGGAAGATTTCATCGAGCGCATCCTGGTCGGCCGCTTCGCCATCGGCGGCGCGGCGATCGGTTTCGATTTCCATTTCGGCCACAAGCGCACCGGCTCGCCCGCTTATCTCGCTGAGCAGGGCGCGCGGCTCGGCTTCGCCGTCGACATCGTGCCGCCGCTCGAGGACGAGGGCCGGCCGGTGTCCTCGGGCGCGGTACGCACGGCGCTGACCCAGGGCAAGGTGGTGGAGGCGACCGAACTGCTGGGCGCGCCCTGGTTCGTCTCCGGCGAAGTCATCCACGGCGCCAAGCGCGGGCGCGACCTTGGCTTTCCCACCGCCAATCTCAAGCTCGATCCGTCCTGCGGTCTCAAGCACGGCATCTATGCCGTGCGTGTCGGCATCGGCGGCAAGCGCCACGATGGCGTGGCCAATTTCGGTGTGCGTCCGATGTTCGACGGCGGCGCGCCGCTATTGGAGGTATTTTTGTTCGACTTCGACGGCGACCTCTATGGGAAGACGCTCGACGTCGCCTTCGTCGGCTGGATCCGCCACGAGCAGACCTTCGACTCGGTCGATACGCTGAAGCTCCAAATCGCGGCGGACGCCGCCCAGGCGCGCGACGTGCTTGCGCGCGCCGGCGATGCGTTTCCGGTGCTGGGGGAGATTTAGCCGCTCCGCTGTCATTGCCGGGCTTGACCCGGCAATCCATGAGGCAGTTTGGCAACGGCAGCCTTAGGAAAGGCTTTCACTATGTGGCCCTTCGTCATGGATGCCCGGGTCAAGCCCGGGCATGACACAGTATGTGTGGCTGCTCTTTCCGCCACGGAATCCGCCTGCTAGTAACCCCCCATGAACGAGCCCAAGCGCGATTATTCCGAGACTTTGTTCTTGCCGCAGACGGATTTCCCGATGCGCGCCGGCCTGCCGCAGCGCGAGCCGGAAATCCTCAGACGCTGGGAGGCGGGCGACCTCTATGGGCAGTTGCGTCAGGCGGCCAAGGGCAAAGAGAAATTCATCCTTCACGACGGCCCGCCTTACGCCAACGGCAACATCCATATCGGCCATGCGCTCAACAAGATCCTCAAGGACGTGGTGACGCGCAGCCAGCAGATGCTCGGCTACGATTCGAATTACGTGCCGGGCTGGGATTGCCACGGCCTGCCGATCGAATGGAAGATCGAGGAAGAGAACTACCGCTCCAAGAACAAGCCGAAGCCGAACTTCGGCGATCCGGCGGCGATGGTGGCGTTCCGCCAGGAATGCCGCGCCTATGCGAGCACTGGCTCAACGTGCAGCGCGAGGAGTTCAAGCGGCTGGGCGTCGAGGGCGACTGGGCGCACCCCTATACGACGATGGAGATTTCCGGCCGAGGCCCAGATCGCGCGCGAACTGATGAAGTTCGCCGCCAATGGCACGCTCTATCGTGGCTCCAAGCCGGTGATGTGGAGCGTGGTGGAGAAGACCGCTCTGGCCGAGGCGGAGGTCGAGTACGAGGATTACACCAGCGATACGGTGTGGGTGAAGTTTCCGGTGCAGGCTGGCTCAACTATCGATCCCGGCCAACACACTAATAACTTAATGGGCGCAAGCGTCATCATTTGGACGACGACCCCTTGGACACTGCCCGGAAATCGCGCGATCATTATTCATCGAAGATTGAATACGGGGTCTACGAGGTCAAGGCTGCACCAGCTGGCAATTGGGCCAAGCCGGGCGATCGCTACATCCTTTCGGACAAGCTTGCGCCGCGAAGTTTTTAAAGCCGCGAAAGCTGGACGACTATATCCGCGAGCAAGATGTCGATCCGCATAAGATCATTGCCTGCTTCCACCCTTTGAAAGATATGGGCTATGATTTTCTTGTACCGATGTTGCCAGGCGAACATGTCACGGATGATGCCGGCACAGGTTTTGTACACACGGCACCAGGTCATGGTCGCGAGGACTTTGACGTTTGGACTCCTAATAGAAAGAGATAGAATGCCTCGGCATTAATACGGCCATCCCGTACACTGTCGACGAAAACGGCTCCTTCACAGATGCTGCGCCGGGCTTCAAGGCGAACGCGTCATCAACGACAAAGGCGAAAAAGGCAAGGCGAACGAGGCTGTGATCAAGGCTTTGACCGACGCCGGCATGCTGATCGCGCGCGGCCGCCTTAAGCACCAATATCCGCACTCCTGGCGCTCGAAAAAGCCGATCATCTTCCGCAATACGCCGCAGTGGTTCATCGCCATGGATAAGGGCATCGACTAGCCCGTCATTCGGGGCGCCGCGAAGCGGCGAACCGAATCGAAGCACAGAAGACGCATCTGAATTCCGGGTCCGCGGGCTTGCGCCCGCGTCCGGTGCGGTGGAATACGTTGCGCGCTCGCGCGCTGCATGCCATCAAAGTGACGCGCTGGGTGCCGGCCGCCGGCGAAAACCGCATCACCGGCATGATCGAGTTGCGGCCCGACTGGGTGATCTCGCGCCAGCGCGCCTGGGGCGTGCCCATTGCCGTCTTCATCAAGGAAAAGCCGGACGGCTCGGTCGAGATCTTGCAGGACCCTGAGGTCGAGGTCCGTATCGTCGAGGCTTTCGAGGCCGAAGGCGCCGACGCTTGGTACAAGCCGGGTGCGCGCGAGCGATTCCTCGGCAAGCTCGCCAACGATACCTGGAAAAAAGTCGACGACATCTGCGACGTCTGGTTCGATTCCGGCTCGACCCACGCCTTCGTGCTCGAGGACCCGGTTCATTTCCAGACGCTCGCCGGCATCAAGCGCAAGGTCGACGGCGGCCAGGACACGGTCATGTATCTCGAAGGCAGCGACCAGCATCGCGGCTGGTTTCATTCCTCGCTTCTGGAAAGCTGCGGTACGCGCGGCCGCGCGCCTTTCGATGTCGTGCTGACCCATGGCTTCGTGCTCGACGAGCAGGGCCGCAAGATGTCTAAATCGACCGGCAACGTTACCGCGCCGCAGGACGTGATCAAGCAATCCGGCGCCGACATCCTGCGCATGTGGGTGTGCGCGTCGGACTATGCCGACGACCTGCGCATCGGACCGGAAATCCTCAAGACTACCGCCGACACGTATCGCAAGCTGCGCAACACCATCCGTTGGATGCTCGGCTCGCTGGCGCATTTCCATGAGGACGAGCGCGTCAAGCACGACGCGATGCCGGAGCTGGAGCGGCTCATGCTGCACCGGCTGGCCGAGCTCGACGAAGTCGTGCGCAAGGCTTACGCCGATTTCGATTACAAACGCATCTTCGCCGCCCTATCGGCGTTCATGACCGCCGATCTTTCGGCGTTCTATTTCGACATCCGCAAGGACGCGCTCTATTGCGATCCCTATTCGTCGCTGACGCGCAAGGCGTCGTTGACCGTGATCGATCATCTGTTCCGCTGCACGGTGACCTGGCTCGCGCCGATGCTGTGTTTCACCGCGGAGGAATCCTGGGCCGCGCGCTATGGCGCGGCGGCAACCTCCGTGCACCTCGAATTGTTCCCGGACGCTCCCGCCGCCTGGCGCGACGACAAGCTCGCTGACAAGTGGCGGAAAGTTCGCACCGTGCGCCGCGTCGTGACCGGCGCTCTGGAGATCGAGCGCGCCCAAAAACGCATCGGCTCGTCGTTGGAGGCGCATCCGATCGTGCATGTCTCCGACGAAGACTTGTTCGAGGCGGCGATCGGCATTGATCTGGCCGAGGTCTGCATCACGTCGGCGGCGACCTTGGTGAAGGACGAGGGGCCTGCCGGCGCGTTCCGCTTGCCCGATGTTGCAGGCGTCGCCGTGGTGCCCAATCTCGCCGAAGGCACCAAATGCGCGCGTTCGTGGAAAATCCTCACCACCATCGGCGCCGATCCGGAATATCCGGACGTCTCGCCGCGCGACGCCCAGGCGCTGCGCGAATGGGAAACCATGCGAAAGGCTGCGGAGTAAATGCGCGCCAGCGTGTTTTACGGCCCTTTGACCCGCTTCGGCCTTGCCGTCGCGGCCATCGCTTGCCTCATCGATCAGGCGAGCAAGCTTTATCTGCTCAACGTCGTCGATCTCGCCAACCACCCGCTACGGCTCGGCCCGTTCTTCGATTTCGTGCTCACCCGTAACACCGGCATCAGCTACGGTCTGTTCCAGACCCAAGGGGCGTTCGGCCAATGGGTGCTGCTCGGCTTCAAGGCGCTGGCCGTGGTTCTGCTCTGGCTGTGGCTGGCGCGTTCGCAGGCGCGGCTGACCGCGCTGTCGCTCGGCCTCATCATCGGCGGGGCGGTGGGCAATGCCATCGACCGGGCGGCCTATGGTTGGGTCGCCGATTTCGTGCTTTTCCACGTTTCCAGCGGAACTTGGCGGTTCAACTGGTATGTCTTTAACCTAGCCGACGTTGCCATCGTTGCCGGGGTGGTGGGCCTGTTGTATGAATCCCTGGCTGGGGAGCGCGCCCCAAAAGCGCCCTGATCCCGGCCAATGGTCGGGGATAAGGACGCGGTATCTCCCTGGAATTGCAAGGGCGTAAGGCTCGGATGACCGATACTTCGCGAGCAAGCTTGGCGGCCGGGTTTAGCCTGCGGACGTTTTCGCGCGCGGCTTTGGGCTGCCTCCTCGGCGCGACGCTGCTGGCCGTCGCTGCCCCGGCGCGCGCCGGTGATGGTGACGACAGTGACGTCCCGCTCGATACCAAGATATTGCGCGGCTTTATGGAGCAACTCGGCCTACGCCAGGACGGTCCCGGTATCAATTACCAGGAGCGCGCGCCATTGGTAATACCGCCGAACCACGACTTGCCGCCGCCGGAGCGGACCGATGCCGCACTGAGCAATAACCCGGCCTGGCCCGTCGATCCGGATGTGAAACGGGCCAAACAGGAAGCGGCGCAACGGCGCCATGTCAGCATGAATCCCGATGCAACCCTTCAGGCCGAGCAGGGGCCGTTGCGGCCGGACCAGATGGCGCCGGGACCCAAGCCGCAATCGCCCCGCATCGGCGATGACGGTTATCGGCCGCCGGCGAGCGGTTCTGCCGGTCCGCTGTCGCCGTCGCAGCTCGACACCAAGCCGAACTTGTTCAGCAAGATGTTCGGTAAGGACGCGCCCGAAGTCAGCAGCTTCACCGCCGAGCCGCCGCGCACGGCGCTGACCGAGCCGCCGCCGGGCTATCAGACGCCATCGCCGGACCAGCCCTATGGCGTCGGCAAGGCGACGCCGCAGGTCAAGACGTCGAACGACTACTACATGGACCACCCGGTGGGTGGCAATTGAATAGAACCCGCGCCGCCGCGCAAATAGACGCGTCGTCAACCTGAGCCGATCGGTCGACGGCCACCGGCCTCAGATTTAAATTCATGTCATCGCAGCGATTCTGGATTAGCCGACCGCTCACGAGCGCCGCCGCAATTCTTGCCACACTGCTTGTGACTGGAGCCGCCTCGGCCGATCCGTCGGTCGCCGACTTCACGTTGTCGAACGGCTTGGAGTTGGTCGTCATTCCCGACCACCGCACGCCGGTGGTCACCCACATGATCTGGTACAAGGTCGGAGCCGCCGACGAGGCGCCGGGCAAGTCGGGGCTGGCGCACTTTCTCGAACACTTGATGTTCAAGGGCACGGCGAAGAATCCGACCGGCCGTTTCTCGCTGGCGGTTGCCGCAATCGGCGCGCACGAGAACGCCTTCACCGCCGACGATTACACTGCTTATTACCAGCGCATTCCGAGCAGTCAGCTCAAGTCGATGATGGACTTCGAGGCCGACCGCATGACCGGCCTGCAGCTCACCGACCAGGTGGTGCTGCCCGAGCGCAACGTCATCCTCGAAGAGGAGAACATGCGCGTCGAGAACAATCCGCGCGCGCGGCTGGGTATCCAGATCGCCGCTGCGCTGTTCCTCAACCACCCTTACGGCAAGCCGACGATCGGCTGGCGTCATGAGATGGAGCAATTGTCGCGCGACGACGCCGTCGGCTTTTACCGGCGCTTCTACGCGCCCAACGACGCGATGGTGATCGTGGCGGGCGACGCTGAGCCGAGCGAGGCGCTGAAATTTGCCGAGGCGACTTACGGCAAGGTCGCCCGCCACGCCAACATCCTGCCGCGTGAGCGCCCACAGGAACCGCCGCCGGTGGCGGTGCGCTCGTTGACACTCGCCGATCCGCGCGTCGAGCAGCCGGCGCTGCAGCGCGACTATCTGGTGCCGTCATTCCACACCGGCAAAGCGGGGGAGTCGGAGGCGCTCGAGGTGCTCGCACATGTTTTGGGCGGCGGCTCTAACAGCCGCCTCTACCGCTCTCTGGTGATGGACAAGGGCGTCGCGGTCAGTGCCGCCGCCTGGTACGACAGTTCCGTGCTCGATATGGCGAAATTCGGCGTCTTTGCGGCGCCGCGCCCAGGCGTCACGCTGCCGCAAATCGAAGCCGACGCCGATGCGGTGCTGGCCGACGTGATCGCCAAGGGCGTGTCGGCCGAGGAGCTTGAACGCTCTAAGTCCCGCTTGATCGCCGATGCGGTCTACGCGCAGGACAACCAAGTCAGCATGGCGCGCTGGTACGGCGCCGCGCTGATGACCGGCTCGACCGTCGACGACGTGCGACGCTGGCCCGACCGCATCCGCAAGGTCACCGCCGAGGATGTCCAGGATGCCGCCCGCCGCTGGCTCGACAAGCGGCGTTCGGTCACCGGCTATCTGATCAAGGATGCGAGCCCGCGGGCGGAGAAGAAGTCATGACGCGTTTTCTGTCCGTCGCCGCTTTGGCGGCGCTCGCGCTGCTTGTTGGGGCGTCCGCCACCTCGGCCATGACGATCGAGAAGATCACGAGCCCGTCCGGCATCGAGGCCTGGCTGATGCGCGAGCATTCGGTCCCGCTGGTCGCGCTCAATTACGCCTTCCTCGGTGGCTCCACCCAGGACGAGGCGGACAAAACGGGCACCGCCTATGTCGCCGCCGACCTGCTCGACGAAGGCGCCGGTGACCTCGACGGCAAGACCTTTCACGAGCGGCTGGAGAACCATGCCATCGAACTTCGTTTCAACGTTGCGCGCGACTATTTCCACGGCTCGCTGCGCACGCTGAACGAACACCGCGACGAGGCCTTCGACCTGCTGCACCTTGCGCTCAGCGCGCCGCGTTTCGATGCCGATGCGGTCGAGCGGGTGCGTGGGCAGCTGCTGTCGGTCTTGCGGCGCGACAGCACCAATCCCAACAGCCTGGCCAGCCGCCGCTGGTGGCAGACCGCGTTCCCGGATCATCCTTACGGTCGCGAAAGCCAAGGGACGCTGGAGAGCGTGCCGCGCATCACCGCCGCCGACTTGCGCGACTATGTACGCCGCGTCTTCGCGCGCAGCGGGCTGACCATCTCGATCGTCGGCGATATCGACGCCAAGACCGCCGGTGCGATGATCGATCGCGCCTTCGCCGGCCTGCCGGCCGAGGACGAACTCAAGCCGATCGCCAATGCGAGCCCGCGCGGCCTGGGCCGCCGCATCGTCATCAACCTCGACGTGCCGCAGGCGGTCGTCACCTTCGGCGGCCCCGGTCTCGCCCGCCACGATCCCGATTTCATGGCCGGCTATATCGTCAATCACATCCTGGGCGGCGGCAGTTTCACCTCGCGGCTTTACCAGGAGGTGCGCGAAAAGCGCGGGCTCGCTTACGGCGTCTCCGACAGCCTGGTCTGGTTCCGCCGCGCCGCCGTCGTGCTCGGCGGTACCGCGACGCGCGCCGACCGCACCGCCGACGCCCTGGCGATCGTCGAAGCTGAGACCAAGCGCATGGCCGAGGACGGCCCGACGCCCGACGAGTTGGCGGCGGCGAAATCGTTCCTCAAGGGCGCCTATGCGCTCTCTCTCGACACGTCGGCCAAGATCGCGGCCCAGCTCACCCAGATCCAGCTCGACAATCTCGGTATCGACTATATCCAGCGCCGCGGCGCCATGATCGACGCCGTCAGCATCGAGGATGCCAGGCGGGCGGCCAGGCGGCTGTACGGTGGCGGCATGCTGGTCACTGTGGCCGGCCGGCCGAAGGGTTTGCTCTCGAGCGAGTGAACGGTTGCGCGCCGTGAACGTTAAGGGCAGATAGACTTGCAGCAATGGCCATTCTCCAATCCATCGACAGCGCGCATGAACGCAAGATCGGTCCGCACGGCGTCTCCGACAAGGCGCTGAACGCCGCGCTCGACCGCGCCGAGGGCGCGCTCGAATGGTTGCGGGCGCGCTACGCCGATGGCGGCCTGCCGCTGCTGCGGCTGCCGGAAACCCATGACGATCTGCCGGCGATCCGCAACGCCGGCCAGCGGCTCGCCGACAATGCCACCGACATCGTTATCCTCGGCACCGGCGGCTCCAGCCTCGGCGGCCAGACGTTGGCGCAGCTCGCCGGTCACGGGGTGCCGGGCGTCGGCAGCCTGCGCGCCCCGCCGCGCCTGCACTTCATGGATAACCTCGATGCCGATACGTTCGCCACGCTGCTCGCCAGGCTGCCGCATCAGACGACGCGTTTCGTCGCCATCTCGAAATCCGGCGGCACCGCCGAGACGCTGATGCAGACCATCGCCGCGCTCTCGGCGGTGAAAGCCGAGGGGCTGGAGACGCGCATCCCCGATATTTTCCTCGGCCTCACCGAGCCGGCCAAAGCGGGCAAGCGCAACGGGCTGCGCGATCTGCTCGATGCCCACCGCGTGCCGATCCTCGATCACCACACCGGTGTCGGCGGACGCTTCTCGGCGCTCACCAATGTCGGGCTGCTGCCGGCGGCGATGCTCGATCTCGATATCGCGGCGGTGCGTGAAGGGGCCTCACTCGCGCTTGCGCCGGTGCTGGCGAAGAAGAAAGCAGCGGGCGTTCCGGCTGCGCTCGGCGCTGCGCTCGCCATGGCGCTCGCTGAAACGAAAGGCAAGAGTATCAGCGTTCTGATGGCCTATGCCGATCGGCTCGAGCGCTTCACGCGCTGGTATGTACAACTCTGCGCGGAGAGCCTTGGCAAGGACGGCAAGGGCACCACGCCGGTCGCAGCCCTCGGGCCGGTCGATCAACATTCGCAGGTGCAACTTTATCTCGCCGGGCCGCGCGACAAGCTGTTCACCGTTATCACTGTCGATACCGCCGGGCGCGGGCCGCGCATCGATGCGGCGCTGGCCAAGCTCGCCGGCGAGCCCGATTTCGGCGGCAAGACGATCGGCGATCTGGCCGCCGCCGAAGGCCGCGCCACGGCCGAGACCTTGGCCAAGAACGGCTGCCCGGTGCGCACTTTTCATCTGGCGAGGCTCGACGAGGAAACCCTCGGCGAACTGCTGATGCATTTTATGCTGGAAACCATTATCGCCGCGCGGTTGCTCGGCGTCGACGCCTTCGACCAGCCGGCGGTGGAAGAGGGCAAGGTGCTGGCGAAGAAGTATTTGGCCGGCGGCTAGCGGGCTGGCCATGCTCCGCATCACCGACACGATCTCGATCGACGAATCCGAGTTATCGGAGACGTTCGTGCGTGCCTCCGGGCCAGGGGGGCAGAACGTCAATAAGGTCTCGTCGGCGGTGCAGCTGCGCTTCGATGCGCGCCATGCGCCGTCGCTGCCGAACGACGTCGCCGTGCGGCTGATGCGACTTGCCGGCAAGCGGCTGACCAAAGAGGGCGTCATCGTCATCGTCGCGCAAGCGCACCGCGACCAGACCCGCAACCGCGCCGACGCGCGCGAGCGGCTGTTCGACCTGATCCGCCAGGCGGCGGTGCGGCCTGTGCCGCGCCGCGCCACCAAAGTCCCGAAAGCCCAGAAACGAAAGCGGGTCGAGGGCAAGAAGCACCGCGGCCACATCAAAAGCCTGCGCGGCGGCAAGCCGAGCTTTGAATGACCTCCCAATTCTCGTCCCCGCGAAAGCGGGGACCCATACGCCGCGTCCTATCGAAAGAGCACGGCGTATGGGTCCCGGGCCTCGCTGCGCTCGCCCGGGACGACAAAGGCTGAATAGCGGGGGTAGCTCACGCCTTTGCCTCGCGGCTGGCGTATTGCGCCGATAGAGTCGGCCCGAAATCGAATCAGGCGACTTAAATGCCCGTCCGCCAATTGTCCGAATCGATCGTCAACCGCATCGCCGCCGGCGAGGTGGTGGAGCGGCCGGCGAGCGTGGTCAAAGAACTGGTCGAGAACGCGCTCGATGCCGGCGCTACCCGCATCGACGTCCTCACTGACGGTGGCGGCCGCAGGCTGATCCGTGTCACCGACGACGGCGAGGGCATGATGCGCGCCGATCTTGCGCTCGCCGTCGAGCGCCACGCCACCTCGAAGCTCAAAGGCGATGACCTGCTCGCCATTGACACGCTCGGCTTCCGCGGCGAGGCTTTGCCCTCGATCGGCGCGGTGGCGCGCCTGATCATCACCACGCGCCACAACTCCGAGCCGCACGCATGGTCGCTCGAGGTCGATGCCGGCAAGAAATCCGATGTAAAACCGGCGGCGCTCGGGCAGGGCACTACGGTCGAAGTGCGCGATCTGTTTTATGCGACGCCCGCGCGGCTGAAATTCCTCAAGACCGATCGCAGCGAGGCCGAGGCCGTGCGCGAGGTGGTGCGGCGGCTCGCCATGAGCCGGCCGGATGTCGCCTTCACGCTCGCCGGCGAGGAACGCGCGCCGGTCACCTGGGCAGCGGCCAATGACGAACTGGGCCGGCTCGGCGACGTGCTCGGCCCCGACTTCCGCGCCAATGCGGTGCGCGTCGACGCCGAGCGCGAAGGCGTGCGCGTCGAAGGCTTCGCCGGCCTGCCGACGCTGTCGCGCGCCAACACGCTCGGGCAATATCTGTTCGTCAACGGCCGGCCGGTGCGCGACAAAGTTCTGGTCGGCGCGGTGCGCGGCGCCTATGCTGACTATCTGCCGCGCGACCGGCATCCCTTGCTGGCGCTGTTCGTGACGCTCGAGGCGCGCGAGGTCGACGTCAATGTACACCCGGCCAAGACCGAGGTGCGCTTTCGCGACGGCGGGCTGGTGCGCGGCCTGATCGTACGCGCGTTGAAGGAGGCGCTGGCGCGCGACGGCCAGCGCGCGGCGACAATCGGCGGCAGCGCCACCATCGCGGCGTTCCGGCCAGTCGCCGCAATGGCGCGGCGCGGCTCCTACGACTGGCGGCGCTCGCCGGCGCGGCCGCCTGGCTATGTATCCGCGCGCAGCGCCACCGCGCTCGGCTTCGCGGAAGCGGCTCAAGCCGCCTTCGACGTGGGCGAGCCTTCAGCCGATGTCCGTGTCGATAGCTTCGAGCCGGGGGCGGACTTGATCGAGCGCCCGCTCGGCGCGGCGCGGGCGCAGGTACACGAGACCTACATCGTGGCGCAGACGCGCGGCGGGCTGGTGATTGTCGACCAACATGCCGCGCACGAACGTATCGTTTACGAGCGCATGAAGGCGGCGATCGGCAAGACTGGCGTGGCGCGGCAAATCCTTTTGATCCCCGAAATTGTCGAACTCGACGAAGCCGACGCTGCGCGGCTTGTCGCGCGCGCAGGCGAGCTGGCGCGCTTCGGCCTCGCCATCGAGGCCTTCGGGCCAGGCGCGGTGGCGGTGCGCGAGACGCCGTCGATGCTGGGCGAGGTCGACGTGCAGGGCCTGCTGCGCGATCTCGCCGAGCACATGGCGGAATGGGACGACGAGTTGCCATTGGAGCGCCGCCTGCTGCATGTCTCCGCCACCATGGCCTGCCACGGTTCGGTGCGCGCCGGCCGCCGGCTCAAGCCGGAGGAAATGAATGCGCTGTTGCGCGAGATGGAAGAGACGCCCAATTCCGGCCAATGCAACCACGGAAGGCCGACGTATGTGGAGTTGAAGCTTACCGATATCGAGCGGCTGTTCGGGCGGCGCTGACGCTCAGGCGTGGCGTAGAAAAATAAATTCCGTATCGTCGTAGTCGCGCCGCTCCAACTCCTCGAATCCCTCCGGCGCCTTGAAACCGGCGTCGGCCGCTTCCTCCACCACGGCCAGCGCGCCGGGCTTAAGCCAGCCGCCGTCGCGCGCGGAGACGAGCGCCTTCTCGGCGAGGCCCTTGCGGTAGGGCGGATCGAGGAAGGCGAGTGTGAACGGTTCGAGCGGATGCGCCGGTCCGAGCTTGGTGGCGTCGCGGCGGAAAATGCGGGTGACGCCGCCGAGGCCGAGGGTCTCCGTATTGTCGCGCAGCAATGCGCGGGCCTGCACGCCGTCGTCGACGAACAACGCGTAGGCCGCGCCGCGCGAGATGGCCTCGATGCCGAGGGCGCCGGTGCCGGCGAACAGGTCGAGCACCCGCGCGCCGCTGACCGGATCGCCGTAAGCGTGAATGAGGATATTAAACAGCGACTCGCGCAGGCGGTCGGCGGTCGGGCGCAAGCCATCGGACTTCGGCCCGGCGATCGGGCGCGAGCGTAAGCGGCCGCCGACGATTCTCATGAGCTTTTTCCGTTGCTCATGATCCGATCCGAAAATCGGTTTCCACTTTTCGGGATCATGCGCGTGGCCTGGGATATTTCGGCCGCGGCCCGCCGGTGCGGTCGCGGCGCGGCGGCTTTCTCTTTTTGTCATTCCGGGACCCGCGCAGCGGGGACCCTGAATCCAGATGCGCATTCGGTGTGGATTTCTGGATTCCGGGTTCGCGACCTTGCGGCCGCGCCCCCGAATGACGGGGAGAAGCCGGCCGCGCATCATGCTCGATCATCGGAGCATCGAAATCAGCTTCTGCTTGCGCCACGATCTCCGGCCCGAGCGCTGTCTTCAACGCCTCGGTCTTGACTTCCTCCACCGCGCCCTCGTCGAGTTCGCCCAATTCGAACGGCCCGAACGCCACGCGGATCAGCCGGTTCACCCTCAGGTCGAGCGTCTCCAGCACTTTGCGCACCTCGCGGTTCTTGCCCTCGCGGATGCCGATGGTGAGCCAGACATTGGCGCCTTGCTCGCGGTCGAGCGTCGCCTCGATCGGCCCGTAGTGCACGCCCTCGACCGTGAGGCCGGCGCGCAAGCGGTCGAGCGCGGGTTGCATCACGCGCCCGAGCGCGCGTACGCGGTACCGGCGCAGCCAGCCGGTCGCCGGCAGTTCGAGCACGCGCGCGAGCCCGCCGTCATTGGTGAGCAGCAGCAGGCCTTCGGTATTGATGTCGAGCCGGCCGATGCTGATTTGCCGCGGCAGGTCCTTGGGAAGAGCGCGGAAGATGGTTGGCCGCCCCTCCGGGTCGGAATGGGTGGTCACCAGGCCGCGCGGTTTGTGATAGCGAAACAGCCGCGTGCGCTCGCGCGCGCGCAAGGGCACACCGTCGACTACGATGCGGTCGGAACGGGTGACGTTGAGCGCCGGCGAGGTGATCACCGCGCCGTTGACGGCGACGCGCCCGGCGGCGATCCAGGCTTCCGCCTGCCGCCGCGAGGCAAGTCCGGCCCGCGCCATCACCTTGGCGACGCGCTCGCCCTGTTTGTCATTGGTGCCTTTTTCGGGCATGAGCACGCTTTATGGCATTGCCCCCGTACATGCAATTCGCTTTGGACGAGGCTCGCGCCGCCGCCGAGCATGGCGAGGTGCCGGTCGGCTGCGTCATCGTGCGCGACGGCGCGGTAGTTGCCCGCGCCGGCAACCGCACGCTGGTGGACAAGGACCCCACCGCGCACGCCGAACTATTGGCGCTCCGGCAGGCCGCGGCCGCGCTGGGCTCCGAACGCGTTGCCGACTGCGATCTCTATGTGACGCTCGAGCCCTGCACGATGTGCGCCGCGGCAATGTCCTTTGCCCGCATTCGCCGGCTCTATTTCGGCGCCGCCGATCTGAAGGGCGGGGCGGTCGAGCATGGCGTGCGGTTTTTTTCGTCGCCGACCTGCCATCACCGGCCCGAGGTCTATGGCGGCATCAACGAGAGCGAATGCGCTGAATTGCTGTGGGAGTTTTTCCAGGCGCGGCGATAAATGGTAACACGCGCGGTATGCCCGTTTGCTCTCTTCCACAAAAGGAGCGCAGAATAAATCAGGCTAAATCATTTTGTCGACGAATTTACCCATGCCGGGCGGCGGCGGGGCCTGCTCGTCTGGTTCGTCGGCGTCTTGTTCATTCTTCGGCGGACGCGGCCGCCGCTTGGGCGGTCGTCCGTTCCTCGCGGTGATGATCTCGACGCCAGGACCACCTGCACCCCTGATGGAGGTTTCCTTCATAGAGCGGCGACGCTATGCGGTTGGCGTGAATATTGTGCAGGTGTGTTGCTTAAAAACCCGCGCAATCGAGCAAGGATTTATTGACCGTAATCGTCAGCGTGCGCCGGCCGCGCGCGCGAACTCCCACGCCTTCTCCGCCAGCGGCCGGATCATCTCGGCCTTGGCCGGCGCGAATTCGCTGGTGGCGGTGCCGTCGCGCACGCGGCCGATGATGCCCTGCAAAATTGCAGCGATGCGGAAAAAATTATAGGCGAGATAGACCGGCAGCGCTGGTCGCGGGTCGAGCCCCGTGCGGGTGACGTAAGCATCGACGTAATCCGCCATCGAGGGAATGCCGAGCGCTTTAAGATCGTGGCCGACCAGCGAGGCGGTGCCGGCCGCGCTCTCCGAATGCGGCATGTGCCAAGCCATCAGGTGATAGCTGAAATCGGCCAGCGGATCGCCGAGCGTCGACAATTCCCAGTCGAGCACGGCGATGATGTCTGCTGAATCCTTGGCGGCGATTAGATTGTCGAGCCGGTAGTCGCCATGCACCAGCCGCACCGGCCCGCCGGCTGGGATGTGCTTTGGCAGCCATTCGATCAGCCACTCCATGGCGTCGATTTTTTCGGTTTCCGAGGCGCGGTATTGCTTCGACCAGCGCTCAACCTGGCGCGCGACATAGTTCTCGCCGCGCCCGAAATCGCCCAGGCCGATCCGCGCAGGGTCGAAGGAGTGCAGCCGGGCGATGGTTTCATTCATGGCATTGTAGACGGCGGCGCGCTCGCCCGGATTCGAGCCTGGCATTTGCGGTTCCCAGAACACACGGCCGTCCGCAAAGCTCATCACATAGAACGCAGTACCGGCGACGCTCTCGTCCGCGCAGAAGGTGAGCGGCTCGGCAACCGGAAAGCCTTGCGCATGCAGCGCGCGGATCACGCGGAATTCGCGTTCGACCGCGTGCGCCGATGGCAGAAGCTTGCCGGGCGGCTTGCGGCGCAAGACATAATGCCGTGCCGGCGTCTCCAAGAGATAAGTCGGATTCGACTGGCCGCCTTTGAACTGCTTGACGGTCAATGGGGCGGCGAAGCCAGCGACCTGTTGCGCGAGATAGGCTTGGAGCCGCTCCGTATCGAGCTGTAACACCGGCGCCGCCTCCTTGGTGCCGGAAAAAGCCTGCTGCCGGTCAATGGCCATTGTTCCGCTGCGGCTACTTGCGCGCGGCGTCGAATGAAATCGGCGCGTCGGCGTAGATCTTGTACTGTTGTGTCTTCGGTTTTGCCTTGTCTTCTTCGTTCACATACTGGATCGAGCTTTTGCCGATCAGCTCGCGCGGTAGGATCATCACACGGATGAAGCGGCTCGTCTTGTCGCTGGCTGCCTGCGCGAACACTGGATCGGGGCCGGTTTCGTACCAGGCGCCGCCCGGCCCGTACGAAGTGGAGCGGTGATGGGTGTCGATGCGGATGCCGCCCTCGATCAGGCAGCGAATGCCCGGCCCCTGGTGCCGGTGCGGATAGGCGCAGCCGCCGGGCGGAAAGGCCACGCTGTCGCCGCGCATCAGCAACTCGCCCTTCGGCATGGTCTCGAGAAACGCCGTCAGCTTCTCGTGCGACGTCATGCCAGGCGCGCTGGCGACGGTCGAGCCCCGGTCGCCGCGCGACAATTCCCAGCGCCAGCAGGTGACGCCGCCCGCGCCGGGCTTCACCAGCGCCGCGCTTTCGCCCTGCCAGGATTCGCCTTCGTTCACGGTTTCTCCGGCAATCATGGCGGAGCCGTGCACCACGAAAATAAAACGCGGCAGCGGCGGAAGATTGAATTCGATGATCTCGGCGCTCGAGAGGACGTCCTCGTAAAGCCGCAACACGGGATGCATGTCGGTCTCCGGCAATTTCTGTTCTAGTGCGCGATCACGCGCTGGCGCTAAAGAACTCTAGCAAAGCGGCGGCCGTGGCGTCGGGATTTTCCTCGGTGAGGAAATGGCCGGAATCGATCGGCTGACCAATCGCCTGCGGCGCCCATTGCTTCCAGATCGCCAGCGGCCCGCCGGTTTCGTTGGCGATGCCGACGCCGCCCCACAGCGCCAGCAGCGGGCAGCCGATGGTCTTGCCCACCTTGCGGTCGGCCTCGTCGTTGAGGCGGTCCGCGCCGTAGCCGGCGCGGTAGTCCTCACACTGGGCATGAATGCGCTGCGGATCGGAGAACGACGCGCGGTAATGTTCGAGCGCGCGCGGATCGAAGGCGGACAGATTTTTTGCCTTGGCCCAGCTCGCAATTTTCCATTCGAGGTATTCGACCGGCGCCTTCCCGATCAGCATTTCCGGCAATGGATAAGGCTGCGCCAGAAACGGCCAGTGCCAGATTTTCATCGCCATGTTGGCGTCCATGGCGCGCCACATGTCGTAGGTCGGCACGATATCGAGCGTGGCCATGCGCTCGATCCGGCCCGGATGATCGAGCGCGAGGCGATAGGCGACGCGGCCGCCGCGGTCGTGACCGGCGAGGCGAAAGCGCGCATGGCCGAGCTTTTCCATCAGATCGACCATGGCTTTCGCCATCGAGCGCTTGTCGTAGGGCGTGTGGTTCGCGTCGGCTTGCGGAACCGCCGACCAGCCGTAACCGGGCAGGTCGGGGATTATCAGCGCAAAGCGCGCGGCCAAGGCCGGCGCCACGCGGTGCCACATCACGTTGGTTTCGGTATAGCCGTGCAATAGCAGCAGCGGCGGCCCGCTGCCGCCGGTGCGGGCGAAGAGTTTGCCAGCCGAAGTATCGATCCAGTGCGAAGCAAATCCAGCGAACAGGTCGGCAAGATCGGGCATCGTGCAGCCTTGCGAGAGCGGACGGCCGCGACCATAGCGAAGCCGTCCTCAAGGCGCAAAACCCAAGGACCTGATAAAAATGCAGGGCCCAGTTGGCCCGGGCCCTGCTTGCTTTCCATTCTGAGCGGCGATCAGTCGCTTAACAGTCCGTGATCGCGCAGGACCTGAAAACGGATATTCGGGTCCGGATCGCGGCCGACAATCTGGTCCTCATCCACGACGGTGTCCGGGTCGTGCATCTGGTAGGCGTAGGCGCCATTGCCTTCGTCGGAAGTCTGATTGTTGGCGTGCTTGGGCGCAGCGAAAGCCGGGGAGGTGGCGAGCATCGCCAGCGCTGCAGTCGTCATCAAGAATTTCATGTCGCGTCTCCAGAAGAATCATCGCCCATGCGCGCAACTTAGAAATCGCCGCGCGATTGAAAACCGTGGTGCATGCATGCGAGTTATGCCAAAGATAATTTTTTTATGCGAAGATTATTAGTCGTTACGCCATGCGGCGAAAACAATTGCGATTGCACGTCGCGACGAAACATGGAAATAAACTCGGTTCCGTAATGACGAAGTCGTGACGACGCCGTGAGAAAAATTAAAAAAAGTTAATCCAATTCGCGCTCAACAGCGCGCCAGCCGATGTCGTGACGGAAAAATCCGCCAGGCCATTTAATATAATCGATGGCGGCATAGGCGCGCGATTGGGCTTCGCGCACCGTTTTGCCGCGCGCGCAGATATTGAGCACGCGCCCGCCGTTCGCAACGATGCGGTCTCCGTCGATTTTGGTTCCGGCGTGGAAGACTTCCACACCCTCGACTTGCGCCGCCGCGTCGAGGCCCTCGATCATCGAGCCCGTGACGTAGGTGCCAGGATAGCCCTTCGTTGCCATCACGACGGTGAGCGCCGCATCATCGGTCCAGCGCAGATCGAAATTTTTGAGTTGCCCGTCGCACGCGGCGATCAGCGCCGGCAGCAGGTCGGACTTCAGCCGTAGCATCAGCACCTGACATTCCGGATCGCCGAAGCGCACGTTGTACTCAATGAGCTGCGGGCCATCTTTGGTAATCATCAGCCCGGCGAACAGCACGCCCTTGTAGGGCGTGCCCATCGCTTTGAGCGCGCGCACAGTCGGCTGGATAATCTCGTCCATCACGCGTTGGTTCATTTCCGCGGTCATGATCGGCGCCGGCGAATAGGCGCCCATGCCGCCGGTGTTTGGACCCTTGTCGCCGTCGCCGACGCGCTTGTGGTCTTGCGCCGAGGCCAGCGCGATCGCCGTCTCGCCGTCGCACAGCGCAAAAAACGACGCCTCCTCGCCGATGAGGCAATCCTCGATGACGATTTCCCAGGTGGGCTGGCCGAGGCCGCCGCCGAACATCATGTCGATGGCGGCTTCTGCTTCGGCGACTGTTTCCGCCACCACTACGCCTTTGCCGGCGGCGAGCCCGTCGGCCTTCACCACGATCGGCGCGCCCTTCTTGCGCACGTAGTCTTTCGCCGGCGCGGCGGACTTGAATCGCTCATAGGCCGCGGTCGGAATTTTGTTGGCCTTGCACAGGTCCTTGGTGAAGCCCTTCGAGCCTTCCAGCCGCGCCGCCCATTTGGAGGGGCCGAAGGTCTTGATCTTGGCAGCCTCCAGATCGTCGGCAATGCCGGCGACCAGCGGCACTTCCGGCCCGACCACGACGAAGTCGATTGTATTGGCTTGGCAGAACGCAATCACCGCCGCGTGGTCGGCGAGGTCGAGCGCGACGCATTCGGCTTCCTGCGCGATGCCCGCATTGCCGGGCGCGCAATAGATCTTATCCGCGAGCGGGCTGGCCGCGATTTTCCAGGCCAGCGCGTGCTCGCGGCCACCGGAGCCGAGGATCAGGACATTCATAATGCATCCGCCCGCTATCGTTGTGGGTTAGCGGGTGGGGCTTAAGGCGACAAGGGGGCACCTGCCGTTGTCGACAGGCGCTCTCAGCGGTGGAGCGAAAAGTGTGGATGGCAGGTGTGCTCTTCCACGTGGTGCACATAAGCCTCGATGCTGTCGTGGTCGTGGATATGGCCGATGCCGTGGAAATGCATCTCTTCGTGGCAGGTCGGGCAGGTCACGCGGTCGCCGTGGATCACCCGGTTTAGCCGCTCGTGAAAGGTCGTCCGGCATTCCCCGCAGCGGACGCGCACCCTGATGTTCTCGACCTCGTGCTCGTGCGGATTCGTCATGACCAGCCTCCGTCCGCGAGAATGAGGCAAAAGGGTTGACGAGACGTTGCCGCGGCGGCGGGGTGTTCCCCACACTGTGCGTTGGTCGTATACCGTTACCTCATGGCTCGCAGCAGAATCACCGAAGAGACCGAACTGAGCGCGGACGATGCACCGCCGCGTGCCAACCTGCCGGAATGGTCGGTTTCCGAGCTGTCGGCGGCACTGCGCAAGACCGTCGAGGACGCCTACGGCTATGTGCGGGTGCGGGGCGAAGTATCCGGCTTCAAGGGCGCCTCGCCTTCGGGGCATGTCTATTTCCGCCTCAAGGACGACCGCGCGGTCCTGGAAGGCGTGATCTGGAAAGGCGTCTACGGCCGCATGCGGGTGAAACCCGAAGAGGGCCTCGATGTCATCGTCTCGGGCAAGCTCACGACTTTCGCCGGCTCGTCGAAATACCAGATCGTGATCGACACGCTGGAGCCCGCCGGCGTCGGCGCGCTGATGAAGCTCCTGGAGGAGCGCAGGAAGAACCTCGCCGCCGAGGGTCTGTTCGACGAGGCGCGCAAGCAGCTCTTGCCGTTTTTGCCGGATGTGATCGGCGTAGTGACCTCGCCCACGGGTGCCGTGATCCGCGACATTCTGCATCGGCTGGCCGACCGTTTCCCGCGCCGTGTCTTGGTGTGGCCGGTGCGCGTGCAAGGCGAAGCCTCGGCCGCCGAGGTGGCGAACGCGATCCGCGGCTTCAACGCGCTGCCCGAGGGTGGGCCGCTGCCGCGGCCGGACCTTATCATCGTCGCGCGCGGCGGCGGCTCGCTCGAAGATCTCTGGTCGTTCAACGAGGAAATCGTGGTCCGCGCCGCGGCCGACAGCATGATCCCGCTGATCTCCGCGGTCGGCCATGAGACCGATATCACGCTGATCGATTTTGTCGCCGACAGGCGCGCGCCGACGCCGACCGCCGCCGCCGAAATCGCCGTGCCAGTGCGCACCGACCTGCTGGCGGAAATTTCCGCGCTCGCCGCGCGTCAAATCAGGTCGTGGCAGCGCGGCATCGAGGTGCGGCGCACCGAACTGCGTGCGGCGGCGCGCGCCCTGCCGGCGGCCGACGAACTGCTGGCCGATCCGCGCCAACGGCTGGATACGCTGGCGAAGCGATTGCCGCGCGCTTTGCACGCCAACGCGCAACTGCATCGCACCCACCTGACGCGCGCGGCGGCGCGCCTCACGCCGCGTCTGCTGAAGATGCGGCTGGCGCGGTCGAGCGAAATCGTCGTTACGCTCCAACAGCGCGGCAAACGCGCGCGCGAGAATTATTTGCAGCGGCGATGGGATCGGGTGCGAAGCGCCGAGCAGCTGCTCAAGGCGTTTTCGTACCAGGGCGTGCTCGCGCGCGGATTCGCGCTGGTGCGCGACGGCGAAGGGCGGCCACTGCGCACGGCTGCCGCGGTCGCCGGCGGCATGCGGCTGGAGATCGAATTCTCCGACGGCCGCGTCGGCGCCACCGCTGACGGTGACGGTGTTCCGCCACCGGCCAAGCCCAAGCCGCGGACGCGCGGTGGCGGAACCGGCGGGCAAGGCAGTCTGTTCGGATAAATAGGCAGATGCAGGCTTTCGTCCGCGCCACCAAACGACTATCTTTAGGCGACCCGCCGGACGGCCAGCGCATGATCCCGAAAAGTGGGAACAGGATTTCGGCCAAGTCATGCGCAACTAAACGGGAGGCCCCTTTGCTCAACCGCTATGATCGCTCCTTGCCGATGAACGGCGAGGCCGAGGTCAAATACCTCGACGGCGATTTCCGCGTGGTGCGCCCCGGTGCCTTCGTGCGCTGCGCGGTGACCGGCGTAGCGATCCCGCTCGAGGAGCTCAAATATTGGAGCGTCGATCTGCAGGAGGCCTATGTCTCGCCGCAGGCGGTGGTGCAGCGCCTGCGCCCGCAGGCCGCCAAGTAGCTATCGCCGCAGCTTCGCGAGTATCGCGCGGCGCAATTCGTCCGCTTCCTCAACCACCATCGTCACCGGCAGCACATGTGTTTTACCGGCGAGCGCCGCCAGCAGCGGCTCGCCCGCCATGCGCGCGCGATCTTTCTCGGTGGTGAGCAGTGCGAGCCCGCCGTGCTCGGCCTGCATGATCAGTTCGGCGGCTTCCTCGGCCGTGAAACGGTGATGATCGGGAAAAGCTCTGCGCTCGGCGACCGCGATCCCGGCCGCCGCGGCGGTCGCGAAGAACTTGTCGGGATCGCCGATCCCGGCAAAAGCGAGTACCCGGCGCGCCTGCAACGCGGTCACCGTCGTCGCGTCCGCCTGCAAGCGGGCGTGGAAAACTGGCAGAGCGGGAGCCGCGGCGACGACATCGCGCGCGCCGTCGCCGTCACCGACCACCAGCAGCGCGTCGGTGTGCTGAAGCTGATTGGTGAGCGGCGCCCGCAAGGGGCCGGCGGGAAGCACGTGCGCATTGCCGATGCCACGGCGCCCGTCGACGACGGCCAACGTGAAATCCTTGGCAAGCGATGCATTCTGCAAGCCGTCGTCCATGATGACGACACTGGCGCCGCCCGCAATGGCTGATTGCGCGCTGGCCACGCGGTTGCGCGCCACGATGGTCGGCGCCACCCGCGCCAGCAGCAGCGCTTCGTCGCCGACTTGCGCGGCCGTGTCGGCATGGGCGTCTACCGCTTTCGGGCCGGTGAGGCTGCCGCCATAGCCGCGGCTCAGACAAAACGGCCGCTCGCCGGCCGCCTGCAGCATTTTGGCGAGCATCATCGCGGCTGGCGTCTTGCCCGCACCGCCGAGCGTGAAATTGCCGGCGCACAGCACCGGCACGCCGGCGCGCGCGCCCTGCCGCACCATCCGCCGCGCGGCGATCGCGCCGTAGCAGGCGGCAACAGGTGCCAGCAGGCCCGAGGCCAAGCCCGCCTTGCGCCACCAGAAGGCCGGCTCACGCATTGTCGGCCCGCTGGTGCAGGCGAAGCTGCATCAGATAGGGGTCGAGCGACTGCAAGGTGTTTTCAAGTGCGCCGCCGAGCGCCGCGATCGTCGTGCCCGCGGTCTCGGCAACATGGGCGCGCGCATCCGGCCGCGTCAGCATGGCCGCAAGGGCGGCAGCGAGCTTGCTGGGGTCGGCGACCAGTTCGGCGCCGTGCGCGTGGTCGAGCGCTGCATAGATATCGGCAAAATTCCAGACATGCGGGCCGTGCAGGATGGCGCCGCCGAGCTTGGCGGGCTCGATCGGGTTCTGCCCACCATGCCTGACCAGCGAGCCGCCGACAAAAACGATCGGCGCCACACGGTAAATCAGGCCGAGCTCGCCGACCGTGTCGGCAACATAGATATCAGTCGCGGCGTCGGGGAGTTCGCCGCGCGACCGCAATTTGACATTCAGTCCGGCGGCCCGGGCGATCTCCGCGACTCTGCTGCCGCGCTCGGGATGGCGTGGCACGATCAGCGTCAACAAATTGGGAAAGCTTGCGCGCAATTGCTGATGCGCGTCGATCATGGCGGCCTCTTCCCCGTCATGGGTCGAAGCCGCCGCGATCAGCGGGCGGCCGTTGGTTGTACGTTGCAAAGCCGCCAGCTTGCCGCGGTCGGCAGGCGGCGCCGGTCCGTCGAGTTTGAGATCGCCGGTGGTGACGACGTGCCGCGCGCCCAATTCGCTCAATCGTTCGGCGTCGGCCGGCGTGCGCGCCATGCACAGATCGAGCCGGCCCAGCAGGTCGCCGATGGACGCCGGTAAATAGCGCCAGCGCCGGAACGAGTTTTCCGACAGCCGCCCGTTGAGCAAGATCATCGGCACGCCGCGCCGCGACGTCTCGATCATGATGTTCGGCCACAGCTCCGATTCCACGAACAGCACCAGATCGGGCCGCCAATGGTTGAGAAAACGGCGCACGAAAAACGGCACGTCGATCGGCACGAATTGATGGATGACGCCGCGCGGCAGCCGCTGCTCGGCAAGTCCGCTCGAGGTGACCGTGCCGGAGGTCACCAGCAAATTGACTTCGCGGGCATGGATGCGCTCGATCAGCGGCAACACGCTGATCAATTCGCCGACGCTCGCGCCGTGCAGCCAGACCAGGGGCCCAAGTGGACGCGCCGCGCCGCTAACGCCGCGCCGCTCGGGCAGGCGTACGCCGTGCTCCTTGCCGCGCCGCAGCCGCCGCGCCAGGAACAGCGGCGTGAGCGGCGTTATCGCCACCGAAAACATCCGGTAAGCCCGCAATGCTGCCGGCAGCCGGTCGCTCACGATTGCGCGCTCCCCTTACGATCGGCGATTTCGTAAGCGCGCGCAGTCAGGCGGTTGAGTTCGTTCTCCACATGCAGCCGCGCGGCTTCGAGCGCTGCGCTGTCGGCGTCTTTCCGCACGTAGATCGGCTCGCTCGCCGCCACCGCGATCCGGCTGAATGGAAGATTGATGGCGCTGCGATCCCAGTTGTCGAGTTCGTAACGGTGGCTGCTGGCGATGGCGCCGGCGTAGATTGGCCGGCCGGAATGCTGCGCCAGCTTGATGACGCCGAGCCCGGCAACGCGCGCGACCTTTGGAACATCGGCGGTGAGCGCGACGTTGTAACCTTGCTCGAGCGCGTCGAGCATTTCGGCGAAGGCCGAGGCGCCGCCCTTGCGGGCGAATTCGCCGTTATGTGCGCCGGAGCCGCGTATCGTCTTGATGCCCAGTTTCTCAGCCGCGCGCGCATTGATCTCGCCGTCGCGATGGCGCGAAATGAGCGCCTTGACGCGATGGCTGCCCTCGCTCTTTTTCACGAACGGCATCAGGAAATGCTGGCCATGCCACATCGCAACGATCGCAGGAGTTTGCACTCCTTCGTAGACATTCGGCGGCTCGAAAATCACGCGGCTGCTGTGCCAGGCCAGCCGAAGATACCACGCTCCCGCCGTTGCCACGGCACCCTGGAAGGCGGGCGAAGCAACAATCCGCTTGAATGACGGCATCAGCACCTGCTCAGCGCGCCGCAGAGCCGGCGCAGCGGAGTTCGCGCGGGCGGTGCGGGTGGACGAAAAGACAACGCATACGATGCCGTGGATTAAGCTACGGGCCGGATTTATGCAAACTCGCCCAAGCGGTTGCGCGCCAGGCCGATCAAAGTGCCATGGCGGGCATGGCCGGCCGCCAGCAGCGCGCCATGCACGACGTGTTGGGCGTTATATCGCAGCGGCTGGCCGTAAAAATCGGTGAACAAGCCGCCGGCTTCGTGCACCAAAAGGTCGGCTGCTGCCAGGTCCCAATCGTGGCTGCCCGGCGAGGCAAAGGCGGCGTCAAGGTCCCCTTGCGCGACGCGCGCGATGCGTAGCGCTAGCGACGGCACCCGGGGCTGCGCCAGGACGGTCGGATCGAGCGTGGCGAGCTTCTCGAGATAGCGCTTCGGTCCGGCGAGCTTGGCGCTGGCGAGCGTCGCGCCGCCGCTGGCGGCGATCCTTACGCCGTTCAGCGCGGCGCCTTCGCCGTGCACCGCGAGGAACATCTCCTCGCTCGCCGGCGCGAACAGCGCGGCGAGACGCGGCCGCCCGGCCTCGACCAGCGCGACCGAAATGCTCCAATCGGCGCGGCCGGCGATATAGGCGCGGGTGCCGTCGATCGGATCGACCACCCAGGCGAGCGGCAGCGCGCGGTCGGGCAGTTCGACAGTTTCCTCCGACAGCCAGCCGGCGCCCGGCAGCAAGTTCGTCAGTTGTGCGCGCAGCAAGTCGTTGACCGCGATGTCGCCTTCGCTGACCGGCGAATCGTCGTCGCCTTTGGTCCAGCGCTTGAACGGACGGCGCGAGGTCTCGCGCGCCAAATCGCCGGCCTCGCGCATGATCGCTTCGAGCGGCGCGCGCAGTCCGGCGAAATTATTGTCCGGCAACGGTCAATCCTTCCAGCCGCACCGTCGGCGCGTTGGTGCCGTAGCGGAATTCGAGATCGTTGGCGGGCGTCAGCGTGCGGAAGATGTCGAGCAGGTGGCCGGCGATGGTGACTTCGCTCACCGCATAGCTCTTCTTGCCATTCTCGATCCAGAAGCCCGACGCGCCGCGGCTGTAGTCGCCCGTGACCATGTTGACGCCCATGCCGATCAAATCGGTGACGTAGAATCCGTCCTTGATATCGGCGATGAGTTCCTGCGGGCTCAGGCGGCCTGCTTCTAGGTGCAGATTGCTGGCGCCCGGCGAGGGCCCCGACGACACGCCGCGATTGGCGTGACCGGTAGTGGTAAGGCCGAGTTCGCGCGCCGTGGCGCAGTCGAGAATCCACGAGCGCAACACGCCGTCATCGATGAGTGCGAGTTTCTTGCCGGCGACGCCTTCGCCGTCGAATGGATGCGAGCGCAGGCCGCGCTTGCGCAACGGATCGTCGATGATGCGGATACCGTCGGCGAAAAGTTTCTGGCCCATCTTGTCGCGCAAAAAGCTGGTCTTGCGCGCGACCGAAGCGCCATTGGCGGCGCTGGCGAGATGCGAGACCAATGAGCCGGCGACGCGCGGGTCGAACACCACCGGCACCTTGCAGGTGGTCACCTTGCGCGGATTGAGCCGCTCGATCGCGCGCATCCCCGCGCTGCGGCCGATTTTCTCCGGCGCTTCGAGATCGGAAGCGTGCCGCACGCTCGAATAATCGTAATCGCGTTCCATGCCGGTGCCGCTGCCGGCGATGGCCGTCATCGACAGGCCGTGGCTGGAGCCGAGATAGGCGCCGCGAAAGCCGTGACTGGTGACCAGCACCATGCCGCCGATACCGGCCGAGGCGGAGGCGCCGCCCGACTTGGTGATACCTGTGACCGCGAGGCCCGCCGCTTCGGCGGCGTGTGCCAAGGCCTCGAGCTGGCCGACCGTGGGCAGATCGGGATCGATCAAATCGAGATCGGGAAAGTCGTGCGCCAGCTGGGCCTCGTCGGCGAGCCCGGCATATTTGTCTTCCGGCGCGGCGCGCGCCATGGCCACCGCGCGCTCGGCCAGCGCCGCGCTGCCGTCGCTCGCCGTGTCGTTGGTGGATACCACCGCCTGGCGTTTGCCGACCAGGACGCGCAGGCCGAGATCGTCGCCCTCGGCACGCTCGCTCTCCTCCACCGCGCCATCGCGCACCTCGATCGACAGTGACATCGAGCGCACCGCCACCGCGTCGGCGGCATCGGCGCCGGCCGCACGCGCGGCCTTGACCAGCCGCTCGGCGCGGTCGGTGAGGGCGGTCTGATCGAACAAAGACGAGGCGGGAGCATGCATGATGGGATGGACTTCACATGGGCCTGATGGGGGCGCGGTTCAACCGGCGATCCGAACATTTTGCCGGCGCATATCAACACCTCGTCAATCATGGTTCGCAACGTCTCGTCAATCATGCGGCGCGAAGGGGCTGCAGTGACCTCCAGTTAACCGCGAACATTAAGCGGATTCCGACGCGTTTCTGCCACGATCTCGGCACGACCGGAGCAATAAGCCCGGCGTGGGAGAGTTTCGAGGCGTCAAATGCGAAGTGGCGGGATGCCCGCCGGGTCGAGTCGCGGCGCGCGACTCGACCCGTTCAGTCTGCCGGCGCGCTTTGCGGCAACCGATGCCGCGGCCGACGAGCGGGTGCGGCACGTGGAACTGTACCGCGAGCGCGTGGTGGTGCGCCGATCACTCGCCGGCATGCGCATGGCGCTCAATATGCCGGTCTCGGCTTTTGCCGGTGTCGCCCTGCGGGTGCTGATCGGCGAGGACCAAGTCACCGCTTCGGTTACGCTCGAACACAAAGATCCTTTGCTCGCACTGCCCCTGTTTACGTCCGGTGAGGCCGGCGAGGCTTTCGCCGAATGGCGCGCCTGGGCCAACGTGCTGGGTCTGCCGCTCCTGGTCGCGGAGGATGACGGAGAATTGCGCGAGCCGTTCGCGCGCATGGGTGGCGTACGCATCGCCGATGTGCGTCCGCGCCGGCGCCGGCGCAGCGCGCTCAAGCGCCGCCGCGCCTCATTGCCGCTGCGCCGGGCCACCGGCAAGGTCACTGAGGCGACGCCGGTCTATCGCGGCGAACGCGAGATTATTGCCAGGAATTAGCTGTTGCCGTCGTCCCGGCCAAGCGAGCGCGAGCCAGAAGCCATACTCCGCAGTCTATCGATAGGGCACCGTGTATGGGTTCCCGCCTTCGCGGGGACGGCAGCCGATAGCATTACGCAAAAATCCTACTGACACCGCTGCAACTTGAGCGAGCCGGTTTGCCCACTCAACGCGATATGGTCGGCATCGACCAGGCTCAGCGTGTAGACGACCTGCGCGTTGTTGATCTGGCCGTTGCTGAACACATCGACGACGCGGTAGCGCGTCGGTCCGCCGGTCACCGATTTGTTGCGATAGGCCGGCACGCCGCCATTGCTGTCGGTGCGCTGATCGCCGTTGAAGGCGATGACCCGCTTGCCGCTGCAATCGATTGCGCCTTTGGCCGAGCTCGCGCTCTGGCCCCATCGCCCGCTGACCGGATAACTATCGGCCAGCGCCGGCATCGCCAGCGTGCCGAGCAGTATCGCGGACAGAATCATTTTGCGCATGATGGAAAGATTTGCGCCTCCGCGCGCAAAATCAAGGGGAAGCCGGCCGCATTATTAACGGCAGCCTTAATGAATAGCGATGAGGCCAGATTTTACGAGAATTGGCCGGATTGACCGTCGCCGTCAGGACGCCGACGCCCGGCTCCAGGTGTGGCCGCGTTTGCCGTGATAGAAGCCGTTGGAGAACGGCGCGCCGAGCTGGAAAGCGTCGAGGCGGGCCGCGGCCTCGGCCGTATCGATGCGCCGGTCGAGGGCGTCGCGGAAAATCGCCGCCACCGCCACCATGTCGCAACTGTGCGGCGACAGGCGGAACCGGCCGATGCCCATGCCCTGCAATTCGGCAAGCTCGGCGGCCAGATTGAGGTAGTCGTGCGACATGGTCTGGATGCCGTTGACGGTCAGGAACGGTTTGTCCTCCAGCGTGCGCAGCGTCATGCCATCGGCGTCCTCGTTGCAGACGAACTGGCAGCTGTCTTTCGTGCGCCCATGCGCGCGCGCGTGATAGCAGCGGGCGGAGAGGGCGAGGCCGACGCGGCCGAACACCTGAACTTCGGTCATGACCCCGAGCTTGGCCGCTTCCGACGCGAGCGCGCGGATGGCGGTTGCGGGCATTTCCGGCGGCAGGCAGACATTGCGCGCGCCGTTGCCGGCGAGCACCGCCAGCGTGCGCTCGTTGTAGACGTTGACGAACGGGCCGACGTAATGCGGCCGCCCGCGCAGACGCAACAGAGCGGAGCCGTCGTTCGCCTCCACCAGACCATCGCCGGCGCAGGCGTCCTCGATCATCTGGCGTTCCTGCTTCGACATCACTTCGGCCAGCGTCGAGCGCACGACTGTCTTGCCGGCCATTCTGAGCCGCGCGGCCACAGCCTCCAGATAGTCGTCGAACAGCGGCGCGCGCTTGAAGCAGACGACCTCGCCGAGGTAGACCGTTTCGACCGGTGCTTCGTCGGCGATGCGGAAATAGAAGTCGCGCCAGGTCTCCGGCTGCCAGTTGAACAGCACCGGCCCCAGCGTGAGTTCGCTCTTGTTCGCCTGCACGCTCATCTCCATCGCTTGCTGGGGAAGGCGCCCTCGGTCTCGCGGCGGCCTTCGGTGAGCGCCAAGAGGCTGGCAAAGGCCGCCTCGCGGCCGGCCATGATGTCGTCGACCGCCTTGCGGAAGGCGCCGACCACCGACTTCACGTAAGCGCGGCTGCGCTGGCGGCCCTCGATCTTGAGCGCGGTGACGCCGGCGCGCATCATGTCGGGCAACAGCGCCGACAGATTGAGGCTGACCGGCTCCTCGAAGGCGTAATAGCCACCGTCCTGTGCGCCGCACAGATAGCGGCCCTTGCAGATGGTCGGATAGCCGGCACTTTCGCCGCCGGCAAAGCAGTCGATGACGTAGTCGCCGAGCCGCGTCGTCAGGTTGCGCGCGGCGTCTTCCTCGTAATGCACATCGGCGGCCGGCGAGCAGACACCGTCCATGTTGGTGGATTCGCCGGTGACATAATTGCTGAGATAACAGCGGCCCTCCGCCATCATGCCGATGTTGCCGAAGATGAAGGCCTCGATCTCGCAGGGGATCTGGCTGTGCAGTTCGGCGATCTCGGCGACGGTCAGCATGCGCGGCAGCACCACGCGCTTGACGCCGAATTGCTCGCAATAGAAGCGGATCGCCTCGGGCGACGACGCGCCGGCCTGCACCGACAGATGCAGCCGCAAGTCCGGGTAGCTGCGCGCGGCGTAATCGGCGACGCCCATGTCGGCGACGATCACCGCGTCGACACCGAGCCTGGCGGCGCCGTCGATCGCGTCGCGCCACATCTGGAACTGGCCGGCCGGCGGAAACGTATTGACCGCGAGCAGCACCTTGGCGTTGCGCGCGTGCGCGTAGGCCAGCGACTGCTCGACTTCGGGAACCGTGAAATTCAGCCCGGGAAAATTGCGCGCATTGGTCTCGTTCTGCAGGCCACAGTACACCGCGTCGGCGCCGGCATCGACCGCGGTGCGCAGCGCCGCCGGCGTGCCGGCCGGGCAGACCAGTTCCGGGCGCGTCAAATCTTGCACGTCATTCATTTATCGCCCCCTGATCGAGCGCACCGCCGACAGCGCGACGCCCGCCGGCCCGGACAAGGGCCCGAAACTCGCCACCACGCTGTCGAGCGCCGAGCCCTCGAAATCGTCAAGCGCGTTGCGCAAAGCCACCACCGCCTCGGTGTCGCCGCTCACCCTGAGATCGCGCGAGAAGAACAGCGCGTCGCCGTCGAGCGAGCCGTCGATCATGTCGAGCAGATTGAAGAAGGTGCCGGCGATCGCCGCAGCGTGCGCCGGCCGTTCATGGCGGCGGTGCGCGGTGAGCAGCGGCCGCTCGGGCAGAGGCGTGAGCACCAGCACGAAGGGCAGGTCAATCGGATCGATCAGGAAGCGTTTTCCCGCGTGCGCGCCGAGCCGGTGGAACAGTTCGGGGCGCGAGTGCGCGACGTGGTTGGCGATGCGGTTGAACATCGGCTGCAACAGCGCCAGCGGCACCGGCGCCAGCAGCACGCTGGGAGCATTTTCCAATAACTTTTTAAGCGGTGACGCCGGGCGGCCCGCGCGGGGAGGGGCTAACATGTGGGCAACCTAGCGGGGGCGCGGGAGCCGACATTTGATCAAGGTCAAGGCGCGAGCGGGCTGGCCGGCGGGTGGCGCCTGCGGCGCGCGGTCGCGGTTAGGGTGCGGACTCATAAATGAGTAGCAAGAGCCGACCTGCCCTAGCCGCCGAAGAATATCCGCATTCGGGGCGAGAGCGGACATGCTCAGGACGTCACGAAATGTCCGCTTACGACCCGAAGTGGGAAACCTCGCTCAAGGTTTGTTTTCGTGAATGGGTCCAGCCGGTGCAGCGGCTCCGGCAGGTCCTGGAGGCCCGGCCGGCCCAACAGGTCCCGTAGCGCCAGCAGGTCCCGGAGGTCCAGGGGGTCCAGCCGGTGCAGCGGCTCCGGCAGGTCCTGGAGGCCCGGCCGGCCCAACAGGTCCCGTAGCGCCAGCAGGTCCCGGAGGTCCAGGGGGTCCAGCCGGTCCAGCGGCTCCGGCAGGTCCTGGAGGCCCAGCCGGTCCAACAGGTCCAGCGGCGCCAGCAGGTCCCGGAGGTCCAGCCGGCCCAACAGGTCCTGTCGCGCCAGCGGGTCCCGGAGGTCCGGCGGGCCGAACAACTCGGCGGACGCTATGCCGGCGCCGATAGTGGGTACGACGCTCGCGGTGCCCGTCATTGTAGACATGCCGGCAATCTTTGGAGTCCCAGAAAAAGAACTGAACGTATTGAATTTCGCCAGCCACCTGCGGCAATCCGCCGACTGGCAGCGCCGTCGCCGGCGCGGCGAACAGCGTCCCGCCGAACGCGAGCACCGCTATCGCAAGAGAGCCCTTCATCTCACCCCCCTGCTCAATACCTTGGCGGTACACAATGCGTGAACGTGCTCGAATGTTCCCCAATCTGCCATAGGTATTTCGCTTCTGCTCATCTCTGTTTGCGCAACCCAACATTTCTACGTCAGCTGCGTGGTGAAAGGCGGACCTACAGCGGACTTCGTGTAATTGAAGAGCGATTCCACGACATTGTCGTGACGATTTTTTGGTGCGCATCTGGCCGCCTCGGTTGGCGGTCTCTTTGGCTTTTCCGATGGCGGCCGCAGCGTTGTCGCCTGCCGGCA
>CAVWDA010000005.1:0-58074 GCA_963753455.1 uncultured Alphaproteobacteria bacterium | reverse complement strand
CATATTCTCGCCCCATTACGCCTGCCTACCGAGCCCCGTCCACAACATCGACGGGGATTGATTCAGTGAAGCTGACCGGATTCGCCTTGCTCGCCTGCCTGTTCACGCTCAGCGCGGCCGACGCCGCCGGCTGGGGCTCGATTCACCGCTACGTCAAGCCGTCCGGCAACTGCGCCGGCCAGGAAGTGCTGGCGAGCTACTACTGGACGGGGCGGCACACCGCGAGCGGCGAGCGCTTCGACCCGAACGGCAACACCGCCGCCGCGCGCACCTGGCCGCTCGGCACCACGCTCACCGTGACCAATCCGAAGAACGGCCGCTCGCTCACCGTGCGCATCAACGACACCGGGCCCTACGGCATCGCCTTCCGCATGGGCGCGCGGCTCGATCTGGCGCGCGGCGCGGCGCTGCGGCTCGGCCTGCACGGGTCGCAATACGTCTGCGTGGCGTGACGGCAGACTGTCACGAAAAAGAGGCCACCCGCTAAGACGGCCTCGCGTTTTTCAGTCGACGGCCGTTGCGCGGTCACCTCACCGGCACGGGCCGTAGTAGCCGTAGCCGCGGTCCTTGTCGGTCTCGATCCAGCATTGGCCGCGGGGAACAAGACGCAGCCGCGGCGCGACATAGACCGGCGGCGGCTCGTAGGCGAAAGGCCCGCCATAGTAGTAGTAGTAGTAGTAGTAGTAGTAGTAGTAGTAGTAGTAGTAGTAGTAGTAGTAGTAGCACGGCCCGTAGTAGGCGTACCCGCAGTAGTAGTAACCCGGCCCGTAGTAGTAATCTTGGTCCGCCATCGGATGGCCGCGGCGGCCAGCCCGCCGATGATGCCGGCGGCGATGGCGCCGCCTCCGCCATGACCATGTTATCCACCGTGATGGCAGCCGTGATGGCGTTGCGCCAGGGCGCTGCCCGGCGCGTCAGCGCGGCGGCGAGCGCGAGTGCGGTGAGAGTTTTGTGCATGAGTCACCTCTGTTGGATTAAGAGGGATGAGCCTGCCTAGCAGGCCGGCCGCGGCGCGCATTGACGTGGGTAAACGGGGTGATAATTCAGTCTATGCGCCGCGCCGCGCAATGACCCGCCAAGGAACCCCATGCCGCTCTCCGACACCGTCAAGACGCTGATCCGCAATGCCTGGGACGACGGCTATCCGTGCCTGGTCGCCACCGTCGGGCCGCAGGGACCGAACCTCACGCCCAAGGGCTCGATGATCGTCTACGACGACGCGCATCTCGCCTGGTGGGAGCGCTCGAAGCGCGCGGTGCTGGACAACCTCGGTCACGACAAGCGCGTCTGCATCATGTACGCCAACTTCAAGGCGCAACGTGACGGCGTGCTCGAGTTGGGCTTCCTGCGCTTCTTCGGCACCGTCGAGCTGCACGAGAGTGGGCCGGTGCGCGACCGGATCTTCTCTCTGCTGCTGCCGCGCGAGCAGACGCACGTGGGCGCCGACGCCGGTATCGGCGCGCTGGTCAAGAATCGACAAGGCGATCGACGTGCGCGGCAAGTCGATCATGTGATCGCGCCGTTCCGTCGCTTTCTGAGTTTTTCCGCAAGACTTCGTTTACGCCGTTTCGAACATGAGATTCGCCGGATCGCCGCGCGTCCGGCCCCGATGTTGCCGCGCGTTCGTCTGCGGTTTGCCGCAGGATCGCGCGGCGTGCGCGCAAATTGTCTAAGATTTTCGGCATATTTTTTCCGGTAAAACTTTACCGAGACTTGATGCGCAGTGCCGTAGAGTTTGACTCGGATGCAGTTCAATTTGTCCGGGGGGTTTATGCTTACACAGCAAAACTCGTCGCCGACTGGAACGCGCTCCGGCCTCGGGCTCTCCCCCACGAACACGGCGCCATCGCCTCCGCCATCGCGCCGCTGATGGTGCTCTTCGTCAACGTCGCCGCGCCGCGGCCCGCCAACGCGCAATGCAGCCAGGACAATAAAGCCAAGCAGTCCATGCTCTACGCGCCGCAGGCGGCGCCGCTGGCGCTCGCTGCCGGCGATTTGCCGCCGGTGCTCAAGCTCGCACGCGCGCCGTGCGCCGCGACGCCGTACGCAGTCCTCGACGCCACGCCGAAACTGCAAGCGGTGCTCGCGGCGCTGCGGCCGCGGCCGACTTATCCGGCGCCGCCGCTGATGCGCGAGCCGATCGTCGGAATCGCCTCGACCTACAATCCTTGCTGTCCGGGCACGCCCCCGGAAGAAGCCGAGACGGCCTCGGGCGAGCTCTACGACGCGGCGGGCTGGACCGCGGCGATCCAGATCCGCTTGCGCGGCCGCTTCGGCGGCGTGCGCTACGGCGCGAGCTACCGCAACGCCTACGCGCTGATCGAGAGCGAGGACAGGCGGGCGATCGTCAAGATCAACGACGTCGGACCGCTGGCGCCCGGCCGCGTCATCGACCTCAACGAGCGGGCCATGCGCTATTTCGACGCTTCGCTCGAACGCGGGCTGCTGCCCGACGTGCGTATCACGCCGCTCGACGGCAGCCACTGGACGCCGGGGCCGGTCGAGGACGAAAGCGCGGTCGCCGCGGTGGCCACAGCGCCGGAGCGCCAAGAGCCCGTGCAGAATGAAGCGCCGGTGCCCGAGCAGGTGGCGATCAATTTGAACTGAAGCGGCCGGCGGCGAATTTTCCGGCGCAGTGCGGTATGCTAGGTTGTCCCGCGTTACGCTGGAGTTAGCCGCCATGCCTCGCCTTTTTGCCGCGATGCTTGCGCTGTTCGTCATCGCGGCCTTCGCCGCCCCGGCGTGCGCCGAGGACCTCAACAGCTTCCGCCGCGCCCACGGCCGCCCGGCGCTCGCCCTGAGTTCGACGCTCACGGCTTAGCCTACGAGCAGGCGCACAGCATGGCGGGCCGCAACCATCTCGACCACGACGGCTTCCGCCAGCGCTTCGCCTTCTCCGGCGGCACGCACGCCGAGAACGTGGCCGTTATTGCTTGCGCGCGGCCGGAGGCAAAACCGGTTCCCACTTTTGCTGGCCGCGCTTGTGGCTGCGCCGACGAAGATTGCGCCATCAAGATATGGGCGCGCTCGGCCGGCCACCGCGCCAACATGCTGCGCGGCGACGTGTCGGGCTACGGCCTCGCCTCGGCCACCGGCGCCAACGGGCGAACCTATTGGGCGCTCGAACTGGGGAACTAGCTAGCGCTTCTCCCTCTCCCCGCTTGCGGGAGATGTGAAGAGGCGCGCGACGCGGAAGCACCAAGGGTGTGCTAACGTCCCTCATGCTCAAGCGAGAGAATTTCCCGGTCGCCAAGATTTATGTCCCCACCGAGCGACGCAAGACGCGCGATCAAAAACGCGTCGACGAGATCGCCGAAAGCATGCTCAAAGACGGCCAGCAGACGCCGATCAAGGTGCGCGTCGACGGCGACCGTTTCGTGCTGATCGAAGGCCTGCACCGGCTGGAAGCCGCCAAGGCGCTGGGCGAAACCACCATCGTCGGCTTCCGGGTCGATGCCCGGAAGCATTGACGACAATGTAATTACGGCGCGCTGGGAACCTAGTATACTGGCTGCGGATTAGGCGCGGGAGGTCCGCCATGCGTCTCCGCCTTGCTGCCGCGCTCGCCGTCGCTGTCCTCTTCGCCTCCGCGACCGCGCGCGCCGACCTGCTGATCCAGATCGACCAGGCCGCCCAGCAGATGACCGTCTCGGCCGATGGCGAACTGCTCTACACTTGGCCAGCGTCGACAGGGCGCGCCGGCTACAACACGCCGAACGGCGCTTTCTCGCCATTCCGCATGGACCGCGACCACTACAGCCGGGAGTTGGACAACGCGCCGATGCCCTATTCCATCTTCTTCACCAAGCAGGGCCACGCCATCCACGGCACCTATGAGGTGCGCCATCTCGGCCAGCCGGTGTCGCACGGCTGCGTGCGGCTGTCGGTGAAGAACGCGTCGATCCTGTGGGACCTGGTCAAGCAGCACAAGATGGCCATCGTGCTCACGGGCGAGATCCGCGGCGGCGCGCGTCGCACGACTACTACAGCCCGCCGCGTTCTTCTCCCGCGAGCGGGCTATTTCCCATCGCGCCGCTATTACGGCGGCTTCCCGTTCGGCTGGTGAGCGCGCAGGCGTTGTCCTAGATCAAGGCAAAATCCCTGAACCTGTGCTCCGCTGACGCTTCAAATCCATCAGCGTCATCGGGAGCTTGCCATGCCGAAATCCCGCAAACGCCGTAGTAGCACACGCCGCGCCAAGCCGGGCGCGCGCGGCGGCGGCGCGTTCTTCCATATCCAGGTGCGTCCGCGCAGCCACTTCGTCACATTCCGCAATCAGGACGTCGGCCGCCGCGGCGGCATCGAGCGCGTCGCCGGAAGGCGCGCCAACGGCTCCTGGGACACGCAGAAATGGCTGATCGGCAAGACCGAAGCGCACCGCGTCGGCAAGCGGCTTGAGCCAGACACCGCGGGTGCGCGCAAGGTGCTGTTGCAGCTCGGCTCGGTGCCGCGCCATCTCGGCGGCGACCGCTTTATTGCCAAGCCACGGCGCAAAATTCCGGCGGCCGAGAAGCCGACGCCGGCGATGCGCCGCGCACAACTCGCCAACATCAAGAAGGCGCAAGCTGCGCTACGCAAGCGGCGAGCGCGCGCATGATCCGCAAGCTGGCGCGCGGGAAATACCGGCTCTATTCGCGGAAGAAAAATCCGCGCACCGGCAAGCGGCGCAACCTCGGCACCTTCAGCTCACGCAAGGCGGCCGAGCAGCACGAACGCGCGGTGCAGTACTTCAAGCGGCACTAGCCGCGCGTCAGTCGATCGCGTGCAGGAGACGGTCGCTATTGGCGTGGACGCAGCGACGCAATGGCGCATAGGCGCGTTCGGCGGCGACCGTAATCCCTTCGCCATCGAAAAGCGCTTTGGCGAGCGCCACTTCGGCGTCCGCAAACGCCTCGATCTTTTCGGAGATCATCAAACGCGCTTCTACATCCGCTTGCGGTCCACCTTGCGCCAGATGCATGAGGCGCATGGCGATGACGCCCTGCGCCTCGCATACAAACCGCACGGATTCGATCCAGGCATTTATTGATTCGAACACGACAGCCTCCGCTCGATCGACCGGTCGCGCGAAGCGCGGCGGCAACCTCGAGCGAAATTATCGCGCAAGATTTACAAGGATCGTTTAGATCATTAATTAAAACTGTTGGCATTCCGCTAACCGGCCGTGGGCATTTCACCCACGGCGTGCTTAGCCTTACTCCTTGAGCGCCATCCCGGTTTCCTTGACCAGGCTGCCCCATTTCGCAAATTCGGTGCGCATGTAGCTGTCGAACTGCGCAGGCGTGCCGCCTGCGACATAGAGGCCCTGCACTGCGAGCTTGTCTTTGACGTCTGGCATCGCCAACGCTTTGCCGATCTCCTTGTTCAAACGGTCGACGATGGCGTGCGGCGTGCCTTTCGGCACTTCGAAGCCAAACCAAGTCACCGCTTCGAAGCCGGGCAAGCCGCTTTCCGCGATGGTCGGCACGTCGGGCAACAGCGGTGAACGTTGCCGGCTGGTGATGCCGAGCGCGCGCACCCGCCCCGCCTTGATGTGCGGCAGCGCCGTCGACGCGATGGCGACCAGATAATCGATCTGCCCGCCCTGCAGCGCGGCGGTCGCCTCCGGTCCGCCCTTGAACGGCACATCGACGACATCGATGCCCGCGCGATGGCGGAACAACGCGGCCGTCATCTGCGGCGCCGTGCCGACGCCGCTCGAGCCGACGGTGAGCTTGCCCGGGTGGAGCTTTGGCATATGCGATCAACTCGGCGACCGACTTCGCCGGCACCGATGGATTGACGATCAGGATGTTGGGCGCGGTGGCGGCCAGAATGACCGGCGAGAAGTCCTTGAGTACGTCGAAAGGTAAATTCTTATAAAGTGTGGCATTGATCGCGTTGGCGATGGTGGACACGAAAATCGTGTACCCGTCGGCCTCAGCGGCGGCGGCATAGCGTGTGGCGATATTACTGCCGGCGCCGGGTTTATTCTCGATGATGAAGGGTTGGCCCATCAACTCGGCGAGCTTTTGCCCCACCATGCGAGCCATGATGTCGACCCCGGAGCCCGCTGTAAGCCCGACGATGATGTGCACCGGCCGGTTCGGATACTCGGCGGCATTGGCCCCAACCGACAGCGTCAAGACGCACAGACATAAGCCCAATCGCAACGGCATCGGACGCATGATTATCCTCCCTGACCTTTTTCTAGTTGTTCATGAACAGCCCGCCGTTCACGTGGATCGTCTGCCCGGTGACGAAACGGCCGTCGCGCCCGCACAGCATCATGACGCGTGGCGACGATTTCGGCAGGCTCAGCGAAACGGCCGAATGGAATGCGCGTCAGGTCGAATTTGAACGGGCCGTCGCGCACCGTGTTGGCCGGACCCGGCGCCACGTAATTGACATTGATGTTGTGCTGCGCGAGTTCGAGCGCGAGCGCCCGCGTGAGGCCAGCAAGGCCCGCTTTAGCGGCGGCGGTCGGCGCGCGGTTCGCAATCGGCATATGGCCGAACAAACCGCCCATATTGACGATACTGCCACCGCCGGCGCGGATCATCGCCGGCACGGCGGCCTGCGTGCAGTGGAACGCGCCGTCGAGCGTGACGCCGATCGGCGCCCGCCAGTCGGCGTAGCTCAATTCGAGAAACGGCTTAGTTGCGTGGGTGACGGCGTTGTTGATGAGAACGTCGAGCCGGCCGAAGCGGCCGACGATGTCGGCGATCATCGAATTGACGGCGGCGCGATCGGTCACGTCGCCAATGACGGCGATCGCCTCGCCGCCGGCGGCTTCGATTGCCGCTAAAGTCTCCTTCAGCTCCGGCCGCTGCGAGCGCGCGTTGATGGCAATTGATCCGCCGGCGCCGGCAAAGGCCACGCCCATGGCGCGCCCGAGATTGCGCGCACCGCCGGTGATTAAGACGACTTTGCCCGCGAACGCGCCGTCCATTTATCGATTGCCCCCCGCGCCGGTCGTCGGCGGTCACGCATTGTGATCAGTCAAACTTGGCTTGTATAGGGCGGCGGCAGATGACGTTAGCGTTTGCTGTCCACGATGTGGAAAGCGCGGTCGGCGACGCAAAAATTTCGCAGTCCGGCTGATTGGTGGGTGCGAATTACCCGTGATGCGCGACGCCGAGCGCTTCCTCGCCGCGGTCGAGAATCAGCGGCACGATCAGATCTTCTTCGTCGTCGAGGTGGCGGATCAGCCCCTTGAGCAAGCTGCCGCTGGCGGAGGCGTAATCGTCGCCGCAGCAGCGGAGCGCCTGCGGCTCGCCGGCGAGCGCGTGCAGCAAGGCGTTGGCCGCCTGCGCGGTTCGCTCCATGTCGACATGAATGGCGTGATGGTCACCTTCCAGCACGTCGAAGCCGGGCGCCAAGCGACTATCGGCGGCGCGGAAGATGGGGAAGTAATGCAAATCCTCGATCTGGTGATGCACGTTGAGTTGCGACAGCAGGAATTGCAGCCGGGGCACCAAATAACGCGGGAATTCGGCGGGCGACAGCGCACCCTCGCGGAATTGCGTTTCGAGCGCCTGGATGATCGCGGCGAGCTCGCGGAACATGGCGTGGCGCGACAGCCAGAACCGCGCCATCTCGCCGAGATTGGCATGGCCCTCCCATTGTTCGCGCGGGAAGCACGCGAGCAGCACGCGCAAATCCTCCGGCCAGCCGCTGCGGCGGACCAGGGCGAGCGTTTCGAGATCATTCAGGGTAGGCGTTTCGAGACTCATGCCGGCCTACATAGCCATTGCCAACGGTTTCACCAAATGCCGAAGATGCGGCCATGACCATTGTCGCCCGGCTCGCTTGCGAGCAGCCGACTGCCGAGCGGCTTGCTACCTATCTGGGCGAAAGCCTGGACAATGCCGTCTGTGCCGCTTTCGAGGACGATAGCGGCCAATGGCATGTGGCAATCCATTTCCCCGCCCCGCCCGACGAGGCCACCCTCCGGGGACAAGTCGCGCTGGCGGCCGGCGAGACCGCAGCCGCTGCGCTTTCCATCGAGACGGTGGCGGAGATCGACTGGGTGGCGGAAAGCCTCGCCGGCTTGACGCCGGTACGCGTGGGCCGCTTCATCGTGCATGGCGGGCACGACCGCGCGAACGTCAAACCGAACGATATCGCCATCGAGATCGAGGCGGCGCTCGCCTTCGGCACCGGCCACCACGGCACCACGCGCGGCTGCTTGCTCGCGCTCGACGATCTGGCGAAGCGGCGACGGACTCGCCGTGTACTCGACGTCGGCACCGGGACCGGCGTGCTGGCGATCGCCGCGGCAAAGCGGTTGCGCGCGAGTATCGTCGCAAGCGACATCGACCGCGTCGCGGTCGGGGCCGCGCGCGGCAATGCGCGGCTCAATCGCGCGGGCGGCGCGATCACCTTCGTACGCGCGGCCGGCGCCAAGGCGCGCGCGATCGCAGGGGGCGCGCCCTACGATCTGATCTTCGCCAACATCCTGCTCGGACCGTTACTGCGGCTGGCGGCGCCACTGAGCCGACTGGCTGCGCCCGGCGCGCATGTCGTGCTGTCCGGCCTGCTGCCGAGCCACGCCAATGCCGTTCTCGCGATCTATCGCGCGCAGGGCCTCGTGCTCGAGCGGCGTATTCCGCTCGAAGGCTGGGTCACGCTGGTGATGAAACGCCGGTTACTCGCTCAACATTTATGGAAAAAGCGGTAGGTATCCGGGGCGCGCATCCAAATGAATTCGTGCGTGAGCCCGCCATGCGCGTTGATCCACGCCTTGATGCCGGGAGAATAGGCGTTCCATAGCGTCGCCGTGGCCTGCTGCGAATGCGCAAGATGGAAGCCAAAGCTCGCCTCCGCTGTTACGCAGATCTTGTTGTGCGGAATATGCCCGAGAAGAACCGTGCAAGCCGACTGGCACGGGCCAATGATGCGCACACTCACGCCGCGCCGTGCGAGCCCCCGCCCAGCGGGCGTCATATTGGGCGACGGAGCCGCCGTGGTTGTCGGATACATCGATCGTCTCTGCTCGGGCGAGCGGTGCAGCGAAGAAAAATAAAACAATGAAAACGAACGGAGCGGCTTTCATGAACCTGGTCTCCCCTAACCGCGGCCGGGACTCAAGGCAAAATCGCATCACAGGATCGGGCCGCAACTCCGCACATAAACGCAGAATTGACGCAAAAAATTCATTCCAGCGCTGTTTATTGAGTGCCCAGGCTGAAAACAAAACCGCCCCGGGCGGGGAAGCCAGGGCGGCTTCGCGGTGAAAAGCGACAGTTACCAGCCGCCGAACGGCATGTCGCCGGAGCCCCTCTTGACCAGCCGGTTGCCGCGTTCGTCGAGACTGAACGGCAGCACCCCCGCGTGGATTCTGATTTCGCGCCGGGCCTGCTGCATGCGCGCTTCGATCAGCGCGTCCATGAAGCGGGCGAACCAGCTCTTGCCCGGTGCGGCGGTTTTGGCGCGCGCGGCCCGCGCGGTCGCCTCGGCGATGGGTACGCGGGCAACGCTATAAGTCACAGCAACCATTTTATCTCCCCTTCTCAGAAGCGAAGCGTCAGCGAATTGCCCAGCGCTCGTCCCTGACTGTTGCAACGCAATATAATGTGTACCGCGACTGCGAAGCACTCGTGACACTGCATGGAAGCTCTGTAGTCACAGCATGATCGTAATAACCGAGAAAGATCGGTGGCATCATTGCGGCGAATTTAATGCGATGCACAAAATTGAATCAGGATGCCAATTCGTTGCCAAATCGATCGGCAGCATGGCCCTATCGATGCGCGATATGGTCCAAGATCGCGACGCACATGCCTCGCCCAGCGCCTGGCGCAGGCCTGCGTTGCTCGGCGCAGGAAGCAAGCTAGAGTGCCGCCCATGTTCGAAGCCAGATTCCAGTCGTTCGACGATTCGCACGAACGTGCAGCAGCGGCCGCGCACCTCGAAGGCCTGCGCGCCGAACTCAAGCGTTGCGGGCTCGACGGGTTCGTTGTCCCGCGCGCCGACCGCCAGCAGAACGAATACTTGCCCGCGAGCGAGGAGCGCTTGGCTTGGCTGACCGGCTTCACCGGCTCGGCCGGAGCGGCCATCGTGCTGGCGGAGCGCGCGGCGGTGTTCGTGGACGGCCGCTACACGGTGCAGGCGGCGGCGCAGATCGATGCAAGACTTTTCTCCATCGAGCATCTGGTGGACGGCCCGCCGGAGCAGTGGCTCGAACGCAATCTCACAAGCGGCGCCAAGCTCGGCTACGATCCGTGGCTGCATACCACCGAGAGCGCGGAGAAACTGCGCAAGGCCTGCGCCACGGCCGGCGCCGAACTGGTGGCGGTCGCGGGCAATCCAATCGATGCGTTGTGGAGCGACCGCCCGGCGCCGCCGGCGGGCCAAGTGATGCTGCGTGATATCAAGCTCGCCGGCGAGAGCGCCGCCGACAAGCTCAAGCGCATCCGCAGTGAACTCAAGACGCTCCGCGCCGATGTGCTGGTGGTGTCTGATCCGCAGAATGTCGCCTGGGCGTTCAACATCCGCGGCTCGGACATCGCGCATACGCCGCTGGCGCTCGCCTTCGCGGTCATTCCGGCCGAAGGCAAGCCCTCGTTTTATGTGGAGGCGGCCAAGCTCGACAACCAAACGCGCCATGCACTGGAGGAGACCGCCGCGGTGCGCGCGTCCGACGATCTCGTCCGCGACCTCGCGCAATACAAAGGCAAGATCGTGCGCCTCGACCAAGCGAGCGCGGCCGACGCGCTGACGCGGCAGGTCATCGGCAGCGGCGGCAAGCCGGTGCGCGGGCCCGATCCGATCGCGCTGATGAAGGCGGTGAAGAACCACGCCGAGATCGCAGGCAGCCGCGCCGCGCACAAACGCGATGGCGTGGCGATGGCGCGCTTTCTGGCCTGGCTCGACAGCGAAGCGCCCAAGGGCAAACTCACCGAAATCGACGCGGTGGAGGCGCTGGAAAGTTTCCGCCGCGACACCGGCCTGTTGAAGGACATTTCATTCCCGACCATCGCTGGCTCGGGGCCGAACGGGGCGATCGTGCATTACCGTGTCACCCGCGCATCCAATCGCACCATCGGAAAGAACGAGTTGTTCCTGGTCGATTCCGGCGCGCAATATGAGGACGGCACCACCGACATCACCCGCACCGTCGTCATTGGCGCGCCAAGCGAGGAAATGCGCGACCGCTTCACCCGCGTGCTCAAAGGTCACATCGCCATCGCCACCGCGGTGTTCCCGGAGAATACCTCGGGGGCGCAGCTCGACCCGCTGGCGCGCACCGCGCTCTGGCAGGCCGGGCTCGACTTCGACCACGGCACCGGCCACGGCGTCGGCAGCTATCTGTCGGTGCACGAGGGCCCCGCGCGCATCTCCAAGCTCGGCACCGTGGCGCTCAAGCGCGGCATGATTCTGTCGAACGAGCCGGGCTATTACAAAACCGGCGCCTACGGCATCCGCATCGAGAACCTGCTGCTGGTGATCGCGGCGCCGGAGCCCGCGGGCGGTGAAAAACCGCTCAACACGTTCGAGACGCTGACGCTTGCGCCGATCGACCGGCGGCTGATCGACACGCGGATGCTGACCGCCAAGGAACGCAACTGGATCGATAGCTATCACGCGCATGTGCAGGAAGTGCTAGGCCCCCTGCTCGATGCGCCGAGCCGCGCTTGGCTCGACGCTGCGACCCGGCCGCTGGGAAACGGCGGTTGATGGACGCATCGACGTTCGCTTCGCAGCCACAGCCAGACCACGCTATGGCGGCGGCGGCTATTGCTAGCGATGACCGCCATCGGGCCGGCGACGCTTAACATCCTGGTGCCGGCGCTGCTGAGGCTGGTGAGAAAGTAGCAGTCCCGCGCGCGGACAACCGGGTTAGAACAGATTTGATTTTCAAACAGCCAATTTCAAATAAACAAGCGTCATCGCCCGTATTCTTTGTCGAGGCGCCGGGGATCGCCTGCCTTTTTCTCTCCCCTCCAAGATCGAGGGGATGGAGCACCGAGCGGCGCACCAGTCTTCCGTCCTGCCGCGTCCCTGTCGCCGGGAACGCGGGCGTCTCTCGGCGCCCCATCGCGGCTTTTCTGTCCCCGGGGCCGTAACTTCCGGACGCAGACGAGAGGGCCTCGCCCCTTTTATCCGGCGGGCTTTCGCCCGCCTTCATCCGCACCGCGTGCAGCCCACGAAGGGCAGCCCCACGTAGTTGGAGCGGACGGCTGCCCGGGGCCTCCCGGACGGATGCGTGCGAAGTATCCGCGCGGGCGCCGCGTCCCACCCCGCCGTCACGACGCCTCATGAAAGCGCCCTCGATTGGATGGGATGATCCATGTATATAATCCTATAGGAATTAAGGGCAACAACAGTGGCCCGATACAGGCCGACGAAACCTATTACGGCAACACGTCCAAGCGCGCGAAGCACTATAAAAAGGGCCACTCACAAAAGTCCGGCATCGTTGCGCTGGTTGAACCCGCTACCGGCAAAGCCCGCGCATTTGCAGTTAAATCCGCTACGGCAGAAAAGGTTGGCCGTATTCTTTACACAAACGTCCGCCGCAAGGCGGTTCTAGTGACCGATGAAAGCCGCCTCTACGACTTCGTCGGTGCTCAGTATTCAGAGCATCAAACCGTGCTGCACACCGCTGGCAAGTACGTGAACAAGGATGGATACACCACCAACAACGTCGAAAACTTTTTCGGCATATTCAAAAAGGGAATGGTCGGCGTCTATCATTTCTGCGGCGAGCAACATCTGCAACGCTATCTTGACGAATTTTGCTTCCGCTATTCCAATCGCTCAGGTGTTGGCATCAACGACAACATGCGCGCTGCACTCGCCCTAAAGGGTATTGAAGGTTATTCAAGACCATCAGCAATCTTTTTCCGCTCATTCCCGCGCAAGCCAGAATCCAGGGGCAACGAACGCAACCGCTGCCTGTGCGGCCCTGGGTCCCCGCTTTCGCGGGGACGAGCGGCTATGATAGATCGCCGCGCCCCGGAATGACTTAAGAAATCAGCTTCAGCCACTCGTCTTCAGTAAGCACCTTGACGCCGTGCTTCTTGGCTTCGGCCAATTTTGACCCCGCCCCCGGCCCGGCCACCACGAAATCGGTTTTCTTCGATACCGAGCCGGAGGCCTTGGCGCCTAGGCGCTCGGCCTGGGCCTTGGCCTCCTCGCGCGTCATCTTCTCAAGAGTGCCTGTGAAGACGACCGTCTTGCCGGCGATGGCCGAGTCCGTCTTCGGCTTCTCGGCATCGAGGATTTTCACCTCCTTGGTCAGCCGCTCGACAATGCCCTTGTTATGGCTTTCGCCGAAATAGGCCTTGATGCTGTCAATCACGGTCTCGCCGATCTGGTCGAGGGCGTCCATTTCCGCGATGGCTTCTTCGTCGCCTTTGGCGACCTTCTGGCAAGCCTCGTGGAACACCTTCCAGGAGCCGTAGCCGCGCGCGAGCGCCAGCGCCGTGGTCTCGCCGACCTGGCGGATGCCGAGCGCGAAGATGAACCGGTCGAGCGAGATTTCGCGCCGCTGGTCAATCGCATCGAATAGATTGCGCACCGAAGTCTCGCCGTAACCTTCCTCTTCAAGCAACTTGCTCTTGTGCTTTTTCTCGAGCGTGAAGATGTCGGCCGGCTCCTTCACCCATTCCTTCTCGAAGAAAAATTCAATCTGCTTCTCGCCCAGGCCCTCGATGTCGAAGGCGCGGCGTGAGGCGAATAGCTTGAGGTGCTCGATCTTCTGGAACGGGCAGGCAAACTCGCCGGTGCAGCGCGCGCGGGCACCCTCCTCGCCGGTGGCCGTTTCCTCGCGCACGATTTTGGTGCGCAGCGGACAAGGACAGTGGGTCGGGAAGCGATAGGGTTCGGAACCGCGTGCGTGCTTTACGACATCCACCACCTGCGGGATGACGTCGCCGGCGCGCTGGATGATGACGGTATCGCCGATACGGATGTCGCGGCCCTCGCGCAACGGCTCGCCGTCGCCGCCGATGCCCTTGATGTAGTCCTCATTGTGCAGCGTCACGTTCTGCACGATGACGCCGCCGACGCCGACCGGATCGAGCTTGCCAACCGGCGTCAACGCGCCGGTGCGGCCGACCTGGATTTCGATATCCTTGAGCACGGTGACGGCGCGCTCGGCCGGGAACTTGTGCGCGATCGCCCAGCGCGGTGAGCGCGAGACGAAGCCGAGCCGCTCCTGCCAATCGATGCGGTCGACCTTGTAGACGACGCCATCAATGTCGTAATCGAGTTCGGCGCGGGTCTCTTCGATCTCGCGGTGAAAGGCGAGCAACTCCTCGACCGAGTGGCGGATCTTGGTCAGCGGATTGGTCTTGAAGCCGCATGACGCGAACCATTTGATCATACCGCTTTGGCTTTCGGCCGGCATCTCGCTCATCTCGCCCCAGGCATAGGCGAAGAATCCGAGCGGGCGCGAGGCGGTGACGGCGGGGTCCTTCTGCCGCAGCGAGCCTGCCGCCGAATTGCGTGGATTGGCGAAGATCTGTTCGCCGGCCGCTTTCTGCCGCTCGTTGAGCTTGAGGAAATCGGCCTTGGTCATATAGACCTCGCCGCGCACCTCGCAGACCTTCGGAATGTCGCGGCCGTGCAGTTTGTGCGGCACGTCCTTGAGCGTGCGGATATTGGCCGTGACGTCCTCACCTTCGCTGCCGTCGCCGCGGGTGGCGGCGGTTGTGAGTTCGCCATCCTCATAACGCAACGACATCGACAGCCCGTCGATTTTCGGCTCGGCGGAAAAGACGATCTTTTCGTCGTCGCTCAGTTTGAGGAAGCGGCGGATGCGGGCGACGAAATCGACCACGTCCTCGTCGGCGAAGGCGTTGTCGAGCGACAGCATCGGCACGGCGTGGCGGATCTTGGCTAAAGCCGCGCGAGGGTGCGGCGCCGACTTTCAGCGATAGCGACTCCAACGTCCGCAAATCTGGAAAACGCGCCTCGATGGCGCTATAGCGCGCACGCAGCGCATCGTATTCGGCGTCCGATATGCTCGGCCGGTCCTGCTGGTAATAACGCCGGTCGTGCTCGGAAATCTCGACCTGCAGCCTTGCGTGCTCCGCTTTAGCCTGCTTTGCTGTCAGCAATTCGACCGGCGTTTTGTCGGTTCGGACGTTGGATTTGCTACTCTTCGCCATGGCGACTGACTACGACGCCGCCTTGATCAGGCGCTCGGCGGCGGCGCGGGCCTCTGCGGTGATCTCGGCGCCGGCCAGCATGCGGGCGATCTCCTCGCGCCGTTTCTCGGCCGCCACCTCGGTGACGCAGGTGGCGACCCGTTTGCCGTTGTCAGCTAAGTCCTTGCTGATGACGTAGTGACGAGTGGCCTGCGCCGCCACCTGCGGCGCATGCGTCACCGCCAGCACCTGCACGCCCGAGGCAAGCTTGGCCAGCCGCACGCCGATGGCGTCGGCCACCGCGCCGCCCACGCCGGTATCGATCTCGTCGAACACCAAAGTCGGGGCCGAGCCGCGGTCGGCCAATACGACTTTCAGCGCCAACAGGAAGCGCGCCAATTCGCCGCCGGAGGCGACCTTCATCAGCGGCCCGGGCCGTGTGCCCGGATTGGTCTGCACCCAGAACTCGGCACGGTCGATGCCGTTCGGGCCGGCGGCGGCGGGGTCGCTTTCAATCTCCGTCGTAAATTTCGCCCGCTCCAGCTTGAGCGGCTTGAGCTCGGCGTTCACTGCCCTGTCGAGCGCGGCCGCGGCTTTCATGCGGGCTTTCGACAACTTGTCGGCCGCCGCGCGATAGGCGGCTTCGGCTTCGCGCGCGGCCGCCTCCAGCGCCTTGAGCCGATCCTCACCGGCGTCGATCAACGCGATGTCGGACTTGTAACGCGCCGCCAAGGCCGCCAGATCGTCCACCGGCACATTGTATTTGCGCCCCGCCGCGCGCAGCGCGAACAGGCGCTCCTCGATGCGCTCGAGTTCGGCCGGATCGAAATCGGCGGCGCGCAATGCGTGTTCAAGGTGGCTGCGGGTCTCCTCCAGCGCGGTCAACGCCGCATCGAGCGACTTCACCGCCGGCTCGACCAGGCTCGGCGCCTGGGCTGCGCGCCGCTCCAGCCGGCGGATCACGCCGGCGAGCCCCGGTACGGATGAATTGGCGCCGGCGATCACCTCGTGCGCGTCGCGCAGGTCCTCGGCCACCTTCTCGGCCTGCATCATGCCGGTGCGCCGCTCGGCGAGCGCGGTTTCCTCGCCCGCCTGGGGGCTGAGTTTTCCGAGTTCCTCGACCGCATGACGCAGCCAGTCGCCTTCACGCTTGGCCCGCTCGACTTCAGCCCTATGCGCATCGGCCGTGGCCTGGGCCCCGCGCCGCGCGTCCCAGAGCGCCGCCACTTTAGTAGCGTCGGTCTCCAGCGCGCCGAAGGCATCGAGCAGGCGGCGGTGGGTCGCGGCATCGACCAGGGCGCGCTCGTCGTGCTGACCGTGAATCTCGACCAGCGCGGTGCCGAGCTCCCTCATCGCCTGCACGCTCACCGGTTGATCGTTGACGAAGGCGCGCGTGCGCCCGTCGGCGAACTGCACGCGGCGCAGAATCAGTTCGTCTTCGGCCGGGATGTCGTGCGCTTTGAGCAGCGCGCGCGCCGGATGGGCAGGCGCAACCTCGAACACGGCGGTCACCTGGCCCTGCTCGGCGCCATGCCGCACCAGCGCCTGGTCGCCGCGCCCGCCGAGCGCCAAGGCAAAGGCATCGAGCAAGATCGACTTGCCGGCGCCGGTCTCGCCTGTGAGCACGGCAAGACCTTCGGCAAAATCGATGTCGAGTCGGTCGATCAGGACGATGTCGCGGATGGAAAGTCGCGCAAGCATGTCGCCAGTCCTTGGGCCGCCATCATCCGCGAAAGCGGACGGTCCGGTAACCACCGCAAACGAGGATTTTCACAGGAATCGCGGCACCACATTGGATGCCCTGCTTTCGCCGAGCATGACAAGGGGCTAGGGCGCCGCTAGCCGAGGACCGTCTTCTTGAAATTCACGAACGCCTTGCTGATCCAGGAGCCCCGGTTCTCGGTCGGCTCGGAGCCGCCGGTCTTCACCAGCGTATAGGCATGCTTGTACCAGACGCTGTCGGGGAAATTATGCCCGAGCACGGCGGCCGCGGTTTGCGCCTCATCGACAATGCCGAGCGCCATATAGGCTTCGGTAAGACGCATCAGCGCTTCTTCGACGTGGCGCGTGGTCTGGTACTTGGTGACCACGACTTTGAAGCGGTTTATGGCGCCGGTGTAGTCCTTCTTCTCGAGGTAGTAGCGCCCGGTGGCCATTTCCTTGCCGGCGAGTTGATCGCGGGCGACTTCGATCTTCTGTTTGGCGCTGACCGCGTATTCGCTGGTCGGATACTTGTTGACCACTTCCTGAAGCGCTGCGAGCGCCTTCTCGGTGCGCGACTGGTCGCGGGTGATGTCGGGGATTTCCTCGAAATTAGAGGAGCCGATTAGAAACTGTGCGTAGGCAGCGTCCGGGCTGCCCGGGTGCAGCGTGATGTAGCGCTGGGCCGCGGTGACGCAATCGTCATAATCGGTGGCCGTATAATAGGCATAAGACGACATGATCAACGCTTTGCGCGCCCATTCCGAATAGGGGTGCTGGCGGTCGACCTCTTCGAACTTCTTCGCCGCCTCTTTCGGGTCGTGTCTGACGTTGAGCAGATATAGGCCTTCGTTATAGAGGCGGTCGGCCGCCTCGTCGGGCGCCGCGTCATCCTTGGTGAAGAAATTAAAGCCACTACTGCAAGCCCCCAAGCTCGCCGCCAGCAACAGCACGGTCAGCGCACATGCGAACCGGCGCCGGCCGGCGCCCACGCGATCGCTCAAGACGGAATTTTCGGTCGCTATTTCGTTGGGCACAAACTCATCCCACGCAGTCGTGTCCAGTTTCCCCCCAGGGGCTGGCAAGTCCTGCCGTAGTCCCTCGCCCGCGCTGGTGTAGACGAAAAAGCGCGGCGTGGCCAAGCGATTAAGCCGACATTCGGCCGGGATTAAGGCGAAGGGTTAAGTCTAAATCCCGAGGATTCTCAGGACATTTCCGGCCCATAAGCCGCCGCCAGCCTGCCGGCGCCGACTTGCGCATGGCCGCGGGTACGGCGGGCTGGATTCCGCCGCCTCGATCACGCGCCAGGCGCTCCGGTCGGCCATCAACGCGGACAGCACCGCGTGATTGAGCTTATGGCCGCCGCGGACGGTGCGGTAGGCGGCGAGCAGCGGCTGACCGGCGAGCGCCAAGTCGCCGATGGCGTCGAGGATCTTATGACGCACGAATTCGTCGGCGTACCGCAGCCCTTCCGGATTGAGCACGCGATCGTCGGTCACCACCAACGTATTGGCAAACGTGGCGCCGAGCGCGTAGCCCGCGCTCCACAATTTGGCGACGTCCTTCATGAAGCCGAAGGTGCGCGCGCCCGCGATCTCGCGGCGGAAACTCTCGGCCTCGATGTCGAGCGCAAGCGCCTGATGGCGAATGAGCGGGTGATCGAACTCGATTTCGGCCTCGACCCGGAAACCGTGGCTGTAGGGCCGCAGCTCGCCGAGCGCGCCTTCCTTGGTCGACACGCGCACCGGCTTGATCACTTCGATATAGCGGCGCGGCAGCGCGCGCGCGGTGAGGCCGGCCTGATCGATCGCCTCGACGAAGGGCGCCGCACTGCCGTCCATGATCGGCACTTCCGGTCCGTCGATCTCAACCGTCACATTGTCCACGCCCAGTCCGCGCAGGGCCGCCAACAGATGTTCCGCGGTCGAGCAGAGTGGGCCATGGGCATCGCCCAGGACGGTGGCAAATTCGGTGGCGGTGACCGAGCGGACGTCGGCGCGAATTTCGCGCTCGATCGAACCGTCGCTGGACACGCGTTGGAATACGATACCGCAGTCGTCGTCGGCAGGACTTAAAGTAAGGGTGGCGGGACTGCCGGAATGCACGCCGATGCCGGAGACGGCAACCTGTTCGCGCAGCGTTGTCTGCTTAGCACCCTTCATCGAACCCGTTTACGCCGGCCTACAAACAAGCCGCACGTCCCATCCCAGACTCCGGCCAGAGCCACATTTTGGCCTTCAAAACGGTGCCTGCCAAAGTGCTGGAAGACACCCCCCAGGGACCAAAAGTCCCTTTCACCCCTGAAACTTAGGCCAGATGCCCGGTGCCTTCCAACTCACGTCTTCTTACCGACTGTTACTCTTTTTTGCCGCAATTGGGCAGGCAAACGACCGCTCAAGGGGCCATCCTTAGCGGCCTTGCGGGCATATAACCGGCTTCCGAAAGTCCAAAGACGGTCGCGTCGGTACTATAAAATCTTTTTAATTCAATAAGTTAAATAAATATACACCCGGCTGGCCGTTAACGCGATGGCCCCACTCCGGGTCAGGAGCGAGGCCATCGCGGCATTTTCGGGGTGTCAGTTGGCTTGGCGGCGTAGAAAGGCCGGAATGTCCAACTGGTCCTCATCGACCGAGTTATGCACAGGCGCGGGCCGACCATGGGGGTCGAGCCCCTGCGGCGCCGCTCTCCGGGCATATTCCGATACTGGGTCCTCCGGGCGGCCTTCCGGCTGGCGAGCGGCCGACCGAATCGGCCGTTCGAATTGCGGCATCGGCTGCGCGGTGCGCGGTGCCAGCGGCGGTTCGGGCTGATCGCCCCGCCGGCCGAGGCCGACCGAGGCCAAACGCTGCATCAGCGACATACGGCGCTTATCGGGGTGTTCGTCGTCGAGGTCGCCACGCTGCGCCTTGATCTCTTTCTGCGCCGGCAGCGGCAGTTCGTCGATGCGCGGCATGCGCGGCGTATGCACCGCCGTCCGTTCGGGCGGCGGCGGGATGAAGGTCTTCGGCGGCGGCGGCTCGGCCTGCGCCACTTCGGCGGGCGCCGGCTCGAACAATGACGGTTTCACCGGCATTGGCCGGATCGATACCTCTTCGATGGCGGTCGGCGCCATCAGCGCGGCGGCAACCGCGGCGTGGGCGGCGGATTCGACCGCCGCGACGCTGGTCGCAGCCGGGGCAAGCGCCACGGCTGGGGTCGGGCTGCGTTCGATACGATCGGCGATCCGACGGCTGTCGCTGCGCATCTTGCTGGCGAGTTCCTTGAGCGCGCTTTCGGCGGGTTGCGCATGGCGCTGCACGGCGGCGTGGTCGATGCCGGTCGCAACCACCGAAACGCGGATAATGCCTTCCAGGCTTTCGTCAAAGGTCGCGCCGACGATGATGTTGGCGTCCTGGTCGACTTCTTCACGGATGCGGGTGGCAGCCTCGTCCACTTCATAAAGCGTGAGGTCCTTGCCGCCGGTAATCGAGATCAACAAGCCCTTGGCGCCCTTCATGGAGGCGTCGTCGATCAGCGGGTTGGCGATCGCCGCTTCGGCAGAGGTGAGCGCGCGCTTCTCGCCGGAGGCTTCGCCGGTGCCCATCATCGCCTTGCCCATCTCCTTCATCACCGCGCGCACGTCGGCGAAGTCGAGATTGATCAGGCCTTCCTTGACCATCAGATCGGTGATGCAGGCGACACCCGAATAGAGCACCTGGTCGGCCATGGCGAAGGCGTCGGCGAAGGTGGTCTTTTCGTTGGCCACCCGGAACAGGTTCTGGTTCGGGATGATCAGCAGCGTATCGACCACCTTTTGCAGCTCGACAATGCCAGCTTCCGCGAACCGCATGCGGCGCTGGCCCTCAAAATGGAATGGCTTAGTGACCACGCCGACCGTCAGGATGCCGAGCTCTCGCGCGATTTTGGCAATGACGGGAGCTGCGCCGGTGCCGGTGCCGCCGCCCATGCCGGCGGTGACGAACACCATATGCGCGCCGCTGAGATGATCGCGGATCTCGTCGATCACCTCCTCCGCGGCGGCGCGGCCGACTTCCGGCTGCGAGCCGGCGCCGAGACCTTCGGTCACCTGCGTGCCCATCTGGATGATGCGCTCGGCTTTCGACATCGTGAGCGCCTGCGCGTCGGTGTTGGCGACGACGAAGTCGACGCCTTGCAGGCCGGCCGTGATCATATTGTTGACCGCATTGCCGCCGGCACCGCCGACGCCGAACACGGTAATCCGCGGCTTCATCTCGCGAATATCGGGAATTGTCAGATTGATCGTCATGTTTGCCTCTTTGATGCACGGGCAGCAGGCTGAACATCGCGCCCGCACGCCGTCGAACGGGACCGGTCCGCGGCCGATCCCTTCGTGGTTCCGTTGTTGTGGGTCAGAAGCTTTCGCGCAGCCATCGTCCGACCCGTGCCATGTAACCGCCCGTTCCTGTCATCAATTGCCGCGTTCGCCGCGGTTCAAAGTGTTCAAGATGTGCCGCCTGCGGATAGACCAGGAGGCCCGCCGCCACCGCGAAAGCCGGCCCCTTGGCCGCCTCCGGCAGGCCCGCCAAACCGAGAGGACGTCCGATACGCACCGGCCGACGCAAGATACGCCCGGCGAGATCGGCCATGCCGGCAAGCTGGCTGGCGCCGCCGGTGAGCACGACGCGCCCACGTGGCTCGGCCGCAAACGGCGAAGCCTTGAGCCGGTCGCGCACCATTTCCAGGATTTCCTCGACCCGTGGCTTGATGATGCGCGCGACGGCCGCGCGCGACACGAATTGCGGCGGCTCGCGCTCGTCATCTCCGACCGGAGGCACCGTGATCATATCGCGTTCGTCCGATCCACCCGTTAAAACACTGCCATAAATCGCCTTGATTTGCTCAGCATCCGCAATCCGGGTGTTCAGCCCGCGGGCGAGATCCATGGTGACGTGGTGGCCACCAAGCGCAAAACCGTCCGTGTGGACGAATTTTCCACCGGAAAACACCGCCAGCGTGGTGGTTCCGGCGCCCAGATCGACGGTTGCGGCACCGAGGTCGCCTTCGTCGTCCGCAAGCACCGCCAAGCCTGCAACATAGGGGGACGCCACCATCGCTTCGACCGCAAGATGACTGCGCTCGACCGCAAGCATCAGGTTGCGCACGACCGCCACGTCGCTGGTGACCATATGCATGTCGACGCCGAAACGCTGGCCCAGCATGCCGCGCGGCTCGCGAATGCCTGTGACGGCATCCAGCGCGTAACCGATGGGAAGCGAATGCAACACGGCGCGCCCGTCGCGCACCGAATGGCGGCTGGCCGCCGCCAGGACGCGGCCAATGTCGCCATCGCTCACTGCGCTGCCAGCGAGTTCGACATCGGCGACGAAGCGCTCGCTGCCGAGACGACCGCCCGACAGCGACACCACCACGGATTCGAGTTGCACGCCGGCCTTGCTTTCGGCGATGTCGATGGCCTGCCGTACCATTTCTTCGACCTCGACCAGGTCGACCACTCCGCCGGCCTTCATGCCGCTGGCCGCGGTATGGGCGAAGCCGAGAACCTGCACGCCATGGCTGCGCCGGCGCAGCACGTCCTGCGGCGCCTGCGGCGCGAGCCGCGCGATCATGCAGGCAATCTTGCTGGTACCGATATCGAGACCGGCCACCACGGCGGCGCGCCGCGGCGACACCGGTTTCATCTTGGGCGTGAGGCCGAAGTGCAGCACGGTCATGCATCGCTCCCTTTTTTCTTTTTCTTGTCTTGGTCCGCCGCCTTGAGCGCCTCCTCGCGCGCCGCCGCGGCGGCATCGGATTGCCGCACGGTGACACGGTCGGGCAGCCGAAGATCGACCGTCACGATGTCGCGCGACAACAGCTTCTTGTCGCGATCAAGGTCGACCAGCAGCGTGAGCGCACGCGCTGGCTCGCGCTCCGGCAGCAGCACTTCGAGGCCGCTCTTTAGATGCAAATTCCAGCGCCGTTGGGCGACCAGCACCGAGGCCTCGACTGATTTGGCGATTGTGGGATAGCGCTTGAGCAGGTCGAGAATCTCTTGCGCCGCGCGTTCGGCGCCGTTACCGACCACGAGCGGCAGCGACATGAAGCGTTCCGGCACATAAGTTTCCAGCACGGTGCCATCGGCGGCGATCAGATTGACGCGGCCGCCCTTCTGCCAAAGCGCGAACGCCTTGCGCTCTTTGATCTCGATGCGCAGCCGGTTGGGATAAAGCTTGAGCACCGCGGCCTGCGCGATCCACGGGTTGCCCAATAGCCGGTTGCGGGTCTGCGCGGCATCGAGGAACAACAGCGAGGAGCGGCCGGTCACGCCGGCAAGGCTGAGGATGTCTTCGCGGCTGACTTCCTGCTCGCCGGCAAGCGCGATCTTGGAAATGCGGAAACCCAGGCTGTTGGCGGCCGTATCGCAGATATCCTGGAACTCTGCGGCGATCGCCGGACCATGGCCGCCCTTGACCACGCCGTAGCACGCGCTGGCGAGCAGCAGTAGAGCGGCGGCGCTGGCGCCGGCGCCGTGCGGCACTTTCAGTTCGAGCAATGCGCCGCCCCAACGATGCACAAAGTGCATCAGCGCGGAACCAGATGCCGATGAAGCGCGCACGCGCAGTCGCGGAGCAGGCTTCGCACGTCGTTTCAGCATCAGCTTCAGCGATTGAGCGAGGCGTCCTCGAACATCCATCGCGACCGGCTCATTAAAATGTTGGCCCGACATGGGCGGCAAGCTTCGGCACGAGCGAGGTTTCGGTCATGCCCCGATTTGTATTCAGGCGACGCACGGACATATTCGCACGCGGGAATTCGTGGCCGGACGCTAAGAAACGCGGCCGATGCCTAGTCTTGGGGCGCTTTGGTAAACGATTAGTAAAAGTTTACGGATTATGAGTGGGGAGCGTTAACTTCGGCCGGGTGTTGCAAAATCAGCGCGATCGGCGGCGTTTAGCGTTCGAGGCAGGCGTCCTCGATCATCCAGCGCACCAATTCCTCGAAGCTGATGCCGGCATGTTGCGCGAGTTCCGGCACCAGCGAGGTTTCGGTCATGCCTGGCTGGGTATTCACCTCCAAACAAGCGAGACCCCCGGCTCCGCCAACGCCGTCATCGAAGCGGAAGTCGGCCCGCGTAATGCCGCGGCAGCCAAGCGCGCGATGCGCCGCCAGCGACAGGCGGCGCACTTCTTCGTAAATATCGGGGGAAATAGGCGCCGGCAGCAGGTGTTTGGAGCCACCAGGCGCATATTTGGCTTCGTAGTCGTAGAACTTGGTGTTGGCGACGATCTCGATGACGCCGAGTGCCCGATCGCCCATCACTGCGCAGGTCAATTCCTTGCCGGGAATATAGGGTTCGACCAGCACGCGTTCGCCGAAGCTCCAGTCCGGCCGCGTCAGCTCCTGCGGCGGATGCTCGTGATCTTCGCGCACGATGAATACGCCGACGCTGGAGCCTTCCGCCACCGGCTTGATCACATAAGGTGGCGGCAGCAGATGCGCCTTCGCCGCCTCGGTGCGCGGGACGACGAGCCCGCCCGGCACCGGCACGCCGGCGGCCCTGAACACGGTCTTGGCGATATCCTTCTGCATCGCCAAGGCGGACGCCAGCACACCGGAATGGGAATAAGGCAGCCCCAGGATTTCCAGGAGGCCTTGCAGCGTGCCATCCTCACCGGGGCGGCCGTGCAGCACATTGAGCGCGACGTCGGGCTTGAGTTCGCGCAAGCGCGCGGGCGACGTCGCGGGTGATGTCCAGCCGCGCTCACGCGATAGCCGCAACGCGTTCGGCCGCATCGGCGCAGGCGCTGACCGGAGTGCAGCGAAATCTTCGCGCTCGGCCGACCAGCCACCCATCAGAACGGCGACGTGCTTGCCCATGCGCTAACCACTAACCCCAATCCTCTTAATTTCCCACTCCAGCTCGACGCCGGATTTCTCCTTCACGCGCGCGCGTACGGTTTCGCCCAGCGTTTCGATATCGCTTGCAGTGACGCCGTCGAGGCTGATCAAGAAATTGCTGTGCAGCGGCGAAACTTGCGCTTGCCCGATCTTCATGCCGCGGCAGCCGGCCTCGTCCACCAGCTTCCACGCGCTCTGGCCCGGCAGATTCTTGAAGGTGGAACCGCCGGTGCGATTGCGCGGCTGGCTCGCCTCGCGTTTCGATTTGATTTCGGCCATTTCGGCGGCGATCGCCTCCGCATCGCCGGCACGGCCCTGGAACAGCGCCGCGGTGAAGATGACGTCGCCGGGCACACTGCAGTGGCGATAGGCGAAGCCCATCTCGGCATTACTGAAGGTGCGGATGTCGCCATGGCGGTCGACGCCGCGCGCCTTGATCAGCACGTCCTTGATCTCGCCGCCATAGGCGCCGGCATTCATGCGCAGCGCGCCGCCGATCGAGCCGGGAATTCCGCTGAAGAACGCCAGCCCGCCGAGGCCAGCGGCCTGCGCCGCGCGCGCCAGTATAACGTCGAGCATCGCCGCGCCGGCGGCGACGCGGTGGCCCTCTTCGATCTTGGTCTCGTTGAAACCGCGCCCGAGACGTATCACCACGCCCGGCACGCCGCCGTCGCGCACGATCAGGTTGGAGCCGGCGCCGATCACCGTGACGGGAATCTCGGCCGGCAAGTTGCGCAGAAAATACGCCAGATCGTTTTCGTCCTGCGGCATGAAGAACGCCTGCGCCGGCCCGCCGACGCGGAACCAGGTGAATTCACCGAGCGGCTGGTTCGCCAACAAGCGCCCGCGCAGTTGCGGCAGGTTGGCCTTCAATTCCGGAGTGATATCCGGAAAGCTCATAGCGCCTGCAACTCCGCCGGCAGTGCGTAGGCCCATTGCGTGATCGAACCGGCGCCGAGGCAGACGACATAGTCGCCCGGCTTAGCGAGCCCTTTGACGATGCCGCCGAGTTTCTCCGGCCCGTCAAGCGGAATCACCTGCCGGTGGCCGCGCGCGCGTAACGCTTGCACCAGATGGTCGCGGTCGGCGCCTTCGATCGGCGCTTCGCCCGCCGGATAGACATGCGCTACGATCACTGCATCGGCGTCGTTGAAGCAGGTGGAAAACGGCTCAAACAGGGTCTTGAGCCGCGTGTAGCGATGGGGCTGCACCACGGCGATCACCTGGCCTTTGGCCACCTCGCGCGCGGCCTTGAGCACTGCAGTGATCTCCACCGGATGATGCGCATAGTCGTCGATGATGGTCACGCCGTTCCACTCGCCGACTTTGGTGAAGCGCCGCTTGACGCCACCGAACTTGCCGAGCGCGGTGCGGACGACGCTGTCGGCGATGCCGAGTTCATGCGCGACGGCCACCGCCGAGGTGGCGTTGAGCGCATTGTGGCGGCCGGGCATCGGCAGCGTCAGGTCACGGATGGCGTGCGCCTCTTTGCCGTCGCGGTCGCGGAACACGACCGAGAAGCGCGATTTGCCGTCGGCATGATCGAGGTCGATGAGGCGGACGTCGGCCTGCGGATTTTCGCCGTATGTGACGATGCGACGATCGATGACGCGGCCGACGAGCCGCTGCACGATTGGATGATCGGTGCACATCACCGCGAAGCCGTAAAACGGTACGTTCTCGATGAAGGCGACGAAGGCGTCCTGCACGGCCTGGAATGTCTTGAAGTGATCGAGATGTTCGGCGTCGACATTGGTGACGATGGCGATGTCGGCGGGCAGCTTGAGGAAGGTGCCGTCGGATTCGTCGGCTTCCACCACCATCCAATCGCCGGCGCCGAGCCGCGCATTGGTGCCATAGGCATTGATGATGCCGCCATTGATGACGGTCGGATCGAAGCCGCCGGCATCGAGCAGAGCCGCCACCATCGAGGTGGTCGTGGTCTTGCCGTGGGTGCCGGCGATGGCGACGCAGCTTTTCAAACGCATCAGCTCAGCCAGCATCTCGGCACGGCGCACCACCGGCAGGCGCTTGGCGCGCGCCGCGACCAGTTCCGGATTATCCGGCTTGATGGCGGAGGACACCACCACCACGTCGGCGCCGTCGATGTTGTCGGCCTTGTGCCCGATGACAACCTTGATGCCTTTGTCGCGCAGTCGTTTGACATTGGCGCTGTCGGCGACGTCCGAGCCGATGACGGTATAGCCGAGATTGGCCAGCACCTCGGCGATGCCGCTCATGCCGATGCCGCCGATGCCGACGAAGTGCACCGGACCGATGTCGCGCGGCAGTTTCATGTCGTCGCCCTGAGCCCCGTTAATCTGACGCGCTGTCCGCGCGCGGCAATCTCTTGCAGGAGGCGCAAGGCAGAAACAAGACCGCCATGGCGGAATGCCTAAATTCCCGCCACTTTCAGGACCAGGTCCGCCAGCCGCTCGGCGGCATCAAGGGCGCCGGCGGACTTGGCGGCTTGCGCCATATGGCCGAGCCGCGCCGGGTCGGCGGCCAGACTTGCAATTTCCGCCGCCAGCCGTTCCGGGGTGAGGTCGCGCTGTTCGACGCGGATCGCCGCGCCGGCGTCCGTCAGCATGCCGGCATTGATGAACTGATCCTGATCGAGTGAATGCGGCAGCGGCACCAAGATAGCCGGCCGGCCGATGGCCGAGAGCTCGGCGACCGTCGAAGCGCCGGAACGCGAAATCACCAGATGCGCCGCCGCCATGCGCGGCGGCAAATCGGAAAAGAACGGTGCGCATTCGGCGGCAACGCCGAGCCGCGTGTAGGTGGCCCGCACCGTGTCGAGGTCTTCGGCGCGCGCCTGTTGCACGATGCTAAGACGCGCGCGCAGGTCGGCAGAAAGGCGCTCGATTGCCAGCGGCACGATCTCCGCCATCACACGCGCGCCCTGGCTGCCGCCGAACACCAGCAGGTTAACCTTGCCGCCGGGCTGCGGCGCGGCATAGGGCGTCGCCGCGGCAGCGATTACTTCGGGGCGGACCGGATTGCCGGTAAAATTGATCTTGTTTTGCAGGCGCGGATCGAGGCGGGTCAGCGTACGAAAGCCGGTGGCGATGGCGGTGACGCGCGCGGCCAGCAGGCGGTTGGCGCGACCCATGACGCCGTTCTGTTCGTGCAGCACGGTCGGGATGCCGCGCAGTGTCGCGGCAAAAAGCGGCGGCACGGTCGGATAGCCGCCGAAGCCGACGACCAAGGCGGGCTTGACGCGGCCGAGCATCGACCAGGCCTTGGCGGTGCCAAGCATGAGCATTGCGGCGGTGCGCGCCAGCGCAACCGGACTGCAGCCGCGCACGGTCGCGCTCGGGATTAAGTGAACAGTGCGTGCCGGGAATTTGAAATGCGCGGCGCGCACGTCGGTGGCGAGATCGATGACGGCGCCGCGCTTGATGAGCGTGTCGGCCAGCGCCTGCGCCGGAAACAGGTGCCCGCCTGTGCCGCCCGCCGCCAGTACGATGACTTTATTTGCGTCCTGCACCGCTACGCTCTCGGATGTCATGCCCGGTCTCGCGCCGGCCATGCCAAAAAGTCACGCCGCGCTCTCGCTGGCAAGGCCCGGTGCGGTCAGCATGGCCGTACGCGGCTGTTCGCGGGTCAGCGCCAGCAGCATACCCATGGCGTAGGCGAGCGACAGCATCGAGGAGCCGCCATAGGAAATGAACGGCAGCGTCATGCCCTTGGCCGGAATGAGGTGCAGGTTCACCGCGACGTTGATCGCCGACTGCGTGCCGAACAAAATGGCCAGACCCGCGGCGGCAAAGCGTGAAAAAGCGTCGTCGTTGCGCATGGCGCGCGCCAGCGCGCGGATGACGATGAAGGCATAAAGCGCCACCAGCGCCAGGCACAGCGCGACGCCGAATTCCTCCGCCGCCACGGCGAACACGAAGTCGGTGTGGCTCTCCGGCAGCAGCCGCTTCACCGTGCCTTCGCCCGGCCCGCGGCCGAACCAGCCGCCACGCATGAAGCTTTCGGTGGCGATGTCGATATTGAAGGTGTCGCCGGACGCCGGATTGAGGAATTTCTGGATGCGGTTCGCCACATGCGGCACGGTGAAGTAGGCGACGGTGAGCCCGAAGCCGGCAATGCCGGCGATGCCGAACACCCAGATCAAGCGCATGCCGGCCATGAAGAACAGCGCGCTCCACACCAGCACGACCAGCATGGTCTGGCCGAAATCCGGCTGGATCACCAACAGCGCGACCACCATCAGCAGCAGCAGCAGCGACAGCGCGTTGGCCGGCATGTCGGGGCGCTTGGCCAATTCTCCGAACAGCCAGGCCACGAGGATAACGAAGGCGGGCTTGAGGAACTCCGACGGCTGGATATTGACGCCGAAGATGATCAGCCAGCGCCGCGCACCTTTGATCTCGGCGCCGAGATACGGCGTCGCTGCCACCATGATCAGACTGACCACGAACACGATCAGCGCCAGCCGGCGGATCTGGCGCGGGGTGAGAAACGACACCGCCAGCATGATAGCGACGGTCGGGATCAGATAGAGGATATGCCGGTCGACGAAATAGAACGGGTCGAGCCCGAGCCGGCCCGCAACCGGCGGCGAAGCGGCGAGCGAAAGCACCACGCCGGCGAGCATCAGCGCGCCGAAGGCGGCGAGTGTCAGCCGGTCGACCGTCCACCACCATTCGCCGAGAGGCGTGCGTTGCGTGCGCGAAATCATGGCCTGTTCCCGCGCCCAAGCTGACGCGGCGGGGTTTACGAAGCATTAATTTTACGCTTGCCTCGCGTTTCTTCGCCTCTCCCCGCTAACGCGGGGAGAGGGAAGCAATTCCGGGGATCGCCAGCACCAGATCAGTGAACGCCGTACCCCGCACCTCGAAATTCGGGTACTGGTCGAACGACGCGCAGGCCGGGGACAAGAGTACGATAGGTTCTTTCAGCCCGGAGGCCGTGGCGTCGCGGGCGGCGGCGGCGACCGCAGCGGCAAGCGTCCCGCTAATCTCATAGGGTACTTTGCCCTCGAGGGTGGCCGCGAAGTCCTTCGCCGCCTCCCCGATCAGATAGGCCTTGCGGATGCGCGGGAAAAATTCGGCGAGGCTCGTAATGCCGCCGGTCTTTGGCTTGCCGCCGGCGATCCAGAAAATATCGGAAAAGCTCGCCAACGCCTTGGCGGCGGAATCCGCGTTGGTCGCCTTCGAATCGTTGACGAACAGCACACTGCCTTTGCGGCCGACCTGCTGCATCCGGTGGGCAAGGCCGGGGAAACTCGCCAGCCCTTTCTGAATCGCTGCCAGATCGAGGCCAAGCGCGAGACAGGCCGCGATCGCTGCCGCCGCATTCTGCGCATTGTGCGCGCCGCGCAAACTACCGATGCCGGCGAGGTCGGCCACCGCCTCCGCCTTCCCGGCGGTCGCGCGCATAATGCGGCTGCCCTCGGCGTAGAGGCCGTCACGCAACGGACCGAGCACCGACACGCGTTCAATTCTTTTTCCGGCACGCGCAATGCGTTCGGCCGCCGCGCGCGTCCAGTCATCGTCGACGCCGATCACCGCCGTGCCGGCTTTCGTCGGCAGCCGCTCCTTGATGGCGGCGTAGTTCGCCATGGTGCCGTGGCGGTCGAGATGATCTTCCGTGACGTTGAGCAAAATGCCGGCGCTTGGCTTCAGCGAACGCGCGAGATCGATCTGATAGGACGACAACTCCAACACATAGACTCGATCCGGCGCGAACGGTTCGAGCGCCAGCACCGGTACGCCGATATTGCCACCCATCTGCGCGTCGCGGCCGGCGCTCTTGATAAGGTGCGCTATCAGCGCGGTGGTGGTCGACTTGCCGTTGGTGCCGGTGATGGCGACCAGCGGATATGGCGCGCCGGTCCTTTTACTTTCCTTGGCGCGCTCGCGGCAGAACAATTCGATGTCGCCGATGACCTCGACCGTGGCTGCGCGCGCAAGTTCGACCGACCAATGCGGCTTCGGATGCGTCAACGGCACGCCGGGCGCCAGCACCAGCGCGGCGACCTTCGACCAATCGAGCTCGCGTAAATCCCGAGCGTTCAGCCCGGCTGCCTTCGCTTCGGCCACGCTCTTTTCGTTATCGTCGAACGCGACGACCTCGGCGCCACCTTTAATTAGCGCTTGCGCCGACAATAACCCCGATTTGCCGAGGCCGAAGACCGCGACCGTCTTGCCGGCAAATACGGTGATCGGGATCATCGCAATTTCAGCGTCGCAAGACCTGCGAGCGCGAGCACCACAGCGACGATCCAGAACCGGATCACGATCTGCGGCTCGGTCCAGCCGAGTTGCTCGTAGTGGTGATGGATCGGCGCCATCTTGAACACGCGTTTTCCCGTGAGCTTGAACGAGACCACCTGGACGATGACCGACACCGCCTCGAGTACGAACAGCCCGCCGACGACGGCCAGCACGATCTCGTGCTTGATCGCCACCGCCACCGTGCCGAGCATGCCGCCGAGCGCCAGCGAACCGGTGTCGCCCATGAAAATCGAGGCCGGCGGCGCGTTGAACCAGAGGAACCCAAGCGAGGCGCCGATCACCGCCCCGCACACCACCGCCAATTCGCCGGTGCCGGCGACGTAATGGATCTGCAGATAATCGGCGAACACCAGGTTGCCGGCGAGATACGAGATCAGCCCGAAGCTCGCCGCGGCGATCATCACCGGCACGATCGCCAGGCCGTCCAGTCCGTCGGTGAGGTTGACGGCGTTGCCAGCGCCGACGATCACAAAGGTGCCGAGCAGCACGAAGCCCCAGCCGAGATTGATTACCAGTTCCTTGAAGAATGGAAACACCAGCGAGGTCGCGATCGGCCCTTTGCCCAAATGCGAAAGCGCAGTGACCGCAATCATCGCGATCACCGCCTCGATTGCGAGGCGCGTGCGGCCGGCAAAGCCGGCGTGCGTCTGCTTGGTGACCTTCAGATAGTCGTCATAAAAGCCGATCAGACCGAAACTCAGCGTCACCCCGAGCACGATCCATACATAAGGGCTGGTCGGGTTCGCCCACAGCAACGTCGAGACCAAGAGGCCGGAGAGGATCATCAGCCCGCCCATGGTGGGCGTGCCGGTTTTAGTGAGGAGATGCGATTGCGGTCCGTCGGTGCGGATCGGCTGACCCTTGCCCTGTTTGAGGCGCAGCAGGTCGATGATCGGGCTGCCGAACAGGAACACGAACACCAAAGCGGTGACGATGGCGCCGCCGGTGCGGAACGTGATGTAGCGGAAGACGTTGAGGAACGAGACCTTGTCGGAGAAATCGGTCAGCCAATAAAACATCGTGCAAAATCCTGCCGCCCCTTCATGCCGGCGCGCGACCGGCCGTCACGCGTCTGGCGCCGCCTGATCGAGCGCGGCCGGTCTGGCGAATTGCCGTTCGAGCGCCTTGACGATCGGCCCCATTTTCGAGCCAAGCGAACCCTTCACCATCACCGCGTCGCCGGCGTGGATGGCGGCGAGGACGGCCGGTTCCAGCCCCGCCGCGGTCTCGGCATAGCCGCCCCGGGTCCCCGTGGGAAGGGCCTCCCAGAGTGCGCGCATCAACGGCCCACTGCAAAACACCAAGTCGATGCCGGCAGCTTCGATCGGCGCGGCCAGAGCGCGATGCAGCGCCAGTCCTTGCCCCCCCAGTTCCAGCATGTCGCCCAAAACGGCGATGCGGCGGCCTTGGCCACCAACCGGGGCATGGCCGAGCAGCGCGATTGCCGCAGCCATGGAAGCCGGGTTGGCGTTGTAGCTTTCGTCGATCAGCAGGGCGCTGCCGCCCGGCACCCGCAAGCTGGCGCGCACGCCGCGCCCGGCGGCGGGTTTGAGATTGCTGAGCGCCAGCGCGGCCAGCGCTAGATCGGAACCCACCAGCGCGGCGGTCGCCAGTACGGCCAGCGAATTGAGCACCAGATGCTTGCCGGGCGCACCGAGCTTGTAAGTGACCGGCTCACCCAGAATGCGCGCCTCGACAGTCGAGTTCTCCGCTTGCAGAGAATGGCGCAAGAGCCGCGCATCGGCCTTTCGGCTCGCCCCGAACGACACGATGCGCGCGGCACCCGCCGCGGCAGCAGCCTTGGCGAGTTGCATGAATTGGCGATTGTCGCGATTAAGCACGGCAACACCGCCCAATTCGAGGCCAAGAAAAATTTCCGCCTTGGCGTCGGCAATCTTCTTCAGCGAGCCGAAATATTCCAGATGCACCGGCGCGATCGCCGTGACGATCGCCACGTGCGGGCGCACCATTTTGGTAAGCGGCGTGATCTCGCCGGCGTGGTTCATGCCGATCTCGAACACGGCGTATTTGGCGCTCGTGGGCAAGCGCGCAAGCGACAACGGCACACCCCAGTGATTGTTGTAGGAGGCAGCCGACGCATGCGTTTCGCCGTCGGCGGAGAGCGCCAGCCGCAGCGCCTCTTTGGTGCTGGTCTTGCCGACCGAGCCAGTGACTGCGATGACCTTGGCGCGTGAGCGGAAACGCGCCGCGCGTGCGAGGTCGCGCAAGGCCTCCAGCACATCGGCGACGATCAGCAGCGACGCATCGGCGGCAAAGCGGCCGCGCTGGTTGCGCGCAACGACAGCGAGCCCGGCACCGGCATTGAGCGCCGCCTCGACAAAATCGTGCCCGTTTCGGTTGTCGCCGGTGATGGCGAAGAAGGCGTCGCCCTTTTCGAGCGCACGGCTGTCGATGGAGAGACCGGGCACATCGGGCGGCAGCGCGCCCGATTTTTCCGCACGCATGGCGTTAGCCATGTCGTCGATCGTCCACAGCGCGGTCATGCCACTTTTTCCTTCAGCGCCGCTGCGACGGCGTCGTGATCGGAAAACTTCAAAATTTTGTCACCGACAATTTGGCCGGTCTCATGGCCCTTGCCGGCGATCAGCAGCACGTCGCCTTTCTGCAGCGCCGCAATGCCGTCACGGATAGCCTCGGCGCGGTCGCCGATCTCGGTCGCGCCCGGCGCGGCGGCGAGGATAGCGGAACGGATTGCCGCCGGCTGCTCGCTGCGCGGATTGTCGTCGGTGACGATGACTCGGTCGGCATTCTCGGCTGCGATGCGGCCCATGATCGGGCGTTTGCCGGCGTCGCGGTCACCGCCGGCGCCGAACACCACGGTGAGCTTGCCAGTGGCGTAGGGACGCAACGCGGCGAGCGCTTTGGCCAACGCATCAGGCTTGTGCGCATAGTCGATGAAGATCGGCGCGCCGTTCTTGGCACCGGCAAGCTCCAGCCGCCCTTTGGCGCCGGTGAGATGCTCCAACGCGACGAACACGCGCGCAGGCTCGGCGCCGGTCGCGATGGCGAGGCCTGCAGCGACCGCCGCATTCTGCACTTGGAAGCCGCCGACCAGCGGCAGCTTCACTTTATAAGTCTTGCCGCCGTACGCGATGTCGACGATCTGCGCGAAGCCCTCGATGGCGCCGCCGACAAGCTTGATATCGTCGCCATGCACGCCGACTGTCATCATCTTGAGGCCGCGTTTCCTGGCGGCTTCGACCACCTGACCCGCATAGCAATCGTCGACGTCGATCACCGCCGTACCGTTCGGAGCGACCAGATCAGTAAACAGCCGCAGCTTGGCGGCGAGATAGTCTTCGATGGTTTGATGATAATCGAGATGATCGCGCGACAGATTGGTGAAGGCGCCGGCGGCGATGCGCACGCCGTCGAGCCGGTGCTGGTCGAGGCCGTGTGAACTAGCCTCCAGTGCAAGATGAGTGACGCCCTCGCCCGCCAACCGGTCGAGCGTGCGGTGCAGTTCGACCGGATCGGGGGTGGTGAGCGAGCCGTAGGTCTCGCCCGCCGGCGAGACGACGCCGATGGTGCCGATGCTGGCGGCTGGTAGTCCAAGCGAGGCCCAGATTTGCCGCGTGAAGGCGGCGACCGAAGTCTTGCCGCTGGTGCCGGTGACCGCGGCGATGGTGCCCGGCTGGCGCGGGAAGAAGGCTGCGGCAGCCAGAGCGAGCGCGCGGCGCGCGTTGGCGACCTGGACGAACGCGACGCTATCGGGCAATCCGTCCGGGCGCTGTTCGGCGGCGATTGCCACTGCGCCCGCCGCGACGGCCTGCTTGGAAAAATGCGCGCCGTCGGCCTTGGCGCCGGCAATGGCGACAAACAGAAATCCCGCTTTGACCTTGTGGCTGTCGGCGGCAACGCCGGCGAGTCCGAGTGCCGCGAAACGCGGCTCGAAGCGGGCATTTTCCAGCGGCAGGTCTGCGAGCTTCATCGACGTGTTTCTAGACGCACGTTGAATTGGAAGCGAGGCGGAATTTCGACCGCCGCGCGCGCGACAAGCACTTACTGGCTCGCGGTCGCCTTGGCCAGGATCAATTGGTCGGCCTTGGGCAGGTCGAAACGTGGTTCGAGGTCGAGCAGCGGTGCGATCCGCGCGATCACCTTGGCCGCGGTCGGCGCGGCGTTCCAGCCGGCGGTGGCAAAGCCATGCGTTTCTGGCGTCGGCTGTGGCTCGTCGAGCATGATCATCATCAGATATTTCGGCTTGTCGGCGGGCAGCACGGCCATGAAGTCGGTCAGCAACTTATGCTTCGAATAGCGGCCGTTGACGACCTTTTCGGCCGTGCCGGTCTTGCCGCCGATATAATAGCCATCCACGTTGGCTTTGGTGCCGGTGCCCTTCTCGGCATTGAGCCGCATCAGATAGCGCATTTCGCGGCTGGTCTCGGGCTTGAGCACCTGCTTGGCCAAAGCCTTCGCCTCGCTTTCGCTGCGCTTGAGGAAGGTCGGCGGAATGAGCAGCCCGCCATTGAGGGTGGCCGCGATCCCCATCACCGCCTGCAACGGCGCCACCGACAGGCCATGGCCGAAGGCGATGGTCACGGTGTTGAGTTCACTCCAGTGCTTGGGAACGATCGGCTCGGCACTTTCCGGCAGTTCGGTATGCAGCCGGTCGAGCTGGCCCATCTTCCGCAAGAAAGCTTGGTGACCTTGGACGCCGACGGCGAGCGCCATGCGCGCGGCGCCGATGTTCGACGAGTAAGTGAAAATCTCCGGCACCGAAAGAGCGCGATGCATCGGCTCGTAGTCGTGGATGGCGAAGCGGCCATATTGCAGCGGGTGGCTGGCATCGAACATTGACGACAGCGTCGCCTTGCCGGCGTCGAGTGCCATCGCGACGGTGAGCACCTTGAAGGTCGAACCCATTTCGTAGACGCCGGTGGTGAGCCGGTTGATGCGGGTCGGGTCGTTCGCCTCGCGCGGATTGTTCGGGTCGTAGTCGGGCTCCGAAACCATGGCGACGACTTCGCCGGTGTTGACGTTGAGGACCACGCCGGAAGCAGCCTTGGCCTTGAACTTCTCGCGTGCGGCGACAAGTTCGTCGCGCAGCGTGAATTGCACGCGCAGATCGAGTGCGAGTTGCACCGGCCGCTGCAGCCGGTCGGTGGCGAGCCCCGCCATGTGCAGCGCGGCGAGCCCCTGCCCGTCCAGCCATTTTTCGATGCCGGCAATGCCCTGGTTGTCGATATTCACGTGGCCGATCTCGTGCGAGACCACCGGGCCGTTCGGATAGACGCGCTTGTTCTCGGTCAGAAAGCCGACGCCGGGGATACCGAGACGATGGATTTCCGACTGTTGTTTCGGTGTGATCTCGCGCTTGAGCCAGACGAAGCCGCGCTTCGACGACAGCCGGTCGCGCACTTCGGTGGCGTCGAGATCGGGCAGCACCGCAGTGAGCAACTCCTCTGCTTCGTCGACGTCGATGAGCTTGCGCGGTTCGGCGAACAGCGACGGCGCCTTGACGTCGGTGGCGAGGATCGCCCCGTTGCGGTCGAGGATATCCGGCCGGGCGGTGGCGATTGCGTCCTGACCGACGCTGCGCCTGCTGCCGTGGCCGTCGCTTTGTTCAGCGAACATGACAAGGCGCAGCGCGACGACGCCGTAGATGCAGACGAAGGCGACAATGGCGAAGCCGAGCCGCGCCTTGGCCTTGACGTTGCGGTCGACGTCGCGGCCATAGAGAAACGAGCGTAGGAAGCGCTGCCAGCGCGTTTCCATAAATTTTTGGCGGGCGCTCATCGGATCACCGCCGCGCCCGGCACGCTGCCGGTGACGTCAGGCGCTGCCGGCGCCAGCATAGCGCCGATCGAATCGTTGTTCGGCGCAACGGCCGGCGGGCGTTCGGGCAGCTTGTCTAGACTGTCGAATTGCGTGGGCAACATCGGTTGCAGCGCCAAATGGCGTTGGGCCAGACCCTGGATGCGGCCCGGGGTGTCGAGCTTGGCCCATTCGGCGCGCAAGGCTGCGATGGCGTCGCGTTCGCGGCGCAGCTGACCGGCGAGCTTCGCCACGCGCTCGGCTTGCAGGGTGGAATCGAACTTGATCTTGTAGACGAAAGAGGCCGCCAGGATCAGCGCGCCGATGACGAAGATATTGAGCAGGCGCATGGTCAGTGCCCCCGCAACACGTCGGCGAGTGTAGGCAGGCGCGGCAGCAGGCTGGATGCATCATCGTCGCGCGCCGCCGCTTCGCTGCGTTCGGCAGCGCGCAGCTTGGCCGAGCGTGCGCGCGGATTGCGGGCAATCTCATCGGCATCGGCAACGACCGGCCGCTTGGTGAGCGCACGGAAAGTCGGCGCCGGGCGCTTGAGCTCCGGCGCATGCCGTGAACCGGCGCGCGTTTCGCCGCGGTCGGCCAGGAACGACTTTACGATGCGGTCCTCGAGCGAATGGAATGAGATCGCCACCAGGCGGCCATGTGGCTTGAGAATGCGTTCGGCGGCCTGCAACGCCGCGACCAGTTCACCCAGCTCGTCGTTGACGAAGATGCGCAGCGCCTGGAACGTGCGTGTCGCGGGATGGATGTCGCCCGGGCGCGACCGCACCACCGACGAAACGACATCGGCAAGCGCGCGGGTGGTCGTGATCGGCGCGGCGCTCCGCGCTTTGACGATGGCGCGCGCGACGCTGCGCGAATGGCGCTCCTGGCCCAGGGTGAAAATAATGTTGGCGAGATCGCGCTCGCCCGCCGCGTTGACGATATCGGCCGCGCTCGCGCCCGTGCCCGACATGCGCATGTCGAGCGGCCCGTCGAGGCGGAAAGAGAAGCCGCGCCCCGCCGTGTCGAGCTGCATGGAGGAAACGCCGAGGTCGAGCACCACGCCATCGATTTCCATGAAACCAGCATCGCGCGCGGCGTTGTCGAGATTGGAAAACCGGTCTTCGATCAGTGTCAGGCGGCCGTTCGCCGCCTGCACCAAATCTGCCCCCAGCGCGATGGCGCTCCGGTCGCGATCGATGCCGATGACTTTGCAATCGGCCGCGGCAAGCATGGCGCGCGTATAGCCGCCGGCGCCGAAGGTGGCGTCGATGTAGACGCCGCCGTCGCGAAGATTGAGGAACTCGACCGCGGGGCGGCCGAGCACGGGGGTATGGAGGGCCGATCCGCCAACGACAGCCGCAAAGCCGTCGCCGCCCGCCGTCATTCGCCTGCTCCCAGCGCGCCGAGCGCCGACGGCTGAAACCCGAGTCCGGCGGTAAGTGACCACGCTAAGGCTCCAAGGATAGCCGTACCGTCCCTGAGCGTTGAGCGGTCCGCCATCCTTGCTGAGAAATCGTCGACTTTCATGAGGTATAATGGACATTAATGGATAGACCCTGCCCGGCACCCTCCATCCGAGCACCGGCGCATCGCTCCGTTCGGACCCGATTAACAGCCTTTAAGCTTAAGGATTTCTTGCCGCCGCGCGTCTTTCGGGGTGCGAGGAATAGGGCGGCGTGGGTTGCTGAAATAAGGCCGTAGCGGGGCGGACCAAGAATGCGTCCGTATTGCTTTTTCGTCGGCGCGCGGTGAATTATGCCCGTCCCCGCGCCATGCGCATTCAATATGGGTCCGGCTCATGTCGGCCTTCCCGCCGGATTCGTTCATTGTCGCCGACGTAGTGCCCTCGCCCAATCAGGACGAGCGCAAGCAGGGCCGCACACCCGACATGATCCTGCTGCATTACACCGGAATGCAGAGCGGCGAGGCCGCGCTGCAACGGCTATGCTCGCCCGACAGCAAAGTGTCGGCCCATTACGTCGTGTTCGAGGACGGCCGCATCGTGCAATGCGTGCCGGAGGGGTTTCGCGCCTGGCACGCGGGCATGTCGTCATGGGCCGGCGAAACCGACATCAATTCGTGCTCGATCGGCATTGAAATCGTCAATCCGGGGCACGATTTCGGCTATCCCGATTTTCCGCTGCGGCAGATCGCGGCCGTGATCTCGCTCTGCAAGACGATCATCACCCGGCGCGGGCCAATCAGCGCCGATCGCGTCCTGGCGCATTCAGACGTGGCGCCCGCGCGCAAACAGGATCCGGGCGAGAAATTTCCCTGGGGCCTGCTGAGCGAATCCGGCATCGGGCATTGGGTGCGCCCGGCCGCGGTCAATCTCGACGGCCCATCGCTAAAGCCGGGCGCGCAGGGCGACGTGGTGATACGGCTGCAGCGCGCGCTGCGCGCTTACGGCTACGGCATCGAAGAGACGGGCATTTACGACGACGGCACGCGCCAGGTTGTCGCCGCGTTCCAGCGCCATTTCCGTCCCGCCCAGGTCGACGGCATCGCCGATTCCTCCACACTGCTCACGTTGCGCGCGCTGTTGGAAACGCGGCCGGCGCCGCTGGCGTTGAGCTGAGCTCCACCGCGAGGCCTGCTTTTAACGCTCCCTTCCAGGCGGTAACGACGACCTTGACGCGGATGGCCCCAACCCCATTGCTATCCTGCGGTCAGTCGGCCGGACGGCCGCTCCGCGCCAATGCCGAAAGGCGGCCGGGGAGGAAAGTCCGGGCTCCATGGACGAACGGTGCCGGATAACGTCCGGCGGGGTCGACCCCTCACGGGCGAGACTTCAGGGACAGTGCCACAGAGAACAGACCGCCACGGCTCGCGTTGTGTATTGGCCGCGGTAAGGGTGAAACGGTGCGGTAAGAGCGCACCGCGTTTCCGGCAACGGAAACGGCACGGCAAACCCCACCGGGAGCAAGACCGAATAGGAACGACGTTGAGGCGCAAGCTCTCGGGTCCGTCCGGGCCAGTCGTTCGGGTAGGTTGCTTGATGCGCCGGGCAACCGGCGTACGAGAGGAATGGCCGTCACGTCTGCGGTGCAAGCCGCAGGCCATACAGAACCCGGCTTACAGGCCGGCTGATACGACATAAGGGGGCTCGGCGGCAAAACCGCCGGGCCCCCGCCAATTTCAAAACGGCACCGCGCTTTCGCGGGGATCGGTCGGCTGCAGCGCTGCATTTTGCGCATGACCGCGGCCGGCGACGCATGCCGAACGCGCATGCCGAAGTTCTTCTTCTTCTTGATCTTCTTGGCCAGATGTCGCGTTCCTCTGCAGCGAGCAATGCAGAAGAAATTCACCGCGCGGCGCAAGAAGAATTCGGGCGGCGGCGCCCAAATTACCTCTTGAGCAAGCCGAACTCGCCGAGCACGGCGACAAACTCGGCACGCTCTTGGGCGAGACAGGCGCGCAACGGCGCGCCGGTCGCGACCTGCGGCGACCAGTTCAGGCGCGCGAGGTCCTCGGCCCAGCACGGCTGGCGGGTCGCGGCGCGGATGACATCTTCCCAGTATGTCACTTGCGCGGCACTGAGCCCGCTCGGGCCGCTGACGACGCGCCAGGCGCCGATGACGCAATCGGCGCCCTGCTCGTTCCAGGTCGGCACATTGGCGAAGGGTGCGGCGAGCCGCGCCGGCGTCGTGATCGCCAGCACGCGCAGGCGGCCGGCGTTCAATTCGGCGATGACGCTCGCGGCGGTGACAGCGCAGACATCCGCCTTGCCGGCGATGACGTCGGCGACGCGGGCGGTGCCGATGGTGCTGCCGGCGCCGGTGACGTTCTCGACGATGATCTGCTGGCCGAGCGCCTGCGACATCGGACCGATGATCATGCGCGCCGTGGTGTCGGACGGTCCGCCCGGCGGGAACGGCGCCACCAGCGTGATGACGCGGTCGGGAAAGTCTTGCGCGAAGGCGCTAAGTGGCATCGCGAATAGCGCCAGGGCGAGCGTGAGTATTCTTTGCACTGCAAGCCTCCCTTGGTAAACTCTCGCCGCTCTTGTTGTTTGTTGACGGTCGAGGAAGACTGCGGCGCGCCGTCCACGAGGACGGCGCGCCGCAGCAACGCTCAGCTAACTATTTCTTGTAGGCGGCGAGGATGGCTTGCCCGTCGGGCCCGGCCTTCTTCAGCCAATCGGCGGTGAGCTGCTCGCCGACCTTCTTCAGACCGGCCTGCAGAGCTGGACTCGGCGGCAGCACTTTCATCCCATGCGCCTTGAGCTGATCGAGATACCAGCCGCTTTTTTCTTCCCACATCTTCCAGCCGCGCGTTTCCGCCGCCGCCGCCGCCTTGAGCAGCGCGGCCTGCATCGGCTTGTCGAGCGCGTCGAACGCAGCTTTGTTGACGAAGGTGATGTTCTTCGGGATCCAGGCCTGCGTGTCGTAAAAATGCGTCATCGATTCCCAAGCCTTGCTGTCGTAGCCGGTCGCCGCCGAGGTAATGAACGAGTTGACGACGCCAGTCGCCAGCGCTTGCGCCAGCTCGGCCGCCTGCACGGTGACCACCTGCGCGCCGACCAGCTCGCCGATGCGGGCAGTGCCAACATTGTAGGCGCGCCACTTGAGGCCCTTCATGTCGTCGACGGTGTTGATGTCCTTCTTGGCAAAGATGCCCTGTGGCGCCCACGGCACCGCGAATAATACCATCAGCCCTTGCGACGCGAGCTTCTTTTCGATAGCCGGCTTCGACGCGAGCCAGAGCTTCTTTGCTTCCGGATAGCTGGTGGCGAGAAACGGAACAACGTCGACGCCGAAAATGGGGTCCTCGTTCTCGTGCAGCGAGATCAGCACCTCACCGATCTGCGCCTGGCCAGTCTGCACCGCGCGCTTGATGTCCGGCGCCTTAAACAGCGAGGCGCCGGGGTGGACAGTGATCGCCAGCTTGCCGTTGGTCGCCGCGGAAACGTCCTTGGCGAACATCGCCAGATTGACGCTGTGCGGATTGTCGGCCGGATAGGCAGCCGGCAAATTCCATTTGGTCTGTGCCGAAGCAGTCGACGCGGCGAGCGCGGCGGCAAAGCCGGCCAGCAACAAAGTACGGAACGGTGTGAACATGTGACGCCTCTTGGTTCGATTTCTTGCAACACGCGGTCGTTTGCACGTGAGCTTAGCAGGAAATGGCCCAGCCTCAACTCGGCGGGAACGCGAGATGCGGCAGGACAAGAACGATTTGCGGGAACTCCGTGATGATGAACACCGCGACGAGCAGCAGGATGAAGAACGGGAACGCGGCGCGCGCGACCGTGAAGGTGTCACGCCCGCTCATATTCTGCAGCACAAAGAGGTTGAAGCCGACCGGCGGCGTGATCTGCGCCATCTCGACGTGGATTACCAGATAGACGCCGAACCAGATGAGATCGAGGCCGGCCTGCTGCACCATCGGCAGCACTACGACCATGGTCAGCACGATCATCGAGATGCCGTCGATCAGGCAGCCGAGGATGATGTACATGATGGACAGGTACAGCGCGAGCATGCCGGGCGTGAGGTGCTGCCCTTTCACCCATTCGGCGAGCGCCGCCGGAATGCCGGTGTAAGCCATCGCCGCAGTGGTATAGGCGGCGCCGGCCAAGATGAACATGATCATGCAGGTGAGCCGCGTCGCACTCATCACGCTCTCAAAGAACGTCTTGCGGTTGAGTGTGCCACTCCACCAGGCGAGCAGCAGCGCGCCGGCGACGCCCCAAGCCGCGCATTCCGTCGCCGTGGCGAAGCCGAGCACCAGCGAAAAGAACACGGCAAGGATCAGCAGCAGGCACGGAATGAGCTTGGTCGACTCCGCCAGCTTGCGGCGGAAAGGCATCGGCGGATCACGTGGAGGAATCTTGCTCGGATTGAGCAATGACCAGCCAATGATGTAGCCGGAATAAAGCGCCATCACGAGAAAGCCGGGCAGAAATCCGCCGAGGAAAACCTGCAGCACCGAGACGTTGGCGGTCACCGCATAGACCACCATCGGGATCGACGGCGGGATCAGCAGGCCGAGCGTGCCGGAGCCGGCCAAGGAACCGAGGCTGATGCCTTTGTCGTAGCCGCGTTTGTCCAATTCGGGCAGCGCGATCTTTCCGATGGTGGCGCAAGTGGCGGCCGATGACCCGGATACCGCGGCGAAGATACCGCAGCCGACCACGTTCACGTGCACGAGGCGGCCGGGCAGCCATTGCAGCCACGGCGATAGGCCGCGAAACATCTCCTCGGACAATCGGGTGCGGAACAGGATTTCGCCCATCCAGATGAACAGCGGCAGCGCGGCGAGCGTCCACGAGGCGCTCGCACTCCAGACCGTGGTCGCCAGCACCGAACCGATCGGCACACTGGTGGTGAGCAGCATGGCGACGAAGCCGATCAGCCCAAGGGCAACCGCGATCCACACGCCGCTCGCCAGAATGACGATGAGCGAGGCGAGCAGAATCAGCGAGAGATTGACGAGGCCGATATCGTGCATCAGCCGCCTCCGCCCGAAGCGATGCGCTCGACCAGTTCGTCGGGCGAGGATGGCGGTTCTTTCTCGTAGGTCGGCTTGTTGCCCCTGAGCACATGCACCATCTCGTCGACCAGAGCGACCGCGAGAATGACCAAGCCGCCGCTATAACCGAGTTGCGGGATCCACAGCGGGATCGCCAGCACGCCCTGCGCCATATCGTGGAAACGAAACGAGTCGTAAGTCATCGCCGCCGCGTACCAGGTGAAATAGAGCGTGAAGGTGGTGGCGACCGTAAGCGCGACGACTTCCACCGCCCAGCGTTTGCGGCCGGTAAGTTGTTCGATCAGGATGCCGACGCGGATGATCTCGCCACGCTTGAAAGTGTGCGCGAGGCCGAGAAAGGCCATCGCGCACATGCACCAGGAGGCGAAGTCGTCGCTGGCCGGGATGTTCAGCCCGATTTGCCGGCCGAGCGACCCGAACATCATGATGCCGAAGATCAGCACCAGAAAAACGCCGGCGGCATAGCCCGCGAAAAGATAAAGCCGGTCGAGGAAAATACGGAGCATGTTCAGTCCCGGCGCATGATGGCGTTTGCCGTGGACCGGATGCAATAGTCTTTTCGGATCACACCGCGCGATTTTCGGAAAGCACAGTCAGTTCGGCTCAACGCCGTTCGCCTTGAGCGTGGCTTTGGCTTCGGTCGCGGTCAAACAGCGGATCAGCGCCTTCGCGGTATCGGGTTGCTTTGACGCCGCGCTCAAGCCCGCGGCAAAGCCGATTTTGGTCTGCAAGGCCTCCGGAATCGGGCCGGCCACGTCGATCCCGGGCACGCCGACCATGCGGGTCGCCACCACCACGACCATGTCGGCTTCGCCGCGCGCCACCACTTCGACGCAGTCTTCGGCGGGCATCGGCTTGAGCTTGCCCTGCATCTCGCTCTTGATCCCGATGCGGTCGACGAGGCCGACAAAATACAACCCGCTAGCGCCGTGCGCCGGGAACGCAACCGCTTTGGCGGCGATGAGCGCACGCCTGAAGCCATCGACGGTGGCGAGGTCGGGTTTCGCCGCGCCGGCACGGACGCCGACGGCAAGGCCGGCGGTGCCGATGTCAACAAGACTGCCGGCGACGACTTTGCCCGCCGCGATCAACTGCTCGACGGTCGACGGGTTGCCGACGGCAACGTCGAAGGCTTCGCCCGCCTGCCCGCGCCTGACGACCTCGGGGTTGACGTCGAACTGCAAATCGACCGCGGTGCCGGTCGCGCGCGCGAACTGCGAGCACAATTCGCGCACGGCGGCGCGCGGACCGTTGCCGCTGATTACTTTCAAGTGAGGCATCAATGCGTGGACACCAACTTGATATTCGCCGCCTTGATGACCTTGCCCCACTTCTCGATTTCACTGGCGACGAATTTGCCGTACTCGGCCGGCGAGCCGGGCAGCGTCGTGCCGCCGATATTGGCGAACTTCTCTTTGATTTGCGGCGTGGCGAGAATGGCGTTGATCTCCCTGTTGAGCGTGGCGACGATTTCCGGTGGCGTGCCCTTGGGCGCGCCGATGCCGTGCCAGATGCTCGCCTCGAATCCCGGCACGACTTCGGCTACCGTCGGAACGTCCGGCAGCGCGGCATTGCGCTTGGTGCTGGTCACCCCCAAGGCACGCAATTTGCCGGACCTGACAAGGGCGATGGTCACCGGCATCGGTCCGATAAAGGCCTGCACCTGTCCGCCGAGCAGATCCGGAACCGGGCTCTGGCGGTAAGGTACGTGCAAGAGATTTATGCCGGCCATCAGCTTCAGCAACTCGCCGTTCATGTTGGGCGCGCTGCCGATGCCGAACGAGGCATAATTGATCTTGCCAGGGTTGGCCTTGGCGTAGGCGATGAATTCGGCAAGCGTCGTCGCCGGCACCGATGGATTGACCACCAAGAGGTTGGGCGACTTGAAGGTGCCGATGACCGGCACGATGTCTTTCTGAATATCGAAAGACAGTCCTTGATACAGCGTGGCGTTGACCGCGTTGGTCACCGTCATCGCGAGCAGCGTATAGCCGTCGGGGGCCGCGCGGGCGACGATTTCGGCGGCCAGATTGCTGCCGGCGCCCGGCCGGTTGTCGACGATAAATTCCTGGCCGAGCTTCTGCCCCAGCGGCGCGGCGATCAGCCGCATGTCGGTATCGGTCGCCGAGCCTGGCGGAAAGCCGACGACGATGCGCACCGGCCGCGACGGATAGTTGTCCGCTTTGGCGATGCGCGAGACGGCGGGCAGCGCGGCGGCTGTTGCGGCGAGTTGCAGGAAATGGCGGCGTGGTAGTTTTTTCATTTGGTTCTGTCCTCCCTGGCCGGACGGTAGCAGGCTTGTGTTATCCGCGACAGACCGCGCGTTCAGTTCGCCTTGGCGCCCGAGAACGCGACCACCTTGGCCCACTTCTCGGTTTCGCCGACGATGAGCTTGCCGAAATCGGCGGGCGTGCCCGCGATGATGATGCCGCCGAGGTCCTTGAGCCGCGCCTTGATCTTGGGATCGGCGAGACCGGCGTCGATTTCCTTATTGAGCTTTTCGATGATCTCGGAAGGCGTGTTCTTGGGCGCACCGATGCCGAACCATGAGGTTGCCTCGTAGCCCGGCAGGAACTCGCTCACGGTCGGCAGATCGGGCAGCACGTCTGCACGCGTCGCCGTGGTAACCGCCAGCGCGCGCACCCTGCCGGATCGAATTTGCTGCATCGACGCGGGCGAGGTGTCGATCATGACCTGCACCTGGCCGCCGATCAGGTCGGTCAACGCCGGCGCCGCGCCGCGATAGGGCACGTGCACCATCTCGATCCCGGTCATCATCTTGAACAGTTCGGCGGAGACGTGTTGCGGGGTGCCGATACCGGCCGAGGCATAACTGATCTTGCCGGGATTGGCCTTGATGTAGGCGATCAACTCGGGAACGGTCTTCACCGGCACCGACGGATTGACCTCCATGACAAGCGGCACGCGCATGATGCTCGCGACCGGCGCGATATCGCGGATGAAATTGAAATGGAGATTTTTGTAGAGCGACGCGTTGATCGCGTTCGGCGACGACACCGAGAGCAGCGTGTAGCCGTCGGGCGCCGCACGCACCACCGTCTCGGCGCCGACATTGCCGCTGGCGCCGGGTTTGTTTTCGACGATGAAGGATTGGCCGAGCCGCTCCGAAAGCCATTGGCACATCAGCCGCATGACGATGTCTTGCGGGCCGCCGGCGGCAAAGCCGACGATCAGGTGCACCGGCCGCGTCGGATAATCGAGCGCCCATGCGTGTTTGGAAAAAGCAGGCGCGGCAGCGGCGGCGCCGGCGAATTGCAGAAATTGACGGCGGCGAAGTTTCATGGCGTTGCCCCCCAAAGCATTACTTTTGTGATTGTCCGACGGCCGCAACTCTAGCAGGCTTGTGTTACCCCCGACAGGCTCGACATAGTGCGGCGTCAATCACCGGCCTTCAGCCATGCCCGCCAAAAAGCCAGCCAAAACTTCACAACAACTTTGGGACTTCTGGATCGACCGCGGCGGCACCTTCACCGACGTGGTGGGGCGGCGGCCGGTGGCAACGTGAGCCAATCCGGCCCCAGCTTGGGGAACCGTTGCCGCTGAGCACGTTGCGCTCAATAGGCTGCACGTCACTCGCTGACATCATCGCCGCCGTTACGGCAACGAACGAGCGTTTCATGGCGCAACGTGATGCATGATCCATCCGCGGAACTACGGGGCCCCGCAGATGGCATTATATGTATTGCGCTCAGCCAAGCTCTGCCGTCAGCACGCGACCTTTGGTTTCCGGCAACAATAGAGCCGCGATGATCAGCAATCCGTAGGCAATCAGCGCGAACACGCCGATCGATTGGCCGAGCGGCAGTGTGGCGCTGAGCATGCCGACGAACAGCGGGTTCATCGCCGCAATGCCCCGGCCGAAATTATAGGCAAAGCCCTGACCCGAACCGCGCACGCGGGTCGGGAAAAGTTCGGTGAGGAACGGCCCCATGCCCGAGAAAATTCCAGAAGCAAAGAAGCCAAGCGGGAAGCCGAGGTAGAGCATCGTCTCATTATTGACCGACACCTGCGTATACAGAAGTACGATTGCAATGGAGCCGATTGCGTAGACGATGAAATTGGCCCGCCGGCCGATGCGGTCGCTGAGCCAGGCGCTCACCAGATACCCGACGAATGAGCCGATGATGATGACGGCAAGATAACCGCCGGTCGCAAACACCGTGAGCTTTCGCTCGGTGCGAAGGAAGGTCGGCAGCCAAGTGGTGATGGCATAATAGCCGCCCTGTGCGCCGATGCTCAGCATGCAGGTCAGGATCGTCGTCTTTAGAATGCCAGGCGAGAATATTTCGAGGAAATTCGTCTTCTTTCCGGCGGCGTCGAGATTTTTCTGCGTCTGTTCAAACACCTTGGGCTCGTCGACCATGCGCCGCATGAAGAAAACCAATAACGCGGGCGTAAGGCCAACCCAGAACAGCGCGCGCCATGCAGTTTCTTGGGGGAACCAGATGAGGAATCCGGTCGCCATCAGTGCCGCGACGCCCCAGCCAATCGCCCAGCCGCTCTGCATGGCACCGACCGCCTTGCCGCGATGTTGCGGCCGGATCACTTCCCCGATCAGAACCGCAGCTGCAGCCCACTCGCCGCCGAAGCCGAAGCCCATTGTGGCGCGGAAAAACAACAATTGGCTGTAGTTCTGCGCAAAGCCGCAAAGGAAGGTGAAAACCGCAAACCATGCAATGGTAATCTGCAACGTGCGTACACGGCCGAAACGGTCCGACAACGCGCCGGCAAACCAGCCGCCGAAGGCCGACGCCAGCAGCGTCGAAGTGCCGATCAATCCGGCGTCTGCATTGGTAAGATGAAAGGCCGCGATTATCGCCGGAATGGCGAAGCTGTATATCTGCACATCCATGGCATCGAGAATCCAGCCGCCAGTGCAGGCCCAAAAGGTGCTCCTCTCCTTCTTGTTCATCTCCCCGTACCACGCGGTCGGGTGATGATCCTCCGCCGCCATTGTGTGCATCGTCATCGTCATTCCCCTTCATTGATCGGCGCTGCGCGCCGGTTGCTTCTTGAAGCTCAGAATAAGGATAGCCGATTGTTTTTCAGATCGGTCACCAGCATGCAGCCGGGTGCATGGGTAATCGCAAAAGAGGGCATGGCCACCGCTATCGCCGCCTGCGGCGTCACTCCGCACGCCCAGAATACCGGCAGTTCGCCCGCCTCGATCGGCACCGCGTCACCGTAGTCGGGCTTTGAGATATTTCTGATGCCGATCGCTTCGGGGAATCCGATATGCACCGGCGCGCCGTGGACGGCCGGCAGCCGCGTCGTCACCTGCACCGCGCGGATTGCATCGGCCGGCTTAAGCGGACGCATCGATACCACCATAGGGCCGTGAAATCGGCCGGCCGATTGCGTTGCTATATTGGTGCGGTACATCGGCACGTTGGTGCCGAGAGCGATGTGGCGCACCGGAATTTCGTTCTGCAGCAGCGCTTCTTCGAACGAGAACGAACAGCCGATCACGAAGCTGACGAGGTCGTCGCGCCACACCGACACGACGTCCCGTGGTTCGTCGATGAGTTCGCCGTCGCGCCACACGCGGTAACGCGGAATATCGGTGCGGATATCGAGGTCAGCGCCGAGTGCAGGGATCGCCGGATCGCCTGGCTCGCCTGGCTCGCTCATTCCGATCAAGGGGCACGGTTTCGGATTAGCCTGGCAGAAACGCAGGAACTCCTCCGCCCAGTCGCGCGGCAGGATTGCGAGGTTGCCCTGCACGAATCCGGGTGCGAGACCCGAAGTCGGCCCATCATAGGCGCCTGAGCGGCTAGCGCGCCGCACCGCGAGCCCGTCATCGAGTGCGGTTTGCCCACGCGATCCAGCGACAGTGCCCTGACGCATCGCAGCCCCCACGGCGAGATCTCAAGCCGATCACCCTACCGCTATTGCGTCAAATCGTGTTTTTGGATGGCCTCTGATAAGCTTACCTTATCAGCAAAGGAGTAAGTGGCGTGACCGATTTCAGGACGCTCGAGACTTTCATGTGGGTGGCGACCTTGCGCAGCTTCCGCGGCGCTGCCGACAAACTCAACACCACGCAACCCGCCGTGTCGCAACGCATCGCGCACCTTGAAGACCTCCTCGGCATGAAGCTGCTCGAGCGCGACCGCCGCCTCGTCGCGCCGACGCATAAGGGTCAGGAATTGCTCGGTTACGCCGAACGGCTGATCCGGCTGCGCGCCGAAATGATCGAAGCGGTCGGAGACCGGTCTACGATGCGTGGGCTGGTGCGGCTCGGCGTCTCGGAAACAATCGTGCACACTTGGCTGCCGACGTTGATCGAACGCATCAATGCCGCCTACCCCAACCTCGAACTCGAGATTGAAGTTGATATTTCGCCGAACCTGCGCGACCGCCTTGTCAGCAAGGAATTGAACCTGGCGCTCCTGCTCGGCCCGATCGCCAACCCCAATGTGCAAAGCCGGCCACTCTGCACCTTTCCCATCGCGTTTGTCGCAGGCGACAAGATCAAGATCGGCAAGGGACCGATCGCGATCGAGGAAATCGTCAAGTGGCCGATCATTACCTTCTCACGCAACACGCAGCCCTACACAGCGCTGCGCGAAATGCTGGACCGCAAGGAGCTGCGCGCGACGATCCACCCGTCCGCCTCGCTCGCGACCGTCGTGCGCATGGCGCTCGACGGCATCGGCATCGCGGCGATCCCGCCGGCGATTCTCGACAACGTCGCTCCCTCCGGCAAACTGCGGACGCTCGAGACCAGAGTCGAGTTACCGAAACTCAATTTCGTGGTGAGCTGGCCCACGACGCCGGACAGCTTCGCCGCACGGAAAGTGGCCGATATCGCAGCCAAAGTGGCACGCGAATTCAAGACTGGCTGAAGCCGGTGGACGGAGGCGCTGCGTGATAAATTCTACTTATCAAGCTGTATCCAAAACAACGATTGGACGTAATCGCTCCGCCGCGGTTTGCTGTCGCCACTTTTGGGGGAGCGTGGGATGAGCAAGGCACGCTGGGACTTCTGGATCGATCGCGGCGGCACCTTCACCGACGTGGTGGGGCGGCGGCCGGACGGCTCGCTGGTGGCGCACAAGCTGTTGTCGGAGAATCCGGAAGCCTATGCCGACGCCGCCGTGCAGGGCATCCGCGATCTGCTGGGCCTCAAAAGCGGCGAACCGATACCGCCCGGGCGGGTCGGCGCGGTCAAGATGGGCACCACGGTCGCCACCAACGCGCTGCTCGAGCGCAAGGGCGAGCGCACGCTGCTGTTGATCAGCAAGGGTTTCCGCGACGCGCTCAAGATCGGCTATCAGGCGCGGCCGAAGATTTTCGCCAAGCACATCGTCAAGCCGGAATTGCTCTATGAGCGCGTGGCGGAAGTCGATGAGCGCGTGCGCGCCGACGGCACGGTCGAACGCGCGCCCGTTCTCGACGCGGTGCAGCGCGATCTCGCAGCGGCGAGGGCGGACGGCATCGCTGCGGTGGCGATCGTGTTCATGCACGCCTATCGCTATCCCGAACACGAACGGCAAGTAGCCGCCTTGGCGCGCGACATGGGCTTCGCGCAGGTGTCGGTCAGCCACGAAGTGTCGCCGCTGATCAAGCTGATCGGCCGTGGCGACACCACGGTGGTTGATGCGTATCTCTCGCCGATTTTGCGGAGGTATGTCTCCGTGGTGTCGAGCGATTTACGCGCCGGCTCTGCTTCTTCACCCTCCCCCTTGTGGGGAGGGTCGCTCGCCGAAGGCGAGCGGGGTGGGGGTAGCGCGATTTCAACTTCGACCCCCACCCCTAACCCCTCCCCACAAGGGGGAGGGGAATCACGCCGTACACGCGGCGATGCTGAAGACAACATCCGCCTGATGTTCATGATGTCGTCGGGCGGGCTCACCGCCGCCGATCTGTTCCAGGGCAAGGACGCGATCCTGTCGGGACCGGCGGGCGGCGTGGTCGGCATGGCCGAGACTGGGCGGCAGGCCGGCTTCGACCGGCTGATCGGCTTCGACATGGGCGGCACCTCGACCGACGTGTCGCATTTCGACGGCGAATACGAGCGCACCTTCGAGACCGAGGTCGCCGGCGTGCGCATGCGCGCGCCGATGATGCTGATCCACACGGTCGCGGCGGGCGGCGGTTCGATCCTGCATTTCGACGGCGCCCGCTTCCGCGTCGGGCCGGATTCGGCGGGCGCCAATCCGGGACCGAAATGTTACCGCCGCAACGGGCCGCTGGCGGTGACCGACGCCAATGTGATGGCCGGCAAGCTGATGCCGGATTTCTTCCCGAAGATTTTCGGCCCGCACCAGAACGAGCCGCTCGACGCCGGTGCGGTGACGCGCGCTTTCGGCGAGCTGTCGAAGCAGGTCGGCAAGACGCCGGAGGAGATCGCCGACGGCTTCATCAAGATCGCGGTCGAGAACATGGCGAACGCGATCAAGAAGATTTCGGTGCAGCGCGGCTACGACGTGACGCGCTACGCGCTCAACTGCTTCGGCGGCGCCGGCGGCCAGCACGCCTGCCTCGTCGCCGACGCGCTCGGCATGACCAAGGTGCTGATCCATCCGTTCTCGTCGTTGCTGTCGGCCTACGGCATGGGGCTCGCCGATATCCGCGCGACGCGTCAGCAGGCGATCGAGCTCGTTTACGGCGCCAAGGCGCTCGCCGCCATCAAACGCGAGGGCGCGCGGCTCGGCAAAGAGGCGCGCGACGAAGTCGCCGGCCAGGGCGTGCCAGCGGGCAAGATCAAGATCTTCGTGCGTGCGCATATCCGCTACGCAGGCACCGACACCGCGCTGGTGGTGGCGGCGGGCAGCGCCGCGGCGATGCAGCGCGCCTTCGAGAAGGCGCACAAGGCACGCTTCGGCTTCATCGACCGGACCAAGCAGATGGTGGCGAGGCGGTTTCGGTCGAAGCGGTTGGCGGCGGCGCCAAATTCAGCGAGCGCGCCGGCAAGGCCTCGCGCGCGCCCTTGCCGAAGCCGGCGCGGCGCACGCAGTTTTTCTCCGCCGGCGCATGGCACAAGGCGAACGTCTACACGCGCGACCAATTGAAGCCGGGCGCGCGCGTCCAAGGCGTCGGCCATCATCATCGAGCCGCACCAGACCATTGTAGTCGAGCCCGGCTGGCAGGCGGAGCTTAGCGCTAAGAATCATCTAGTGCTCACGCGCGCGAAGAAGCTCAAGCGCACGCACGCCATCGGCACCCATGCCGATCCGATCATGCTGGAGGTGTTCAACAACCTGTTCATGTCGATCGCCGAGCAGATGGGCGTGTCGCTGCAGAACACCGCCTATTCGGTCAACATCAAGGAGCGGCTCGACTTCTCCTGCGCGGTGTTCGCCCATGACGGCACGCTGGTGGCGAACGCGCCGCACATGCCGGTCCATCTCGGCTCCATGGACCGCTCGGTCGAGACCGATCATCCGCGACAACGAAGGCAAGATCAAACCGGGCGACGTTTACGTCATCAACGCGCCCTACAACGGCGGCACGCATCTGCCCGACATCACCGTGTGCACGCCGGTGTTCGACGACAGAAAGAAGAACATCCTGTTCTGGGTCGCCTCGCGCGGGCACCACGCCGATGTCGGCGGCATCTCGCCCGGCTCGATGTCACCGAACGCCACCACCATCGAGCAGGAAGGCGTGCTGTTCGACAAATTCAAACTGGTCGACCGCGGCCGCTTCCGCGAGAAGGAGCTGACGGCGGCGCTCACCGGCGCGAAGTACCCGGCGCGCAATCCGGTGCAGAACATCAACGACATCAAGGCACAGATCGCCGCCAACGAGAAGGGCGTCGCCGAGCTGCGCAAGATGGTGGCGCAATTCACCCTGCCGGTCGTCAAGGCCTACATGCAGCACGTGCAGGATAACGCCGCGGAAAGCGTGCGCCGCGTGATCGACCGGCTGCACGACAGCCAATACGCCTATGAGATGGACCAGGGCACCACGATCAAGGTGCGCATTTCGGTCGACAAGCAGAAGCGCGAGGCCACGGTCGACTTCACCGGCACCAGCCCGCAGCAGCCGACCAATTTCAACGCGCCCGAGCCGGTGACGCGCGCCGCCGTGCTCTACGTGTTTCGCGTCATGGTCGATGACGACATCCCGATGAACGCCGGGTGTCTTAGGCCGATCAATATCGTGCTTCCGACGAAGTCGATGCTGTCGCCGGAATATCCGGCCGCCGTAGTCGCCGGCAATGTGGAGACCTCGCAGGCGGTGACCAATTGCCTGTTCCTGGCGCTCGGCGCTTTGGCGGCGGCGCAGGGCACCATGAACAATCTCAATTTCGGCAACAAGAAATATCAGTATTACGAGACGATCTGCTCCGGCTCGCCGGCCGGCCCCGGTTTCAACGGCACCGACGCCGTGCACACGCACATGACCAACACGCGGCTGACCGACCCGGAGGTTCTGGAATTCCGCTATCCCGTCGTGCTGGAAGATTTCCACATCCGCAAAGGCTCCGGCGGCAAGGGCCAGTGGCACGCCGGCGACGGTATCCGCCGCACCATTCGCTTCCTGGAGAAGATGGACTGCACGATTTTGTCCGGCCACCGCCGCGTGCGCCCGCCGGGCTTGGCCGACGGCGAGGCCGGTCAGGTCGGCGAGAACTGGGCGCGCCGCAAGGACGGCGCCATGGAGCGGCTACAAGGCTGCGACGAGACGGTGATCGACGAAGGCGAAGCGGTGATCATCCAATCGCCGACGGCGGGAGGATACGGCAAACCGGACTAGAGCGCGCGCTCCGAAGACATGCCGTACGCAAAATCCGCTTTAGCCCGCGATAGCGGACATTCGCTGGTGCGGTTGAATGTCCGCTTTGTGCCGATATTGTTGCAAAAGTCTTTTTACACTGCTGATCAAAAATTCTCTGGGCTCTAGATCCGATTTTGGAATAAATATGTGAGGGACCTCATCGCACAGCGATGAACTCACCAACGACTTCGGTAATAAGCCTGAGGCCATATTAATTGGCGATCACGGCCTGTCTTGCCTTCTGGCGGAAAAATTGTCGCTCCGCGATTTGAGACTTTTGCAACAATATCTGCCGGCAGGCGACGACGTCGCGGCCGTCATCCGAAAAGCCAAAGAGACGGCCAACCGAGGCCGCCAGATGCGCACCAAAAAATCGTCACGACAATGTCGTGGAATCGCTCTTCAATTTCACGAAGTCCGCTGCAGATCCGCCTTTCACCACGCAGCTGACGTAGAAATGTTGGGTTGCGCATAACAGAGATGAGCAGAAGCGAAATACCTATGGCAGATTGGGGAACATTCGAGCATGTTCACGCATTGTGTACCGCCAAGGTATTGAGCAGGGGGATGAGATGAAGGGCTCTCTTGCGATAGCGGCGCTCGCGTTGGGCGGGACGCTGTTCGCCGCGCCGGCGACGGCACTGCCTGTCGGCGGATTGCCGCAGGTGACCGGCAAAATTCAATACGTTCAGTTCTTTTTCTGGGACCCCAAAGATTGCCGGCATGTCCACAATGACGGGCACCGCGAACGTCATACCCACCATCGGCGCCGGCATGGCGTCCGTCGAGTTGTTCGGCCCGCCGGACCTCCGGGACCCGCTGACGCGACAGGACCTGTTGGGCCGGCTGGACCTCCGGGACCTGCCGGCGCTGCGGGACCTCCTGGGCCTGCGGGACCTGCTGGACCCCCTGGGCCTGCTGGACCCCCTGGACCTCCGGGACCTGCGGGCGCCGCTGGACCTGTTGGACCGGCTGGGCCTCCAGGACCTGCCGGAGCCGCTAGACCGGCTGGACCCCCTGGACCTGCGGGCGCTACGGGACCTGTTGGACCGGCCGGGCCTCCAGGACCTGCCGGAGCCGCTGCACCGGCTGGACCCGTTCACGAAAACAAACCTTGAGCGAGGTTTCCCACTTCGGGTCGTAAGCGGACATTTCGTGACGTCCTGAGTATGTTCGCTCTCGCCCCGAATGCGGATATTCTTCGGCGGCTAGCGCAGGTCGGCTCTTGCTACTCGTTTATAAGTCCGCACCCTAACACTACTTTGGCATATTTTACGCGGGAATGAGGCCCTGGGGATTCCCGAATCACGTTTTCAATAATTCATGGGTGGTCGGCTTTTTGGAGGGCTGACCAAGGTGGATACGACGTCGAGGTGGGAAGATGAGCTTAGACGCTGGCTCGAGCCATTCCTGGATCGTTTAGGTCACAAGGCTCGGCGGCGGATGTGTCCGCTTTATGTTTCGGGACTGATTGGGCCGGGCGATCGCAAGAGCGTCCAGCCAATGGCGGCGCGGCTGGCGCCGGGCGACTATGATCAATTGCATCATTTCATCGCTGATGGCGTCTGGGACGCGGCGCCGTTGGAAGCAGAATTGCTCGTTCAGGCCGACCGGCTCGTCGGCGGCAAAAATGCAGTGCTGGTCATCGACGACACATCGATGCCGAAGAAGGGCGATCGCTCGGTTGGTGTAGCTCCGCAATATGCATCAACTCTCGGCAAGACGGCCAATTGCCAAACGTTGGTGTCGCTGACGCTTGCGCGCGGTGAAGTGCCGGTAATGGTAGCGCTACGTCTCTTCATTCCCGAGAATTGGACGAGCGATCCGGCACGTCTGAAGCGTGCCGGCGTTCCAATCGAGCATCGCACGGCACGGTCCAAGCCAGAGATCGCGCTGGCTGAGATCGACCGCGTGATCGCAGCCAGTGTTCGCTTCGGTTGTGTGCTGGCGGACGCGGGATACGGATCGAGCGCGCCGTTCCGTCATGCTCTGAGCAAACGCGGCCTCTTGTGGGCAGTTGGTATGTCGCGGCGCCAGAAAGTCTATCCAACCGATGTCACCATGATCTTTCCGACGGAGAAAGCCCGTAAGCCGCGCAAACACCATATCCCGGATATGTCGCCAGTTTCTGCCGAGACGATGCTGGTCGGCGTAAAGTGGCAGAAGATCAGCTGGCGCTGGGGCACGAAAGGCCCGCTAACATGCCTCTTCGCGGCGCGGCGCGTGCGCATCGCGGACGGCCCAAAGCACCGTGTGTTTGATAAAGGTGTCGAGCGTATGCCTGGCGATGAAGTGTGGATCCTGGGCGAACGACGATCGAGCGGAGAGCAGAAATACTACATCTCGAATCTGCCCGCTGACGTTTCGCTTAAGACGCTGGCAGCTGCCGTCAAGGCGCGGTGGATCTGTGAACAGGCGCATCAGCAATTGAAGGAAGAGCTGGGGCTCGACCATTTTGAAGGCAGGTCGTGGGCCGGATTACACCGACATGCCTTGATGACGATGATCGCTTACGCCTTCCTTCAATCCCGCCGCCTCACCGCTGCGGGACGGAAAAAAAAAGTCTCAGGTCCACCGCCACAACCGAGCATGCCGGCCATCAGACAAGCCATCCTCGACCTCTTCGTGCGGCCTCCACCACTACGATGCACGCACTGTGAGATGCTGCTCGCAGGCCACCTTCAGCCAAATCTGCCAAAGTAGTGCTAACACTACTTTGGCATATTTTACGCGGGAATGAGGCCCTGGGGATTCCCGAATCACGTTTTCAATGATTCATGGGTGGTCGGCTTTTTGGAGGGCTGACCAAGGTGGATACGACGTCGAGGTGGGAAGATGAGCTTAGACGCTGGCTCGAGCCATTCCTGGATCGTTTAGGTCACAAGGCTCGGCGGCGGATGTGTCCGCTTTATGTTTCGGGACTGATTGGGCCGGGCGATCGCAAGAGCGTCCAGCCAATGGCGGCGCGGCTGGCGCCGGGCGACTATGATCAATTGCATCATTTCATCGCTGATGGCGTCTGGGACGCGGCGCCGTTGGAAGCAGAATTGCTCGTTCAGGCCGACCGGCTCGTCGGCGGCAAAAATGCAGTGCTGGTCATCGACGACACATCGATGCCGAAGAAGGGCGATCGCTCGGTTGGTGTAGCTCCGCAATATGCATCAACTCTCGGCAAGACGGCCAATTGCCAAACGTTGGTGTCGCTGACGCTTGCGCGCGGTGAAGTGCCGGTAATGGTAGCGCTACGTCTCTTCATTCCCGAGAATTGGACGAGCGATCCGGCACGTCTGAAGCGTGCCGGCGTTCCAATCGAGCATCGCACGGCACGGTCCAAGCCAGAGATCGCGCTGGCTGAGATCGACCGCGTGATCGCAGCCAGTGTTCGCTTCGGTTGTGTGCTGGCGGACGCGGGATACGGATCGAGCGCGCCGTTCCGTCATGCTCTGAGCAAACGCGGCCTCTTGTGGGCAGTTGGTATGTCGCGGCGCCAGAAAGTCTATCCAACCGATGTCACCATGATCTTTCCGACGGAGAAAGCCCGTAAGCCGCGCAAACACCATATCCCGGATATGTCGCCAGTTTCTGCCGAGACGATGCTGGTCGGCGTAAAGTGGCAGAAGATCAGCTGGCGCTGGGGCACGAAAGGCCCGCTAACATGCCTCTTCGCGGCGCGGCGCGTGCGCATCGCGGACGGCCCAAAGCACCGTGTGTTTGATAAAGGTGTCGAGCGTATGCCTGGCGATGAAGTGTGGATCCTGGGCGAACGACGATCGAGCGGAGAGCAGAAATACTACATCTCGAATCTGCCCGCTGACGTTTCGCTTAAGACGCTGGCAGCTGCCGTCAAGGCGCGGTGGATCTGTGAACAGGCGCATCAGCAATTGAAGGAAGAGCTGGGGCTCGACCATTTTGAAGGCAGGTCGTGGGCCGGATTACACCGACATGCCTTGATGACGATGATCGCTTACGCCTTCCTTCAATCCCGCCGCCTCACCGCTGCGGGACGGAAAAAAAAGAGTCTCAGGTCCACCGCCACAACCGAGCATGCCGGCCATCAGACAAGCCATCCTCGACCTCTTCGTGCGGCCTCCACCACTACGATGCACGCACTGTGAGATGCTGCTCGCAGGCCACCTTCAGCCAAATCTGCCAAAGTA
>CAVWDA010000004.1:0-11053 GCA_963753455.1 uncultured Alphaproteobacteria bacterium | reverse complement strand
GCGCGTGCTGCGGCGGGCGTTGCTGCTCTACGGTCTGGGGCTCATCTATTACGGCGGCATCAGTCATCATTGGGCGGACATCCGCTATCTCGGCGTGCTGCAGCGCATCGGGCTCTGCTATCTGTTCGCGTCGCTATTATTCCTGAATTTCAATCTGCGCGGCATGATCGTCGCGTTCGTGTCGCTGCTCGTCGGATACTGGGCGCTGATGACCTTCGTGCCGGTGCCCGGCATCGGCGCCGGCTCGTTTGCGCCGGACGCCAATCTCGCCAACTGGATCGACGCGCACTATCTGCCGGGCCGCTTGTGGGACAAGACGCGCGATCCGGAAGGCCTGCTGTCGACGCTGCCGGCGATCGGCACCTGTCTGCTCGGCGTGTTCGCTGGCGTGCTGCTGAAGAACGAGGGACTTTCGCCGCAGCCGAAGTCGTTGTGGCTGATCGGCGCCGGGATTGTGCTTGTGCTCGCCGGTCACCTGTGGGGGTTGCAGTTCCCGGTGATCAAGGCGATCTGGACCTCGTCTTTCGTGCTGGTGGCCGGCGGATATAGTCTGATTCTGCTCGGCGCCTGGCACCAGATCATCGACGTCTGGGGCTTCCGCGCCTGGTCGACGATCTTTGTATGGATCGGCGCGAATGCCATCACGCTCTATTTCTTGAACAACGTGTTCGGCTTCGAGCCGTTCGCCTTGCGCTTCGTCGGCGGCGATCTGAGCACGCTGATCGACCGTTTCACCACGCCGCACACCGGCCTTTTCCTCGCCCACGTTCTCGGGCTGACCTTCGCCATTGCGCTCGCCGGCTTCTTTTATCGGCGCAAGATTTTTCTGCGCGTGTAGCTTAAGTCCCGACCTTGAGCTCCGACACCAGCGCGCGCAGCGCCGCGATCGTCGACAATGGCACGATGCGGCCGGTGCGCGGGTTCTGCGACGGAACGCCCTCTATGGTCATGGAAAAACGCGCGACGTCGGCATCGACCTCGATGCGATGGGTGTTGCGCGTAATGGTGGGATCGGCCCAGATTTCCAGCCGCGTGCGATCGGGGCCGATACCGGCGAGGCTGAGGGCCGCCGCGACGTTGACGTTGGCGGGAAAGCCGCGCGCACCGTCGCGCGCCGTGCCGTCGAACACTTTCAGCGGCGCCTTCAGTCCGGTCACGGAAATCTTGTGTTCAAGCAGATAAGGCGCACCTTCGAGACCTTCCGGCGGCTTGCGCGTGATCATGGTGATGGAATTGATCTTGCCTTCGGCGGCGGCGCGCACGGCGTCGAGGCCGATGAGTGCGCCGGTCGGCGGCAGAATGCGCGCGCCGCTTTCTCTGGCGCGCGCGACCAGGTCCCAGTTGTCCAGGAGTTGCGCTACCGACAGCGGCATGAAGATGCGCCCCCTGTCGATGGCCGAAATGGCGACGTCGCGGAACAGTGGCGGCGGCAGGCACTCCACCACGACGTCGCAATCCCCGGCGAGCGCGGCGGCCGGCTTGAACGCGACCGAGCCAAGCTCGGGCAGCGCGCGGCGTGCCTTTTCGGCGTCGCGTACAGCGACGGCGGCAAGGGTGAGACCCGGTACGCCGGCGATCAGCCGCTTCGCTACTTCCAGTCCGACCGCGCCGAGGCCGGCCAATCCGACGCGTAAGGGTGATTGCTTGTCTGTCATTGTCTCCACTCGTTCAGGCGCCAGCCGTCCTCGGTGAATTGTATTCTTAGCCCGGCCGCATCCATGCGCGCGCTCGGCCCGCCGCTGATGCCCCAATAATCGAGCCGGCCAGGTGGCCAGGTCCACTCCTCCGGCGTCTTGGCGCGATGGCCGGCGTAGACCTGCTGCATTTCGGCGGTCAATTCCACCGGCATGTCCTCAGGGCCGAGGAAATAGCAGAAAACGTTGTTGCCGGGCCCGTGGCGGCCGGGGCCCCATTCGATGCCGCGGCCATCGTCGCGCATGCGGCCGGCGCCGCGCATCACCGATTCGAGATCGGGCATTTCAAACGCAATATGATTTAGCGTCGGGCCGCCGGTGAAGCCGAGCACCATGGTGTGGTGGTCGCTATTGCAGGCAAGAAAGCGCAAGCGTTTCGTGGTGTCAGTGAGCGTGAAGCCGAGCGCGTCGCAGTAGCAGGCGAACGTCGTGTCGCAGTCACCGGCGTTGATATTGATGTGGGACAGCTTGCGCGGACGGTCCGCCTTGTCGGCGGCGTCGGCGTGGTCCTGCACGCCGCAGACGATGGCGACATTGCGGCCTTCCGGGTCCTTGAAGCCGAAGCCGTAGTCGCCGTGCGGCCGGCGGAGCGGGCCGGGCGGATCGATGGATTTCAGTCCGTGCGCAATCACCTGCGCATGGAGGGCATCGACTGAGACACGGTCGGCGGCGTCGAGCACCATGCGAATGAGCGTCGGCTGCGCCGTGCGGCGGAGGGTTACGATGTGATGAAACGCACCGGTGCCGCGCAAATAATGCATACCATTATCGCCGGCGACATGGCCAAGACTCCACACATCGGTGAAAAAGCGCAGCGCGTTGTCGGCATCGGCAAAGCCGAGATCGACGCTGCGCAATGCCCTTACCTTGGCCTTGCTCATGCGGTATTATCCGTCAAGATCATTCCCTCGATGGCGCGGGCATGGCCACGGAATTCGGCAATCGGCGTGCCGTCCTCGCGTGTCACCGCCACATCATAGATGGCTGATCGCCCGACGCGCTGGCGCTCGACGGCGCGCGCGGTAAGACGGTCGCCGCGCTGCGCCGATTTGAGGTAGGTAATGCTGCAATGCTGTGCCACCATGCGCCGGTTGCGCGAGTTGGAGGCGTAGCCGAAGGCGGTGTCGGCCAGGAGATAAATGAATCCGCCGTGGCAGGTGTCGTGCCAGTTCACCATCTGAGCGCCCACGGCCATCGTCAACACCGCCTGACCGGGCCCGACCGAGGCGAGTTCGATGCCGAGCCCGCGGCTGGTGGCGTCAGCCGCTTCCATGGCGTCGGCGCAGGCGCGGGCTAGCGCGGCGTCATCCATCGATTCGCCCCCTTGCTGCAGGTGACGCCGAGTTTGCCGACGCGAAAACCGTGCGGCTTTCAACGAAAATGGACGGCGCGCTCATGACTTCAAGAATGCGTCCATTGCCCCGACTTCTTTCTTGTCGCCTTCCACATCGGCGGCGATGCGTTCATAGAGTCGTGCGGCGGCGTCGAGCATGGCGTGCTCGGGATGGTCCGTGCCGACGAAAGCGGAAATCTCCTCGAGTTCGGCCACCCAGCGATAGGCCTTTGGATACATCGCCGGCACCTGCCGCGTCAGATAGCCGAGCAGTGCCGGTTGGCTTTCGCCGAGCTCGGCCTTCAGCGCCTCGGCCGTGCCTTCACGGGTGGCGGCGAGCATCATGGCGGCGCCCAGCGCGGTAAAGCCCTTGGTGATGCCGGCATAGGACATCTTCAACGCCGAGGCGGCGGTGAGTGAGCCTTCCAGCACGCGCACGATCAATCCGTACTCATTGAACTTGGCGAACAAGCCGGCGGCCGGACCGGCGGCGTAGAATTTGGTGTTGGTGCCGCCTGGCTTGGGTGGCGGCCCGATAATGCCGGCGCCGACGAAGGGGCAACCGGTCTTTGCGACCACCTCGGCGATGTCGAGCATGGTGTTCGGGCTGACCGCGTTGCAGTCGATATAAATAGGTTTTTTGTTTGCGGCTGTCAGCCCTGGGGCAAGGCGCTTGGCCAGCGCCAGTGCATCGCCCGGCGGCACGATCGAGAGCAGGAAGTCGGCTTCGGTCAGCTGCGTATCGGCCACCGCGGTCATGCGGGCGGCGCCGGCGCGAGCCGCGCTCGCCGCGCTACGGCCGGCGAGCGATGTGAGCACCTTCACCTTGTTTTCGGTCAGGCGGGCGCCCACCGCGCTGCCCATACTGCCGGGCGCGATGATGGCGACGGTGAGTGTCATGCGTTGTCTCCGTGGTTAAAATACCTGGCCGCTACCCCCAGATACTACTTTGCCCGGTAGCCGACACAAAATAACCCTGATAATCTGTCAGCCAGTTGTTTCCATGAAACTTGAACGTATGTGAGTGCGGCAGCCCTTCGGCTGGCCACCTGTGCTCGATTTATATTCATAAAGGGCAATCGCTTGGATAATAAGCAAGATCGCGCCGGTGCGGGACAGACGAACGACGCACGCGCCTGGACCCAGATTCTCATGCGCTACCGCGAGCCCAACGGCGCGCGCAGCGCGCTCGAACTCGGCATCACCTTCGGCCCCCTTGTGCTGTTCTGGGTCTTGATGTGGGCGTCCTACTACTTCGGCTTTTGGTGGCTTACGTTGTTGCTCGCCGTTCCGGCCGCCGGGTTCCTGGTGCGGCTGTTTATGATCCAGCACGATTGCGGGCACGGCGCCTTCTTCCGCCATCGCCTCGCCAACGATTGGATCGGCCGCGCGCTCGGCGTCCTCACCTTGACGCCTTACGATTTCTGGAAACGAACGCACGCCATTCATCATGCGACCGCGGGCAATCTGGAACGCCGCGGTATTGGCGATGTCGATACGCTGACGGTGCGCGAATATCTGGCTCTGCCACGCTGGCGCCGCCTGATGTACCGGCTCTACCGCCATCCAGCGGTGATGTTCGGTGTGGGGCCGGCCTATCTTTTCATCCTGCGGCATCGGCTGCCGTTCGGTTTGATGCGCAGCGGCTGGCAGCCTTGGCTCAGTACCATGGGCACCAACGCCGCCATCGCGATTATCGTCGCCGTGCTGGTGTGGCTGATCGGCATTGGCCCGTTCCTGCTGGTGCATGGGCCGATCATGCTGCTGGCCGCCGCGATGGGCGTGTGGCTGTTCTACGTGCAGCATCAATTCGAGCACACGATGTGGGCGCACGACGAAACCTGGAGTCTGCACGAAGTCGCGCTGCACGGCAGTTCGTACTATGTGCTGCCCGGAATTTTGCGCTGGTTCACCGCCAATATCGGCATGCATCATGTGCATCATTTGTGCAGCCGGATTCCCTATTACCGGTTGCCGCGGGTGCTGCGCGAACACCCCGAACTTGGCGACATCGGCCGGCTCACGCTCTGGCAAAGCGTCAAAAGCGTCCGCCTGGTGCTGTGGGATGAGAGCTGCGAGAAGCTGATCTCGTTCCGCGAAATGCGCAAAAGCCTCATGCACGGCCAGCCAGCGTGACGCCTACGGGTGGGTTGCGCCGCCGTCGGCATTGATGATCTGTCCGGTAATAAAGGCGGACGCCTCCGACGCCAGGAATAGCGCGGTACCGACGAGATCTTCCGGCGTCTCCGCGCGAGGGATGCATTGCATGGCGATGATGCGTTCCTTCTGCGCCGGCGTCACGGTCTTGCGCTCGATCTCGGTGAAGGTCGCGCCCGGCAAAATGGCGTTGACGGTGATGTTGTCGGGGCCGAGCTCGCGCGCCATCGAGCGGCTCATGCCGACCAGCGCCGATTTCGAGGCGATGTAATGCAGATAGCCGGGCCGGCCGAGCGACACCGCGCCGGAGGCCATGTTGATAATGCGGCCCCATTTGGCTTTTCGCATCGCGGGCAATACGGCGCGCGCACATAAGAATGCGCCGGTGGCATTGACGCGCAGCACCTGCTCCCATTCTTCCAGATGGATCTGCTCGAACGGGCGCACTTGTAAGGTCGAAAAGATCGCCGCATTGTTGATCAGCACGTCAATGCGGCCGTATTCATCCTCGACCACTTCGATCATTTCATTGACCGAGGCCGGATCGGCGATATCGGTTTGCACTGCCAGCGCCTGGCCGTCGGCCCTCATGATTTCCGCGGCGACCGCGGCGGCCGTCGTCGCATTACGCTCGGCGATGACGGCGCGTGCACCGGCCATGGCGAAGGCCTTGGCGAAGGCGCGGCCGATGCCCTGGCCGGCGCCGGTGATGATGACCACGCGTTCTCTGAGCGAAGGAAATACGATGTTCTGCAGATCTGTCATGTCGCAACTCGTGGGGCGGTATCGCGGGGTGCAAGCACAGGATAGGCGGGACGCGGGCAAAACGGCGGTCCACCGGCAACCCTCGGTGGTCCACCGCAATCTTGTGGTAGGTCTTTTGCGTAGCTTTCGTCAAAGCTGTTGCCTCTTATCAAGCCGCGGCCATGCGGTATCGGTCAGATTGCAAGGCCAATTATGCGCCGGTCAATGACTGGCGATCGCATGGCCAACAAACTCGAAAGCTGGCCCAAATTCAGGTTGTCGTCATAGGACTCGCTTCGGCCAAGGCAACGAAGGCTCGGCTTGGAAATATAATTCGTGGCTCTGCGACCGTAGTGGATGGACCTTTTGGCTCGGATGCCGGTACACTAGAGGATCTTGTGGGAGAGGGCCGATAACGGCCCCTGGGAGGAAACACCATGCGTAAAGCCTTAATAATCGCGAGCGCTGCAATCCTGCTCGCCGCCGGTCCGACCTTTGCCCAGCAAAAATCGATCAAGATCGGATTCGTCTCGACCTTCAGCGGCCCGGTGGCCGTGATCGGCAACAACATGCGCGACTCGTTCGAACTTGCGCTCGACCACATGGGCCGCAAGATGGCCGGACTGCCGGTCGAGGTGATTTACGAGGACGACGGCTTCAAGCCAGAGGTCGGCAAGCAGAAGACCGAGAAGCTGATCGAGTCCGACCATGTCGATTTCATTGTCGGCTACATCTGGTCGAACGTGATGCTGGCCTCGCTCAAGCCGGCAGTCGATTCCAAGACCTTCATCATCAGCGCCAATGCTGGCCCCTCGCAGATCGCCGGCGAATTGTGCTCGCCGTATTTCTTCTCGACCTCGTGGCAGAACGACCAGACGCCAGAGGCGATGGGTCTGTACATGAATCAGAAGGGTGTAAAGTCGGTGTTCCTGATCGGCCCGAACTATGCCGCCGGCAAAGATATGCTGGCGGGGGTCGCCCACACCTTTAAGGGAAAGGTGATCGGACAGGAGCTTACCACCTGGCCGTCGCAGCTCGATTTCTCGGCCGAACTTGCCAAAGCCAAGGCCGCCAACCCGGACGCCATCTTCGTGTTCTATCCGGGCAAAGCGGGCGTGCAATTCCTGGCGCAGTACGCGCAGGCAGGCCTCAAGGGCAAGATTCCGCTCTACACCGCCTTCACCATCGACGAACTGTCGTTGCCGTTGCAGAAAGACCTCGCGCTTGGCGTGCCCGGCGCGCAGGAATGGGTAAACGACTTGCCCAACGACGCGAACAGGAAATTCGTCGCCGACTTCGAGAAGAAATACCCCGGCAAAAAACCGTCTTTCTACGGCGCGCAGTCCTATGACGCGGCTAATCTGATCAACTCGGCGGTGGTCGCTACCAAGGGCAAGCTCTCCGACAAGGCGGCGGTGCAGAAGGCGCTGGAAAAGGCCGACTTCAAGTCGGTGCGCGGCGGCTTCAAATACGGCAACAACCACTTCCCGATCCAGAACTACTATCTGCAGGATGTGGTCAAGGACGCCAAGGGCGACTACGTGCTCAAGACCGTCGCCACCATCATCAAAGACAGCCAGGATGACTTCCACGGCAAGTGTCCGATGAAGTGACCTTGACCGAATGCGATAGGGCGGCAGAAGCAGGAACGTTTCTGCCGCCGTGTTATGTGCGGCCTAGTTCCATGACCACGCTTTTCATCGAGCAATGTCTGAACGGCCTGCAGTTCGGCCTGCTACTGTTCCTACTGGCCGCCGGATTGACGCTGGTGTTCGGCATCATGGACCTGGTCAACCTGGCGCACGGCTCTCTCTATATGGTTGGCGCCTATTTCGCCGCCACCTTCGCAGCTTGGACCGGCAGCTTCGTTCTCGGCGCGTTGCTTGCGCTCGGCGCGACGCTGATTGTCGGCATGGTCGTGGAGGTGGCCATCATGCGCCGGCTTTACGGCCGCGACCATCTCGACCACGTGCTCGGCACCTTCGGCCTGATCCTGTTTTTCGACGAGTTGGTGCGGCTGATCTGGGGGCCGGAGGGCATGAGTCTGCCGCTGCCGTCCTGGCTCAACACCTCGGTGCAAATTCTGCCGGGCGTGCAATACTCCGCCTACCGGCTCTCCATCATCATTGTCTCGCTGGCGGTTGCCGGCTTTCTCTACGTGCTGGTGATGCGTACCCGCGTCGGCATGTTGATCCGTGCCGGCGCCAGTAACCGCGAGATGGTCGGCGCGCTCGGCGTCAACATTAAGCTGCTCTACACGCTGGTGTTCGGGCTCGGCGCCGCGTTGGCCGGTCTCGCCGGCCTGATGCAGGCGCCAATCCTCACAGTGCAGATCGGCATGGGCGAGAACATCCTGATCGTCGCCTTCGTCATCACCGTGATCGGCGGCATCGGCTCGGTCCGCGGTGCGTTCATCGCGGCGCTTTTGGTCGGCTTCGTCGATACGCTCGGGCGCGCGTTCTTTCCCGACCTGCTGCGGCTGGTGCTCTCCCCGAACGCAGCAGCGACCGCGGCGCCGGCGCTTTCCTCCATGCTGATCTATCTGCTGATGGCCGTCGTGCTGGTGGTGCGCCCCGAGGGATTGTTCCCGGCGATCCGCAAATGAGCCGCGCGCTGACGGTCCGCAACATCGCGGTGTTCGCGTTGCTGGCCGCGTTAGCGCTTCTGCCGGTCTATGTCGGGCTCGGCGGTAATCTCTTCTTGCTGACGCTGTTCACCCGCATCGTCATCCTGGGTATTGCCGCCGTGAGCCTCAATCTCATCCTCGGCTATGGCGGTATGATGAGCTTCGGTCACGCCGCCTATCTCGGCATCGGTGGCTATGCCGTCGGCATCCTGGCGCATGAGGGAATTTACAGCGGCTTCGTGCAGTGGCCGGCGGCGCTTCTCGCCTCGGCGGTGTTCGCGCTGGTGATCGGCGCGTTGTCGCTGCGTACACGCGGCGTCTATTTCATCATGATCACCTTGGCCTTCGCGCAGATGGCCTATTACGTCATCGCCGGGCTCGCCCGCTACGGCGGCGACGACGGATTGACCATTTACAAGCGCAGCCAGTTCTTTGCCCCTGTCGACCTAACAAACAAAGTGCAGTTCTATTATGTGTGCCTCGCGCTGCTACTGGGGTCGATCTACCTGGTCTACCGGCTGGTGAATTCGCGTTTCGGCATGGTGGTGCAGGGCGCACGCTCCAACGATCTGCGCATGCGGGCGATCGGCTTTCCGACCTACCGCTACCGGCTCACCTGCTTCGTCATCGCCGGGACGCTGTGCGGGCTCGCCGGCGCACTCATCGCCAACAACACCGACTTCGTCAGCCCCTCGATGATGTACTGGACGCGCTCGGGCGATCTCATCATCATGGTGGTGCTCGGCGGCATGGGCTCGGTCATCGGCCCGCTGATCGGCGCGGTGGCGCTGCTGGTGCTTGAAGAGTTTCTGTCCGGCATCACCGAATACTGGCAAATCATCCTTGGGCCGCTGCTGCTGCTGGTGGTGCTGTTCGCGCGCGGCGGCATCGACGGGCTGCTGTCGAAAATCCGCGCAAAGGCCGGCCCATGAGCGAGCCCTTGTTGCAGGTCGAGCATCTGGCCAAGCGCTTCGAGGGCATCGTCGCCACCGACGATCTGATGTTGACGATCGAGAGCGGCGAGCTGCACGCGATCATCGGGCCGAACGGCGCCGGCAAGACGACGCTGATCGCCCAGCTCGGCGGCCAGTTGACGCCCGATTCCGGTTACATCCGTTTTGCTGGCAGTGAAATCACCGCGCTGTCGATGGACCGGCGCGCCCGGCTCGGGCTCGCCCGCTCGTTCCAAATCACATCGCTGTTCCTGGACCTCAGCGTGCTCGACAACGTGGCGTTGGCAGTGCAGGCGCATGCCGGGCACTCTTTCCGCTTCTGGCGCGATGCCCGGCTGGAACCGGAATTGCGAGAGCCCGCGCGCGCTGCGCTCGCCCGCGTCGGCCTCGCGGACCGCGCCGACCGCGTCACCTCGGCGCTCAGCCACGGCGAACATCGCCTGATCGAGTTGGCCATGGCGCTGGTCGGCTCGCCTCGCATGCTGCTGCTCGACGAGCCGATGGCGGGGCTGGGGCCGGAGGAATCCGCCCGCATGGTCGAGATGCTGCGCGCTTTGAAGAAGGAACTCACCATCCTCCTGGTCGAGCACGACATGGAGGCTGTGTTCGCGCTCGCCGACCGCATTACCGTGCTGGTCTATGGCCGGGTGATCGCCACCGGCAGCCCCGCCGATATCCGCGCCAATGGCGCGGTGCGCGACGCTTATCTGGGCGAGGCGGAGGGCGTGGGCGATGGCTGACACCGTGCTCGAGGTCGCCGGTATCGAGACCTGCTACGGCCTCTCCCAAGTGCTGTTCGGCGTGTCGTTGTCGATCAAGCCCGGCGAGATGGTGACGCTGATGGGCCGCAACGGCATGGGTAAAACCACCACCGTGCGCTCGATCATCGGGCTGACGCCAGCGCGCGCCGGGTCGATCCGCTTTGCTGGGCGCGAGATCCGCGGCTTGCCTTCCTACAAGGTCGCCAAGCTCGGCATTGGCCTGGTGCCGGAAGGCCGGCAGATCTTTCCGAACTTAAGCGTACGCGAGAATCTGGTGGCGACGGCTGTCGAGCGCGACGGCGACGGCTGGACGCTAGAGAGGGTCTACAAGCTATTTCCGCGATTGGAAGCGCGCGAGGCCAGCATGGGCAACCTTCTGTCCGGCGGCGAGCAGCAGATGCTGGCGATTGGCCGCGCGCTGATGACCAACCCGCGCTTGCTGATCCTGGATGAGGCGACCGAAGGTCTGGCGCCGCTGGTCCGCGCCGAGATCTGGCGCTGTCTCGCCAGCCTCAAGAACCTGGGTCTCGCCATCCTGGTCATCGACAAGAATGTTGGCGCGCTCGCCCGCGTCGCCGACCGTCATTTTCTGATCGAGCGCGGCCGCGTGGTGTGGTGGGGGACGTCACACGACCTCGCCGCCGCGCCGGACGTGCAGCATAGATATTTAGGCGTGTGAGGGCATCGTGTCCCGAATGCGGTGCAGTTGAACGACCGTGTTACCCAATGTGCGCTTTACAGCCGAACGTAGAAATTCGGATGCAGCCTTGCAATGTCCGTTAAGT
>CAVWDA010000003.1:0-78301 GCA_963753455.1 uncultured Alphaproteobacteria bacterium | reverse complement strand
GGGCCAGTACCTCGCATTAGGCTCGTCGCTGCAAGGCGGAGACCGAGCGCAGGGATTAGCTACCATTCCGATGGCTTCCCGCTGCGCTCGATTGCTCGTTCAGACACAACCAGGCGAATGCCTTCCCTCCATCCGCGATTGCCGTCACAGCCAGCTAGGCTTTTCGAACGGCAGCGCTTCGATTTTCTTCTCACATCAGCAAGCCGAAGATGCTCCACTGTCGTGTGCGCTTCCTCTGTTGCCTTTTGTTTGTCGCTTCACTTAAGGTTGTTGAGCACCCCTGAACCAGTTATTTTATTTCCGCGTCTAATACACTAAGCTCATTAGGCAGATAGACCAGCCAGTTTTTTTCTTCAGTCTGGCGGCGGCGATTTAGTTATAAATAGCTCGGCTTTTTGGAGATAGCCTTTATTCCGCCACTGTGGCGTTTTCGGGGGTAAGGTCGTCTTTAATCTGCTGCAGTAGTCCGCAACCCACATATAGCGTTGCGCCGTTGCGTTCAGGCAGCTTGCAATTCATCTTCCGCCAGCTCCAAAGTGGCCGTGACCTACAAGGTCCTTAACATTGCTCAATTTCTTTCCGCCTCGATACGCGCTCGATCACGTACGAAGGGCTCCCTCCATGTACTTCATGCAGCCTGTCGATCGCAGCAGCCAGATCAGCAAGCGTAGGACGTGGCGGCGATTGTATTGTCGTCGCCTTCGCCGTTTGTGTATCAGGCGCAACCAAATCTCCACCAGCACATAGAGCTAAATCCAAACGAGCGGGCAGCGCCTAACCGCTCGCCTGGAGGTGCGCAATTTCGAACAACACGTTGTCGCTACGTGCTGGAAACGACGCGCCCAGGCGGTCCACTCTCAGAGATGGCTTTAGAGATACGCTATGCATGAGCACGTCAGGCGCGCGACTAACGAGCCAGTGCCCCGGACCAGCATCCGCTAGAAACTCCGGACTGAAAGGGACAACGCTTTTGCGGCAGCACGTAGGGTGAGCAAAACTATCATGCACCAAAGTGACACGCAATTATCGCGAGTGCCTACTGCCAGTCATTATGATGATGTTATAAGGAAAATAAGGGATTATGGGCGTTGGGCCGACTATCTTTTCCACTTTTGGTTGCTTCACGAACGCGTGACTTCCCCGGCCCCGACGCTTCGAACGCAGTACACTCAAACCCTTGACGCGTCGCGCTCAACGTCCCCGCGGCCAACTACCGTATACCGTAGGCCATGTTCTTAAATATCCTAGGCCGGGCTCGGCCCGCTATCGGAATGGGTCGGCCTCGCTGGTGATGGCCTCGACCCGGTCGAGCCCAACACTCCAGCGCCTCGCGCATCTCGCTGTCATACAATGCGCGATTATACACGCCCGCGACCCCGCCCTTGTGGGCCGCTCGACATGGTTTAAGAATAGCTTCGAATCTGTGAGACAAAACGCCACCCAATAAAATAATTAACCCGACCTGCAACGGATGACGCTCCAGTGCCATCTTCGGCCAGCGCAAGCTGTGGTGCGGTTACGTCGGTGCCTTTTGGATTGACTATGGTGTATCCGCTAATCGACCACACATGTTCGCGGGCCACGGTATGACCAAGATTTCCATCATGTACGAGCCAAGAGAATTGCTGCCGCTGACTAGACTAATCAGCACAAAAACATGGATGGTAGCGCACCACTGTTCCATTCCGGGGCTGGCGAGGTGCGTGGAAATTTTTTCATCCAGTTAGAAGCGATTTTTAGATCGGGGCGAACCTGACCAAATAAATAGAGTGACGCTTCACATCCGCAGAAAGACACGGACACTCATCGGCCTCAGCGCCGACGATGATGGGGCGACCGTTGGAAACATCGGGCACATCTATTGGATTGGCGCGCGATCCGCATCGCGAATTGGTCAGCCCTGTTAAAGCCCTGCATCGGCGGCAGTCGCAATGGAGAATGAACTGGGGTTGGCCCGGCTGGCCGTGTAACTGTTAGCGCAATTGGCGAGCGCCAGACAGCCTGCGCTCAGCAAAAACCAGCGCAAACCAAGGCTGATCGGCAGATATGCCGATGAAGCCCCCCATCCTGTCCCCGAAGCCGTAGGAACTTCTGGGCATAATCCGAACTGAAAAGATGGCGTTTTCTGGACCTCTAGCTGCTGGCAGGCATAACTAAACGGCATTGCGGCACCGGACTACCGCTCACGCGTCCAAAATGAGACCACGCCCTACAAATTCGCCTCTAGTCGCTCCAAGTAGAAAGTCGCTAATGGTATCGAGTTCCCAGTTACCGGGAGCCGCAAGCCAGCGAGTAATTTGTTCGGGCTTTTTTCCGATACGCCGCGCAAACTCTGCTTTCGTAAGCCCGCTATGCAAAAATTCTTTAAGGACGAGTTCATGAATGCGGTTGCGCTGGCGCTCGCGAAAATACGCAAGCGTCCCCTCGGAAATTGAACCGCCACTTTCCAATTCAGAGATAAACGACGGGATTGGAGATGTAGTCATGAAGATCGTCTCCAGTATGTGGTGGATATGCCAGGAACAGCCTGCGCCAAGTTGCTTTGGTGGCTCGGATTGCATCTCGCCAAGCTTGAGAGTCGCGCCCTTCTAAATCTTGTCGGTATCGTTTTTCCAGCGCGATAAAGTTGTCCTTCTCCGCGAATGATCCAAATATTCTTACGCTCGGATCGGGATCGATGCAGCGAATTTCCCAGATTTCGTCTTCCTCGGGATCGAGGGGCCTCATGTATCCATCCTCGCCCACGATGATGATCCCGCCTGTAACGAACCTCTCTAGGGCCTGTCTTCAGTTAGGCGGGCTTTGCACGAGAACGGATCAGAATCAAACGCGGAACGCCGTTCTATTTTGCAGCGCCGCCGGTACGTTGGGGATTCCCAAATCAGTTGTCGAGTGATTGATGCGAGGTCGGCTTTGCGGAGGGGCCGACCCCATGCAGCGCTTTGGATTGCGAGACGACCAGTGGGAGCGGATCAAGGATTGTTTGCCCGGCCGTGAAGGCCATGTCGGCGGCAATGCAGCGGACAACCGGTTGTTCGTCGAAGCCATTCTTTACAGGTATCGAACGGGAATCCCCTGGCGTGACCTGCCTGCGCGTTTCGGCGACTGGAAGATCGCGCACCAGCGCTTCAGTCGATGGGCGAAGAGCGGCGTTTTCGAGCGCATTTTCAAGCTGTTGGCAAGCGATCACGACAACGAATACATGATGATCGATGCCACCATCGTACGCGCTCATCAGCACAGCGCCGGCGCGCGAAAAAAAACGGCCCGCAAGCGATCGGCCGATCGCGCGGTGGACTGACCACCAAAATTCACGCGCTCGTCGATGCCTTGGGCAATCCCGTCGCGTTGATGCTCACGCCAGGCCAAGCTCATGATCTTGCTTGCGCCGAGCCATTGATCGACAACGCCGATCCAGATGCATTGCTTGCCGACAAGGCCTACGACGCAGACCCATTCATCGACACCCTCACCCAGCGGGGAATCACTCCAGTCATCCCGCCCAAGGCCAACCGCAAGACCCCGAGAGCGTGCGATTTTGCGCTCTACTGCGAACGCAACCTTGTCGAACGGTTCTTCAATCAGCTCAAACACTTCCGTGCCATCGCCACACGTTATGACAAACTCGCCAGAAATTTTCTCGCCGCAGTGCAGATGGCTGCCGCTATGATCCTGCTCAACTGAACACAGGCCCTAGATCGGCGCGGACCTTTTTCCATCGGATTTGTATTTCGAGACTCTCCCACGGCCCATCGAGCAATCCAAGAATTTCGGGGGTGACGAAGATAAAACGCTTCATGGGGGAACTGCGGAGAGCCGGCCGCAGCAAGATTAGCTGGGATGGTTCCGACCCAACGCATCGCTTTATCTCCTCGCGTATTGACATATAAATCAATACCCCTCAGAATGCAACCCCAAAGTACAGCTATGGGTTCCGATTTCAACTAGAGGTAAATAAAACAAAAACTACAAAACTTAACTTTGTGCTTGACGCTAAGCATAATGGGTCATATAGTGACCCTATGAACAAGATCGACCCCAAGACCCGCGCCCAAATTATCACCTTGCTTTGCGAGGGTATGGCGATCCGCGCCATTACACGGGTCACTGGGGCCAGCAAGAACACGGTTGCTAAATTGCTTGCCGACATGGGGCAGGCTTGCGCGGCTTATCACGACCAGCATGTCCGCAATCTCAAATCCAAGCGTATCCAGATGGATGAAATCTGGTCGTTCATTTACGCAAAAAACGACAATGTGAAACGCGCTAAGAACGCGCCGGAGGAAGCGGGCGATGCTTGGACGTGGACTGCGATTGATGCCGACTCGAAATTGCTTGTGAGTTGGCTTGTCGGAGATCGCACTACCGATAGCGCAGTGCGATTTGTTGATGATCTTAGGTCGCGTCTTTCAAATCGCGTTCAACTGAACAGCGATGGACACCGGCCTTATCTAGAGGCCGTCGATACCGTATTCGGTGCTGATGTCGATTACGCGATGCTGCACAAAATATACGGCGCAGCACCCAGCGGTGAGCGACGTTACAGCCCCGCTATCTGCATCGGTGCGCAGAAGCGCAAGATCACCGGCAAGCCTGATCCGAAGCATGTCAGTACGTCATACGCCGAGCGCGCCAACCTTACGATGCGGATGCACATGCGCCGCTTTACGCGGTTGACCAATGCGTTTTCAAAAAAGATCGAAAATCACGTCGCGGCGGTTGCGCTGCATACGATGTTCTACAATTTCGTCCGCGTGCATCAGACCTTGAAAGTATCGCCCGCGATGGCCGCTGGCGTGACTGACCGTCTTTGGGAAATCAGCGATCTCGTGCAAATCCTAGAGGACTGGGAAGCGCAGCAAGAGAATGAGCCGTCATTCGACGTTGAAGAGAACAAGATTGGCGAGGGGCATTTTGTCCGGGTCACTTTCCCAGATGGCAAAATGGATACGATCTATGGCTTTGCGACCAAGGCCGATGCGATCAAGTGGATTAGATGCGAAGCAGTAGTTTGGCTTTACGAATATGAGAAACAGATTGAAAATCAATCACGCAGGAATTGATTTTTGTTCTAGTCGGCTTGTCACCGGGTCCAACGTCCAATGAAATAGAATCTCGATAGGCGGTGATGTTGAGTTATCTGATACAACAACCACTTGTAACTTGCCGCCCGGCAGTGAAAAAATATCACCCCATTGCACGGCGTTTGAAAGTTGCCCTCGCAAGACAAGAAGAACTTGTCCGTGAATTAGAGCCAGCAGATCAAGATATTCCGGTACATTAGGATAGAGAGTTTTTGATAGTGCATCGTCAGCCTCGTGAGGAGCAAATGGCAGAAGCGGACTTTCTCCTGCCAACATTTCAGTCTCACCTCGCTTTATCGAAATCAGTCTCCCGTGGCATCCGGTCTGTGGCATGGCGGCAGTCGATTCTGTTTTTATCCTAAACCATGTGCCAACTGTTTTTTGTGTCGGCGCGCGTGGATCCATAAGCGGTGTGTTGGGCCGATAGCATCCGATTAGACCCATCCCAAACGTGCATCTAAGTCTCGGTGTGAGATGCGTCTCCAGCTCTGCGATTCGCTGCTGATCCGTTTTCCAGAGTTGGAATGGAAGAATTGCAAAGACATCGAAAGCAGCGATGAGTGCCGTGCCGCCTAGGAAGTACGATGTCGGATATGCATTCAAATGCCACCCTAAAAACAGACCAACAAAAATCCCTCCAGAAATCAGCAGCGTCATAACAACCGCCCCCTTTCGCCACGAGTGCGGGGCCTGGCGGAAGCATTCGCGCAAATAGTTTCGGAGGCTTGGCTGCATACGCTTTTCTCCCATTGCCCTTGGCGGTTGCCAAGGGCTCGAGAGTCAAGCCATGGTTGGGGGGAGGGCCTAGGCCCTTTGCCACAATTCAAACTGACCCACTACCCGCTCTTGACTGCAGAACATACCATGAACTATGTTCTCTCTCCGTTCCTGGGAGAGAACCATGGTCAAAGCCGTGATCCAAGAAGCCGCCGCGCTCGCCTCGCTCGCGCTGTTCGTGGGCATGATCGCCATCTGGTCGCAGGTTTTCAGCAATCTGTAAGTGCCGTCGCCATCCGGAGCGAAGGATGGCGGGGAAAGGTGATGGGCTCGTCACAGGGGCGGTGGACTTAGAGTGCCGCCATCCCCACTCTGGGCGAGACAAAGGAATCACCCGTGGCCAATCTCGATTTCGTGCACCTGCACGTGCACTCGAACTATTCGCTGTTGGAAGGCGCGATCCCGCTGGCGCGCCTGGCAGACCTCGCCAAGGCGGATAAGCAGGCCGCGCTCGCGCTCACCGACACCGACAATATGTTCGGTGGGCTGGAATTCTCCGAAAAGATGGCCGGCGCCGGCATCCAGCCGATTGTCGGTTGCGCGCTCGCCATCGATTTCGGCGACACCGACCATGGCCCCCGCAACGCCAATGCACCGGCGCCGCGCGAACGCATTGTACTGCTGGCCGCCCGCGAGGCTGGCTATCGCAGCCTGATGCGGCTTAATTCGCGCGCCTTCCTCGATACCCCGCCGAACGAGCCGCCGCGGCTCAGGCTCGAATGGCTGGAGGGCGAGACCGAGGGCGTCATCGCGCTCACCGGCGGGCCCGGCGGGCCGCTCGACAGCGCGATCGCGGCAGGCCAGAGCCATCTCGCCACCACGCGGCTCGACGCGTTGCGCCGTTTGTTCGGCGACCGCCTTTATGTCGAGCTACAGCGGCACGGCACCGCCAACGAGCGCATGACCGAGCCGGTGTTGATCGATCTCGCCTATGCCAAAGGCATTCCGCTGGTCGCCACCAACGAGCCTTATTTCGCCAGCGCCGCCGATCACGAAGCCCATGACGCGCTGATCTGCATCGCCGAAGGGCGCATGCTGGCGGAAACCGACCGCCGCCAGCTCAACGCCGAGCATCGCTTCAAGAGCCGCGCCGAAATGGTCGCGCTGTTCGCCGATCTGCCGGAGGCGGTCGCCTCGACGGTCGAGATCGCCCAGCGTTGCGCGTTCCGCCCGCACACCCGCGCGCCGATTCTGCCGCGTTTCTCGGTCGGCGATAGCGTTGTCGACGAGGCGAGCGAATTGGCCAAGCGCGCAGAGGCCGGTCTCGAGCGGCGGCTCGCCGGCGCCGGCGTCGCGCCCGGCCACACCGAGCAGGAGTATCGCGAACGGCTCGATTTCGAGCTGGGCGTCATCGCGAACATGAAATATCCCGGCTACTTCCTGATCGTCGCCGATTTCATCCAATGGGCGAAGGCGCAAGGCATTCCGGTCGGGCCGGGCCGCGGCTCGGGCGCAGGTTCGCTCGTCTCCTACGCGCTCACGATCACCGACCTCGATCCGATCCGCTTCGGATTGCTGTTCGAGCGCTTTCTCAATCCCGAGCGCGTGTCGATGCCGGACTTCGACGTCGACTTCTGCCAAGACCGGCGCGACGAGGTGATCCGTTACGTGCAGGAGCGCTACGGCCGCGACCAAGTGGCGCAAATCATCACCTTCGGCACCTTGCAGGCGCGCGGCGTGCTGCGCGACGTCGGCCGTGTGCTGCAGATGCCCTATGGGCAGGTCGACAAGCTCTGCAAGTTAGTTCCGCAGAACCCGGCCGCTCCGGTCACGCTCGCGCAGGCGATCGAGGGCGAACCGAAGTTGCAGGCCGAGCGCGACGGCGATCCGGTGGTCAAGCGCGCCTTCGATATTGCCAAGAAGCTCGAAGGCCTCACCCGCCACGCCTCAACGCACGCCGCCGGCATCGTGATCGGCGATCGTCCGCTGTCGGAACTGGTGCCGCTCTACCGCGATCCGAAATCCGACATGCCGGTGACCCAGTTCAACATGAAATGGGTGGAGCAGGCGGGCCTGGTGAAATTCGATTTCCTCGGTCTCAAGACGTTGACCGTGTTGCAGACTGCGGTGGCGCTGGTGAAGCGGCGCGGCATCGAGATCGATCTCACGGCGATTCCGCTCGACGACCAGAAAACCTATGAGTTGCTGGCGCATGCGGAGGCGGTCGGTGTGTTCCAATTGGAAAGCGCGGGCATGCGGCGTGCGCTGCTCGACATGCGGCCCGACCGCTTCGAGGACATCATCGCGCTGGTCGCGCTCTATCGTCCCGGCCCGATGGCGAACATCCCGACTTATTGCGCGCGCAAGCACGACATGGAGAAGCCGGACTACATCCATCCGAAGCTTGAACCGATCCTGAAAGAAACCTTCGGCGTCATCGTCTATCAGGAACAGGTGATGCAGGCCGCGCAGATATTGGCCGGCTACACGCTTGGCCAGGCCGATCTGTTGCGCCGCGCCATGGGCAAGAAGATCCGCAAGGAGATGCAGGCGCAGCGCGCGATCTTCGTCGAGGGTGCGGTCAAGAACGGCATCGAGCGCCACCAGGCCGACGCCATCTTCGATCTGCTCGAGCGTTTCGCCGAATACGGCTTCAACAAGAGCCACGCCGCGGCTTACGCGCTGGTCGCCTATCAGACCGCGTTCATGAAGGCCAACTACCCGGTCGAATTCTTGGCCGCTTCGATGACGCTCGACATGGGCAATACCGACAAGCTCGCGGAATTCCGCGCCGAGGCCGAGCGGCTCGGCATCAAGGTCGATCCGCCTTCGATCAACCGTTCGCACGTGGCGTTCGAGGTCGAGGGCAACACCATCATCTACGCGCTGGCCGCGCTCAAAGGCGTCGGTAGGCAGGCAGTGGAAGCGATCATCGCCGCGCGGGCAACGGGCGGGTTCAAGGACCTGGCCGACTTTGCCGACCGCATCAATCCGCGCGCCGTCAACAAACGCGTGCTGGAAAGCCTCGCTCAGTCCGGCGCCTTCGACGAATTCGAGGCCAACCGCGCGCGCGTGTTCATGACCGTGGATCAGGTGCTGGGCCGCGCCCAGCGCGCCCACGACGCCGCAACCGTCGGGCAGAACGAACTGTTCGGCGGCGGCGGTACGCGCGAGCCGATCGCCTTGCCGAATGTCGAGCCATGGCTGCCGGCCGAGCGCCTAAAACGCGAATACGAGGCGGTCGGTTTCTTTCTTTCCGGCCACCCGCTCGACGACTATGCCGCCGTGCTGAAAAAGCTGCGAGTTCAGCCTTGGGCCGATTTTGCGCGCGCAGTCAAGGCCGGCGCCACGGCCGGGCGGGTCGCTGGCACCGTGGTGTCACGGCAGGAGCGGCGCACCCGAACAGGGAGCAAGATGGGCATCATTGGACTCTCCGACCCGACCGGCGCCTACGAAGCTGTGATTTTTTCTGAGGGCTTGGCGGAGCATCGCGATCTGCTCGAACCGGGCACCGCCGTGCTGCTATTCCTGTCAGCGGAAGTACAGGGTGACGATGTGCGCGCGCGCATCCAATCGGCGGAGCCGCTCGATGCCGCCGCCGCCAATCTCAACAAGGGCCTGCGCGTGTTCCTGCGCGACGACAAGCCGATCGAGGCGCTGGCCAAGCGGCTGGAACCCGCCCCACGCGCCGCGCAGACCAATGGCGACGGCGAGGTCAGCGTGGTGCTGATGCTAAGGCAGGGCACCGAGGTCGAGGTGAAACTGCCTGGCCGATTTAAGGTCTCACCGCAGATCGCCGGTGCCATCAAGGCGGTGCCCGGCGTGGTGCAGGTCGAGGCGTTGTAGCGCCGAACGCGCATCGGCAACGGCGGTTCAAGATCTTACGGGAGTCCTTACCTGCTTAGGCGCCCGATCTCGCCTTGCGTCGCGGGATTCGCCCCTATATAAGCCCCAACCATCACTCACGCGGACCTTGGCTTTCGACCCCGACAATGGGTCAAAAGGCCGTCCGGTGGCCCATTTTGGGGCTCACACCGGTCCGCGGCGGATCAACCGGAGAAGATTATGACGATTCCTGACTTTTCGATGCGTCAGCTTTTGGAAGCTGGCGTGCATTTCGGCCACCAGGCCCACCGCTGGAACCCGAAGATGGGTAGTTACATCTTCGGCACCCGCAATAATATTCACATCATCGATCTTGCGCAGAGCGTGCCGATGTTGCATCGCGCGCTACAGGCAGTGAGCGATACGGTAGCCAAAGGCGGCCGCATCCTATTCGTCGGCACCAAGCGGCAGGCGCAAGACGCCATCGCCGATGCTGCCAAGCGTAGCGCGCAGTACTATGTCAATTCACGCTGGCTCGGCGGCACGCTGACCAATTGGAAGACCATCTCGGGGTCTATCTCGCGTCTCCGCAAGCTCGACGAAATGCTCAACTCGGGCGAAGCCGGCGGCTACACCAAGAAAGAGCGCCTTACCATGCAGCGCGAGCGCGACAAGCTCGACCGCTCGCTTGGTGGCATCAAGGACATGGGCGGCGTGCCCGACCTGTTGTTCGTGATCGACACCAACAAAGAAGACATCGCCATCAAGGAGGCACAGCGCCTCAACATCCCGGTCGCGGCGATCGTCGACACCAATTCGGACCCAGCCGGGATCACTTATGCGGTGCCCGGCAACGATGACGCGAGCCGCGCCGTAGCCCTCTACTGCGATTTGGTGGCGAAAGCCGCAATCGACGGAATCTCCCGTGCGCAAGGTGAACTCGGCATCGACGTCGGCGCGGCGGAAAAGCCGATCGTGGAAGAGCCGGTGCCGACGGTGCCGGCACTCGGCGATCTTGGCTTCGAGCAACTGCCCGGACCGCGCGGCGTCGCCGACGACCTCAAAAAGCTGCCCGGCATTTCGCCGGCGATCGAGAAGCAACTCAACGATCTCGGCATCTTCCACTACACTCAGATTGCCGAGCTTTCGGCCACCGCCGCGCACAATGTTGGCGAAGAGGTGGGTTTGCCCGGCCGCGTCGACGGCTGGATCGCGAAAGCCAAAGAACTGACTGCGGAGTAATGACGACAATGGCGAATATCACCGCCCAGATGGTCAAGGAGCTGCGCGAGTCGACCGGCGCCGGCATGATGGATTGCAAGTCCGCGCTCACCGAGACGCAAGGCGACATGACGGCGGCGCAGGATTGGCTGCGCAAGAAAGGCCTCTCGAAAGCCGCCAAGAAAGCCGGTCGCGTCGCTGCCGAAGGTCTGATCGGCGTGTTGGTGCAAGGCACCAAGGGCGTCGTGGTCGAGGTCAATTCGGAGACCGACTTCGTCGCGCGCAATGACCTGTTCCAGGGCCTTGTCAAGATGATCGCGGATGTCGCGCTCAGCGCCGGCACCGAAATCGAGAAGATAAAGGCAGCGAAAGCGGGCAGTATTACCGTTGCCGATGCCATCTCCGACACGATCGCCAAGATCGGCGAGAACATGACGCTGCGCCGTGCGGCATCTTTGTCGGTCGGCAAAGGCGCAATCGGCGCCTACGTGCATAATTCGGTAGTCGACGGGCTCGGCAAGATCGGCGTGTTGGTCGCGCTCGAATCTCCCGGCAAGACCGACGAACTTGCGAGCCTCGGCCGCATGGTCGCCATGCACATCGCCGCCTCCAATCCGCAGGCGGTCGAATCCTCTGGTCTCGACCCAGCGGTGGTGGCTCGCGAGAAGGACGTGCTGGCCGATAAATTCAAGGCGCAGGGGAAACCGGCCAATGTGATTGAAAAGATCGTCGAGTCCGGCCTCAAGACCTTCTACAAGGAGGTCTGTCTGCTTGAGCAACCTTACGTACACGACGACAAGAAGACCGTCGCTCAGGCGCTCAAGGAAGCCGAAGGCAAGGTGGGCGGGACGATCAAGGTCGCAGGGTTCGTGCGCTACGCGCTTGGCGAAGGTATTGAAAAGCGGGAAAGCGATTTCGCCGCGGAGGTCGCGGCCGCCGTCGGACAAAGTTGATCGCGGACCCGCGCATGATCCCGAAAAGTGGAAACCGGCTTTCGGAAAAGATCGTGTGCAACGATGAGGATCGCGACCCATGAGTGATCCGCTTTACCGACGCGTCATCGTCAAGTTGTCCGGCGAAGCGCTCACCAGCGCGGACGGATTTGGCATCGACCAGAAGACGGTCGAGACGCTGGCGACGGATCTCGCGGCGGCGGCATCGCTCGGCGTCGAGCTCGGCGTGGTTGTGGGCGGCGGCAATATCTTCCGCGGTGTCGAAGTGTCCGAGCGCGGCGTGCCGCGCCCGGTCGGCGACACCATGGGCATGCTGGCGACGGTAATGAATTGCTTGGTGCTGGAGGCCGCCATTGAGCGCGCCGGACGCGAGGCGCGCACGCTCTCGGCGTTGGCCATGACTTCGGTCTGCGAGACCTATAACCGCAAACGCGCAATGAAAAATCTCGGCAAAGGCCGGGTCGTGCTGCTGGCCGCCGGAACCGGCAATCCGTTCTTCACGACCGACACGACTGCTGTGTTGCGGGCCGCTGAACTCGGCTGTCAGGCCGTGCTCAAGGCCACCAATGTGGATGGGGTCTACACCGCAGATCCCAAAAAAGACCCGAAAGCCAAGCGCTACGAGAAACTCGGTCACCAGGAGGCGATTGAGAAGCATTTGCGGGTCATGGATTCGACCGCCTTCGCGCTTGCCCGGGAAAACCACATGCCTATCATCGTTTTCTCAATCGCCGACAAAGGCGCAATCGAAGCCGTTCTGCGCGGTAAAGGCCGTTCGACGATGATTGGCTAGACCGGGTCCGCGCGTTTCGCGCGGCATCGTGTTCGGGGGATCGCCATGACAAACGCAACGTACGATATCAACGAAATCAAGCGCCGCATGCAGGGCGCCAGCGCCGTGCTCAAGACCGAATTATCCGGCCTGCGTACGGGCAGAGCCTCCGCCCATATGCTTGATCCGGTCATGGTCGACGCCTATGGCGCGCAGATGCCGCTCAATCAGGTTGCCAGTGTCAGCATCCCTGAGCCGCGCCTGATTGCGGTCAACGTCTGGGACCGGTCTTTGTTGCACGCGGTGGAAAAGGCGATCATCAATTCCAATCTGGGTCTGTCACCGGCGGCTGAAGGGCAGATCGTGCGGCTTCGCATTCCCGAGCTCAACGAAGAGCGACGCAAGGAACTGGTCAAAATCGCTCATAAATATGCCGAAACCGCGCGCGTGGCGGTGCGTCACGTACGCCGTGACGCCATGGACGTGATTAAAAAGCTGGAAAAGGACCACAAGATCAGCAAGGACGACCATGACCACTTTTCCGGCGATATTCAGAAGGCTACCGATGCTGGAATCGCCGAGATCGACCACCTGCTGGCGGCCAAGGAGAAGGAGATACTCACCGTCTGAGGTCGCTGAGCCCGGTCCGGGCTTGATACCGGCTGGCAACAGGTTTTCGGACAAGATCATGGGCAAGGATGTGTTACGTCAGGATTCCGATTCATTTTGAAACGATACGGCTCGAAGACAATGCCAGAGGCCGAGGTTCCGCATAGCGCCATGCCGCCGTTCGAGCGGGCGCCGCGTCACGTCGCTATCATCATGGACGGCAATGGCCGGTGGGCGGCCGCGCGCAGCTTGCCGCGCGTGGAGGGGCATCGCCGTGGTGTTGAGGCCTTGCGGCGGACAATCCGCGCAGCGAGCGAGATCGGCATCAGCTTCATCACCATCTTCTCCTTCAGCGCGGAAAACTGGTCGCGGCCGGCCAACGAAGTCGGCGAACTGATGGGTCTACTGCGCCGCTTCATCCGCAACGATCTCGCCGACCTGCACCGAAGCGGGGTGCGCGTGCGCGTGATCGGCGAGCGCGATGGGCTCGATCCGGACATCGGCCGTCTGCTGATCGAAGCGGAAGAGCTTACGAAAGCTAATGACGGCCTCACTTTGGTAGTCGCCTTCAATTATGGCGCGCGCCAGGAAATCATGCGCGCGGCTAAACGCATCGCCGAGCAGGTGGCGGAAGGAAGCCTCGCGCCTGCCGACATCAGTATGGAAACCGTCGGCGCCTTCCTCGATGCGCCGGATATCCCCGACCCAGATCTCATCATCCGCACCAGCGGCGAGCAGCGGCTGTCGAATTTTCTGCTCTGGCAGTCGGCCTATAGCGAATTGGTTTTCGTGCCGACCTATTGGCCCGATTTCGACCGCGCTGCGCTCGAGGCGGCGATCCGCGAATACCAGCAGCGCGAGCGCCGGTTCGGCGGTCTGGTCGCGAAGACCGGGTCCTGAATCCGTGGCCGATGCCGACCCCATATCCGGACCAAGCAACGCCGGCGCGAATCCGTCTAAGAACAACCTCACGCTACGCGTCGCTTCGGCGGCCGTCCTGGGGCCGCTGGCACTGCTCACGGCCTATCTCGGCGCCTGGCCCTTCGCGCTATTTTGGGGCCTCGCCGCCATCGCCGTTTTATGGGAATGGACCACGCTCGTCGCGGGCCCTCACCATCGTCTGATGTTGTCGGCCTGCGGTAGTGCGATTGCGGCTGCAGCCATGGTGGCGTGGCTGGGCCGCCCGGTGACGGCGATCTTGCTGGTGGGATTGGGCGCGCTCGCGGCCCTGATTTTCGCGCCGCGGGAACGGCGGCTTTGGATTACCGCAGGGATCGGCTATGCCGGTTCCATGTTGCTCGCGCCTATGCTGCTGCGTGCCGATGACGTTCATGGCTTTCTTGCGATGGTGCTGTTGTTCGCGGTGGTCTGGACGACCGACGTGCTGGGATATTTTGCCGGCCGGACCTTCGGCGGGCCGAAACTGTGGCCGGCGGTGAGTCCGAAAAAAACCTGGTCGGGCGCCATTGCCGGCACGCTTGGTGCGATGATCGTAGGTATCCTGATCGCGGCCTCGTTTGGCTCGTTCAACCTGCCGGCGCTCGCCCTCATCGCGCTGCTGCTGTCGGTGGTGGCTCAGCTTGGCGACCTCATGGAGTCCTGGGTCAAACGCCAATTCGGCGCGAAGGATGCGAGCCAGCTCATTCCCGGCCATGGTGGCGTGATGGATCGGCTCGACGGGTTTTGGGCTGCCGCGCTTATCGGTTGTCTGATCGGGTTATTGCGGGGCGGTTTCGACGCGCCCGCGCGCGGCCTGCTGGTATGGTGAAAGCATGACGGTACCCGGTCTAGCGCGCTCGAAACCATCGCCCGCACCAGAAGTACGCAGCATCACTATTCTCGGCGCCACCGGCTCGATCGGCGCGAGTACGGTCGATCTGATCAGGCGAGCGCCGGAGCGTTACCGCGTCGAAGCGATCAGCGCCCGGCGTAGCGCGCGGGCACTGGCAAAAATCGCCCGCGAGGTCGGCGCGCGATTGGCCGTGGTCGCCGATCCGGCGGCTTACGACGAACTGAAGGATGCCTTGGCCGGCAGCGGGATCGAGGCGGCGGCGGGTGAGGGCGGTTTGCTCGAAGCCGCGCAGCGTCCGGCCGATTGGCTGATGGCGGCGATCAGCGGCGCGGTCGGACTGAAGCCTACGCTTGCCGCCATCGAACGAGGCGCGACCGTAGCCCTCGCTAACAAGGAATGTCTGGTTTGCGCTGGCGGCTTGTTCATGCGGCGCGCGGCCATTGCCGGCGCCACTGTGCTGCCAGTCGATAGCGAGCACAATGCCATTTTCCAGGCGCTCGGTGCCGGTCCGCGCGAAGACGTCAAGCGCATAATTCTGACCGCCTCTGGCGGCCCGTTCCGTACCTGGTCGTTGGAGGCGATCAAGGCGGCAACGCCGGAACAGGCGCTACGGCATCCGAACTGGTCGATGGGACCGAAGATAACGATCGATTCCGCGAGCCTGATGAACAAGGGCCTTGAGGTGATCGAGGCATATCATTTGTTTGCGCTCAAGCCGGAAGAGATCGACGTCCTGGTCCATCCGCAATCGGTGGTGCATGGGCTGGTGGAATTCAGGGACGGTTCGGTCGTGGCCCAGCTCGGTTCCCCCGACATGCGCGTTCCGATCGCGCATTGCCTAGCCTGGCCGCGACGGATCGACGGCCCGGCGGCGCAACTCGATCTCGCGCGCATCCGCGAGCTGACCTTCGAGGCACCGGACCTCGTTCGTTTTCCTGCGCTCGCGCTGGCGCGGCGCGCGCTGCAAACCGGCGGTGCGGCGCCGACGGTCTTTAATGCTGCCAATGAGGTCGCGGTCGCCGAATTCCTTGCCCGCCGCATCGGGTTCCCAGCGATTACGGCGCTGGTCGACGCGACGCTGGATGCCGCCGCGGGCCGCGGCCTGCTGGCCGAACCGGCCGATATCGATGGCGCGCTCGCCGTTGACCATAATGCAAGAAGTTTAGCCTTGGCCCTCTTGCCCGAAATTGCCGTAAAGTCATTCTAGTAACCTTTGACTAACGAAATAGGCGCCATAGCGGCGGGACGAGGATGTGATGAGTATGGACATTGTGGGAGGCCTAGGCGCGTTCGGTGGTCATCTCATCGGCTATCTGGTGCCATTCCTGTTTGTGCTGACAATTGTTGTGTTTTTTCATGAGTTTGGCCATTTTCTCGTGGCCCGCTGGTGCGGTATCAAAGTTTTGGTGTTTTCAATCGGTTTCGGTCCCGAAATCGTCGGCTTCGACGACCGCTACGGAACGCGCTGGAAAATCTCCGCGGTGCCGCTTGGTGGCTATGTGAAATTCTTCGGCGACGAGAATGCAGCGAGCGTGCCCGACCATGAGGCCGCCGCCAGGATGAATGAGGCCGAGAAAGAGGTCAGCTTTATCCACAAGCCGGTCGGACGGCGTGCTGCCGTAGTGGCGGCCGGTCCGGTCGCGAATTTTGTTTTGGCGATCGTCATTTTTGCCGCCGTCTTCATGACGGTCGGCAAACAGACCACGAGTGCCCGCGTCGATACGGTGCAGCCGGCGAGCGCCGCGCAAGCTGCCGGTTTCCTGCCGGGCGACGTGGTAGTGGCAATCGACGGCACGAAAATCGACAACTTTTCCGACATGCAGCGCATCGTTAGCGTGAGTGCGGGTGAGACGCTCAAGATCGAAGTCGAGCGCGGCGGCGTGCACGTCACGCTCAAGGCCACGCCTCAACTCAGAGAACTTACGGACAATTTCGGAAATAAGCACCGGCTCGGTGTGCTCGGCATCAGCCGGTCGATGGCGCCCGGTGACATAAAGACGCAGAAGATGGGGCCGCTGCAGGCCATAGCCGAGGGCGCGCGGGAAACGTGGTTCGTTGTTGATCGGACGCTGTCCTACATCGGTGGGGTATTTACCGGCCGCGAGGCGGCCGACCAACTCGGCGGGCCCATTCGAATTGCTCAGGTTTCCGGAGAGGTGGCGTCAGTCGGTTTCGTTGCGCTCATCCACTTGACCGCCGTGCTGTCGATTTCAATAGGGCTTTTGAACTTGTTCCCTATCCCGCTACTCGATGGCGGTCACCTTTTGTTCTATGCGATCGAGGCAATTCGCGGCCGCCCGTTGTCGGAGCGTGCCCAAGAGGTTGGATTCAGGATTGGTTTAGCGATTGTCGTGATGTTGATGATATTTGCAACGTTTAATGACATTCTGCGGCTGGCGACCTCCTAGAGCGTGTCCTCCAGGCAACTTTATGAGGGGAAAGGGAAAGTTGGGCTGCCAGTTTGGTTTGCAGTGCCTCCAAAACGCTGTACAAAGCTGACTAAAGGTTACCCAACGGTCAGCGGACTCCGCAGCGGGGACGGCCGCGGGGGTTAATAAAAGGCGCGTAGCGCATGGAATTTGGTGTGCGGATTTTACGGGGACTAGCCGTCTGCTGTTTGGTCCTCGGGGGTACCCTTGTCGGTGCCGGGACTATGGTCGTAGCGTCGGCCGGCGTTGCGGCCGCGCAGTCCGCCAATTCCATCGTTGTGCAAGGCAACCGCCGCGTCGAGAGCGAGACTGTGCGGTCCTATTTCAAGCCCGGTCCGGGTGGCCAGCTCGGTCCCGCGCAGATCGATGACGCCATCCACGCGCTCTATGCCACCGGTCTGTTCGAGGACGTGCACCTCAGCCATGAGAACGGGCGTTTGGTGGTCAGCGTGGTGGAGAATCCGGTAATCGATCGCGTCGTCTTCGAAGGCAACAAAAAAGCCAAGGACGAACAGCTCAAGGCCGAAGTTCAGTCGAAGCCGCGTGGAACGCTGTCGAAGCCGATGGTGCAGGCCGATGTGCAGCGGATCATCGAGATCTATCACCGCAGCGGCCGCTTCGACGTGACGGTCGATCCCAAGATCATCGAGCTGCCGAACAACCGCGTCAATCTGGTGTTCGAGATCAAGGAAGGCCAAAAGACCGGCGTCAAGCTGATCCAATTCGTGGGTGCGCACGCGTTCTCGTCCGGCCGTTTGAAGGACGTGATCAAGACCACCGAAAGCAATTTGCTCAGCTTCCTGCAAACCACCGACATCTACGATCCCGACCGCATAGAAGCCGACCGCGACCTGTTGCGCCGGTTCTATCTTAATCACGGCTACGCCGATGTGCAAATTGTTTCGGCTGTCGGCGAATACGATCCGGCCAAGAAGGGCTTTATCGTCACCTTCACCATCGACGAAGGCAGCCAATATCACATCGGCACCGTCAACGTGGTGTCGAACGTGCGCGCGATCAATCCGGCGTCGTTGCGCGACAGTCTCAAGCTGAGCGCGGGGAACGTTTACAACGCCGATTTGGTCGAGAAGAGCGTCGAAGCGATGACGATCGAGGCGGCCAAGCACGGGTACGCTTTTGCCAACGTGCGCCCGCGCGGCGACCGCGACTTGGAGAAGAAGACCATCAATCTCACCTTCGTGGTCGAGGAGGGTACGCGCGCCTACATCGAGCGCATCAATATCATCGGCAATACGCGCACCCGCGACTATGTGATCCGCCGCGAATTCGATATCGGCGAGGGCGATGCTTATAATCGCGCGCTGATCGACCGCGCCGAGCGCAGGCTGAAGAACCTCGGCTACTTCAAGACGGTGAAAATCACCAATGAGCCCGGCTCCGCGCCGGACCGCGTCGTCATCAATGTCAACGTCGAGGAACAATCGACCGGCGAGTTTACTGTCTCGGGCGGCTACTCCACCGCCGACGGGTTTCTGGCCGAGGTCAGCGTGGCCGACCGCAACCTGATGGGCCGCGGCCAGTACGCCAAGGCGTCGGTGAGCTATGGACAGTATAATCGCGGCTTCGGCATTTCGTTTGTCGAGCCCTATCTCCTCGGCTACCGCATGGCCGGCGGAATCGACATTTTTGCACGGCAATCGTTTGCGACGTCTTACGTGTCCTACAATACGCAAACGGTCGGCGTAAGTTTGAAGCTCGGCTTCGCGCTGTCGGAAGAGCTTTCGTTTACGCCGCGCTATACGATTATGCAGCAGGAAGTGACGCTGCCGTGGAATTTGAATAACTGTTCGGCGCCGGCGGGCGAGTTGTTTGGCTCGACGCCTGTCGGATATACTGCTCACACGCTCCCGGTAACGCCAGGTACCGACGAGTGCTATTATGACGGCGAGGCGTCACTTCCGGTGCGGATCGAGTTGGCCAATGGTGCGGTCATCGAGTCGATCGTGGGCTATTCGCTGGCCTACAATACGCTCGATAACAACAAGTCGCCGACCAGCGGTCTCTTCGCTGAACTCAAGCAAGATGTTGCCGGCGTCGGCGGCGACGTGAACTTCATCCGTTCGTCGGCTGAAACGCGCACCTACCACGAAATATTGCCGGACGTCGTCGGCGTGCTCAAGCTGCAAGGCGGCTACCTCTCCGGCTGGGGCGACAAGCCGCTGCGCATGCTCGACAACTTCCAGATGGGACCCAATCTGGTGCGCGGCTTCGCGCCCAACGGCATCGGTCCGCGCGACTTGTCGGTGGGCACCAGCAACGACGCGCTTGGCGGCACCATGTACTGGGGTGCGAGCTTGGAAGCGCAGACGCCGCTTTACTTCCTGCCGAAGGAGATCGGCATCAAGGTCGCCGTCTTCGCCGACGCTGGCTCGTTGTGGAATTATAAGTCGGAAACCTATTGGGCCGTGACCGGCGAAAATATGACAGTTGGCGATGGCCCGACGGTTCGCTCGTCGGTTGGCACGGGCCTCATCTGGGATTCGCCACTTGGCCCGCTGCGGTTCGATTTTGCCTATGCCGTGACCAAGGCGAGCTACGACCATACGCAGTTCTTCCGGTTCAGCGGCGGCACGAAGTTCTGATCTTGACCGCAGTTGGCGGCATGGAACTGGCGGCATGAGCGAGCCGGTATTCCAACGACACACGCGGGGTCTCACGCTGGCTGAGATCGCCGCCTTGACCGGCGCCGAGGTGCCGGCGGTCGTCGCGGCGCGTTCCATCAGCAATATTGCGGCGCTCGACCGGGCGGCGCCGACTGATCTGAGCTTCTTCGACAACGCCCGTTTTTCCGATGTGGCGGCCACGACCCACGCCGGGGCATGTTTGACCACCGCGGCGCTAGCGCGTGATTTGCCGACCCGCGTCGCGGCGCTCGTGGTGCCGGCGCCTTATCGTGCTTTCGTTACGGTGGCGCGCGAACTGTTCCCGCATGCGCTGAGGCCGTCCTCGCTCTACTCGCCTGACGACACGAAAGGCGTCCATGTACATCCAACCGCGCGCCTGGAAAGCGGAATCACGCTGGAGCCGGGCGCGGTCATTGGGCCGGGCGCCGAGGTCGGCGCCGGTGCGGTGATCGGCGCCAACGCCGTGATCGGCCCCGAAGTGCGGATCGGTCGCGACTGTGCGATCGGCGCCGGCACTGTGATCAGCAATGCTCTGATCGGCGATCGGGTCATCGTTCACGCCGGCTGCCAGATTGGCCAGGACGGCTTCGGTTTCATGATGAACGGTAAAGGCAATCTCAAAATCCCGCAGATCGGGCGCGTCATCATACAGGACGACGTGGAAATTGGCGCAGGTACCACTATCGACCGCGGTTCAATACGCGATACCGTAATCGGCGAAGGCACCAAGATCGACAACCTGGTGCAAATAGGTCACAATGTCAGCATTGGCAGGCATTGCGTTTTAGTGGCGCAAACGGGTATCTCGGGCTCATCGACGCTGGAAGATTTCGTAGTGCTGGGAGCGCGTGTCGGCCTGAACACCAGCGTCACGATCGGCGAGGGCGCGCATATTGCCGGGACCAGCATCGTCCATGGTGACGTGCCCGCCGGTGCCCGCTGGGGAGGGACTCCGGCCAAACCGGTAACTCTGTGGTTCCGCGAAATGACGATCCTAGCAAGGCTCGCGCGCCAATACGGCGCCAACAAGTCGGCAGCGAAAGAGTGAGGTGGCTGTCATGGATGAACTGGTCACCAAGCTTGAAACGGTCGATATCGCGGTGGTGCTCAAAATGTTACCGCACCGCTATCCCTTTCTGATGGTAGATCGCGTCATCGATATTCACGGGGACGACCATGGTATCGGCATAAAAAACGTTACGATCAACGAGCCGCATTTCATGGGACACTTTCCGGAAAACCCGGTGTTCCCTGGCGTCTTGATGATCGAAGGTATGGCGCAGACCGCCGGCGTTCTCTGCATCGCGAAGCTCCGCATGGCGCGCCCGAAATCAGTGTTTTTTCTAACCATCGACAAGGCGAAGTTCCGCAAACCGGTTTTGCCAGGCGACACCATCGAATACCACATGCGCAAAATCGCGCAACGCAAATCCATGTGGTGGTTTAGCGGCCTCGCCAAAGTCGCCGGTCGCATCGTTGCCGAAGCGGAAGTCGGCGCCATGATTGTCGACAGATGAGTGCGGACATGATCGATCCCTCGGCGCGGATCGAGGCGACTGCGGTGATCGGACGTGACGTTACGGTCGGACCCTATTGCACCATCGGCCCGCACGTGACGGTCGGCGACGGCTGCCGGCTCGAGGCGCACGTCAATCTCACTGGCTATACCACGATCGGCGCGCGCACCATTATCCGTTCCTTTGCCTCGCTCGGTTCTCCGCCGCAATCGGTGCACTATCGTGGTGGTCCGACTCGGCTCGTGGTCGGCGCCGATTGCGATATACGCGAAAACGTCACCATGAATACCGGCACTGAGGACGGCGGCGGCGTTACCGAGGTCGGCGACAAATGCTTTTTCATGGTCGGCTCGCATGTCGGACACGACTGTAAAATCGGCAGCGACGTCGTTGCCGCCAATAACACCTTGTTGGCCGGACACGTCAGCGTCGGCGATTATGTCGTGTTCGGCGGCGGCGCGGCGGTGCGCCAATTCGTTCGTATCGGCGACGGCGCCATGATCGTGGGTTTAAGCGGTGTGCGTGCGGACGTGATCCCGTGGGGCACGGTCCAGGGGCCGCTCGCCAATCTGCTCGGCCTCAACGTGATCGGTATGCGGCGACGCGGGTTTTCTAAGGCCGATATCCACCGATACCGCGGCAACTACCGCGCGCTATTTTTCGGCGATGGAGAATTCCGCGCGCGGCTCGAAAGCGTTGCGGCGAGATCCAAGGGGGACCCGCTGGTCAGTAAAATGATCGACTTCATTCGTGCTGGAAAACGCCCGCTCACCATGGCGGGCAGACGCGGAGAGGCCGAAGAGGACGCATGACCGCCGTGCCGGCCACTCCGGAAGGCCCGCTTGCGATTATATGCGGTGGCGGCAGCCTGCCATCGGCGATCGCGGACTCGGTCACGGCGCGCGGACGGCAAGTCCTATTGTTCCCGCTGCGCGGCGCCGCCGAGGGGATCGCGGTCGAACATTTTCCGCATCATTGGATCCATATCGGTCAAATCGGAAAATTCATGCGCCTCGCGCGCGCCGCCGGCTGTAGCGATGTTGTGTTTATCGGCTCGCTGGTGCGGCCATCGCTGTGGCAGGTGCACCCCGATCTCAAGGGACTCAGCACTTTAATGCACGTCGTCAAGGCCTACCGCGGCGGTGACAATCATCTCCTTTCCGGCATGGGCAAGCTGTTCGAGCGTGACGGTTTCCGGCTGCTGGGCGCGCACGAGGTGGCGCCGGAGATTCTGGTGCCGGAAGGCGCGCTTGGTCGCGTGCGGCCGAGCGAACGCGATCGTGCCGATATCGCGCTGGGCTTTGATTATCTCCGCGCGAGTGGACCGTTCGACGTTGGACAGGCTGTCGTCGTCGCCGGAAAGCACGTGCTGGCGGTCGAGGCGGCGGAAGGCACCGATGCGATGCTCGGCCGCGTAGCGGAGATGCGCGCGAGCGGTCGCGTGCGTTCGCCGGCCGGCACCGGGGTGTTGGTCAAGGCGCCCAAACCTGGCCAGGACCGGCGGTTCGATCTGCCGTCGATCGGTCCGCGCACAGTCGAAGGCGCCGCGCATGCCGGGCTTGCCGGCATAGCCGTGGTGGCGGCCTCGACTATCGTGGCCGAACCCGATCGGCTGATTGAGGCGGCCGACCGCGCCAATATTTTCGTGATTGGCGCGCCCGCCGAGACCACGCGATGAGCCGCACGTCGGCCCCCCATGTGTTTCTGGTGGCGGGAGAGGATTCCGGCGACCGGTTGGCCGCGGCGCTGATCGCTGCCATCAAGCAGCGCGCTCCGGATGCTCGGTTTTCGGGTGTCGGCGGCACGCAGATGGCCGCGCAAGGCGTGCAAAGCCTTTTTCCGCTCGGCGACCTTGCGATCATCGGTATTGCTGCAATCGTCTCGGGTTTGCCGAAGATTTTGCAGCGCATCCGCCAAACCGCCGACGCCATTACCGCCACCAAGCCGGATGTCCTAGTCATCATCGATAGTCCGGAATTCACCCATCGCGTAGCGCGGCGCGTGCGCGCACGCGAGCCAACGATTCCGATCGTCGACTATGTGTGCCCGTCAGTTTGGGCCTGGCGGCCGGGCCGTGCGCGCGCCATGCGCTCCTACGTCGATCATGTGCTGGCGCTGTTGCCATTCGAGCCGGCGGCGCTGCGGCGATTGGCCGGACCGGCCTGCACCTTCGTCGGTCATCCGCTCAGCGAACGGGCCGTACACTTGCGTCCGAACTCGGAAGAAGCGCGTCGGCGGCAGGCGAATCCGCCGCTGCTGCTGGTGCTGCCAGGCAGCCGCGCGAGCGAAGTCCGCCGCATGGCGAGCGTATTCGGCGAGGCTGTAGCGCAGGTCGCCGAACGAACTGGCGAGCTGGAGGTAGTGGTCCCCTCGGTACCGCGGCTTGCGGATGCGGTTAAAACGGCGGTCGCGTCCTGGCGCATCCCGGCCCGGGTGTTGACCGAGCCGGGCGAAAAAGATGCGGCTTTCCGTGCCGCGCGTGCGGCGCTGACAAAGTCAGGCACCTCGACCCTCGAACTGGCGGTCGCCGGCGTCCCGATGGTGGCAGCCTATAAGGTACCCCTGTTCGAGGAGGCAGTCGGCCGCTTGTTGATCAAGGTTCAAAGTGCGATTTTGGCAAACCTAGTTCTAGGCGAAAACGTGGTGCCGGAGTTCCTGCAACGGGATGTCACCCCCAAGCGGCTGGCAGCGGCCCTGACACCGCTGTTGAGCGACACCCCGGAGCGCCAGCGGCAGACCGAGGCCTTCGCCCGGCTCGATACGATTATGGAAATCGGCAAGGCCGTCCCGAGCGACCGCGCGGCCACGCTGGTCCTGGATTGCGCAGGTGCCCCGCGCCAACCGCAACGCGAAACAGTGGCGTCCGTCCCGCCAACAGCGTAGTTTGCCTCGTTCGGCCAAACGGTCTTATGTCATAGCCGTCAACTGGATTAACCGCCTTTGACCATTGCCCCCCGCGCCTCGATTACCGCAGTCCATGGCTACTTGCCGCCGGATCTGCTCACCAATTCGGAACTGGCGCGCATGGTCGACACTAGCGACGCATGGATCGTCGAACGTACCGGCATCAAGGAACGCCACATCCAGAAAGGCGTGGGGCTCGGCACATCGCATATGGCGGCAGAAGCGGTGCGCGGGTTACTGCAAAAGACCGGCACCAAGCCGGGAGATATCGACCTGCTGATCTGCGCCACCACCACGCCTGACATGCAATTCCCGTCAACCGCGAACCTGATCTGCGACATGATCGGGGTGAAGAATATTGGCTCATTCGACGTGCAGGCAGCCTGCTCGGGATTTCTCTATTCGCTCACCATCGCGTCGCAATTCATCGCCAATGGCACCGCCCGCAAGGTGGTGGTAGTGGGCGCCGACAAGATGTCGTCGATCATCGACTACACCGACCGCGCCACGTGCGTGCTGTTCGGCGACGCCGCCGGCGCTGTGCTGCTTGAGCCGAGCATCGACGGCACCGGCATCATGGATGCGCTGATCCGCTCCGACGGCTCGGGCATGATCCATCTGCATCAGAAGGCTGGCGGCAGCCGTATGCCGCCGACCTTCGAGACGGTCGCCAACCGGCTGCATTACGTGCATCAGGAAGGCGCGGCGGTCTACAAATTTGCCATCGCCAAGATGGCGGAGGTGGCCGGCGAGATCATGGCGCGCAACAATTTGCGCGGCGATATGATCGATTGGCTGGTGCCGCACCAAGCCAACAAGCGCATCATTGAATCGACGGCCGAGCGCATGGGCCTGCCGATGGAGCGCGTGATGGTGACCATCCAAAAATACGGCAACACCACCAACGCAACAATTCCGCTGTGCCTCTGGGACTACGAGCCGAAACTAAAACGCGGCGACCGCATGTTGCTTGCAGCCTTCGGCGGTGGTTTCACCTGGGCCGGCGTCTATGTGCAATGGGCTTACGACGGCGCCAGCGCGCCCAAGCTCAACGGCAAGGGCGGAAACGGAAAGGGCGGCTGAATCAGCCGCCCTTCGCCCGAAAGTTCCTGAGAGATTATTTCCTTCGCGAAATCGGTACGTAATCGCGCTGCGTCGCGCCGGTATAAAGCTGGCGCGGACGACCGATCTTCTGCTTCGGATCCTCGATCATTTCCTTCCACTGTGCGATCCAGCCCACTGTGCGGGCCACCGCAAAAAGCACGGTGAACATGGTGGTGGGGAAGCCCATCGCCTTGAGGGTGATGCCGGAATAGAAGTCGATGTTCGGATAGAGCTTCTTCTCAATGAAGTATTCGTCGTTCAGCGCGATTCTCTCCAACTCCATGGCGACGTCGAGCAACGGATCGTCCTTGATGCCGAGCTCGGTCAAGACCTCGTGGCAGGTCTTTTGCATGATCTTGGCGCGCGGATCGTAGTTCTTGTAGACGCGATGGCCGAAGCCCATCAGGCGGTAGGAGTCCTTCGGGTCCTTGGCACGCTTTATGAATTCGGGGATGCGGTCGACGGTGCCTATCTCGCGCAGCATATTCAGCGCGGCCTCGTTGGCACCGCCATGCGCTGGACCCCAGAGGCAGGCGCAGCCGGCGGCGATGCAGGCAAACGGATTGGCGCCGGATGAACCGGCAAGCCGTACCGTCGAGGTCGAGGCGTTCTGCTCGTGGTCGGCGTGCAGGATAAAGATGCGGTCCATCGCGCGGGCCAGCACCTTGTTCGGCTTGTACTCCTCGGTCGGCACCGCGTAGCACATGCGCAGGAAGTTGGTGGAGTAGTCGAGATCGTTCTTCGGATAAACGAACGGCTGGCCGACCGAATATTTATAGGCCATGGCGGCCAAGGTCGGCACCTTCGCGATCATGCGAATCGACGCGATCATGCGCTGATACGGATCGGAGATATCGGTAGAGTCGTGATAGAATGCCGACAGCGCACCAATGCAGCCGGTCATCACCGCCATCGGGTGTGCGTCACGCCGGAAACCCTGGAAAAAACGGGCCATCTGCTCATGCACCATCGTGTGGCGCGTGACGGTGTAATCGAAATCGGCTTTTTGCTGCGGCGTCGGCAGTTCACCATAGAGCAGCAGGTAGCAGGTCTCCAGGAAGTCGCCATGCTCGGCGAGTTGATCGATCGGATAGCCGCGGTAGAGCAGGACGCCTTCGTCGCCGTCGATGTAGGTAATCTTCGACTCGCAGCTCGCCGTCGAGGTGAATCCGGGATCGTAGGTGAACATGCCGCTCTCGCCATAGAGCTTGGCGATGTCGAGCACCTGCGGGCCGATGGTGCCGTCGTAGACCGGAAAATCCCAGTTTTTATTGCCTACGGTGATGGTGCCGGTTTTCTTCTTGGCGTCCTCTTGACGTCCGTCTTGGCGTCCATGTTCAAACCCTCGATTTAGAGGCGAGCGGTGCGTGCAAGTACATTAAGGCCGGGAGCCAAGACGCCGGGTAAACGACGCATGATTCCGGCCGCTTTTTTGCGTAGCTCATCCATGTGTGCGCTGCAAGATAAGCTATTAACAACGTAACGCAAATTGCGACCCGCAACTTAGACATAGATCAAGTCGTCGGGTCGCGGGCTCGAATTCTTAACAAGATGGCAAATTTAGCTTAGCTGATCCCGCAAACGGGCCAGGCTCTCGTCCTTGCCCAGCACGGCTAGCACGTCGAAAATCGGTGGCGAGGTAGTGCGCCCGGTCAATGCTGCCCGCAAAGGTTGGGCCACCGCGCCGAGTTTGATACCAGAGCGTTCGGCAAAGCCACGGACGACGCCCTCGACCGCCAGCGCGGTCCATTCAGGGATTGCGGCCAGCTCAATCAACAATGCGGCTGTCGCAGACTTGGCCTCAGGCGTGAGCAAGGCCTTCGCCTGGTCGTTCAAATCGAGCGGACGGCTAGCCCAAATAAACCTTGTTGCATCAAATAGTTCTACCAATGTCTTAGCGCGTTCCTTTAGGGGTGGCATGGCCATGAGCAACATGCTGCGCAAAACTGGCGTCATCTTGGCGGCGAGCTCATGGCCCCCGGCGATGTGGGGCAGAAGTTCTTCCAATTGGGTGATCAGGTCGGGGTCCGCACTGGCCCGGATGTAGTGGCCATTGAGATTTTCGAGCTTGGCGAAATCGAAACGTGCGGGCGAACGGCCGATCTGCGGCAGATCAAAAGCGGCGATCATTTCTTCGGTGGTAAATATCTCCTGATCGCCATGGGCCCAGCCGAGGCGAACCAGATAGTTGCGCATCGCCGCCGGCAGGTAGCCCATGGCCCGGTAGGCGTCCACGCCGAGCGCGCCGTGGCGCTTGGACAGCTTGGAGCCGTCTGGCCCGTGGATCAGCGGGATATGTGCCATGACCGGCACGTTCCAGCCGAGCGCCTGGTAGATCTGCGTCTGCCGCGCGGCATTGTTGAGGTGATCGTCGCCGCGGATGATATGGGTGATGCCCATGTCGTGGTCGTCGACTACCACGGCAAGCATATAAGTGGGCGTGCGGTCCGAGCGCAGCAGGACAAAGTCGTCGAGGTTCTCGTTTTGCCAGGTAACGCGGCCTTGGACCTGGTCTTCGACCACGGTTTCGCCGGTCAGCGGGGCCTTCAGGCGGATAACCGGATTGACGCCGGCCGGCGGATCTGTGCGGTCACGGCAGTGGCCGTCGTAAAGCCGTGTGCGGCCCTCCACGCGCGCCTTCTCGCGCATCGCGGTCAATTCGTCCGGGCTGCAATAGCAACGATAGGCGTGGCCCGTTGACAGCAGCTGTTCGACGACTTGGCGGTGGCGGGCCGCACGCGAAAACTGAAACACGATCTCGCCGTCCCAAGTCAGCCCCAGCCAGGTCAGCCCATCGATGATGGCCGCGATGGCCGCCGCGGTCGAGCGCTCGCGGTCGGTGTCCTCGATCCGCAACAGCATCTTGCCGCCATACCGGCGCGCGTAAAGCCAGTTGAATAGCGCGGTGCGGCCACCGCCAATATGCAGAAAGCCGGTGGGGGACGGCGCAAAACGGGTGACAACGGGCTCGCTCATCGCGGCCCCTCTACCATAGTTGTATCGGAAGGTGTCAGTGCAATTGACATTGAGCCGAATGGCACGTCATGGGATTAGCCCGCCATGAACAGCGGGTATAGGCCGTCCACGGGGGGCGAGTTCAGCATAGGGTCGTACTTTCAATCGAGGAAGCATGGCTACGGTCGATAAGGCAAGCGGCAATCCGGCGTCGGCTGAGGCCGGGCGCGATTTTATCCGCGACATTGTGCAGGCCGACATGGACGCTGGACGCGTCAAGACGGTGGTCACCCGCTTTCCGCCCGAGCCGAACGGCTATCTGCACATCGGCCACGCCAAGTCGATCTGCCTGAATTTCGGCATCGCCCAGGAATTCGGCGGCCGCTGCCATCTGCGTTTCGACGACACCAATCCGGCCAAGGAAGAGCAGGAATATATCGACGCCATTGAGCGCGACGTGCGCTGGCTCGGCTTCGATTGGGGCAAGCACCTCTATCACGCCTCTGACTATTTCGAGCGGCTCTACGGCTGGGCGGAAGATCTGATCCGCGCCGGCAAGGCTTATGTGGACGACCAGAGCCAGGATGAGATCCGGCATAATCGCGGAACGTTGACCGAACCGGGCAAGAACAGCCCGTTCCGCGAGCGTTCGGTGGAGGAGAATCTCGACCTATTCCGCCGCATGCGCGCCGGCGAGTTTCCCAATGGCGCGCGCGTGTTGCGCGCCAAGATCGATATGGCGTCGGGCAACATAAATCTGCGCGATCCGGTGCTCTACCGCATCCTCAACGCGCCGCACCCGCGGACCGGCACCATCTGGAAAATCTATCCGAGCTACGACTTCGCGCACGGCCAGTCCGACGCCATCGAGGGCATCACCCATTCGGTCTGCACGCTCGAATTCGAGGATCATCGGCCGCTATACGACTGGTTCATTGCCAATCTGAATGTGCCCTCAAAGCCGCATCAGTACGAATTTGCCCGCCTCAATCTCACTTACACCGTATTGTCGAAACGCGTACTGACATTACTGGTGCGTGACGGTCATGTTGCCGGCTGGGACGATCCGCGCATGCCGACCATCGCCGGTTTGCGCCGGCGCGGCGTGCCGCCGGAAGCCATCCGCGATTTCATCAAACGCATCGGCGTCGCCAAGGCCAACAGCCTGGTTGACGTCGGCATGTTCGAATTCTCGGTGCGTGAAGCACTGAACAAAAGTTCATTGCGGCGCATGGCGGTGCTCAAGCCGCTCAAAGTTGTGATCGCGAATTATCCGGAAGGGCAGGTCGAGGAACTCGACGCGGTCAATCATCCCGACGATCCGGCGCCAGGCAGCCGCAAGATCAAGTTTGGCCGCGAGCTCTACATCGAGCAGGATGACTTCATGGAGAACCCGCCGAAGAAGTTCTTCCGCCTGTCGCCCGGCATGGAGGTGCGGCTGCGCTACGCCTATTTCATCACCTGCCGAGAAGTGGTGAAGAATGCTGGGGGAGAAATCAGTGAATTGCGCTGCACCTACGATCCCGCGACCAAGGGCGGCAATGCGCCGGACGGCCGCAAGGTGAAGGCGACCATTCACTGGGTGTCGGCGGCGCACGCGATCCCCGCCGAGGTGCGGCTTTACAATCCGCTGTTCGCCAAGCCTGATCCGAGCGGAGGCGAGGGCTTCGCGGCCGATCTCAATCCCAACTCGTTGGAAGTGCTGACCGGCGCCCGCCTCGAGCCGGCACTGGCCGACGCCAAGGCGGAAGTGCCGGTGCAGTTCGAGCGCAATGGCTATTTCTGCCTCGATCGGGAGTCGGCGCTCGGCAAGCCGGTGTTCATTCGTACCATCGGGCTGCGCGACACCTGGGCAAAGGAAAAAGCGGCCCCTTAAATCATTTGTCCGGCTGGTCGGTGCCCACGCTTGAGTGCCAGTGTGAACGTTCACAACCGTTCCCCTAGCCACAACCTGCGGATGTTGTAGCGTTGTCTGGGGTTGTATTTGCGTGAGCGTCGGGGGGCCACGCCATGGCCGACAACGAGCAACGCCGGCCACGCACCAAAGCCTGGGCGGCCGAAGTCGCCGCCCCGCGCGCCGGCGTGCCGGCGTGCCGGCCTCCTGCTGCCTGAGGGCCTTGCCGACCGGGCCGCCTGGCTCGGCCGTTTCGTTCAAAGCGCATCTGGCCCCGCCGCTCGATCCGCCGCGGCCCGGCGGCTACGATTTTGCGCGCGATCTGTATTTCCAGCGCATCGGTGCCTCCGGCTCCGTGCTGGGGGTCAATCAAGACTCTACCGCCGCCGCAAGCGCCAGGCATCCGGTTGCGCTATGCCGCGCAACTCGATGCAATGGGCGAGGGCATCAACAGCCGCATCCACGCCGTGCTGCCGGGCGACCGCGGCTCGATCGCTTCGGCGCTGATCACCGACAAGCGCAACGCGATCACCGATCCGGTCAACGACGCGTTTTACGTGTCGAGTCTTGCCCACGTGCTGGCTATTTCCGGCTACCACATGGCGGTGGTGGCGGGTATCGTGTTCTTTTTCATCCGCGCCAGCCTGGCGTTGATCCCATCATTAGCCAGCCGCTGCCAGATCAAGATTTGGAATCGGGGGACTAGGCCTCAATAGCGGCGGAACAGCCCGACTAGCTTGCCCTGGATGCGCACGCGGTTGGGCGGCAGGATGCGCACCTCGTAGGCGGTGTTGGCCGGCTCGAGCGCGATCGAGGCGCCGCGGCGGCGGAATCTTTTCAGCGTGGCCTCTTCGTCGTCGATCAGCGCCACCACGATGTCGCCGGTATCGGCGACCTCCGAGCGGCGGATGAGCGCGATGTCGCCATCGAGGATTCCGGCTTCGATCATCGAATCGCCGCGCACTTCGAGCGCAAAATGCTCGCCGGCGGTCAGCAGGTCGGCCGGCATGTTGATGACGTGGCTGCGGGTTTGGATTGCCTCGATTGGCGTACCGGCGGCAATGCGCCCCATCACCGGCACCGCGATCGGACGGCGGCTGTCGTCTTCCTCGGAGACGCCGGAAGCGGCGCGCACCCGGCCGAGATCGCCCTCGATGACGCTCGGGTTGAAGCCACGCGAGCGACCGCCGTTGCTGATGCCGTGGGCGACCGAGTCGGGCAGCTTGATCACCTCGATGGCGCGCGCCCGGTTGGGCAGGCGGCGGATGAAACCGCGCTCTTCCAAGGCGGTAATGAGCCGGTGGATGCCGGATTTGGAGCGCAGGTCGAGCGCATCTTTCATTTCATCGAAAGAAGGGGGCACTCCTGCCTCGGTCAGCCTTTCATGGATAAAGCGCAGGAGTTCGAACTGCTTGCGAGTAAGCATCTATCTCTCCCGGTCGTGGCCGATGGCCCAGGAAGGGCACAGGCCATAAACAAATCATGAACGGACACTATCTGTTCGATATGTGTTCCGCAACCCTTTAATTTGGAGTGAAAAATACGAAAGGCCGCTACAGCGCTAGCTTAAGGATGACGCAACGTGAACCGGAACTCGCGGCAGGCGCGTTTGGTTCACGAATCAGCAGGCAATCGGCCTTGGCAAGCGGCGCCATCAGGGAACTGTCCTGGGCTGGCAGCGGGGTCACTACAAGACCATCCGGACCGGCCGTCAGCGTTGCTCGCATATAGTCGGCCCGCTCGTCATTGGCCGGCAAGTCATGGCCGAGTCGCGCCTCTTCTGGAACACGCTCGATATCTTCGCGGCCGGCCAAGCGTCGAATCAGCGGCACCAGGAACAAGAAGGCGCACACATAGGACGATACCGGGTTACCGGGCACGCCGAGCACCTGCATGGCGCCCAGCCGGCCGTGCATCATTGGCCGGCCCGGCCGCAGCGCCACCCGCCAGAACGACAGATCGAGCCCTTCGCGCGCCAGCGCCCGCTGCACCAGGTCGTGCTCGCCGACCGAGGCGCCGCCGCTGGTGAGCAGAATATCGGCGCCCCAATCGCGTGCGCGCCGTACCGCCGACGCAATATTGTCAATACGGTCATGCGCGATGCCGAGGTCATTGATCTCGGCCCCTTCACTGCGCGCCATGGCCATGAGCGCAAAACCGTTGGAATAGACGATCTCGCCGGCTGCCGGCATGCTGCCGGGCGCCACCAACTCGTCGCCGGTGCCGAGCACCGCTACCTTTGGCCGCCGGTGCACATTGAGCGTAGGGTAATTCATGGCGGCGGCGAGCATCAGATCGCGGTCGGTGAGGCGGCGACCTTTGCGCAGCAGCGGCTGGCCTTGCGTGAAATCGATGCCACGGTCGCGCACATTGCGGCCCTTGGCCGTAGCCTTTTCGATCATCACCGTGTCGCCGTCGCGCGCGGTGAGTTCCTGAATCACCACGGTGTCAGCGCCTGCCGGCATGACGCCGCCGGTGAAGATACGCGCGGCTTGGCCGGTTCTCACCTCGCCGTCGAAGGGATGGCCTGCGGCGACTTCGCCGATCAGCGTGAGCTTGACCGGCGCTTGCGTGACGTCAGCGGCGCGCACCGCATAGCCATCCATGGCCGAAACCGCATCGGGCGGCTGCGTGCGCAACGCGGTCAGGTCTTCCGTCAGCACGCGGCCGAGTGCGTCATCGAGCGCAACCATTTCCGCCGGCAGCGCGCGCGCATCGGCGAGCACGCGCTGCAAAGCCTCGGCAACCGGCATCAACGTACGATTCATTCGCTGAAGTCCTCGGCGCGATAATCGCCGGATTTACCGCCGCTCTTGCGCAACAGCCTGATCCCCTCGATGCGCATGCCCTTCTCCACCGCCTTAACCATGTCGTAGATGGTGAGACACGCAATCGAAACCGCGGTGAGCGCTTCCATTTCCACGCCGGTCTGCCCGGTCACTTTGACCGTGGCGCGCACCAGGAAACCGGGCAGGGCGTGTTCCGGATCGATGTCGATCTCGATCTTGGTGATGGGCAGCGGATGGCAGAGCGGAATGAGGCCGTGCGTGCGTTTGGCCGCCATGATGCCGGCAAGCCTAGCCGCGCCCAGCACATCGCCTTTCAAGGCATTGCCGGCGAGCACGAGATCAAGCGTTTCCTTACGCATAATCACGCGGCCTTCAGCGATAGCGAGCCTTTCGGTAGCGTTCTTGGCCGAAACGTCGACCATGTGCGCCTGGCCGCGCGGGTCGATATGGGTGAGTTCGGCGTTGCTCATCAAAGGCGGACGTTTCGCCTTGGTCTTTGGACGCGCCGGAGCCTTCTTACCTCGGGCGACGGGTTTCGTGCCGCGCGCCATGGCTTACTCCGCCGCCGCGCGGCGCGGGGCGCGCGCGAGCAAAGCGCGCGTTGCGGCGGTCACATCACTTTGCCGCATCAGGCTTTCGCCGACCAGAAAGGTTGAGATACCGATGCTGGCAAGGCGGGCGAGATCGGCCGGCGTGTTGAGCCCACTTTCGGCCACGACGATGCGGTCGCGGGGGATTTTCGGCGCCAACTGTTCACTGACAGCAAGCGACGTTTTGAAGCTGCGGAGATCTCGGTTGTTGATGCCGATCAGCCGCGATTTTAGCCGTAAAGCCCGCTCAAGCTCATCTTCCTGATGAACTTCAAGCAAGATATCCATGCCATTGGAAAATGACGCATTCTCAATTTCTATAGCAGTCTTGTCATCGACCGCGGCCATGATGATCAGGATGCAGTCCGCCCCCAACGCGCGCGATTCCACGACCTGATAGGCCTCGTAGATGAAATCCTTGCGCAGCACCGGCAGAGCCGTTGCATCGCGCGCGGCAGCCAGAAATTCCGTTTTGCCCTGGAAAGAAGGGCCATCGGTGAGCACCGAAAGGCAGGTCGCGCCGCCTGCTTCGTAAGCCTTGGCGAGATTGGGCGGATCGAAATCGGCGCGGATCAGCCCCTTCGACGGGCTCGCCTTCTTGATTTCGGCGATCAGTGCATAGTCACCACGAGCAATTTTGCGCTCGATAGCTTTGAGGAAACCCCGCGGTGGGGGGGCGGCTTTGGCCCGCGCCTCAAGGGTGGCCAACGGCCGAGCGCGCTTGGCTGCCGCGATTTCTTCTCGCTTGTACGCTTCGATCTTGGCAAGGATATCCGCCATGATCAGGTCTCCGCGGCGCCGGACACCGCAATCAGACGGTCGAGCCGGCCTTCCGCCTCGCCGCTGTCGATCGACTTTGCCGCAAGCGCGGCGCCTTCCTCCAAATCCTTGGCCTTGCCGGCGACGATCAGCGCGGCGGCGGCATTAAGGATCGACACGTCGCGGAAAGGCCCAGCTTTGCCTTTTAGCACGTCGAGCAGCGCCTTGGCGTTCGTTTCGGCGTCGCCGCCACGCAGTGCTTCCGGCTTGGCGCGTTTCAAGCCGGCATCCTCTGGCGTGATCTCGAAGGTGCGGATCTTGCCATTCTCGAGCGTGGCCACGCTGGTCGCACCGGCAGTGGTGATCTCGTCGAGGCCGTCGGAGCCGTGCACCACCCAGACGCATTCCGAGCCCAGATTTTTGAGCACTTGCGCCATGGGCTCGACCCAGTGCTTGGAAAACGTGCCGACCATCTGCCGCTTGACGCTTGCTGGGTTCGACAGCGGGCCGAGCAGATTGAAGATGGTGCGGGTGCCGAGTTCGACCCGGGTGGGGCCGACGTTCTTCATCGCCGGATGATGCGCGGGCGCGAACATGAAGCCGATGCCGGCTTCCTTGATACAGCGTCCGACTTGTTCGGCGTTCAGATCGATCTTGACGCCGAGCGCCTGCAACACGTCGGCAGCGCCCGACTTCGATGACAGCGCGCGATTGCCATGCTTGGCGACCGGCACGCCGGCGCCCGCGACGATAAAGGCGGCGCAGGTTGAAATGTTGAACGAACCAGAGGCATCGCCGCCGGTGCCGACAACGTCGATGGCGTCTGGCGGCGCCTTAACGCCCAACATCTTGGCGCGCATAGTGGTGACCGCGCCGGTGATCTCGTCGACGGTTTCTCCGCGCACGCGCAGGCCCATCAGCAGCGCACCCATTTGCGAGGGCGTCGCTTCGCCTGACATCATGCGGTCGAAAGCGCTGGCTGCTTCCGCGCGGGTAAGGCTCGCGCCGGTCGCGACCTTGGCGATGAGCGCTTTGAAATCGTCGGTCATGGGCTTGCGCTTTCAACCGGCCAAATGTTCGGGAAAGCTTTGCGCGGGTGGCTTGCGCGCCGCAGCAATGCTCGCGGTGCGGCCGCGCTGCATGTTCCAGGCGCTGGCGAGATCGAGAAAATTCTTCAGCATCAGATGGCCGTGCTCCGAGGCGATGCTCTCGGGGTGGAACTGCACGCCGTGCACCGGCAGGCTGGCATGCGCCAGTCCCATGACAAGACCGTCGCTGGTTTCCGCATTGACCGTAAGCTCGCGTGGCATGCTGGCGCGCTCGACCACCAGCGAATGATAGCGCGTGGCGCGGAACGGCCCATTAATGCCACGAAACACGCCGGTGCCGCTGTGCCTGATCTCGAACACCTTGCCGTGCGCCGGTGCCGCACGCACCACCTTGCCGCCGAAGGCTTGTCCGATCGCCTGATGACCGAGACAGACGCCGAGGAGCGGGATCGTCGGTGCAGCTTTGGCAATCAGGTCGAGGCAGATGCCAGCCTCGGTCGGCGTGCAGGGACCCGGCGAGAGCACGACCGCTTCCGGTTCGGCGGCGATGACTGCGTCGGCGGAAACTTTGTCGTTGCGGTGCACGACGACGTCCGCCCCAAGCCCGCCCAGATAATGGAACAGGTTGAAGGTGAAACTGTCGTAATTGTCGATCAAAACGATCATGTTTGCCCGCCGTCTCAAGGTCTTAAGGCGAGGCCGGAGGGGGGTCAAGCAGGCCTTACTTAGGCTCGACCTCGGGCGTGGGGGCGAGCATTTCTCGCATACGGCGGTCGATTTCATCGTTGGAGACAGGGGCTGCCGGCGCGCGGGTGCTCTCGGCGGCGTTCTCGTCGATGTGAACGAGCTTAGGCACCATCAGTATGACGATCAGCAACATCCATTGTGCCAGCAGGAACGGGACGAGCGCGCGCACGAACGGCCGGAACGGCGCCGGATTTTTGGCCGCCCCACGCACCATCATGAGTGCATAGCCGAACGGCGGCAGCAGGAAACTGGACTGCAAGGTGAGCAGCACCAGCACCGCCACCCAGCGCGCGTCGGCGACACGCACCAGCAGCGGCGGAATGATGATCGGAATGATCACGAAAATGATTTCGAAGGCATCGAGCACGAACGCACATAGTCCGATCACGGCGAGAACCGCCGCCGTCGCGAGAGTGTCGCCACCCGGAATGCCGGCAACTAAGTTGTTGACCAAACGGTCGGTGCCAAGCAGCCGGAGGATTAAGGTAAAGGTGGTGGCCGCTATTAGCAGCGAGAACAGTGCGCCGGTAATGGCGATTTCGTCATGAAGCACTTCGCGCAACACGGCGCCGCGCAGCCGACCGCTGATCAGGCCGGCGCTCAGCAAGGCGAAGGCGCCCATTGCCGCCGCTTCGACCGCGTAAAAATATCCGGTGGCGACGCCGCCGAGTAGCAGCAGCAACGCGACCAGCGCAAAAGCGGCCAAAATCATCTGCTGCGGCGTGACCCGCTTGCGCGTTGGCGGCAGCTCATGATGGCGGCCGACAAACCAGGCGAGCGCGATGCACAGCAACAGGAAGATCCCGGCCGGCGCCAAGGCCGCATGAAAAACGTCCTGCGTGTTAATGACGCGGTCACTGCGGCCGGTGGCCGTAACAGCATAAGTATGCGCATTCAACATCGCGTCGCTGAGCAGAATGAGTACCAGCGATGGCGGCACCAGCACGCCGAGTGTCGAGGCGACGGCAATGATGGCGTCGCGAGTTGCCGCCGGCACGCCCTCGGCGGAAAGCCGCGGTGATACCACGCGCGAGAGGCCGAGCACGCTGGCGCCGACCGAGCCGTTCATCGGCCCGAGCAGGGCGCCGAGCAGCATGCCGGAGACCAACGGCGCCGATGCCCGCTTCGGCATAACGGCAATCCCGGTGCGATAGAGCGCGTCAGCCACCGGCAGGCGGCCGAGCAGGAGACCCATGGTTACGTAGAGCGGCAACGCTTGCAGCAGGTCGTTGTCGAACAGATTGATCAGCCGACCAGGTAGCGCCCACAGCAACGAAAACGGAATTGTGCCGGTCAGGAGACCAAGCGCCGCGCCGAGGCTGGCAACCGCGATCAGCACGAATGCGGCGGGCAGGCCGGTCGATATGATGCCGACGCCGACCAGGATCAGAAGCGCAAGGCCGGTCCACTCCATCAGACGTCGTCCGCTGGCAACGGACGCAAAATGTCGACGACCGCCTGCGCGACGATCGTGAACGCCATAATCCACAATGCCACCTTGATGACGAAATAGCCGGGATTGTCCGTTTCGGCGAACGACTCCATTTCGAGGACCGACGGAACAACGAAAATTTTGCCGGCGATAACGATGAAAAGTGCCCAGGGCAGCAATCCGAGGCCTGCGCCGAGCCGCTTGAGCCAGCCACGCGTTCGCGCCGTGTAATGCTGCGCCAGCGCGTCGGCGGCGAGGTGAGTGCTGGCGCGCGTTGCCGCGCTGATGCTCACCGCGACATAAAGCGCGAAAATAATCTGGCCGAGATCGTTTGCTTGGCTCGAATAGTTGTGCACGATATCGCGCAGCGGCCATTGCAGGAACAACAGCAGAATGAGCGGCAGCGCCAGCCACTGCGCGGCGCCAACGATATAGCCGATCAGACAATCGAGTCGACGCAGCCAGCCCATGGCTGCCCCCTCAAACGAAACGGCCGACTCCCCCATGAGTATTATTGCCCGCGCTTGGCGGCGCTGGCAAATCGGCGGGCTTCCTCGGCGGCGCGGAACAAGGCCTTCGCCTTGTTAATGCATTCCTGTTGCTCGAAGTCGGGACTGCTGTCCGCGACGATACCGGCGCCGGCCTGGACATACATTTTACCGTCTTTCACCAGCGCGGTGCGCAGCACGATGCAGGTGTCCATCCCTCCGGCAGCGGAGAAATAGCCGACAGCGCCGGCATACAGCCCACGCTTTTCTTTCTCCAATTCGTCGATGATCTGCATGGCGCGCACCTTGGGCGCGCCCGACACCGTGCCGGCAGGAAATCCGGCGGCTAGCGCGTCAAGGGAATCGCGGTTACCGGCAAGCCTGCCCTCGACATTGGAGACGATGTGCATCACGTGGCTATAGCGCTCGACGAAAAACTGATCGGTGACGGTGACGCTGCCGATCTCGGTGACGCGGCCGACATCGTTGCGGCCGAGATCGAGCAGCATCAGATGCTCGGCGCGCTCTTTCGGGTCGGCAAGAAGTTCCTCTTCCATCGTTTTGTCTTCATGCGGCGTCGGTCCGCGCGGCCGCGTGCCGGCGATCGGGCGAATGGTCACCGTGTCGCCTGACACCTTGACCAGGATTTCCGGGCTCGATCCGGCGACGGCGAAGCCGCCGAAATCGAGGAAGTAGAGATAGGGCGACGGATTGGTCCGGCGCAGCGCGCGATAGAGCGAGAACGCTGGCAGCGTGAACGGCGCCTCGAAGCGCTGCGCCAGCACGATCTGGAAAGCGTCGCCGGCGGTAATGTAGTCCTTGGCCTTGGCGACCATCGCCTTGTATTCGTCGGGCGCGGTATTGGAGCGCGGCGGCACCTCGATTGGGCCTTCGTCGAACTCAGCCAGCGATTTGTCGAGCGGCCGGTCGAGGCTCTCGACAACGCCGTTGAGCCGCTCAGCAGCACGCGTCAGCGCGGTCTTGGCGTCGGTGCCTTTTTCTGGGCGTACCGGCGTGACCACGGTGATCGAATCCTTCACTGCATCGAACACCACGATGATGGTCGGGCGGACCAATACGGCGTCGGGAATACCGATCGGATCCGGATTGGGCGGCCCTAACTGCTCCATCAGCCGCACCATGTCGTAGCCGAGATAGCCGAACACTCCGGCCGCCATTGGCGGCAGGCTGTCCGGCAATTCGATGCGGCTTTCGGCGATCAGCGTGCGCAAGGCCGAGAGCGGGGGCTCGGGACAGGGCGCGAAAGTGTCCGGCTTCGAGCGTGCGCTGTGATTGATCTCGGCCTGCGTGCCATTGGCGCGCCAGATCAGGTCCGGTTCTATGCCGATGATCGAATGGCGGCCGCGCACCGCGCCGCCCTCCACCGATTCCAGCAGGAAGCTCATCGGCTTGCCGCCGCCGAGCTTCAAGAAAGCAGAGACCGGTGTCTCCAGGTCGGCGACCAGCGTGGTCCACACCACCTGCGCCTGGCCGCGGCCGTAACGCTCGGCGAAGACCGTTTCCGAAGGCTCAATCTGCATGGGATCAGTAGTAGTCGTTCGTATTGCCGCTATTGGCCGGAGCGCCGCCGATGACCTGATTCAGTGCCTGCTGGTTGAACGTGACGCCGAAGTCGCTTTCAAGCCGCGTGACATAGGCACCCACGATGTCGTCGGAGTATGAGTTCTGCAGCAACGTTGTGAGCTGCTTGCTCGCAATGGGATCGATAGGGGGATCCGTCACGTCGGTCACACGGAACACAAAGCGAGTGGTTTCCTGATCGCCCTCGGCGCTCGCCGGCACGCCCTTCGGTATCTTGAATGCCGCCTCCACCAGCTTGGCCGGCGCGAAGCCGCCTGGCTTGCCGCGCTGCAAGTCGCTTGCGGTTACAACTTTAAGTCCGGATTCGGTGGCAAGCTGATCCAACGCGGTGCCGGCTTTGAGCTTGCCGACCATCTCATCCGCCTTGGCTTGCAGGCGCTTGGCGATTTCGTCGTCGCGCCAGCGCGCCGCGACCTTGTCTTTCACCTCGTCGAGCGTGCGGTCGTGCGCCGGCGTAATTCCGGTAACGTCAAACCATAGATAGCCGCCGTTCGACAATTGCAGCGGATCGTTGTCGACCCCGACGTCGCTCGCGAAGGCCGCCGCGATTACGTCCGGCTTGGTCGGCAGGTCGGCGATTGGCTTTTCGTCTGGTCCACGGCCGGAGCGGTCGACCGCATCGATGGTACGGGACTTGAGGCCAAGCTTTTTGGCGGCTTCGGCCAGTGTGGAGCCGGCGGCGCGCTCGTCCTCGAACTTGTCGCGCAGATTTCCGATTTCGGTTCTGGCACGGCTCTCGGCGATCTCGCGCTTGATCTGCGGTGCGACTTCGTCAAAGGTTTTCTGGCTTCCCGGTTCTATCTTTCCGACCTGCAGCAGTACGGTACCAAAACGGCCCTTAACCGGCGCACTAACCTCGCCAGACTTGAGCGCAAAGGCCGCGTCGGCGACCGCCGGGTCGATAATTTCGGCTTTGGTCACCATGCCGACGTCGATATCGCTTTCTTTCAAACCGCGTTCTTTGGCGATATCGGCGAAGCTCGCGCCTTTTGCGATACGCTCATGCGCGGCCGCGGCGTCTTCCGGCTTCTGGAACACGATTTGCTTTAGCTCGCGACGCTCGGCCACGCCGTAGCCCGCTTTGTGCTGCTCGAAATAGGTCTTGGCCTCGGCATCGGTGACTGCCTCCGGCTTGGCAAGTTCGGCCGCCGACATCGCCAGCACGGTGATCTTGCGGTATTCGGGCGCGCGAAACAGAATCTTGCGCTCCTCGAAATATTTGCTGAGCGCCTCCGGCGCCGGCGAAGGGATGGCGCCAACCTGTGCCGGCCCCAACGCCAGGTACGCGATGGTGCGTTTCTCGTTTTGATATTGATTGAACGACTTCATCGCAGTGGTCGGCACGACAAAATCGCCGCCGATGCTGAGCGCGATCTGTCGGCGCAAGATGACGCGCCGCTGTTCCTCGACAAACCGCGATTCGGTAAATCCGGCTTGCCGGATGATCTGCTCAAATCGGTCGTGGTCGAACGCGCCATTGATGCCGCGGAAATTGGGATCGTTGGTGATGCGACGGGCGATCTCGGCGTTGCTGATGCCGAGATGTAAGGCTTTGGCTTGCTCGTCGAGCGTGGTTTCGGCCACCAACTGCCCGAGCACCTGCCGGTCTATGCCGAGCGCGCGCGCCTGGTCGGTCGTGATCGGACGGTTAAGCTGCCGCCCGATCTGTTGCAGGCGCTCGGTGTAAAACTGGCGGAACTGTTCGATCGATATCTCGGTGTTGCCGATTTTGACCGCCGAGTTGACGCCGAATCCGCGAAAAATATCGCCGATGCCCCAGATAGCGAAGCTGATAACCAGTCCGCCCATGATGACGGCCATGACGCCCCGGCCGAGCCAAGTCGAGGAGGCTTTGTGGATACCGCGGAGCATGGGCTGCGTTCCTCCCGGACGACGATAACGGCAAAATGAAGGGTTGGTCGCGCCCTTATAGGGAGCGGGTCAACTCCTTGCAACTCATGAAGGATCGGCTTACGGCCGGACCGCTCTGGCGCCCGCGCGCCGGGTCTGGTAACCGCACCAGGAAAAGGACCTAAACATGGCGCCGGCCTATCTCGTGCCGCTGGTGGCGGGCAATTGGAAGATGAACGGGTTCGCTGCGTCTGAAGGCGAGTTGACCAAGATCGTCAACGGCGCGGCCGGGATCAAGGCCGATCTTATGGTCTGCCCGCCGGCCACCCTGATCGCGGAGTTCGCCGCCGCCGCGCGCGGTTCCGCGGTGGTCATCGGCGGACAGGATTGCCATGCCGCGTCCTCGGGCGCCCATACCGGCGATATCGCCGCTGAAATGCTTAAGGATGTGGGGGCGGTGGCAGTGATCGTCGGCCATTCCGAGCGGCGCACCGAACATCATGAAACCGATGCTCAGGTACGCGCCAAAGCGACGGCCGCGCACCGCGCCGGCTTGGTCGCGATTGTCTGCATTGGCGAGCAGCACGCCGAGCGGCAAAGCGGGCAGACCTTGGCGGTCATCGGAAGCCAACTCGACGGGTCGCTGCCCGACCGCGCAAACAACCTGGTGATTGCGTACGAGCCGGTCTGGGCAATCGGTACCGGGCTGACCCCGAGTCCGTCCGATGTGGCTGAGGTCCATGCCTTCATCCGCAAGAAACTCACCGAGCAGTGTGGCGCCGCGGGTGCCGGCGTCCGCATCCTCTATGGTGGTTCGGTCAAGCCTTCCAACGCTAAGGAACTGCTGACCATTCCCGATGTGAATGGCGCCTTGGTCGGCGGCGCCAGCCTCAAAGCGACCGATTTCCTCGCGATTGCCGCGGTTTACCGCTAGTCCCGGCCGGGGTGGAAATAGCAGCCGTGATCGTGTAGAGACCGCGGCAAATTCCTATATAGCTCTCGAAGCACCGCCTGGGCGGACAGCCCGGACTGCCTGGTTTGAACGGATTGAGGCCTTATGCAGCACGTCGTTATTGTGATCCATCTGATGCTGGTGCTCGCCTTGATCGGCGTGGTGCTGCTGCAGAAGTCGGAAGGCGGGGGGCTGGGTATCGGCTCGACTGCGGGCTTCATGACCAGCCGCGGCACCGCCAACGTGCTCACCCGCGCCACCGCGATCTTGGCAGGGCTGTTCTTCGCGACCAGTTTGATCCTGTCGATCCTCGCCGGCATAAACCGCAAGCCGAGCTCGATCCTTCAGGGCGGCCGTCCGGCGCCAACTGCGCCTGGACCGAATGCGCCGCTCAGCCCGAATGGGATTCTCAATCAGTTACCCGGCACGCCTGCCGCGCCGCCGGCCGCCCCCGCGGCGCCGGCCGGGCCGCAGGTGCCGCAATCGAAATAAGAAGCTGACGAAGGGCCGGGAAACCGGCCCTTCGGCGTTAGGGAGCGGGGTTGCAATGTGAGGCCTAAACGGCTCTCAGGTGGAGCATGAGAATGCTGATCCAACTGCGCTTGGCTGTGGAAATTTCTGGAATTTCGCACAGCCACAGATCGGCTCTGAGATTTTCGCGCTCGTCGAATTGATTTGGCGGGCTTACAGGTTAGGCCCCATGGCGCGGTACATTTTCATCACCGGCGGCGTGGTCTCCTCACTCGGTAAGGGTCTCGCATCCGCGGCGCTCGGCGCACTGCTACAGGCGCGCGGCTACAAGGTGCGCCTGCGCAAGCTCGACCCCTATCTCAACGTCGATCCCGGCACGATGTCGCCCTACCAGCATGGCGAAGTGTTCGTCACCGACGACGGGGCCGAGACCGATCTCGACCTCGGCCATTACGAGCGCTTCACCGGGCGGCCAGCGACGCGCATGGACAACATCACCACCGGCCGTATCTACCAGGATATTCTCACCAAAGAGCGGCGCGGCGACTATCTCGGCGCCACCATCCAGGTCATCCCGCACGTCACCAACGCCATCAAGGACTTCATCCGCGACGGTAATGACGGCTTCGATTTCGTGCTCTGCGAGGTCGGCGGCACTGTCGGTGACATCGAGGGCCTACCGTTCTTCGAGGCCATCCGGCAGATGGGCAACGATCTGCCGCGCCATCACGCGGTCTATATCCATCTGACACTGCTGCCGTTCATTCCGAGCGCCGGTGAACTGAAGACCAAGCCGACGCAGCATTCGGTCAAGGAATTGCGCTCGATCGGCATCCAGCCCGACATTCTGCTTTGCCGCACGGACCGCCCGATCCCGCACGGCGAACGGCGCAAGCTCGCGCTGTTCTGCAATGTGCGCGAAAACGCCGTGATCGAAGCGCGCGACGTCGACAACATCTATGCGGTGCCGGAGGCCTATCACGAAGCCGGCCTCGACCGGGAAGTGCTGGAAGCCTTCGGTCTTGATCCGATGGCGGCGCCGGATCTCGCACGCTGGCACATTATCAACGAGCGCATCCGCAATCCGGAAGGTGAAGTTACCATCGCGATCGTCGGAAAATACACCGGCATGAAGGACGCCTACAAATCGCTGACGGAGGCGCTCTCGCACGGCGGCATCGCCAACAAGGTCAAGGTCAATCTCGATTGGATCGAGTCGGAAGTGTTCGAGAACGAGGACCCGGCGCCGTTTCTGGAACACGTCAATGGCATCCTGGTGCCAGGCGGGTTCGGACAGCGCGGTGCGGAAGGCAAAATTCGCGCGGCGCAATTCGCGCGCCTGCGCCAGGTTCCGTATTTCGGCATCTGTTTCGGAATGCAGATGGCAGTGCTGGAGGCGGCGCGCAATCTGTGTGGCATCGAGCAGGCTAATTCGACCGAGTTCGGCCCAACAACCGAGCCCGTGGTCGGCCTGATGACAGAATGGCTCAAGGGTAATGAATTGCAACGGCGGATGGACGGCGGCGACCTCGGCGGTACCATGCGGCTCGGCGCCTATCCAGCGGCGCTGACGCGCGGCAGCCGCGTCGCCGGTATTTATGGCACCACGGAAATCTCAGAGCGCCACCGCCATCGTTATGAGGTCAACACCGGCTACAAAGGCCGGCTCGAGCAGCACGGCGTGCGCTTTTCAGGCATGTCGCCCGACGGGATTTTGCCCGAGATTATCGAATACGAGGACCATCCCTGGTTCATCGGCGTGCAATTCCATCCCGAGCTCAAATCGCGGCCGTTCGAGCCGCATCCACTGTTCGCGAGTTTCATCGGCGCGGCGGTAGAGCAGAGCCGGTTGGTGTAAGGCTCTCCGCAGTCAGTCATACGGCCGGCGCATCTTGTCTTGCGCGTCGCGCCGCTGGGCGCCTTGCAGCTTGGTCTGATACATCCCCTTGGCGAGCCGCTCGGCCTGTTTGGCTTTTTTGGTCGCCGCATCGGGCGATAGCGGATGTTTGTCGCGACGCCGGCCTGTTCGTGATTTGCTGGTCATTTGAAATCCCACATGTTGGCGGATGCGCATCTAAACTCAATCGATGCATATGGCGGCAATGCACGGTCAATGAAAGGGTGTTCATGCCCCGCGGCCTCGATCACATCGTTCACGCCGTGCGCGATCTCGACGCGGCCGTCGCGCTTTACCGCGGCCTCGGCTTCACGGTCGGTGCGCGCAACCGGCATCCGCGCGCCTGGGGCACGCAAAACCATATAATCCAATTGCCGGCCACGTTCGTTGAATTGCTTGCGGTGACCGACCCCGGTGGAATTTCGCCACATGGGCCACGACACTTTTCATTCGGCGCCTTCAATCGCGATTTTCTCGACCATGAGCAGGGCCTGTCGATGCTCGTGCTTAAGGGCAGCGGGGCTCAGGACGCAGAGGATTTCCGTAAGAACGAAATCGGTGACTTCGATCTGTATGACTTCGCGCGTGAGGGCAAACGCCCAGATGGCGCGTCGGTGACGGTTGCTTTTACACTTGCCTTCGCGCGCGACGGTGCTGCGCCGAGTACCGGCTTCTTCACCTGCCAGCAGCATTACCCGGAGACTTTCTGGAATCCGGCGTTCCAAAAGCACGCCAACGGCGTCTCGGCCGTCGCCGGCGTCGTTGTTGTCGCCTATGAGCCCGCGCGCCATCAGGGATTCATGCAAAAGTTCGCCGGGTCCGAGGCACAAGCGGTCAATGATGGCTTCAAGATTGAAACGCCGCGCGGCGCCATCGAGGTCACAACACCGGCTGCGTTCCTCAATCGCTACGGCGTCAAGGCGCCGGACGTCTCCAGCGGTGCCCGGCTGGCGGCGCTGCGTTTCACCGCGGCCGACGTAAGCATGCTGCAAGGCACGCCCGAACTCGCTGGGACGGCCGGGCTTTACGCCGGGAATTCCGCTGTGATCGGCCGCGAGGACGCCATGGGCGCCGTGCTGGTATTCGAACCCGCCCGTTGACCAGGCAGCTTTGCCGCTTCATGGTCTCGCCCGCGAGGGCAAACCGTCTTGGATCAGAAACCAAACTCAACCGTCGCCATCGGCGCCGTGCGCTTCGGCAACGCCTTGCCGCTGGCGCTGATCGCCGGGCCGTGCCAGTTGGAAAGCCGCGCGCATGCGCTGGAAATCGCGGGCGCCCTCAAAGAGATCGCGGCGCGCGTCGGCATCGGTCTCGTCTACAAGACCTCCTTCGACAAGGCCAACCGTACGTCGGCCAAGAGTGCGCGCGGCATCGGCCTCGATGCGGCGCTGCCTATCTTCGCCGAAATCCGCGACACATTGAAAATTCCGGTCCTGACCGATGTGCACGATGCCGCGCAGTGCGCGCGCGTCGCGCCAGCGGTCGACGTATTACAAATCCCGGCTTTCCTTTGCCGGCAAACCGATCTGTTGATTGCCGCCGCCAAAACCGGGAAGGCCGTCAACGTGAAGAAGGGCCAGTTCCTGGCGCCCTGGGACATGCAGAACGTGGTCGAGAAAATCACCGGCGCCGGCAACGCCAATATTTTAGTGACCGAGCGCGGGGCATCCTTCGGCTACAACACGCTGGTCTCCGACATGCGCGCCTTGCCGATCCTCGCGCGCACGACCGGCGCACCGGTGATCTTCGACGCCACCCATTCGGTGCAGCAGCCGGGCGGGCAGGGCACGTCATCGGGCGGCGAGCGCGAATTCGTCCCCGTGCTGGCGCGCGCGGCAGTCGCGGTCGGTGTCGCTGGGGTGTTCATCGAAACCCATCAGGATCCAGATCGCGCGCCTTCCGACGGCCCCAACATGATGCCGTTGAAGGAGTTGGAGCCGCTGTTGCGCACCCTGGTCGAATTCGACCGGATGGCGAAACGCTGACCCTCCAGCAGGCTGCTTGTATAGATGACACGCACGCTCAATCTCGTGGCCTTCGTCGTCTTTGCCTGTGCGCTGTTCATCCGCTCGACCGACCCAGTGATCCCGCAGATCGCGGTCGAGCTCAACGTCGAGCCGGCGACCGCGGCACTGCTGTCGACCGCCTTCACGCTGCCTTATGCACTGGTGCAGCCGGTGCTCGGCGCGCTCGCCGATATGTTCAGCAAGGCGCGGCTGATGCTGCTTTGTCTGTTCGTCGTCACCGCGGCCACTTTGGCTTGCGGCTTGGCGCCGAATTTTCCGTTGCTCGCGGCCGGCCGCGTGATTGCCGGACTTGCCGCCGGCGGAGTGGTGCCGATCGCCTTTGCACTTGTCGGCGATAACATCCCGGTTCATGAGCGGCAGGTGGCGATGGGCCGCCTGTTGTTCGCGATCATGACCGGAAACCTGTTGGGCGCGACCAGCGCCGGTGTGGTCGGCGATTTGGCCGGGTGGCGCGGCGTGTTTTTTGTCACAGGGGCTTTGGGCTTGATTGCGCTGATTGCCGCGACGCCGGGATTTCGCGGCGTCGGCGGCGTGTCAGGTCACGCCGACTTGTCCAGGCTCCTGCCGAACTATCGAGCGATCTTACGTAATCCGTTGGCCAAGATCTGCTTCGGCACGGTGTTTCTCGAAGCCGTGTTCATGTACGGCTGCTTCCCCTACATCGCGACCATGCTGCACGAGGCCGGCGAAACCAAGGCCTCCATCGCCGGCATCGTGCTGGCGGGCTTTGGTGTCGGCGGTGCACTCTATGGCGCGCTGGTGTCGCGACTGCTTCCGTGGCTTGGTGAGACGCGCATGATGCAGTTCGGCGGCAGCGCGTTAGGCTTTTGCCTCACGGTGATCGCGGCGCGCTTTTTTTGGCCGATCGAGTTCGCCAACTTCGCGCTGCTCGGCTTCGGCTTCTACATGCTCCACGCCGTCGTCCAAATCTATGCGAGTGAACTGGTGCCGACTGCGCGCGGCTCGGCCATGGCGCTGCATTCGTTCTTCTTCTTTCTCGGCCAAGCGATCGGACCCGTCGTGTACGGCGCGGGTCTTTCGACGATCGGACTGATGCCGGTGTTGCTGTTCGGCGCGGCAGTTTTGGTCGCCGTCGGTTTCACCTGCGCGCATTGGCTGCGGCGGCCGCAACCGTCGACGGTCTAACCGCGCCCTCGATAGGGCGCGACGCCCTGGTCGGGGACCCAGACGCCTTTCGGCAGTCGGCCAGCCTGCCAGAACACGTCGATCGGCATGCCGCCACGCGGGTACCAATAGCCGCCAATGCGCAACCATTTCGGCTCGAGCCGCGCCACCAGCGTCTTGCCGACGGCGACCGTGCAATCTTCGTGGAAAGAGCCGTGATTGCGGAAACTGTTGAGATAGAGCTTGAGCGACTTCGACTCGACCAGGAAACGCCCCGGCGCGTAGTCGATCACCAGATGAGCAAAATCGGGCTGGCCGGTGATTGGGCACAGCGTTGTGAATTCCGGCGCGGTGAAGCGGGCGAGATAATCGGTATCGGTGTGCGGATTGGCCACGCGGTCGATCACAGCATCCTTGGGGGATGCCGGGATGGGCGCAGGCCGGCCGAGTTGAAGCGTTTTTTTTGCCATGGGCAGACTATTGCCCCGCTTTCTTAGGCCATGACAAGACCCATTGTGGCCTGTAGAAACGGCCCCAAAACCGGGAACCACCATGACCGCCATTACCGATATTGTTGGCCGCGAACTCCTCGACAGCCGCGGCAATCCGACCGTCGAAGTTGATGTCGTCCTGGAAGACGGCTCGAAGGGCCGCGCCGCGGTGCCCTCCGGCGCCTCGACCGGCACACACGAGGCGGTCGAGTTGCGCGACGGCGACAAGAAACGATACGGCGGCAAGGGCGTGCGCCAAGCGGTCGATGCGGTCAACGGCGAGATTTACGACGCGCTCGGCGGCATGGAGGCCGAAGAACAGGCCAAGATCGACCAAACGATGATCGATCTCGACGGCACGCCCAACAAGCGCCGGCTCGGCGCCAATGCCATTCTCGGCGTCTCACTCGCCGTCGCCAAGGCCGCGGCCATCGCCAGGCAGATGCCGCTCTATCGCTACGTCGGCGGCACTGCCGCACGCGTGCTTCCGGTGCCGATGATGAACATCGTCAATGGCGGCGTGCATGCCGACAACCCCATCGACTTCCAGGAATTCATGATCATGCCGGTCGGGGCGCCGACGTTCGCGGAAGCTCTGCGGGCCGGGTCGGAGATTTTCCAGACCTTGAAGGCGCAACTTAAATCCGCCGGGCTCAACACCAATGTCGGCGACGAGGGCGGCTTTGCGCCTAACCTGAAATCGGCGGAGGCCGCGCTCGACTTCGTCATGCAGGCCATCGAAAAAGCCGGCTACAAACCCGGCGGCAACGTGATGATCGCGCTCGATCCGGCCGCCAGCGAATTCTTCAAGAACGGCGCCTACGTCTACGCGGGCGAAAACAAGACGCGGTCGCCCCAACAGCAAGCCGAGTACCTCGCCAGCCTAATTAAGGCCTACCCGATTGTGTCGATCGAGGACGGCATGGCCGAGGACGATTGGGCGGGTTGGAAAATCGTCACCGATCTGATCGGCGACAATTGTCAGCTGGTTGGCGACGATATCTTCGTCACCAATGTCGAGCGGCTTGCCAAAGGCATCAAGGACGGGGTCGCCAATTCGATCCTGATCAAAGTCAACCAGATCGGCACGCTGACCGAGACGCTCGCCGCCGTCGAGATGGCACATAAGGCCGGCTACACCGCGGTGATGTCGCACCGCTCGGGCGAGACGGAAGATTCCACCATTGCCGATCTCGCCGTCGCCACTACTTGCGGGCAGATCAAGACCGGCTCGCTGGCGCGCGCCGACCGCACCGCGAAATACAATCAATTGCTACGTATCGAAGAGGAACTCGGCGCGCAGGCGAAATATGCCGGACGCGGGGCCTTGAAAGCGGGCCGTTAGCAGTTGTGCACTGGGAATCGGTGGCGAAAAGGGGCTGGGCAAGTTGCCGCTCAACGAGCTGCGGCCATACGTGACGAATTGGGCGGGCGGCGCCTGGCGTTAAAGACGCCTTAACGCGATTCCTGCATTTTGCGCGGTTATGATCTCCCATCGCCGCCGCCGCACCATCCTGACTGCACTCGGCCTCTATACCTTCGCCGTGCTGTACATCGGCTATTTTGCGGTCAATGCCTTCACCGGCAATCACGGTCTGCGGGCCCAAGCCGACCTCGACCAGCAGTTGGCGACCATGCAAGGCGAACTCATCCATCTGAAAGCCGAACGCGCACTTTGGGAGCGGCGGGTGGCGCTGCTGCGTTCCGATCGAATCGATCCAGACATGCTGGACGAGCGCGCCCGCGCGCTGCTTGGGCTCACCGACCCGCACGATCTCGTTCTACTGACCCACCCACGCTGACGCGCACCAGCGTTATCCACCGCTAGTATCCATTTTTCCTTGTTCCACGCAGATTCAGCCACATGGGGTCGCCCGGCAGCCTCGCGCTTTCACCCGCAGTCGATTTAAGCTATTGGGAGGTCGCAAAGCCGAACCGCGGCCCGGTCACTATTGCGCGGAAGCTTTCGTAGGGAGTGCCAATGGCGGTCGCCAAGAAAAAACCAAACGCCGATGCCAAAGAAACAGGCACGCCGGTGGCTGATTTCAGCAGGGACGAAGAGCTGTCCGCCTACCGAACCATGCTGACCATCCGCCGCTTCGAGGAGAAAGCCGGCCAGATGTACGGCATGGGGCTGATCGGCGGCTTTTGCCACCTCTATATCGGCCAGGAGGCCGTGGTGGTCGGCATGCAAATGGCGCTGCAGCCCGGCGATGCGGTCATCACTGGTTACCGCGACCACGGCCACATGATCGCGACCGGCATGGAGCCCAAAGGCGTGATGGCAGAACTCACCGGCCGCGCGCACGGCTATTCCAAGGGCAAGGGCGGCTCGATGCACATGTTCAGCGTCGAGAAGGGCTTCTACGGCGGCCACGGCATTGTCGGCGCGCAGGTGCCGCTTGGCACCGGCTTGGCCTTCGCCAACCGCTACCGCGACAACGGCAAGATCTCGGTCACGTATTTCGGCGATGGCGCCGCCAACCAGGGCCAGGTCTACGAGAGCTTCAACATGGCCGAGTTGTGGAAGCTGCCGGTCATCTACGTGATCGAAAACAACCGCTATGCCATGGGCACCTCGATCTCGCGCGCTTCGGCCCAGACTAATTTGTCGAAGCGCGGCGCGTCCTTCAACATTCCAGGCGAGCAAGTGGACGGCATGGACGTGCGCGCGGTCAAGGCAGCGGGAGAGAAGGCAGCGGCATGGTGCCGGACTGGCAAGGGGCCTTTCATTCTAGAGATGCTCACCTACCGTTACCGTGGCCATTCGATGTCAGATCCGGCAAAGTACCGCACGCGCGAGGAAGTCGAAGAGGTGCGTACGCACCACGATCCCATCGACATGGCGCGCGCCCGCATTCTCGACAAGAAATTTGCCAAAGAAGACGAGTTGAAGAAGATCGATGGCGAAGTGCGCGACTTGATCAACCAGGCCGCCGAATTTGCCACCCACGATCCGGAGCCCGCCGCCTCCGAGCTTTACACCGACGTCTACCGGGTATGAGTAGGACAGCGTAGCGCCCATGCCGATCGAAGTACTCATGCCTGCGTTGTCGCCCACGATGGAGAAGGGCAACCTCGCCAAATGGCTCAAGAAGGAGGGCGACCGCGTCAAGTCGGGCGACGTCATCGCCGAGATTGAGACTGACAAGGCAACGATGGAGGTGGAGGCGGCCGACGAGGGCACGCTCGGCAAGATTCTCGTGCCGGAAGGCACCGCCGATGTCGCGGTGAACACGCCGATCGCAATAATCTTGGGCGAGGACGAGGACCAATCGGCGATCGCGGCTAGTAAGCCGGCGTCACAGACGAAGCCCGCGCCCGCCGCGAAGCCGGAAAAGCCTGAAGCCAAGCCGGCGCCGAAAGCGGTGCCAGCGCCCGAAGCGCCGGCCGTCCAAGCCGCCAGCGATCCCGATATCCCTGAAGGCACCGAGATGGTCACCATGACCATGCGCGAAGCGTTGCGCGACGCCATGGCCGAGGAGATGCGGCGCGATGAGGACGTGTTCGTGATGGGCGAGGAGGTCGCCGAATATCAGGGCGCCTACAAGGTCACGCAAGGCCTGTTGCAGGAGTTCGGCGACAAGCGCGTCATCGACACGCCGATCACCGAACACGGCTTTGCCGGTCTCGGCGTCGGCGCCGCGCTCGCCGGCTTGAAGCCGATCGTTGAGTTCATGACCTTCAACTTCGCCATGCAGGCGATGGACCAGATCATCAATTCGGCGGCTAAGACGCTTTACATGTCGGGCGGCCAGATGGGCTGCTCGATCGTGTTCCGCGGACCCAACGGCCCGGCGGCTCGCGTCGCCGCCCAGCACAGCCAGGACTATTCTTCTTGGTACTCGCACATCCCGGGCCTGAAGGTGATCGCGCCGTCGAACGCAGCCGACGCCAAGGGCCTGTTGAAAGCCGCGATCCGCGATCCGAATCCGGTGGTGTTCCTGGAAAACGAAATCCTCTACGGCCATTCCTCGCCGGTGCCGAAGCTCGACGATTTCGTGCTGCCGATCGGCAAGGCGAAGATCGCGCGCGCCGGCAACGCCGTCACCATCGTCGCCTGGTCGATGGGCATGTCGTATGCGCTCAAGGCCGCCGAAGAATTGGCCGGGCAGGGCATCGACGCCGAGGTGATCGACCTGCGCACGCTCAAGCCGGTTGACACTGACACCATCGTCGCCTCGGTACAGAAAACCGGGCGCTGCGTCACCGTCGAAGAAGGCTGGGCGCAGTCCGGCGTCGGCGCTGAGATCGCGGCACGGCTCGTGGAGCACGCTTTCGATTATCTCGACGCACCGGTGCTGCGCGTCACAGGCAAGGACGTGCCGATGCCTTACGCGGCCAATCTAGAGAAACTGGCGCTGCCTTCGGTCGCCGAAGTGGTCGAGGCGGCCAAAACCGTCTGCTACCGGTAAGCGCTCGTTATGCCCACCAACATCCTCATGCCTGCGCTGTCGCCCACGATGGAGAGGGGCAATCTGGCGCGTTGGCTCAAGAAAGAGGGCGACAAGATCAAATCGGGCGACGTCATCGCCGAGATCGAGACCGACAAGGCGACGATGGAATACGAGGCGGTCGACGAGGGCACGCTGGCCAAGATCGTGGTGCCGGAAGGCACGCAGGACGTGGCGGTGAATTCGGTCATCGCGGTGCTGGCCGGCGAGGGCGAGGACGTAAAGGCGGCGGCCGCTGGTGCGAAGGCCGCGCCGAAAGCCGCTCCAGCGAAAACATCAATCGCTTCAACCCCCTCACCCCAACCTTATCCCACAAGGGGAGAGGGGGTTCCGCCGATCGCGCCGCGCGCTCCGTTCAGCTCTCCCCCGGTGGGAGAGGTCGCCGCGCGCAGTGCGGCGGGTGAGGGGGCGGGATCTACTGGCGGCAATAGAGTGTTTTCCTCTCCGCTCGCTCGTCGCCTCGCCAAAGAAACCGGCATCGATCTCTCGCGCGTATCGGGGTCCGGTCCGCACGGCCGGGTGATCGCGCGCGACATCGAAGCCGCCAAGTCCGGCAAGGGACTGCGCGCCCCGGGCGCTGCAACCGCACTTGCGCCGGCGGCCGGGGCGCCGGTGGCTCCTACACTATCGGACAAGCAGATCCTGTCGCTGTACGAGGAGGGCTCCTACGACTTCGCGCCGCACGACGGCATGCGCCGCACCATCGCGCAACGCCTGACGGCATCCGTGCAGTCCATCCCGCATTTCTACGAGACCATGGACTGCGATATCGGCAAGCTCGTCGCCGCACGCGAGGAAATCAACGCCGCCGCGCCCAAGGACAAGGACGGCAAGCCGGCCTACAAGCTGTCGGTCAACGACTTCGTCATCAAGGCACTGGCGCTGGCGCTGCAACGTGTGCCCGACGCCAACGTCAGTTGGACCGAAGCCGGCATGCTCAAGCACAAGCATTCCGACGTCGGCGTGGCGGTGGCGCTGCCGAGCGGGCTGATCACTCCGATCGTGCGCCAAGCCGAGAGCAAGTCGCTGTCGGCGATCTCCAACGAGATGCGCGACCTCGCCGCGCGGGCGCGGGCGCGCAAGCTCAAGCCGCACGAATATCTCGGCGGCACCACCTCGGTGTCGAACCTCGGCATGTACGGCATCAAGGACTTCACCGCAGTGATCAATCCGCCGCAATCGACGATTCTGGCGGTCGGCACCGGCGAGGAGCGGGCGGTGGTGCGCAACGGCCAGCTTGCCGTCGCCACCATCATGAGCGTGACGCTGTCCTGCGATCACCGCGCCGTCGACGGCGCGCTCGGCGCCGAACTCATCGTCGCGTTCAAGAAGCTGATCGAAAACCCGGTGATGATGGTCGTGTGATCCTCACGCCGGATTGAACCCCTTCGCCTTGAACAGCGCCTGCGCTTCCGGCGTGGTCAGGAATTTGAGCAGCGCCTTGGCGGCGGCCGGCTGCGTTGCGCCGGACCCGACGCCTGCCGCGAACTCGGCAGTAAAGGCCATATCGCCCGGCAGCGGCCCGATCACTTCGATGCCGCCAACAGAGGCCAGTTCGGGCGTCGTCTGCACGGCGAGATCGGCTTCGCCGCTCACCAGAAGTTTAGCGGCAAAGCCGCCGGCCGGCGGGAACCTGGTCTTGCCCTTGAGCTGGTCCGCAATGCCCAACTTCTCGAGTTGCTTGGAAAAATAGACGCCACTGGCGCCGCCGGCAGCCGGGTTAGAATAAGTAATGGCTTTTGCCGCCAGCAATGTCTTCTTGAGCGCCTCAGGTGTGGAAATGTCCGGCTTGGCCGCGCCTTTTTTCACGGCGATAGCAATGATCGACTTCGGCAAGATCACTTCTGAGCCGGGCGCGATCTTGCCGGCCTTTAGCAGGGTCTCGACATTGCCGCGCCCTAGGATCAAAACGTCGGCCATTTCACCTGCCTCGACGCGCTTGGTCAGCAGCGTTGCGGTGCTCCAGGTGATGTTGAGCTTGTTGCCCGTCGCCGTCTCGAATTTCGGCGCTAGCTCCTCTAGCACGCTCTTGACGCCGATCGTGCTGAAAACCTTGATCTCGGCGGCAGCCGCGCATTGGGCGGTCAAAAGGACGGCAGCAAAACCGGCGACCAACTGGCGCGGCGAAAAGAGCATGGTTGCCTCCCTAGGGCTCTGATTTTGGACGAAATTAGATTCCCCAATTGGGTTACATTCAATGGGTATCCCGGCCCGCTACGCGGCTTGATTGACCTACCTCCATATGGGAGACGAAGGGTCCCAAGACCGACTTAATGCCAGTGGAGACGCTAAGTGGCGGATACCTCCTTTGACGTCCTGATCATCGGCTCCGGCCCCGGCGGCTACGTCACCGCCATTCGCGCGGCGCAACTCGGCTTCAAGACCGCCATCGTCGAGCGCGATTATCTCGGCGGCATCTGCCTCAACTGGGGCTGCATTCCGACCAAGGCGCTGCTGCGCTCGGCCGAGATTTTCCACTACATGCAGCACGCCAAGGACTACGGGCTCAAAGCCGACAATGTCAGCTACGACCCGGCCGCGGTCGTTAAACGCTCGCGCGCGGTGTCGAAGCGCCTCAACGACGGCGTGGGCTTCCTGATGAAGAAGAACAAGGTGCAGGTCATCTGGGGCGAAGCCGTCATCGACGCGCCCGGCAAGGTCACCGTCAATCCATCAAAAACCGAGGCGCTTAAAGGCGCGCTTGGCCCCGGCCAGTATCAGGCCAAGCACATCATCATCGCCACCGGTGCGCGGCCGCGCGTGCTGCCGGGCCTCGAGCCCGATAAGAAGCTGGTCTGGACCTATTTCGAGGCCATGGTGCCGCCGGCCATTCCGAAATCGCTGCTGGTGGTCGGCTCCGGCGCCATCGGCATCGAGTTTGCCTCGTTCTATCGCACGCTCGGCGCGGACGTGACGGTCGTTGAGGTGTTGCCGCAGATCCTGCCTGTCGAGGACCACGAGATCCAGACGTTAGCGCGCAAGAGCTTCGAGAAGCAGGGCATCAAGATCCACACCAACGCCAAAGTGGTGAAGCTCGACAAGAAAGCCGACAGCGTCGTCGCCACCATCGAGGCGGGCGGCAAAGAAGGAACAAAGATTCAGACGCTGGAAGTCGAGCGCGTCATTTCCGCCGTCGGCGTGGTCGGCAATATCGAGAAACTCGGGTTGGAAAAGCTCGGAGTCAAAACCGATCGTGGCTGCGTCGTCGTCGATCAATTCAGCAAAACCGACGTGCCGGGCATCTACGCCATCGGCGACGTCGCCGGCCCGCCGATGCTGGCGCACAAGGCCGAGCACGAGGGCGTGGTCTGCATCGAGGCGATCAAGGGCCTGCATCCGCACCCGATGAACAAATTGATGATCCCTGGCTGCACCTATTGCACGCCGCAGGTTGCTTCCGTCGGCCTCACTGAGCAGGCCGCCAAGGAAAAGAAACTCGACATCCGCGTCGGGCGATTTCCTTTCGTCGGCAACGGCAAGGCAATTGCGCTCGGTGAGGACCAGGGGCTTGTGAAAGTCATTTTCGACAAGAAGACTGGGCAATTGCTCGGCGCACACATGGTCGGCGCCGAGGTGACCGAACTGATCCAGGGCTACGTGGTGGCGATGAACCTCGAGACCACTGAAGAAGAATTGATGCATACCGTCTTCCCGCATCCGACGCTATCGGAGATGATGAAGGAAGCGGTGCTCGATGCTTACGGGCGCGTCCTCAATATGTGAGGCGGCCGTCCGATAAAAGCTGGGAGGATCAATCCATGACCAAATTCGCAAACATTCTGGAAACCGTCGGCAACACGCCGGTGGTCAAGATCAACAAACTGGCGCCGAAAGGCATCAATCTCTACGTCAAGATCGAGGCCTTCAACCCGCTTGGTTCAGTCAAGGACCGTCTCGCGCTCGGCGTCATCGAGGCGGCGGAAAAATCCGGCGAGCTCAAGCCCGGGCAGACCGTGATTGAAGCTACATCCGGCAACACCGGCATCGGGCTTGCCATGGTCTGCGCGCAGAAGGGGTACCCGCTGGTCGTCACCATGGCGGAGACCTTCTCCGTGGAGCGCCGCAAGCTGATGCGTTTCCTCGGCGCCAAGGTGATCCTCACGCCGGCCGCCGGCCGCGGCATGGGCATGGTCGAGAAGGCACAGGAACTCGCCAAGACGCACGGCTGGTTCCTCACGCGCCAGTTCGAGAACGAAGCCAATCCCGACATGCATTCGCGCACCACGGCGCGTGAGATCGTCAACGACTTTGCCGGCGAGAAGCTCGATTACTGGGTCACCGGCTTCGGCACCGGCGGCACGCTCAAGGGCGTCGCGCGCGTGCTCGCCAAAGAGCGGCCGGAGACCAAGATCGTGGTGTGCGAGCCGGCCGACGCACCGATGCTCTCGAGCCACACGCCGCAGGAACGCAACCCAGACGGTTCGCCGGCCAAGCCCAATCCGGCCTTCAAGCCGCATCCGATGCAGGGCTGGTCGCCCGACTTCATCCCGAAGATCACCGGCGAGGCGGTCGACATGGGCGTGATCAGCCGCATCATCACCATCCCCGGTCCCGATGCTCTGAAATGGAGCAAGGCATTGGCGCAACAGGAAGGCATCTTCGTCGGCATCACCGCCGGCGGCACCTTTGCCGGCGCCCTCGAAGTGTGCAAAAGCGCCGCGCCCGGCTCGACCGTGCTCGCCATGCTGCCCGATACCGGCGAGCGCTATCTGTCGACGCCGCTGTTCGGCGACGTCGGCGTCGACATGAACGAGGACGAATTGAAGATATCGAATTCGACGCCGAACCACCGCATGCCGCCCAAGGCAGCCTGACGGAGGAACGCCGTGGGCATCATCGCCTGGATCGTCATCGGCCTGGTCGCTGGCTGGCTCGCCAATGTCATTCTCGGCAGCCGCGGCGGCCTGTTCCACAATCTCGCCGTCGGCCTGGTCGGCGCTATCGTCGGCGGCTTCCTGTTCGAAAAGCTCAATTTGCACGTCATGCCCGATTTCTGGGGTAACTTGATCACCGCCACCATCGGCGCCGTGATTTTTTTGGTGATCTGGCGCGCAATCCAGCGCGCCTGATGTGCTGGCCGCGCGCGAGACTGCCCGTCTTGCGGCGCAGCGCTTGCGGCCGTAAGTAACGGCCATGGCCGTCGTCCTCGACCTCAATAGTCCGCGCCCGCGCCATCCGGAAAAGGCGCACCGGCCGGATTCCGCACAGCCGCAGAAGCCCGACTGGATCCGCGTCAAGGCGCCGGTGTCGAAGGGTTACGCCGACACCCACGCTATCATGCGCGCCAATGGCCTGCACACCGTCTGCGAGGAGGCCGGCTGCCCCAACATCGGCGAGTGCTGGGAGAAGAAGCACGCGACTTTCATGATCATGGGCGACACCTGCACGCGCGCCTGCGCCTTCTGCAATGTCAAGACCGGTCTGCCCGGCGCGCTCGATCCGAATGAGCCCGCGCACGTTGGCGAAGCCACGGCGAAACTCGGGCTTGCCCACATCGTCGTCACCTCGGTCGACCGCGACGATCTCGCCGACGGCGGCGCACAGCATTTTGCCGCTACCATCCGTGCCATCCGCGAACGTTGTCCGCAGACAACCATCGAGGTGCTCACTCCCGATTTCCTTCGCAAGGAAGGCGCGCTTGAGATCGTAGTCGAAGCCAAACCCGACGTCTTCAACCACAATCTGGAAACCGTGCCGGCGCTTTATCTCAGCGTGCGCCCGGGCGCGCGCTACTTCCATTCGCTCCGGCTGCTGCAGCGGGTGAAGGAAATCGACCCGACGATATTCACGAAGTCAGGCATCATGCTGGGCCTAGGCGAGGAGCGCAACGAAGTGCTCCAGGTGATGGACGATCTACGCTCGGCCAATGTCGATTTTCTCACCATCGGGCAATACCTGCAGCCGACGCGCAAGCATCACGAGGTGGTGCGTTTCGCGTCGCCGGACGAGTTCGAGGCGCTCAAGACCATCGCCTATGCCAAGGGGTTCCTGATGGTGGCCGCCTCGCCCTTGACACGCTCGTCGCATGACGCCGGCGAGGACTTCGCGCGCCTTAAAGCCGCGCGTCACGCGTGCGTTTGAGCCATGCCACAATTCTCGACCAAGCGCCACGTTCGCCACAGCGCCGCCGAAATGTTCGATCTTGTCGCTGACGGCGAAAAATATCCTGACTTCGTGCCGCTATGCAGCGCGCTTCGAGTTAAAAGCCGCACCGACAAAGGCAATGGCATAACCGTTCTCGTCGCCGATATGACGGTCGCCTACAAAGTGATCCGCCAGACCTTCACCAGCCGCGTCACGCTCGATCGGCCGAATATGAAAATTATGGTCGAATACGTCGATGGCCCGTTCAGGTTCATGCATAACCGCTGGGCATTTCGTCCAACGGGCGAAAGCGCCTGCGAAGTAGAATTCTTTATCGAGTACGAATTCGCGAGCCGCACGCTTGGCATGCTAATGGGCGCGATGTTCGACACTGCGTTCCGAAAATTCTCCGCCGCGTTCGAGCGCCGCGCCGACCAGATCTACGGCCGCAAGCCCGCCTGAGCTGGCCCGGCTATGGCCCGAGCCGCTTGAGCTCGGGCGTCGCGCCCTGGTACTCGATGAAACTCTTCGGACAGGTGTCGACAGCCGTCTTCAACATGGCGGCGGCTCGACTGTGGTCGTTCTTTATCAAGTTCCACATGCCGCCGTAATATTGTGCTTCGCATTTCTGATCGTCGCCGCTGGCGGCCGCGATCATGGCGTCGAGGTCGCGCTTGCCGAGGAATAACTCGGCCACCGGATAAGGCCATTCAGTCTGCTTGAGTTTGCCGGCGTCAACTTGGAGTTCGGTCAGCGCCGTCCCGTTCCCAGAACGCGCGAGCGCGATGTAGTGCCAAAGCACGGGATAGGCGTAAGTCGGGTCTTTCAGCACGACGCGCGCAAGATCGGCAGCGGAAGCCTCATAATGTCCGAGATAGAAATTGGCATAGCCGCGCGTGCGGTACGTGCTCATATTGTTGGGATCGAGTTTTATGGCGGCATCCCGATCCGCCACCGCCCGGTCGTACAGGCCTTTGCCTTCATAGGCGCTGGCCCGGTCGTTATACGCGGCGATGAAGTTGGGGTTCTGCCGGATCGCAATATCGAGATCGGCGATGGCCTGGTCGTGCTGCTGCTTGTCGAGAAGCGCGAGGCCGCGGTTGCGGTAGGGAAAAGCCGAATTTGGATCGATCTTCAAGGCCCCTGTGTAATCCGCGATGGCGCGATCGTACTCCTTTTTGCTGTAATACGAGCTGCCGCGGCTGTTGTAGGCGGCTTCGTAACGCGGATTGAGTTTGATCGCCTGGTTGTAATCGGTAATTGACCGGTCATACTCCTTCAGCGCGTTGTAGGAGAGGCCGCGGTTCCGGTACGCGATCGCATAGTCGGGATTGAGCCGCAGGGAGTGATCGTAATCGGCCAGCGCCTATTGATACTGCTTCTTGTCGGCGTATCCATTGGCGCGGTTGTTGTAAGCAACCGAAAGGTTCTTCCGGGTTTCCTTGCCCGCATTGATGATCGCAGAGCAACCTTCGATTTGCTGGTCTGTCGAATTGATGTGACCCTTGTTCGTGCACCAGGTCCAGTTCCGCGACGTCTGCGCCTCGGCAGGCAACGACATAGCGGCTACGACGGCGCTGACCGCCAAAAGACTGCGGAACGACATTGAATTATTCCCCTCAGTAGATTTCCGCGCCATGATAGCAGACGGTGGCGTCATGGGGAGGGGGCAAAGGACCAAAGCCCCAGTCGAGCGGCTGACCGATGAACGCCTGGCCACCAAACGGGTTACTGCGGCGGCGGCAACGGGGACACTTCAATCGGCGCTGGCGCCACCGCGGCGGCCTCGAATTGATCGGCTTGAATTATAAGTGTCCCGATCAGCGTCGGCATTAGCACGCGGACCGGCGCCATGATCGAAGTGCCGGCGATCGGTGCGAACCACAGCTCCACATTGCGCCGGCCGGCGACGTATTTGACGATCAGGCTGTCGGCGCGGTAGCCGGCGATTGGCTGCAGCACGACATCGCAGACCAGGACCGGTCCGGAGTAGCCGCGCGCGACATCGATTTTGTCCAGGCGGCCATGGGAGAGCGCCAGGTTATAGCGCCGCCGCCCGTCGTAGATCTTCAGCGACCGGTCGCAGTCCGTAGCCGCCAGTGCGCCGCCGCCGGGTTTGGTCGGAAGCAAGACCGCGCTCAGCGGATCGGCGACGCCGCGGCGGTCGTCATCGGTAATCGGCAGGCGATCGGTTCGCAGCGGCGGCTGTGGCGTGATCTGCTCGGTCGCGACGCCATCCGTAAATGTCATTTTCAATGTGATGGCGCCGTCATCGTCGGTGATGGTAGACTTGTAAGATGAGGGATTGAGATGGTCAGCCGCGACGCTGCCTTGCGCCGCGACCGAGCCTTCACCGTTCATCAGCATACTGAGCACACCGCTCGCCTTGCCGCTCGCCGTCATGCTGTAAAGCGTAGCGCCGATGTCGATCCGCCATGCGATTTCGCCAATCGTGACACCGGTCATCGAGATCGTGTAATGTGCCGCGACCTTGGCCTGCGCGCGAGCCGGATTTACAGTGAGCAACGCACAGACCAGCGCGACCAGAAATTTGGCTGTTAGGCGAAAGAAGTCTAGGGCTTCTGCAATCATCGCATCGGCATGTTGAGCCGGGACTTTGACGTGGCGATTAAGAGGATGCCCCGTGCTTTTCCGCTAGTTCCTTGAGCATCACCAGCGCCTGCAACACCGACTTGTGTCGCACTTCGCTGCGGCCTATGTCGCCATAGCGCATTTTCGCATGCTTTAGTGTGCCGCCGCGCGCTGCCGCAGCAAAATGTACAAGCCCCACCGGCTTATCGGCGGTACCGCCGCCCGGACCGGCAATGCCAGTGATGGCGACAACCAGATCGGCGTCGGCGCAGTCGAGCGCCCCGCGTGCCATGGCTTCGGCCGCTTGCTGGCTGACGGCGCCATGCGTTTCTAATGTGTTGGCCGGAACTCCGAGCATTTGCTGCTTGGCTTCGTTCGAATACGTGACGAAGCCGCGATCGACCACGTCTGACGAGCCGGCGATCTCGGTGAGCGCGCCCGCCACCAGCCCGCCCGTGCAGGATTCCGCGGTCGCCACTTTCAAACGGCGCGCGCGGCAGAGATCGAGGACGGCAGCTGCGGCGGTGCGCAGATCGTCCCTCACGGCAACCCCCAGGGCAGCCGGACCGTCGCGGTCGCATAAGCGACGATGCCTTCGCCGCGGCCGGTGAAGCCGAGCTTTTCGCTGGTGGTCGCCTTGACCGCCACCCGTCCGGCGTCGATGCCGGCAAGCCGCGCGATGTTCGCTCGCATGGCGTCGCGGTGCGGGCCGATGCGCGGCGCCTCGCACACGATGTTGATATCGATATGACCGATTCGCCCGCGGCGCTTGGCGAGGCGCTCGATGGCGAAAGTAAGGAAGCGGTCCGACGACGCGTTGCGCCATTGCGGATCGCTGGGCGGAAAATGCACGCCGATATCGCCGTCGGCGAGCGCACCGAGGACGGCATCGGTGAGTGCGTGCAGCACCACGTCGGCGTCGGAATGGCCGACCAGCGCCTGGGTATGCGCGATGCGGACGCCGCCGAGGGTGACGTGATCGCCGGGACCAAAGGCATGCACGTCGATGCCGGTGCCGGTGCGCACGTCGCCGAGCGCCGCAAAATGCGTGGCTTCGACGCGCGCGAAATCGCCTTCGTTGGTGATCTTGATGTTGCCGGGTTCGCCGGCAAAGACGCTGACTTTGAGCCCTGCCCATTCTGCAAGGGCGGCGTCGTCGGTGAAATCTTCGCGGCCCGCCTCGGCCGCGCGGCGGTGAGCTGCGAGGAGCGCGGGGAAGGCGAAGCTCTGCGGGGTCTGCACCAGCCGCAACAGATTGCGGTCGAGTGTCTTGTCGACCAGGCCTTCGGCATCGACGGTCTTGACCGTATCGGTGACGGGCAAGGCGGGAATGGCTGCGCCGCTTCTCTCAGCTGCTGCGATCGCGCGCGAAACCAGCGCCGCGCTGGCGAACGGCCGTGCCGCGTCGTGGATGAGGACGATATCGGGCTCACGCGGGGCGAGCGCCTCAAGTCCGGCGCGGACCGAACTTTGCCGAGTAGCGCCGCCGAATACCGGCGGAAGAATATCGAGCCCGGCCGCCGAGGATTGGAACTTCGCGACATCCTCGGGGTGGATGACCGGCTGCACGGAGCCGACCTCTGGGTGTTCTATGAGCATTAAAAGGCTTTGCCGGACCATCGGCTCGCCACCGATCGGCCGGAATTGCTTGGGCAGATTACCGCCCACCCGCGATCCCCGTCCGGCGGCGACTACGACGACTGCAACTTCTGCCATACTGCTATGTTCCTGAACTCCAGCTTGGCTTTAGCGCGTTTCTGCTGCAGCGGGAATGGATTAGCCAGACTACGGCGCTTTTAAGCATGAACAATTTTTTGCAGTGCAGCACTTGCGTCGTCGAAAAGATTGGCTAAACTCTGAGCAGCGAAAGAGGCCAGCCTAAATGATAGGCAATCAATCCGTGCGCGGCAAAGTTACACAAACAACCGAAGCTTCTCTGCAAATCGGCCGCGTCGCGGTGCCAAACCGGGTGATTTTGGCACCGATGTCCGGTATAACAGATGCTCCGTTCCGTCGGCTCGTAGAAAGATATGGGGTCGGCCTCGTTGTTTCGGAAATGACCGCCAGCGCCGCGCTGCTCGAAGGCCAGCGCGAAGCGCGCGTACGCAGTGAGCGACGAGGGATTGCTATCCACGTGGTCCAGCTCGCCGGCTGTGAGGCCCATTGGATGGCGGAAGGCGCCCGCGTCGCTGAGGCGCAAGGTGCTGACATCATCGACATCAATATGGGTTGCCCGTCCAAGCAGGTCACTAACAGCGCCTCCGGCTCGGCACTGATGCGCGATCTCGACCATGCCCTGACTCTGATTGAGGCTACCGTCGCCTCCGTCGCTGTGCCGGTCACTCTGAAAATGCGGCTGGGTTGGGATCGCGGCAGCATCAACGCGCCAGAGTTGGCCCGCCGAGCGGGAGCCGCCGGCATTCGTATGATCACCGTGCATGGGCGCACCCGCTGCCAGTTCTACGATGGCAGCGCCGATTGGTCCGCCGTCCGTGCAGTCAAAGACGCCGTTTCGATCCCCGTCGTCGTCAATGGCGACATTCGTGCTTTCGATGACGCCGAACGCGCACTTTCCGCCTCCGGCGCTGACGCGGTGATGATCGGTCGTGCAGCGCAGGGGCGTCCATGGTTCCCCGGCCAGGTGGCACGCTATTTGGCGACGGGTCAGCGCGAACGCACGCCGCCCTTGGCAGAGCAGTACACGCTGATCGATACGCTCTATGACGAGATGCTCGTCCATCATGGGCTGTCGATCGGCCGCCGGCACGCCCGCAAGCATTTGGCCTGGGCGCTCGATTCCGCGGCGGCTAGCGCTGGTGTAACGAATGATCTGCTCAAGAGCCATCGCGCGCGCGTGCTCACCGCAGAAGAACCGGCTCAGACACGCCGTCTGCTCGCCGATGCCTATGACGCCTTCGCATGGAGATGCGCCGCATGAGCCGTGTGCACGCGTTGCCCGTAACGGTCAATTCGCCGGCTGACGCAGTGCTGCACGCGCTGCCGCACCCGGTCATCATGGTATCGCCCGACGGCAAAATCGCCGACGCCAATGTCGCCGCTGAGCAATTCTTCGAAGCGTCTATCCCGGTGCTGCGCCGGCACATGCTGCGCGACCTGGTGCCGTTCGGCTCGCCTTTGCTCACCTTGGTCGAGCAGGTGCGTCAACGCGGCGCGGCAGTGAACGAATACAAGGTCGATCTCGCCACCCCGCGCAATCCCGGCGAACGGCTGGTCGATCTGCACGTGGCGCCGCTGCCCGAATATCCCGACCATGTCGTCGTGATGCTGCAGGAACGCACGATCGCCGATAAAATGGACCGGCAACTCACCCATCGAGGAGCTGCCCGTTCGGTGATCGCGCTCGCCGCCATGCTTGCGCATGAGATCAAGAACCCGCTCTCGGGCATCCGCGGGGCCGCGCAACTGCTCGAGCAGTCGGCCGGCGACGACGATCGTTCGCTCACCAAACTGATCTGCGACGAGACAGACCGTATCGTGAAGCTGGTCGACCGCATGGAAGTCTTCGCCGACGAGCGGCCGGTCGAACGCGAGCCGGTTAATATTCACGTGGTGCTCGACCACGTGAAACGATTGGCGCAAACGGGTTTCGCCCGGCACATCAAATTCGTCGAAGATTATGATCCCTCGCTGCCGCCGGTGCTTGGCAACCGCGACCAGCTTGTTCAGATCTTTCTCAATTTGGTGAAGAACGCGTCGGAAGCGATCGGCGAGGACGCCATCGACGGGGAAATCCAGCTAACCACCGCGTTCCGCCCAGGCGTGCGGCTGGCGATGCCGGGCAGTAAGGCGCGCGTATCGCTGCCGCTCGAATTCTGCGTGAAGGACAACGGGCAGGGCGTCCCGGAAGACCTGATGCTGCATTTGTTCGATCCTTTCGTCACCACCAAGCAGAGCGGCAGTGGGCTCGGTCTGGCTTTGGTGGCGAAGATCGTGGGCGACCATGGCGGCATCATCGAATGTGAATCGCAGCCGCGGCGGACGATCTTCCGCGTGTTGATGCCGATTTACGACGCCGATGCGCCGCCGATTCAGAGCCCGTGAGGTAGGACCATGCCAACGGGAAGCATACTGGTTGCCGATGACGATGCCGCTATTCGCACCGTCCTCAATCAAGCACTTTCGCGCGCTGGCTACGAAGTCCGCTCGACCGGCCATGCCGCGACGCTGTGGCGTTGGGTCAGCCAAGGTGACGGCGATCTGGTCATTACCGATGTCGTGATGCCGGACGAGAACGCCTTCGACCTGATTCCGCGCATCCGCAAGGCACGTCCCGATCTGCCGATTATCGTCATGAGCGCACAGAATACTTTCATGACGGCGATCCGTGCATCCGAGCGGGGCGCGTATGAATATCTGCCGAAACCGTTCGACCTGAAGGAACTCATCGCCATCGTCGGCCGGGCGCTGTCAGAACCGAAAGACAAGAAGCCCACGAGCGCTAAAAGCGAGGACTTCGACAGCATTCCTTTGGTCGGCCGCTCGCCGGCAATGCAGGAAATTTACCGCGTGCTGGCCCGGCTAATGCAAACCGACTTGACGGTGATGATCACGGGCGAATCCGGCACCGGCAAGGAATTGGTCGCGCGCGCACTGCATGACTACGGCAAGCGGCGAAGCGGTTCGTTTGTCGCCATCAACATGGCGGCGATCCCGCGCGATCTGATCGAATCCGAATTGTTCGGGCACGAGAAAGGCGCCTTCACCGGCGCCAATACCCGCAGCGCTGGCCGCTTCGAGCAGGCCGAGGGCGGCACGCTTTTCCTCGATGAAATTGGCGACATGCCGATGGAGGCACAGACGCGGCTGTTGCGCGTGCTGCAGCAAGGCGAATACACGACAGTCGGTGGGCGCACGCCGATCAAAAGCGACGTTCGCATTATTGCTGCCTCCAACAAGGAGCTGCGTCTTCTGATCCAGCAGGGCCTGTTCCGCGAGGATTTGTTCTTCCGCCTTAACGTCGTGCCGCTGCGGCTGCCGCCCTTGCGCGAGCGCATCGAGGACGTCCCCGATCTGATCCGCCATTTCTTCGCCCAGGCCCAGCGCGAGGGTCTGCCGCCCAAGCAAGTCGACCAGGCCGGGCTCGAGCGCCTCAAACATCATCGTTGGCCGGGCAATGTGCGTGAGCTTGAAAATCTCGCGCGCCGGTTGGCGGCCCTCTATCCGCAGGAGACCATTACAGCCGCGGTAATCGAGTCTGAATTGGCGCAGCCTGCACTACCGGTCAGCAGCGACGAGCCGCGCCCGGAAGAAAGTCTCAGCGCTGCGGTGGAACGGCATCTGAATGCGTATTTTGCGGGATTCGACGAGGTGTTGCCGCCGGCCGGCCTTTATCACCGGGTTTTGCGCGAGATAGAATATCCCTTGCTTACCGCAGCGCTCGCCGCCACCCGCGGCAATCAAATCCGGGCGGCTGATTTGTTGGGGGTCAATCGAAATACCCTGCGGAAAAAGATCCGCGACCTCGACATTCAGGTCTTTCGCGGCAACTGACCCGCAGCAGCTAACCCAGCTGTGCTAATCGCGCCGTGCTTTTGTCGCAATTCGGCAACATTGTTGTATAAAAGCATCAGTGCCGACAGGGGGCGCAGCCTCTTCGTGGCCGGAATTCCGGGGCCGATGGTCCCACCATATCGGTTGCCAGGGGATCGATGACCGTAGAACAAGCCACCCGCGCCGAACCTGCGCTTGTTGCTCCGGCTGCTAGGCGGGAGGAAGGGCGGATGTTCGGGCCAATCGCGGTCGGCCTCGCCCTGCTGTCGGCCTTCGCCACTTTTATCGTTCTCGCCGACTTCACGCCAATTTTGCCGACCCATAACGTGGTGGTCACGCTGTTGCTGGTAAATGCCGCAACGGTGCTGCTGCTGCTTGGCGTGATCATCCGGGAGGTGTGGCAGATGGTGCAAGCCCGCCGCAGCGGGCGGGCGGCGGCGCGGCTGCATGTCCGCATCGTCGGATTGTTTTCCATCATAGCCGCGGCACCTGCCATCCTGGTGGCGATCGTTGCGAGCGTTACGCTCGACCGAGGTCTCGATCGGATGTTTTCCACCCGCACGCGCGCGGCCATTGAGAATTCGTTGATCGTGGCGGAAGCCTATTTGCGCGATCACGCACAAATTGTACGCTCCGATATCATGGTCATGGCGACCGAGATCGCGCGCGCCAAGCCGGCGTTCCAGCAAGACCATGCGAAGCTACAGCAATACCTGACTTTCCAGGCGTCGGTGCGCGGGCTGGCTGCGGCAATCGTCATCGACAAGGACCTCAACGTCGTTGCGCGCGCCGATCTCAAGATCAATCAGACTTTCGCCATGCCACCGCGCGACGCGCTTCCAAGAATTGGCGAGACCGATCCGCAATTGGTCCTGCTGCCGGATACCAACTATGTGGCAGCGGTCATTAAATTGCACGATTTCGGCGACGATTATCTTTACCTGACCCGGCTGCTCGACCCTAACGTAGTGCCACAACTACAGGCTACCCGGGAGAGCGTGAGCGAATATGCTGCGATCGAGGCGCGCCGATATGGCGTTCAGATCGCATTCGCGCTGATGTACACCGTCATTGCGCTCACCGTGCTTCTATCGGCGGTCTGGGTTGGGTTGGATTTCGCCAATCGCCTGGTGGCGCCGATCCGGCGCTTGATCGGAGCCGCCAATGTCGTCTCCACCGGCAACTTGCATGTGCGCGTGCCGGTGCGCCAGTCAGAAGGCGATCTGGCGCAGCTCGGCGAGACCTTCAACCGCATGACGCACGAATTGCGCAGCCAGCGTGACGATATCGTGCGCGCGCGCGACCTTATCGACAGCCGCCGGCGCTTCACCGAAGCCGTGCTGGCTGGCGCCAGCGCCGGCGTCATCGGCGTCGATGGCGGCGGCTGCGTCAGCATCCTCAATCGATCGGCGGAAAAACTGATTGGCCGCACCGAGGCCGAAACGCTGGGCCGGCCATTGACCGAAGTCTTCCCGGAACTTGCGGACTTCATGGCCGCGGCTCAATCAAACGCGCGCACGCAGGATCAGGTAACGATCACCCGCAATGGCCGCGAGCGCAACCTGTCAGTACGCATCACCAGCGAGCAGTCGGGCGAATCCGACCATGGTTACGTAGTGACGCTCGACGACATCACCGAACTGGTCGCCGCCCAACGCACCTCCGCCTGGGCGGACGTCGCTCGCCGCATCGCGCATGAGATCAAGAACCCGCTCACGCCCATCCAGTTGTCGGCCGAGCGGCTGCGCCGTAAGTATCGGAAAGATGATCGGCGACGACGACCGGGCGGTGTTCGAGCAATGCACCGACACCATCGTGCGGCAAGTCGACGACATCCGTCGCATGGTCGATGAGTTCTCCCGTTTCGCGCGCATGCCGAAGCCGGTGATCGCGGCCGAAGATGTCGCCGACACAGTGCGGCAGGCCGTGTTCCTGATGCGGGTCGGCAATTCGGAAATCGATATCGACGTGGAAATCGCCGAGGATCCGATGCCGGCGCGGTTCGACCGGCGCTTGATGTCGCAGGCCCTCACCAATCTTATCAAGAACGCAACCGAGGCGATTGCCGCGGTGCCCCCGGCCGAACTGGGCAAAGGCTCGATTCGAGTCTTCGCCGCGCGCGACAGCGACGACGTCGTCATCGACGTAGTCGACAACGGAATCGGCTTGCCTAAGGAAAACCGAAGCCGGCTGCTCGAACCTTACGTCACGACGCGCGAAAAGGGCACCGGCCTCGGCCTCGCTATTGTCGGCCGCATCGTCGAGGATCATGGCGGCAGCATCGAACTGCGCGACGCTGGCGACAGAATTACCGGCCAACGGGGCGCCTGGGTACGGGTGCGGTTCGCCGCCGCCGGCCATGCCGAAGCCTCCGAGCCGACCAAACAGAACGCCACGAACGGGTAAGTGGGCATGTCCGCAGATATTCTCATCGTCGATGACGAAGCCGACATCCGCGATCTGGTCGCCGGGATCCTCCAAGATGAGGGCTACGACGCGCGCACCGCGCGCAACAGCGATGACGCGCTGGCTGCCATCGCGGTACGCAAGCCGAACTTGGTGTTCCTTGATATCTGGCTGCAGGGCAGCCGGCTCGATGGGCTGCAGTTGCTCGATGCCATCAGACTGGAGCATCCGGAGGTGCCGCTGGTGATGATCTCCGGCCACGGCAACATCGAAACCGCGGTCGCGGCCATCAAGCACGGGGCTTATGATTTCATCGAGAAGCCGTTCAAGGCCGACCGTCTTGTGCTGGTGGCCGAGCGCGCGCTGGAAACCTCGCGTCTAAAACGCGAGGTCAAGCAACTCAAGCAGATGGCGCCACAGCCGGCCGCGCTGATCGGCCGCTCGGCTGCCGTGGCACAATTGCGTCAGACTATGGAACGTGTGGCTCCAACTAATAGCCGCATCCTCATCGTCGGTCCCTCGGGCGTGGGCAAGGAACTAAGCGCTCGCATGATCCATCAGATGTCCGCCCGCGCAAACGGTCCCTTTATCGTGATCAATGCCGCAGCGATTACGCCCGAGCGCATGGAAATCGAATTGTTCGGCGTCGATCGCCCCAACGGTTCGGATGATCGTAAGCCGGGCGCCTTGGAAGAGGCGGATGGCGGCACGCTGTTTATCGACGACGTGGCCGAGCTACCGCGCGAAACGCAAAATAAGATCCTGCGCGTGCTCGTCGACCAAACCTTCCAGCGGGTTGGCGGCAGCAGCAAGATCGCGGTCGATGTCCGCATCATGTCGTCGACCGCGCGCAATCTCGAAGCCGAGATCGCCGATGGAAAATTCCGCGAGGATCTCTATCATCGCCTGTCGGTGGTACCAATCAGGGTGCCGCCTTTAGCGGAGCGGCGAGAGGACATTCCAGATCTGGTGGACTATTTCATGGACCAGATTTCGCAGGCTACCGGCCTGCCGAAACGCCGCATCGGCGACGACGCCATGGCCGTGCTGCAATCGCATAACTGGCCGGGCAATGTGCGGCAACTTCGAAACAATATAGAACGTTTGATGATCCTGGCCGGCGGCGATCCGAACGCTGTGCTCGACGCCAGCATGCTGCCGCCCGATGTCGGTTCGATGGTGCCTGCCATGCCGAACGGCAATGGTGGCGAGCATTTGATGGGCCTGCCCTTGCGCGATGCGCGCGAAGTATTCGAGCGCGAATATTTGGTAGCGCAGATCAGCCGGTTCGGCGGCAACATCTCGCGCACCGCCGAGTTCGTTGGCATGGAGCGCTCGGCGCTGCACCGCAAGCTCAAGGCCTTGGGCATAGGCTAGCGCATGATTGCGAAAAGTGGGTACCGGTTTTCGGATCAGATCATGCGCCAGGAATAACCCTCATGTCGCGCATCGCTTATGTCAACGGCCGCTACCTGCCGCGCGCCGAGGCGAAGGTCTCGATCGAGGACCGCGGCTTTCAGTTTGCCGATGGCGTCTACGAAGTCTGTGAAGTGCGGGGAGGGCGCCTGGTCGACGAACGTCGCCATATGGCGCGGCTTGATCGCTCGCTGCATGAGCTGCGCATGACGCGTCCGATGTCGCAGGCCGCACTCTCGATTGTACTGCGGGAGACGGTGTACCGCAACCGGGTGCGTGACGGTATCGTTTATTTGCAGATCACCCGCGGCGTCGCGCGGCGCGATTTTGCATTTCCGGGGGCCGACACGAAGCCTTCCATCGTTGTGACGGCGCGCAGCAACGATCCCGCCCGGCTCGAACAATTGGCGACCGAGGGCATCGCCGTGGTCACTGTGCCTGACATCCGCTGGCAGCGGGTGGATATCAAATCCGTGGCGCTGCTGCCGAATGTGCTCGCCAAGCAAACCGCGCGCGACCATGGCGCGCGTGAGGCCTGGCTGGTCGACGCGCAAGGCCGCGTCACCGAAGGCGCCTCATCGAATGCCTGGATCGTCAGTCGCGACGGCAAGCTGATCACCCGCCCGCTCGGGCGCGATATCCTGCCCGGCATCACGCGCTCGGTCGTGCTGGACGTGATTGGCGCGCAGCTGCTGGCCTTTGAGGAACGCCCCTTCACCGTCGAGGAGGCCTATGCCGCGCGCGAAGCTTTCGTCACCTCGGCGAGCCAAATAGTGCTGCCTGTCGTCAGCATCGATGGCCGTCCGATCGGCAATGGCGTGCCCGGACCGATCGCAACGGCGCTGCGGCGCGATTATCACCGACACGCCGCTATCGGCTGATCGAGCCCCGCCAAGGGTCTGAAATTGGGCCGGCGAGACCATAAAATAATAGGTATTTCAGCGGTTTGTTAGGGTAATTGCCAACTTGTGCTTGCGCCCGGCGACCGCCTGCCATCTAATAGAGGCTCCTGAGCCGGAAACCGCTTTTGCGTGGGGCAAAACGGGGCATGACCCGGAACTTGCATGCGCAAGGTTTGGGCAACGATGGTCCTGCGCGTAAGACGTGGGCAAAAAAATGGAACACGGCCATGGCAGCCGAACGTGCGCAAAATCTACAAGACACTTTTCTCAATCACGTCCGCAAAGCAAAAATCCCGCTGACTATCTTTTTGGTCAACGGCGTTAAATTGCAGGGCGTGGTGACCTGGTTCGATAATTTCTGCGTGCTGTTGCGACGGGATGGACATTCCCAGCTCGTCTACAAGCACGCGATTTCGACCATCATGCCCGGTCACCCGATTCAGTTGTTCGAAGGCGGCGAAGAGCCGCTGGCCGGGGATAAGGCCTGATTGGAACAACGTCCGCGTGACAAGCGCGCCGATCACCTGAGCCCGACAGCGTCGGGCACGGAGACCGGGCGCGCCATCGTCATCGAGCCGTGGGTCAGGCGCGAGGCGCGCAGCGGTGATGTCGGCGCTCTCGCGCCAGCGCGCACGCCCGAGGCTCGCCTCGAGGAAGCCGCCGGGCTCGCGCGCGCCATCGACCTCAACGTGGTCGAGCAGGGCCTGGTCACGCTCAATCAGGTGCGGCCGGCGACCTACATCGGCACCGGCAAAGTCGACGAGTTCGCCGGACTGGTCAAAAGTCTGTCGGCCTCCGTGGTGGTGATGGATTGCCCGGTTTCTCCGGTGCAGCAGCGCAATCTCGAGAAAGCCTGGGGCGCCAAGGTCATCGACCGCACAGGATTGATTCTGGAGATCTTCGGCCGTCGCGCGCGCACGCGCGAAGGTGCGCTGCAGGTCGAGCATGCGCATCTGAATTATCAAAAAAGCCGGCTGGTCCGCTCCTGGACCCATCTCGAGCGGCAACGCGGCGGCTTCGGCTTTCTTGGCGGACCGGGCGAAACGCAGCTCGAAGCCGACCGGCGCGTGATCGAAGACCGCATCAAGCGCATCGAGGGCGAGCTCGACAAGGTCAAACGGACGCGCAAGCTGCATCGCGACAGCCGCAAGCGCGTGCCTTACCCGATCGTGGCGCTGGTCGGCTACACCAACGCCGGCAAGTCGACGCTGTTCAACCGCATGACGGCGGCGAGCGTGCTGTCGGCCGACATGCTGTTTGCTACGCTCGATCCCACCTTGCGGGCGGTCACGCTGCCGCATGGCAACAGGGTTATCCTGTCCGATACCGTCGGCTTCATCTCCGACCTGCCGACCATGCTGGTGGCGGCGTTCCGCGCGACGCTGGAAGAGGTGATCGAGGCCGACGTCATCCTGCACGTGCGCGACATGTCGCACGTGGATTCCGAGGCGCAACAGCGCGACGTCGAAAAGGTGCTCGGCGAGTTGGACATCGCGGCCGCCGATCCGCGGCTGATCGAGGTCTGGAACAAGATCGACCGACTCGATGCGGATGCGCGCGAGCAACTGTTCAATCTGGCCGGGCGGCAGCCGGAATCGCGGCGGCCGATCCCGGTGTCGGCCTTGAGCGGAGAAGGGATCGAACGCCTGGTTACCGCGATCGAAGCCCGGCTGAATGAAAAACGGCAAACGCTCGACCTGGCGATCGACCCTGCGGACGGCGCGGGCCTGAGCTGGCTCTACCGGCATGCGGAAGTGCTGTCGAAAGGCATGCGCGACGACGGGCGCCTGGCAGTAACGATCCGCGCCGATGCCGACAAAGCGGCGCGGGTAAAGGCGAAGTTCGGGATTTGATGGGTCCCGTCTGCAAGGCCAGCCCCCCAGCTTTAGCGCGCCATCGTCTCCGACAATTTTCGGGCCGCTCCCTTGAGCAAGGGCAGATGGGTCTTCGCCTCGTCGACATTAAACCGCACGCTTGGCGCGTGGCAGGCCACTGCGGCGATCACGCCGCCGTCCAACCCCATCACCGGCACCGCAATCGCCGCCATGCCGAGCAAAAATTCCTCGCGGTCGAGACTATAGCCTTGCTGCGCGATCCGGCTGAGCTCGGCGTCGAATTCGGCGCGCGAGGTGATCGTATGAGGCGTGTAGGCGGGCAGCCCGACGGCGTCGACAATGCGCCGCCGTTCGGCTGGTTTCATCGCCGCCAGCAGGATCTTACCGCTCGCGGTGCAATGGATCGGCACATGCGATCCGATCTCGAAATGCAGCCGCAGTGGCCAGCGTGACTCGACGCGGTCGAGGTAGATCACTTCCTGGCCGGCAAGAGTCGTGAAGTTACAGGTTTCGCCGATGGCATCGACGAGCGCCTTCAGGATTTGGTGGCGCTCGGCGGTGAGACCCGAGCGCAGGACGTTGAATCCGACGCGCAGGAGACGCGCGCCCGGCGTGTAACGCCGGCCGGCCGGCTCGCGCGCCAGATAGCCGCTGCGTTCGAGCTGTTGGCAAAGCCGGTGCGTGGTCGCCTTCGGCAACTCCAGCAGCGTACATAGTTCGGGCAGCGCCAGGGGCCGTTCGGACGCGGCGATGGTTTCGAGAAGTTGTAATGCGCGCGTCACCACCGCGCTGCCGTTGGACCTGGCCGGCGCCGCAGACGGAGTCGATCTGCCTTCCATTGTCGGCGTGCTCCCTGAAAATAGTTTTGACGTCCCGTGTAATCCCGGGAATTCATCCCGCAGTATGGGACATTTCATCTCAAATTTCATTGACTAAAAAAGAGGCCGCCCGCACCATTTTCGTTGGGGGAAATGTGGGGCATGCGCGGTTCCGAGGCCGAATTCGACTACGTCGTGGTGGGCGCAGGCTCGTCCGGCTGTGTGCTCGCCAACCGTCTGAGTGCCGACGGCAACACGCGCGTCGCGGTGATCGAAGCGGGGCCGCGCGACAGCAGCTTCTGGATTCATCTGCCGATCGGCTACGGCCGGACCATGTGGGATCCGGTCGTTAACTGGAAATTCCAAACCGAGCCGGAGCCCAACATGGTTGGGCGCCAGATTTATTGGCCGCGCGGCCGCGTGCTCGGCGGCTCAAGTTCGATCAATGGCCTCATCGTCATCCGCGGCCAGCATGAGGATTACGACCGTTGGGCGCGCAACGGCGCCAGTGGCTGGTCATGGAATGAGGTGCAGCCGTATTTCATCAAGATCGAAAGCAATGCCGATCTGGCGGGTGATCAATTGCATGGCATCAACGGTCCCTTGCCGGTTTCAAGCATCGGCCGCCGCCACGAATTGATCGAAGCCTTCATCGCCGCGGGCGAGGCGAACGGCGTGCCGCGCACGGAGGATTTCAACGGCCGCACCCAGGAAGGCGCCGGGTATTTCCAGCTCACCACGCGCAACGGATGGCGCATGTCCGCGGCGGATGCCTATCTGCGGCCGGTCGAGAAGCGGGCCAATATCAGCGTACTCACCGACACACAGGTCCTGCGTATACTGTTTGAGGGCCGGCAGGCGGTCGGCGTCGTTTGCCGCACCGGCGAGACAGCCTTCACCGTGAAGGCGCGGCGCGGCGTGATCCTGTCGGCGGGAGCCATCCAATCGCCGCAACTCTTGATGTTGTCGGGCATCGGACCGGCCAAGCATTTGCAGGAACACGGCCTGCCCGTTTTGGTCGACCGGCCTGCGGTCGGACAGAATCTGCAGGACCATTTGCAGTTCCGCCTCATCTATCGATGCGCCAAGCCGATCACCACCAACGACGCGCTCCGCACGCTCTGGGGCCGCACCAAGCTCGGTCTGGAATGGCTGCTGTTCCGCACCGGCGCGCTCGCGGTTGGAATCAATCAAGGTGGGATGTTTGCGCGCCTGATGGCGAATGCGAAGACGCCCGACATCCAGTTTCACGTCGCCACGCTCAGCGCCGACATCGCCGGCGGCAAAGTGCACGATTTCCCTGGCTTCACGCTCTCGGTCTGCCAGTTGCGCCCGGAAAGCCGCGGCTACATCGCCTTGGCCTCATCCGATCCGCTGGCGCGGCCGCGCATTTTTGCCAACTATTTGGCGACCGCGACCGACCGTGACTACGCCGTGCAAAGTATCAATTTCGCGCGCAAGCTCGCGGGCACCGCGCCGCTCGCCGATCTCGTGGACGCGGAAGTGACGCCTGGCACCCGACGTGCGCACGGATGGTGAGATTCTCGATTTCGCTCGCCGCAACGGCGCCACCATTTTTCACCCCTCCGGTACCTGCCGCATGGGCTCCGACGATGACGCCGTCGTCGACCCGCGCCTGCGCGTGCGCGGTGTTGCCGGCCTTTGGGTGGTCGACTGTTCCATCATGCCGACGCTCGTTTCCGGGAACACCAACGTTCCCGCGATGATGATCGCGGAAAAGGCCGCCGACATGATTTTGGAAGACAACGAACAACAACATCAAGGGAGAACGTCATGGCAAGCTCAACCTTATCGGATCGCGATCTGAGGCGTGTCGTTGCCGCGAGCCTGATCGGCGCCACCATCGAGTGGTACGACTTCTTTCTGTACGGCACCGTCGCCGGCATCGTGTTCAACAAGCTTTATTTCCCGGTCAAAGACCCGCTGATTTCGATCCTTCTGGCCTACACGACTTTTGCGGTCGGCTTTCTGGCGCGACCGCTCGGCGGCGTGATTTTCGGGCATTTCGGCGACCGCATCGGCCGCAAGAGCATGCTGGTGCTCACGCTGATGGTGATGGGGGTCGCCACGGTCCTGATCGGGTTGCTACCGACTTATCAGCAGATCGGGGTTACCGCGCCGATCTTGCTTTTGGTGCTGCGCGTGCTGCAAGGCATCGGCCTCGGCGGCGAGTGGGGTGGGGCGGTCTCGATGACCTACGAATACGCGACCGAGGACAAGCGCGGTCTGTACGCGAGCTTCCCGCAGATCGGATTGTCGATCGGACTGTGCCTGAGCGCCGGTATCGTCGCCGTGGCGTCGAGCTTGCCCGAGCAGCAGTTCCTCGCCTGGGGCTGGCGCGTCGGGTTCCTGATCAGCATCGTGCTGGTGGTCGTCGGCCTCTACATCCGCTTGCGCATCTTGGAGACGCCGGAATTCGTCCGCCTGAAGGCGCAGCGGCAGGAAGTGCGGATTCCGTTCATGAGCATGCTGCGGGAATATCCGCGCAACATTCTGCTCGGCATGGGCGCGCGCTACATCGACGGCGTGTTCTTCAACGTGTTCGCCGTGTTCAGCATCGCTTATCTCGTCAATACCGTGCACATCAATCGCACGACGGCGTTATGGGGCGTCTTCGCCTCGGCGCTGGTGATGATCGCGTTCATCCCGCTGTTCGGCCGTCTTTCCGACAAGTGGGGCAGGGGCAAGACCTACGCCATCGGCTCGATCCTGCTGGCCATATCGGCGTTTCCGGCGTTCTGGTTGATGAGCGGCGGCAATATCGTCGCCATCTTCATCGGCATGGTGATTCCGTTCGGGGTCATCTATGCGATGTGCTACGGACCGGAGGCGGCTCTGTTCTGCGATCTGTTCGATACCCGCGTGCGCTATACGGGCATCTCGTTCGTCTATCAGTTCTCCGGCATCTTCGCGTCCGGCATTACGCCGATCGTCGCCACTTATCTGATCGCCGCCAACGGCAATCAGCCGTGGTATCTGTGCGCTTATGTGGTGTTCGCCGCGCTGGTGAGCGCCGCATCGGCGGCCGCGATCAAGGGTACCGTGTCGCATCCGTCGAGTATGCCGGTGGGCGCCAAGCAGGCGGCCACGGCCTAGGAGCGGGGGACCTTTACCGTTCAGCGGAGGCGGCTTTCTCGGCCGCCTTCGCCTCGTCCCAGAGCGCATCCATCTCGGCGAGCGTGGCGTCTTGCGGCGCCTTGCCGCGCGCGGCCAGAGCGCGTTCGATCGCCGCGAAACGGCGCTCGAATTTCAGGTTCGTCTGCCGCAAGACGTCTTCCGGATCGGCGCTGAGATGGCGGGCGAGGTTGACGACCGCAAACAGAAGATCGCCGACTTCGGCGGCGGCTTCGCCGTTGGCCGAGCGATCGAGTTCGGCTTCGATTTCATCGGCTTCCTCGCGAATCTTGGCGAGCACGGCGCGGGGGTCGTTCCAGTCGAACCCGACTTTGGCCCGCCTTGTTCTGCAGTTTCAGCGCCCGGGTTAATGCGGGAAGGGCGACCGGCACCCCGGCCAGCGCGCCGGTTGGCCCCGCCTCGCCGCGCTCGGCCTTTTCTTCGGACTTTATGCGTT
>CAVWDA010000002.1:0-83392 GCA_963753455.1 uncultured Alphaproteobacteria bacterium | reverse complement strand
ACACGCAGTGCGACAATGGCGGTGCTCTGCCACCGCATTTGCCAGTGCACGGCGTTGGCATTATACGAGCACAGATTAACGGATTGCCCGCCATGACCGCTCGCATCTACAAGCCGGCCAAGACCGCTATGCAGTCGGGTCTTGCCAAGACCAAAGCCTGGGTGCTCGATTTCGAGCCCGAGACGCCGCGCACTGTGGAGCCGTTGATGGGCTGGACCTCGTCGGGCGACATGCGCCAGCAGGTACGCCTGAGCTTTAGCAGCAAGGAAGAGGCGATCGCTTATTGCGAGCGCCATGGCATCGCCTATCAGGTGACCGAGGCGGCGCCCCATGTGCGGCACGGCATGTCCTATTCGGACAATTTCTCCTTCAAGCGCCGCGACGCCTGGACGCACTGACGGCGCAAAATCCGAGAAGCTTGCCCGCGGGCTTGGCCGGGGATGCACGCGCGCGTTCGGCACGCTCCCGGCGCGCGGCTGAATTACTAAAACCAAATAAAACTGGCGACCCCGGCAGGATTCGAACCTGCGACCCCCAGCTTAGAAGGCTGGTGCTCTATCCGGCTGAGCTACGGGGTCTTGCCCGGGTGAAGGTTTACCCGTGCTGTCGGCCTATTGAAAGATGCGCGACGGCATTCGGACCCGCGAAGGGCGCCATTGCCGGTCTGACTTGCGTCGATTTGACCGCCGCCTACCGGCGCGGCGAACGCTCGCTGGCAACGTCGCGCGCGGTTGTCTGGCCCGGATCGACGCGAACGCCTCGATCAACGCATTCGTCGTGGTCGATCAGGCGCGCACCTTAACCGCGGCCGCCGAATCGCAAGCACGCTGGCGGGCGGTTCATTCGGACGGATCGATGACGTGCCGGCCACCGTCAAGGATAGTATCTGGGTCCAAGGCTACATGCCCGGCGCGGCCCGGCCACGACCGACGTTACGCCGGCGCAAGCTGACTCGCCGGCGGTCGCACGCCTGCGTGCCCGAGCACGGCTGGATTGGTGTCTGCTATAGTCTCTGCTGACGGGCCTTGCCTGCAATCCGTGGAACCCCGAAGCTACGCCCGGCTGCGGCGCGGCCGCCGCACTATTAAATGAATTTTCGATTGATAAATTAGTGGATTAGTGCGTGTTGTTACAGCAACTAATCTAATTTATTAGATTATTCGATTAGCGATTTGGTCCACCTGCTTATTACGCTGCGGAGCGGACCGTCGCCTCGTCGCCTGTCATGCCGGCTATGGCATTGGCTCGCCCCTGTGCTTCCGCGCCGCGCCACGACCTCGACACCTTCAGGCGCTGAACTAATAGTGGCGGCCGGTGACTAACAAAGGCGACCCGTCGCCGTTCTGGGAGGCTTTCTAATGCTCACGTCCGTCCGCGCCGGCCTGGCCGCCGCGCTCATCGCCCTTACCGTCTTCCCAGCCATCGCGGCCGACAAGGCGTTCAAGCGCGGCGACCTCGACGAGGCGGCGATCAAACTCGAAGCGCAGATCAAAAACGACGCCGGCACGGTGACCAAGCCGGCCGCCACCTTGCGGCGCGACGCCGATGCCGCGTTCCAGAAAAACGACTTCCGCACCGGCATGACGGTGCTCGGCCAGCTCGTCACCGTGGCGCCGACCGATGCGTCGAACTGGCTGCGCCTGGCGCGCACCGTACTGCAGATCCGCCCGCGCGACGACCGCGAGAAGGCGCTGCTGTTCGATCGCGCCTCGACCGCGGCCTATATCGCCTATCAGCGCGCAACCGCACGCGATATCGAAGCCGACAGCCTGGCGGTGCTCGGCAAGACGCTCGCCGAGCGCAAGCAGTGGCGCCCGGCGCTCGATTCCATGCGGCTTGCGCTCGATATACGCGAGAGTGCCGACCTACGCGGGCAATATGAGCGGCTACGCAGCGACTACGGCTTCCGCATGCTGGATTACTCGGTCGATTCCGACGCCATTACGCCGCGTGTCTGTTTCCAGTTTTCGGAAGAACTACCCGGCAAGCGGACCGATTTCTCGCCCTTCGTGGCGGTCGCCGGCCAAAACAAGCCGGCGCTCTCGGCCAACGACAAGCAGCTTTGCGTCGAGGGCCTCAAGCATGGCGAGCGTTACGAAATCACGCTGCGCGCCGGCCTGCCATCGGTGGTGCGCGAGACGCTGGCGAAATCGGCCGACTTCACCATTTTCGTGCGCGACCGCAAGCCGTTCGTGCGTTTTTCGGGCAAGGCCTATGTGCTGCCGCGCACCGGCCAGCGCGGCATTCCGGTGCTCAGCGTCAACACCGGCGCGGTCATGCTCGCGGTCTATCGCATCGGCGACCGTAATCTGCTCGACACCGTGCTGGGCTACGATTTCCAGCGAAACTTGAGCCAATACGAGGCGGAGCGACTGGCCAGCGAGCGCGGCGCCAAGGTGTGGAGCGGCGAGCTCGCCGTGATGCCCAAGCTCAATACCGAAGTCGCCACCGCGTTCCCGGTCGACCAGGCGCTCGGCGAACTCAAGCCCGGCGTCTACGTCGTGACAGCATCGCCGAAAGACGCGGTGGCGAACGACTACGGCCCGCGCGCCAGTCAATGGTTCATCGTCTCCGACTTGGGACTGACCGCCTATAGCGGCCATGACGGCATCGACGTCTTTATCCATTCGCTGGCGAGCGCGGAGCCGATAGGCCAAGTCGGTGTCCGCCTGGTGGCACGCAACAACGAAGTGCTGGCGAATACGACCACTGACAAAGACGGCTTCGTGCATTTCGAGGCTGGGCTGACGCGCGGCGAGGGTGGGCAGGCGCCGGCCGCAATCGTCGCGGCCGACAAGGCCGACTATGCCTTCCTCAGCCTGAAGTCAGCGGCTTTCGATCTCTCGGACCGCGGCGTGGCCGGCCGGCAAGTGCCGACCGGGCTCGACGCCTTCGTCTATACCGAGCGCGGCGTCTATCGCAGCGGCGAAACCGTGCATGTGACCGCACTGCTGCGCGACGCGCTCGGCATTGCTGCCGCGGCGCCTCTCACTTTGGTGATGGAGCGGCCGGACGGCGTCGAATATCGTCGCGCACTGGTGCCCGATCAGGGGCTCGGCGGTCATAGCTGGGGCGTGCCGATCGTCCGTTCCGCTTCGACCGGCACCTGGCGCATCGCCGCCTACACGGATCCGAAGCGTCCGCCGATCGGCGAAGCCAATTTCCTGGTCGAGGACTACGTATCCGATCGCATCGAATTCGATCTCACCGCGGCGGACAAAATCATTCCGCGCGGCGCGCCGGCGCAGATGAGCGTGGACGGACATTTCCTCTACGGGGCGCCGGCCTCAAGCCTCGATCTGCAAGGCGCAGTGACCATCGCGGCCGCCAAGGAGCGGCCGGGCTTTGCCGGCTATTCGTTCGGGCTGGAAGACGACGACGTCACTGCGGTACGCCAGGAACTCGACGATCTGCCGGCCACCGATGCGACCGGGAAAGCGAGCTTCCCGGTCAAGCTCGACAAGATCCCGGCGACCTCGCGCCCGCTCGAGGCGACCATCACCGTGAGCATGGCGGAATCCGGCGGCCGTGCAGTCGAACGCAAGATCACGCTGCCGATCGTGCCTGAGGCGCCGATGATCGGCGTCAAGCCGGCGTTTTCTGGCCGCTCGCTCGCTGACGGCGCCAATGCCGATTTCGACGTGGTGCTGGCCGCCCCTGACGGCAAAATATTGGCGCAAAGAGGACTGCACTATGAACTGCTGCGCGTTGAGACGTCCTTTCAGTGGTATCGCCAGAACGGCAGTTGGGAATATGAGCCAGTCAAGCGCACCGAGCGCGTGAGCGATGGCAGCGTGGACCTGATTGCCGACAAGCCGGTGCGCATATCGATGCCGGTGAAATGGGGCCGCTACCGGCTGGAAGTGTCGAAGCCCGAGCAGAACGGCATGCTCACCTCACTCACTTTCGACGCGGGCTTCTATGCCGAGTTCGAGCGCTGACACGCCCGACCTTCTGGAAGTCGCGCTCGACAAGAACGATTTCAAATCGGGTGATACGATGAACGTATCAGTCACCGCGCGCACAGCCGGCCGCCTCACGCTCAACGTGTTCACCGACCGGCTGGTCGTGTCGACCTCGCAGGACGTGAAAGTAGGCGCCGTGCATGTGCCGCTTGCCGTCGGCAAGGATTGGGGCACCGGCGCCTATCTGGTCGCCACCTTGCGCCGTCCGCTCGACGCGCCGGCGCAGCGCATGCCCGGCCGTGCTATTGGCGTGCAGTGGTTCTCGATCGACCGCAGCGAACGAACGCTTGCGCTCGATATGAAACTGCCGTCCACCATGCGGCCCAATAACGCGCTCAACGTGCCGATCAAGCTCGCCGGACTTGCTGCCGGCGAGGAGGCGCAGGTTGTCGTCGCCGCCGTCGATGTCGGCATTCTCAATCTCACCAATTACAAGCCGCCGGCACCCGACAAGTACTATCTTGGCCAGCGCCAACTCACCGCCGAGATCCGCGATCTCTACGGACAATTGATCGATGGCATGCAGGGCGTGCGTGGGACGATCCGCTCGGGCGGCGATAGCGGCGCCGAATTGGCCGGGCCGCCGCCGACGCAAGCGCCGCTCGCGCTTTACTCCGGCATTGTCAGAGTCGCGCCTGACGGTACGGCGCAGGTGAAGTTTCGACATTCCCGCCTTCACTGGCACCGTGCGCGTGATGACGGTGGCCTGGAGCAAAAACAAGGTCGGCAAAGCCTCCGGCGACGTCATCGTACGCGATCCCGTCGTGCTGACTGCGACACTGCCGCGTTTTCTGCGCACCGGCGACCGCGGCAATGTGCAATTCGAACTCGACAACGTCGAAGGCGCGGCCGGCGACTATAACATCGCGGTAGAGAGCGATGGCACCGTTAAGCTCGATAACGATAAACCAGCCACCTTGAAGCTCGCCGCCAAGCAGCGTGACCACACGGCGGTCGCGGTGTCGGCAGCGTGGGCAGGGATCGAGCGCGCATCAAAGTCAGCGTCAGCGGGTCCGGACGGATTTATGCTCGAACGCGGAGCTATCCGCTCGACGTGCGGCCGGCAAATCAGATTCTGACGCGGCGAAGCGTGCGGGCGCTTGCGCCCGGCGAGACGCTGACGCTGTCGAAGGACATGTTCGCCGACTTCGTGCCGGGTACCGGCCGTGTCGGCTTGTCGGTCGCGATCTCAGCGTCGCTCGACATCGCTACGCTGCTCAACGAACTCGACCGCTATCCGTTCGGCTGTTCAGAGCAGATCACCAGTCGCGCGGTGGCCATGCTCTATAACAACGAGCTCGCCGCGCAGGCCAAGCTCGCGCTCGACGGCGACATCGACCAGCGTATCAAGGACACTATCCAGCGGCTTTTGGCGCGGCAGGATTCGAACGGCTCGTTCGGTCTGTGGTCGGTCGGCGGCAACGATCCTTGGCTCGACGCCTACGTCACCGACTTCCTGACCCGGGCGCGCGAGCGCAATTTCGAGGTGCCGCAAGCAGGCGTTCAACCAGGCGCTCGACCGGCTACGCAATTATGTGGCGAGCACGCCCGACCCGAGCAAGAACGGCGGCCGCGACCTCGCTTACGCGCTCTATGTACTGGCGCGTAACGGCGTCGCCCCGGTCGGCGACCTGCGTTACCTCGCCGACACCAAGCTCGACGACATATCGACGCCTATCGCCAAGGCGCAATTGGCCGCAGCGCTCGCGATGCTCGGCGACAAGACGCGCGCCGACCGGGTTTATCTTGCCGCGCTCGACGCCATCCCGACGCATCCGACGATCGAGCTCGACGTCGGCCGCGTCGATTATGGTTCGACATTGCGCGACTCGGCGGCGCTGGTGACGCTTGCCTCGGAAGGACGGGCGCCGCAGCGAACCATCGACGATGCGGTTGCACGCATCGACACGGCGCGCGTGCTCACCCACTATACATCGACGCAAGAAGATGCATGGCTGGTGCTCGCCGCCCGCGCCCTCGTCAAGCAGGTCAACGCTATATCGCTTTCCGTTGATGGCGAGACCCGGCAGGGCGCGTTCTATCGCAGTCTGCGGTCCGATCAGTTCGACACGCGACTGGCGGTGAGCAACAAGGGCGTCGGCACGGTGCAGGCGGTGGTGTCGGTGAGCGGCTCGCCGCTCACGCCGGAGCCGGCGGCCGAGCGCGGCTTCAAGATCGAGCGCAGCTATTTCACGCTCGATGGCGAACCGGCCAGCCCGACGAACGCCAAGCAGAACCAGCGCTTCGTGGTGGTGCTCAAAATGACCGAGCCGAACCCGCAGTACGGCCGGGTGATCGTCGCTGACTATTTGCCAGCCGGTTTCGAGATCGACAACCCGCGCCTGGTATCGTCGGGTGATACCGGGACCCTTGCGTGGATCACCGGCGCCGTCGAGCCAGAGAACAGCGAATTCCGCGATGACCGTTTCACCGCGGCGTTCGACCGCGACGAGAATTCGCCGGCGGTGTTCACTGTGGCTTATGTCGTGCGGGCGGTGTCGCCCGGCCACTACGTGCTGCCGCAGGCGATGGTCGAGGATATGTATCGGCCCGACCGCTTCGGGCGTTCCGCAACGGGAACGATCGACATCACGGCGGGCAAATGAAGCACTGGCGATTGATCCTGGGCAGTCTTGCCGGCGCGGCCTTCTTGGTTGGGCTCACCGCGGGCGCCTGGGTCTATTCGCTCGGGCGGCCGCCGCTCGGCAAGGACCTCGAGACCTCGCACGTAGTGCTCGACCGCCAGGGACGGCTGCTGCGCGCCTACGCCACCACCGAAGGGCGCTGGAGACTGCCGGCGACGGCAAAGGATGTCGATCCTCGCTTTCTCAAGCTGCTCTTCGCCTACGAGGATAAGCGCTTCTACGAACATGATGGCGTCGATGTTCTGGCGCTCGGCCGCGCCGCTTTTCAGCTTGCTACACAAGGACATATCGTCTCCGGCGGATCCACTTTGACAATGCAGGTTGCCCGCCTGATGGAGCCGCGCGAGCATCGCAGCTTTGACGCCAAGCTGCGCCAGATCACACGCGCGCTTGAAATCGAATACGCGCTCAACAAGCCGCAAATTCTGGCGCTCTATCTGACGCTGGCGCCCTATGGTGGCAATCTCGAGGGAATCCGCGCTGCCTCGCTCAGCTATTTCGGCAAGGAGCCGCGCAAGCTTTCGCTGGCCGAAGCAGCGCTTTTGGTGGCGCTGCCGCAGTCGCCTGAGTTGCGCAGGCCGGATCGCTATCCAGCGGCGGCGCGCGCCGCGCGCGACCGCGTGCTCGACCGCGCGGCGGCGGCGGGCGTTGTGCCGCGCGACGAAGTCGCGCACGCGGAACAAGCGCCGGTTCCGCACGAGCGCAAGCCGCTTCCGGTGCTGGCACCACATGCCGCCGATCAAGTAGTCGGCGCCGAGCCCGACCGCCGCATTCATCGGCTCACCATCGACGCTGGCTTGCAGAAGCCGTTGCAGAGCTTGGCACGCGAGCGCGCGCAGGCGCTGGGCCCCAAGATTTCCGTCGCCATCATTGCGGTCGACAACGCGACCGGCGAGGTGCGGGCGCATGTCGGCTCTGCAGACTATTTCGATGAGCGCCGCGCCGGCCAGGTCGACATGACGCAGGCGCTGCGCTCGCCCGGCTCGACACTCAAGCCGTTCATCTACGGGCTCGCCTTCGAGGACGGCCTGCTGCATCCGGAAACGCTGATCGACGACAAGCCGATCCGCTTCGGCAATTACGCGCCGGAGAATTTCGATCTTACCTTCCAGGGCACCGTCACGGTGCGCCGCGCGCTGCAGATGTCGCTCAACGTTCCCGCCATCGCGGTGCTCAACAAAGTCGGCGTCAGCCGCCTGAGCGCGCGGCTGTCGCAAACCGGCGCCGCGCTGGTGCTGCCCAAGGATGAAGCGCCCGGTCTCGCCATGGGCCTCGGCGGCGTCGGCATCAAGCTGTCCGATCTGGTGATGCTCTATACCGGTCTCGCGCGCCAAGGCGTGGCGCTGCCGTTGCGGGAGCGCGAAAGCGCGATCGATCAATCCCCACGCCGTCTCCTAGATCCGTTCGCCGCCTGGTATGTCGGCAATATCCTGATCGGCGCGCCGCCGCCGGATAATGCGATGCCTCGGCGCATCGCGTTCAAGACCGGCACGTCCTATGGCTATCGCGACGCCTGGGCGGTCGGTTTCGACGGCGGCATGACCATCGGGGTCTGGGTCGGGCAGGCGGACGGGGCGCCGGTGCCCGGCCTCTACGGCCGCGGCTCGGCGGCGCCAATCCTGTTCGATGCGTTCTCGCGCACCGGCAGTGCGCCGGCGCCGCTCGCGCAAGCGCCCAAGGGCGTCATCTTTGCGTCGACCAACAAACTGCCGCCGCCGCTGCAACGCTTTGTTCCGGACGGCGCCATGGGCGCCGCGTCGGAGCCGCCGCGCATCATGTTTCCGCCCGACGGCGCGCGCATCGAACTGGCCAAAAGCGCGCCTTTGGATCCGGTCGCGCTCAAGATTTCCGGCGGCGCCGCACCGCTCACCGTTATGGTCAATGGCGTGCCGCTGCCGCCGCAGGGGAGCCGCCGCACTCTGTTCTTCGAGCCCGATGGTCCCGGCTTCGTGCGGCTCACGGTCATGGACGCCCGCGGCGCCACCGACAGCGTGAGCGTCCGGCTGCAGTAGCGGGGCCGAATGACAGGGCGGGGGGCTTGGGCTTATGGTCCGGGCCAGGGCGCAGAATCAAGACAGAAACCACCCGATGAGCACGGCCACCAATGACGCGCGGCAATCGTTGCAACCGGGGCGCGGCCTGTCCGCGGCGCTGGACTATGCCGGCGCCTCGCACCGGCGTGCTTGCGGGTTGCTGATCGTCTTTTCGCTGATCGCGTTCCTGCCGGGCTTTTTCCAGATTCCACCGGTCGACCGCGACGAGGCGCGCTTCGCGCAGGCCACCAAGCAGATGCTGGAAAGCGGTCAATATATCGACATCCGCTTCCAGAACGAAGTCCGCTACAAGAAACCGGTCGGCATCTATTGGCTCCAGTCATTGGCAGTGAAGGCCGGCGAAGCGGCTGGCATCCCGCAGGCGCGCACCACCATCTGGCTCTACCGCCTGCCGTCGCTGTTTGCTGCGATCGGCGCGGTGCTGCTGACCTACTGGACCGCGCTCGCCTTCGTCACGCGCCGCAGCGCGCTTCTGGCGGGATTGATGATGGCGAGTTCGGTGCTGCTCGGCGTCGAGGCGCGCCTCGCAAAGACCGACGCCACGTTGCTGTTCACTTGCGTCGCGGCGATGGGCGCGATGGCGCGCATTTATCTGATGAGCCGGCGGACGCCGGACCTCGCCGTCGGCTGGCGCTTGCCGGCGATTTTGTGGACCGCGATGGCGGCCGGCGTGCTGATCAAGGGCCCGCTGATCCTGATGTTCGTTGGGCTCACCGCGCTCACACTATCAATTGCCGACCGCTCGGGCCGCTGGATATGGTCGCTGCGACCGGTCGCCGGCTTCGCCTGGCTGATCGTGCTGGTGCTCCCCTGGTTTGTCGCGATCGTCATCAAATCCGGCGGCAGTTTCATCACGCAATCGGTCGGCGAGGACATGCTGGCCAAGGTGATCGGCGGACAGGAGTCGCACGGCGCGCCACCGGGCTACTACTTTTTGCTGTTTTGGTTGACGTTCTGGCCGGGCTCGATCCTGGCGGGCGCGGCGGCGCCATCGGTCTGGCGGGCGCGGCGGGAACCGGGCGCGCGCTTTTTGCTGGCGTGGCTGCTACCGTCCTTGGCTGTGTTTGAGGCGGTGATCACCAAGCTGCCACACTACGTGCTGCCGCTCTATCCAGCGATCGCGATTCTTATTGCCGGCGTCCTCGAGAGCGGCGGGCTGGTGACCTGGCGCTGGCTGTTGCGCGGCACGGCCGGCTGGTTCGCCTTTCCTGTGGTGATCTTTATCGGCATCGTCGTACTTTTTGTCGTTGTCGGGCGCGACCTCGGTATCGTCGCTTGGCCCTTCGCCGCCGCGGCAACGATCTTCGGATTGTTTGCCTGGTGGCTTTATGACGCCGACGGCCCCGAGCGCGCAGTGTTGCGCGGGATGATGGCGTCGGTGTTTATCGCCGTGACCGTCTATGCCGTGACGTTTCCTTCCCTACCGGCGCTGTTCCCGAGCGCTCTGATCGCCGAGGAGTTAAGCGGCAGCGGCTGTGCCGTGCCGCACGTCGCCTCGACCGGTTATTACGAGGAGCCAAGCCTTGTATTCCTGCTCGGCACCGACACCCGTTTCACCGATGGTGCCGGCGCCGCCGAATTCCTGCGGAGCGGGCCCTGCCATTTCGCCTTGGTTGACGCGCGCAGCGAGCGCAGTTTCGTGCAGCGGGCCGATGCCATCGGCTTGCGCTATGCAGTCAGTCAGCGCGTCGACGGTTACAACATCAGCATCGGGCGACCGGTGATGCTGACGGTGTTCCGTTCGACGGAAAAGCCATGACGGTCGCCAACGGAACCAACCGCGATGCGGGCAGGGCGCAAGTTGTGCTGCGCCGGTGCGCAACCAATGTAGCCGCGGCGGTCGCGACATTGCTGCGCCCGATGCGCCGTCATGTACGAGATCCTTGGCCGATTGATTCGCAACGGCTCGCCATCGCGGCTGGTGTGGCCATGGCGATTATCCTGGCCGTAATGTTCTTGTTCGACGCCACCGCGATCAAAGGGGTCGGCCATCTACCGCACTGGGTCGTTTGGTCTTTCGACCAGATCACCGACTTCGGCAAGTCGGGCTGGTTCCTGTGGCCGCTCGGCCTATTGTTTTTGGGCCTCGCCGCGGTGCCGAGTTTGCCGAGCGTGCCGCAGCTCGTGCTGGCCGCCATCATGGTACGTGTCGGATTCCTGTTCGTCGCTATCGGCGCGCCTAGCTTGTTCGACACCATCATCAAACGCATGATCGGCCGCGCGCGGCCGCTGGTCGGCGGCAATCTCGATCCCTATCTGTTCAGCCCGTTCAAATGGACCTCCGAATACGCCAGCTTGCCGTCCGGTCATGCCACCACGGCCTTCGCCGTCGCGGTTGCCTTCGGCACATTATGGCCGCGCTGGCGTACTGTATCTGTGGGCCTATGCTTTGCTGATCGCCGTGAGCCGCGTGGTGCTGACCGCGCATTATCCAAGCGACGTGCTGGCCGCCGCTGGGGTCGGCGTCGTGGGAGCGCTTCTGGTGCGCCGCTGGTTTGCCGTGCGGGGCTTGGCTTTTTCCATCGCGCCGGATGGCGTTTTGCATCAAAAACCTGGCCCTTCGCTGCGGCGGATGAAGGCGGTTGCGCGGGCGCTATTGGCTTAATAAGAAGCACCTGGATTGCCGGCTGTGCCGGCCGACGGGACCCCAACAATGAACGCCCAAAATCCAGCGGTTGCCGTCGTGGTACCGGTGCGCAACGAGGCCGGCAATATCGAGCCCTTGGTCAAGGAGATCGCGCAAGCGTTTGCCGACCAATGGCCATTCGAGGTCGTCTACGTCAATGACGGTTCGAGCGATGGGACCGACGCCGAGATCAAACGGTTGATGGCGCAGTATTCCTGGCTGCGCCGCATTCGCCACAAGCAATCCTGCGGTCAGTCGGCGGCGGTGCGGTCCGGGGTGGCGGCCGCGGGCGCGCCGCTGATTGTTACCCTCGACGGCGATGGGCAAAACGATCCCGCCTTTATCCCAGCACTGCTGCGCGCGCTGGAGGCCGGTGCGCCGCGCATTGGGCTGGTTGCCGGCCAGCGCGTCAAGCGTAAGTCGGGCGGGTTCAAGAAATTGCAATCGCGTATCGCCAATGCGGTACGTGGCGCGGTGTTGCGCGATGGCACCCGCGATACCGGCTGCGGCCTCAAGGCATTCCGTCGCGACGTGTTCTTAGCGCTGCCATATTTCGATGGCTTGCATCGCTTTCTGCCGGCACTGGTCAAACGCGATGGTTACGCGATCGATTACGTCGACGTGGTGGACCGGCCGCGCGGCACAGGCGTGTCGAATTATGGGATGTGGGACCGGCTTTGGGTCGGCATCCTCGATCTGGCCGGCGTCTGGTGGTTGATCCGCCGCAAGAAGCATGTTCCGGAAATCGTAGAGGACTAGTGCGTGATGCCGAAAAATGGGAACCGGTTTTCGGACAAGATCACGCGCCACTAAAGGAAGATTTAAATGCTAATCGATATCACGCGCGCCGTCGGCGGCTATTTGCACGATGTGTTCATCGGCAATTCAGATTGGGGCATCCTGATCGGTTACGTCGCGCAGGGGATGTTCGCCATGCGCTTCGTGGTGCAATGGATCGCCTCGGAGCGGGCCGGGCGCAGCGTGGTGCCAACCGCGTTCTGGGTGTTCTCGATCGGCGGCGGCCTGATGCTGCTCGGCTACGCACTCTACCGCAAGGACCCGGTGTTCATCATCGGGCAGGCGTTCGGCGTATTTGTCTATCTGCGCAATCTGCAGTTTGTAATTCGTAGCGGGAGCGCGGCGGCGATGTAGGGCGCTTATTTGTAAACAGAGTTTGGTTAACGACGTTTGCCCATCCCGCAATCGCCCCGAAACACGCATTTGCCGACGCAGCCGGCCATCCTTAGTGGCCCGATACCGAGGTCATATGGTCAATAAATTGCAGACAATTTTAGTGATTTGGCTGAACCAATCTTGAAGTTATTGGCCCATGATTTTCGTTGTGTTGAGGATGATCAGCACTGAAGTCTAGGGCGCGCCATGAATTCAAAGCGATATAGAAGCCAATTGGCAGAAACAATGGACGACCATCTTCGGTACGAGTTTTTGCGGCTGCTTGCGCAGGAAGGGCGCCAACATTTTATGGCGCAGATCGCCGAGAAATATGTCGGTGAGCCATCTGGGCCAAGCGCCGCTCAGTTTCTATCGCAGCAGGGCGGAAGTTGACTTAAGCGTGCGCTCATAGACCGAGTGTTGTCGGTAGCCGGCGGCTAATGTCTATGACTCCGGTGCCCGCACCGTCGGGTGTTGCATAGCCTAGAACGCCTACGCCCAATTTGGCCGGCTGGCGATCTGTTTATCCGGGGATTAGCAGCCAGGGTGTTGGAAAATGAACGAGCAAGCTGCGGCGCAGGACGCAAACATCGCTCAGACTATGCAGCCATTTTCTGGGGCAGATGACGCAGCCAGCGGCACGAGTCAGTTTATCAGCTTCGCGATCGGCGACGATCACTATGCCGTCGACATCATGGCGGTGCAAGAAATAAAGGACTGGACGGCCGTTAGACACCTGCCAAATCAGCCGGATTACGTGCGTGGGATCTGCAGTCTACGCGGCGCGTTCATACCCATCATCGACCTGCGTTGCCGCTTCGGCGAGGGATTGACGGAGGCAACGCCGTATCATGTCTTCATCATCATCAAGATCGGCCAGCAACAGGTCGGCCTGCTCGCCGACCGGGTTTCCGATATCATTTCCGTCGATCCGGCGAATATCAAGGAAGTACCCGAGGTGGGGCAAACGAAGGGGCGCGGCTTCTTGTCCGGGCTCGTTAACATGGATGAGACGACGATTGGGCTGATCAACCTCAATAGTATTTTAGACGCGGCGGCAGGAGCGGCCGAAAAAGATTTTCCTGTGGCGGCTCATTGAATGTCCGTTTCGGGCGGCGGCTAGCCTTAACGATCGCTTGTTAGTTTACTTCGCTTGGCCGAGCGCTTCGAAGCCACGCTCGAGATCGGCGATGAGATCGTCGGGGTCTTCCAGGCCGATGTGAAGGCGCAGCGTCGGTCCGCCCGGCGCCCACTTCGTGGCGGTGCGATACTCGCTGCAATCGAACAGGATTACCAGGCTCTCGAAGCCGCCCCACGAGAAGCCCATGCCGAACAGTGATAGCTCGTTCATAAAGGCGTGCACGGATTTGTCGCTCGTCGGCTTGAGCACGATGCTGAACAATCCACAGGCGCCAGTAAAATCCCGTTGCCAGATTTTGTAGCCGGGGTTGGTTTCGAGCGCCGGATGCAGCACGCGTAGCACTTCCGGGCGGCTCTCCAGCCAGCGCGCGACGCGTAGGCCGGACTTATGGTGGCGCGCCAGCCGAACTCCCATCGTGCGTAGGCCGCGCAGCGCGAGAAACATGTCGTCAGGTCCGACGCAAAGGCCCATCAGTTGCATGACGGTCTTGAGTGCCGGCAACGCCTTCGCGTTCGCTGCGACACAGCCGAACATGATGTCGGAATGGCCGCCGATATATTTTGTGCCGGCCTGGATCGACAGATCGACGCCTTTCTCGAATGCGCGGAAAAAAAGCGGCGTCGCCCAGGTGTTGTCCATCAACACCACCGCGCCTTTGTCATGGGCAACCGCAGCGATGGCCGGGATGTCCTGCATCTCGAAGCTTTGCGAGCCAGGCGCCTCAACAAAGACCGCTTTGGTGTTCGGCTTGAACAATTTGGCGATGTTGGTGCCGATCAGCGGATCATAATAGGTCGTCTCCACGCCCATGCGCTTGAACACGCCTTCGCAGAAATTGCGGGTCGGACGGTAAACGCTGTCGGTGATGAGGACGTGGTCGTCGGAACCGGCGACCGAGAGCAATGCGGTCGAAATTGCAGCGAGGCCCGACGGCAACAGCGCGACGCCAGCGCAAGCCTCGCCCTCGATTGCGGCGAGCGCTTGTTCCAGCGCTTCCGACGTCGGGGTGCCGCGGCGTCCATATTGATAGCGGGAGCGATGCGCGACCAGATCTTCAGCCGTCGGGTAAAGCACTGTCGAGGCGTGATAAACCGCAGGATTAACGAAGCCGTGTTGGCCTTTGGTATCGCGGCCGGCAGTCACCAGGCGGGTTTCCGGCTTGATCGGGCTTTTAGGGGACTTCGCCATGGCGGTCGGCAGATCCAAGTGAGCGGCGCGCGCGGAATCCCGCGCGCCGGGCGGCATATACGAACGCATTGGCGCGAAGCGTCAACCCCTTGACCTGGGGACCCGATCGTTCTGAGATGCGGCCTGTCGAGGGGTCGGGAAAAAGGGCCAAGACCGCACATATTTCGCCGTGGCGGGGTTGCGGCCCGGCGACGGCGAATGTTTGGCCGTTCCGCACGATCCTGTAACCGAATTTGCGTCAAAGAGGTCGCGTCATGAAACGCTTCGCCAGTATGCTCGCTCTCGCCTTCGTCGTAGCGGCGCAGAGCGCATCCGCCCAGACCCTGAAGGCGGTGACCGATCGCGGCATCCTCAATTGCGGCGCCAACGGCACGCTGGCGGGCTTCGGCTTGCCGGACGCGCAAGGCAAATGGACCGGCCTCGACGTCGACGTCTGCCGCGCAATCGCCGCGGCGCTATTTAACGACGCCAGCAAGGTCAAATTCGTGCCGTTGTCTGCGAAGGATCGCTTCACTGCATTGCAGTCGGGCGAAGTCGACGTGCTGGTGCGCAACACCACCTGGACCTCGTCGCGCGACAGTTCGCTCGGCCTGAGCTTCACTGGCGTCGATTATTATGACGGCCAGGGCTTCATGGTGCGCAAGTCGCTCAAGGTCAATTCGGCGCTCGAACTCGGCGACGCATCGGTGTGCGTGCAACAGGGCACCACGACCGAACTCAATCTGGCGGATTTCTTCCACGCCCATAACATGAAGCTGAAGTCGGTGACCTTCGCGACGGCCAATGAAGCAGTGAAGGCTTATGACGCCGGCCGCTGCGATGCCTATACCACCGATGCCTCCGGCCTTTATGCCGAACGGCTGCGCCTTGCCAACCCCAATGACCACATGATCCTACCCGAGATCATTTCCAAGGAGCCGCTCGGTCCAGTCGTGCGGCAAGGTGACGACAAATGGTTCACGGTCGTGAAGTGGGTGCTGTTCGCCATGATCAACGCCGAGGAGTTGAACATCACCTCTAAGAACGTCGACGACATGGCGAAATCGACTAATCCGGACGTCAAACGCTTCGTCGGCACCGAGGGCAATTACGGCGAGCAGCTTGGCCTCGCCAAAGACTGGGCGGTCCGCATCATTAACCTGGTCGGCAACTACGGCGAGGTATTTGAACGTAATGTCGGGCAGGGCTCGCCGCTCAAGATCGACCGCGGTCTGAACAAGTTGTGGAACAAAGGCGGCATTCAATACGCGCCGCCAATCCGCTGACCGGTAACTGGTGGCGCATCGCCGAAGCCGTACGCGGTCCCGGCGGTTGGGTGATCGACGCCAGCTGGGGGCGTCGCGAGGCCGATGAGGGGTAAATGCCGATAGACCTTCCGACGGGGTCGCCCCCCGTGCGGGTTGCATTTTACAATGATCCCAAGTTCCGCAGCATCGCCTATCAGGTCGCGCTTTGTGCGGTCGTCGGATTTCTCGTCTTCGCAGCCGTCCGCAATGCCATCGAAAATCTAGAGCGCGCGCATATCGCCTCTGGATTCGGCTTCTGGAACAACACGGCCGGATTCGACATCAGTCAGACCCTGATCCACTTTGACTCGGCGACCTCCAGCTATGGCCGCGCCTTCTGGGTCGGGCTGCTCAATACCCTGCTGGTCGCTGGGCTTGGCATCGTGTTTGCAACCGTCTTCGGTTTCATCATCGGTATCGCGCGGCTCTCGAAGAACTGGTTGGTAGCCAAGACCGCCACCGGCTATGTCGAGACCATCCGCAATATCCCGCTGCTGCTACAATTGCTATTCTGGTACAATGCCGTGCTCAAGGCGTTGCCGGCGATCCGGGAAAGTATTGTCGTCCCAGGCGGCATCTTTCTCAACAATCGCGGGCTGTTCCTTCCGCTGCCGATTTTTAAAAGCGGATTTGGCTTTGTGCTGACCGCCTTTGCCGCCGGCGTAATCGGCGCGATCGCCTTTTATGTATGGGCCCGCAAGCGACAGGAGCGGACCGGGCAGCAGGCGCCTGTTTTCACAGTGGCCTCGGCGCTGGTGATCGGCCTACCACTGGTCGTGCTGGCACTCGCCGGATTTCCGCTCGGGTTCGAATATCCGGAAGCCGGGCGTTTCAATATTAACGGCGGGATTGAGGTTCTGCCGGAATTCGCCGCTTTGCTGTTCGGACTGACGATCTACACGGCCGCGTTCATTGCCGAAGTGGTGCGCGCCGGCGTCGCAGCGGTGTCACGCGGCCAAACCGAAGCGGCCTATTCGCTCGGTCTTAAGGCTGGACCGACATTGCGGCTGATCGTGGTGCCGCAAGCGATGCGCGTCATCATCCCGCCGCTGACCAGCCAGTATCTCAACCTGACCAAAAATTCGACACTCGCGGTGGCGATCGGCTATCCCGATCTGGTGCAAGTGTTCACCGGCACGGTGCTGAATCAGACCGGGCAGGCGGTCGAAGTCGTCGCCATCACAATGGCAGTCTATCTCACGATCAGTCTGGCGACCTCGCTGCTGATGAACATCTACAACAGCCGCATCGCGCTGGTGGAACGGTGAGGACGGCGCCATGACCATGTCCGAAGGCGATCTCGCTGTTGCCGAAATCAGATTTGTACGTAGCGCCACAATCGAGCCGAGGCCGGCGCCCGCGATGATGACCGGGGCGCTCGGTTGGCTGCGCGCCAATCTGCTGTCGAGCCCGTTCAATATCGCCCTTACGATATTGATCGCGCTGCTGCTAGCCTGGGCGATTCCCGAACTGGTCAAGTTCCTGCTGATCGACGCGGTGTGGACCGGCGCCGACCGGGACGCGTGCCGCGAGGTGGTGCAGCATCGAGAGATCGGCGCCTGCTGGCCGTTCGTGTGGGAACGCTGGTCCTATTTCGTCTACGGGTCTTATCCGATCCCCGACCGTTGGCGGGTTGACGTGTTTTTCGCCATGCTCGCGATCGGCGTTTTTTGGATGCTGTGGCTGGAAGCGCCGCTGCGCGACATCGGATCGGTCTATTTCTTCGTCGTATTGCCGATTTCCTCGTTCATCCTACTGACCGGCTGGCGCGCGGCCGGATTGCCGCCGGTCGACACCGCCTTGTGGGGCGGCATGCTGGTGACGATCGTCGTCGCCTCGGTCGGCATCGTCTGCTCGCTGCCGCTCGGCATATTGCTCGCGCTCGGCCGGCGCTCGCGCATGCCCGCGGTGCGGCTGTTTTCGGTGATTTTCATCGAATTCGTGCGCGGCGTGCCGTTGGTGACGGTCTTGTTCATGGCGAGCGTGATGCTGCCGCTGTTCGTGCCCGAGGAATACTCGCCCGATAAATTGGTTCGCGCCTTGATCGGCATCGCCTTGTTCGCCTCGGCTTACATGGCGGAGGTCGTGCGCGCCGGTTTGCAGGCGATCCCGAAAGGGCAGTTCGAAGGTGCCATGGCGGTCGGCCTCGGCTACTGGCAGATGATGCGGCTCATCATTCTGCCGCAGGCGCTCAAGATCACCATTCCGAACATCGTCAACACCTATATCGGCCTGTTCAAGGACACCACGCTGGTGTTCATCGTCGGAATTTTCGATTTCCTGCGCACCGTCGAGGTTTCCCGCATCGATCCGAAATGGGCGACGCCGGTCACCAGCACGACCGGCTACGCGGTTGCCGCGATCTTCTATTTGATCTTCTGCTACGCCATGTCGCGCTATGCCCGCGCGATGGAGGCGAGACTCTCGCAGGGCGACAGACGCTGAGGTGACGTTATGATTGCCGCCGAAAATTCTGCACGCCGGTTCAAGCCGATGCCGCTCGCAACACCGGTGGCGGTCGAACTGATCGGCATGAACAAGTGGTACGGCGAATTCCACGTATTGCGCGACATCAATCTCAAGGTGATGGGCGGCGAACGCATCGTGATCTGCGGCCCGTCCGGCTCCGGCAAATCCACCATGATCCGCTGCATCAACCGGCTCGAAGAACATCAGCAGGGCAGGATCGTCGTCGACGGCGTGGAGCTCGCCAACGATCTCAAGAAGATCGACGAAGTGCGCCGCGAGGTCGGTATGGTGTTCCAGCACTTCAACCTGTTTCCGCATCTCACCGTGCTCGACAACTGCACGCTGGCGCCGATCTGGGTGCGCAAGACGCCGAAAAAAGAGGCCGAGGAGATCGCCATGCACTACCTCGCACGGGTGAAGATCCCGGAGCAGGCGGGCAAATATCCCGGCCAGCTGTCGGGCGGCCAGCAGCAGCGCGTGGCGATCGCGCGTGCGCTCTGCATGAACCCGAAGATCATGCTGTTCGACGAGCCGACCTCCGCGCTCGACCCGGAAATGGTCAAGGAGGTGCTCGACACCATGGTCGGCCTCGCCGAAGACGGCATGACCATGCTGGTGGTGACGCACGAAATGGGCTTCGCCCGCCAGGTCGCCAATCGCATCGTGTTCATGGATCAAGGCCAGATCGTCGAGGCCAATGAGCCGGAAGAATTCTTCGCCCATCCCCGGCACGAGCGGACCAAGCTGTTCCTGAGCCAGATTTTGCACTAGCGCGGTTAGTGCATGAGCGGGCCTTGCGCCCGCTTCCAGGCGTCGACGCCGCCTTCGATATGCAGCGCGGCGATCAGGCCGGCGTCCTGCGCCGCCTGCACCGCCATGGCGGAGCGCTCGCCATAAGCGCAGTAGAACACGATGCGCTTGTCGGTCGAGCGCGCGAGCTCGTGCAGGATGCCGCCGCTGCCGATGTTGTCCTGCAGCTCGGTGTAAGGCGCGTGCAATGAGCCCGGAATGCTGCCGCACTTGGCGCGCTCGCCCGCCTCGCGCAGGTCGATAAAGGCGACGTCCGGCCGTCCGACCAGCGCGATCGCCTGCAAGGCGCTGAGCGCCCAGCCGCGCCGCGCGATGTCCTGCTGCGCCATGCCGATCTTCATGTTGGACGGCACCGCCACGTCCATCATTTTCGGGTTCGGCAGTTTCAGGTTGGCCATCAGCGCCACATAATCGTCGATCGACTTCACCTGCAGGCGCGGATTGTAGCGCTTCTCCTCGCCGATGGTGGAGACGGTGTCGCCTTTGTAGTCGTGCGCCGGGAACACCATGGTTTCGTCCGGCAGCCGCAGCAGCTTGCCGAACAGCGATTCATATTGCGCGCGGGAGTCGCCGTTCTGGAAATCGGTGCGGCCGGTGCCGCGGATCAGCAGCGTGTCGCCGGTGAAGACGCGGTCGCCCATCAGGAAGCTGTAGGAATCGTCGGTGTGGCCGGGCGTGTAGAGCACGTCGAGCGCGAGGCCTTCGATGGTGAGCTTGTCGCCGTCGGCGAGCCGCATCGACACCACGTCGGCCTTGGTGTTCTCTCCCATCACGGTGATGCAATGGGTGCGGTCGCGCAGCGCGCCCAAGCCCGTGATGTGGTCGGCGTGCAGATGGGTATCGACGGCCTTGACCAATTTGAGGTCGAGCTCGCGGATCAATTGCAGATAGCGGTCGACCTTCTCCAGCACCGGATCGATGATCAGCGCCTCGCCGCCCGCGCGTGAAGCGAGCAGATAGGAGTAGGTGCCGGAGACGCTGTCGAACAGTTGACGGAAGATCATCGGCGCCTCGCGCGGTTTCGACGATTTATATGCAATTTTTATGTATAATCCCGGCGGCGACAATGCCCAGTCCTGGTTTGCCGGCAAATCCGGCGATTTGAAGGGGGGCAGGCGCGCGGTGATTTTTCTTAGGCCGGTTTGGACGCTGCTTCCCTCCACCGATACGGATTGGCGGTGGCAAATCGGCGGCGATACGATTTTTTGGTATCCGACAATGCGCCTTTTTAGGCAGACGCAAACCGGAAACTGGGGCGCCGTGGTTACAGCGATGGCGAATGCCTTGCGAATTAATGAATCCGGCGACTTTTCAGATGCAGGAATCCGCTGACGTCAAATACGCAAATTAAATTTCCGGATCGGATGATTTACAGTCCATATATATTTAGTGCCGGGACAGACAGATCAGCGTCGGCTGTTGTCACAGATGGGGCCGGTTTAGCCTCCGCTTTATGAGGTCACGCACTAGTAATCGCTGTTTGCGAAATGACCGCTCGGACTTGGGGGGCGCAACGCATCGGCTTTTTCATCGCTGCTCCATGCAGCAAGCGCAAAGTGCGCGCACATGCGGGGCGGCAGCGTAACGCGACGGGTATCGGCGCGCAGCCCGATGGGCTGTTGAAAATGTCCCCGTCAACTATCCGGGCGCTCGTCTAGTGGTCCCAGTGATGGTGCCGGCGGTGGCGATAATGATGACGATGGGACCAGGCGTAAGCCTTGCGCGCTTCGCAGCGGCGCGCGCCCCACTGACCCGAGAGCGTGCCGGTCGGCACCGTACCGAAGGTGTCGCCAAACGGCGCATTCGGCCCGCAATTGGGTTGGCTTTGCGCCAGCGGGACGGTCGTGGCGCTCAATAGCATCGCGCCGGCGGCGAGCAGGGTCTTCGGCGTCATCGTTCAATCTCCCTTATTGTTCTGGGACAAATCGCGGCGCCTGTCTTGGTTCGCTCACAAGCCTGTGCTTCGGCAGCGCGGGACTTGGCGCTAATCCTTCTCCACCGGCAAATCGGGCCGGCCGCCCCATTCGGCCCAGGAGCCGTCATAGATGCGCGGCAGCGGCTTGCCGAGCGCATCGAAGCCGAGCGCCAGCACCACGGCGGTGACGCCGGAGCCGCAGGTGGTGATCGCCGGCTTGTCGAGATCGACTTTGCCCTTGGCGAAAGCCGCGGCGATTTTTTCGCGCGAGGCGAGGCGGCCGTTCTCGAGAATGTCGGCGAAGGGCACGTTGAGCGCGCCCGGCATGTGGCCGGAGCGAAGGCCCGGCCGCGGATCCGGATCGCGCCCGACAAACCGTCCCGCCGCGCGCGCGTCGACTACTTGCGCGCTGCCGTCGGCGAGCGCCATCTGCACGTCGGCGACCATGGCGACCGCGCCGGTGTCCATCGTGGCCTTGAACGTAGCTTGCGGCCGTTTCACTTCGCCGGCTTCGAGCGCGCTGCCCGCGGCCTTCCAGGCCGGCAAGCCGCCGTCGAGCACGAAGACGTTCTTGGCGCCGAAGATGCGGAAGGTCCACCACACGCGCGGCGCTGAATAAAGCCCGGTCGCGTCATAGATCACGATGGTGTCGGTCTCGGCGATGCCGAGCGCGCCCACGTCCGCGGCGAACTGATCCGGCCCCGGCAGCATGTGCGGCAGCTCGGTCGAGGTGTCGGAAATGGCGTTAAGGTCGAAGAATACCGCGCCCGGGATATGCGCGGCGAGATATTCCGCCTTGGGGTTGCGGTTCTGCGTCGGCAGATAATAGGAGGCGTCGACGACGACGAGATGGGGCTCGCCGAGTTCGCCGGCGAGCCATTCGGGGGTCTTGAGCCAACGGCTCGACGGGGCCATGTGCGTTTCTCCAGGTGGTAGGCGGGCACCTTGATCGATCTCGGCGCGCCGCGCAACGGGCCAGCGCGCCGGCGGGTTGACGGCCACTTACCAAACGCGGATTGACCCAATTGTCAGGTCATCATACAACTTGCGCCACGAGGTGCCCCATGAAAACCAGCCCGGTTACCCCCGCCGATCTCGCCGCCTCGGTGCTGTCGGTTCCGCCGCTCGCCCGCCGTGCGGACTTTAGCATCGATGCAACGCAAAACGCGCTGCTGCTCGATCATCTGCGCTCGGGCGGCGTGCGCACCTTCATGTATGGCGGCAACGCCAACCTCTACAATATGGGGGCGAGCGATCTGCGCACGCTCGCCGAACTCTTGATCAAGCTTTCGCGCGACGGCGACTGGATGATTCCCTCGGTCGGCAGCGATTACGGCAAGGCGCGCGATCAATTGGTCATGCTGCGCGACTATCCGTTCCCGACCGCGATGGTGCTGCCGCACAAGGCGCAGTCGACGCCGGCCGGGGTTGCCATCGGCATCGGCAAGCTTGCCGAAGCTTACGGCAAGCCGGTGATCGCCTATGTAAAGGACGAGGGCTATGTCGAGGCCGCCGACATGGGCCGGCTCGCCAAGGATGGCGCGATCTGCGCGATCAAATACGCCATCGTGCGCAATGACCCATCAAACGATCCGTTCCTCAGCGATCTGACCGACGCCGTCGATCGCAGCATGATCATCAGCGGTATCGGCGAACGGCCGGCGATCGATCATCTAACCCAATTCGGCCTTCAGGCCTTCACCTCGGGCAGCGTCTGTGTGGCGCCCGGCCTGTCGATGGCGTTGCTGCGCGCGCTCAAGCGCGGCGATATCGCCGAAGCCAAGCGCGTGCGCGAATTGTTCGTTCCGCTCGAGGATTTGCGCGACCATTATTCGCCGCTGCGCGTGCTGCACGACGCGGTGCGGCTCGCCGGCATCTGCAACACCGGGCCGATGCAACCCTATCTCACCGGCTTTTCCGATCCGAAAATTTTGGTGGGCATCGAGAAGGCGGCAAAGGACCTGCTCGCGGCGGAGCGTACGGCGACGGCCAAGGCCGCGTGATTTAGACCAGCGCAAGCCGCACGCGGCGGTTCTGCTTGCCCTTCTTTTCGATTTGCGTGACGCGCACCGCGCCGATTTCGCCGAGTCGATCGCACATGGGTGCCGCCGCAGGGCTGCAGATCGAGGCCGGCGATCTCGATCAGCCGCACGCGGCCGGTGCCCATCGGCGGCTTCACCGACATGGTCTTGACCAGGCCGGGATTGGCCTCGAGTTCGGCGTCGCTGATCCAGCGGCTGGAGACGGCCGCATCGCTGGCGATCATCTCGTTGACCTTCGCCGTGATCGCGTCCTTGTCGAGGCCGGCTTCCGGAATGTCGAAGTCGAGCCGGCTTTCGCTCTCGCCGACCGAGCCGCCCGTCACCGAATAAGGCAGCACAGCGGAAAGCAGATGCAGCGCGGTGTGCATGCGCATGCGGGCGTAGCGCTTGTCCCAGTCGATTGCCGCGGTAACCGTGTCGCCGATTTTGAGGGCAGGGCAGCCGGGCGTCGGCACATGGGCGATCTCGCTCTTGGCCGTATCGGTATAGATGGCGTTGCCGATCGCAATGCGGGTGCCGTCCGCCGTCGTCAGCGCTCCGGTGTCGCCGGGCTGGCCGCCGGAATTGGCGTAGAACACGCTGCGGTCGAGCACGATGCCGCCTTGCTCGGTGATCGCGACCACGCGCGCCTCGCATTGCTTTAAATAAGAGTTGTCGCGGAACAGACAGTCGGTCGCCATCAGACACTCCGCTCATTCCCGCGCAAGCGGGAATCCAGGCCACAATAACAACTTTAGAAATCTCATCCACCGGGTCCCCGCTTGCGCGTGGACGATCGGGTAAGAGTCATGTTTTCTCGAACGGAATGGAAATATCCGTTTTGCGCTCCGGCCATTCCGGCACCGGCAGCTTTTTCGAGCGAAGGAAGTCCGGGTTGAATAGTTTGGACTGGTAGCGCGTGCCGGAATCGCAAAGCATCGTGACAATGGTATGGCCGGGGCCGAGCTCCTTCGCCAGCCGGATGGCGCCCGCAACATTGATGCCGGAGGAACCGCCGAGGCACAGGCCTTCGTGTTCCATGAGGTCGAAGAGCAGCGGCAAGGCTTCCTCGTCGGGAACGAGATAGGCCTTGTCGACGATCATCTGCTTGACGATCGCCGTCACGCGGCCCAGCCCGATGCCTTCGGTGATCGAGCCGCCCTCGCTCGCTTTCGCCTCGCCATGCGCGAACAGATTGTACATCGCCGCGCCGCGCGGATCGGCGACGGCGGTGACGATGTCCTTGTTCTTCTCCTTGAGATAACGCGATACGCCGGCCAGCGTACCGCCCGAGCCGACCGCGCAGACGAAGCCGTCGATCTTGCCGCCGGTGTCGTGCCAGATTTCCGGCGCGGTCGAGGTGTAGTGCGCCTTGCTGTTGTCGAGGTTGTTCCACTGGTCGGCGAAGATGCAGCCGTTTGTCTCGGTCTTCTTCAGCTCCTCGGCGAGGCGGCGGCCGACGTGCTGGTAATTGTTCGGATTGCTAAAAGGCAACGCCGGCACCTCGACCAGCTCGGCGCCATACAGGCGCAGCGCGGCCTTCTTTTCCTCGCTCTGCGTCTGTGGAATGACGATGATGGTGCGATAACCGCGCGCATTGGCGACCAGCGCCAGGCCGATGCCGGTATTGCCGGCAGTTGACTCCACTACCAGGCCGCCGGGGCGCAGCTCGCCGCGTTTCTCCGCTTCCAGAATCATCTGCCGGCCCGCGCGATCCTTTACCGAGCCGCCCGGATTCATGAACTCGGCTTTGCCGAGAATGGTGCAGCGGGTCGCCTCGGACGCGCGGTTGAGCTTGATCAGGGGCGTGTGGCCGATGGCCTCAACGATGCCGTCGCGGAACTGCATGGCGCGACCCTAGTAGACCCCTTTTGGGGCGACAAGGCCGGCCGCGGGCACTAGCGAGCGCGAATTCGGCCCGAGATCGCCCCAAATCGCGGGCTTCCGGTGCTTGTGCAAATAGCAAGCGCTCGTATCGCGCGCATTATTGGCCGATTAATTCAATTGCTCGGCTCTTCGGATACGTCCTTGAAACCATATCGGCGCATTAGCCGCCGGTAATGGAACACGTTCACCACTTTTTACCTGGGGCCGGTCTAATCGGCACATTCAGGGACGCGGCAAAAAAGCAGGCCCGCAGCACAGTTTGGGCGGTTTCAATCGATGAGCCTCGACGTCAAAACCCTCTTCATGGTGACGATCTATGTCGAGGCCATCCTCGGACTGTTGCTGCTGTTCGTGTGGGTGCAGAACACGGCGATCCGGGCCGTTGCCTGGTGGGGCTTCGCCCATCTGATCCGCGCCGCCTCGATCGTGCTGTTCGGCATGTACGGCTCGGCGCCCGATCTGATCAGCATCGATTTGGCCAACGCGCTGCTGTTCAGCTCGTTCGCGGTGACCTGGACCGGCGCGCGGTTGTTCGACGGCCGTCCGGCGGAGCCGGTTTATCTGGTGACCGGCGCGGTGCTGTGGCTGTTGATCTGCCGCCTGCCGGTGCTCGCCGACGCCATCGAGGTGCGGTCTTTGATCGCGACGGGCATCATCACCAGCTATACTTGGCTCACGGCTTACGAATTCTGGCGCGGCCGCAGCGAGGCGCTGGTGTCGCGCTGGCCGGCGATCTTCATGCTGTTCGCACACGGCTCGCTGTTCCTGCTGCGCACGCCGCTGATCGCGCTGCTGCCGTCGTCGGTCGCCAACCGCGTCTCCGGCAGCGTGTGGTTGACCGTGCTGTCGTTCGAGGCGCTGCTGTTCACGATCTCGATCGCTTTCATCCTGCTGGCAATGGCGAAAGAACGCACCGAATTGCGCCACCGCACCGCCGCCATGGTCGATCCGCTCACCGGCATCGCCAATCGCCGTTCGTTCATGCAAGACGCCGCGCACTTGGCGAAACGCCACGTCGCCAATCCGCGTCCGACTGCAGTATTGTTGATCGATCTCGATCACTTCAAGACGATCAATGACCGCTTCGGCCACGCGCTCGGCGATCGCACGCTGGAGATATTCGCTCTTACGGCGCGCCATTCGGTGCGTTCGACCGATCTGCTCGGCCGTCTCGGTGGCGAGGAATTCGCCGCCGTGCTTGCCGACACCACCGCTGAAAAGGCGGCGGCTGTAGCCGAACGGATTCGCGCGAGTTTCGCGCAAGCCGCTTTGGAGGTCGACAACCACCCGGTCGGTGCGACCGTGAGCATCGGATTGGTGCACTGCCAAGATGCGGTGCTCGACGTGCATGAGTTGTTGGCGCAGGCCGATCAGGCGCTCTATTGTGCCAAGGAAAACGGACGCAACCGGGTCGAAATCGCGTCGCTCGATATGATCCTCAAGCGCAAGGCCGAGAATGACGCGGCGCCATCGGCGGAGCCGGTCGCGGCGATTACGGCGAAGAGCGCCGCCGCTTGATACGCGAGGCCGCCACGCGGCCTTTCACTTCACCAATTTTCCCCAGTAAGCGCGGCGAATGCCCGCCGCGAGCGGTTATGACGCGGGCGTGACGCGCTGCCGCGCGCATTCGCATTGACCGCGGGCGCCGAATTAGTTCAACTTAGCGCGATTGGGCCGCAACGCCGGCCTGTCGAATAGTGGGATTACAAACTAATTCAAAGAGGTAGGGAGGACTCGATGAAACTCATGCGATGGCTGGGGCTGACCGCCCTGGCGCTGGCGCTGGGCGGCACGCCGCAAGCACAGACTGTCAAGATCGGCGTGGTGGTACCGTTCAGCGGCGCCAATGCCGATCTCGGGCATCAGATGGACAAAGCGTTCGATCTCTACGTCAAGCTGCACGCCAAGGATATCGCGCCGTACAAGGTCGAGCTGATCAAGCGCGACGAGGGCCCGCCGACCGGCGCGGTGGCCAAAACCGTCACCACCGAACTGATCACCAACGACAAGGTGCAGCTCGTCACCGGCTTTTCGTTCTCGCCGTCGGCCATCGCGCTGGCGCCGGTGATCACCCAGGCCAAGGTGCCGATGGTGATTGCCAATGCCGGCACCGCCTGGATCACCAATCTGTCGCCTTATATCGTGCGGCTGTCATTCAGCATGTGGCATCCAGCCTATCCGATGGGCGCCTACGCCTATAACAAGATCGGCTGCAAGACTGCGGCGATGGCTTACACCGACTTCCCGCCCGGCAAGGATTCGACCGAGGCGTTCAAGACCGGCTTTGAGAAGGCCGGCGGCAAGGTCACGCTGTCGATCCCGATGGGCTCGCCGGTGCAGGTGCCGGACTTCACCCCGTTCTTCCAGCGGATCAAGGACGCGCATCCCGACTGCATGTACGTCTTCATTCCCTCCGGCGCGCATGCGACCGGCGTGATGAAGGCTTACGGCGAGCTCGGAATGCGCAAGGCTGGCATCAAGCTGATCGGCCCCATGGACCTCGTCCCCGACAACAAGCTGCAGGATATGGGCGATGCCGCCATCGGCACGATCGTCATGGGCCACTATGCGGTCGATCTCAGACAATGCCGCCAACAAGGCTTTCAACGCCGAGTGGCACAAAGCCTATGGGCCCGACAGCTATCCCGACTTCATGTCGGCGGCGGCGTGGGATTCCATGCATGCCATCTTCGACGCCATCAAGAAGCTCAAAGGTAACATGTCCGATGGCGACAAGGTGGTTGCGGCGCTCAAGGGGTGGTCGACCGACGGTCCACGCGGCCATGTCATGATCGATCCAGCCACACGTGACGTCGTCGAGGACGAGCACGCTATGGAGGTCTATCGCAAGCCGGACGGCAAGCTGGGCGAGAAGATCCTCGGCACCACCAAGCAGGTGAAGGACGAGTGCAAGGTGCTCAAGCTCGGCCGCTGCGGCTCGTGATCGCGCTTTAATCGGCTTTGCGCCGCCGCGCATAACCGGTGCGGCGGCGTTTTCTTCATCACGAGGTGGGGCTCGTGCCGCATTTCGCCAATATCGCCGTCAGCATCCTGTTCGACGGCCTGGCCTACGCTATGTTCCTGTTCATCACCTCCGTCGGCCTGTCGGTGACGATGGGGCTGATGGGTTTCGTGAACCTGGCGCATGGCGCTTTTGCCATGGCCGGCGGCTATCTCGTCGTCACGCTGACGCGCACGCTCGGCATCGGGTTCGTCCCTTCGCTGGCGATCGCCGCAATCGCGGTCGGAGCGGTGAGCGTGATCTTCGAGCGCGGGCTTTATCGCCGGCTCTACAAGGCCACCGATCTCGAGCAGGTGCTGCTCACGATTGGCCTGGCGTTCATGTCGATCGCGACCTTCACGTATTTCTACGGACCGATCCCGAAGTCGGTGCCGCTGCCAAGTTGGCTCGAGGGCGACGTCAATCTCGGGTTCCGTTCGTTTCCAAGCTACCGCGCCTTCCTGATCGCGGTCGGCGCCGTGCTGATCGCCGTGTTGTGGTACGGCTTCGAGCGCACCAATATCGGCGCCAAGATCCGCGCCGCGGTCGACAACCGGCGCATGGCGGAATCGGTCGGCATCAATGTCGACCTGTTGTTCACGCTCACGTTCGCGGTCGGCTCTGGGCTTGCCGCGCTCGGCGGCGGGCTCGCCATCCAACTGTTCGGTCTCTCGCCCAGTTTCGCCGTGCTCTATCTGGTGCTGTTCCTGATCGTGGTTGCGGTCGGCGGGCTCGGCAGCCTGAAGGGCACGCTGTTGGCCGCGCTGGTGCTCGGCATCTTCGACACCGCCGGCAAGTATCTGCTCGCCGACGCCGGCGGCTTCTTCATCTACGCCATCACCGTGCTGGTGCTGCTGGTCAAGCCCGCGGGGTTCTATGGCCGCGAGTGAACGAAAAACGGCCAGGCGCGTCGGCGGCATCCCCGAAGCCGAGCGGGTGAAGGCGCGTGAGCGCGCAGCCGAATTCCTGCTCAACCGCCACCGCTGGCGCTGGGGCGAGGCGCTGCCCTGGCTGATCGCCATCGCCGCCTTCATCGCGTTCCCCGACCGCATGACCTTCGGCGGGCAAGTGCTGATCATGGTCATGTTCGCGCTCTCGCTCGACCTGATCCTTGGCTATGCCGGCATCGTGACGCTCGGTCATGCCGCCTTCTTCGGCATCGGCGCCTATACCGTCGGGCTGTTGATCGCGCGCTTTGACTGGAGCGAACCGCTGTCGAGCCTCGTCGCCGCCGGCCTGATGGCGGGGCTGATCGGATTCGTCTCCGGCTGGTTCCTGCTGCGCTATCGCGGTCTCACGCTGCTGATGCTCACGCTGGCCACCGCGATCATGCTGCAGGAGACCGGCAATCTGCGTTCCGATATTTCCGGCGGGTATGATGGCTTGCCCGGACTCGTCATCTCGCCGCTGTTTGGCATATTCAATTACGACCTCTACGGCCACGTGAATTATCTCTACGTGCTCGGCGTGCTGGCGGTGGTGTTTTATTTCGTGCGCCGCATAGTGTATTCGCCGTTCGGGCAGGCGCTGACCGGCATCCGCGAGAACGTGCGGCGCATGCATGCCATCGGCTCGCCGGTGCACCGGCGGCTGGTGACGGTCTATACGGTGTCGGCGGCCATTGCCGGTGTGGCAGGCGCGCTGTTCACCCAGACCAACGCCTTCGTGACCTTGAGCGTGTTCGACTTCGACAATTCGGCCAAGGTAATGGTGATGCTGATCCTCGGCGGCACTGGCCGGCTCTACGGCGCCTTTATCGGCGCCGTAGTCTACATGGTGCTGGAGGATTATTTCTCAAAGCTGAGCCCGACCTTCTGGCAGTTCGGCATCGGCCTTTTGCTGGTACTGGCGGTGCTATTCGCGCGCCGCGGCCTGCTCGGGCTGGTCGAGGATACCGGCCGGTATCTGTCAGGGAAGGGCAAGCCGTGATCGCCGCCGCCGCACTCCAGGTCGAGCGTCTCAACCGCAGCTTCGGCGCGCTGCACGTCACGCGCGACGTCAATCTCACGCTCGAGCGCGGCGCCCGCCGCGCGTTGATCGGACCGAACGGCGCCGGCAAGACCACGCTGGTCAATCTGATCAGCGGCGCACTTAAGCCGTCGGCCGGCCGCGTACTGCTCGACGGCGCGGACATCACCGCAACCTCGCAGGCCGTGCGCGCGCGGCGCGGGCTGGCGCGCACCTTCCAGATCAATCAGCTGTTCCGTGGGCTGACGGTTCTGGAAAATCTCTGCATGACCATCGGTGAGCGCGACGGCCATTGCAACAATCTGTGGCGCGCGGCCGGTGCCAGGCGCGCGGTGATCGACGAGGCGCTCGACCATCTGGAATCGCTGCGCCTGGTGGATGACGCGCTCAAGCTGGTGCGTGAACTGCCTTATGGCCGCCAGCGGCTGGTGGAGATCGCCATCGCGCTGGCGCAGCGCCCGCGCGTGCTGCTGCTCGACGAGCCGGCGGCCGGCGTGCCGTCCTCGGAAAGCCACCTCATCCTCGACGTGGTGGCTGGGCTCGATCCCGACATCGCCATTCTGATCATCGAGCACGACATGGACGTGGTGCTTCGCTTCGCCAGAGAGATCACCGTGATGGTGCAGGGCGCGGTGTTCACGCAAGGCACGCCGGACGAGATCATGGCCAACGAGCAGGTGCGCGCGGTCTATCTCGGCCAGGCCGGCGGCTATGGCGGGGGCGGGCATGGCTGAGCGTGCGCTCGAATTCGATGCTGTGTCCGCCGGCTATGGCGAGACTGTCGTGCTGGAAAATATCCGTCTCGCGCTCGCCGCCGGCGAGACGCTGTCGATCATCGGCCGCAATGGCGTCGGCAAAAGCACCCTGCTGGCGACTGCCATGGGCCACACCACGCTCCACGGCGGCGCGGTCCGGCTGCACGGCCAAGATATCTCGCAGCTTGCGACTTACCGGCGTGTCGCCGCAGGGCTTGGCCTGGTGCCGCAGGAACGGGAAATTTTCCCCTCGCTTACCGTACGGGAAAACCTCGAGGTAGCGCTGCGGCCGGGGCCGTGGACGATCGAGGCCGTGTTCGAGATGTTTCCGCGGCTGTCCGAGCGCGCCGGCAACCGCGGCAATCAATTATCCGGCGGCGAGCAGCAGATGCTGGCGATCGGCCGTGCGCTGGTCGGCAATCCGAGCGTGCTGCTGATGGATGAGCCCTCGGAGGGCCTCGCGCCGGTGATCGTCGAGGAACTCGCCCGCGCGGTGAAACGGCTGACGCAGGAAGGCTCCCTGTCGATGGTGCTGGTGGAGCAGAACACCCGGCTCGCGCTCGACATTGCTCCGCGCGCCGTGGTGATGGACCGCGGGCAGGTCGTCTATGACGGGCCGAGCGAGACGCTGCGCAACGATCCGGCGCAACTCGAGCAATTGATCGGCGTGGCCAAAGGTTGACCGGGACGCACGATCTTGTCGGAAAACCGAATTCCGCTTTGCGGGATGATGCGCTAAGCTCGAAGATGACCGGTCCCCAGAAGCCGGCGATCAGGGAGCTAGCCATGAATGTCAGCGCTCAGCCGCGAGGCGGCCTCGCAATTCCGTTCGATCACAACCGTCTCGACCGGCTGATGGACGCGGCCGGGATCGACCTCTTGCTCGCGACCTCCAAGCACAATGTGCAGTATCTGCTCGGCGGCCACCGCGCCAATTTCTTCGATTACATGGATGCGACGGGCGTCACCCGTTATCTGCCGGTGTTCGTCTATCCGAAGGGGCAGCCGGAGAAGGCGGCCTATATCGGTCATCGTCTCGAAGGCTTCCAGCATCAGGCGAAGCCGCTGTGGACTCCGGAGACGCAGACTAATACCGCGGGCTCGGTCGACGCCATGCAAAAGGCGGTCGACTACATCCGCAAGACCGGCCTCAAGACGAAACGGATCGCGCCGGAATTCGGCTTCCTGCCTTATGACGCGTCTAAAGTTCTGCGCGCCGCCTTCCCCGACGCCGACTGGGTGGACGGGCTCTTCGTGATGGAGCGTCAGCGCGTCAAGAAGTCCCCCGCCGAGCTCAAAATGCTGAAATTCGCCTCGGAGGCCGTGCTCGACTCAATGCTCGCCACCATCGGCAAGACGCCGCCGGGCAAGACCAAGGCCGACGTGGTCGAGACGTTGCGGCGCGAGGAGACCAATCGCGGGCTCACTTTCGAATATTGCCTGATCACCGCCGGCACCAGCATGAACCGCGCGCCCTCCGACCAGAAATGGGAGAAGGGCGACATCATGTCGATCGACTCTGGCGGCAACTACCACGGCTATATTGGCGACATCTGCCGCATGGCGATCCAGGGCGAGCCGGACGCCGAGCTCAACGACCTCCTTGCCGAGATCGAAGCCATCCAGCGCGCCGGCTTCAAGGCGGTGCGTCCGGGCGCCATGGGCCGCGAGATCTACGCCGCCGCAGAACCGCTGGTGTCGAAATCGAAGCACCACAACAATCTCGAATTCCTGGCTCACGGTATGGGCCTGGTCAGCCACGAGGCTCCGCGGCTCACCGATCACGGGCCGGTGCCTTACCCAGCCGATGACGCGAATATCCCGTTGGAAGTCGGCGAGGTGGTCTCGGTCGAGACCACGCTCAAGCATCCGACGTGCGGCTTCATCAAGCTCGAGGACACCGTGGTGGTGACTGACGCCGGCCACGAGGTCTATGGCGAAGGCGCGCGCGGGTGGAATAAAGCGGGGACGGCGTTTTAGTCCCGCTCGTCCCCACGAAAGCGGGGACCCCGTACAACATACAACACGGACAGCTCCGAGATTGTGGCTCTGGATTCCCGCTTGGGCGGGAATGAACGAATATTTATCGCTGCGCCTTCGCGTCGATCTGTTTGGCGAGCGCGGCCAGCGCGTCGGCCACGTTCACCGGATAGTCGAAGCCTTGTTCGAGCCGCGTCAGCGGGCCGGGCAGGCGGGCGAGATCGGCGGTCGCGCGGGCGCGGATTTGCGCAAGTGTCGGCGCCGTCGCGATGCGCTTACCCGCGCGCATGACTGGGACAATGAGCGGCTCGCCCGGTTGCTTGTCGCTTTCGAGCGAGAGGATGTCGCCGCGCATGCGGCCGTCGGCGTCGTATGCGCGCCATGCCTGCTTGCGCCCCGGCCAGGTCGCCTTGCCTTCGGACAATTTGCGTTTCGGCGTGCCGGCGTAGTCCTGCAGCTTGTAGGCGCAATCGAGCGCCGGCACGTCGACCGAGGCGGCAAGATTGACGCCGATGCCGAAGCCGTCGATCGGCGCCTTCTCTTTCATCATATCTTGCAGCACATCCTCGTTGATGCCGCCGCTCACCAGGATGATGACGTCCTTGAGGCCGCCGTCGTCGAGGATCGCGCGTACCTTGCGCGCCATGGCGGTGAGGTCGCCGGAGTTGATGCGCACGCCACGAATGGCGATGCCGTCGGCCGCAAGACGCGGCGCGAGCTCAACCACTTTGCGCGCGCCTTGCTCGGTGTCGTAGGTGTCGATGAGCAGGATGACGCCTTGCGGCCGCGCCCGCGCGAAATTCTCGAACGCGGTCATCTCGTCGTCGTGCACCTGCACGAAGGAATGCGCCATGGTGCCGACGATCGGTACGCCGTAGCGCTCGCCGGCGAGCACATTGGCGGCGCCGGCAAAGCCGGCGAGGTAGCTGGCGCGCGCCGAATAGAGCCCGGCCTCGGCGCCGTGCGCGGTGCGCAGGCCGAAGTCGGAGAGGATCTTGCCCGGCGCCGCCAGCACCATGCGCGCGGCTTTGGAGGCGATCAGCGTCTGGAAATGCAGAATGTTGATCAGCCGCGATTCGACCAGCTGCGCCTGCGGCAGCGGTGCGGTGATGCGGATCAGCGGCTCATTGGGGAAGCAGACGCTGCCTTCCGGGATCGCGTGCACGTTGCCGGTGAAGCGGAAGACTTTAAGATAATCGAGCAAATTGTCGCGGAAGCGGCCGGTGCTCCTGAGCCAGTCGATTTCGGCGGCGGAGAATTTAAGCGTCTCCAGATAATCGAGCGCGTCCTCAAGGCCCGCCGCAAGCAGGAAGCCGCGCCGCGGCGGCAGCCGGCGCACGAAAAATTCGAATACCGCCTCTTTGTCCTCGGCCCGATCCAGATAGGCCTGGATCATGTTGAGTTCATAGAGGTCGGTAAGGAGCGGACTAGTCGAGGGCATCATGGCCTCTCGCAAGGGCGGGCTTTTGGAATGTCGGGCGGAAAAGAATGGCTCCTCGGGCTGGGATCGAACCAGCGACATTTCGATTAACAGTCGAACGCTCTACCGCTGAGCTACCGAGGAACAAGCCGGGTTTTTACGCATCGGGCCTATAACAAAGCCTAACTGGTTTGCAAAGCAGGTAGAGCCCGCCTTCGCTAAGGCTACGGCGCCGCAGCCTTTCTACCAAGGCCTTGCCGAGCCGAAGCTCGGGCAGTGCAGGCTGGAGGCCACGGCCGGAATCGAACCGGCGTGCACGGATTTGCAGTCCGCTGCGTAACCACTCCGCCACGTGGCCATCGGAAGACGCAGCCCACACATGCGCGGGCCGCGCGCTTCCCCAGAAGGCAAGCCTATATAGGAGCAATCGTCTAACGACAACGCCGCCGCTTCGCTTGCCTTTTGCCAGAGCTTGCCGCACAAAGCTTCGCATTTTCCCGCTTTCGCGGAGGTTAACGATGACCGATTTCGCAGCCGCGCGCCGCCATATGGTCGACGGCCAGATCCGCACCACCGATGTCACAGATCTGCATGTGATTTCCGCCATGTTGGAGGTTCCCCGCGAACGGTTCATGCCGCCGGCTTCGGTCGCACTGGCCTATCTCGATCTTGACGTCCCGGTAGGGGGATCCCGGCGTCTGCTCAGGCCGATGGTGCTCGCCAAGCTGCTTCAGGCTGCCGAATTGGAGCCTACCGACCGCGTGCTCGATATCGGCTGCGCTACTGGCTATACGGCCGCCGTGCTCGGCCACATTGTGAGCCAGGTGGTCGCGCTCGAACAGGACGCCGGCCTCGCCAAGGCGGCGCGTGATTCGTTGTCGTCGCAGCCCAATGTCGACGTGGTCACCGGCGCGCTTGCAGCGGGCTGGGCGCAAGGCGCACCTTATGACGTGGTGGTAGTCGAGGGGGCTACCGAGGCTGCGCCGCAGGCGCTCTGCCATCAGCTCAAGAACGGCGGCCGGCTGGTCTGCGTGCTCGGCTCGGGTCCGGGCGCCAAGGCTATGCTATATACCCGTAGCGAAGGGGAAGCCGCCGGCAGGCCGGTCTTCGACGCCTCGGCGGCACTGCTACCCGGCTTGGCAAAAGTGCCGGTTTTCGCATTCTGACGCCGGTGGCCGGTTCCAAAAGTGGCGGAAAATCCTCAGCTGCGGCCTTTTAAGTGGGCGGCGGCCATCAGGGGGGTTTTAACGGCACGCCGGGACGAATAAGGTTCTGACTTCCTCGGAATCACTCGGGGGGGGGGTGCCGTGCGCGGGCCGCGCATTGGTCAGGGTGAGATGTTGCACGGATTATCGACGCTTTTGGGTGGGTGGTTTGGCGGCTGCTGTGGCCGCATGTGCGGCGATACCGCTGATGGTATCGGCCGCGCGCAGCGAGACGCTCGAATCCGCGCTGGTGAAGGCATACCAGAACAATCCCTCACTCAATTCGCAGCGTGCCGCCACTCGCGCCATCGACGAAGGCGTGCCGCAGGCACTGGCCGGCTATCGCCCGAAAGTCACGATCACCGGCACCGGCGGCGAGCAGACGCAATCGACGACCACGAAGGCCAGTAATTTTGGCGTGGGCACCTATGACACGGTCTCCGGCTATAACTCGCCGGCTTCGGTCGGCGCCACCATCACGCAGACGCTCTACAACGGCTTCCAGACCGCCAACAGAACGCGCCAGGCCGAGAGCGCGGTGTTGGCCGCGCGCGCGACGCTGCGTCATCACCGAGCAGACGGTGCTGCTCAACGGCGCGACCGCCTACATGAATTTGCTGCGCGACAGCGCGATCCTCGATCTGCAGCGGCGCAATGTCGAAGTGCTGCAGGAGCAGTTGCGGCAGACGCGCGACCGCTTCAATGTCGGCGAGGTGACGCGCACCGACGTGGCGCAGGCGGAGTCGAGCCTCGCCGCCGGCCGCTCGCAGGTGCTGCTGGCTGAAGCCAATTATACCGCTTCGCAGGCGACCTACCGGCAGGTGATCGGCGTCGAACCGGGCAAGCTGGCGCCGGCCTCGCCGGTCGACCGCTTCTCGCCGCATAACCTGCCGGGCGCGGTCGCCGTGGGCACCGCCACCAATCCGGCAGTCGCCACCGCCGAATACAACGTCGATGCGGCGCTGCAGGCGGTAAAAGTGGCCGAGGGTGCGCTCTATCCGACGGTAACGGTGCAAGGCAGTTTCGCGCAGGATTGGCTGTACGCAGCAAACCTTAGTGTCATGAATCAATACAACGCCTCGGTGCTGGGCACGCTGAGTGTGCCGATCTATCAGGGCGGCGCGGAATATTCCCTGATCCGCCAGGCCAAGGAAACGCTCGGGCAGAAACGCCTCGATCTCGACACCGCGCGCGATCAGATCCGGCAAAATGTCGTGCAGGCCTGGGGCCAGCTCGAGGCGGCGAAGGCGAACATCGATGCCACGCAAGCTCAGGTGCAGGCCGCCGAGATCGCGCTCAATGGCGTGCGCGAGGAGGCCCGCGTCGGCCAGCGCACCACGTTCGACGTCTTGACGGCGCAGCAGACGCTGGTGAACGCACGGGTGGCGCTGGTTACCGCCCAGCACGACCGGGTGGTGGCCTCATATACCTTGCTGTCGGCGGTCGGCCGGCTATCGCCGGAGGTGCTCGGACTGCACGTTCCGGCCTACGACGCCACGATCCATTACAAGCAGGTGCGCGACAGCTGGGCGGGCGTGCGCACCCCGGACGGACGCTGAACGCGGCGAGCCCGGTCTAGCGCGGGTGTCCACAGGACATTGCGGTCCGCCCCATTTCGGCCTGCCACACCTGCATGCCCCTGGCGTATAAAAGAGACTCAGGCAACGATTCGCTGAGGGCCGACGCCGGTCGGGTCGAACGGCGGGCAGGGCGCGGAAGCTGCGGTCGGGATTACTTGTATGAGCCAAACGGCAAAGGTCCAAGAGCCCTCGATGGAGGAAATCCTGGCCTCTATCCGGCGCATTATTGCCGATGACGACGCCAACAAAACGGCTAAGCCGCCCGCGCCGGCACCGGCGATTTCGACCCGTTCGACGCTGCCGCCGTCGCCGCCACCAGCGGCCGTCGCCAATACCCAGGACGAAGTCGATGCGATGCTCGCGAAGCTTGATACTCGCGCCGCCGAGCCGCCGCGCATCCGATGTGCTCGATCTGACCGAGGCAATGGCCGCAGCGGGCTCCGCGTCAAAGGAGACGGCGGCTTTCCGCACCATCGACGCGACGTCCGACGTTGTCTTCACCGACCGGCCGCCCGAGCCCCTGGCCGAGCCGGTGCTGCGCTCCATCGACGAGCCGCGTCGTGGTGTCGCACCGCCCCCATCGGACGCCGCGCTGATTTCGGCATCGACCGTCGCGGCCGTGGACAGCGCGTTCAATGCGTTGGCGCACACCGTGATCGGGCAGAACGCGCGCACGCTCGAGGACTTGGTGAAGGAGATGCTGCGCCCGCTGCTCAAGTCCTGGCTCGACGACAACCTGCCGGGCGTGGTCGACCGCATCGTGCGGGCCGAGATCGAGCGCGTGTCGCGCGGCCGCTAGCCCCTCGCGCCGTTGCGGCGCTTGAGCAGGCGCGCGAAGACAAGACCTAACAGCAGCAGCACGACGGCCGCGCCGAGGAAGAGCGGCACCGCGGTGAACCGGTCGAACACCACCCCGCCCAGGGCGACGGCGGCGGTCTGTCCCAAATAAAGCGAGGCGGAGAACACCGACACCGCGGTGCCGCGCGCTTCCGGCGACATTTGCGTGGCGTTGGTCTGCAGCGTGTTGTGCAGCATGTAGAAGCCAAGCCCGATGGCCACGATGGCGAAGGGCGCGATCCAGTAACGCGGCTCGAAAGCGAGCGTGGCGTAGGCAATCGCAAGAAGTACCCCGCCGCCCGCCGCAAGCCCGGCTTGGCCGAACCTGTCGAAAAGCACGCGCACGCACAGACTGTAGGTCAAGCCGCCGACGGCAAAGGCGCCGACGAACAGGCCGACCAGCGTAAAGCTGACGCCGAAACGCAGATGCAGATCGGCGCCGACATAGGTGAAGGCGCCGAACATGGCGCCGAATTCGATGAAGGCAATGACAATGACGGTCAGCGCCCAGGGCGAGCGCAGCACCAAGTTATAGTCGGCGACGAAACCGCGGCCCGGCTGCGCCGTCGGGTGGCCCGCATGCGTAATCGGATTGCGCCATAGCTCGTAGAACAGACCGAGCGTGGCGATCGCCAGCAGTCCGGCGAGGATGAAGAATACATTGCGCCAGCCGAACAGGTCACCGAGCACGCCGCCGGCGGCTTGGCCGAACAATTGTCCGAGGATTTGCCCAGACAGAAAGCGGCCGAGCACCTGCTGGCGGCGCTCGTAGGGGATGATGTCGCCGATGAAGGCGAATGCGAGGGGAATGATCCAGCCGGTGGCAAGTCCGCTGCCGAGCCTCGCCGCCACCAGTTGCGGCAACGATGACGCCAGCCCGCACAGCGCCACCATGATCGTGGCGGCGGTGGCGGCGAGCGCGACGCAAAGGTATTTGCCGAAGCGGTCGCCGATCGGGCCGATCACCAACTGCACCGAGCCGTGCGCCAGCAGATAGAAGGTCACGATGACCGAGGTCGCGCCCACGGTCACGTTGAGGTCGTTGGCGATCTGCGGCAGCAGCGAATCGGTCGATCGCACCATGGCCTGGGCGGCAAAGCCGGCAACCGCCAGCAGCGTGATAGCGCTGGTGGCGCTGCCGCTCGTTTTCGGTGGATTTTCCGGCAAAAGTTGACACTCGGTGGCGTGGCGGGTTTTGTACCGCGCCACAGGATCAAGACAAACGACAATGATCGATAAGACCTATCAGCCCTCGGAGGTCGAGGGCCGCATCTACCGGACGTGGGAGCAGGCCGGCGCCTTCAAGGCCGGCCGGCCCGAACGCGCGGGCGCGACGCCATACTCTATCGTCATTCCGCCGCCCAACGTCACCGGCTCACTGCATATGGGCCATGCGCTCAACAACACGCTGCAGGACGTGCTCTGCCGCTTCGAGCGCATGCGCGGCAAGGACGTGCTGTGGCAGCCGGGCACCGACCATGCTGGCATTGCGACGCAGATGGTGGTCGAGCGGCAATTGATGGAGCGCCAGCAGCCGGGCCGGCGCGAGATGGGACGCGAGGCGTTCCTCAAGCGGGTGTGGGAATGGAAGGCGGAGTTGGGCGGTACCATCGTCAACCAGTTGAAGCGGCTCGGCGCCTCGTGCGACTGGTCGCGCGAGCGCTTCACCATGGACGAGGGGCTGTCAAGCGCGGTTCTTAAAGTTTTTGTCGAACTTTATCGGGCCGGTCTCATCTACAAGGACAAGCGGCTGGTCAACTGGGACCCCAAGCTGCTGACCGCGATTTCCGATCTCGAGGTGGTGCAGGTCGAATGTCGTGGAAGCTTTGCGTGGGCTCGCGAGAGCAATCAAGAATTCGATAAGGCTACTTTCGAGAAGACAATCAAACGTAATCCGAACGGCCACCTGTATTACTTTAACTACCCCATCGAGGGTAAAAAGTTTGATCCGCGCGACAGCGCGACTTTCATAACTGTTGCAACAACTCGTCCTGAAACAATGCTGGGTGATACGGCCGTAGCCGTGCACCCGGATGATGATCGGTACAAGCATCTTGTCGCGGGCAAGCATACGTAATCCTGCCTCTAGTCGGTCGCCGCATTCCAATCATCGCTGATGAATATTCTGATCCAGAGAAGGGATCAGGCGCAGTAAAAATTACTCCGGCGCATGACTTCAATGATTTCGAGGTCGGCAGGCGGCACAATTTGGATGCGATCAACGTTTTCGAAAAGGATGGGACGCTATCCCTGTTGCCTGGAACTTCTTGTTCAAGTCGAATGTTGTCGATTTATATATCAACCAAGTTGAGCAAACGATCTCTGATCTGAATGGCGATGACCGTTTTGTCGCCTAAACAGCTTGTTGTACTTCGATGTTGGCTCTCGGGCTATTGGCTAAAAATCGAACCACATACCCATGCGGTTCCCTATGGTGATCGCTCAAACGTGGTGATCGAGCCCTATCTTACGGACCAGTGGTACGTGAACGCGCTCCGAACTTGCGAAGCCGGCGATCGCCGCCGTGCGCGAGGGCAAGACTAAATTCATCCCGCAAAACTGGGAGAACACCTATTTTAACTGGATGGAAAACATCCAGCCGTGGTGCATCTCGCGCCAGCTGTGGTGGGGCCACCAGATCCCGGCTTGGTATGGTCTTAAGATCGATGGGAATAAGGATGTGTTACGTCGGCAGTAGTCAATCATTTGTAAGGAAATGCTACGAAAGTTGTCGTCGCGCTCTCCGAAGAAGAAGCGATTGCGCCGGCTCGAAAATATTACGGCGTGAACGATGTCCTCGTTGTTGAAGACGATTATAAAAGCCATTGACGCAATCGTTCATGCGAAGGGAACAAAGTTCGCTATCTGGCGCGATCGATGACGTCCTCGACACCTGGTTTTCCTCGGCGCTGTGGCCGTTCTCGACGCTCGGCTGGCCGGAGGAGACACCCGAACTCAAGCGCTTCTATCCGACCAGCGTGCTGGTCACCGGCTTCGACATCATCTTCTTCTGGGTCGCGCGCATGATGATGATGGGCCTGCATTTCATGCGAAAGGAGCGGCCTGACGCACCGACTGAACAAGCCGTGCCGTTTCACGACATCTACATCCATCGCCTGGTGCGCGACGCCCAAGGCGCCAAGATGTCGAAGTCGAAGGGCAACGTGGTCGATCCACTCGGCGTCATCGATGAATTCGGCGCTGACGCGCTGCGCTTCACCTTGATGCGCAACGTGGCGCCCGGCCACGACATCAGGCTCGGCCCGCAAGACGTCGAGAACAACCGCAATTTCACGACCAAGCTGTGGAACGCCGCGCGCTTTGTCGAATTCAACGGCGCCGCGCGCGTCGAAGGCTTCGATCCGAAATCCGCCAAAGAGACGCTAAACCGCTGGATCGCGCATGAAACGGCGAAAGCGGCGGCTGAAATCACGCAGGCGATCGAGATCTACGGCTTCAGCGAGGCTGCCGGCGCGGCCTATCGCTTCGTCTGGAACGTCTATTGCGACTGGTATGTCGAACTGTCGAAGCCGCTGCTGACTGGTCCCGATGGCGCGGCCAAGGACGAGACGCGCGCGATGGCGGCGTGGGCGTTCGATGAAATCCTTAAGCTGCTGCATCCGTTCATGCCGTTCATCACCGAGGAACTGTGGGCGGTGACGGCGGAGCAGGGGCCGAAGCGTTCCAATTTGCTGGCGCTGTCGCCATGGCCGCACTTAGAAGGTCTCGCCAACGAAAAAGCCGAAGCCGAAATAGGCTGGGTGATCGACCTCATCACCGCCATCCGCTCGGTGCGCGCCGAGATGAACATCACTGCGGCAATATCGCTGATACTTGCGGGCGCGTCCAACGAGACGCAAGCCCGCGCACAGCGCTGGGCCGAATTCATCCAGAAACTGGCGCGGGTGTCAGATATTTCGTCGGCCGCGACCGCGCCGCAAGGCTCGGTGCAATTGGTGGTGCGTGGCGAAGTCGTGACGTTGCCGCTGAAAGGCGTCATCGATCTTGCCGCCGAACGCGCGCGGCTGGCCAAGGAAATGCAGAAGGCCGACGCCGACATCGCGCGCTGCGACGCCAAGTTGAACAATCCGAAGTTCATGGAGCGCGCGGCGGAAGAAGTGGTCGAGGAGGAAAAGGAAAAGCGCGCGGAGGCGGTCGCGCGCAAAGCGAAAATCGCCGAGGCGCTGGAGCGGCTCAAGAACGCATCGTGACCTTGACAGGTTCGGGCGCTGGCGCAGTATCAATCGGAAAAGTCTGGGGGGATGACATGCGCGGCGTCATTTCGGGGATCGTGCCCGACGGTACTTATGGACAGATCGCGGCCTACGATGGCCAGCGGTACAGTTATTGGTCCACCGAAGTTCGCAACGGCCAAGCGAGGGTCGGTCAGACGGTCGAATTCCAGATGTGGGAAGGCCAGCCGGTCGACATTTTCGTCGTCAACAACAATCCGCCGCCGCCGAATACTGCACCGCCACAGCGTTCCGCCACGCGGCAGCAGAGGTCTTTCGCTTCCGCCACGCCGGCGGGCCGCAACGCCATGCCAGTGAGTAATGCGGCCCAGCCGGCGGCCTATGCCGCGGCCATTGGCGGGGCCGACGTATTTCCATCCGGACGCGATTACTGGATCAAGCTGTTCACCTCGCCGTCGGGGCGCATCTCGCGCAAGCAATTCTGGCTGCATGGCGTATTGCCGATCGTCGTCGCCAGCATCGTGCTCGGATGGATTCCGGTCATTGGCCAAATCCTGTCGCTGGCGTTTTTGTGGGGGAGCATCTGCATTGCCTTCAAACGCTTCCACGATCTCAGCTATCCTGGCTGGTATAGTCTCGTCTATTTGATCCCAATGATTGCTGCGGCGATCGTCGTCGGCATTGGGTATGCGGTTCCGACCTTTTTGACCCTGGCGTGGCTGCTGGCGAAAATTCTGTGGGGAGTCGGTATTCTGATCGCGCTCGTACAACTGATCTTCGTCTATATCCGCGTCGGTCAGGAAGGGCGAAACGAATACGGGCCCGATCCGCTGGCGGTCTGACTGACGTCTCGCGCTTTCCCTCTCTTATCAGCGGCGAGGGAAGGAAGAAAAATGACCGATCCCAACAACCGCCCGGGCGGCCCGGCACTGATCCTCACCGCCAAGAGCGCCAACAAGGTGCAGTTCTTCGACGCTGGCTCGCTGGCCAAGACCGGCGAAATCGATATGCCGGCCTCCACCCATGAGATGATCCGCTCCGCCGACGGAGCAAAGGTTTACGCGTCGGTTTACGGCGGCGGCATATTCGGCAAGAACAAGGACCCCGACCGCCGCATCGCGGTGATCGATCTGGTGGCGAAAAAACTCGAGCGCACCATCGACGTCGGCGAAACGGTCGCGCCGCATTCGGTGATGATGGATGCGGGCGGCACGCTCTGGTCCACCGGCGAACTCGGCAACGCGGTGCTGGCGATCGATCCTGGCAATGATCGGGTCGAGCGGATCGCACTCGGCGGCTCGCCGCACTGGATCGCGGTCAGCCATGCGACGGGAAAGCTGTTCGCTTCGTTCAAGACCAAGGAGGCGGTGGCCGTGGTCGACACCGCCGCGCGCCGCATGATCGGCACCATCGCGATCCCGCATGGTGCCGAGGGCATCGCGGTCTCGCCTGACGGGTGGGCGCTGTTTGTCTGTGCGCACCGCAAGGGCGTCGTGTACGTATACGACACGCGCACGCACGCGCTGCACCGGACGGTGGCGATCGACGGCGCGCCGGGCGAGGCTAACCAACTCCGCCGCGTGCGGGTGTCGCCGGACGGCCGCTATGTCTGCGCCTCGTCGCACGTGGACAACTACGCTGCCATCTACGACGGCTTCAAGTTTCATCAGATCGCCGGCTTCCCGACGCCGAAGGCGCCGATGGGTTTCGGCTTTGCCGGCGACGGGCGGCACGCTTTTCTGTGCTGCCACGACGCCGCGATCACGCTCGAATTCGAATTGGCGACGGGCCGCGTCACGCGGCAGTTTGAGACCGCGGCCGGCTGCGAGTTCGTGATTTCGTATTAGCAAAACGGCTTGCTGAGGAACCGCGAGCCTTTCAGGCCAAATCGCCAAGGGTGCTTGACCGCTTTGGTGATCCCGATGCGCGGGCCGATCGCGATCTCCGGCGTCTCCCCACGTGCGCGCAATTCGAAGGGCGGCCGGTCGAGCGGCAGGCCGTTGTCGCGGTTGGTAACCGCGAGGGCCTCGCACAGTTTGCCCGGTCCCGAGCAGAGCGCCCGCTCGTCCGTCATGCCGCGTCTTCGCCGCATTGCAGCAATTCCCGCCATCGGCTCAAGCGCCCGGACCAGCACCGCGCTGGCGCTGCCTTCTTCCTCGCAGACGAAGTTGAGGCACCAGTGGATGCCGTAGGAGCGGTAGACGTAAGCCACGCCGGGGGGCCCGAACATCACGGCATTCCGCTCAGTTTGGCCGTTATAGGAATGCGCGGCCGGATCGGTGTGGTGATAGGCCTCGACCTCGACGATCCGTCCACCGACTCCATTAACCAATAAAGTGGCGCCGATCAGCTCGGGAACGACCTCGAGCACTGGGCGGTCGAAGAAGCTTCGCCGCAGTTTGGGCAGTATGGGCATTTTCGGGGCTGTGGCTCAGGTGCAACACGTTTAGAACATTTAAGCCTTACCGGCACATCATCCCCGTCACGCCGCGATTTGGCCATACCCTTCCACGAAATCGAAGGATGCCATGCATCGGCACAAACCGTTGCAGCGCTTTAAGGTTCTAGTACCGGGCCGGGGGGCCTCGGAATAAGCCGGATCAATCCGGCGGCAATTGTTGGGGCGGGGGCACGACAAGGTTATGGACGCTAAACTCGATAAAACGAGCAATCTGAAAGCCAAGCTACCGAGCCGGCACGCGACCGAGGGTCCGGACCGCGCGCCGCATCGTGCGTTCTATTACGCGATGGGGCTTTCGGCCGAGCAGATCCATCAGCCCTTCGTCGGCGTGGCCACCTGCTGGAACGAGGCCGCGCCCTGCAATATCGCGCTGATGCGTCAGGCGCAGGCCGTGAAGCTAGGCGTTGCCGCGGTCGGCGGCACGCCGCGCGAATTCTGCACCATCACCGTCACCGACGGTATCGCCATGGGCCATTCCGGCATGAAGGCCTCGCTGCCGTCGCGCGAGGTAATCGCGGATTCGGTCGAACTCACCATCCGCGGCCATGCCTATGACGCACTGATCGGCGTCGCCGGCTGCGACAAGTCGCAGCCCGGCATGATGATGGCGATGTGCCGGCTCAACGTGCCGTCGATCTACATCTACGGCGGCTCGATCCTGCCCGGAAAGTTCAAAGGCAGGGACGTCACCGTGCAGGATGTTTACGAAGCGGTCGGCAAGCATTCGGTTGGCGAGATGTCGGACGAGGATCTGCTGACGCTGGAACAGAACGCCTGTCCCTCGGCCGGCGCCTGCGGTGCGCAGTTCACCGCCAACACCATGGCGACCGTTTCCGAAGCGATCGGCTTGGCTCTCCCTTATTCGGCTGGGGCGCCGGCGCCCTACGAAATGCGCGACAAGCTCTGCATGCTGGCGGGCGAAATGATCATGGACCTGATCGTCAAGAACATCCGCCCGCGCGACGTCGTCACCCGCAAGGCGCTGGAAAATGCAGCCGCGGTGGTTGCCGCCACCGGCGGTTCCACGAATGCGGCGCTGCATCTGCCGGCGATCGCGCATGAATGCGGTATCGAGTTCAATCTTTTCGATGTCGCCGAAATCTTCAAAAAGACACCGTATATCGCAGATTTGAAACCGGGCGGCCGTTATGTCGCCAAGGATATGTTCGAAGCTGGCGGTGTGCCGAATCTGATGAAAACGCTGCTCGACCATGGCTATCTGCACGGCGATTGCCTGACCGTGACCGGTCGTACCATTGCCGAGAACCTCAAATCGGTGAAATGGAACCCGGACCAGGACGTGGTGCGTCCGGCCGATAAGCCGTTGCTGGCAACCGGCGGCGTGGTCGGCCTGAAAGGCAATCTCGCCCCCGACGGCGCGATCGTGAAAGTGGCCGGCATGACGTCGGCGCTCACATTCACGGGACCGGCGCGCTGCTTCGACAGCGAGGAAGCCTGTTTCGAAGCGGTGAAGCGCAAGACCTACAAGGAAGGCGACGTGCTGGTGATCCGCTACGAAGGGCCGAAGGGCGGCCCCGGCATGCGCGAGATGCTCTCCACCACGGCTGCGCTCTACGGGCAGGGCATGGGCGCGAAGGTCGCGCTGATTACCGATGGCCGTTTTTCCGGCGCCACCCGCGGCTTCTGTGTCGGCCATGTCGGGCCTGAGGCGGCAGTGGGCGGGCCGATCGGCCTCATCCGCGACGGCGATATCATCGAACTCGATGCCGACAAGGGCACCATCAACGTCAAGCTTTCGGACGACGAATTGGCCAAGCGCAAGAGTCAGTGGAAGCCGCGCGAGGCGGAATTCGGCTCCGGTTATTTGTGGAAATATGCCCAGCAGGTGGGCCCCGCGGTCAACGGCGCGGTTACCCATCCTGGCGGGGCGGGCGAGAAGTCTTGCTATGCGGACAGCTGAGTTTCTGTTGCGCGTGATAGTGATCGGCGCCGGCCTGATGGTCGCGCCAGCCATGGCGTTTGACGGTACCAAGTCCACCAATGCGATGGCGGCTGCGCCGCCGTTGACGGCGATGGAGGCGTTCCGCTCCGCCGCGCAATGGCTCAAAGCCGGCGAGAAAGCCAAAGCCGTCCACTCGCTCGAATATGCCGCCGAAAAAGGCCACGCGCTGGCGCAGTGGAAACTCGCGCGCATGTACGCCGAAGGCGACGGCGTCGTGCAGGACGATCTCAAGGCGTTCGAATATTTCCGCGGCGTCGCCGACAGCCATGCCGACGACAACCCGGACACGCCGCAGGCGCGCTTTGTCGCCAATGCGTTCGTGGCGCTCGGCCAATATTATCTCGACGGCATTCCGAAGACGGCGATCAAGCGCGATCCCGACCGGGCGCGCGAGATGTTCGGCTATGCGGCGTCGTATTTCCGCGATCCGGAAGCGCAGTATTATTTGGCGCGGCTTTATCTCGATGGAGTCGGCGCGCCGCACGATCCGCGCCAGGCCGCACGCTGGTTCGGTCTCTCGGCGCAGAAAGGGCAATGCCAGTCGCAGGCGATGCTGGGCGCCATGCTGTTTGCCGGCGACCACGTGCCGCGCCAGGCCGCGCGCGGATTGATGTGGCTCACGCTCGCCAAAGACAGCGCGACCGGCTCTAATCAGGCCTGGATCAACCGGCTCTACGACAGCGCGTTCCAGCAAGCGACCGAGGACGAGCGCGCGTTGGCGCTGGTCTATCTCAAGCGTTGGCTGGAAACGCGGCGCGAGTAGGCCGCTAAGCGGGATGGCTCGCGAGATGCGCGAGCAGCAATGCAGTGACCCGCGCTCCTGCTTGATCGACGACAAAATGCCCGACGCCGGGCAGTGTTTCGAACCGATAGGGACCTGATACGAAGTCGCGCGTGCCTTCGGCTGCGACCCGCCCGGCTGTGTCGTCGGCCTCGCCCCAAATATAAAGGACCGGAACAGCGATGACGCCGAGCGGCGCGCGGATTGCGCCGCGCGCGCGATACCAGGCAAGAGCGGCCTCCATCGCCGGCGCGTTGCCGAGAACCGAAAGATAGTTATCGACCGCCGCCGCCGATACGCCGCATTTCGCCCAACGCTCGCGCAGCCAGCGCGCGTCGTCCGCCAGCACTTTCGCAGCGGCGTCCGGCTCGAGAAATGCCTTGTGATGCCCTGAGCGGCGTGCCTGTTCGCCATCCGGCATGAAGAGCGCACGGTTGAATGCGTTGGGATGCGGGCGCGAAATCACGGTCAACGAAGCGACGCGGTCGGCGTGGCGGTCGGCAATTCCCCAGGCGATGCCGGCGCCCCAGTCGTGACCGACGAGATGGAAACGCCCGCCGCTGTGCCCGCACGCGTCGGCGAGGGCGAGCGCGTCGCCGACGAGCTTGTCGAAGTGATAGTTTGCGAGATCCATTGTGCTCGGGCGCGCGCCGGGAGAATAGCCGCGTTGGCTCGGCGCGACCGCCCGGTAGCCGGCCGCCGCCAAAGCCGGCAATTGCGCGCGCCACATGTGGAACGACTCGGCAAAGCCATGCAGCAGCAGGACGAGCGGCATATCGGCCGGGCCATCGACTAGCACATCGAAGACCAAGCCCGGGTCGGTCTCGATTGCGCGCAGGTCGGTCATCTCCCCTCGATATCGAGATCGACGTAAACGGGCACGTGGTCGGACGGCTTGTCCCACGAGCGCACGTGCCGGTCGATGCCGGCGTCGGCGAGCTTGTCGGTCGCCTGCGGCGAAAGCAGTATATGATCGATGCGGATGCCATCGTCCTTGGCCCAAGCCCCGGCCTGGTAGTCCCAGAAGGTGTAAAGATCGCTGGCGTCGCTGACCGCGCGGATGGCGTCGGTGAGGCCGAGATTGATCAGTGCGCGAAACTTCTCGCGCGTCTGCGGCAGAAACAGCGCGTCCTTGGTCCAGGCAGCCGGATTGCGCGCGTCGGCCGCGGCGGGAATGACGTTGTAGTCGCCCGCCAGGACGAACGGCTCTTCGAGCTTCAATCGTTCACGTGAAAATGCAATAAGCCGATCCATCCATTTGAGTTTATACGGATATTTATCGGTATCTGGCGGGTTGCCATTGGGCAGATAGAGACTGACCACGCGCAGCACGCCGGCCTTGGTCGAGACCAGCGCCTCCAGGAAGCGGGCCTGCACGTCGCCGTCGTCGCCGATCAGGCCGGGCGCTACTTCGTCGAACGGCATTTTGGAAAGCAAAGCGACGCCGTTGAAGGCCTTCTGGCCGTGCACGGCAACGTTGTAGCCGAGGCTCTCGACCGCCTCACGCGGGAAGGCCTCGTCCACGCATTTGATCTCCTGCAGGCAGACGATGTCGGGCTGCCGTTCCTTTAGCCAAGCCAATAGGTTGTCCAAACGCTGGCGGATCGAATTGACGTTCCAGGTGGCGATTCGCATGACGTTAAGGTCCGAATTGTAAGAATAGGGCGTGGCCTGGTGTGTTTTTACCTGAGAAGCCGCAGGGAATGTGCACTTAGATGCGTTTATATGGTAGGTAAGCCGCTAACGCGGTCCCAGACGGGTACAAGACGCTAGATTCCACGGAATTAGGGAGCGCCTGGACAGGGCCCACAACAGCCCAGGCCGACAAATCAGAGATGACGAAGCGAAAATGGCTATTTGGGGTGGCGGCGCTCGCCCTAATTGGCGTTGTATTGCTTATCCGTGGATTTTGGACCAGCGACGGCGCGGCCGCGCGCTCGCAGGCGCGGGTGCGGGTGCGTGGTGCCGGTCGAGGTGGCGACGGTCGACCGCAAGCCGATGCCAGTGCGGATCGAATCCCTGGGCAACGTCACACCGATCGCTAGCGTCGCCATCAAGGCGCGCGTCGACACGACAATCACTGCCGTGCATTTCCGCGACGGCGCTGAGGTGAAAAAGGGCGACCTGCTGTTCACGCTCGACGGCCGCGCCATCGAGGCGCAGATTGCGCAGACCGAGGGCGCTATTGCACGCGACAAGGCGCAGCTCGAGCAAGCCGAACGCGATGTGCGGCGTTATACGGACCTGGTCGCGCGGAGCGCGACGCCTGTCGTCAATCTTGAGAATGCCCAGACCCAAGTCGACGTTTTTCGCGCCGCGATCAAAGCCGACACGGGGCTTTTGGATAACCTGAAGGTCCAACTCGATTATTGCACAATCATCGCGCCGATCGACGGCCGCATCAGCGCGGCGGCAGTCAAGGTCGGCAATTTTGTGCGGCAGGCGGACACCGCGCCGATGGCGACCATCAACCAGATGGCGCCGGTCTATGTCAGCTTTACGGTGCCGCAAAATGAGCTGCCAGCGATCCGCGAGGCGCTGGCGGCGAAAACCGCCACCATCGATGCGATCGTCCCGGGCGACAAGAAACGGGCCAATGGCCAGGTGACGATGATCGAGAACACGGTCGATCCAGCGACCGGCATGGTCATCATCCGCGCCACCATGCCGAACACGGACGAATTGCTCTGGCCCGGTACCTTGGTCACCACAGAACTGACCTTGCGGGTCGAGCCGCAGGCGGTGGTGGTACCGTCGACCGCGGTGCAGGTCAGCCAGAGCGGCAACTTCGTCTTCGTCGTCACCGACGACGTCGCCAAGGTGCGGCCAGTGAAGGTTGAGCGCACAGTCGGCGGCCAATCGGTGATCGGAAGCGGGCTTAACGGCGACGAAACCGTTGTCACCGACGGTCAAATGCAGCTGTCGAACGGCACACCCGTCAGCACACGCAAAGCCAAAGTCGCCGGCGGCTGATCCATGAATATCTCGGAAACCTGCATTCGCCGCCCGGTGCTGACGACGCTGCTGACGGCGTCGTTGATCGTATTCGGCGCCTTCGCTTACCGCCTGCTGCCGGTGGCGGCGTTGCCGGCGGTCGATTTTCCCACGATCCAGATCACCGCGCTGTTGCCGGGCGCCAGCCCCGAGACCATGGCATCCTCGGTCGCCTCGCCGATCGAGCGGCAATTGTCGACCATCGCCGGCATCTCGTCGATGAATTCGTCTTCATCGCTCGGCCTGACGCAGATCACCATCCAGTTCGATCTCGGCCGCAATATCGACGGCGCCGCGCTCGATGTGCAGACGGCGTTGTCGGTGGCGGCAAAGAACCTGCCGATTGAGATGACCACGCCGCCGAGCTTCCGCAAGGTCAATCCCGGCGACTTCCCGGTGCTCTACGTGAGCATGCGCTCCGACACTCTGCCGCTATCGACGGTCGACGACTACGCCGAGACCGTGCTGGCGCCGAACATTTCGCAAATGTCTGGCATCGCCCAGGTGCTGGTCTATGGTGCGCAGAAATTTGCCGTGCGCGTGCGGGTCGATCCGGTGGCGGCGGCCGCGCGCAACATTTCGCTCGAAGACGTTCGCAACGTCGTCGCCAGCACCAACTCAAACACGCCGGTCGGAACGTTGCAGGGTCAGCAGCAGGCGGTGACGCTGCTCGCGACCAGCGCCATGCGCCATGCCTCCGACTACCGCGACGTGGTAGTGGCCTACCGCAACGGCGCCCCGGTCAAGCTCGACCAGATCGCCAACGTGATCGACAGCGTCGAGGTCGACACAGTCGCGACCTGGTTCAACGACTCGCGCGCCATCGTGCTGGCGATCCAGCGCCAGCCCGACGCCAATACCGTCGAGGTGGTGGACGAAGTGCGCGATGCCTTGCCGGTGTTGCGGGCGCAAGTGCCGCCCTCGATCCAGATGCAGCCGCTGTTCGACCGCTCGATCTCGATCCGCGACGCCGTGGTCGACGTGCAGTGGACGCTGGCGATTGCCATTTCACTGGTAATCATGGTGATCTTTCTGTTCCTGCGCAAAGTGTCGGCGACCATCATTCCGGCGCTAGCGGTGCCGGTGTCGTTGATCGGCACCTGCGCGGCGATGTATGCCTTCGGCTTCTCCATCAACAACATGACGCTCTTGGCGCTTACGCTGTCGGTCGGCTTCGTGGTCGACGACGCCATCGTCATGCTGGAGAACATCGTGCGCCACATCGAGGGCGGCATGCGGCCGTTCGAGGCGGCGCTCAAGGGTTCGCGCGAAATCGGCTTCACCATTGTGTCGATCACTTTCTCATTGATCGCGGTGTTCATCCCGGTGCTCTTGATGGGCGGCATGGTCGGCCGTGTGTTCCGCGAGTTCGCCGTGACCATCGCGGTGGCCATCATCACCTCGGGTTTTGTGTCGTTGACCCTCACGCCGATGCTGTGCGCGCGCGTGCTCAAGGGCGATCACGGCGAGGAAAAGCAGAACTTCGTGCTGCGCTGGTTCGAGGCGCTGTTCGAGCGCATGGCGAGCACCTACCAGTGGTCGCTCGACCGGGTGCTGCGCTACAAGTTGGTCATGCTGGTGGTGACAATTTGCACCATCGCCGGCACGATCTGGCTCTATATTGTCGTACCGAAGGGCTTCTTCCCGACCGAAGACACCGGCTATGTCATCGGCATCACCGAAGCCAACACCGATATCGGGTTCCCGGCCATGGTCAAGCTGCAGCGCCAGGTCGCCGATCTGGTGCGCAAGGATCCGGCGGTTGCCTACGTCAATTCGACGGTCGGGGCCGGCGGTCCCAATACACTGCCGAACAGCGGCCGCATGCTGGTCGCGCTTAAGCCGCAGGACGAACGCGGCAAGCTCGCCGCAGTGCTCACGCGGTTGCGACAGAACGCCAACGTCGTGCCGGGCATTCAAATCTTTTTCCAGCCGATCCAGAACATCAATCTGGGTGGCAAGCTGCAGAAGAGCCAATACCAATATACGCTGCAATCCAACGACACCGATTCGCTGTACCGGCTGGCGCCGGAAATGCGCGACAAGATGGCGAAGCTCGATGCGCTGCGCGACGTTACCACCGACCTCTACATCAAGAATCCGCAGGTGACGATCGAGGTCGACCGCGAGAAATCCGCGGTTTACGGCGTCACCGTCGATCAGGTGCGCCAGACGCTTTACGACGCGTTCGGGCAGCGCCAGGTCGCCACCATCTATACGCCGGCCAACGACTACGAGGTCATTCTGGAGACCAAGCCGGAGTTCCAGGAGAACCGGAACAACCTCGACAACATCTACGTGAAGACTACCAACGGCACCGTGGTGCCGCTTTCGGCGGTCGCGCATTTCGTGCCTTCGGTTGGTCCCTTGCAGGTCAACCATCAGGGCCAGCAGCCTTCGGTGACGATCTCGTTCAATCTGGCGCCCAATTCTTCGCTCGGTCAGGCTGTCGATGCGATCCAGAATCTCGAGCGCGAGGAGCGGCTGCCGGCCTCGATCACCACCGGTTTCCAGGGCACAGCGCAGGTGTTTCAGGATTCACTGCGCGGGCAAGGCATCCTGATCCTCGCTGCGATCTTCGCCGCCTACGTTGTGCTTGGCATTCTGTATGAAAGCTTCATCCATCCGATCACCATCATTTCCGGCCTGCCATCGGCCGGCATCGGCGCGATCCTAACCTTGATGCTATTCAAGATGGACCTGTCGGTGATCGCCATGATCGGCATCGTGATGCTGGTCGGCATCGTGAAGAAGAACGCCATCATGATGATCGACTTCGCGATCGAGCGCCGCCGCGTCGGCCTGTCCGCGGAAGCGGCGATCCGTGAGGCCGCGTTCCTGCGCTTCCGCCCGATCATGATGACCACCTTCGCCGCCATCTTCGGCTCGCTGCCGATCGCGCTTGGCACCGGCGCCGGCGCCGAGTTGCGCCAGCCGCTTGGCGTGGCGGTGGTCGGCGGGCTATGCGTGTCGCAGCTGCTCACGCTCTACATCACGCCGGTGATCTACGTCTATCTCGACCGCATCGACCGCATGATCAAGCGCCGGCTGGAACCGCAGCTCGAGGAAGTGGCGGAGGCCCCGGCGGCGGTCGCGGCGGAGTAAATCCTGTCGTCCCCGCGAAAGCGGGGACCCATACACTGCGCCCTATCGATTGACTGCGGAGTACGAGTCCCGCAGTCTCGCTTTACTCGCCGGGGCCGACAAGAGTCTCCGGGGCCGACAAGAGTCTACAGCGCGAAACTCGTCCCGCAGCCGCAGGACGCGGTGGCCTTCGGGTTTTTCACCTTAAACGAAGCGCCGATCAGATCGTCGACGAAGTCGATCTCCGAGCCCGCCATATAGTTGACCGACACCGGATCGATCAGAACCACGGCGCCCGCACGCGCGATGACGATGTCGTCTTCGGCTTTGACGCGTTCGACGCCGAATTTGTACTGGAAGCCGGAACAGCCGCCGCCTTCCACGGAGACGCGCAGCATCGAGCCTTCCGGCTCGTTTTTGAGGATCTCGCCAATCCGCCGCGCCGCCCGTTCGCTGACCGTGACGTTCGTGTCCATCGTTTCGTCCATGCGCCGTCTTTTCGATTCTAGCGAACGATCTTATCCGAAAACCGGTTCCCATTTCTCGGGATCAGGCGCCTATTGGCAGAAGGCCTTGCGAATAGTTAAGTGCGGTGAACCGCAAGGTCAATGAGCCAATGGCGATCGAAACCGGGCGCGCGCGCGCCGTTTATGCCGCCGATCCGGCCAAGAGCCGGGGCCGGCGCTGGCCCGAACCGGCGAGCCCGACCCGCAACGGCTTCCGGCGCGATTGCGACCGCATCATCCATTCCAGCGCTTTCCGGCGGCTGGCACACAAGACGCAAGTTTTCGTCTATCACGAAGGCGATCACTACCGCACCCGGCTGACCCACACGCTGGAAGTCGCGCAGATCGCTCGCTCGCTGGCGCGCGCGCTTGGCCTCGACGAGGACCTGGCCGAGGCGCTGGCGCTGGCACACGACCTCGGTCATCCGCCATTCGGCCATGCCGGCGAGCGCGCGCTCGACGAGGTGCTTGCCCGCTTTGGCGGCTTCGATCACAACGCACAGGCGTTGCGCATCGTCACCGAACTGGAACGCCGTTACGCCGCCTTCGACGGGCTCAATCTGACCTGGGAAACCCTGGAAGGCGTGGTCAAGCACAACGGCCCGCTTACCGACCGCGCCGGTCAGCCAGTCGCGCGTTATCGCGAACGCGGCGTGCCGGCGGCGATCTTGGGCTATTCGAAAATTCAGGATCTGGAGCTTTGGTCGCAGCCTTACGCAGAGGCGCAAGTCGCCGCGCTGTCTGACGATATCGCCTATGACGCCCATGACATCGACGACGGCTTGCGCGCCGATCTATTCACGCTCGACGACATCGCCGCGGTCGGCATCGTCGGCGACATCGTGCGCGAAATCGACCGGCAATGGCCCGGCCTCGAGCCGGCGCGCCGCGTGCACGAGACCCTGCGCCGCTTGATTACCCGCATGATCGAGGATGTCATCGGCGAAACGGATGGCGCGCGATAACGCATAAGCCAAGTTTGGCCGAATTGCGCCGCGCGGTCGGACCGCTGGTGGCGTTTTCGCCGGCGATGCAAAAAGCCGACGCCGACATCAAGGGTTTTCTCTATCGGCGCATGTACCGGCACGACCGCATCATGCGGGTAATGGGCGACGCCGAAAATGTCATACGCGACCTGTTTGCGCATTATGTCGACGTCGCCGGCCGATCTGCCGGCGGAATGGGCGGAGGGAATTGACGTTGCCGACGAGGGCGCTCGCGCCCGGCGCATTGCCGACTACATCGCCGGCATGACCGACCGCTACGCGCTCATCGAGCACGCTAAATATTTCAAGGCGACGCCGGAATTGCGCTGAGGTGGCGCAATCGCGCTTGCGTGCTATCATCGCCCCACATGGCGCGATTGGCCGGAAAAGTAGCGTTCATCACGGGCGGAGGCGCGGGCATCGGCCGCGCCTCCGCGGAACGCTTTGCCGAAGAGGGTGCCAAGGTCGTCATCGCCGAGATCGACGCGATGACCGGCGAAGCGGCCGCCCAGTCCGCTCGAGCTCGTGGCGGCAATACCGGCGGTGACGCCTATTTCGTGCGCTGCGACGTCTCCGATCGCGCCAGCGTCGAGGCCGCCTTCGCCGAGGCCATCAAGCGTTTCGGCAGGCTTGATATCCTGCACAACAATGCTGGCGGGGCCACCCCCGCGGACGGACCGGTGACCGAGGCGCCGGAGGAAGAATTCTGGCGCGCGATCAAGCTCGACTTGTTCGGCACCTTCCTATGTTCGAAGCTCGGCATTCCGCATATCGCCAAGGCGGGCGGCGGCTCGATCATCAACATGTCGTCAATCGTCGCCCTCAAGGCGTTGCCGGGCCGCGATTGCTACACCGCGGCCAAGGGGGCGATTGCCGCGCTCACCCGTTCGATGGCCGTGGAATATGCGCCGCAAAATATTCGCGTGAACGCAATTGCGCCTGGCGTCGTGCTGTCCGAGCGGGTCCAAAAGCTAATGGAGGGCTCCAAGGATATTTCTAAACTCGCGTCGACCAATCTACTCGGCCTCGGGCTGCCCGGCCACGTCGCCGATATGGCCGTGTATCTCGCCTCGGACGAATCCGCGATCACCACCGGGCAGATTTTATCGGTGGATAGCGGCGCGACGGTTGTTTAGCAATACAACGCGTCTCTTCCGAGCTTTGACTTAGCGCGCGATTTCCATTACCCGCAGCGCCACAATGGCATCTCCCACCAAATCCAAGCGCAAGCGAAAAGCCAGGGCCAAGCCAGAAACCAGGGCGCGCGCCAAGGTTAGGACCACACGCCGATCCAAAAAGACGCCGTGCAAGACGGCGGCAAAGTGATCGCGAAGCCGAAGACCAAAGCTGTGCCTGGGTCCGCGGGCGGCTCAGCCCAAGCCCAAGCCCGCTGCCGCGGGTCAGGCGCAACATCTCTTTGCCGCCATGCTTGCCCGTGTGCGCACAGTGACCGCCGCGCTTGTGGGCGCAGGCGCAGACGTGTCCCGCATTGTCGTTGAACCCCCGCGCGATCCGGCCCATGGCGACATGGCGACCAATGCTGCGATGGCGCTCGCCAAGGATGCCGGCCGGAAGCCGCGCGATTTGGCCGAGAAGATCGCCGAGCGGCTTCGCGCTGACTACCTCGTCGCCAAGGTGGACGTCGCCGGGGCCGGTTTCATCAACCTCACGCTCAAGCCGCATGTCTGGGGCGAGGAGCTGCGCGTCGTGCTGGCGGCGGGGAAGGACTACGGCCGCAGCGACACGGGTAAAGGCGAGAAGGTCAATGTCGAATACGTCTCGGCCAATCCGACGGGGCCGATGCATATCGGGCACTGCCGCGGCGCGGTATTCGGCGACGCGCTCGCCAATCTGCTTGCCTTCGCCGGCTACAACGTGACGCGTGAATATTACATCAACGATGCCGGCGCCCAGGTGGATATCTTGGCGCGTTCGGTCTATCTGCGTTACCGCGAGGCGCTGGGCGAGGACATCGGCACCATCCCCGAAGGCCTTTATCCTGGCGATTATCTGCGCGAGGTTGGCGGCGAACTTGCGGCCGACCATGGCTTCAATCTCACGACTATGCCGGAAGCCGAATGGATGCCGATCGTACGCGACCGCGCCATTCACGCGATGATGGCCGATATCCGCAACGATTTGATGCGCCTCAGGGTCGTGCCGGATGTGTTCTTTTCCGAGCGCTCGCTGATCGAGGGCGAGGACGGCGATCTGTTTTTCCCGGCACTCGCGGCCGCCGCGCCTGAAGCCGAAAAGGCCAAGGATGTCGTCGCCGAGACGATCAAGGATCTGCGCGCTCGCGGCCTGGTCTATGAAGGTCGCCTGCCGCCGCCCAAGAGCGGCAATCTTGAGGATTGGGAGGATCGCGAACAGACGTTGTTCCGGTCAACCGAATTCGGCGACGACGTCGACCGCCCGCTGCTCAAGTCCGACGGCAGCTACACCTATTTCGCCACCGATATCGCCTATCATAAATCCAAGTTCGACCGCGGCTTCCGCAAACTGATCGACGTCTGGGGCGCCGATCACGGCGGCTACGTCAAACGGATGCAGGCGGCAGTAAAGGCGGTGAGCGAGGGTAAAGCCGAACTCGATGTGAAGCTGGTGCAGCTCGTGCGGCTATTGCGCGCGGGCGAGCCGGTGAAAATGTCGAAGCGGGCCGGCGAGTTCGTGACCCTGCGCGAGGTCGTCGAGGAAGTCGGCAAGGACGCGGTGCGCTTCGATATGCTCTACCGCAAGAATGACGCCGTACTCGATTTCGACTTGGCCAAGGTGATCGAGGCGAGCCGCGAGAACCCTGTGTTCTACGTCCAATACGGCCATGCCCGCGGGCAATCGGTGTTCCGAAATGCGCAGGCTGAGATGCCAGACCTGCCGGCCGCCGCGAATGAGCGCGCGCAGTGGCTTAAAGAGGCGCCTCTCGACCGGCTGACCGATTCCGGCGAGCAGTCGATCCTCAAGCGGATCGCACTTTTTCCGCGTCTCCTCGAAGCCGCGGCGCAGGCGCATGAGCCACACCGGGTCGCATTCTATCTCTATGAATTAGCGAGCGAATTTCATGCGCAATGGACGCGCGGAAAAGACTTGCCTCATTTACGCTTCATTATCCAGAATGATCCAGAAACCACTCTGGCGCGGCTCGCCCTGGTGCAGGGTATCATCACCGTGCTCGCCTGTGGTTTAGCATTGCTTGGGGTCGAAGCACCTGATGAAATGCGCTAAATTTTATCGGGCCGGAAGCGGCGCAAGTCGATCGGACGATTGAGCCAGCGGGCGAGGGGGCGACCGGGGACCGAATGGCAGACGAGCAGAAGCAGCAATTGTATCGTTCGAGTGAAGCGTCTGCGCGCGGCTCGCGATCCACCGTATCCCCGACAGGCGGCGATCCGCTCGCTGAATTGGCCCGCCTGATCGGACAGACCGATCCGTTCGCCGAATTCGATCGTCAGAACGCGCGCCGTCCCACGGCGCCACCGGCGCCGCCTGCCGCGCCGCCGCCGAATTTTGGGCCCGCCGACTATTTCGATGCACCAGCTGCGCCGCCGCATCCGGCGTCGCTGCAGCCGTCGGCTTATGCTCCACCTCCGCTTCCTCCCGGCCGTGCGCGCCAGCCTTACGCCGCCGAAGACCTTTATCCGGCCGACAACGAGGTGGGGGGCCATTCCGCCGGGGAACATGGCGACTTCGACCCGCCCGCATATCACCCGAGCAATGCGCCGTTCGGTGCCGAGGAAGAGGGCTTCTACGAGGATGGCCATTTGCCCAAAAGGCGCATGGGCGTCATGGCAATCGCTGTCGTCTTTGCATTGGCGGTGATCGGAACCGCAGGTGCTTTCGGCTATCGCGCGATTTTCGGTGGGTCGCATTCTTCTAGCCCGCCGCCCGTGATCAAGGCGGATACTCAGCCGAGCAAGATCGTGCCGGCGGCCGCGAGCAAAACGCCCAACAAGCTGATCTACGATCGTGTCGGCGACCACAGCCAGGACGAGAAACTGGTATCGCGCGAAGAAAAGCCAGTCGAAATAAATTCGGCCGCAATCAAGACCAATCCGGACGTTGCGGTAGCACACCACCGCTGCAAGGCAGCGTTGCACCACAGCCGGCGTCTGGCAGCGGAGTTCTCTCGGCTGAGCCTAAGAAAGTGCACACCGTCGCCATCCGCCCGGATCAGTCTGGCATGGGCGCCAACGAGCCGGCGGCAGCCGTGTCGGCGCCGCCTCCGATGGTCGCGCCGGTTCCGGTCAGGCAGGCGCCGGCGCAAATCGCCGGCAATCATCCTGTTGTGACTAGTCCAACGCCGCCACCGCGTCCGGCAGAAGCGCGGACCATTGCGCCCGCGCAACGTTCGGTCGCGGTGGTGTCTCGTAACGCGCCGTTGTCTCTGAACCCGAATACAGCACCCGAACGGGCTTCTACGCGCGTGGCGGCGGTGGCTGCGCCTGCTGCAGCCCCGGTTGCCCAATTGGGCGGTGGTTATGGCGTGCAAGTATCGTCGCAGCGGAGCGAAGCCGAGGCGCAGGCCGCATTCCGCAGCTTGCAAGCTAAATACCCCAAACAGCTCGGCGGCCGGCAAGCTTTGATCCACAAGGTAGATTTGGGCGCCAAGGGTACCTACTACCGCGCTATGGTGGGCCCGTTCGCCAACGCAAACGAGGCGGGCGAATTGTGCAGCAGCCTCAAGGCGGCCGGCGGGCAGTGTCTTATCCAACGGAATTAGCATGCCTTTGCTTGAACTTAACGTGGGCTCGGGGTAATCCGCGCCGATGGCGGCGCGCGCATTCATTACCGGTTTGAGCGGGCTCACAATCACCGCTAACGAGCGCGCTTTTCTCCGCGAGGCCCAGCCCTGGGGTCTCATAATTTTCAAGCGAAACGTGAATACGCCACAACAAGTGACTGAGCTTACAAGTTCATTTCGGGAGGCTATCGGCTGGGAAGCACCGGTTCTGGTGGACCAGGAAGGCGGCCGCGTGCAACGGCTCGGCCCGCCACAATGGCCGACCTATCCGGCGGGGGCCGTGTACGGCGCGCTCTACGAGCGCGAGGTTGCGCGTGGTCTTTCGGTAGCGCGGCTCGGCGGACATTTGATCGCGGCCGACCTCGGTGTTCTTGGGATCGATGTCGACTGCCTTCCTCTGGCCGATGTTCTCAGCCCGGGTGCCGACCCTGTGATCGGCGACCGCTCTTATGGATCCGAACCGGGCAAGGTCGCGGCCATCGCGGGGGCGATCGCCGATGGCCTGTTGGCCGGTGGCGTCTTGCCGGTGCTCAAGCACCTGCCGGGACACGGCCGCGCGACGGCGGACAGCCACCTCATGCTGCCGGTGGTCGATACCGACCGGGCCACTCTGGAGGCCACGGATTTTGCGGCGTTCCGGCCACTTGCTGGTCTGCCGCTTGGGATGACTGCACATGTTGTGTTTTCCGCTATCGATCCCGATGCACCGGCCACCACTTCGGTCACAATGGTGCGCGAAGTGATTCGCGGGTTTATTGGGTTCCGAGGCCTGCTGATGAGCGACGACGTCTCGATGAAGGCGCTGTCCGGCACCATCGAGGAACGCAGCCGAGCCGCATTTGCCGCCGGCTGCGACGTTGTGCTCCACTGCAACGGCGACCTCGGCGAGATGGCGGCGGTCGCCGGTGCGGCGCCGACGCTCACGGGCGAAGCGGGTGAACGCGCCGAGGCGGCACTGGCGCAACGCAAGGCGCCCGAGGAATTCGACGTGGAGGCCGCGCGCAATATGTTCACGCAGATGGTGGCGAACGAAGCGCCGCAACGGAAGACCGGTTCATGACGCCTGAGGATTTTGACACCACGCTGGAAACCGATCGCGGCACCACCGAGCCGGCGATGATCGTGGACGTTGAGGGTTTCGAGGGCCCGCTCGATCTTTTGCTTGCTCTGGCGCGGACACAGAAGGTCGACCTGGCAAAGATCTCAATCTTGGCGCTCGCCGACCAGTATCTCAACTTCATCGAAGCGGCCCGCCAGTTGCGGCTTGAACTGGCTGCCGACTACTTGGTGATGGCGGCCTGGCTCGCCTATCTGAAATCGCGCTTGCTGCTGCCGGAATCGGCGCCCGGCGAGGGGCCGAGCGCGGAAGACATGGCGCTGGCACTCGCCCATCGTTTGCGCCGCCTGGAGGCGTTCCGCGACGTTGCGACCCGGCTGATGGGGCGGCCGCAGCTCAACCGCGATGTTTTCTCGCGCGGCGCGCCCGAGGCGATCGCCGAGGTCAAGCAATCGGAATGGACCGCGACGCTGTACGATCTGCTCAGCGCCTATGCCACGCAGCGCGCGAAAAGCGCGCTTTCACGCGTTCGCTTCAAGAAGCGTACGGTGTGGTCGCTGGCCGAAGCGCGTGCCGCGCTCGAACGCCTGATCGGCATGTCGACCGACTGGTCACGCATCGACTCGTTCCTGATTTCCTATGTGGTCGAGCCGGCGCTCGCCGCGACCGTGATGGCGTCTTCCTTTGCGTCCGCACTCGAGCTGGTGCGCGAAGGTCTCGCCGAAATTCACCAGAAAGAGTTGTTCGCGCCGATCTACATGCGCAAGCGGGTTAGCATGAACGGAAGTGCTGCGACGCATGACGCGCAAGAAAACGCATAAGGAGACAGAGTCGATGCCAAGCGTGGCCAAAAAGCTCGTTATTGTCCAAAACAACGATGCACCGGCCGCGGAGCCGGCTGCTGCGCCCCCGCCAGAACCAGCCACGCGGCCGGAAGAACTGCGGCTGCTCGAAGCGCTGCTGTTCGCAGCGGGACAACCGCTCGACGAAGCGACGCTTGCGCGACGGCTTCCGGACGGCGTGGACGTGAAAGAAGCGCTGGCCGCGCTGAAGGCCGAATATGCCACGCGCGGCGTCAATCTGGTGCGCGTCGGCAGGAAGTGGATGTTCCGCACCGCCGACGATCTGTCTTGGCTGCTGACCAAGGAAACGGTGGAGACGCGCAAGCTCTCGCGCGCGGCGATCGAGACGCTCGCCATCATCGCCTACCATCAGCCGGTGACGCGCGCCGAAATCGAGGAAATCCGCGGCGTGGTGACGGCCGCTGGCACGCTCGACGTGCTGCTGCGCACCGGCTGGATCCGCCCGCGCGGGCGGCGCAAAGCGCCGGGACGGCCGATCACCTATGGCACCACCGAGCAATTCCTCGCCCATTTCGGGCTGGAGGAAGTGGGCGATCTGCCCGGCCTCGAAGAGCTTAAAGGCGCCGGCCTGTTGGAAGGGAGCTTGCCGTCGGGTTTTGCGGTACCGATGCCGTCCGACGACAGCACGCTGCGCGAGGACGAGGAGCCGCTGGATCCTGGCGATCTCGACTTAGGGTTAGCGCCGCCGCCCACGCGTGAGAGCTAACATCCAGGAATCCAAGACAAATATCGCCGCCGCTGCGACATGAAGGCCACATTACAATGGCCCGAAGTCCTTGTTTTTGCCACCTGCGAAGCCTAGTTTCAGATCAGATCACAGGCGGGGCGCGCACCGCACGAAAGTTGCCGCCGCGGAGGGTTAGCCAATGGGTTCTTTAAGTATCTGGCACTGGATGATCGTCATCGTCGTGGTGATGCTTCTGTTCGGCGGCCGTGGAAAGCTGTCCAACCTGATGGGCGACTTCGCTCAGGGCATCAAGGCGTTCAAGAAGGGCATGTCGGAGGACGACACGGCGCAGGCCAAGCCCGAGCCGACGAAGAGCATTGAGGCCGCCAGCGCCACGCCGAAGACGGAAACCGAGCGCGCGCGCTCTTAAGGGCGCCGGCGGCCGCAATATGATTTGACGGGCGTCAACGCCTGGAGTTGACCTATCCATGTTCAATTTTGGTTGGGGCGAGCTCGTCGTAATCGGCATCGTCGCGCTGATCGCGATCGGGCCCAAGGAGCTGCCGACCGTCCTGCGCACGCTCGGCCAGTGGATGGGCAAGGTCCGCCGCATGGCCAATGAATTCCAGAGCCAGTTCAACGAAGCGCTGCGCGAGGCCGAATTTGCCGATCTCAAGAAGCACGCCGACGAGATATCGAGCTCGGTGAGCGAACTCGCTCAGATCGATCCGGTCGGCGACTTACAGAAAGACGTCGAGCGCACCTTCGACGAAACGCCACCCGCTGAAGCGACCACCGAAGTCGCCGCAACGCCGGCCGTCCTGCCGGATGCCGCCCCGGCTTTGCCGGAAGTCGAGGTGCCGCCACCGGAGCCGCCGGTCGTCGTGACCTCTGAGGAAATAACAGCCGCCGCGCCGCCGCCCGCCGAGAAAGCCGGGAGCGGAGCATGAGCGAGCGGGACGAAGCGGATATCGAGGCCAGCAAAGCGCCTTTGCTCGACCATTTGATCGAGCTGCGCTCGCGCCTGATCAAGGCGCTGCTCGCCTTCGGTGTGATGTTCGCGCTCTGCTTCGTGTTCGCCAAGGACATCTACAATGTCCTGGTCTGGCCGTTCGTGTGGGTGGCGGGGCCGGAAAATTCAAAATTCATCTACACGGCGCTGCTCGAATATTTCATTACGCAGCTCAAGCTGGCGATGTTCGGTGCCGCCTTCCTGTCGTTTCCGGTGGTGGCGGCGCAGCTTTATATGTTCGTCGCGCCCGGGCTCTATAAGCACGAGCGCAAGGCCTTTCTGCCCTATCTGATCGCGACGCCGATCTTCTTCACGCTCGGCGCGCTGGTGGTCTATTTCCTGGTGTTCCCGATGCTGGTGCGCTTCTCGCTGCACATGCAGCAGCCGGGCGACGCGCACGACGCGACCATTACGCTGATGCCCAAGGTCGGCGAATACCTGTCGTTGATGATGACTCTGGTTCTCGCCTTCGGCGTGGCATTCCAACTGCCGGTGGTCCTAACGCTGCTCGGCCGCATCGGGCTGATCACCTCCGACCAGCTCAAGTCCAAGCGCCGCTATTTCATCGTCGGCGCCTTCATCGTTGCCGCCGTGCTGACGCCGCCCGACGTGCTCAGCCAGATGTCGCTCGCCGTGCCCCTGCTGCTGCTGTTCGAGGGCTCGATCTGGTCGGTACGCGTCGTGGAGAAGAAGGTAAAAGCCGAGGAAGCCGCCAAGGCTGCGGCCGAGGCAGCGGCGGCCACCGCGAAGCCGGCGGAATAACTAATTTGCCGCTCGTCCCCGCGAAAGCGGGGACCCATCGCTTAAGGCGGCACCGTTAGAGGACTGGATGCCCGCTTTCGCGGGCATGAGCGGAAGACATATCCTCACTTTCGCATCCCCCCGATTCCGACTAAAAGCGCCCCATGTACGACATCAAATGGATTCGCGAGCACCCGGACACCTTCGACGGCGGCCTGAAACGGCGCGCGATCGAGCCGTTTGGCGCAGTACCTTATCTCGATTGACGAGAAGCCGGCGGGCGGCATTATCCAGGTCCTCGAGATCATCGCAGGCCACGCGCAATTCGGCCTCGAAGGAGATCGGCGAGGCCAAAAAGGTAAATGACGAAGCGCGGGTTGCTGAGCTCATGGCCAAGGTCGCGGAGGCCAAAGTCTCAATCCCGCGACTGGAGCGCGAGCAAAAAGAAGTCGAAGAGGATTGAAAAAAGCGCTGTCGGAAATCCCCAACTTGCCCGCCGACGACGTGCCGGCTCGGCATGGATGAGCATGGCAATGTCGAGCATCACAAGTCGGGCGTTAAGCGCGATTTTGCCTTCAAGCCCAAGCAGCATTTCGAATTGGGCGAAGCACTCGGCATGATGGATTTCGAGCTGGCGGCCAAGCTTTCCGGCGCGCGTTTCGTGGTCTTGCAGAAGGGGCTCGCCCGTATGGAGCGCGCACTCGGGCAGTTGTTCCTCGACACGCATACGAGCGAGAAGCATGGCTATACGGAGGTCAGTCCGCCCCTCTTGGTGCGCGATGAGGTGATGTTCGGTACTGCGCAATTGCCAAAGTTCGCGGAAGACCAATTTCAGGCAACGCACGAAATTACCTACAAAGAGTTTGTCGATCGATTCATGAATAAGTACCGTGGCGAATTTTTCACGCCTCTTGCGAAAGAGGCTGGCGAAATGCAGCACGGTCACCAAGCCGACCTCGATCGCATTAGGGGCGAGGTCCTGCGTAAATTGGCTGATCGTCTTTGGCTCATCCCCACGGCCGAAGTGCCGCTCACCAATCTGGTGCGCGAGTTGATCGTCGATGAAGACAAGCTACCGATGCGGCTCACCGCCTGCACGCCGTGTTTCCGCGCCGAGGCGGGTGCTGCCGGAAAAGACACGCGCGGCATGATCCGTCAGCACCAGTTCACCAAGGTCGAACTGGTCTCTATCACTGCGCCGGACAAATCCAAAGAAGAGCACGAGCGCATGCTGATCTGCGCCGAGGAAGTGCTTAAGAAACTTGATCTGCATTACCGCGTGGTCACGCTCTGCACCGGCGACATGGGCTTTGCCTCGCAGAAGACCTATGACATCGAGGTCTGGCTGCCGGGACAGGATATGTATCGCGAGATTTCGTCGTGCTCGAACTGCGGCGAGTTTCAAGCGCAGCGCATGAACGCCCGCTACAAAGGCAAAGACGGCAAAGTGAAGGGCTTCGTGCACACGCTCAACGGCTCCGGCGTTGCCGTCGGTCGCGCGTTGATCGCGGTGATGGAAAACTATCAAGATGAAAACGGCGCCATCGCGGTACCCGACGCGCTCAAGCCCTATATGGGCGGGGTGACAAAGATCGAGCGGGCGTAATGCGTATTCTCATTACCAATGACGACGGCATCCACGCGCCGGGCCTCGAAGCCTGCGAGAAAATCGCCCGCGAATTGTCGGACGATGTGTGGATCGTGGCGCCGGAAAGCGACCAGTCCGGCGTGTCGCATTCACTGTCGCTGAACGATCCGTTGCGCCTGCGCGAAGTGGCCGACAAGCATTTTGCGGTGAAGGGCACGCCGACCGATTGCGTGATCATGGGCGCGCGCCATCTGATGAAGGAGATGCCGGACCTGGTGCTGTCCGGCGTCAACCGCGGCCGCAATGCCGCCGAGGACGTCACCTATTCGGGCACGGTCGCCGGCGCCATGGAAGGCACCGTGCTCGGCATCAAGTCGTTCGCACTGTCGCAGGCCTATGCCGCCAGCACCAAGCGCATGCCGCATTGGGAGACCGCGATCAAATTCGCGCCCGATCTGATCCGCCGGGTACTCAAGACTGGCATGCCGCGCGACGTCTTGGTCAATGTCAATTTCCCCGATTGTCCGCCAGGCGAAGTTGCCGGTGTCGCCGTCGCCACCCAGGGCAAACGCGACCAGGAACTCTTGCGCATCGACGCGCGGCACGACGGACGCGGCAACCCCTATTACTGGATCGCGTTCGGGCGCGGCGGCATCGCCGGGGCGGCGAGCGGCAGCGATCTGGCCGCGCTCAACGACAAGCGCATCGCCATCACGCCATTGCGGCTCGACCTCACCGACGAGCCGTTCATGACCAAGCTGGCCGAGGTATTCAGTTAGGTGGTCGCGAGCAAGCGGACGAGCGCGGTGTCGAGCTGGTCGGCTTCGAATGGCTTCTGCAGCGCCGGGTGGCCGCGATAAAGTTCGGGCAGGCTGCGCTCGCCGTAGCCGGTGACGAACACGAAGGGCAGGCCGCGCTTGGCCAGAATTTCCGCGACCGGAAAGATCTCATGGCCACCGAGATTGACGTCGAGGATGGCGGCGCTGAAATCGCCCGTGGCCGCTTGCTCACAAGCCTCGGCCATGGTGCCGACCGCCGCCGCCACGTCGTAGCCGAGGTCGGCGAGCATGTCTTCCAGGAGCATGCGGATCAGATACTCATCCTCGACCACAAGCAGGCGCGTCATCGCTCTTGAGGCTTCGTTCATCGCTGGATCCCGCTCCACAACGCCTTGGCGGGCGCTGGGTTCCACTGACAGCCCCGCGCCTAACCGGGAGCTTACCTGACTTGACGGTAAACGTGCTAAAAACGCACGGGATAAGGGGTGAGCCGTGTCGACAGGATACTATTACGGGCAAAACGAAAACCGGATGGAATTTTTGTTGACGCTGCGCAGGCGCGGCATCAGCGATCAGGCGGTGCTCCGCGCCATGGACGAGGTGCCGCGCGGGCAGTTTGTCGAGGCCGATTTCGCCGACCGTGCCTATGCCGACCAGGCGCTGCCGATCGAGTGCGGGCAGACCATCAGCCAGCCTTATGTGGTGGCCTATATGACCGAGCAGCTGGCGTTAAGGCCGCATCATCGCGTGTTGGAGGTGGGCACCGGCTCGGGCTACCAGGCCGCGGTGCTGTCGCGCCTGGCGCGCGAAGTGGTAAGCATCGAGCGTTATCGCACGCTCGCCGAGCGGGCGAGGGACAGGCTCGCCGCACTCGGCTATGACAATGTCGAGATCGTGGTCGGCGACGGTTTTGCCGGCGTGCCTGCCAAGGCGCCCTACGATCGCATCATCGTCACTGCCGCCGCGGAGCATGTACCGCAAACTTTGCTCGATCAATTAGCCGATGACGGGGTGATGATTTTGCCGGTCGGACCTCACGGCGGATCGCAACACATTATCAAGCTTACCAAATCGCAAACGGGGATTGCGCGCGAAAACTTAATTGCGGTGCGTTTCGTACCGCTATTGCCCGGACAAGCGCAGGAATTATGACTTTTGCTCCATTGCATGTGATGTTGTCGCAGTCCGGCGCGCGCGCATACTGTGACATTAATGTTTGGACTCGAAGCTGCATGTAACGATTCGCTAATTCTTAAAACCTTGTTTACTCGCTGCTGCTTTATTTCAAAGTCTACCATTGTTGCGTATGAGTGAGTAACCACATGCAGCGTTCTAACGTGCCGTCTCGCTCGCGTGTCTGGCTGCGGGTGGCGGTCCCCGCTCTTTTGGGCATCGCCGCCGCCGGTTGTTCGAACTCCGCGCGTTTCGATTCCAACCCTTTCGCAAGCGACCGTACGGCCGCTCAGCAAGATACGACCGGCTCGATCGCGACACGTCCGGTGTCGCGCGTCGACGCGCAGCCGCTGCCGGCGCCGAGCCGTCCTGCGACGGTCGCCGCAACGGGCGCTCATGGCCCGGGCGCTTACCGGCCTGCGACGCCCGAGTACACCGGGTCGGTGGCCACGTATCGTGCGCCGCCGCCGCCGACTGGGCATTGGACGTGGGACGGCGGTTCGCCGGTGACGGTCGGTCGCGGCGAAACGATTGAGACTATCGCGCGCAAATACGGCGTGCCGGCGTCCGCCATCAAGGAGACCAACGGGTTCCGCGATGGCGCCGTACTCCGGGCCGGCCAGCGCGTCGTTATCCCGCGTTACGTCACGGCCAGCGCAGCCCGCGCGCCGGCGCCACGGGCGGCCGTATCGCCGCGGATCGCCGAAAGGGAGCACATCGTCGCGCCCGGCGAGAGCCTGATCGGAATTGCGCACAAGCAGGGCGTTACGCTCGTGGCTTTGGCGCGCGCCAACAACATCCAGCCCTATGCTAAAATCAACATCGGCGACCGCTTGAAGATTCCGGGCGAGCGTCGGGTTGCCGATCGTCAGCCGACGACGCCCGCGCCGCACGTAGCGCAACCGCGCACAGTTCCAGCCACGAAAATCGCCAGTGCGGTGGTCGAGAATGCGCGCATTGCTACGCCTGAGACCCACACCAACACGGAACTCGTGACCAAGAACGCGGAAGCGGTGGGCACCATGCCGAGCTTCCGCTGGCCGGTGAAGGGGCGCATTATTGCCGCATTCGGCCCGCGACCGAACGGGGGACAAAACGACGGCATCAATCTGGCGGTGCCGGAAGGTACGCCGATCAAGGCGGCCGATGACGGCGTCGTTGCCTATGCCGGCAATGAATTAAAAGGCTACGGCAATCTGGTGCTGATCCGTCACGCCAACGGTTTCGTCTCGGCTTACGCCAATGCGAGCGAATTGCTGGTCAAGCGCGGCGACACCATCAAGCGCGGGCAGGTGATCGCGCATGCCGGGCAGACCGGCAATGTGACTTCGCCACAACTGCACTTCGAGATCCGCAAAGGCTCGACCCCGGTCGATCCGACCAAGTATCTCAGCGGGGCGTAATACCCAGAGCCGTTTCAACTTGATTGCCCGGCCTCGCGTGGGCCGTGACGTTGTTGTCAGTCCTTCAGCGCGACGCCCAGCCGTCCCGCCAGATCCTGCACAAACTGCCAGGCGACGCGGCCGGAGCGCGAGCCGCGCGTGGTCGACCATTCCAGCGCGTCGTGGTGCAACGCCTCGCCGCGCGCCGGAATCTTGTAGTGCGCGATATAGCCCTCGACCATAGCGAGGTATTCGTCCTGGCTGCAGCGGTGAAAGCCGAGCCAGAGCCCGAAGCGGTCGGACAGCGAGACTTTCTCTTCCACCGTCTCGCCCGGATTGATCGCGGTCGAGCGTTCGTTTTCCATCATGTCGCGCGACATCAGATGGCGGCGGTTCGAGGTGGCGTAGAAAATCACATTCTCCGGCCGGCCCTCGATACCGCCTTCCAACAACGCCTTGAGCGATTTGTAGGTGGTGTCCTCGGCGTCGAACGACAGGTCGTCGCAGAACACGATGAAGCGGTAGGGCGCGCCGCGGATGATCCCCATCAAGTCGGGCAGGCTCTCGATGTCCTCGCGGTGGATTTCGATGAGTTTAAGCGGGGCGCTCTTGCCTTGGCGCGCCAGTGCGATGTTGACGCCGGCATGCGACGCCTTCACCAGCGACGATTTGCCCATGCCGCGCGCGCCCCACAGCAGCGCGTTATTGGCGGGCAGCCCCTTGGCGAAGCGCTCGGTATTCTCCACCAGTACGTCGCGCATGCGGTCGATGCCTTTGAGCAGCGACATCTCGACGCGATTGACGCGCTTGATCGGTGCGAGCCGGCGTCCATCGGGATGCCATATGAATGCATCGGCGCCGGTGAAATCGGGCGCCAGCGTGCGTTGCGGCGCCAGCCGCTCGAGCGCGTCGGCGATGCGCGCCAGAATAGCCGCGCTATCCGACAGCCCGGTGGCGGAGGATGCCTTGGCTTTAACCTTTGACGGGAATTTGGACTTCGATTTGGCCATGGAAGGTACTTTCGGAAATCGTGCTGCTCTTAGCGGGGTGGCGTTGCCCCCGCAAGCGGGCAGACTTGAAAACGGCCAAAAATGGCCGGTTTTAAGGGATCTTGCGACGTTGCAATTGGAGCGGCGGCCGCTATAGTCCGCGCGAAATTACGATTGATGCCGGGCCGGCAACCCGCGCCCGGCGTACCCCTGAAAACCAAGCAAGGGAAGCTTCGATGTTTATTTCGACCGCGTTCGCGCAAGGATCGCTGTTCGGCGGGGCAGGCGGCGATAGCGGCAACATGGTGATGTCGCTGCTGCCGTTCGCGCTGATCTTCGTCATCATGTATTTTCTGATCCTGCGTCCGCAGCAGAAGCGGGTGAAGCAGCACGCAGAATTGGTCAAGAACGTGCGGCGCGGCGATACCGTCATCACCAATGGTGGCCTCGTCGGTAAGGTTACTAAGGTGATCGACGACGATCAGATCGAAATTGAGATCGCGGACGACGTGCGCATCCGCCAAGTGCGGTCGATGATCACCGACGTTCGCGCCAAAGGTGAACCGGTGAAGGATGAAGCGGCGGCTGGCTGATGCCGTCGTCTAAGTTTTTCATCGCAAGCTCTCCGGATTAAGTCGGAACGTCATGCTTTATTTCACGCGCTGGAAAGCGGCGGCGATTGTCCTTACAGCAGTCTTCATTTGCCTGTTCGCCGTTCCCGAATTTCCTGCCAGAAAAGATGGTGGCGAGCTGGCCGAAATGGGCGCAGCGCCACGTCGTGCTCGGCCTCGACCTGCAGGGCGGCTCGCACATACTGCTCGAGGTCGACACCAAGGCGGTGCGCAAGGAGATGCTGCAATCGCTGCTCGATGACATGCGCCGCGTGCTGCGCGAAGCGCGCATCGGCTATACCGGCCTCGTCGTCAAAGGCAACAGCGCCGAAGTTCATATCCGCGAGGGCTCGAAATCCGACCTTGCTCTCGAGAAGCTGCGCACGTTGTCGCAGCCGCTCGGCGGCATCCTCAGCGCCGCCGGCCAGCGCAACATCGACGTGACCACCGAGCCCGGCAACGTCATCCGGCTCACCTATACCGACCCGGCCATTGTCGAGCGCGTGCGTCAGGCGGTGGACCAATCGATCGAGATCATCGGGCGGCGTATCAACGAGCTCGGCACCGTCGAGCCGCTGATCCAGCGCGAAGGCACGGACCGCGTCCTGGTGCAGGTGCCGGGCCTGCAGGACCCGACGCGGCTCAAGCAATTGCTGGGCAAGACCGCCAAGCTCGATTTCCGCATGGTCGACAGCGGGGCGTCGGTGGAAGAGGCGCAGCAAGGCCAGGTTCCGCCGGATGACGAGCTTCTGCACGGCACCGGCAAGGATGCCGCCCAGACTTACCTCGTGGAAAAGCGCGTGTTGGTTTCGGGCGCCGACTTGACCGACGCGCAGCCTGGCTTCGATCAGCGCAGCAGTGAGCCGATCGTCTCGTTCCGCTTCAACACCTCCGGTGCGCGCAAGTTTGCTGAAGTGACGCAACAGAATGTCGGCAAGCCGTTTGCTATCGTGCTCGACAACGAGGTGATTTCGGCGCCGGTGATCCGCGAGCCGATCCTTGGCGGCTCCGGGCAGATTTCCGGCAATTTCACCGTTCAAAGCGCTAATGACCTTGCGATCCTGCTGCGCGCAGGCGCGCTGCCGGCGCCGCTGACCATCATCGAAGAGCGCACCGTCGGCCCGGGCCTTGGTGCCGATTCGATCGCCAAAGGCAAGATATCGTCCTATGTCGGCGCGGCGATGGTCATCATCTTCATGCTCGTGACCTATGGGCTGTTCGGGTTGTTCGCCAATATCGCGGTGGCAATCAACGTGTGCATGATCTTCGGTGTGCTATCGATGCTTAGCGCCACGCTGACGCTGCCTGGCATCGCCGGCATCGTGCTTACCGTCGGCATCGCGGTCGACTCCAACGTGCTGATTTACGAGCGTATCCGCGAGGAGGTGCGCGGTGGCCGCACGCCGATCAACGCCATCGACGCAGGCTTTAGCCGCGCGCTCGCCACCATTCTCGACTCCAACATCACGACCTTCATCGCCGCCGCGGTGCTGTTTTATATCGGTACCGGCCCGGTGCGCGGCTTTGCGGTCACGCTCGGCGTCGGCATCATCACCACAGTGTTCACCGCCTTCACACTGACCCGGCTGATCGTCGCCACCTGGGTGCGCTGGCGACGCCCGCAACGCGTACCGATTTAAAGGGGGCCGTTTTTGCGCCTGCTTCGCATCGTCCCCGACAATACTAAATTCGATTTCATGCGCTTTCGGCGCATCAGCTTTCCTATTTCCGCGCTGATGTCGATCCTGGCGATTTCGCTCTATTTCTTTCACGGACTGAATTTCGGCATCGACTTCAAGGGCGGCACGCTGATCGAAGTGCAGACCAAGGCCGGCGACGCAGATCTCGGCAAAATGCGTGCAACATTGAGCGGGCTCGGCCTCGGCGAGGTGCAGTTGCAGCAATTCGGCGCGCCCAATGACGTGCTCATCCGCATTGCCGAGCAGCCAGGCGGCGATGAGGCGCAGCAACAGGCGGTGACCAAGGCGCGCGGCGCGTTGGGCGATGCCTTTAACTACCGTCGCGTCGAGGTGGTCGGCCCTCGCGTGTCCGGCGAGTTGCTGTCCTACGGCGTGATCGGTCTGGGGTTGGCGATTTTCTGCATTCTTATTTATCTATGGTTCCGTTTCGAATGGCAGTTCGCGCTCGGCGCCATGATCGCCAATGTGCACGACATCGTGCTGACCATCGGATTCATGTCGGTCACGCAGATCGATTTTGACCTCACCAGCATCGCGGCGCTGTTGACCATTCTTGGCTATTCGCTCAACGACACGGTGGTGATCTACGACCGGATCCGCGAGATGCTGCGGCGCTATAAGAAGATGCCGATGCCGGATCTGCTCAATGCTTCGGTCAACCAGACGCTGTCGCGCTCGGTGATTACCCACGTGACTGTCAGCCTGGCGCTGCTGTCGCTGCTGTTGTTCGGCGGCGAGGCGATTCACTCATTTACCGCTACCATGATGTTCGGCGTAGTGCTGGTCGGCACGTATACGTCGGTGTTCATCGCATCGCCTATTCTGATCTATCTTGGAGTCGGCCGCGGCGGCGACGCATTGACCCGGGCGGCCGAGACGTCGAAAGAAAAGCCTTGACGATGGCGGCTGGCGCAGACGCCCCGCATTTGCCGTATCCTGTGTCGATCGATGCCTACGGCAATGGCGGTTTTCGTTTCTCGACGATGTCGCACCGTGGCTCGCTTCTGTGCCTGCCGGACGGCATCTGGGCCTGGCCGGTCAAGACCGTGAGCGAGATCAACGAAGCGGCGCTGGCGCCGGTGTTCGAGCGGGCGGACGTTCTTGACCTGTTTCTGATCGGCGGCGGCCGCGACCCGTTCGCGCTGCCTGAGTCGCTGCGGGCGCGCTTTCGTGCCCTGTCAATTATCGTGGATTGTCTGGGCACCGGGCCGGCGGCGCAGACCTACAATATCCTGCTCGGCGAAAAACGCCGTGTAGGGGCGGGACTGATTTCGGTCGAATGACCTAGGCTGCTTCGATGAACAATTTCGAGCACTGCGCAGCGCTGGTGCGCGAAGCCGACCGGGACCGCTATCTCGCCACGCTATTTGCGCCGGCAGAGCATCGCGACGCGCTGTTTTCGCTTTACGCCTTCAATGTCGAGATTTCGCGCGTGCGTGATCTGGCGCGCGAGCCGATGCCCGGTGAAATACGCCTGCAGTGGTGGCGCGAGGCGCTCGCTGGCGAACGCGACGGCGAGGCAGCCGCGCACCCCGTGGCGGCGGCCTTGCGCGAGACGCTGGCGCGCTATGGGTTCGTGGTTACGCCACTGCTCGAATTGATCGACGAACGCGTATTCGATCTTTACGACGAGCCAATGGCAACTATCGGCGCTTTGGAATTATATGCCATCCGGACACAAGCGCCGATTTTTGCCATGGCGGCCGGAATTCTTAAGAGCGGCGCGATGCCGTCTGAACTATTCACACTGGATGCCAGCGTCGCCTCGACAATTTCCGGAATCCTGAGAAATTTCGGGCTGCATGCATCACATCAGCGGCTTTATGTTCCGATGGAAATTCTGAACCGGCATCAGGTCCAGCCAGCCGATATTTTTGCCGAGCGCATTAGTGGGTCTTTGCTTGCTGCGCTGGCCGAGATGCGCGCCATTGCGGGCCAGCATCTCGCCGCAGCGCAAGAAAAATTTAAATTGGTGCCTGCAGAAATCTTGCCGGCATTTCTGCCGGTGGCGTTGGTCGGTCCGCAACTCCGTAGCATGGAACGGCCCGGCTATCAGCCGTTCGCGCCCCGGCGGATTTCACCGTTACGCCGGCAATGGTTCCTCTGGCGCGCCGCGCGCGATCCGAGGCGGATTTTCGTTGTCTGATTATTATTCCGCGGCAGCAGCCGGCAATTCGCCTGCAATCCAGCGATCAAGGTCGGCGAGCGCACGTTCGCTCAGCGCGCTTTTGCGCGCCAGGTTCTTGGCCGAACCTCGGCCGAATTTGCGGCCTCCCGGCGTGGCAGGCGCGGCAATCGGCGGAAATAGGCCGAAATTGACGTTCATCGGCTGGAACGAGGCGGGGCCGGCGTCGATGGTCTCGATGTGGCCGCCGGTGATGTGCGCGAGCAGGGCGCCATGCGCGGTGGTCGGCGGTGGCGCGATAAGCGCTTCGCCGCGGCGTTCGGCGGCGGCAAAGCGCGCCGCGATCAGACCGATGGCGGCGGATTCGACATAGCCCTCGCAGCCGGTGATCTGGCCGGCGAAACGCCAGCGCGGATTAGCTTTGAGCCGCAGTGTTTCATCGAGCAGCTTGGGCGAATTGAGGAAGGTGTTGCGGTGCAAGCCGCCGAGACGGGCGAATTCGGCGTTTTGCAGGCCCGGAATGCTGCGGAAGATGCGCACCTGCTCGCCGTGCTTCAGCTTGGTCTGGAAGCCGACCATGTTGAACAGCGTACCGAGCTTGTTGTCCTGGCGCAGTTGCACGACCGCGTAAGGCTTGAAGTCGGGTGCGCGCGGATTGGTCAGACCGAACGGCTTCATCGGCCCGTGCCGCAGCGTCTCGCGGCCGCGCTCGGCCATCACCTCGATCGGCAGGCAGCCGTCGAAATAGGGGGTCGAAGCTTCCCAATCGTGGAACACCGTCTTGTCGCCGGCGATCAGCGCGTCGATGAAGGCGTCGTATTGCTCACGCGATAGCGGGCAATTGATGTAGTCGGCGCCCGAGCCGCCAGGACCGGTCTTGTCGTAGCGCGACTGAAACCAGGCCTGGTCGAGATCGATCGAGTCGCGATGCACGATCGGCGCAATGGCGTCGAAGAAGGCGAGCGCATCCTCACCGGTGAGGGCGCGGATGGTCGCGGCAAGATCGGGCGACGTAAGCGGGCCGGTGGCGATGATGACGCTGTCCCAGTTCACTGGCGGCACCGCGACTTCGCCGCGCTCAAGCGTAATCAGCGGCTGCGCCGCCAGCGCCGCCGATACCGCTGCTGAAAATCCGTCGCGGTCGACCGCCAGCGCGCCGCCGGCCGGAACCTGATTGGCATCGGCCGCCCGCATCACCAGCGAGCCGAGCCGGCGCATTTCCGCGTGCAGCAGCCCGACCGCGTTATGATCCTTGTCGTCGGATCGGAACGAGTTCGAGCAGACGAGCTCGGCGTAGCCGTCGGTCTTGTGCGCGGCGGTCGCCCGCAGCGGCCGCATCTCGTGCAGCACGACAGGTACGCCCGCTTGCGCGAGCTGCCAGGCAGCCTCGGAGCCGGCGAGACCGCCGCCAATGACGTGGACGGGTTTCAAGGTCATGCGCCGAACCTAGGCGTCAGAGTCGCGTCCGGCAACCGCGGCGCAAAAACGAAAGCGCCCGCGGCGAGCGCGGGCGCTTTTCAGTCAAATCTGGGAGAACGCTTAGCGGGGGTGCGCGGCGTTCCACGCCACCCGATGGATGTCGGAACGGCTGATGCCGATATCGGCAAGCTCGCGATCGCCCAGGCGCGACAGTTCGGTCAGGCTCTGGTTGTAACGCTTCCATTGCCGGACCAGGCGGACAAGATTGGCAAACATAGGAAGGCTCTTTCTGCTGAATCCGGCTGCGGGCCGGCGATTTGATTTGCCCGCAAAATAGGGATGTTCCTGAACTTGAAAAGCAATAATGTTGCGCCGCAGCAATGCGGAAAACGCATATCTTAAATAACTGATTATTAAGTCGAAGACCTTCTTAGCGGCATTCCAAGCTTTCTGTTTTGCCATTCGGTCTGCGGTGGCGGTATTCCCGTTTCCTCGCGCCCCCAAGTGGGGAGGCTTCGTGTAGATTGCCCGCCCGACCTGGGAGGAAAGCCATGAAAATCCATTTGCTCAGCGCCGCCGTCGCGGCGCTGCTCGCACTCGCCGCCGCGCCCGCGGCGGACGCGGTCGAGATAAAGGTGCTGACTGCCGGCGCCTACAAACAGGTCGTACTAGCGCTCGTGCCGGCGTTCGAGAAGCTGACCGGCAATACGGTAGTCGTCGACAACGGCACCACAGGGCAGTTGAAGAAGCGCATCGAGGGCGGCGAAGCCTTCGACCTCTTGGTCATCACGCCGGCCGCGATCGACGAACTGACCAAAGCCGGCAAGCTCGCCGCCGGCAGCGAGGTGAAGCTGGCAACCGTCGGTATCGGCTTGGTGGTTAAAGAGGGCGCGCCCAAGCCCGACATCGGCACGGTCGACAAATTCAAGCAGGCGCTGCTCGCCGCCAAATCGGTCGCCTATATCGATCCGGCGAGCGGCGGCTCGAGCGGCATCTACATAGACAAGCTGCTGGTCAAACTCGGCATCGCTGATCAGGTCCGACCGAAAGCCAAACTGAAAAAGGGCGGCTTAGTCGCCGAATTCGTTGCTGATGGTACCGCTCAGCTTGGCATCCACCAGATCAGTGAGATCGTGCCGGTGAAGGGCGTGACGTTGGTCGGGCCGCTGCCGAAGGAAATCCAGAACACCACGACGTACGCCGTGGCGCTAAGCGCGTCGGCGAAGAACAAGGAAGCCGCCGAGGCGTTTATCACGGCGCTGTCGGGCCCGGACGCTGCCGCGGTGCTCAAATCCAAGGGTATGGAGCCGGCGAAGTAGGAACAAGCCGTTGTCGTTGGCAGCAGAGGCGCGTCCACTCGACCGCCGCGTTATCATCACTGCGCTGGGCGTGGCGCAGATCCTTGCCTGGGGTACCTCGTTCTATTTTCCTGCGGTATTCGCTGGGCCGATTGTCGCCGACACTGGCTGGTCGCTCGGCTGGGTGGTCGGCGGCACCTCGGGCGGCCTTTTGGTCGCCGGGCTGATCTCGCCGCAGGTTGGCCGGATCATTGATGTGCACGGCGGGCGGCCGGTACTGTTGGCGAGTTCGCTGTTCTATGCGGCAGGCCTGATCGGCATTGGCTTGGCACCGGTGCTGCCGGTTTATCTTTTCGCTTGGGTATTGCTCGGAATAGGCATGGGCACCGGGCTTTACGATGCAGTGTTCGCCGCGCTCGGTCGTCTCTACGGCAGCGAAGCGCGCACGCCGATCACCAATCTTACCTTGTTCGGCGGCTTCTCCAGCACGGTGTGCTGGCCGTTAAGCGCCTTCATGATCGAGCATGCCGGCTGGCGTAACGCCTGCTTCATCTATGCCGCGTTGCATCTTGTGGTCGCGCTGCCGTTGCAGATGACTGTGATCCGCAGCGCGCCGAAGCCGGTCGCCGCTATCACGCCGAAAGAAGCGACACCGTCCACTGCGCCAGTACGCATCGTCAATGAAACTCTGATCTCCTCACTGTTGGCGGTGGTGCTGTCGCTCGCCGCCGGTATTGGTTCGATCGTGGTGGTGCACCTGCTGATCTTTCTGCAGGCGAGGGGTGTGGACTTCGCCGTGGCGGTCAGCCTCGGCACGCTGTTCGGCCCGGCACAGGTCGGCGCCCGCGTGATCGAACGGCTGTTTGGGGCTCGCTACCACCCGATCTGGACCATGGTCGGCTCCTGCGCCTTGATGGCCATTGGACTGGCGCTACTGGTCGGCCGATTTCCGTTTCTGGTTCCGGTCATTTTGCTCTATGGCGCCGGCTACGGCATTTCCTGGATCGGCCGCGGCACGCTGCCGCTGGCACTGTTCGGGCTGGCGCGGTTTCCGCGCCTGATGGGAAAACTGGCGTTTCCCAGCCTCATCGTGCAGGCGTTGGCGCCGTCGCTCGGCGCGCTGGCGATCGAAGCGAGTGGAGCCGATGCGACCATCGACGTATTGACGCTGCTGGCGTTGATCAATGTGGTGCTGATCGGCCTGTTATGGGCGGTATGCCGGCCGCAGGCTCAGGGCGCGTGACGATGCTGACCCTACAGACACTGCACTTCGAGGATCTCTCGGTCGGCATGACCGAGCGGCTGAACAAGACCGTGGCGTCGTCCGATGTGGTCGGTTTCGCCGAGGTCACTGGCGACCGCAATCCGATCCACCTCTCGGAGCACTTCGCCGCCAAGACGCCGTTCGGCACCCGCATCGCACACGGTCTCTATACCGCGAGCCTGATCTCGGCGGTGCTCGGCACACGCCTGCCTGGTCCCGGTGCGGTCTACATCTCGCAGACGCTGAATTTCCGCGCTCCGGTGAAGATTGGCGATACCGTCGAAGTGAGCGTGGTGGTTGCCGAGCTGATGCCTGAGAAATTCCGCGCGCGGCTCTGCTGCACGTGCAAGGTCGATGGCGAAATCGTGCTCGACGGCGAGGCCTGGGTGAAAGTGCCGTCGCGCGCCGCCGGCGGCCGCCCGCTACCGCGCGTTTGATTGGCGTTTACCGCTGCATGAGGTAACGGGCTGCGGCGGCGATGCGTTTGCGCTGAATCAAGGCGGGCACGGAAGTTGCAGTCATTCTATGGCAACTTGGCTGGAGGCCGTTGCCATGGCGCACGTCCCACATATCAAGTTTGCGGCGAAGCCGCAGCCTAACCAATGGACGTTTGATTGGATTGGGGTCTGGGCGATCTGCCTCGGCGTCGGTGCGGTGGCATTGGCGCTGTTTGTTTGTTTCGGTGGCCGCGATCCCGGCGCGGCATCGTTCATTTTAGTGGCTGCGGCGGCACTCATAGCTCTATTTCTGCGCGAGGCGGTGCAGCAGTCGCATCTCGATTAGTCCAAACGCGGTCAGCTTCCCGATGGCGGCGCAAAGAAGCAGCGCGGCGTGCCGTCTGGCCGTTTGCAGCGCCAATAGGAGCCATCGGGCGATGGCAGTGACTGGCTATAGGGCACGACCTCGTTAACGTTCTCCTGGCGCGTCGGCCCGTCCTCCGCGTTGCCGGTCACGCCCTGGCCGTAAGTGACTGGGCCTCGCAGCGAATAGCCGCCAACGCCGGCCGTCACAGCGCCCGGTGCAACCACGCCACAGTCCTCGGCGCCACAACACCATTCGCCGGCGGGATTCTTGTAGGCGCCACGATTGATCCAGACGTCGTGAGCGAGTGCGGCAAAGCTGAACAGAGACAGAGCAAGTGCGAGCAGTAAGCGTGCTAAGTTTCGCAACATCGGTGGCCTCCTCGAAGTGGCCCGGCGCGGCGTAACTTAATTTTCTTTTCTGCTCCTCCTTCTCCCGTAGCGGCTGCCGGCGGTCCGGTGCCGGCACACTCATTGCGCCCAACCTTGTGATCGGTTGTGACGAATCAAACGAACTAAAAAATGTTAGCACGCTCTCCCAGGAGGGAGCGGTAACATCGTGCAGCGCGGTATAACTGATATGCAGCCAGAGCAGCGGCGAAATTGGGCGGCTTTCCAGGCACGGCGCTCGAATCTTGGGCAGCCGTGCCGGGGCCCAGCCGCGCCGGGATATGCGGGGCCCGCATCGTGACATCGTCTTGGCAGCTTTGGCGCGACAAGCGCGGCCACTTGTCGCCATTGCGCATCGGCGCGCTGGTTCTGCTGTTTTTCCCGCTCGCCAAGGTATTGGTCGACGCCGAGGCGATCATGCACGGCGCGCGTCCGCTCAACGACCTGATCCATCGCGCCGGCTTCTGGGCCCTGGTGTTTCTTGGCGTGACGCTGGCGGTGACACCGTTTCGCCGAGTTTTGCATTACGGCAATTTGATCGACTTACGGCGCATGCTCGGTGTCGGCTGCTTCTGCTATATCGCCGCACACCTTACGCTATTCGCGGCGGACCAGATGTTCGACCTTGGCAAGGTGGTGCATGAGATCAGCCACCGCTGGTACTTGATCGTCGGCGGCACCGCCTGGCTTGGATTGGCAACACTAGCGGCCACCTCGACCGACGGCATGGTCAAGCGTCTCGGCGGCCTGCGCTGGCGGCGCCTGCACCAAATCATTTATGCCATCGCGCTCTTGGCGCTCATCCATTATTTCCAGCAAACCAAAGCCGATATCACGGTGCCGGTGTTTGCCGCCAGTCTGTTCCTATGGCTAATCGCCTACCGGCTGGTCGCCTGGTGGCGAGGCAGCGGCGAGTTGTCCACCGTGACACTGCTCTTGCTGAGCATTGCGGTGTCGGCGCTCACCTTCATCGGCGAGGCGGTCGGTATCGGCATCGCCTTCCATGTTTCGCCGATGCGGGTGCTCGACGTGGCGTTCGATTTTTCCGTCGGCATCAGGCCGGGCTGGGAAGTGCTGGCTGCGGGACTCGTCGTGGTCGCGGTCGATATCGTGACCGGCCGGCTTTCCGGTCGTGCGGCGCGCGTGCGTCCGGTCGCGGCGGGGTAGGGGGAACCATTGGCTACTTTTGTCGTCGCGCACGGCGCCTGGAGCGCCGGCTGGGCCTGGAAGAAGATGCATCCGCTGATGAGCGCGCGCGGACATCGGCTGGTCACGCCGACATATACGGGACTTGGCGAACGCACACACTTGGAGCGCCCCGATATCGACCTTGAAACCCACATTGCCGATGTTCTCGGGGTTCTCAAGTTCGAGGATCTGACCCGCGTCAACCTGATCGGCCATTCCTATGGCGGCATGGTCGCGACCGGCGTTGCCGACCGCGCGCGGATGCGCATCGCGCGGCTCATTTATATCGATGCCTTTGCGCCCGATGACAGCGACAGTGTGTTCGATTTGTTGCCGGCCGCGGCGCGCGCGCAACGCAAGCCGTCGCCCGACGGCTTTATTCTGCCCATGGATGTCCCGTCCGATACAACAGCGGAAGACCGCGCATGGTGTGCGCCGTTGCGGCGGCCGCAACCGGCAAAGACCTTCGAACAGAAGCTGAAAATGCAGAATGGCGCGCTGACGCTGCCACGCCACTACATCTACTGCACGCGCCATGCGCCCGACGATCGCTTTCGCCGTTTCTACGAGCGCGCGATGCGGGACCGCTGGAGCGCTACCGAAATCGATTTAAGCCATAATCCACACATCACGTGTCCCGAATCACTGGCCGATCTACTCGGCCGTATTGCGGGTTAGATTTTGCGGCTGTCGTAAGCCCAGTGCAGCAATGCCTGGCGCTGGCGCCGCCGGCACAGCAGATCACCGGGCTCGCAATGTTTCTGGACCTGCCGGACGTGGCGGCGGATCGCTTTCCAGCGGCCGATCTGCCGCGCGTCCTCGTCCGGCGTGCGGCGACCCATGTAGTAGCGGCAGTACCATTGGAACCAGCCGCGCGGATCGTCCGGGTGGATCCAGCCTTTGCGTTTCCATTCCGACAGCGGCTGGCTGGCATCGACACCGAAAAAATTGAGGGAAGGGTCCCGGCGTTCGTGTGAAAGCTTGGCCCGCGCGAACCAGTTCTTAGGAAACTCGCGGCGGCAGTCGGTCATGTATTTGCCGCCGAACACGCCAAACCGCAGCATCTCGGCCGGAGTCAGTTGCGGCTTGAATTCCGCGTCGAAGCTGCGCCCGACGGCTGCGCTCAGCACATAGCGGTAGCCCTTCTGCATCTTGTCATTGACGGTAATGATGCGCTTGCGCATGACGACAAAGCCATGCCGCGCCGCTTGCGCCATGTCAAAGCGGATTTGCGCGCGCGGCAGTAGCGTGTCGCTAACCGTATGGGGCGCCTATGACAAAAATCGCCATCGTAGTCGGCAATCCAAAACGCGACACTTATTGCGAGGCGCTGGGCAAAGCCTATCTGCGCGGCGCCGAAAGCGGAGGGCACGAGGCGAAGCTGTTTTTACTCGCCGATATGACGTTCGACGCGATCCTGCGCGAGGGCTACCGGCGCGAGCAACCGCTCGAGCCCGATCTCGTCGCCGCCCGCGAGGCGCTGCGAGCCAGCGAGCATATGGTGTTCGTGTTTCCACTGTGGTGCGGCGACATGCCCGCGATCATGAAAGGGTTCATCGAGCGCATCATGCAGCCCGACCTGTTGGCGGTGCAGGCCAGCCACGGCTTGGCGCGCTGGAAAATCTTTAAGGGCAAATCGGCGCGTATCGTCATGACCATGGGCATGCCCGGTTGGTTCTATCGCTGGTACTACGGCGCGCATGCGCTCAAATTGATCAAGCGTAACATCCTACATTTCACCGGGGTCAAGCCGGTGCGCTCAACGGTTTACGGTATGATTGAGGCGGTTGGCGATGAGACGCGAAGGCAATGGATGCGCGAAGTCGAAGCGCTCGGCCATCAGGCGCAATAAACTCTAAGCATGGTCGTGCTCTCTGACCGTTGCCAATTCGTGGCGGTGCGTCAGCAGCGGCTTAATCTGGCCGGCGGCATTGATCAACGGATCGATCAGTTCGCCCTTGATCGTATGTGCGTTCGGGTGATCGGCGAAGCCGAAGGTGAGCGCCTCGCGCTCCTTGCCAGGAACGTAAAGCGTGCCGAACATCCAGTCCCACAGCGCCAGGCAGCTGCCGAAATTCTTGTTGAAATGTTTCGGATCGGCCGAATGGTGCACCTGATGATGGGCGGGCGATACAAAAATACGGCCGGCCACGCCACGGAACGAAATCCACATGTGTGAGTGCTGCAGGTGGACGTAGGCGTGCACAAACAGCACCAGGATAATGTTGGTGTCGGACAGCGCGTATTGATAAGCGGTTGTGCCGAACATGTAATTGCCCAAACCATTGGCGACCGCTGCCGAGAGCGCGAGGACGTTGGCGAAAAGCCAGCTGTCGAACGGATGGACCCGGTAATTAGTGAGCGGCGTAAGCACTTCGGCGGTGTGATGTACTTTGTGGAATTCCCACAGCAGCGGCACCCTGTGGCAGAGCCAATGGTGGACCCAGTATCCGAGCTCGTAGGCGAGGTACAGCATCACCGTGATGATCGAACGGGTGACGTAAGGCGATAGGGTCGAGGGCCGCACCGGACCGGCGAGCGCAATCAAGCCGCTGATGATACCATTCGAGATGAATTGATAGGACAGCACTGCCCAGCCGAACGCCAGGCTGAAGACGAACACGTTGAGAAACAGATCGCCGATATCGGCGTCGATTTCGAGCGGCTGTGCGGATTCGGCGCGGGAACAGCGCGTGAGCGATCGTCCGCCAGCG
>CAVWDA010000001.1:0-22094 GCA_963753455.1 uncultured Alphaproteobacteria bacterium | reverse complement strand
CGAGTTGCCCAGGCGGTATGACTGCAATGCGTGTCGCAAACCTGCGGCTTTCTCGGTCCAGCGTTTGCTGCAACCAATCGACGTCAGGGCCGGATGGACGAACAAGGGTGAACTTGTGAATTTGGAGTGGAACAATGTCGACCGCGGTCAAGGTCCCGGTCGCAGGTTCGATATCAGCGAAATACATCAAAGCGAGATTGCCACGATAGTCTTCGTAGCCTTGAATGCCCTCGTAGTCGTTCAGAAAATCGCCACAGCCATAGAGGATCAACCGATCGCGGTAGACTTCGATGCCTTTCGCATGATGCGCCGAATGGCCGTAAATGACGGACACATCAGCGCGCTCGATCAGGATATGGGCAAAGTGCCGCTGCTCATCCGAAATGTCATAACCCCAATTGGGTCCCCAATGTATCGAGACGACAATCACATCATGCGGTTGCCTATGATGGGCGATCTGCTCAGAGATGCGGATAGCGGTTGCTTCCGACAGATCGTGGAGCAGGTTGACGCCGGGCGCATCTCGTGTTGCCGCCCAATTCCGCGGGGTGCCGCTCGTCACCGCGGCAAATGAAAACACCAGAACGCGGCCTTTGCCGGTAATCTGCAAGACTGCGGGCGTACTGGCCTCGTCGAGGTTGCGGCCGGCACCTGTGGACTTGATCTGCAAACGCTCCAGTGTCGTCAAAGTATCGAGCAAGCCCGCACGGCCCCAGTCAAGGACGTGGTTGTTGGCGAGGACGCAGCAATCGATGGCTGCGGCGGTGAGACAACTCGCGTTCTCCGGGCTAACTCGGTAGTTGATGCCTTTCGGCGCGAAGTCCTCACTGCGCGTTACGGCCGTTTCCAAATTGATGATGCGAGCATCTGGCCGGCGACGGCCCAATTCGTCGAGGGCCGCGCCCCAAATATAGGATGGTGTGACCGGTCGCGGGATTAGCCCATTCGCCTCCTCGGCGAGGCGCACATAGTCCGATGCCGAGTGAACATAGTTTTCGTGCAGGATTGGGTGGCATGGATGCCGCAGCACTTGATCGATACCCCGCCCGACCATGACGTCGCCGCATAGGAATAGGCGCATTGTTTGCCGCTGCCGGCGGTCCGATAGCGCTTCGTTCCGCGGCGGCGTTCATGTGCGAGGCGATCGCCTTAGCTTGGCCAAAGATTGTGCAGCACGCTTGGCGTGGCGGCCTTGGCATCCTCAATCTCGGCGGTAGGCAGGCGCGCCGAGAGCAGGGCGAACACGGCACGTGCGACCTGTTCCGTGTCTATGCCGGGGTCGCGGTGCACGCCGTCATGGATGCGCTCGAGAAACGCGCCCCGGCTTCGGTCCGCCGGCCGCGCGCCGGGATGCCAGCCCTCGTAATAAAGGCCGCGCAACAACGCTGGCAGTTGCGCGCCGATATATACGGCTTCGTCTCGACCCAGGCAGTCGCGCAGGGCATGCAATGCCGCGAGCAACGCCCGATAGACGCGCTCCCGATCCTGCCAGCCCAGGCGCCGCATGAGATCGTCGACCCAATCTTCGGCCGCAGCCACCGCGGCATTGAGGTCCGAGATCGTTGTCATGGCGATATGCCCAACAGGGACAGAGCGTAATCAGTCGCCGCCATTTTCGGGAAATTTAGGCAGAATATCGTCAAGGATCACGCCAATCGCACCCTTGACGGGGGCCGTGTAGTCGTGCGGTCCGAGGTCGCTGGCGGCTTTGGTCAGGAGGGCGCGAACTTCAATATTCGAGACGACGCCTTTATCAACCAGCGTTCGTAACAATGAAATGAGCACAGCGCTCGTCGCATTGCCGATCTCGAGTTCGCGTCCCTGTCCGTACATGTCGTCTCTCCACATTGAGAGCTCGCACAAATCTCGTCCGGGTTGCATCTTTAGGTGCAACCCGGATACCTCAACTCCACGCGAGCGACGGCTGCTCAAGCAGCCTTGACTTCAATCTTCTTCGCGGGCTTTTGCGCCTCGGGCTTCTTGGGAAGAGTTACAGTGAGGACGCCCTTCTTGAATCTCGCCTCGATCTTATCCGCGTCGACACCCTCCGGCATCTCGAAGCTGCGCTCGAAGGAACCGAAGTGGCGCTCGTGCAGATAATAATCTTTCTTCTTCTCCTCCTTCTCCTCCTGCTTCTCGCCCTTGATAGTCAGGTTGCCGTTGGCGACCTTCACCTCGACATTCTTCTCGTCCATCCCGGGCAGTTCGGCCGTGATCTCGTAGCCCTTCTCGCTTTCGGCGATGTCGACGGCAGGGGCAGCTTCCCATACCGCTTCGCGCCGCCATAGCGGCTCAAAACCGAAGAATGAGCGGCGAGGGGGAAGCCGCAAGAAATTTTGACCGAAATCGTCGAAAAGTTGCTCCACTTCGCGACGCAAGGATTCGAACGGACGCCACGCTTCCCCGATGGGTAGCGCGCTCTGGTGTCTTTTCCTGTTTGATGGGTAGCTTGGTCACAGTTTCAGCCATGGCAAAACCCTCCATAGAAACCGACCGATAATTTAGATGGCGTATTTCGGATTAAAGTGCATTGACCCACGTCAATATTTTGGTTGGGACAGCGTCAGTCCGCCTCGCGCTCGAAAGCGCAACAGTGCGGGGCGTCCTCGCTAGATACCGCTTCACTCAGCACGACGCCGGTGACCGGATTAGGTCGGAACGTCGCGCAGCCCTTCAGGCGCATGTCATAGGCGAGATCATAGATCCGTTTGAATTCGTCGAACGGGCAATGCTCAGGAACATTGATAGTCTTGGATATCGAGTTGTCGACGAACGGCTGCAACGCTGCCTGCATATCGAGATGGGCGCGAACAGGGAGGTCGGCGGTGGTGACGAAGCCGTCCGGAATCTGCGTCGTCGCTCCGGTCGTCGTGCGCCACAGCTCATACGCATAATCGGTCAGATGAAACTCCTTCGGCGTTCCATCCGCTGCCAGTAATTTGCGTGCATAGGAAGCAGCAAAGATCGGCTCCAGGCCGCTCGATACATTGCCGGCCAGCAGACTGATCGTGCCAGTTGGCGCGATCGCGATCAGATGGCTATTTCGGATGCCGTGCGTCGCAACGGCATTTTGAATATCTTCAGGCAGGCTACAGATAAAGACACTCTGCAGATATTTGTTGCGGTCAAAATATGGAAAGCTTGCTTTTTCCAGAGCGAGATCGACGGAAGCCCGATAGGCGGTGTGACAGATCTGGCGCATAACGTCCGCCGCGAAAGCCAATGAGCGATCGCTCCCGTAGGTAAGCCCAAGCATGACCAAAGCATCGGCGAGCCCGGTGATCCCAAGGCCGATGCGCCGTGTGCCATGCGCATTCTCCGCCTGTTGCGGAAGCGGGAACAGTGACGCGTCAACGACGTTGTCGAGTAGCCGCACGGCAATCCACGCCGTCTCTACAAGGCTGCCAAAATCGAACCGTGCCTCTGGCGTAAACGGCAATAGCACGAAGCTCGTTAAATTGAGCGAACCCAGATCGCAGGCCCCATAAGGCGGCAACGGAATCTCGCCGCATGGGTTGGTGGCGCTGATCTGCTCCCTGTAACGGAGATTATTGAATTGGTTGATGCGGTCGATGAACAGGACACCCGGTTCGGCATAGTCGTAGGTTCCGTGCAGGATGAGGTCCCACAAATGGCGGGCACGGATGTGTCGCACCACGCGACATGAAATCGGGCCGGCTGAACCGGACCATTCACGCGAGACCGTTTCGCCGTCACCTTCAAACGCCGCGGCCGGAAACACAAGCGGCCAATCGGCATCGCCACGAACCGCTGCCATAAATGCGTCGGTCACAAGAACTGACAGGTTGAACCGGCGGAGGCGGCCAGCTTGCTGTTTGACAACGACGAATTCCTCAATGTCGGGATGATCGCAGCGCAGCGTTGCCATCATGGCGCCACGGCGGACGCCGGTCGATAGAATGGTACCGCACATCGCATCCCAGAGCTGCATGAAGGACGCGGGGCCAGATGCGATACCTCCGGCACTTTTCGCTCGCGTGCCGCGCGGCCTCAATGTCGAGAAATCAATCCCGATGCCGCCGCCTTGTTGCATCGTAACCGCGCCTTCCTGCAGGGCGCGAAAAATGCCTGGGATCGAGTCCTCAATCAGGTCCATAACAAAGCAGTTGAACAGCGTGACTTTGCGGGCCGTTCCGGCACCTGCCTGAATCCGGCCGCCGGGCAGAAATTTGAAATCATGCAGGATACTGAAGAAGCGATCCTCCCAGAGTGTAATGTCCTTCGGTTCGACAGCCGCGAGTGCGCGCGCGACGCGGTGCCAAGTGTCCGAAATTCTATGTTCGCTCACCGTGTGATCGACATACCGGTACTTGGATTGCCACACGTGGCTGGAGATTTCGCTTGCAAACTCGTTCATGGCTTCGTCATCTGCCCTGAAGCAAAAAGCGGGGCATGCTACCGCCGCAAATTGCGAATAATCCGACAGCAAATTTGCACTGGACGCGTTGACATCGGTCAATAGATGACCGGCTCATTCTCGGCATGGATCTCGAGTTTTTGACAAATGGAATTGAACGACCGTTCAGCTTAATCGCGGACCCACAATAACCTCAATTTCGAGGTTTGAATCGCAACGGCTGTATGTACTGAAAGCCTTATCCGCATTGATTAGCCGAAGGAATCGCCCAACGTCCGAAGACCATGTTCGGACTCTTCTGCTTTGTCCTGGCCGTTTTGGCCGCGCTGTCCCTGCTCAAAAGCCTATCCGGTCTGGGAATTGGTTTGGCGATCGCGACTGACGACCTTTGATTAGTCGAATAGAACACCGATTGCCCTTACAACGTGGGTGCCAGTACATTGGGCACGGGGCGCCATTGGAGCGGCTGGCGTTCCAGTGAATTGCCGACCTGCGTGCGAAAATTGCCAGCCCGGCCGGCATGCCAAATGAGCAACTCGTTGGCTATCAGATTGACGAGGTCGACAGTTATATTCTCATGCTCCGGCCGAAACATTAAACGGCACCAGCATTGACCTGACCGGTATTGATCTTGGTCAAGGGAGCGTATGGGAGGAATATGTAGCATTTTGTGGATTTACGTCGGCAACGCGGTGGCATTGCACCTTACGAGACGCGTATGGCTACAAAGCAAGCCGATCCAGCTACCGCATTTGAATTAGCTAGCCGGCAACGCGAAATTTCTGTTTCAGAGTTCTTTCTCAAGAACCGCCACCTGCTCGGGTTTGATACGCCCGCTAAGGCGCTGGTTACCGCCGTCAAAGAGGCGGTGGACAATGCTCTCGACGCTTGCGAGGAGGCGGGAATTCTTCCGGAAATCACTGTGCAGGTGCGCGATCGCGATGGGAAGTCGCGGGTCGTCGTCGAGGATAACGGTCCCGGGATTGTCGAGAGCCAGATCGCACGCATTTTCGGCAAGCTCCTCTATGGCTCGAAATTCCACAAGCTCAGCCAGTCACGCGGCCAGCAGGGCATGGGTATTTCGGCGGCGGGAATGTACGGGCAACTCACCGTCGGCAAGCCGTTGCATATTATCAGTCGCGTCAAAGGCGATAAGCTTGCCTCGGAAATGTATGTGTCGATCGATACCGCCAAGAACCAGCCGGACATCCACAAGAAGAAACGGCTGGAATGGGACCACCCGCATGGGACGTGCGTCGAGATGGAGATGGAGGGCCACTATCAGAAAGGGCCGCATTCGATTGCAGTCTATTTGAAGCAGACTGCCATCGCCAATCCGCATCTGACTATCAACTATCAGGACCCGCAGGGAAATCAGATTTGTTTCGCCCGTAGTACGAAGAAGCTTCCGCCGCGGCCCAAAGAAATCAAGCCTCATCCGTACGGCATCGAGCTTGGCCGCCTGATCCAGATGCTGAGCAGCACCGCGAGCCACACGCTGTTGCGGTTTCTCGTCGACGAGTTTTCCTGCGTAGGGAAGAAGACGGCGCTCAAGATCATTGAGCTTGCCCGCAAACAATCCGATAGGCGATTAAGCGACCGCTCTTACCCAAGACACATCGCTCGCGCACAGGCGACCGCGCTGCATAAGGCTATTCAAAAGACGCGCATCTTGGCGCCGCGCACTGACTGTATTGTTCCCATCGGCGAGAAGTCGCTCTTGGAAGGCTTGCACAAAGAATTGGAGGCGGATTTTTACACCGTCACCACGCGGCCGGCCGCAGCCTACCGTGGCAACCCGTTCCAGGTCGAAGTCGGCATTGCTTATGGCCATGCCGGCGATACCGATGTTGAAGTCGACGTGAGCGGTCACATGCGTAAGAAGGCAGTGCACGAAGAGAGCGCGGCTGAGCATCTCATCGCGCAGAAAGACGAACCCGTTCGCCTACTGCGTTTTGCAAACCGGGTGCCGCTCCTCTACCAGCAGGCTAGTTGCGCCATCACCAAAGCCGCTATCCAGACAAACTGGCGGGCCTATGGCTTGCATCAGTCGAAGGGCGCACTACCGATCGGGCCAATGGCCATTCTGGTCCATGTCGCCTCGGTCTGGGTGCCCTATACATCTGAATCCAAAGAAGCGATTGAGCCTTATCCGGAAATCCTCAAGGAAATCAAATTGGGGCTGCAACAATGCGCACGCAAGCTTGCACACTACCTGCGCCACGAAATGCATCTTCACCAGGAATACGACAGGCGCACGTATATCGAGAAGTATCTGCCGCACATCGGCATCGCCCTGCAGGACATCCTCGCGCTCAGTAATGATGAACGCGACTCAACTGTGAACAAGCTTGATGACGTGCTCCACAAGAGCCGTACGACCCGAAGGTCAGAACCATGAAAACCGGCAACTCGAACATCACGCACAGCGAGCTTGATCAAAAGACCATCGCGCTGATTGAGTCGATTGCCAAGCAAGTACGCACAAGCATCGCCAGTGGGGAGCTGCCGGACATTGAGCTGCCGGTCCGCAGTCTTGACAATGTGAAGTACGATGAAGCGAAGGGCTACTTCGAGCTTGGCGAAGCACGCAAAACTCGCGCACTAACGGTAAACACTGCGCGGTCTTTCGCGCAAACCCTCCGTTTGATGGCAACCTCGCGAGGAATGGTCGAGCACGACGATTTTGCCACCAAACGTGAGGTTTACTACATCAGCAAGAACTGGGGCGATTGCCGCTTCGACGAACAGGCAGAGTCAGATGCCATCATGGACGACATCGAAGCTTTGGCATCGATGTATGGGCTGTCGCGCGAACAGCTGCGCTTCTACCCGGAATCCCATGGTGGCTCGGTCGCGGGCCAGCTCACGGTGGTTGACAAAAATCCCGCATCGGGGGCAGCCATTGAAATTGATTGCACGAACCTGGGGAGTGGGGCCTATAGCATTCCGCGTTCCGTCGAACATTTGAGCTTCCGAACCGATGCACGTTTCATACTTGCTATTGAAACCGGCGGCATGTTTCAGCGCCTGAATAATCATCGGTTTTGGGAAACAGCGCGATGCATTATCGTCGAGATGGGCGGCGTTCCGACACGCGCGACCCGGAGCTTTATTCGTCGTCTGTCAGACAAACAAAATTTGCCCGTCTACTGTTTTGTCGATTGCGATCCGTACGGTTTTGCCAATATCTACCGCACTCTCAAGGTAGGTTCGGGCAATGCAGCGCACATTAACCGCTTCCTATGCGTGCCCCGGGCGCGTTTCTTAGGCGTCACGCCCCAGGACATCGTCGACTTTGGTCTTGAGGACGCGACACATCCATTGTCAGCGACCGACATCAAGCGCGCTCAAGACGCGCTGCAGAATGATCCCTTCATTATGGCTCATCCCAAGTGGATCGCCGCGATCAAGCAAATGCTTCACATGGGAGTTCGCGCCGAGCAACAGGCGCTTGCCAAATGGGGCCTCAATTACGTCATCAACGATTATCTGCCAAAGAAGCTCGCCAACGAGAATAGTTTCTTGCCGTAGCACTGCAGATAAATGCCGGAGTTGATTGCGGACTACGCGCGGCCGTACTCGCGAACCGCGTCATAATGACGAGCCAAAATCTCTGATCTGGATCAAGGCGCAGTTATCCCCATTGCGCTATGAAAAAAATTTGTAATCACGATTGAGTTCGCGATCGTGGACGTTAAGAGGTTACGGCGATGCCGGTACAAAATGCCGAAATCGCGGCGATGTTAGACCAAACCGCCGACCTGCTGGAATTCAAAGGCGAAAACCAATTTCGCGTGCGCGCCTATCACCGTGCGGCCCGCACGATCGAAGGTTTGCCGCAAAGCGTCAGAAGCCTGCTGTCGGCCGAAGCGGACCTCTCGGAACTGCCGGGGATCGGCAAGGACCTGGCCGGTAAGATCGCCGATATTGTCAAGACCGGGCATTTCGAGCTGCTGGAATCGCTGAAAAAAAGGCTCCCCGGCGAGTTGGGCGACATGGCCGCGCTTCCCGGTCTCGGCCCGAAACGGATCAAGCTTCTCTATGACAAGCTTAAAGTACGCACGCTCGACGATCTGCGTCGCGCCATCAAAGCCGGGCGGCTGCAAAAACTGCGCGGATTTGGCCCGTCGATGGAAAAGAAACTTGCCGACGCCCTGGAAAAGCCGGTGGTCGAGAAACGCTTCAAGCTCGCCGTGGCAGAAGCTGAAGCCGAAGCGCTTGTCGCGTTTCTTCGCAACGACGGCCGCGTCGTCGTGGCCGGCAGCTATCGCCGCCGCCGCGACACGGTGGGCGATCTCGACGTCTTGGTCACGTCGAAGCACGGGGCGGCGGTTGGCGACAAGTTGGTGCGATACGAGAATGTCACGGAGGTTCTCGCTCACGGGCCAACGCGAGCGACGGTTGTGCTACGCTCCGGCCTGCAGGTTGACGTCCGCGTCGTGCCGGAACAAAGCTACGGCGCGGCGCTGCTCTATTTTACCGGATCCAAAGCGCATAATATTGCGCTACGCGGCCTTGCCAATGATCGCGGCTGGAAGCTCAACGAATATGGTCTGTTTTCCGGCAAACGGCGGATCGCTGGCGCTACTGAGGAGGAAGTCTACGAGAAGCTCGGCCTTGCCTATGTCCCGCCGGAATTACGCGAGGATCGCGGCGAGATCGTGCTCGCCAAGGCAGACAAACTACCGCGACTGGTAACCGTCTCCGATATCCGCGGCGATTTGCACGCTCACTCTGACTGGACCGATGGCACGGTCAGCATCGAGGGCATGGCGGCCGGCGCGCAAGCGTGCGGCTATGAATACATGGCGCTGACCGACCACAGCCGTCGGGTCGCCATGGCGCATGGGCTCGATCCGGCGGGCGTGGCACGGCAAATCCGCGAAATCGACAAGCTGAACGCCAAGTTCAAGGGTTTCACCATCCTCAAGGGCATTGAAGTTGATATTCTCAAGGATGGCAGCCTCGATCTGCCGGATACGACGCTCGAAAAGCTGGACGTGGTGGTCGCTTCGGTGCACTCGTTTTTTGATCTTCCGCGCGAGGCGCAGACCGAACGCGTGATACGCGCGATGAGGAACCGTCATCTCTCCATTCTCGGCCATCCGACTGGCCGCTTAATCGGCGAGCGCGAACCATATGAAATCGACATGGATCGCATTCTTTCGGCGGCGCACGATCTGGGATGCTGTGTCGAGATCAATGCGGAGCCGGACCGGCTGGATCTGAATGATATCCATGCCCACGCAGCCAAGAGCAAAGGCGTCAAGGTCGCGGTTTCAACCGACGCGCATTCCGTCAACGCATTCCAGTATATGCGGTTCGGGATCGATCAGGCGCGGCGTGGCTGGCTGACCGCGAACGACGTGATCAATACGCGATCACTGGTTAACCTGAGAAAGTTTCTCACGCGATAAGCGGCGTCACGCGGCGGCCGGCCGGGCTTCGATTGCATCTGCCGGAATGCAGTGAATCCCTAAAGTTCTGAACCACTCGCGTGTGGCTGCCATGGAGCCGTCGATGTCGATACCCCGGCAGGCGTCTTCGATTACGATTGCCTCAAACCCCTCGCGATGGGCATCTTCCGCCGAATAGCGCACACAGAAATCGAAGGCGAGGCCGGCGAGAAAGACACGCTTGAAGCCGCGTTCGTGCAGATATCCAGCAAGTCCGGTCTGCGTCTTGCGATCGTTTTCGTAGAATGCCGAATAGGAATCGATCTCGCGATGATAGCCCTTACGCAGCACCAGTTCCGCATGGGGAACCGCCAAGTCTTCGCGAAATGCGGCGCCAGACCGTGCCTTGCACGCAATGGTCCGGCCAGAGCACCTGGGTGCCATAGGCGACCTTGATCGTCTGATATGGCGTCTTTCCGGGATGCGAGGAGGCAAAGGAGAGATGGCCGCGCGGATGCCAATCCTGCGTCAGCACCACGTGGGCGAACCTTGCCGCCAGGCTATTGATCAACGGCACGACCTCGTCCCCGCGCGGCACGGAGAGGCTGCCGCCGGGGCAGAAGTCGTTCTGGATATCGACGATCAGCAGGACATCCCGATCGTCGATCGTGAATTTGTTGATCATGGGCCAAGCCTTTCGCGCTGTGCCAAGCGATTGTCCACTTCGGCGGCGAGCCGCACCAGTGAATCCGCAACTTCAACCGGGCATGTTTCTCCGCAGAGCGAGGTCGCGCAATGGCTCGGGCAGACGTTCGAGATCATGCGCGGCCCGCGTCCGGATCTCGGCCAGAGTAGGCGTTGGTTTGACGCGCCGACCATCTTTCATGACGAGCTCGATCAGGGGTTCGCCGGCATAGGGGTCGGATTCAAGCGACAAGACATCGCCGGCAATTCGGCCGTCCTGGCCATAACGGCGCCAGACCTGCTTGCGGCCAGGCCAAGTCGCCTTGCCGGCCGAACGTTTGCGGCGCGCCAGACCGGCATATTCCTGCAGTTTGTAGGCGCAATCGAGCGCCGGCACATCGGATGACGTCGTCAAGCTGGTCCCTACGCCGAAGCCGTCGATCGGAGCGCCGGCTTGAAAGATTTCGGACACGTAATCCTCGTCCAAGCCGCCGCTCGCGAAGATCGTCACGTCGGCAAGTCCACCGTTGTCCAGGATGCGGCGCACGCTTCTCGACAGCGCGATAAGATCGCCGCTATCCAGCCGTACCGCGCGAATCTTGATGCCCAGCGCCGCAAGTCGGGCCGCCAGTGCGACCACCTTTCTGGCTGCATTCTCAGTATCGTAAGTATCGATGAGCAGCGTGAGACCTTGCGGGCGCGAGCGCGCGAAGGATTTAAAGGCGGCACTTTCGGTATCGTAAGCCTCGACGAAGGAATGGGCCATCGTGCCGAAAGATCGGAATGCCGAATTCCTCCTCGGCCAGCATCGTCGCAGTGCCTGCGAAGCCGGCGATGTAGCTGGCGCGGGCAGCCATGAGTCCGGCTTCGGCGCCGTGCGCGCGGCGCAGGCCGAAATCGACCAGCAGCTTGCCGGGCGCAGCCAGCACCATGCGTGCGGCCTTGGCCGCGATCAGCGTTTGAAAATGCAAGATATTGATCAGCCTGGTCTCGACCAGTTGGGCCTGCGGCATCGGCGCAGTGACGCGCAAAATCGGCTCGTTGGCGAAAAATACGCGGCCTTCCGGCATAGCATGGACATCACCGGTGAAGCGAAAGCTGGCAAGACGGTCGAGCAGTCTTTGTCAAATCTGTGCGTGCGGGCGAGCCAGTCGATCTCTTCGGGCGAGAAGCGAAGGCTCTCGAGGAAATCGAGGGCCTGTTGAAGGCCGGCGGCGAACAGAAACCCGCGACGCGGCGGGAATTTACGGACAAAAAATTCGAAATACCGCCGTTTTAGTCTCGCCATGGTCCAGATAGGCCTGGACCATGTTCAGTTGATAGAGGTCAGTGAGCAAAGGGCTCGTCAGCGGGTTCATCCGACAAGTCCTCCTCTACGCGCAAGCACTGGCGATATGTTGCCGCCTGAAATGTTCAACCGCGTCCGGTGCGCGCGTTAGCCAACGCGCGCCGCGTTCTTCATCCTCGTTCTCGGTCAGAATTGTGACAATGTCAGCCGCCACGCTCTTGACCGGCTCGCCGGCGCCGAACACGTCGGCGTCGCCCTCAAGCCACACCGATGCCTCTTCAATGTCCGCGATGGTCGGCCGCAGCGACATGATCGCTAACATGTCGGCCGGATCAAGATCGCCTAGGATTCCCTTGACATCATTATGCGTCGCCAGCGCCGTTCCACCGGAATTGGATTTCGCCATAACTCCCTCCGACACTGCCGCAAGTAGAAAAACTCAATCGCAAAAATCCGCCATGCGCGTTGATCTCGGTCAAAATATCGACAGCGGCGCCGGTCAGTCGACTGTGGTTGGCGATTTGACTGGATGGCGAGCCAATATCTCAATGACTTCCCTGTCAGAAGTCTGGGAAAAGTCGGAATAGAACAGTCCGATTGCGCCGAATTCTTCGTAATTTTCCAGGCAGACGATGTCGTCCGCTTCTCCGCGCAAGCTTCTTCAGGCTATCTGTCGGCGCAACCGGAACAGCCAAGACAACCTTACTTGGCTTGCGCATCCTGATCGCATGCAAGGCGGCGCGGGTGGTCGCGCCGGTCGCGATGCCATCGTCCACCACGATCACTGTGCGACCGGAAATTTCTGGATGAGGGCGATCGCCGAGGTAGAGCTTGCGGCGTCGTTCGATCTCGGCAAGCTGTTCGTCGCGAATGGCATTGAAGTCGGTCTCGCTCACGCCGCTGAGCTGAATGACTTCTTCATTGCGCACAATCACAGGCTCAACGCCATCGACAACGGCGCCCATAGCGAGTTCGGGCTGAAACGGTACTCCGATCTTGCGCACCAGGATCAAGTCGAGGGGCGCGTTGAGTACATTCGCAACCTCGGCCGCAACTGGCACGCCGCCGCGCGGTAAGGCCAGCACGACCGGCCGTTGCGATTTGTAACGCGCGAGCGCTTTCGCGAGCTGTCGGCCGGCGTCTTTGCGATCGATGAATGGCATGATGTGCTCCGCAAGCTAGGTGGCATTAATGCACACATTCGAGCCGAGATACGTCTTGAACCAACGCTCGGCATACGCAATCGCCAACTCGAGCGTGCCTTGCTCCGGAAAGAGGTGGGTTGCACCCGGTACGATCTCGATCGCCTTCGGCGCGGTCAGTCGCGCGAAGGCTTGCTCGTTGAGCTCAATCACACCGTAATCGAGGCCGCCAACGATCAGCAGGGTCGGCGCGGTCACACGCTCGAGCGCAGCATCCGCGAGATCAGGCCGGCCCCCGCGGGAGACAACGGCGCCAACACGCGAGCCGAGTTGCGCCGCAGCGACCAAGGCTGCCGCTGCTCCCGTGCTTGCTCCGAACAAGCCAAGCGGCAGCGAGACGAGCTCCGGATCGTTGTCGATCCAATGGACGACATCGATAAGACGTCCCGCGAGCAGCTGGATATCGAAGACATTGGAGCGATCGCGCTCTTCGTCTGGTGTGAGTAGGTCGAATAATAGCGTTGCTATGCCTTGCGCGTTTAAGGCATTAGCGGCCGCCATATTGCGCGGGCTGAATTGGCTAGAGCCGCTGCCATGGGCGAACACGACAAGTGCGTTTGCTGAGGCTGGCAGATGAAGAGTGCCGGCGAGCCCGAGCGGGCCAATCGTCACCGCACGCGTCGTTACCATCTTCGCCGGGCGCGAACCGGGGCGGCTGGCGACAGAGGCGCACATGACCTTGCTCCCCCGTAATTTTGAAAAGGATAAGCATAAAACGAGGGGCGATCGTTTGATCGGTATCAATCAGGACAGGCCGCAACGCATTAAATTACCGGCCAAGATGGAGCGGCCCTTGCACGGAATCTCGACCAACGGCGCCGGGTCGACGCTCGACGCTAAAGTCAAATTCTTGAGCCGGCCGGATGCGTACCGGCCTACTCCGAGCGAGGTGGTTTGCCGGGAAACCCATATGTCACGGGTCTTTCTGGTGGGCGACCGGGTCTACAAGCTCAAGAAGCCGGTCCGCTTTCCCTATCTCGACTTTTCCAGTCTGGCGCTTCGGGAGGCCGCCTGCCGGGCCGAGTTGCGGCTCAATCGCGCGCTCGCGCCGGATATCTATCTCGACGTCTTACCCTTGGTGGATACCGGCAAAGGGCTCTCGATCGGTGGATCCGGCGTCCCGGTTGATTGGCTTGTCGTCATGAAGCGTCTCGACGAACGCGACATGCTCGACTGCCTCATCGCCGAGCAGCGTGTCGACATCCTCAAGCTTGGCCGTCTGGTCGCGACGCTGGCGCAATTTTATCGCTCGGCGACGCCGGTCTTGCTCTCTGCAGCGATCCATCTTGCCGACTGGAAGCGCAGCCTTGTCTATAACAAGCGCGTGCTGCTCGATCCTCGTTTTGGCATTCCCGCCGGCTTGGTGCAGCGTATCGACCATGCGCAGCGCCGGTTTCTGGATCGGCGCAGCAGTCTCATCGTCGCTCGCCTTCGCCATCGCCGGATAGTCTCGGGCCATGGCGACCTGCGCCCCGAGCATATCTCGCTGGCGGATACGGTCAGGATCATTGACTGTCTCGAATTCAATCCGCGGCTGCGCGTGGTCGATCCGTTCGATGAGGTCGCCTATCTCAGTCTTGAGTGCGAGCGGCTCGGTGCGGCTTGGGTTGGCGACTTTATCGAGCGCCGCATGAAACGCATGTTGCGTGACGGCCCCGCGGAGGAACTATTCACGTTTTACCGCTGCCATCGCGCCACGCTGCGCGCGCGGCTGGCGATCGCGCATCTTCTGGAGGTGCATCCTCGCACCCCCGAAAAATGGCCGCGGCTGGCGACGGCCTACCTCAAGTTTGCGGAAAAGAGCGCACGAAAGCTCGAAGCATTTCTTAGAGCACCAGCAGATCAGTAAGGCTGCGTTCCTCGTGCAAGTGTCGGATCGTCTCGGCGAGTAGGGCGGCCGCGGGCAAGATCACGAGCTTCTTGTTTTTCGCCGGGCTGTCGAGGCGGAACGCCGGGACCGCATCGGTGACGACCACTTGGTCGATCGCCGGATCGGCAATGACTTCCGCTGCCCCTTGCATGAACAGCCCGTGCGTGACGAGGGCAATCACGCGTTTGGCGCCCGCCTTGCGCGCCGAGCGGGCCGCGCGCAATAGCGTGTTTCCGGTGCTGATCAGGTCATCGACGATCAGCGCGGTCGTCCCCGCAACGTCGCCGACGAACAGATCGCCCGAAACCACGCCGGCGCTGCGATGCTTTTCCGCCAGACCCTTGCCGACTGGGCGCAGCAGTGCCGCTTCCAAGGCCTCACGTAGCAATTCGGCGCGCTTCATACCGCCAGCGTCGGGCGAGATGACCGACAGCCTATCGTCGGCGAGCGTCTTTGCATAATCTACGAAGAAGGGCGTGCCGGTCAAAGCGACGGTACGGCAGCGAAAGGCATTTTCAAAAGCGACGGGGTTGTGAACTTCAAGCGTGACCACGCAATCAGTGCCGACGCTCTCGAACATACCGGCGATGTAGCGGGTGGTCACGGGATCATTTGGCTTGGTGCGGCGGTCTTTGCGCGCATAGCACAGATAAGGCGTTATTGCTGTAACGCGCGCGGCCCCGGCATCCTTGATCGCGCCGATGAAGAACAGCAACCGACAGAGCTTGTCGTTGGCGCTTTGCGCTGGCCCGCCGTGCAAGCTTTGTACGACATAAACGTCGGCGCCATTCACGGCATCGAGTGGACGTGCCTTGTGCTCGCCGTCCTCGAATTCGCGCTCCTCATGAAGGGCGAGCGGCTTACGCAATGCCGCCGATATGGCACCACCCAACTCGGCGCTATCATTTAGACAAAACAGCCGCAAGGATGCGCTTTCCATCAGCCAATTCCACTTGCCGAGCAAGCGGCCACGCCGCAATTGAGCGAAATTATTACCGCGGCAGCATGCGGCGATTGGCCCGATTGTCATTGATCGAGATCAACCTCAAGTTCTGCAAATGTGTGATGTTTCGCACCAGCCGGGCAAGTCGGCATTAGCGAGTGGCCGCCGACAGCCTTCAAAAGGCGTGAATAGGCTTCCATGCTGCTTAGCTCGAATGCCTTTTCGAATGGAGAGACCATTCCGCGCCGGTTTACCTGCGACGGCCAAAATCTGTCGCCGCCGCTTGAGTGGAGCGGAGTTCCGGCACAGGCTCGCAGTCTTGTGATTATTTGCGACGACCCCAACGCGCCTAGTGGGACCTGGCATCATTGGACCGTTTACGACGTCCCGCCTGATCGATCAGCACTCCCCGAGGGGGCAGGCCAGCAGGGCGGCGAGATCGCAGTTAAGCAGGGCCTCAACGACTTCGGAAAACAAGGCTACGGTGGGCCGTGCCCGCCCCATCGGCACGGGCCTCATCATTATCATTTTCGCATCTTGGCGCTGTCGGTTGCGCGTCTGCCGCTCGGAAACAAGCCATCGTGTCCGGACGTTGAACGCGCGGCCCGCAAGCACATTCTCGCCGAAGCGAGCCTTGTCGGATTATACGAGCGATGACGGAGCATGAATGCCAGCTGGGTGCTGCATTCGGTGCCGCGCTGTGAGATTTGTGGGCGGCTGTGCCGGAACCACATAATACGACTGAAGTCGCGTCTGAAGCAGAAACCGGCATCAGGCCGGCGCGCATTTTCGTGGCATTGCGGATCACGCTCGAGATTGCGCAGGAGCTTTTGCAGGATTGCAAAGGACTCGAACAATTCTCCGTTCGCCCGGTTCCGCCAGCCGATATCCACCTCACGCTGGTGCCGCCATGGAATGAAGGCTCAATAGCAGATACGGTCGCGAAGCTTCGTCGCGTGGCCGAGACGTGTGCCGCCTTCACTCTAGAATTCCGCCATATCGGCTATGGCCCTGAGTTAAGACGCCCGCGTTTCCTGTGGGCAGAGTGCGAGGCCAGCAATGCGCTCGTTGATCTACGTGCAGCCTTGCTTCGAGCCTTTGGGCAGGTGGATCAGCGGCCATTTCGTCCGCATGTGACGCTGGCTCGGCTCCGCGACAAGGGACGCGCAATCGCGCGAAAACATCCCGTCGATAAGGACATTACGCTAACTCAGAAGATCGATTTGGTCGAGCTTATGCAGTCGCCCGCTCCCGGTGAGAGCGGCTACAAAGTGCTTGCGTCGCTGTCGCTTGGCGAGAATCCAGAATTGCCATCAGGGACATAAGGAATTTGGCCGTCGGCTGCTTTCGACATCCAAATGATGAAACAATTCTTGAATGATCGGCATCTGCCCCTTGGTAATCTTGCGAGCGGCTTCGCTGATCTCGAACCACGCCGCTCGATCCACTTCGGGAAATTCTTGCATATGGCCCGACTTAGGGGGCCATTCCATCGAAAAAGAATTGCATTTAAGATTGCGTGGATCGAAATCGCCTTCCACCGCCCAGGCAAGAATGACTTTGCTGCCCGGCTGTTTGAAACCGCCAAGCTCAATGAAGGGGCCTCGCGGAAGAAATCCTGTCTCCTCCTTAAATTCTCTTTTTGCCGCGGCGAGTGGGCTTTCGTCCCCTTCAAATAAGCCCTTCGGAATTGACCAGGCGCCATCATCCTTCCTGATCCAAAATGGTCCGCCGGGATGGACCAAGAGCACCTCGGGATCTGGCTTCGTGCGCCGATAGAGAAGCAGGCCGGCACTTCGCTTTGGCATGGCTTGCCTCAGTGGCCCGGCTTCGTGCCCGTTGGCGGCTCGATGACTAACACTGGAACGCGCCGCGCTGCGGCAATCGCCGAGGCGGTTGCGTCCTCGAATGCGCCGCGAGTCATGACGACCAGCCGCTCTTGGGTCTGACGGAAGGCCTGGGCGCAAATCGTCGGGTCAGGTAACGCAATCTTGGCCGCGGACATGCGCTTGATTGAAAGACCAGTATCGGCGGCGAGGATGCGGATGTGCGGGTTGTTCGCATCGTGGCCGTCGGCTTCGATGACAATCAGTTCTTCCTTGGCCGCGATCGCGATAGCTGCTGCCGCGCGAATGCTCGGATCATCGAGTGTTGCCGCGATCGCGACCACAGGACCCTTGCTTCGAACGACGGATGGTGGGACCAGCATGACGGCCCCGGCTGAGCGAAAGGCCGCCTCCAAAAGCCAAATGAACTGCTGGGTCGCACGCTCGGCCGGACTCAGGGGCTCGACGATCATGACGATGTCATCGGTTCGCGAAATTGATGAGATCATCTCGGCCATGGGTCCTCGAACGAGTTCAAATTGGTATCTCGTGGTAAGGTGCCTCGCCGCGTCCGTGAACATTCGCTCGATGCTGCGGGCGGCAAGTTCGAAGTCGCGCGACAGCCGATCGAGATTGATCACATGCCAACCGCCTCCAAGCGATCTGAGTTCGCGTGCAAAGGGAATTGTTGCCAAATCGCGGAGGCTCGTGTCTTCGATTAATAACCCGAGCAGATCGAGATGCAGCAACTCGGCAAGTTCGACGGCAAGCCGCATAGTGCGATTGGGCGCACTCGGTTGCAGACCAAGCACGAGACGCCTGAAGCTGTGCGGTTCCAACGGCATGATTAGCCAGTGGGGATCGCCCCCGTGTTTTGACCAATGAAATTCTTCCGGATGCTGGCGAAAGCCCGCAGCCTATCTTCAACGCGCCGATTGACGCTGCCGAGGGGATAATTGCCGTCGATGTCGCGCTCGCCGGCGGCGATGCCGGTCAATAGAGCGATACCTTCATTGACCGTGGCGATCGGATAGATGGCGAAGCGGCCGGCAGCGCAGGCATCGGTCACATCCTTGCGTAGCATCAGATGTTGCACATTCGCTTGCGGGATCAAGACAGCTTGCGTCCCCGTCAGTCCGCGTGCATGGCATATATCGAAAAACCCCTCGATCTTCTCATTGACCCCGCCGATCGCTTGAACTTCGCCATGCTGGTTCACCGATCCGGTCACCGCCAGATCCTGGCGAAGCGGAATATCCGCCAGCGCCGATATTAGGGCATAGAGTTCGGCGGACGATGCGCTGTCGCCCTCGACGCCGCCGTAGGACTGCTCGAACACGAGGCTTGCAAATAGCGACATCGGTGTGTCGAGCGCGTATTGGCCCGCTAGAAACCCGGACAAAATGAGGACGCCTTTCGAGTGCACAGGTCCGCCAAGTTCAACCTCACGTTCGATGTCGACGACCTTTCCGCTGCCGGGTCTGACTTGACATGTAATGCGGGTCGGGCGCCCGAAGGAAAATCCGCCGAGCTCGGTGACGCTGAGGCCATTGATTTGGCCGACATGCGCCCCCGCCGTATCGATAAGCGCCACTTTTTCGAGGATCGCTTCCTGCGTTCGGTCGCGCAGTCGTGCCGCGCGCCGGATGCGCGCCAGCAGAGCGCCGTCCACATCGGCCCGCGAGATGACGCTGCATTTTGCTTCGCCGGCGCAAAAATCCGCCTCGATCAAGATCTCACGCAATTGCTCTATGACCAACGAAAGCTTGCCGGCATGGTCCGCTGTGCGCGCCGCATGTTCGAGCACGAGCGCGACCGCTTCGCGATCGAGCGGTTTCAGCCCATCGCGCTGCGCGAGAGTCGCCAAAAGTCGCGCAAGGATTGCTTCATTCTCAGGCGTGCGTGCGAGATCGTTTTCGAAATCGGCTAGCACCTTGAAATGCTCCGTCAATTCTGGATCAAGGGCAGCGAGCAAAAAATACAGCAATCGGTCCCCGAACAGAATGACCTTTACGCTGAGTGGGATCGGATCCGGTTCGAGTGACACCGTGCTGGTGAAACCCAAGAATTGCCCGATGTCTTCAATGGCGATCTCGCCTCGCCGTAGCGTACGCTTGAGTGCCGCCCAACTGAATGGCTCCAACAGGACACTGCGTGCATCGAGCAGCAGATAGCCGCCATTGGCACGATGGATTGCGCCGGCTTTGATGAGTTGGAAGTCGGTCACCAATGCACCCCGCAGAGGGATGTATTCGATACGGCCGATCAGGTTTGCAAGCGCGGGATGCAGTTCTTCGACGATCGGAGCGGGTTTGTCGCTATCTTGAGTGACTAGGACATTAACCTCATAGCGATCGAATACGCTTCCAAGCCTGAAGTCGGCACCCTCGCTCTCGTCATCATCGCCCTTACTGACAAACATGCCGACGTTTTCGACCAGATCGGCGCGAACCGTTTCGATGTGCTGTACAACCCTCGTGATATCGCTGAAAAGTGTTTTCGTGTCCTCGATCAATTGATCGACCGCATACTTCGCCGTGTCGCGGTTGAGTTGGCGCACCTCGTCACGGCGCTGCCTCTCCCACTGCGGAATTTGGTGGATGATGTGCTCGAGGTCCTTCTCCAAACCTTCGATGGTTCTCTGTACCTCGTGGCGTTTTTCTTCAGGCCAAGTTCTGAATTCGTCGGGTGGGACGACCTTGTCATCCTTGGCGGGAGCCAGCGCAAAGCCGACCGGCGTCCGCAGCAGCACGATATCCGCTTTGGCTGCCTTGTCATGCAACGCAGAAAAGGCTTCCCCCTGCTTCTTCTGGAATGACTTGTCGATGGCGCCCCGGCGCGTCTGATAGTCTTCGCTTTGGAAGACCGCCGGCAGAGCGCTCTTGAGATCATCGATGAGCTTGTGCATCGCATCGTGAAAGTTGCGCGCATGGCCGGCTGGAAGCTCAATGGCAATCGGCTTATCCGCATCGATGAAATTGTTGACATAGACCCAGTCGGAGGGGCTCGGCTTGCCGCGTACCTCTTCGGCCAGGACAGCCTTGACGGCATCCTGCATGCGGGCACCGTTAGGGCCGATGACAAATAGGTTGAAGCCGGCCTTGCTGATCTGCGTTCCGAAACGGATCGCTTCGAGTGCGCGAGCCTGACCGACAAGTCCGTTGATCGGCTGCAGCTCTGCCGTTGTCGAAAACGCCAAGGCCGAAAGATTGGTCGGACGATAGAGCTGGTTTGGCTGTAACGGCCGGATCGCTGTCTCTCCGGTGGTAGTAGCGGGGTCCACGTGATGCACTCCTCGCTTAAGGATGCATTTCAGCCGAATTGGCCACGCGTGCCTTGACGTGCATCAATGGCTCGATCTGTCGGTAGTCGTGGCGCCGCGAAACAGGTGCTTTTGTCACCGTCCAAGAACTTCGGGCGCCGAGGTAAACGGCAGCCGTAGGGCATCCGCTACGGCGCGGCAAGTGATCTTGCCCTTATGCACGTTGAGCCCATTTTGCAGATGCACATCGTCAACCAACGCGCGCGGGAATCCCTTGTCCGCAAGTTCCAAAATGAATGGACGTGTTGCGTTATTGAGGGCAAACGTCGATGTGCGCGGCACGGCGCCCGGCATATTTGCGACGCAATAATGCACCACACCATCAACCACAAAGGTCGGCTGTGAATGCGTCGTTGGATGCGATGTTTCGATACACCCGCCTTGATCGATCGAAACGTCGACAATGACTGCGCCCGGTTTCATGGCCTTGATCGTGTGTGCCGAGACGAGCTTGGGAGTGATGCCACCCGCAACCAGGGCGGCGCCAATGACAGCGTCGGCCGACCTGCAGAGCGATTCAAGTTCTTCAGTTCGAGCTACGACGGCATGGACGCGACCGCCAAAGCTTTGTGAAAGACGACGCGCGGTCTCCGCACTTCGCGTGGCAATGGTGACGTCACCGCCCATTCCGATGGCAACTCCGGCTGCGTTTGCGCCAACGACACCACCGCCGAGGATGACCACTTTGCCGGCCGGTGCGCCATCGACCGCGCCCAGCAGGATTTCGCGTCCGCCGTGCGGCCGTTCGAGAAAGTGAGCCGCAATCTGGGGCGCCATGCGGCCGGCGATCTCTGACATTGGCGCTAGCAAGGGCAGTTTCCCTGCCGTGTCAGTGACGGTCTCATAAGCGATAGCCGTTACGCCGGACGTTATAAGGTCATGCGTCTGTTCAGGATCGGCAGCCAGATGCAGATAGGTGAAGATGATCTGGCCACGACGCAATTTTTGCGCTCGTCCGCAAGCGGCTCCTTCACCTTCACGATCAATGCGGCGCGTTGAAATATTTCGTCCGCGCTTGATGACCCGGGCGCCACTGCGGCATAATCATCATCGCTGATGCCGGCGCCATCGCCGGCGTGAGTTTCGACTATTACGGCGTGGCCCCCAGCGGCCAATTCCTTGATCGTCGAAGGAATAAGGCCGACCCGATATTCGTCCGCTTTGATTTCTTTCGGAACGCCG